>CAWFDD010000005.1:0-466253 GCA_963814605.1 uncultured Acidobacteriota bacterium | reverse complement strand
TAACGCCTTTTTCGTTCCCGCCGCCAGGCGCCGCGTGGTTTTGCAATTCGGATAGCCGGTGCACGCCAGGAATGTGCCGAAGCGCCCGCGCTTGATGGCCATTTCCTTGCCGCAATTGTCGCAATAAACGACACCGCCTTCGGCTTCGTTGTCCGAGCTGCCCGTCTCGGCGATGTCGCGGATGAAATCGCACTCCGGATAGCGCGAGCAGCCCAGGAAAAATCCGTGCCTGCTGATACGCTCGAGCAGCTCGCCCTCGCCGCACTTCTCGCACTTCTGCCCGGTCGGGATGCCCGCCTTGTACGACACCATCTTGTCGCTCGCATGGTCGAGATCCACCACGAAGCGTTCCCAGAATTCGCCCACCGCCGTCCGCCAGGTCATTTTGCCTTCTTCGATTTCGTCGAGCTCGTCCTCCAGCCGCGCGGTGAAGCCGACGTCGAAGATATCTTCAAACGCCTTCACCAGCAGGTCGCTCACTTTTTCCCCCAGCATCGTGGGCGTGAACCTGCCCTGATCCTTGTTCACGTACTCGCGCTCCACGATCGTCGAAATAATCGCCGCATAGGTGGACGGGCGGCCAATGCCCTTTTCTTCCAGCTCCTTTACCAGCGTGGCCTCCGTGTAGCGCGGCGGCGGCTCGGTGAAGTGCTGCTCGGGGCGAATCGTTTCCAGACGCAGCTGTTCGCCTTCGCGAACCACCGGGAGGCGGCTGCCGGCGGCGTCGCCTTCGTCGTCTTTTTCTTCCTCTTCCTTCACCGCCTGATACGCGGCCAGATAGCCTTCAAATTTCATCACCGAGCCGGTGGCGCGGAAGGTATAGCCGCTCGCGTCCACATCAATCGTAGTCTGGTCGAAAACCGCCGGCACCATCTGCGACGCGACGAAGCGCTGCCAGATCATCTGGTAGAGCTTGAACATATCGTCGTCCAGATAGCGCCTCACGCTGTCGGGCGTGCGCGCCACGTCGGTCGGGCGGACCGCCTCGTGCGCTTCCTGCGCATCCTTCTTACTCTTGAAAAAGTTCGGCTTTTCCGGCAGGTAGCTCTGCCCATAACTCGATCCAATGTGGTCGCGCACCTGCGCAATGGCGTCGGCGGAAACCTTCACCGAATCCGTGCGCATATAGGTGATCAGCGCGACCGTGCCTTCTTCGCCGAGTTCCACGCCTTCGTAGAGCCGCTGCGCCAGCATCATGGTGCGCTTCGCCGTGTAGCGCAGGCGGTTGTAGCCGGCCTGCTGCAGCTTCGAAGTCGTGAAGGGCGGAGGAGCGAACCGCCGCTTTTCCTTCTGCGCCACGCTCGCCACCTGCCAGATGGCGTGATCGACCGCCGCAAGGATTCGCTGCGATTCGGCGTGGTCCGGGATTTCGATATCCTCGCCGTTGTACTTGATCAGCTTTGCTTCAAATGATGGAGGCTGGCCCGCGGCTAGCAGCGCATGGATCGTCCAGTATTCCTTGGGAACGAACGCGCGGACTTCGCGCTCGCGCTCGACGATCAGCCGCAGCGCTACCGTCTGCACCCGCCCGGCGGAAAGCCCGCGGCGAACTTTGTCCCACAGGATCGGCGAGACTTTATAGCCGACCAGGCGATCGAGCACCCGCCGCGCTTGCTGCGCGTTCACCAGGTTCGCATTCACCTCGGTCGGATGCTCGAAGGCCGCTTTGATGGCCTTCTGCGTGATTTCGTTGAACATCACGCGATAGATCTTGGGCGCCGTCGATCGGGCCTCCGGCTCCGCTTTCTTCGCCGCTTTGGCGCCGGCGCCGGATTTGCCCCCGTCCCCGTTTTCTGCGTTCGCCTCGGCAACCGCCTCGGCCACGACTTTCGTGTACTTGCGCGGCTTGCCCAGGATTTCGGCGAGATGAGCGCAAATTGCCTCGCCCTCGCGGTCCGGGTCGCCCGCCAGGTAGATAGCCTCGGCGTTGTGAGCCGCCCGTTGAAGGTCCCCTATCACCTTCAATTTCGATGGAATAACCTCATACGTCGGCTCGAAGATGTTCTCGGACGTTACCACCACCTGCTTCACGGGCTTCTTTTCGGGAGCCTTGCTCTTGCCCTTGGCCTTGCTCTTCCGCTTGGACTTCTTTTTCCCGTTTGGCTCGCCGGGCAGAAGGATACCGATGGTCTTCTTCGGCAGGTCCATCACGTGGCCGTAGGACGCCTTCACGTTGTAGTTCCGGCCAAGGTACTTACCGATGGACTTCACCTTGCCCGGCGACTCGACGATTACCAGCGATCTTGCCATTCGTCTCCGTATTCCCTGAAGAATGTTCCTCGTGGAACAATTCTGCTTCAAATTTTCGGGCCCGGTAAGCAAATTTCCCCGGTCCCTTGGGCGCTCCCATCCTAACCTGCTGTACCCAGGATAATTACAACAGGACTTTCAGGAATTGCTTACCAGGCAACTGGCGTATCACGCCCTTAAGCTCCATGTCAAATAGGGCTGCCAGGACCTCCGAGGAACTCAGACCCGAATTTTCGACCAATTCGTCCACCTGCCGCGCCTCGTCCACGCTCAAAAGCCCGTATAGCGGCCTCTCGATTGGACCCAGGCTGCCCTCGATCAGTGCTGCCCGCTCCTCATGGGATGCGGATTCGACGGGCATCAATTCCGCCCGCACCGGCGTCGGCAGCTCTTCGACAATGTCCTCCCACCCGGTCACCAGCTTCGCGCCCTGCTTTATCAGCTGATTCGGCCCGAAGCTCGAAGGTTGCGTCACGTGGCCGGGTACCCCAAAAACCTCGCGGCCGAATTCCATGGCCAGCCGCGCCGTGATCAGCGACCCGGAGTACTGCGCGCCCTCGACCACCACCACCCCGAGCGCCATGCCGGCGATGATCCGGTTGCGTATCGGAAAATTCTGCGGCGCGGGAAACGTGCCCATCGGGAATTCGCTGATAATCGCGCCGCGCTGCTCGATCTGCTCGAAAATCTTCTTGTTCTCTTTCGGGTAGACCACGTCAATCCCGCAGCCCAGAACTCCAATCGTCGCTCCGGCCGGCGAATTCAGCGCACCCTTGTGCGCGCAGGCGTCAATCCCGCGCGCCAGCCCGCTCGAAATCACCAGGCCGCGATCCGCAAGATCCTTCGACAATCGCTCAGCCATTTGATTCCCGTAGGGCGTCGGACGACGCGCCCCCACCACGGAAATCGTGTGACGATTCAGAAGTTCAATATTTCCGCGAACATAGAGCAGCGGAGGAGGATCGTAGATCTCCCTCAACCGCGCCGGGTACTGGGGTTCGTCCCATGTCAGCAATCGGCAACCGGCCGCCTGGACTTGTGCCAGTTCCTTCGCGGCGTCGCTCAGCGGACGCCGCGAATGAAGAGCCTGCGCCACCGCCGCCGGCAGCCGTTGCGCTTCAAGCGCCGTCAGTGATGCATTGAAAATCGCGTCGGGGCTGCCGAATTCGCGGAGCAACTTGCCGGCCGTGCGCGCGCCCAATCCCGGCGTCAACGCCAGCGCCACCCAGCCCACGTAATCGTCGGAGTGCATCGAGAGGGAAACCTGCGGCGTGAGCCTACGCAGCAGCGAGATTGGCTGTCAAGCTAGGTGGCCTGTGAATGATTACGCACGGCCGTACGCAATTGCCGCAACGCCGCCAATCCTGCCGCGCTACTTCCCCTTGAACTGCGGCTTCCGCTTGGCGTGAAACGCGGCGATGCCTTCCTTCACGTCGCTGGTGTAGTTCGTGGCAATCGTGGAAAGCGCGGCATCTTCAAGCGCGTTGTCGAGCGACATCGTGAGCTGCTTGTACATCATGCGTTTCGTAACTCGAATGGCGACGGGCGGCCCATCAGCCAGGCGCTGCGCCCATGCACGCGCCGCAGGCATGAGTTCGCCGTCGGGAACCACCTCGGTCACCAGGCCCAGTTCCTTCGCCTCGCGCGCCGGATATACCTCCGAGAGCAGCGACATCTTCAGCGCGCGTTCCAGGCCCATGTACCGCGGGAACAGATACGCGCCGCCCTCGTCCGGAATCAGCCCAAATTTTAGCGACGTGTCGCCCAGCTTCGCGCTCTCCGCGGCGATGCGGAAGTCGCACGCTAGCGCCAGCGTCAACCCTCCCGCGACTGCCGGACCGTTTATCGCCGCGATGACCGGCTTGTCGAAGCGCTGCAGGAATTGCACCAGCTCGTGCATGTTCGCGCGCATTTCCAGCATGGATTCGAGCGGGTGCCCGCGATACGCCGCCGGGTATTGAAAATCGGGGCTGACGTCTCCGCCGGAGCAGAAGCCGCGCCCGGCGCCGGTGATGATCACCGCGCGGATCGCGTCGTCGTCCCGGGCGTCAACCAGCGCTGCGATCGTCTCGTGCACCATCGCCGGCGAATAGGCGTTGTACTTTTCCGGACGATTGAGCGTGATGGTCGCCGTCGCGCCGTCTTTGCTGAAAATAATGTGGCTGCTGGTCATTTGCCCGAGAACCTCGGCGGACGCTTTTCAAGAAATGCGCGAACGCCCTCCTGGTGATCTTCGGTCTGCCCGCAACGCAGGTGGGTTTCCGCTTCGCGATCGAGCATCGTCCGGAAATCCGTCGTGGTCGCCAGATTCACGTTGGCTTTCTGATAGCGGAAGCTGACCAGCGGTCCTTCGGCGAGCCGCCGCGCGTACGCCTTGGTCTCCGCCGCCAGCGTATCGTGCGGCACCACCTTGTTGAGCAGGCCCATGCGCATGGCCTCGGCTGCATCGAACGCCTCCGCGAAAAACAGCAGCTCTTTCGCCTTGGCCGGCCCGGCGCTGCGCGTCAAAAGCCAGGTGATCCCGAAATCGCCCCCGAAGGCAATTTTCGAATAGGCCGTGCCGAACTTCGCCTGATCGGAAGCGATGCGCAGATCCGCGGCAAGGCACACGGACAGGCCCGCGCCCATGGCGTGACCGTTCACCGACGCGATCGTCGGCTTCGGCATGCTGTAAAGCAGCCAGGAAAGCACGTGCGCGCGGCGCAAGCCGTTGATGCGCTCCTCGAGCGATTGCGGCGCGGCGTTCGCCTTCGACATCCCGCCGATGTCGCCGCCCGCGCAGAATGCGCGGCCCGCCCCGGTGACAACCACCACGGCTATCTCCGGGTCTTCCGCCCAGCCTCGCAACGCCGAGATGGATTGCTCGAGCAACTCAGGGCTGAGCGCGTTCAGTTTGTCGGGCCGATTGAAGGTGAGGGTAGCGACACGGTCTGCGACGCTCGTTTGAATCGGTTGTTCTGGCATGGCGCGTGATTATAGCGCGATCGTGGAATTGATTGCACCGCGCCTTGATTTCTCCGCTCTCTCGTCTTTTTCATGGCGCGAAAGCCGGGGACGCCTTCACCTGGAGGAAAAAGGCCAGATAGTGGCCACCGCCAGCTCGATCGAATTGTCGTCCGGATCGCGGAAATAAAGCGACGGCGGACTGTCCCTGAATGTCAATTCTCTCTCGATCGGCACGCCGTATTCTCGCAGGCGTGTTCGCCAGGCGTCCATCTCGTCCGCTCCCACGATGAACGCGACGTGGCCCGCGCCGGTCGCACCGTGCGGTGGAAACGTCCCGCCCTCCAGCGTCATATCCGCGCGGAATAGCAGCAGAACGCTCGGCCCGGAACCGACCTGAAATGCCGCACCGCGGCCACCGGGAAAATCATCCATCTTCCGCAGTCCGAGCACGTCTTGATAGAACGCGATCGCGCGCGGCAAATCGCTCACGTACAGCGAAGATTCCAGAATCGCCTTGGGTGAGAGAGCCATGGTGACTGCCCGCAGCATCAGTATAGCGCCGGCGGGTTCGCTCCGGCCGCTCGTTCCTCGAGACTCGCGCGAAGACGCGATCAGCGGTAGCGGCATCTAATCAAACGGAGGGCGCCATGGAAATCGGAACCAAGAAATGGCACGAGAGCCTTTCCGACATAGGTTGGGAGATTCTGGCGCTGGCCGGGATGCTGATGCAGGCGGCCGTGCTGGCGACGATTATCGGCATCGTCTACGCATTGCACCGGGGCTAAACCGGAGGTCGCCGACCGATCCGAAAACCCGCATTCCACCAAAACTCACCACCGTAAACCACGATGCCGCAGCTCCGGTGGCTCAACGGCATCGAGAAAGTCCACCCGCCGGATGTGATAATATCTTCGCGCCTAAAACAAGGAAGAGCCTTGAGCAAGCTGCGCGTCTCCATCGTCGAATACCTGAATGCGGCGCCACTCGTCTGGGGTTTCACCGACGGGCCGCTCGCCGGAAAATACGACCTCTCATTCACCGTGCCGTCGCAGTGCGCCGAACAGCTTCGCTGCGGCGATGCGGACCTGGGCATCATCCCCTCGATCGAATATCAGCGCATGGATGGCGTCGTCGCTCTGCCCGGAATGGCCATCGCATCGAAGAACGTGGTCCGCAGCCTCCTCGTGGTCTCCAAGAAGCCGATTGAGATGGCCCGGCGCATCGCGCTCGACACCAGCTCGCGAAGTACGGTCGCTCTCGTCCGGCTGCTCGCCGCGGAACATTGGAAAATCAACCCGGAATTTGCGGACGCTGCTCCGGACCCCTCGGCAATGTTGCAACATGCAGATGCCGCTCTCATCATCGGCGATCCCGCCCTGCGGATTTCGCTCAAGATGGAGGCCCTCGCCGGAAAGTCCCCCAAGGGCGAGGATTGCTGCCAGGGCGACGCCGAAGACATGCCCATCCCCGGATTCGAGACGCTCTTCGTCTACGACGTGATTCATCAGTGGCGCGAAATGACCGGCAAGCCGGCCGTGCTCGCGATATGGGCCGGGCGCCGCGAGGCGGTCACGCCGGAGGTCCTCGCCGATTTCACCGCGTCCAAGCAATACGGCCTCGAGCGCATCCGCGAAATCTCCGAAGCCGCTTCGATCAAACTCGATCTCCCGCCGCGCGCTCTGGAGCGCTACTTGACCGAGAACATTCATTTCGATCTCGACGAAGAGAATCTCGCCGGCCTGCAACTCTTCTTCGAGAAAGCAGCCGCCGCGGGATTGATCCCGCGCGCCCGGCCGCTCGAGTTTCCTCAGGCGGCTGCGCGCACCACCGCGCACCGCAGCGCCTAACGCCGTGGAGCGGATTGGCGCGATCAGCTGCATCCAGCGCTATCCCGTCAAGAGCATGGCGGGCGAAGAGCTTGAGGAAGCGCGGGTCACCTTCGCGGGCCTGGCCGGCGACCGCGTTTACGCGTTCGTTGAGACCGGGAATCGCACCAGTTTTCCGTGGATGACGGCGCGCCACGGTCGCGATTGGATTCGCTTTCGCCCTCGATTTCTCGACCCCGCGCCGCCCACCGACGAGATTCCCTTTTCTGAAAGATTCGCGGCGGAAATCGTCACGCCGGAAGGCGAGCGTTTCCGGGCGGATGCACCCGAGTTCACCGAATACCTGGAGAAACGATTCGAACGCCCGCTGCGCCTCCGCTTCTCTGAACGCAGCATGACCGACGCGCAACCGGTTTCCATTTTCGGATTGAGCACCATTCGCGCGCTTTCGGAGGAGACCGGCAAAGTTCTCGATCCGCGCCGCTTTCGCGCGAATTTTTATGTGCAATGGGACGACGACCGGCCGTTCTTCGAGGATTCGCTGGTCGGCCGCGCGCTGCGCATCGGAGACCATGTCCAGGTGATGGCGCTCAAGAAAGACGTGCGCTGCGTCATGATTACCGTCGATCCAGACGACGCTTCCGCCTTCCCCCAGCTCCTGGAATGTGTGGCCCGAAACCACGGCGGCTGCGCCGGAATCTACGGCGCCGTTCTCGCCGAAGGGATTGTGCGTCGCAACGACCCGATTTCTCTGATTTAATGCGACAATGGAGCCTCATGGGCATCACTCAGCAGGAAGCGCTTGACCTATTTGAATCCGATGACCTCATCGGCATCGGCATGGCGGCCAACGAAGTCCGCCGCAAGAAGACCGATCCTCGCGTCGCCACCTATCAAATTGACCGCAACATTAATTACACGAATTTCTGCACCGAATACTGCTCGTTCTGCGCGTTTTACCGGCCGCTCGGCGCCAAAGACGGCTACATCCTGCCGCTTGAAACCATCTACGAGAAAATTCAGGAAATGCTCGACCTCGGCGGCACCGGCGTGCTGCTGCAGGGCGGCCTGCATCCGGACCTGCAGATCGAGTTCTACGAGAACATGCTGCGCTCGATTCACGAGCGCTTCCCGCAGGTCCACCTGCACTGCTTTTCCGCGCCGGAGATCACCTGCATCGCCGAAGTTTCCGGCCTCTCCATTCGTGAAACCATTGTTCGCCTGCGCGACGCCGGCCTCGTTTCCATTCCCGGCGGCGGCGCCGAAATCCTGGACGACGAAGTCCGCGGCCGCATCGCTCGCCTGAAATGTAAAACCGAAGAATGGGAGACCATGCATCGCCAGGCGCACAAGCTTGGCATGCGCACCACCGCGACCATGATGTTCGGGTGCGGCGAGGAATATCGCCATCGCGTCAACCACCTCGAGAAAATTCGCCAGATTCAGGACGAGTCGGGCGGCTTCACTGCCTTCATCCCGTGGATTTTCGCGCCCGAAAATACGCCGCTCGGCAAGAAAGTCCCCGAAGCTACCGCCTTCGATTACCTGAAGACCCTCGCCATCAGCCGGCTCTACCTCGACAATATTGACCACATCCAGTCCAGCTGGCTCACTCCGGGAATCAAAATCTGCCAGGTCGGCTTGCAATTCGGAGCGGACGACGTCGGCAGCATCCTCATCGAGGAAAACGTCGTCTTCGCCGCCGGTGTCCGAAACCGCACCAACGAAGAAGAGCTGCGCCGGATCATTTCCGACGCCGGCTACATCCCCGCGCAGCGCGACACGCTTTACCTCTCCTACGTCCTGAAGTAGTTCTGGCTTTGCTTTGTTATTCACTGAACAGCTAGGCCTTCGAATTCATCACGCGCACCGCGCGGCAGTCTAGGGGGCCGGAGCGTCAGCTCCGGCAGTGGAGTCGGTTAACTTCGGGCTTCAGCCTCTGAGGACAACGCAGTTCAGCCTTTTTCACCCGGCGATTAGCCCTTCGTAGGTGTGCGGACATCGAGGACAACCTCCGCGCCTTCTGGAAGATCAAGCGGCGTCGAGGGAACCAGCACTCCATTCGCATAGCGCGCGTGAATTCTCCGCGACCTCGCCGGCTGGCTCGGTTCGCCCGCCGCACTCGGTTCGCCTCGCTTCACTTCCAGCGACGCAGAATTCACTGGCCCCGAATCAAGCGCCACATTCGCCAGCGCATCCGCGTCACCGTTCTGCTCGCGACGAACGTGCTCGATGGCGAAGTACTTCAGTTGCCGCGTTAGCATGGACGCTCGCTCGTGGAGCGGTTTCAAATCCGTGCTCTTTACCTTATAGCGCCCCTGCATCTGGCGAACCAGAAGTTCGGAATCGCTTCGGACGCGCAGCGCCGCAATGCCGTGGGTCGTCGCGTAGTCCAGCGCTGCCAGCAGCGCGTAATATTCCGCCACGTTGTTGGTGTCGCGCCCGAATTTTTTCGCCAGCTCGAGCACCAGCTTGCCTTCCGGATCGCGTACCACCACGGCATAGGCCGCCGGGCCGGGATTGCCGCGCGAAGCTCCGTCAATGTTGGCGATGTGGACTCCGGCGGGTGGCGCCGTGGGATGAGATTCGTGGAATAAACGCGCGCTGCCGGGCGGAGCGCTCTTCGGTCCTCGCATGACCCGCTTCCTCAGCTCTCGCGCGAAGGCGCTGCGGAAGCGCCGGCCTGGGAAGCCGACGCAGCAGCCGGCGCGGACGAAACGCTCGGCTCGATGTAGTAGATGATCCGCGTGCACGTCTCGCAGTGAAACAATTCCGCGTTGTCCAGGCGCCGCATCTCTTGGATCACGTGCGGACGCACGATCATCCCGCACGCCCCGCATTTCTCGTTGCGCACTTCCGCCAGCGCCACGCCATTGTGTTTCTTCACGATGCGATCGTAATGATCCAGCAGGTTTTCGGGAATTTCCGTCACCGCCCGCGCGCGTTCGGTGTTTCCCTCGGCGAGCTCTTTCTCGCCGACCGCCCGTTCGGCCTCAATCTTCGCTCGTGCCACGCGCTCGACCGCCTCCACTTCCTTCAGCGCGATCTCCGCGGCCTTGATCCGCCGGTCGTACTCCTCGCTCGCCACCATCTGTTCGAGCAGCCGGTCCTCGGCCTTGGCGATTTCGTCTTCGGCCATCTGCACTTCATGCTGGAGCGCCCGGTAGGCTTCGTTGGTCTTGATCTGCGAGGTCTGGTCCTTATATTTTCGGACCTTGTCTTTCCAGACCTCCACGTCGAGCTCGTACTTCTTGCGGTCCTTTACCGTCGCCAACTGCGCGGCTTTGCTCGCGTCCACATCCGCTTTCGCCGCTGCCACGCGCGCATCCGATTCCGTGAGTTTTTTCGGGAACTTGGCAAGCCGCCCGCGGACGTCGTTCAGCCGTATGTCCACGCTTTGCAGGTCAAGCAGGTTCTGGAGGACTCTTTGCACCGTAGGCTCATTCTAGCACAGCGCCTCGCGAGCCTTCCCTCCCCTGGAGAGTGAGTCTTTTTCCGGGGTCCATCCGTATTATGGATATGATAGGCGGGGCTGCAGCGGTCTGGGAGGGTCGCGTGGGCCTAGATAGCGATGTGGCCCGGCTTCGGCGTGGAGATGTGGATGCCCTGTCGGCGCTGATCTCGCGATATCAAAATCGCCTCTTTCGCTACTTGTTGCGGCTGGTCCATCACGAGGCGGAAGCCGAGGATTTGTTCCAGGAAACTTGGATGCGCGTGGCCGCGAAAATTCGTGCGTTCGACCCCAACCGGAACTTTGACGCCTGGCTCTTCACCCTGGCGCACAATTTGGCCATTGACCATCTCCGTCGCTTGCGTCCGGAAAGTCTCGACGAGCCGGCGCCCGGCAGCGATTCCGGAGAATCGCTCGCCGCCCGGCTCCCATCCGGCGAACGCCCGCCGATCGAGAGCCTTCTCGAACGCGAACGATTCGGCCGCCTCCAGGAAACCATGCAGGCGCTGCCCGCTGCCTATCGCGAGGTCCTCACGCTGCGATTCGAAGAGGAAATGAAGATCGAGGAAATCGCGCAAGTTCTCGGCGCTCCCATTTCGACGGTCAAGTCGCGCCTGCGTAGATCGCTCGAACAGATGCGAAGTAAGTTGGAGGCAGAGTATCCGGGGGACGCGCCATGAGCGACCACGACGAGATCCGCGACATGTTCCCTCTCGCTGTCGCCGGCGGCCTCGCTCCCGCGGACGAAGAGCGGGTTGCGCGCCACATCCGTTCCTGCGGCAGCTGCGCCGCGGAATTCGACGACTGGCGTTTGCTCGCGGGAGCCCTGCGCCGCATGCCGACCCCTCAGCCTCCGCGAGGCCTGGTCGAGCGAACCCGGGCCCGCGCCGAGGCTCGTCTTGCCGAAGAAGCCGAGCATCGCTGGCACCGCGCCGTGATGATCTTTCTTACATTTTTTGCCTGGGCCCTCACTCTGGCAAGCTGGCCGCTCTTTCGCCTGCTCAGCAGCGGCTTGCTGGGCATGCTCGATTCCAATTGGGATCAAGCGTGGATTCGATTCGCAACCGTCACCACGTTCGTCTGGGTGGCGGGCGGCGCGGCGGCGCTCCTGGTTGGCCTTCAGCGGCGCAACGAAAGGAGAATGGCATGAGCCGCTTCCGTGATGAGCTGCGGGTGATCCCGCCGCTGGCGTGGATTCTCGCTGTGGCGATCTATCTCGCGTCCGCCACACTGATTTTCGAGTTCGCCGTCCCCACCGACCGTAACCTCCGTACATGGCCGGTCGGCGGACAGATTCTGTTTTCCTACGGTATTTTCCTCACGATCTTCGCCTTAATCTTGCTCGTCGGCTACGTCTACGCGGACGCCAGGCGCCGCGGCATGCGCTACGTCATGTGGACGCTGCTCGCCATCTTCATCCCCGATGGCATCGGCATCCTTCTGTATTTTGTCTTGCGCGATCCCATGCCGAAAACATGTCCGGCTTGCGCGACCACGGTCAAGGCTGGCGTTTTCTGTCCTCACTGCGGCACGGCGTTGCAGGCCACGTGCCCGAGCTGCAAGCACGGCGTCGAGCCTGGATGGTCGCACTGCCCGCACTGCGGGACCACGCTGCCCAGCGCGCCGCCTCGCGTCGCTTAGCATCACGATATTGATTTCAGAAATTGCTGTCGTGAGTGGCCGGGGAGCCGTGCTCGTCAGGCTGCTGGTGGAGCATCTGGGGATTTTCGGCGGGGCGAAATCTATGGCTCAGGGCGCGGCGTGCACTTCCATGCTCTGATCAACGGCGTAGTTCGTGCACGCCACTGCGCCGGCCGAGCATCGCGCGATCACCCGAAAACCATCGCCACTGGGCTCGACCTCGTACGTGTAACCGTCGCGCCCGGTCTTCTTCATGCTCATCGCGCCGCTGGAAGACAGCTCGTCGAGCGAAGCGACGGAACCATGTTCGGCCTGATAGGCGCGCTCGGCCTGCGCGATGGCCAGCAGATCGCTTTGCACGCCGACGATATTGATGGTCTGCGCCGGCGTCGCCGCGCCCGCAGGCTGCCCCTGCGTGAGATAAAATTTGTAAATCAGCAGGCCGATCGCCGCCACCACCAGTATGCTGATGATGCTGCCCAGGGCTCGCATAAGCACCTCGCTTGGCGGCTGGCACATCGGAAAGCCGCTGATTTCCATAGCATCATATCGGCGCGTGCGTCCGCAACATTGTCTCGCCAGCCGCTGCGAATCGGGAAACAGACCGCCTCGCCGTAGCTGCGCCGCACGCGATCCGCCCGTGCTACCTTTCATTGCCAGCGCGCGTCCAAGTACACGGGCCAAAAGAGGCGCCGTCACCTGCTGAATTTTCGCCAGTGTTTGACACCCGCCCGCGATCTCGTAATACTGGAGTGCAGATTTCCCGGCCTTGGGCTGTTCGCGACATTTACCCCGAACGATCGGAGCGATTCATGATCAGCGCGAGCGTCAAAAGATGGATTCGAGTGGGCGCGGCAATTTTCTTCGCGGCGGGCGCCTCCGCTTCATTCGCCGCGTCGCTCGCGGCGCAGGGGTTATCTGGCTCCGATCGCCCGCCGAAACTCGATTTCACCACTCACACGCTCTCTAACGGCCTCCAGGTGATCCTGCTCGAAAACCACGAAGTGCCCGTGATCAATCTTCAGGTCTGGTATCACGTCGGCGGAAAAGACGAGCAGCCCGGCCACACCGGCTTCGCGCACCTCTTCGAGCACCTCATGTTCAAGGGTTCCGCGCACGTGGGGCCCGACGAGCATTCCCGCATCATCGAGGCCGTCGGCGGATTTGACAACGCCGAGACCGGCGACGACACCACCAATTTCTTCGAAACCTTTCCCAGCCAGTATCTCGAGCGCGTTTTGTGGCTCGAGGCTGATCGCATGGGCAGCCTCAACGTGGACGACGCGAATTTCAAATCCGAACGCCAGGTGGTCGAGGAAGAGCGCCGCGTCCGCGTGGACAATCAGCCCTACGGCTCGATTGAAGAAGATCTCCGCGCCACCGCCTTTACCGTCCACGGCTACCACCACACGCCCATCGGCAGCATCGCCGATCTGGACAAGGCCACGCTCGAAGATGTCCGCGCTTTCTTCAATACCTACTACAAACCCAATAACGCCACGCTGGTCATCGTTGGCGATTTCAAATCCGACCAGGCGCTGGCCTGGGCGCGAAAATATTTCGAGGGCATTCCGGCGTCCGTTGGACCAATTCCACGGCCGCACAATCCGGAGCCTCCCCAAACTGCGCAGCGCGACGTCACCAAGTCCTACTCGAACACGCCGCTGCCCGCCGTCGTGATCGGCTACAAAATTCCCGCGCGATACGCTCCCGACTCCTACCCGCTTGACCTTGCCGCAAACATTCTTGCGGGCGGCGAAAGCAGCAGACTGTATCAGGCGCTCGTTTACAAGCAGCAGATCGCCGTGCAATCCGCCGGTTTTGGCAATTTCACCGAGGATCCCAATCTCTTCTGGGCCTACGCCATTATGAATCCCGGGCACACCCCCGCCGACGGCGAAAAAGAAGTCGTGGCCATCCTCGACGGCCTGAAGAATCAGCCCGTAAGCGCGACGGAACTGCAAAAGGCCAAGAACCAGGAAATCTCGGGCTTCATTCTCGGCCGCGATACGGACGAGGAAAAGGCCATCGCCCTGGCCAACGCCGCGGTCATCGGCAAGGATCCGGGATTGGTGAATACCGAGCTCGAGCACTATCTGAAGGTCACGCCCGAGGACATCGAGCGCGTCGCCAAGGAATATTTCGTCCCGCAGCGCGCCACGATTTTGACCATCAAGCCGGCCGGACCGCCGGCCCAGTAGAACTGCAGTGGTTCATAGCGGGTCGGAGCTTTGGCTCCCGCAAGAGCAGTTGCAAAAGAAATGGGCTTTAGCCCCAGAGGCATGCCGCAAATGCGGCCTCCGACGCGGGTCAGATTGTCTGTATTTTCAGGAGCACTGATGAAGCATCCAATGAATCGATGGTTTCTCTTTCCCATGGCAATCATGCTCGCGGCGACGGCCACGCTCGCGCAGCAAGCCCAACAGCCTCCGGCTGCGTCACCGGACCAAAAAAATGGCACGGGAATCGTTCCCCCGGGCGTGAAGCTGGTCCCCACCATGCCCGCGCCCGGCGCGCCCACACAATTTAAATTTCCCAGCGCGGCGACGAAAACTCTCGCCAACGGTCTGCGCGTTTTCGTCGTCACCGATCACAGCGAGCCGGCCGTTGCCGTCCGCATGGTGACCCTCTCCGCGGGAAGCACCCAGGACCCCAGGGACCTGCCCGGCGTGGCGCAGATGACCGCGAACATGCTCACCCAAGGAACCGCCAAACGCTCGGCGCACGATATCGCCGAGGCGATTGACTTCATCGGCGGCTCGCTCCAGACCTCCGCGGCCGCGGACGCCACCGACGTCACGCTCAACGTTGTGAAAAAGGATTTGCCTGCCGGCCTCGATCTGATGTCCGACGTCGTTCTGCATCCCGCATTCAAGGCCGAAGAGCTCGACCGCCAGCGCCAGCAGCTTCTCTCCGGCCTCACGCTGCAGTACTCCGATGCCGACTACATCGCCTCGGCGGTCTTCGCCCGCGCTGTGTACGGCAGCTCGCCCTATGGCTCGCCTGCCGAAGGCACGCCGCAAACGGTGAAGAAGCTCGATCCCGCGGCCCTCTCGAAATTTCACGACGCGAATTACGTGCCCAATCAGTCGCTGATCGCTTTTGCCGGAGATATCACGCCGGACGAAGCCTTCGCCGCCGCCGAAAAATACTTCGGGGCTTGGCCCAAGGCCGTCGTCACCGTCGCTCCGCCCGTCGCGCCCGCGCCCGCCTCCGGCATGCGCATCTGGCTGATTGACAAGCCGGACTCCACACAAACGCAGATTCGCGCCGGCAAGCTGGGCATCCGCCGCGCCGATCCCGACTACATACCCGTCGTCGTCATGAACCGCATTTTCGGCGGAGGTTACAATAGCCGCCTCAACACCGAAGTCCGCGTCAAGAAGGGCCTCACCTACGGCGCTTATTCCTCTTTTAATCCGCACCGCGAGGCCGGCTCCTTCGGTGTTGGCACGTTCACTCGCACCCCGGCCACTGTGGACGCCACCAAGCTCGTTGTGGATCTCATCGCCAAGATGTCCACGGGCGACGTCACCCCGCAGGAAATGGATTTTGCCCGCGACTATCTCGCCGGTGTCTACCCCATCCAGTCGGAAACCGCCGAGCAGGTCGCCGATCGCGTTCTCACCGTCGCCGCCTTCCAGTTACCTGCCGACTACAACAGCGCCTACCCCGAACGCATTCGCGCCGTTACCTCCGCCGAGGTCCGCGACATGGCCAGGAAGTATCTGACCACAAACGATCTCGATCTGGTGCTCGCCGGAAACGTCAGCGCGTTTCGCGACGACTTGAAGAAAGCTTTCCCCGACGCCAAATATGAGGAAATTCCGATTGATCAGGTGGATTTGCTCGCGCCCGATCTGCGCAAGCCAAAACCCGCGGCTGCCGCTTCGAAGTGAACGCTTTTCACTTCCTGCCTGGGGTCCGGCGTCACTAGCGCAGAGGAACGCGGTAGAGGTTGCGGTGCACTTCCGCTCGCACGGTAGCTGAAAGTCCCGGGATCGGACCCGCCAGGACAAAACCCTCGACGACTTTTGCTCCCTTAATGCCCCCGACGCTCGCCTTGGTCTCAAAACCGCCCGATGGCGGAGCGGGAAGGCCTTTCCCCGGCGTCACTGGTATCAATAACGTTTGCGGTCCCTCCATCCCGATCGCGTAAACCGACAAGAGCCGCCCGTCGGCGCTCCAGTGCACGTCGCAATAGCCGGGACAAAGAATCACGGGCGGTCCGCCATCCAGCGGTTTCGCAACCACTTGTGTTTTTGTCCCCGGCCCCGCGACTACCCATCGTCCATCGGGAGAAACAGTTTCCAGCTCGGTGATTGGATCGGGCAACAGTTTTACTCGCTCGCTGCCGTCACTCTTCATGCGGTAAACGAAGTTCAAGCTGCCCTCGGTGGCGCGAAAGTAAATGTCGCCTGCCGCATCCCAGTGCGGCGTGTCCTCGTTCGATGCCGATGGGAATCGCCGGGGGGCGGAACCGAGGTCGAGCGAAGCCAGCCACAGATTTGAGAGATTGTCCTTGCCGGTCGCGGCAAAAACGACTTCCTTGCCGTCCGGCGAAATGTCATAACCCGAAACCTCGACGCCGGGCAACAGCCTCTCGCTGCGATTGGTCGCAAGGTCGGCGACCCATAGTTCTCCTTGCTCGAATTGTTCCGACACGCCGCGTCCTCGAACCCGGTAATACAGCTTTTTGCCGTCGCGCGAGAACTGCGGATCCTCGGCATAGCCTTGGGAAGAAATCTGGCGATCGCCCCTGCCGTCGCGCAACCAGACGGTGCTTTCCCTCAACCCAACCGACGTGATCAACGAGCCGCCATCCGGCGCAACTGCAATCCCTTCTTCCTCCGTCGGCCCGGAAGTCAACTGTTGCGCCTCGCCGTCCGGGAAGCGCTGGCGCCAGATATGGAAATGCCCGCCGGCATCAGAGCTGAAATACATCCACTTTTGGTCCGGGGACCACGCGACGTACGTGCATCCCCCTCCCTGCGGCCCGACGCGCCTTCCCGTGGAGCTGCCATCGAAAGGCACCACGCGGCAAGGCAGCCAGCCGCCGTTATCCATCTCCGCCAGCAGCACCCATTTCCCGTCAGGCGAAAGAGTCGAGCGATGCGCCATGCCGCGTTCTCGCGGCGGAACGTACACGTCGCGGCTCTCGCTGCGGTTCTCGGAGGCCGTCACCACGGCCATATGAACGCCTTCCTTGATCTCAGAGAACAACACTTGGTCGCCGCTAATCCACGTGAGGCCTCCGGAGTTGGGAAACATCAGGCGAGGTTCGCCACCCAGCACCGGCACCGCCCACGTCCTCCATCCTTCAGGCGAAGTGACCGTCGTATACGCGATGGTTGAACCATCGGGCGAAAACTGCGGGCTCATTTTCGCAAGAGAGTCGTTCGTGAGCCGCACAGGTTCGCCGTTCGGCAAAACCTTCGCTTCGATCTGCCCCTGGGTGGTAAAGGTATCGTCGCCGCGAATAAACGTGAGCATGTGTCCGTCCCTGGAAAGCGCCGGCGAAACCGCAGAATTTGAGAAGTCGGTGAGCTGTACCCAATCGGCCGCTGACGCAGGTGGAGGCGCTGCCGGTCCGTGGCGAAGCAGCTCGAAACCGCCCACCGCGAGAAGCAAAATAAGGCACGCTCCGCCGCCGAGCAGCAGCCTGTTCGGCCGTCGATTCACCGGGAGCGGAATTTGCGCCAGTCCCGTGCTCGACCCCGCCGCCTCGAGCGCTGCGTGCACTTCTGTGGCACGCTGATAACGCTGGTCGGGATCTTTCGAAAGCGAGCGGCGGATAATGGACTGCAAACTCGGGGACACCTTTGGCGTGAGCGGCGCGGGCGATTCCCGCAGGATCGCGGAGCTGAGTTCGTACGTGGTTCGTCCCCCGAACGGCGGCGCGCCCGTCGCCATCTCATAAAGCACCACGCCCAGTGCCCACAAGTCCGTGCGCGCGTCGGCCGGTTCTCCACGCAGCGTCTCAGGCGCCATGTAGCGCAGCGTGCCGACAATCGCGCCTGCGTCGGTGAGCGACTCTTGGCCAATCGTGACGGTTTCAAGCTCGGTGGCGCTAAGGCGTTTCGCTAACCCAAAGTCCAGCACCTTGACGTGCCCGCCCGCCGCGATGACCACATTCGCGGGTTTCAGGTCGCGGTGCATGATGCCGCGCTCGTGCGCGTGGGCCAATGCCGCGGAGATTTGGAGCCCGTAAGAAACCACCGTCTCGTTCGCCAGGCCGCCGCGTTGGAGTAGCGTGTTCAGTGGCCGGCCTTCGACCAGCTCCATGGCGATGTAGATTTGGCTGGCGTCTTCGCCGACCTCGTAGATGGTTGCGATGTTCGGGTGGTTCAGCGCTGAGGCATTCTGGGCTTCCCGCAGCAGGCGCTTCCGGGCCGTCTCGTCCGCGAGCGCGCCTTCGGGAAGCAGCTTCAGCGCCAGCAGCCGGCCGAGCTTCGTGTCCCGCGCCTTATAGACCACGCCCATGCCGCCGGCGCCGAGCGGCGCGACAATTTCGTATGGACCAATCTTGGCGCCGCTCTTCAAGTCCGCTTTCTCGATCGCAGGTTGCTCCATGAAACTGCTGTCACCTCGCTCGTGCGCCACGAGCAGCGATTCCACCTCCCGCCTCAGGGACGCGTCCGTGCAGGTCTCATCCAGATACGCGCGCCGCTGCTCCGGCGTCCGCTCGAGCGCGCCCGCCAGGGCGACTTTTACTTCCTGCCAACGTTCCGGTGTCACTGGTCTGCGTCCTTGTTCATTTCCCGCCGAAGCCAAGCCCGGGCCGTGGCCCACTCGCGCTTCACTGTAGCGGGCGAAGTTCCCATGACCAGCGCCGTCTCCTCGATCGACAGCCCGCCAAAGAAGCGCAACTCGATCAGCCGGCTCTGTTCCGCGTCGAGACTCGCGAGCTTGTTCAACGCATCGTCCAGCGCAACCAGATCGATCGGCGATTTTCTCGGCAGCGCAATTTCGGGATCGAGGCTCAGCCGCGGAGCGCCGGCCCCGCGCTTCGCAGCGAGCCGGTTGCGCGCGTGGTCGACCAAAATGTGCCGCATCATCTGCGCCGCAAACCCAAAAAAATGGGCCCGATTTTCCCACTGCGGAGGCTGCCGGCGAAGCATGCGCAAATAGGCCTCGTTGACCAGCGCGGCGCTCTGTAGCGTATGGTCGGGGCGCTCGCGCCGCAGGTGGCGGCGGGCGATTCCGCGCAATTCACCGTAAATCAGTGGTATCAGCGCATCGCGCGCTGCCGCATCTCCGTGCCCCCAGTTGACCAGAAGCTGGCTAAGCTGCGACGGCGACGCTGGACACAATGTGCGGCTCCCGCGGCAATCGAGTGCCGAAAGATTTTTCTTAGTATCGGCGAAGTTAATTCATTGAGCCAGTAGAATTTAACTTTCGCCTGAACCGGCCGCAAACGCCGCCCCTCGGCTAATTTCGTCTTTCGTGAGCCATTTTCTCCGCCGTTCTCGCTCTATCTGGTGTAGGCACGATGCGGACTCCAGCACATCCGCGGAGACGTACCGGGCCAATAGACGAGAGGAGAACGAAGATGAAAGCTAAGAGTGTGAGTTTTTCGTCCCAAGGTGCGGCACTCCAGGGCGCTTTACCGAATCGAACGGATAGCCTCCGGGCATTTCGGGGCGGGCGGTTCGCCGCTCTTGTTGCATTGGCAGTATTGGGACTTCTGTTTACCACTTCCTGCGCCAAGGCGGCTGGTTGCGCGGCTCCATACAAGGCCGGCGCCGCTCCGTCGATTCCGTTTGTGAGCCCTCAAGCGGACGATTCCTCGAACCCTCAAGACGCCGAACAGAACTTCGAGCCTCGCACCATCGTGGGCTTGTGGCATCTGGTTTACACGGCGACTTCCGCCACCGCCGGTCCTTTGCCTGTCCCGGTTATCCCTCCTGGCCCTCCGGATTCCTTTCAGTTCATCCAGTCCTACAAAACCTGGCACGCGGATGGGACTGAATTTGAAAACGCGTTTCTGCCGCCCGCCGGAGGAAATGTCTGCTTCGGCGTCTGGAAAGATTTGGGCCGCGGCAGCGTCAAGCTCCACCATATCGGTCTGATGTTCAGCCCGGAGGGCGCCGTTTCAAACGTATTCACCGTGGACGAAACCGATACCGTCGCGGCCAACGGCAAAACCTACACAGGTACCTTCGATTTCAAAATCTTCGAACCCACCGACGTCCTCGGTACGGGAGCGGTGTTGCAAGAGATCAAAGGAACTACGGCCGGTACCCGCATCACCGTGGATTGACCTATTCCCACCCCGTGACGAAGGGGATCACAATTAAATCCCCTTCGCCACTTCTTCCATCCCGCCGCCACCGCACGCAGACAGGAACGGTGGGCTGCCGAGCCGAAGTTCATTCACGAGAAATGTGCGTGACGCAATGAATCCGCAACTCCACATTCCGTCAGGGAGGACTCGTCTATTTCACCGACAAGATGACCTTCCCGATGTTTTTCCGGTCGTGAATATATTGATGCGCCGCGGCCGCCTGATCGAGCGGAAACGTCTTGCCGATTACCGGTTTGATCTTTCCCGCCGAATACATGCGGAACAGCTCGTCCAGTTCGCTTCTCAGCAGCGCCCCGCGGGAATCCATTACCCCCAGGCTCACGCCGATCACCGCTAGGTTCTGAGCCATCAGCTTCAACGGGTGAAATCGCGGCGACTGCAGCAGCGCCTTCGCGCCCCGCAGCAGATTTCGTTTGCCTCCCGACCCCGCCGCTTCCGAAAGCCCGTAAATCACCAGCCGCCCCGTCGGGCCCAGGCATTTCTGGCCGCGCGTCAGGGATTTTCCCCCGATTGGATCCATCACCATTTCGATTCCGTCCGGCGCGTATTGCCGGACCACTTTCACGAAGTCGTTTTTCTCGTAGTCAATCGGATGGTCCACGCCGATCTTGCGCAAATAGTCCTGTTTGGCCGGACCCGCCGTGCCGAAAATCACCAGTCCCTTGGCGCGCGCCAGTTGCACCGCCGCGATTCCCACTCCGCCCGCCGCGCCGTGAATCAGAATGCGGTCGCCCGGTTGCAAATTGCCCATGGTGAACATCGAATGGTACGCGGTCAGATAATTCACCGGGAACGCGGCGGCATCCTCGAACGGCATACCTGCGGGGATGCGATATACCGTGTTCGTGGGAACGGCCACCCATTCCGCGTAGGCCTTGAAATGCGGCATGGCCACCACCGCATCCCCCGGTTTAAGCGCATTCGTCTCGTCGCGCTTGCTCCCCTCGACGATTTTTTCCACCACCCCCGCAATCTCCAGCCCCGGTATGAACGGCGGCTTGGGCGAGCCGGGATAGAGCCCCATGCGTTGCAGCAAATCCGCGAAATTGACGCCGATCGCCTTCACCCGGATCAGCGCTTCGCCCGCCTTCGGCTGAGGATCGGGCACCTGCTGGACCTCAAATACTTCCGGCTGGCCATACCGCCGAACGACCATTGCGCGCATCTAACTCTCCTCGGAACCGGCTTGCCCGCCGTAACGAGTTTTTCTCGCGACGGCGGGCAATTCATTAGGTTTCGACTGCAGCTTATCCTAAACTATTGGACTCCGCCCTATGATCAAACGCAATCTGAGATATCAAGTCCTCCTGAGCGGCCTTGCCGCAGCGGGCCTCCTTGCTGGTGCCTGGGCCGCCGTGGCCGCGAACCGTCCTGCGGAAATTCCCACACCATCCGTGCTCACCGCCTTGCAGGAAGAGCTCGGCCGCTCCATGGAAGCGATGTCTCCCGCCGATCCTTCGGCCTACTACATCAGCTACACCGTTTCGGACCGCGAATTCGCCTCGGTCTCCGGCTCCAATGGCGCGCTGCTTTCCAGCACCGCGGACCGCGCTCGCTGGCTCGAGGTGCAAACGCGCGTGGGCAGCTACCAGCTCGACGACACGCACAAAATCGGCGAGCGCCAGGCCAGCTGGACCAGCCCCGGCACCAACGTTCCGGTTGACGACGATATTCCCGTCCTGCGCCGCGAAATCTGGCGCGAATCCGACCGCCAGTATCGCGCCGCCGCCCAGGCCCTGATCAAAGTCAAGACCAGCCAGCAGGTGCAGGTGCAGACCGCCGAAGGCGCCGCGCCCGATTTCTCGCGCGAGCAGCCGCACACCTCCATCGGCCCGCGCGTTTCCATTCAAGTGGACCGCAAGCCCTGGGAAGATCGCGTGCGCCGCTATACCGCCGCGTTCAGCAAGTCTCCCGCGGTTTTGAATTCCATCGCCACCTTTACCGCGCTGGCCAATAATCAGTATCAGGTGAATACCGAAGGCACCAAACTCGCCTTCGGGCAAATTCATTATCGCCTCGAGCTTTTCGTCCAGAGCAAAGCCCCCGATGGAATGGACATCGAGCGCTACGCCAATTTTGACTGGCTCGATCCCAAGGGCGCTCCCGATGAAAAAACGGTAAACGACAGCATTCAGCAGTTGATCAAGGAAACCGAAGCGCTCGACAAGGCTCCTCTCGCGAATCCCTACGCCGGGCCCGCGCTGCTCACCGGCCGCGCCGCCGCCGTTTTCTTCCACGAAGTTTTCGGCCATCGCGCCGAGGGATTCCGCCAGAAAGATATCAGCGAGGGTCAAACCTTCACCAGCAAAGTCGGCGAGCAAATTCTGCCTTCCTTCATCTCCATCAAGGACGATCCCACGCAGGCGTTCGCTCGGCGGGCAGATGCTCCTCGGAACCTATCCCTTCGATGACGAAGGCGTTCCCGCCACGGATGTTCAGCTCGTTGACCACGGCGTGCTGAAAACTTTTCTGATGTCCCGCTCGCCGCTCGTGGATATTCCGCACTCCAACGGCCACGGACGCCGCCAGCTCGGCTTCGTCCCGGTCGCGCGCCAGGGAAACCTGATCGTCTCCAGCACCCAGACCGTGCCTTTCAGCGAGATGCGCCAGAAATTGATTGATCTCGTCAAGCAGAAGGGCATGCCTTACGGCCTCTTGATTGACGACATCTCCGGCGGCTTCACCTTCACCGGCCGCGGACAGCCGCAGGCCTTTCAAGTCACGCCGCTCGTCGTTTACCGCGTTTTCGCCGACGGCCGCCCCGATGAACTCGTGCGCGGTGTGGACATCGTCGGCACTCCGCTGGTTTCGCTGACCAAAATCGTGGCCACCAGCGACAAACCGGAAATCTTCAACGGCTATTGCGGTGCGGAATCCGGTTCCGTGCCGGTTTCGGCCGTCGCTCCGGCGATCCTGATTTCGGAAATGGAATTCGCCAAGAAGGAAACTTCCACCGACCGGCCGCCGATCCTGCCGCCGCCAGCTCACGATCCGGAAGCAAAGGTGCCACAGCCGTGAAGACACTCGCCGCACTCACTATGCTCGCGTTCCTGGCGACGCCGCTCTATGCCACGCGCACCGCCGAAAGTCGCCCGGGCTGCAATCCCCGCCGCGCAGGAGGCGCCCGTGCCTGATGGCGAAACGGACCAGACGCTCCGCGCCATGCACGACGAAATGGAGCGCGGCCGCACCCGCCTTCAGCTTGCCGGTGTCGACAAGCCCTTCTACTTCGAATACCGCCTGCTCGATCTCGACGTGCGCAGCGTCACCGCTTCTTTCGGCGCGCTCGTCGCCAGCTCCACTTCGCGCACCCGCTTCATGAGCGTGGACGTGCGCGTCGGCGACTACCATCTCGA
Organism: uncultured Acidobacteriota bacterium; assembly: GCA_963814605.1. GTDB lineage: Bacteria > Acidobacteriota > Terriglobia > Acidiferrales > UBA7541 > Palsa-295. The sequence goes on along the minus strand of CAWFDD010000005.1, from coordinate 442,475 downwards.
CAGCTCCAATTTCATCAGCGAGGACGGCTTCCAGGGTTTCCTCGGTTCCACCGGCGAAGTCGGCATTGACCGCGACTACAATTCGCTCCGCCAGGATTTGTGGCTCGCCACCGATCAGGCTTACAAAGCCGCGGTCACCCAGATGTCGCTCAAGCAATCGTTTCTGCGCAGCCTGACCAAGCCGCCCGAAATTGACGATTTCTCCAAATCGCGCCCGCTCGTCAAAATCGATCCGCGCATCGAGCCCGATTGGACCTCGCGCAATTGGGACGAGGAAGCTCGCGAAGCCTCCGTGGTTCTCAAGAATTTTCCGCAGCTCTACGGCACGCGCGTCAATTACTACCTGATCTACGCCACCACCTATCTCATGACCAGTGAAGGCACCATGCTCCGCTCCTCGCGCCATCTCGCCGCTATCGAAGCGGCCATGGACACCCAGGCCGCAGACGGCATGGAGCTGCACAACTATTACTCGGTCTACACTGCGTTGCCCGCCGGACTGCCCGACGCCGCTACCGTCGGCAAAGGTGTTTCGGCTGCGGCCACCGATCTGATGGCCCTGCGCGCCAGCCCGCTCGTCCCGGATTACACCGGCCCGATGCTCTTTGACGCGCCCGCGGCCGCTTCCACCCTCGCCCAAATTCTCGAGCCGTCGCTTTCCGGCGCGCGTCCGCCGCTGTCCATGACCCGCGAATTCGACACGTTCATCGAGCGCTTCGGCGGGCGCAGCGAATGGTCCGGACGCGTCGGCACGCGCGTGCTTCCGTCAAGCGTCACTTTGACCGACGATCCCACGCTTCAGGAATTTCAGGGCCAGCCGCTGCTCGGCTCCTTCGAAGTGGACGACGAAGGCGTGCCGGCCCAGCGCGTTTCCATCGTCGAGGGCGGCATCCTGAAGGATCAGTTGATGTCCCGCCGCCCCGGCCCCGATTTCATGTACTCCAATGGCCACGCCCGCTCGGCCCTGCTTTCCGACACGCGTCCTCTGAGCAGCAATCTTTTCCTGCAATCCACCGACGCGCTCAAGCCCGACGACCTGCGCAAGAAATTTCTCGACGCCTGCAAAGCCGATGGCCACGAATGGTGCATCGAAGTGAAGCGCATGGATAATCCCGCGCTCGCCGCCGTGCACAACGACGATTTCTCGGAATTTGTCGGCGAGCTGGGCAGCGGAATCGCCAGCGGCGAACGCGCGCCCCTGCTCATCTATCGCGTGTACGTCGCCGATGGCCACCAGGAACTGGCGCGCGGCGGATTCCTCGAAGGCCTTACGCTGCGCTCGCTGCGCAACATCCTCGCCATCGGCGACGATGCCACCGCGCTCACCTACATGCAGAATTCGCAGGACGGCCTCGCGGGCACCGCGCTCGGCGCCTTCGGCTCCGCGGCGCAGGGCGGCCTTCCCAGCACCGTCGTCGCTCCCTCGCTCCTGCTCGACGACGTCGAAATTCGCGGCTTCCACGGCGAGCCTCGCCGCCTCCCCCTCGACCCTCCCCCGCCATTGAAATAACGATCCAATGCCGTCGCCTTTGTAGGGGCGCAGCAAATGGGGCCCCCAGGTCGACGGAACGATAGGGCTCCCGAGGCCTCGGCGAGAGGCGCTCGGGAGATCAAGCGAGCCTGGGGGATCAGTCGCGCCCGGCAAACATCCTGACGATCGATTGACACACTCTTTCGACCTGCTCTCTCGCCACTTGCCACCAGTCGCCGGCCACTGCCTTCCGCGCCTTCCCGCGTATAATCGCGCGGATGGCTTCCACCACAATCGAGCAGGCCAGCCGCGAGAAGCGCATGGCGGCGCTGGGGTCGGTGGGCTCGGCGGTCGTGCTGGTGTCGCTGAAGGTTTTTCTGGCGGCGGTGACCGGCAGCCTGGGAATTCTGTCCGAAGCGCTGCACTCGATCCTCGATCTGGTCGCCGCGGTGATCACCTACCTTTCGGTGCGCGTGGCGGACAAGCCCGCCGACGCGCAGCATCTCTACGGCCACGGAAAAGTGGAGAGCTTTTCGGCGTTCGTGGAAACGGCGCTGCTGCTGCTCACCGCGTTCTACATCATCTGGGAGGCCTTTCAGCGCCTGCTGTTCGGCCGGGGGCACGTCATCCGGCCGAGCCTGACGGCCATCGTGATTCTGCTGCTGGCCATGGGCATCGATTTCGTGCGCTCGCGGGCGCTGAATCGCGTGGCGAAAAAATATCCGAGCGAAGCGCTGGAGGCCGACGCGCTGCATTTTTCAACCGACGTGTGGAGCACCTTCGTGGTGGTGCTGGGAATCACCGGCGCGTGGCTGGGCGTGAAATTCCACGTTCCCTGGCTGAGCATGCTGGACGCGTTCGCCGCGCTGGGCGTGGCCGGAGTGATTATCTGGATCGGCCAGCGCCTGGGCCGGCAGACGGCGGACGCGCTGCTCGACGTGGCGCCGCGCGGGCTGCGCGAGCGCATCGCGAATACCGTCGACGAGACCGAAGGCGTGCTCCAGACCGAGCGCGTGCGCGTGCGCCGCGCGGGGCAGCGCTATTTCGTGGACGTGACCATCAGCGTGCCGCGCACCGCCAGCCTGGAGCAGGCCCATGCGGCGAGCGAAGCGGTCGAGCGCCGCATCGGCGAAATCGTTCCCGCGGACGTGGTGGTCCACGTCGAGCCGCGCGCCCGGTCCAACGAGCCGCTGTTTGAAACCATTCGCGCCATTGCGCAGCGCCGCGGCCTGGCCGTCCACGAATTGTCCGCGCACCAGTATGAGGGTCACCTGTTCATCGAGCTGCATTTGGAAGTGAACGAGGAGGCCAGCCTGCGCGACGCGCATCGCCAGGCCACGGAACTCGAGGAGGAGATTCAAAGCGCGACCGATCCCGGAACGCGCGTCAACATCCACATCGAGCCGCTCGGCGCGCGCATCGTGGGCGCGGAGGAGATGAAGGAACTCTCGCGCGCGGTGCAGGGTTTCCTGAACTCGCTGCCCGCTGAATATCCCGAGCTGGTGGATTGCCACGAGGTGCACGTGCGCAGCGTCGAGCACCGGATTTTGGTTTCCTGCCACTGCGCGATGGACGGCAGTCTGCCGATCACCCAGGTGCATGATTTCACGGCGCTGCTGGAAGGGCGCGTCAAGGAGCGCTTTCCGCAAATTTATCGGCTGACGATTCATCCCGAGCCGGTGGAGGAAGCGTGACGCGCGGGGTCATAGCGGACTCCAGGGCTGAAGCCCTCAAGTCGGGTCACGACGTGCCGCGGCGTTGAAACCCCGCGCTTCCACCGAAAACTTGCGCGGCCAGCGCCAGCAGCGCGGGGAAGCATTCCAGGACGTAGCGCGGCTCCGGCGTCTCCACGAAATAGGCGATGTACGCGGTGCGCAACAGAATGAACGCGATCGCGAACGCCACGCCCGTTCGCCCGCGCACCATCCAGGCGCCGGCGACCGCCAGTGCCACGTACGCGAAACTTAAAAACGCGATGCCCAGCGTCACCAGAAAATCGAGGCGGTCGTCTTCCCATTCGCTGGCCACCGGGTGCAGCGGGCTGGTGTTGGGCAGCAGCTCCACGCGCGGCGTGAACCACAGCGTGAGCGAGCGCAGCAGCGGAATCTCCAGGTACGTGCGCAGCGGATGCCTCGCGGTACGCTCGCGGGCGATCTCGTGGAATTCGGCGTCCTGCTCGCGCGAAAGCGTGAGCGTGTAATTGTAGTCGTCGAGCATGCCGGCGACGCGCGCGCGCTGCTCGGGCGTGTCGAATGCCTGCGGCGGAATGCTCGCCAGCGGAATTTCCGCGGTGCCCAGGCGCCAGAGCGTGAGATACACGTCGCGGAAGCGCCAGAGCCAGGTGCCGGTCCAGGCGTTGAAGCCGACGGGCGCGAAATCGTCGGGCATCTGCGCGTAGCGCGGCGCCAGGAATTGCACCTCGTGGAGCGTGCGGAAATTTCGCGCCGCCCAGGGCGCCAGCGGCAGCACCAGCCCGACCGCCATCAGCACGCCCGCGCGCGCCAGTTTCTTCCAGCCATTTTTCTGCAAGGGCGGCCGCAACCATTTGCCGATCAGCACCACAGCCATCGCGCCGAGCAGCAGCGGCGTTTCCGGGCGCACCAGCGTGCCGAATCCGGCGACCACGCCTCCCAGGAACCACGGGCTGAGCGCGCTCTGGCCGAAAGCGTTCGCGTTCGCGGCGTCGGCGGCTTGCGCCTCGATTAGCAAGAGGATCGCCAGCGCGGTCAGAAACGTGATCAGCGTTTCCGTCAGAACCACGGCAGTGTAATTCGCCGTAAACGGGCAGAGCGCCGCGAGCCACAGCGCGGCCAGAGCGACGCGGCGGCGCGAGATTTCGTGCGCCAGCCGCGCGGCGATCAGCGCCACCACAAAACACGTCGCCAGATCCACGATCGCCTGCGTCAACATCACCGCCCGCGAAGATTGGCCGGCCACGCGGAAGATCGCCGCCAGAAACGCCGGATAGCCGGGCACGCGCGTATCGAGCGGCGTAAGCTGGCCTTGCACGACCGCCCCATAAACGCCGTTCTTCAGCCAATTCCAGGCCAGCTCGATGTAGAATGGCGCATCGCCCGAGTCGGTTACCGGCAATTTCAGGACGAAATATAGGCGCAGCGCCAGCCCCGCCATGGCAGCTAGGGCTACGTTTACGCGCATCATATTCTTGGTGGTCATTGACAGCGTCCCGATGGATGGCTAGCTTGGAATGTCCCCATGGCTGAACGCAAGCCCATTTTCTACGATGAAGAACGCCGGCGCTGGCGCCGCACCCGGCTCGCGCTGGAAGTAGCCGGCGGATTTTTCACGCTGGTGCTGATCGTTTTCCTGGTCAACGTCGGCCGCAATCCGGATTTGCCGGACATCTTGCGGCCGGACACGCGCGCCGGTTTGCACGCCATCCCCGCGAAGCTGAAGCCTCAGCCGCACCGCGTTGGCCGCAAGCGCAAGGTCGCCGCGCTCGGCAAAGTTCCGCAGAATTACGATCCGCTGCGAGCCGCATTCTACGTGGGCGACGATTACACCAGCCTGGCTTCTCTGCAGCTGCACTACCACGATCTGGACTTGCTGATTCCCGAGGAGCTGCACGCGGTGACGCTCGATGGCACGCTGAACGCCGATCAGGACACCAAGCTCGCGGGCTTCCTGCAATCGCTGCAATCGCGCACCCCGCCCGTGGACATGCAGGTGATGCCCATGGTGAACAACTACGACGCCAAGGCAAACGTGTGGTGCCCGCCGGCGATGCTCCAGATGTTGGCGAATCCGGCGGCGCGCCAGAATCTTGCGCGGCAGCTCGAGGAATTCGCCGATGCCGAGCGTCAGGCCGGAATCGTGGTGGACTTCGAATCGCTGCCGAAATCGAGCCAGCTTGATTTTCAGCATTTCGTTCACGAAGTAGCAGGCGATCTGCACGCCAGGAATCTGAAACTGATGGTGGCGCTGCCGGCGGCGGATTGGAGCTACGACTACAAGTATTTCGCGTCGCAAGCCGACGCCATCATCCTGATGAACTACGATTTCCACTGGCCCACTTCCGATCCCGGGCCGATCGCGCCGCAGGACTGGTTCGTGCGCGACATCCAGAACATGGTGAAGCTGGTGCCGCCCGAAAAGCTGGTGATGGGCATCGCCAATTACGGCTACGACTGGCCGGAGAAATCGAAGAAAGTGCCGCATCCGGTCGCGCAGGGCGTGACCTTCCAGCAGGCCGTGGTCACCGCTGTCGAATCGGATTCCGACATTGTGTTCGACTCCAATTCCATGAATCCGTATTACTCCTACGAGGATGAGACCAATCAGGTGCACCACGTCTGGATGCTCGACGGGCTCACCGCCTACAACGAGCTTCGCGCCGCGGAACGCGCCGGAGTTTCGGGCACCGCTGTGTGGCGCCTGGGCATGGAAGATCCATCCATGTGGTACATCTGGGACGCCACCCACCCCGACGACGCGATCCGCAATAAGATGACGGACCTTCCGCCCGGCTACGATCTGGTGCTGGAAGGCGATGGCGACATCTGGCGGATCACTTCGACGCCCAAGAGCGGCAAACGCACCTTCGACTATGACGCCGATTCCGACACGTTCGATGACGAGAGCTTCCCCAGCTATCCCATGCCTTGGCGCATCGAGCAAATGGGCGCCGCGCCCAAGAAAGTGGCGTTGACGTTCGACGACGGTCCCGATCCGGAATGGACGCCGAAAATCCTGGACGTCCTGAAGCGCGAAAAGGCGCCGGGCACATTCTTTGTAATCGGAGAATCGGCAAGCGCGTCCGGGGACATCGTGAAACGCGAATTTGCCCTCGGCAACGAAATCGGCAACCACACTTTTACGCATCCCGAATTCGACTCTGCGAATTTAAGCAAGAGGCAGCTCGAAGTGGAGCTAAATCTCACGGAACTGCTGCTCGAGAGTGATCTGGGCGTAAAAACCACGCTCTTCCGGCCTCCCTATGGAATTGACCATCAGCCGGAAACCGCCAGCGAAATTCAACTGTTGCCTATTCCGCAGTCCATGGGTTACGTCATCATCGGCGCGCGCATCGATCCGCACGATTGGGGAGAAGTCAACGGCAAGCCGCCCGCTGCGGTGGATACGATTGTCGAGCGCGTGCTCGATCAGGCCACTACCGGCGACGGCAACATCATCCTGCTGCACGACGGCGGAGGCGACCGCAGCCATACGGTTGCGGCACTCCCGCAGATTATTGAGGGCCTGCGCGCGAAAGGCTATGAGTTCGTCACCGTTTCCGACCTGCTGGGCGAGACCCGCGCGCAGGTGATGCCCTCGCTCACCCAGCGGGAATGGCTGCTGGTGCGCGCCGACGCCTTCGCCTTCAGCGTGTACGGCTGGCTGCGCAAAGGCATCGCATTTATTTTTATCGCCGGAATTCTGCTGGTCAGCGGACGTGCCCTGATCATCGGCTTGCTCGCGCTGATCGAAAAACTGCGTCCCGCGCCGCTGGACCATCCCGAATACCAGCCGGAGGTCAGCATCCTGATCCCGGCCTTCAACGAAGAAGCCGTGATCGTGGACACGGTTCGCGCGGCGCTCGCTTCCAAATACCCGAAGCTTGAAGTCCTGGTCGTTGACGACGGTTCCACGGACCGCACCGCCGAGCTGGTGCGCGCGAATTTCGGGCGCGACCGCCGCGTGCGGCTGCTACTGCAAACCAATCACGGAAAACCGACGGCGCTGAATCATGCCCTCAGCGAAGCGATCGGCGAAATCGTCGTCTCCATTGACGCCGACACCATCGTTGATCCCGACGCCGTGCCCCGGCTGGTCCGCCATTTCGCCGATCCCAGCGTCGGAGCGGTCGCCGGAAACGTGAAGGTCATGAACCGCAATCGCTGGATCACCCGCTGGCAGGCGCTGGAATACATCACCAGCCAGAATCTGGAAAAGCGCGCGTTCGATCTGCTCAATTGCATTCCCGTTGTTCCCGGAGCGGTGGGCGCCTGGCGCACGGATCTGCTTCGCAGCCACGACGGATTTTCCGGCGACACCGTGGCCGAGGATACCGATCTCACGCTGACCATCCGGCGCAACGGCTGGAAGATTCTCTATGACGAGGACGCCATCGGCCGGACGGAAGTCCCCGATACGGTCAACGCGCTGGTCCGCCAGCGCTTCCGCTGGACTTTTGGCACGCTGCAAGCTGTCTGGAAGCACCGCGACACTGCCGGAAAGCCGCGCTACGGCACCCTCGGCTGGATCGCCATTCCCAATATTTTTCTGTTCCAGATTATTCTTCCGCTGGTTTCCCCGGTCATCGACTTCCTGTTCCTGTTGTCGCTGGCCTTGTGGGGGCTCGGGCAGCTTCGCTTTGCGCGCTTGCCGCAGCTCTGGACGTCGCAGGACGTCGAGCGCTCGCTGATTTTCTTCGCCATCTTCATGTTGATTGACCTGCTTACCTGCGTCATCGCTTTCGCGCTCGAAAAAAATGAAGACTGGACGCTGCTGGCTCCGCTGATCATTCAGCGCTTCTACTATCGCCAGATGATGTACGTCGTGCTGTTCAGCGCGCTCAGAGAAGCGCTCCGCGGGCGCCCGGTTGGCTGGCGCGGAGTTGAGCCGCAAGCTCCAAAGGCGCCACCCGTGCCCCGCACGCCCGTCGCACAGACCTAGGCTCGGCGCCCGTGTCCTCAGTCGTTTGTTCGAGACGTTAAGAAAATGAACTTCGTTATTAAACTCGCGCGTTTATCTCTTGTGGCAACATCCCTGCTATGCGTGCCGAATCCTGCTTCGGCGTGTACTTGTTTCCAATTAGACGCGACCACGATGAGAGACTTGGCGGTTAAGCGCAGCGCCGCGAGCACGAGCCAGTTCATCTTCGAAGGCGAGGTCGAGAAGCAGGAAATCGTCAACGGTCCTGCCAATGTGCCCGCGGATACGCTTTCGATGACGTCCTGGGGCCAACATCGAATCGTAACGGTCAGAATCCTGCGTTTGTACCGGGGCCAGACGGGCGGACAGGTACTCGTCGTCACGGGTCTCGGGAATGGCGATTGTGGATTCGAGTTTGAAACAGGAAAGCAATACCTCGTCTATGCGAGCGACGCGGGCGGGCAAATGTTCACCAGCATTTGCCACGGAACAGCGGCGCTGGAACAATCCCGCCCGGCAGTCCGATTTCTTCGCGGAGAACCGCCGCTGGCGGACGACCTGCTCGATCCGGCCAAATATTACTGGAAGTACGAACCACGATGGTCTGCGAAAATCTGCGGACGGGTGACGACACCCGATGGCCGGGCGCTGGGCAAGGCGGACGTATCGGTTTCTCTGATACGAAATGAGCCTTTGCCGCCCTATTCGCTGGGCGATCCGAACCTTTCCAACAGGAACGGCAGATTTTGTATCGAACCCGTTCCGCCAGGAAGGTATTTGCTGACCGCGGAAAAGGATGATTTTGACGCGAACACGCGGTGGATGGGCTATTACCCGGCTGGCGGCGAACCATCCGGCGCCACCCCTCTTGCTGTGAAAGCCGGGAGCAACATCTCTGATCTAAAGATAACCGTACTGAGAGAGCGCCTTTACACCGTTCGCTGCCGCATCCTGGATCCAGAGGGCCACGGCATTTCTTCAAACGTCGGATTTGAGATTGAGAGCGCGCAGCGTGACGCGCTTAGCTACCATACGACACAGATGAAGAACAGGCAGGGGCTCTTCGTCGTTGGCTTCGTGCCAGCCGGGATGTATGAGGTTCGCACCGTGCTTGCCCCGGAAGCTTATTCTGCCCAGCCACCCAACGAGCTATCGATATGGGAAATGGCGAAAAAGGACGTAGAGATTACGGGCGATTCCGAAATTGTCTTGCAGCTTACCCGCAAGTAGCAGCACAGCGCATCCTTCGGCGATAACTTTGCGCGGGCTTGCAGTATTTTGGTAAGATGACGTTGTTGGTGGGCTGCATCCTGGGGTCTGGGAGCGGCACCGGAGGCAAAAATGAGTGTTGCACCGCTTGCGGGCAACGGCAAAATCACCGTGCCCGACATCCTCTCGCGCAAGTCGCATTCTCCCGCTGGTTTTGCCGAATCGAAAGCGAAAATCACCTGCCTGACGGCCTACGACTATCCCACCGCGCGCCTGCTCGACGACGCCGGCGTGGACATTCTGCTGGTCGGCGACTCGGTGGGCATGGCTGTGCTCGGCTACGACAGCACGCTGCCCGTGACGCTTGGACGAAATGGTGCACCACACCCGCGCCGTGCGCCGCGCCACGCGCCGCGCCTTGTTGGTCGCCGACATGTCCTACGGCAGCTTTCATTTGTCGCTGGATGAATCGGTCCGCAACGCTTTGCGGCTGGTGAAAGAAGGCGGCGCCGAAGCCGTGAAAGTGGAAGGCGGCGAGCGCCGCATCGAGCTGATCGCCCGGCTGGTGGATGCGGAGATTCCGGTGATGGGGCATGTCGGCCTGACGCCGCAATCGGTGAACGCGCTCGGCGGATTTCGCGTGCAGGGAAAGACGGGCGACGCGGCGCGGCAGGTCGAGCGGGACGCGCGAGCGGTGGAAGCCGCCGGAGCGTTTTCGATCGTGCTTGAATCCATGCCCCGCGATGTGGCCGCGCGCATTACCGAGAAACTGAGCATTCCTACCATCGGCATCGGAGCCGGGCCGGATTGCGACGGCCAGGTGTTGGTGATCCACGACCTGCTCGGCTTCGGAACGCAGCACAAGCCGAAGTTCGTGCGGCCCTACGCCAATCTTTCAGCGGAAATCACCCGCGCCGTGTCGGCATACTGTGACGACGTGCGCAACGGCAGCTTCCCGTCCGATGCCGAGTCGTATCATTCCACCGCCGAGCTGCGCGAGAATCAGCCCGCTGTCCAGCGGCGTTGATCGAAAGCGTCGGGCAACAACCGCATTCGCGATTTGAAAGGAACGGTTCGCATGAACGTCGAGGATCTTCGCCTGCTCTACGACTACGATGCCTGGGCGAACCATCGCATGCTGGAGGCCTGCGCCGCGCTCACCCCAGAACAGTTCACCCGCGACCTGGGGTCGAGTTTTCGCTCCGTGCGAGACACGCTGGTCCACGCCTGCGGCGCGTCGGCTATCTGGCTGGAGCGCTGGCACGGGCGGTCGCCCGGTTCCATTCCCGGGCCGGAGGCCTACCCGGATCTCGAATCGGTGCGCCGGCGATACGCGGAGGTCGAGCGCAATCTTCTCGATTACGTCGCCTCGCTGACGTCTGAAGATATCCAGCGCGTCGTCGAGTTCAAAAGTTTCGCAGGAGCGCCGATGGCCGAGCCGCTGTGGCAATGCCTGCAGCACGTCGCCAATCACGGCACCTATCACCGCGGACAGATCACCACCATGCTGCGGCAATTGGGCGCCAAGCCTATCGGTACGGATTTGATCGGCTTCTATCGCGAGCGCGCAGCCAAAGCTCGTGCCTGACCCCCTCATGACCCGCGTGGCATGGAACTGATCCACACTGTCGCGTGGATGAAGCAGGTGGCATCCGACGCGCTCCGCAGAGACCTTCCTCTCGGCCTCGTGCCGACTATGGGCGCGCTGCATGCCGGGCATCTGTCGCTTGTCCGCGAAGCCCAACGCCAGTGCTCGCCCGTGGTCGTCTCGATTTTCGTAAATCCGAAACAGTTCCTGCCGTCCGAGGATTTCCAGAAATATCCGCGGACGCTGGAGACGGATCGCGCGGCGCTGGAAAGGCTCGGCGTGGACTACGTGTTCGCGCCGGCGGCCGAGGAGATCTATCCGCCGGGGTTTCGGTTGTCGGTGAACGTCGAAGGGCTGAGTGACCAGCTCGACGGGCGCTCGCGGCCGGGGCATTTTCGCGGCGTGGCCACCGTGGTGCTGAAGCTTTTCGAAATCGTCCAGCCGCGCTACGCGTTTTTTGGGCGCAAGGACGCGCAGCAGGCCCGCATCATTCGCCAGATGACGCGCGACCTCGAGCTGCGCACGGAAATTGCCGTTTGCCCGATCGTGCGCGAGCCGGATGGCCTGGCGCTTTCGTCGCGCAACACCTATCTTTCCGCGAGCGAGCGCCGCGCGGCGACGGTGCTGTACCGTTCGCTCGACGCCCTTCGCCGCGAAATCGCCGCCGGCGAACGCGACGTGGTGCATTTGGCCGCAAGCGTGCGCAAGATGATCGAAGCCGAGCCGGGCGTGGCCATCGAGTATGCGGAAATTGTTGACGCGGACACGCTCGAGCCGGCCATGGCGCTGCGCAAAACCTGTTACCTCCTGCTGGCGGCGCGCGTGGGGACCACCCGGCTGATTGACAACGCGCTGATCGAGCCGGCCGGCGATTCGATCGAAGTGATTATCTAGCTGCGCGGCATGGCAAGTTCGACGGCCGCGCGAACGTTGACAACGCATCGCAGCTGCCGTACTCTCCGTTTTCGCGCCGCCGCAAAGCGCGGCACTCTCCCGGGAGATCACATGGCACGACGCAATGGCAACGCCGCTATGGCAATTCTTTTGGCGATTGGATTAGTCGGTCTGTTTTCGTTCGTCGAGGGGCCGCGTGCGGCGGGCTACCGCGCCGTGGATATTACGCAGCTGGTCGGCTACGGCATGTGCATCGGAGTTGGCCTGGTTGGGTTGATCGCGATGTTCCGCCGCAAACCCGCGGCGTGATGTTGCCGGCGCGCTCGCTCGCGCCGCGCGCCATGGCGCATCAGCTTTCGCGAATCGCGGCCAGCACTTCGGCGGCGTGGCCATTCGGCGTGACCTTCGGCCAGATCTTGCGGATCGTGCCGTCCGGGCCGATCCAAAATGTGGTCCGCACGATCCCCAGGAACGTTTTGCCGAAGAAGCTTTTCATCCGTCGCGCCTCGTAGGCGTCCACCACTTCGAAATCCGTATCGGCGAGCAGCGGAAAATTCAGTTTGTAGCGCGTCTTGAAGCTGGTCTGATCCTCGATGGAATCTCCACTGACTCCCACCACGGCGGCGTTCAGCTCCTGGAATTCCTTCAGCGCGTCCCGAAATTCGACGGATTCGTGCGTACAACCGCTGGTATTCGCCTTGGGATAAAAATAAAGGATCAGGTGCTGGCCGCTGTAATCCGCAAGAGAAATCTTGCGGCCGTCGTCGGCCGTCACTTTGAAACTGGGAGCTGCTTCGCCTTCTTTGGGCACGTTCGTTTCTCCATTTCGCCGCGCGGATCAGGATTCCGCGAGCACACGCTTGAGAATTTCGTTCACCGCCTGAGGATTGGCCTGTCCGCGCGTTTCGCGCATGACCTGGCCCACGAAATATTTGAAAACGCCTTCGCTGCCCGCGCGATATTTCGCCGCGTTGTCGGGACTTTTCGCCACCACCGCCCGCGCGATTTTCTCGATCGCGCCGGTGTCCGTGATTTGCGCCAGGCCTTCGGCGGCGATGATTTCCGCAGCGGATTTTCCGGTGTCGAACATCGTCGCGAACACTTTTTTTCCGCTCGCCGCGGTAATCTCGCCCTTCTCGATCTTTGCCAGCAGCTCGGCCAGCGCCGCCGGCTTCACCGGACATTCCGATATCTCTGTCCCGGCGTCGTTCAGCCGCCGCAGCAGCTCGACGGAAATCCACCCGGCCGCGGATTTTGCAGGCGCCCCCGCGCGCGCCGCCGCCTCGAAATAATCGGCCAGCGCTCGCGAATCCGCCAGCACTCCGGCGTCGTATGCCGAGATGCCGTACTCGCTTTGAAAGCGCGCGCGTTTTGCGCCCGGCAGTTCCGGCATCTCGCGGCGCACCTCCGCGATGGTCGCCTCGGAAATCGAGACGGGCAGCAGGTCGGGATCGGGAAAATAGCGGTAATCGTGCGCGAATTCTTTTGACCGCATCGGCTCCGTGCGCCCCGCGGCCACGTTCCAGAGCCGCGTCTCCTGATCAATCTTGCCGCCGGATTCCAGCACGCCGATTTGCCGCTCGATCTCGTATTCCAGCGCATGCGCCAGATAGCGGAACGAGTTCAGGTTTTTCACCTCCGCCTTCGTTCCCAGCTTCGCCGCGCCGCGCAGCCGCACGCTCACATTCGCGTCGCACCGCAGCGAGCCTTCCTCCATGTTGCAGTCGCTCACTTCCGTGTATTCGAGGATCTGCTTCAGCGCGGTGAGATAGGCGTAGGCTTCGGCGGGCGCGCGCAAATCCGGCTCCGAGACGATTTCGATCAGCGGAATGCCGCAGCGGTTGAAATCAATGTAACTCCAGCGATCGGAGTCCGCAAATCCTTCGTGCAGGCTCTTGCCCGCGTCGTCTTCCATGTGCAAGCGGGTGATGCCAATGCGTTTCTTCTCGCCGCCCGCTTCGATCTCCAGCGCGCCGGCCGTTGCCAGCGGCAGTTCGTACATGGAAATCTGGTAGCCCTTCGGCAGGTCGGGATAAAAATAATTCTTGCGGGCGAAGCGCGATCGTTCCTCGATCTTGCAGCCAATGGCCAGCGACGCCCGCAGCGCCAGTTGCAGCGCCCGTTTATTAAGTATGGGCAGCGCGCCCGGCAATCCCAGGCACACCGGACATGTGTTCGAATTCGGCGCCGCTCCGAATTTCGTCGAGCACGCGCAGAAAGCCTTCGTCAGAGTCTGAAGCTGCGCGTGCACCTCCAGTCCGATCACGGCTTCGTAACGCGCCATAACCTCCGGCGCTATGCTGGACGCTTCTTGCGCTGTGCGGCTCATCGTAAGCCGCCAATTATAGCATCCGGCCGTCCGGCGCGCTTTTCGCCGATTCTGCGCCCGCCCGTCAATTTGGCCCGCGCGATCCGGCGGGCATCCGCCGGCAATCCGGTCAGTCGCGCCGCGCGGGAAGTTCCAGCTTCACTCCCGACACGAAATTCAGCCGCAGCGCCGGGAAGCCGAACGACTCCTCGTAATATTCATTCAGGAAATTATTCAGCCGCCCGTAAATCTGCACGCCGCGCGGCAGCCTCACCGCGAATCCCGCGTTCGCATCCACATAACCGTGATTGCTGAACAGGCATGGCAGGGGAGGAACCTCCTCACACGCGAAGCTGCCCAGGTTCGGCTCGAGATCGAGCACCGCGCCGCGAATCGAGGCATTCGAATTCAGCATCAGCCGGCCATGCGTCCATGTGACGTTGTAGCCCGCGGAGCTCCGCGGTCGCCGGATCAGCGGCTGGCCCACCTCGAACGGTGGCGGTGGGACGGTGGTCCCGGCGAGCGACAGAATCGCCGAGTTCAGCCAGGTGTACTCCGCGATGATCTCCAGCGAGCGCAGCGGACGCACGCGCACGCTGGTTTCAAGTCCATAGGCGCGCGACCTGGCGATATTTTCGGACGAAAACGTGGTCAGGATCGGCAGCTCGCCCGTCGTAATGATCTGGTCCTTGAAGTAATTGTAGAAATAGGTGACGTCGAAGACCGCGCGATCGTTGAAAAATCGCTGCTCGACCCCGGCGTCCGCGCTGATGCTTCGCTCCGGCTTCAGCGCCGGATTGTCCGTGAAACCCAGCTCGAAGCCGTCCGGCGGCCGAATGCCGGTGCCAAAGGTGCTGTGAATTCGCGTCATGCCCACCGTCCCGCTATCGGACTGCCGCGCGAGATACGCCACGGAAATTCGCGGATTCGCCTGCGTGACCGAGGTCGCGGGAATAAATGGCCGCCCGGCGTCCACTTCATCCGCCGCCAGACTCCCCGTCTGAATCACGTCCACACGTACGCCGGTGCTCAGGAACCAGCGGTTGCCCGGATTCCAGCGATTTTCGGCGAAGAAGGCGTAGCTGTTTCGCGGCAGCGTGAATGGAACTTCATCCGCATCGGTGACGAAGGAGTTCTTGAACTCCTCGCGGTCGTATTCGAACCCGGCGACAAAAATATCCTTCGGCGAAATCGTAATCTCGCTGCGCGTGTTTGCCGTAAGCCGCAAATTTTTCGTGAAGGAGGAGCTGCCGAACGTCGCGGGCGTGGCCGGAAACGAAAACTGATCGGTTGCCACGCTCACCGTCGTGACCTGCTGAAAGCTGCCCGTAATCTGTTCCGTCTCGCTCGCCTGATAACCGAACAAGTCCTGCTTCTGTCGCGTGTAGGCGAAGGGAATTCCCGGAAACAGGCCGTCCGGGTCCGAGCCATACGGCCCGGGGCTCGCCAGGGCTCCCGCATCGCCGAAAAAATGCGCGACTACTTTCCGGCGCGGGCTGCGCGAATAGCTCAGGCTGACGAACGACGTTTGATTCCAGTACCAGTCGTCGATCACCGGTCCCTGCGTGCTGATTCGCGAAAGATCGTAGGACCACCCGAATCCGTGGGTCAGGCCCTCCCCGCCCGTGGACAAGCGATAGGTGTCGTAACTCCCTCCTTCGCCGGAAAAATTGAAATGCGGCGCGCCGTCGCCGGGAACGGTCACGATGTTGATCACGCCCGCCACGGCGTTCGACCCATAGAGCGCGCTCTGCGGCCCGCGCAGCACCTCCACTTGTTCCACGCCGTCGGTCGGCAGCGGCGCCAGATCGAAGCCTCCGCCAAAATCGTTCATCGGGATTCCATCGATCATAATCAGGTTGTAGTTTGAATTTCCGCCGCGTATGAACGCGCTTGTCACTGCGCCTTCCTGCCCGGTCCGGTTGATCTCAACGCCGGCCACGTTGCGAAGCGCATCCGCGACGGTCTCCGCGCCCTGATCTTCGATTTCCTGCTTGCTCACCACCGTAACCGAAGAGCCGATCTCCGGCGCGAGCGCGCCGCCGAGCGACGCCGAGACGACCACTTGCTCCTGCAACGCGCTCAACTTCAAATGCAGGTCTATCACTTTCGTGTCGCCGGCCTGTACCGCGATCTCCGCCGTCACGATCGTGAACCCCGGCAGATTTGCAGTCAGTGTGTAGGTTCCGCCGGCGAGTCCATCGAATTTGTACTCGCCGTGCGCGTCCGCGCGCACCTCCGCGGTCACAACCATCGAACCAAGCAGGGTCACATCGGCGTCCGGCACCGCGCGTCCGTCAGGGTCGAATACAGTTCCTTGAATCGTCGCGCCGCGCGTGGAACCGGATGTTTGCGCGCACGCCGGGTAGGTCGAGAGCAGTACAGCGCTGAAAAACAGCAGAAGAGAAATTCGCGGTCTCATGGTTTCCTCCTCTCCCTCTCGCGCGGGAGTTGAAGGTTGTCCTGAAACGCACGCGCCTGCCGTGCGAATCCGGATTGAGACTCCGCCGGTCTCCTGGCTCGGCGGATGGTCCCGAAAAATTCGAGACTGCGGCGCGGCCTTCCCATCCCGTCGTCGAATCCGGGAGGATTCTGCGAACGGGTCAGTGGCGCGCGCCGAAAACTTTTCCGCCTTACAGTCGCGCGGCGGCGACGGCTTTTCACCGTCTTCCCTAGCGCGGAGTCTCCTGTGATTGTGGACGGCGCTCTGCCTGCGAAAGCGCCGCTTGCGGGGGCCAGTGCAGTCCCCGCGAATTCGTGCACCAGGCCCTGCTTAGTGGTTTCCTACCAAAATCACGCGCGGACGCCCGTTCGCCCGCATCTCCACTTCCAGCGGCGCCTCAAACACTTCCTCCAGCAGCGCGCGGTCATACACTTCCGCGGGCGTTCCCACGCGCAGGCATTTGCCCTTGTGCAGCAGCACGATGCGGTCGGAAAATTCCGCCGCCAGGTTCAACTCGTGCGTCACCACCAGAACGGTGTAGCGGCTTTCGTCCGCCAGCCGCCTGAGCCGCCGCAGCAATTCCACTTTGCCCCCGATGTCCAGATGCTGCGTCGGCTCGTCCAGCAGCAGCAGCGAGGGCTGCTGCGCCAGCGCCCGTGCCAGAATCACGCGCTGCTTTTCGCCGCCGGAGAGCTGATCCATCCACCGGTCGCGTAGCGCGTCCGCTCCCACCTGCGCCAGCGCATTACCGGCCAGCAGGCAATCTTCATCGGATTCAAACCGCAGCCGTTTGCCGTAGGGATAGCGCCCCTGCAGCACGTATTCCCACACCCGCAGGGGAAACAGCAGCTCGCTTTCCTGCTGCACCAGCGCAATACGCTGCGCGCGCGTGCGTATGTCCAGCATGCTCACCTCGACGCCATCCACCTCGATGCGTCCCGAGAGCGGACGCGCCATTCCCGCCAGCAGCGTCAGCAGCGTGGATTTTCCGCTGGCATTCGGGCCCAGGATGGCCACCAGCTCGCGCTGCTGCGCTTCAAAGCTTGTCGGGCCCAGCGTGAATTTCGGCGCCGAACGGTCCGTGGCTGCGTACGCGTAGCTGGCCTGCTCCACTTTCAGCCGCACGCCCGGAGTCCTCGGCGCAATAATCGCCGAAGAACTCAAAGGCGCGCCGCTGCCCGCAACCGCGTTCATCGTACCCTCCGCCGCATCAGATATATAAACACCGGCGCGCCGGCCAGCGCCGTCATTGCGCCCACCGGCAATTCCGTGGGGCTGACAATGGTGCGCGCCAGCGTATCCGCCAGCACCACCAGAATCGCGCCGCCGATCGCCGAAGTGGGAATCAGCAGCCGGTAATCGGTGCCGAACATCATGCGCATCAGGTGCGGCACCAGCAGGCCTACGTATCCGATCGCGCCGCTCACCGATACGGCCAGTCCCGTCAGCACGGAAGCCGCGATGTAGACCACCAGCTTCACGCGGTTCACGTTCACCCCCAGATGCCGCGCTTCCTGTTCGCCGGTAAGAATCAAATTCAAGTCCGAGGACGTGGCGTAGATCGCTCCCGCCGCCAGCACGAACACGGAAAACAGGGCCTCGAACCAGGGCAGCGGATTCGACGGCAGCGTCGTGCTCAGATCGCCCATCAGCCAGAACGCCACTCCGCGAATGTCGCGCCCGCTCATGGTTGTGATCAGGAACATGATGATCGCGGAAAGAAATGACGCGGCCACGATCCCCGCAAGCAGCAGCGTGGCGCTGTCGAGTTGCCCTCCGCGGCGCCCCAGAAAGTAAACGGCTGCGGTCGTGGCCGCCGCCCCGGCGAAAGCCGCCAGTTGAATGGCGCCCGGCGTATGCGGAAACGCAATCAGGCTGATCATCGCGCCCAGAGCCGCGCCGCTCGATACTCCGAGCACGTAGGGATCGGCCAGCGGATTGCGCAGCAGCGCTTGAAATCCGGCGCCGGCAGTCGAAAGCGAAGCGCCCACCAGAATCCCCAGCAGGATGCGCGGCAGCCTGATTTCGAACACGATGGACCGGTATCCGCTGGGAATGTCGTCCCAGCGGCCGATCGCGCCGCTGAAAAGCGTCTTGACGATGTCCGTCACCGGAATCGGATAGGCGCCCATGCGCAGCGAAATCACGCCCACCACGAAGAGCACCAGACCGAGCCCGGCGCAAATCCAGGCCACTCGCCGCGGCGTCAGCGGGCGCACAAGCCACACTCCGTCGCAGGATCGGCAAGTCTGTTAGCCGCTGTTCGCATTTCGATTTTCGGATTTCGAATTTCGTATTCATGCGCAAACGCTTCCGGATGCACTTCATGCGCGAGCTGCTCGATCACGTCCACCAAACCCGGCGATGGCCGCACGATCTCGTCGCTCACATTCACCACATGCCCCTGTTCCACGGCATCCAGATCCCGCCACACCGGGCGGGCGCGCAAATCCGCAAGTTCGGTGGATGCGCCTCCGCTATGATCGGCGGTGAAAACGATGTAGTCCGGCTGCAGCCGCACCACTTCTTCAATGCTCAGGTGCGGCCATTTCTGTTTCGACACCACCACGGATTCAGCGCCCGCCCACCGCAGCGCGTCGGAAATGAATGTGTCCTGCCCGATGGACTGCAGCGGCTCGAGCCACACCACGAACAGCACGTGAACCATGGGCCTCTCGCTCAGCCGCGCGTGCACCGCGTCGAGACGCTGCTGCAGCAGGCCCACCAGCTCCGTTCCGCGCTGCTTCTCATTCATGGCCTCCGCGATGTGCTCCACCGAATCGAGCATCCCGCGGACCGTCTGCGGATCGCTGGTGTACACCGGAAATCCCAGCTGCTTCAGCGCGTCGGCGGTCTCCACGCGGTTGATCGAGGTTGTCGCCAGCACCAGGTCCGGCTGCAGCGCCACGATGGCCTCCAGATTGGGATTCTGCGGATCTCCGATGTGCGCCTGCAATTTCGCCGCCGGCGGCGTGTCGCAGAAGTTCGTGTCCCCGACCAGCAGCTTGCCGAGACCCAGCGCGTAAATCGTCTCGGTCAAATTCGGCGCGAGCGACACCACTCGTTTCACATCCGTTGGGATCTGCACGCGCCGCCCCACTTCATCCGTCATCACCTTCGGCGGCGCCCCTTCAAGGACGCGATCCCTAATAACTATTGGTCCATCCTTCGGCGTTGTCTGTGCGAACGCGGGCATCGCGCACGCCACCAGCGCGCTCACAAACACCGCAACCATTCGCCCGCGCTGTAATCGCATCAACTTCCCGTCTCCAATAAAAAAGCCTCGCGAGGATAGCGAGGCGTGTCGCCACACTCTTTCTCGCGAAGAGTGTCAGCTTCCACCAGCCCGGGGTCGTTCCTGACTTTCGGCTTGCCCTGAGAATTCGCATGCCGCGAATTCGCATGGGCCGCGCGAATTTTTCCGCGCCTGCCGATCACAGTGGCGGGACCGTGGCCGATTTTCGCGGCCTTCCGATTCCCCGTGCCAGTTCAATTGTCGTTCGCGAGTGTATGCCCTGCCTGAGATGGTGTCAATCTGCGCCAGCGAACGGAATCGGCGCCTTTTGGACGGAACGATTCAACCAAGTATCGTGTTGTGGCTTCCCCGCGTGTTCCGTGTTTCTCTGCGCTCTCTGCGTCTCTGCGGTGAGTCTTCCGTCTTTCTCTGTGCGCTTTGTGCCTTCTCGGTGCCCTCTGTGGTAAGCCTTCCGGTTTTTAGCGGTTCTTCCACTTCGGAGCGCGCTTTTCGACCAGCGCCCGCAAACCTTCCTGCGAATCTTCCAGCTCGGCGAGCTCGTTCAGGAAAACCTTCATCGAATTGCGCACGCCTTCGCGCAGCGGCAATCCCAGGCTGCCCATGATCGCTTTCTTGGCCATGGTCAGCACTGGCGCGGATTGCGCCGTCACTTTGGCGATCACGTCGTCCACTTTTTTCTGCAGCTCGTTTTCCGGTACCAGCCAGTTCACCAGTCCCAGCTCCCGCGCGCGTTCCGCGGACATCGCTTCGCCCGTCAGCACCAGCTCCAGCGCCTGCTTCGGTCCCAGAATATAGGGCAAAATCGCCGCGGCCAGCGGCGGAAAAACTCCCAGTTTGATTTCCGGCTGCGCGAATCGCGCCTTGGGAGTCGCCACCACCAGGTCGCCCAGCGCCGCCAGCTCCGCGCCTCCGCCCAGCGCCGGCCCGTTCACCACCACCAGCAGCGGCTTCGACGTATCCAGCATCGCCGAAAACGCCATATGAAACGCGTCCAGCAATTGAAACACGCGCCGTTGCGTGTATTCCCCAAGCTCGATGCCGCCGCAAAAAGTCTTTCCGGCCGATGCAAGAATGATCAGCTTGATGTTGTACTGCTCGCCGAGGATGTTGATCCCGGATGCCAGCTCGCAAAGCATGCGCTCGTTCAGAAGATTGTGGTCCGGACGATCGAGCGTGAGCCGCGCCACTTCACCTTCCACGCGCACCTTCACGAACTGAAATTCCTCTATCTTCGGCGCCACCAGCGCCAGCGTTCCCAGCACTTCCACGCCCGCTCCGCGCTTCTGGTGATGCGTGTCCATCGAATCGCTCCGGTCTAGAAGCTCTCCGCGAAATCGCGCGAGAGCACTTCCAAAAGGTTAGACCGTTTCGAATTCAGCCGCCACGCCCAATCCGCCCGACGCACTCAATGCGGCAAGACCCCGTCGGCCAGTCGCCGGCCTGCCCATTTGGCCAGTTCGCGGCCCACCGCGCAGTTTTTCTCTCGCAGCGCAAAAGGCGCGTCCGGCGCACAATTTTCATGGTCCTAGCACCCCGCGCGCAGCCGCTTCCGAAGCGATGCGCACACCTAAACCATTACCCCGCAACATCTTACGCGATGGTCGGCAGCGTGGCAGTGCCCGTGCTTCCTTCTTACCGTCCGAGGCATTAACAGCCCTTTTCTGTCTCGGCGCTGACGAGGAGGCTCGCGATGGGAAACCAAGCCCTCATTCACGATCGGCACGAAACTGCATCGAACCACCGGCTTCATGTGGTCCCCAATGAAGTGCATTTCGACGAAAATGACATCGAGGCGCGGATTGAGCGCCTGACCAGGCGCTTCGACAAAATCAGCGCGGTGTCGCACCTCGTTTGGCTCGAGGGCGGACCTCACATTTTCGATCCGGCGCTCGACCTGTCCGTGAAAGTCGAATCGATCCGCTGGATGCTGCGCGTCGCCAAACCGATGAGCGAGCCGGCTCGCGAAGTGATGTTTCTGCGCATCGAGAATTCGCTCCGCAAGCTCGAGGCCGAGGTTGATTCGCGCGCGCGCGCCGCTGGTCCGCGAGCGATTACTGAACCCATCCGGCTTCGCCGTTGCGCCCACGCCTAGCGCCTTTCGCTCGCCCCTCCTACATCTCCTCTCGTGATATCATCCGCGAAATTGGCGAAGGTCGGCGCCGCTCGTGCGCCCCGATGCCCACGGGAGGATATCCAATGGATCGCAAACGCCGGGATTTTTTGTCTGCCACCGCTGCGGCGGTGACTCTTTCTGCGGGCCTTCCCGCCAAGATCGCCAATGCCGCTGAACCCCAGGAGCAAACCACCGCGACGCAGCCGCCCGCAGCTCCGCCCGCGCCTTCGGCGGCCGGCACCGCGTACAACGCGCCGACGGAAATCAAGGCTATCGAATTCATCAATCTTCGCGAGCTCGAGCCCGCGGCGCAGAAAGTGATTCCCGCGGGCGGCTTCGGCTACATCTCCAGCGCCGCCGGCGACGAATGGACCAAGCGCGAAAACGAAGCGGCTTTCAAACGCGTCACCATCGCGCCGCGCTACCTCACCGGCTACAAGGACGCTGACCGCTCGACCACACTCCTCGGCTCGAAAGTCTCCACGCCAATCATGGTCTCGGCCATGGCCGGACACGGCATGGCCCACGTGACTGCCGAGGCGGGCACGGCCAAAGGCGCCGGCGCCGCCGGAGCGCTGTTTTGCGCGCCGTCGCTTTCCACGCTCACGCTCGAGGAAATTGCGCAGGCTTCCACCGGCCCGAAATGGTTTCAGATCTATCTGCCCGCCGACCGCGGCAAGGCCACCGAAATTCTCACCCGCGCGAAGGCCGCGAACTTCACCGCCATCGTGCTCACCATTGACACCGTCGTCCCCAGCAACCGCGAGACCGACCGGCGCAATCGCTTCCGTTCGCCGCTGCCGGTCGGTAATTTTCCGGGACCCGGCGGACGCGCCGGCGTGCAGCCCATGAAAAGCGATCTCGATTGGGACGATGTCGAATTCATCCGCAAGACCACGGGCTTGCCCGTGTTGCTGAAGGGCGTGATGACGCCGGAGCTTGCGCTCACCGCTGTCGCGCGCGGATGCGCCGGCGTGCAGGTCTCGAACCACGGCGGCCGCCAGCTCGACGACGTGCAGGCTTCCTTCACCGTGCTCCCGCGCATTGCCGACGCCGTGCAGGGCCGCGCCACCATCGTCATTGACGGCGGCGTGCGCCGCGGCCAGGACGTTTTCAAGGCCCTGGCGCTCGGCGCCAACGTCGTCGCCATCGGACGTCCGGTGCTTTATGGTCTGGCGCTCGGCGGATGGATGGGCGTGCAGGCCGTGCTGCAGCACCTCGATGGCGAACTCGAAATGACCATGCGCCTCGCCGGCGCCCGCAGCATCACCGAAATCTCGAAAAAATATCTCACCGCGTGATTCGTAATTGGCGACTCGTGATTCGTGGTCGGGGTTTCCGCTCGCGCCCGGCGCGCAGACGAATGGCGGAAGGGCCGTTGTAGTTTCTTCGTAGGGGCACAGCATGCTGTGCCCGGCGATCATCCTTGGCTCGTTCCAGCCATCTATCCGAATTGCGACCCGCGGCCGTTAACTTAAGAAACCCTACCCTTTGCTGGCACTATGGGCCACCCGCTGTGGGCCGCAGTCACCTTGCGTCTGGACGCGATCGGCGTTACATTGCTGCCCATCACTTTTCGCGGCGTGCAGGTCCTTGCCGCCGAAAAGCGCAGGGCAACGTTTTCCTCGCAATGTTGACGGCAAGGCTCGGGCCCGGTTCACTCGAATCACCAAACAGAGTTTCGCGGAGCGCGGCGGGCGATTACCATGAAACAACGCTGGTCCCTTCTACGTGTTGGACCCTTGCTGATGGCTATTTCGATCGGCGCCGCGGCGACTCCGCAGAATTCAAAAAATAGTCCGCAGCCGGGTTCGTCCACACGGACCGGGACTCCGGCTCTGTCCGAAAATGCGCCGCAACCGGCATTGTCCATTGTCGCGCCGGCAGCTGCGCCACGTCCAACTCGACCGTCGTGGATCCCCAGCGGAATCGACGACGTGCCAGCTGTGAAAACGGGGGTGGAGTGCCCTGTCCCTCAGGTCGTCGGCGGTGCCGGGCAGCGCATCACGGAGCTCATAGACAATCTGCAGAAATTCGATGCCACGGAAAGAGTGGAGCACTTCAACGTAAATGGCTCCGGCTCACGCGGCAAACCCGAGACTCGCACATTCGACTATACCGTTATCATCACGCCTTCGAGATCGGGAGTGTTCTATCTGGACGAATATCGGAACGGCACCATTGACCCCTTGCAATTTCCGGCGCAGATCGCCACGGTCGGGCTGTCCTCGATGGCGCTTATGCTTCATCCGAACTTGATCACCGATTTCACACTCGCGTGCGAAGGACTTGGGCAATTGGATGGTCACCCGGCCTGGCAGATTCACTTCGAGCAGCGCGCCGACCGGCCCAACAGGATCCTCTCCTACGCGTTAGGGAAGCAGGTTTATCCCGTCCCGTTAATAGGACGCGTGTGGGTTGACGCGACCACTTACCAGGTCCGGCGTTTCGAGTCCGAGTTGCTCGATCCAGTCGAGAAAATTGGACTCACCCAGCAGTATATTGCCATCAATTACGGCCCGGTGCAGTTTCAGTCGCACAAGCTGGAGCTCTGGCTGCCGCTCGACGCCAACGTCTACTGGGAGCGCCGCGGGCGCCGCTACTATCGTCGCCACTCTTTCAGCAATTTCAAGCTCTTCGGTGTTGACGCATCGCAACATATTCACGCCCCGGACGAGTCGTACTGCTTCAAGAACACCAGCGACAACGACATTTCCGGGATTCTCACCGTTACTCCGGTCTCTGGAATTTCCGCCAACGCCATTTCGATCCAGGTCACGATTCCCTCCGGACACAGGGTTTGCAAACTCGTCGGCCTGGGCAAGGACGTGAACATCTCAGGCGATGACGTTGCTTCAGCCGCCTTCCTCTACAACGGCCTCGCAGGATCACTCATCGCCGACGGCAATCTGGTAAATGCCAGCACGCTGGACTTGATCCCCGAAACCAGGGTCGCCCCCCCGACGCCTTAGACAGCGTCTGCTACGATCGGAGCTGACATGCAGTAGGAAATGAGGCCTATGACCAAGGATTTACAGGAGCTGCTGGAAGCTGCGAAGAAGATTGAAATGACGGCAGAAGAGAAGGAAGAACAGCGCCGAAGTTTCGTATTCGGGAACGCCAGTATCGAAAATCCACTCATCACGCGCGAAATGGTCGATAGAGCGGCTTCAGCCGCCACATGATATGGACGGCGCGAAAGCGCCTGCCGAATTGTGGGTCGCGGCTTCAGCCGCGACATGATACGGATGGCGCGAAAGCGCCTACCGATTGGCGGATCTTTCTCGTTCGGCGCGAACCGCGCCGCCCGCCAATTCCCGGAGCACAAATTGCGGATTTCGTGCGCGAAGACGTTGGGACAAGATCTAGAGAAAGCAGAGGCGGTTGCGCTTGCTCGCCCCCGGTCACATTATTCAATGTTATTGACATATGTTTATAAACATTAGATAATGTTTGCTTGGAGGACGGCATGCGAGACAAGGACGTTGTCATGGTGTTCACGAGCAAGTCCATCGAGACAATGATTGGAGAGGGCGGCTCTGGCAACTGGAAGGCGAATGAGAAGAGGCTCTACCGGTGCCGATGGGTCGTCGCTGTTCGCAATCGGCATTCGCGCAGGCGTGAGGGTAACGAGGAACACGGGAGCGCGTTTCTGATTGGCAGAATCGCAGGACTGAAACCCTCCGCAAACCCTGACCAGCCGACTCGGCTCGTAATCGCATTTGACAAGTACGCACAGATAGACCTCCCGAATTCATGGCGCAAAGGCAATCGGAACCCGGTGGCCTATACCACTCTGGAAGAACTCAGGATCGATCCCGAGAAACTGAGGTGGAAGGAGATAGCCGCCAACCGGCGGGCGGCTAAACATTCCGAACCGAAGGGTCATGTTGAGCGTCAGGCACCCGCCGCAGTGCTCGAGGAGGCGAAGCAGATGATCGCCCGGTTTCTCTCGGTAGCACCGTCTGCTGTGAAGATATCAATCGAAATTTGAGTGATCGGGAGGTGCTGGATATCGCTACTCGCCCGACATTCCGAGGTCGAACCTAGGCTGAAAGTCCTTCAAGGCGGGATAAAGCGCTTCTAGCTCTGGCGTGATCAAAGGCCAATATCTGTTCTCGGGGACCTTAAGCACTCCCGCCTTGGATAGACTTGCCAATGTTATTTGCCAGAGGGATAGACTCCGCGGAACTTTTTCAGAACCTAGGGAAGAGAGCTCCGACATGACCGCATCCTCAATTGCGCTGGCAATATCGTCGGGGGCGACGCCGGGTGCGCAATGCCTCCCGAGGTCGTACACGTTGTCAATGAAGCGACTCCAGTCCTTGGGTAAGAGCTCCCGAGGGAAATCTCCACGGCCGGAGGCGGAGACGAAGAAACGGTGAATGTCTTTCTTAGTTTGGATGGCGGGCCAGGGGCTTTCCGGAATTTTTATGGAAGCTTCCTGAAATGCGACGATCAACATATCCAGTTTTTCCGTCGTCGCCTTAAGTTCCGCGGCCAGCCTCTGCTGCTTCCAATCTATGACTGGCGATTTATACGTCAGTGCGTGGGTTGTGACGATCCACGCATGATCGAAGGCTGAGCGGATTTGAACCTCAAAGCTAATTTCGTCGACCTCACGACCCTTCGAGTTTTCAGGAGGAGGTCGTAGGCGCCCGATAAATCGGGTACTGTCGAACCGGAATACATCAGGGGCTTTTCTCGAAGAACCCCTGCGCTTAAGGCCGATTCGGTGAAACTGTGCCGTCAAAAACTCGATGACGGCGTCTTCCTCCGCGATCGTTGGGACGACGATCGCAAACGCGACCAAGTCGTCGATTTCTGACCAGGTTGGATACCTGCCGCTTTCTATCTTTTCGCAGAGAGAATCCAAGCGCTTGATGCGTGACGTCAGTGCGAATGCATGTGCCTCGCAGTAGGGAGAGAGTGTTTCCCGGATCTGCTTTTGGAGTGGGGCCAAGTAAGGTTCGACCCACCCGAACTTGGCGTTGACTTGTTGGGGTGTAATCATTCCGACTCAGTGCGCACCAAGTATGTTGATTAGAACTGACGTGCGCAGCTTTCGGGGTCCGGTGTCATTCGAATTGGACCGTGCTGCAACAAAATATTCACTTGCGACTGGTGAACCCGCCCGCCCCTCTTCGCTCTCCACTTTTGAAATGAATTCCACGAGACGCCCGGCGACGGCCACGTCGTCACACAATGTCGGGGCGTGCTGCGTCAAATCTGCGACAGCCGTGAATAAAGAGTAAAAATCGGTCTGATTTTTCATTCGTGTCTTGCAGATGGGCCCCACTTCGGGGAGTTGCACGAAGGTCACCAAGCAATTAACCGTCTGCCTGAATCGCATTATGGACGTATCCCTCGCTTCCCATTCTGCATCGCGGTCGCTGAAGGCCTGGTCAAGTTCGTCTTGCGAGTAACCACGCACGTTATCTTCGAAATACAGCAGTAGATTGGCCACCAGTTCAACATCCTTCATTTGTTTCCGAGATTGGCTTTCGAGCCGAGGGAATCCGTCTGGTAGGGCGCCGAACATGAATTCAGCCATTTCTTCCGCGGCCGAAATGAATAGTCCGCTCAACCTCGCGTGCCTCAGCTCTTGACGAGACAGTTTGGCGGTATTCTTATTTATCCGCTCGAAGATTCCATTAATGACAGTCTCTTCGTTCGTCGGCAGGTACTCGACAGAAAACTGGTAGGTCCAGAAGGCAGTCTTATCCTCGACGCTAAATAGATCGAGGGTTTTGCCGTGCAGGTTCGTGACAATAGACTCCTCTGAAACGGGAAATTCACCCTTAGCGAATTCGAACACCGACATCAGCCGCTGCTTACCGTCCACGACATGATATTTGGATGTTCCATTGTCAGAGACTTCTTCGTACAGAAAAATCGCGGGCGCTGGGTACTGCATGAGGATCGTATCGATGAAACTGTCTTTATAAGCTTGGTTCCAGACGCTCCTGCGTTGATAGGGAGGATCCAAGTCCAAACGGCCGCGGTTGTACAGATCCCAAAACCACGATATCGTTTGGAAATTCTGGCGTCGAGCTCTAGGCGGCACAGTCAAGACCTCCGGACCACGGATAATACCATCTAGATAGTTCACCGCGAAGGTAGAGACGGTGAGCGGCGACCAGCCGGACGGACGAATACGGTTTTGGGGGATTCTGCCGGAGCTTGACGGACGCGCGTTGCGCGCGGTTACGCTCGCCGACGGCGAAACGGTGCATAATGCTTTTCCGGACAGGGGCTTCAAAATCCCTGTCTCCTAGCGAGGCTAGAACATGAAACTGAACTACGATCGGGAAACCGATTCGCTCTACATCGACCTTAACGCGCGGCCTAGCGTGGATTCGCGGGAAGTCCAGGACGGTGTCGTGATCGATCTCGACGACAAGGGCCAGATTGTCGGCATCGACATCCAGCATGCCTCCCAAATCTTGGACCTCGCGACGCTCGAAACCGATTCGCTTCCCACAGCACGGGTGAAACAGCGCTAGCACTACTCGGTCGGCTCGGCCAAACTTCTCGCACAGCCGATCTTTTCTCCGTTCATCTCTGCCCCTTCTCAGTGCTCTCAAGCGCTACGTAATTCTGCTCCTCGGACTACGCGAAACGCCGTATAGGCACGGCTGAGCGGGCGGATTACGCTTTCGGTGCAAACTACGGGAGGCGTCCATGTCACTGCTGCTGATCATTATCATTCTCATTTTGTTATTTGGAGGCGGCGGAGGGTATTACGGTTATTCGAGATGGGGTGTGGGAGGCGGCCTGGGAATTTTTGGGACGGTGCTGCTGATCGTGCTGGTCTTGTACCTGCTGGGAGCGCTGCGTTAAGCTTGGACCGCAGCGGGCCAGCGGGCGCGTTTTGAACGCACCCTCGAACGCAGGGCGCGGGAGCGTCAGCCCGGCGTGCGTGTTCCTTCGGAATCTTAGAGGCGAGTGAAAAACATGGCATACGAAATCGTGGGAATCTTTGCAACCTACGGCGAGGCGGAGGCGGCCGTTCTCGACCTGGAGCAGGCCGGCATCGTCGGCGGGCAGGTGGAAGTGATCAGCGATATTGACGAAGACGTGCGCACGGCGAACACCCCCGGCGAGCCTTCGACGAAGCTGCGCGAGCCGAGTCATAGCCGCCTCGCGCGATTATTCGGCGCCGGCAGCGCGCAGGAAAAACCGGAACCGCGCGACGTGCCCGGCGAACAGCCGAACTATATCGGCGATCAGGAATTCTACGCCAATCATTTACGCCAGGGCGGCGCGATCATCATTGTCCGGCCGTCCGGCGAGAAATCGGCCGCGCGCGCGGCGGAGATTTTGAAGGAACATGGAGCGCGAACGCCGGGAACGAAGGATGCGCCGTCGGTGCGCCGCGTCACCGGAGCCGGCGGCTAGCGCTCTGCCAAGAATGTGCGCTGGGCACGATAGTTCGTGCCCCTGCGAAGCAAAGACCGATCCGCATCAAGTCTCATCATTCGCTACTCACCGCTTCTCACGCCCGGAGGATTCCGTTATTCTAGAAAACCTATGCTTGAACTGGGATTCGTGCGCGAGCACCTGGACGTAATCGAAAAGATGGCCGCCGACCGCGGAATCGCGCTCGATCTCGCGCCCTTCCGCACACTCGACGTCAAACGCCGCGAGCTGATCAAATTCGTCGAGGGCCTCAAAGCAACCCGCAACAAGGAAAGCGAGGCCATCGGAAACTTGATGGCAACCGCCGGGGCAATGGGCGATAGCCCCGACGCCCAGGCGCAGAAGGCGCTCGCCGCCGAGAAAATCCAGAGCATGAAAGGAATCTCCGAAGAAATCAAAAACCTGGATGGGAAGGTCACCGAGCTCGATGAACGCATGAGGGACTTTCTGCTGACCATTCCGAATATTCCCGCACGCGAGCGTCCCCGTCGGCCACAGCGCCGCGGACAATGTGGAGGTGCGCCGCTCGGGCGCAGCCGCCGAAATTCGATTTCGCGCCGCGTCCGCACTGGGAAATCGGCGAGCGCACCGGGATTCTGGATTTCGCCTCGGCCATCAAAATCTCGGGCGCGCGGTTCGCGGTCTACAAGGGCCTGGGCGCCCGCCTGGAACGCGCGCTCGCCAATTTTTTCCTCGACATTCACACCAAGGAGCACGGCTACACCGAAATCCTGCCGCCGTTCCTGGTGAATACCGCCGCGCTCACCGGCGTGGGCCAGCTGCCGAAATTCGCCGCGGATATGTTTCATCTGGAGGGCACCGACCTGTGGCTCACGCCGACCAGCGAAGTCGAGCTGACCAGCCTCTACCGCGATGAAACGCTGGACGCCGACGCGCTGCCCATCAAGGTCTGCGCCTGGACCGCCTGCTTCCGCAGCGAGGCCGGCGCAGCCGGAAAAGACACGCGCGGCATCAAGCGCCAGCACCAGTTCCAGAAAGTGGAGCTGTTCAAATTCACGCGGCCCGAGCAGAGCTACGACGAGCTGGAGACGCTGGTGCGCAACGCCGAAAAATGCCTCGAGCGGCTCGGCCTGCACTACCGTGTGATGCAGCTCTGCACCGGCGACATGGGATTTGCGTCCGCCAAAACCTACGACATCGAGGTCTGGCTGCCTTCCTCGAACGAGTTCATGGAGATTTCTTCCTGCTCGAACACAGAGGCGTTTCAGGCGCGGCGTTCGGGGATTCGCTTCAAGCCCAAGGGCGGCAAGAGCGAATACCTGCACACGCTGAACGGGTCGGGTCTGGCCGTGGGCCGCACCTGGATTGCCATCGTTGAGAATTTTCAGCAGGCCGATGGCTCGGTGAAAATTCCCGAGGCGCTGTGGCCTTACATGGGGACGGAAAAGATCAGCGTCAAGTGACCGGTGTTCGCTACCAGAGCCAGCGTCTCGTTTGCGGTTTTGAATCGGGCGAGGTAACAGGAAAGAGCCGGCGAGACGCCGGCGGTACGAAACCGGGGAAAAATCAACATCAGGTGATAGGTGGTAGGGATTAGGTTTTGAACCTAACCCCTACGACCTGAAACCTAAAACCTGATCTACATCTTCCCCATGGCGATGCTGTCCACGTGGAGCGAGCCATCGTCCATCATGTGGCCGGTGACCTTCACGGGCATTCCCAGATCCGCATCGGCCTTGACCGCGTCCTGATTGTGAATGGCGATCACTTTCTTGTCGCTGTCATTCACGAAAACCCAGGATGCGCCTTTTTCCTTGATGCAGGTGCCCGCGCAGGCCTTGTGTCCCGCGTTTGCGCCCTTTGCGCCGCACGAGCTGTCGCTGATCCAGCCGGTCCAGGTCATCGTCTTGTTGTCGGCGATGGTGGCCAGGCTGAGCGTGGCAAACAGCACTGCGAGCAAACCAAACGTGCCAATTGCTCTCTTCATGATTGTGTTCCTCCTCAGGATTGTTGCGGGCCGCGCGGTTCGAATCCTGCCGCATACAGCTCGGTTCGTGACGCCTCAACTGCGCTAATCATTTCAGGGCTGGATGGGTTGTTACAGGAGAAGTCACCGGCTCCTCCCGCCTAGCACGCTCACGTTATACAGCATTCGTTCACCCCTCGACAAGGCACATCTTGTGAACGGCCTGCAAATCCGCTACGCACCGCCGACCAGGACCATCGGGCCGCTCGGCTGCGCCATGCCGCCGGCGGGCTCGAGCGTCACCGCAAATGCCTTGGGCGCGATGCCCGGCGCAAGCTTCATAATCCAATGGTCGGTGCGGCCGCTGACGGGATTGAAGACGCCCGCGCTGATCGGCTTGCCCGTTGCCGGGACCAGCCAGAGCTGATAGCTTTTCGCCGCCGGCGCCGGAGCGATTTCACCGTCGTACATGAGCATGCCCATTTTGGCGTTGTACATCACGTGCGCCGCGCCAGTCGGCTGGCCGGGCTGCTGCGCGAGCGAAACCGTGATCGTGTCGCGGGACTCGATCATATCCTCGGCCTCGCGGGCGTCGGCAAGCTGCTGCTGTTGCTCCTGCGCGGCGGCGCGCAGAGCGGCCAGCTGGCGATCGAGCTGCCGATTTTCGGTCCACAGCAGAATTGTGGCGATGGCCAGAACTGCCCCGGCCGGGATAAGCACGGCGGCCCACCAGCGGCCGAAGAAGCCAGTCGCGCCGTAATCAGATTTCGGCGCGGGCGTCGCTCTGGGCGCCATCACTGCGCCGTGCGCGGAATCGGCATCGTCGCGGACTCGCTGCATCAGGCGCTGCTTCACGGCGGCGGATGGTTCCACGCGCGGCGCGGCAAGCGCGATCAGCGCGACGCGTCCGCGCGCTTCCGCGAGCCTGCGCGCGCAATCGGCGCAGGACCCCAAGTGCGACTCGATCGCCCGCTTTTCGTCGCCTTCGAGCGCGCCCAGAGCGTAGAGATCGAAATCTTCTTCGCGAGTTGGATGACCGTTCATGTCGTTGACGCCGCCGCTGTTTGCAAATTCCGTCTCAATGTTTCCACCGCCGAACGCAAACGCGTCTTCACCGTGCCAAGGGGGTCGCCCGTCCGTTTGGCGATTTCGCTGTGGGTCAGCCCGTCGAAATACGCGAGTTCAACCGCCGCGCGCTGCTCCGCCGGAAGATTTTCCAGCGCGCCCTTCACCCGGCCGAGCATCTGCTGCTGCGACGCCGCGGTTTCGGCATTGAATGTCGAGATCACTGTGGATTCCAGCAGCTCTTCGCCCGCGGCAGGATTGTGGCGCCGCAATTGCGAGATGGCGCGATTGCGCGCGATCACCAGCAGCCATCCGTGCACTGAACCTCGCGTGGCGTCGAACCGTTCCGGCGAGCGCCATAACTGGAAGAAAACATCCTGCAGAATCTCCTCGGCCGCCTGCCTGTCCCGCATAATCCTGTTCAGCACGGACGAGAGCATTCCTGCGTAGCGGTCATACAGCGCGGCGAGCGCCGCCTGGTCCCGCTGAACGATTCTCTCGATGAGCGCCGCGTCCGTGGCCCTCAGCTCCGTTCCCGTTTCCGAACTCACCAGCTTTTGGGGGCTCCCTTCTTTAAGATACGCGCGGCAGGACCTTCCGGATTGGCCGGCGGCGGGAATCGCGTTCCACAGCGCCGCCGAGCACGATAGGCACAGTACCGTGCAAGCTGTTTTGGGTCAACGGAGTTGTCGCGTCGCAGCCGTGTACCCGCCCGGGCGCACGCAGCGGGCTTTGAGAGCGTGGCTTGTATCGTAGATAAGGCAAGCATTTGCAACAATTTACGCAGTTGCCGGGAGGCGGCCCGACGAGACCTGACAAGATATGTTACTTCTATGCCTCGGACCTGTGGCTTTTATGGTGGTTTTCATTGACATCCCTGACGGCTTCGCTAAACTTCGATTCTCGCGAGACTTACGAGCGCCCGGCCGGTTCTAGAGGCTTTTATAGACGACTCGAGTGGTACTTCCCACCCCAGGAGGAAGGCAAGATGGCGACGGTTGCCAAAGCGGCCCCCCAACCAATTCCGCGAATCGCGCCCCGCGAGGACCTCAACCCGTTCCGCATCGCGCAGATTCAATTCGATCTCGCCGCTGAGTATCTGAAGCTCGACGCAGGCCTGCGGCAAATCCTGCGCACGCCCAAGCGCGTGCTGGAAGTGTCCATCCCCACCAAGATGGACAATGGACAGATCAAGGTCTTTACCGGCTATCGCGTGCAGCACAACGTCACCCGCGGCCCCTCGAAAGGCGGCCTGCGCTACCATCCCGGTGTTACGCCGGATGAAGTGAAGGCGCTGGCGATGTGGATGACCTGGAAGACTGCCACGGTCAATATTCCCTTCGGCGGCGGCAAGGGCGGCGTCGTCTGCGATCCCAAGCGGATGAGCAAACCCGAGCTCGAGCGCATGACGCGGCGCTACACCTCCGAGATTCTGCCTCTCATCGGACCCGAACAGGACATTCCCGCGCCGGACATGTACACCGACGCGCAGACCATGGCCTGGATGATGGACACCTATTCGATGACCAAGGGTTTTTCCGCCCTCGGCGTGGTCACCGGCAAGCCGGTCTCCATCGGTGGATCGGAAGGACGCAGGGACGCCACGGCGCGCGGATGCCTGGTGGTGGTGGAAGAGGCATGTAAGGTCAAGAAAATGTCTCTGCGCGGCACCAGCGTGGCCATTCAGGGATTCGGCAACACCGGCTCGCAAGTGGCGCGGCTGTTCGCGGAAAAAAAGGCGCGCGTGGTGGCCATCAGCGATTCGCGCGGAGGCGTGTTCAATTCACGCGGGATAGACCCGCTGAAGGCCATGCGCTACAAGGAGCGCTCCGGCACCGTGGTGGGCATGCCGGGCACGTCGCGGATTTCCAACGATGACCTGCTGACCATGAAGTGCGACATTCTGGTCCCGGCGGCGCTGGAAAACGTGATCACCCTGAACAACGCGGACCAGATCAAGGCCAAGATCGTCGCCGAAGCGGCCAATGGACCGACCACTCCGCATGCGGACGAGGTTCTGGCGCGCAAGGGGATTCTCCTGCTCCCCGATATCCTTACAAACGCGGGCGGCGTGACGGTCAGCTACTTCGAATGGGTCCAGGATTTGCAGAGCTTCTTCTGGCCGGTCGCCGAAGTGAACACCAAGCTCGAAACGGTGATGCGCCAATCGTTCCACGACGTGCACGATTCCATGCGCAAGCATCGCGCCCACATGCGCACCGGCGCATACGTGCTTGCCGTCGGCCGCGTCGCCGACGCGACGCTCGTCCGCGGCCTGTTCCCGTAATTTTCGGACTTCGTCTCTGACATTCATCGCTGAAATTAATTTCCGCAGGCGGTTCTCGGAAAATTCTTGTTGCGCGAGACGGCGCAACACCGTACATTTTCATTTGCCGGCACGCCCAGCGGAACAGGGTGTCGCCGGCATACGTGTCTAGCGCGAAGGATTTGTAGAAATTGAGCAGCCATCACCACCACATGGGCAACGGCCACCACACACCTCCGATCCTGCTGACCATCGCGGGATTCGATCCTTCCTGCGGCGCCGGTATTGCCGCTGACCTGAAAACTTTCGCGGCGCACAATTGCTACGGCATTGCCGCCGTCACCGCGTTGACCGTGCAGTCCACGCAAGGAGTGCTGGCAGTGCACGCAACTCCGGCCGCCACGCTGCGCGCGCAGCTCGATGCTCTTGCGGAAGACGCAACGCTCGCCGGAGTGAAGATCGGTATGCTCGCAAACCGCGCCAATGCCTCGGTGGTGGCGGAATTCCTGGACAAAAACCATTTCGCTCATGTGGTGCTCGATCCCGTTTCCCGGCCGACGGCCGGCAGCACGGAATTGCTCGACGCCCCCGGCCTGAAATTCGTGCGCGACGAGCTGCTGAAACGCGCCAGCGTAATCACACCGAATATTCCCGAAGCGGAATTTTTGACCGGCATGGAAGTGAAGGACGTCGCCGGGATGAAAGCCGCGGGGCAGAAACTGCTGGAAATGGGTGCGCGCGCCGTCATCGTCACCGGCGGGCATCTCGACAAGCCCATTGACGTGCTGTGCGAAGGGACGGAGGTCGAGACATTCGGCGGCGATCACGTGAAAAGCGCGAACACGCACGGTTCGGGATGCACATTCTCGTCCGCGATTGCCGCGCAGCTCGCGTCCGGACAACAATTGCGCGAGGCGGTGATTCTGGCGAAGGCTTACGTGACCAAGGCCATCGAGAAATCCTATCAGACGGGCAAGGGCGGCGGCCCGCTGAATCAGTTGTTCCGCTTCCACCAGGAGGCGCCCGCGCGCGGCGTCCACGAAGTGCCGCAGCATGGAATGCATCCCGCGTCGGAACCAGCCACGCATTAGCAAATCCGCAACTTCGAAAATCTTAGTGGTAGTTCCTTCGTAGGGGCACAGCATGCTGTGCCCGGCCCTCACGCTTGGCAATCTGCTGCCCATCCACCTCGCACCATGTGGAGTGCGGCGGCTTGCCGCCGCTGTATGGCGTCCCGGCTTGCCGGGACGTGCTGCAGGATCGTGCCATTCGCAAATTCAATAAATCGCGTATTGCGACCTCCGGCGCAGTTGCTTGGCGTGATGTGGCCCATAGATCTCTCGCGCCATTCGCCTCGGATGATGTGGAGTGCGGCGGCTTGCCGCCGCTGTATGCCGTCCCGGCTTGCCGGGACGTGCTCCACGCATTCGCAAATCCATAAACGGGGCCCCCAAGTCGAAGGTTAGCGCTGTTCGCGCTCGAGCGTCCTCGGCCAAGCGCCGTAGGCGCGGCACACGTTAGCCCAGCCCGGAAGGGCTGGGAAACGCGGGAGCAGAAATCGCAAGCGCCGTAGGCGCGACACACGTTATCCCCGCCCGTGAGTGCGGGGTTAGGAGGCGCTCGACCTTGGCCGCTGCGCCTCTACGACGCGGCGTTGGATGCCAGGGCCTCGACGACCGCGATATTTTGCAGGAGATCGGGCGGCAGCTTGTGCCGTTCCCCAAGATAAGCGGGCGAGTTGTAGGAGACCCACACTTTGCCGCTCGTGTCCTCGGAAACTAGAATTTTCAGCGGCAGATCAATAGCGATGCTCGGAGAGGCAAGCATCAGCGGAGTGCCGGCCTTCGGGCTGCCGAAGATCAGCAGCCTGGTGGGCGGCATTTTCAGGCCGACCTTCGCGGCCTCGCCGCTGTGGTCCACCAGCGCAAAAAGCATCACGCCCTTCGCCTGGAGAATTCCCTTCAGTTTCTCGACAGTTTCATCCACCGAATGAGTGCTGGGCTTGCTGACGATTCCGTTTGCCGCACTGGATAGCATCGTCTCCTCCGCTATGCCGAAAATCGCGCTGCTCCCGTTCACACCGACAACAAATAAACGGCCATGCCGATGCCGACGAGGGCGAGAAACGCAGCCAGCGCAATCGCTCCGCTCGAAGGCCGCGTGAAATCACGCTGGCCGCGATTCAACTGGCGCACGAATCGCACGTGGTGCCAGGAAGCGAATAGATCCACAACCACGCCCGCGGCGATCAGCGCCGTCCCGAACCAGATCGACAGCCCGTGCGACTGCGCCTTCACTCCTGGCGCAATCGCGTGAAGCTCCTGCAAAAAAAGCGCGAACCGCGCCACCACGAAGCCGAATCCCATCAGCGCCAGCCCGGTGCGAATCCAGGCGAGGAAATTCCGCTCCGCAGCGAGATAGTCCGTCGCCCCCGCGTGGTAGCCCGTTTCCGTCGGTTGCGGCACGTTTCCCATTCCCGTCACGCTACCTCTGAAAAACCACGCGCCCCGCGACCACCGTGGCCATCGGAGCCCCGCGAAACGCGCGCCCGTCGAACGGAGTGTTGCGCGATTTGCTCGGCGAATCGGCGGCGCGATAGCTCCACGCGTGGTCGGCTGAGAAAATCGTCAAATCGCCGGGTTCGCCCGCAGCGATCTTCCGCTCCATGCCGAGCACCCGCGCCGGACCCGTGGTGAAAAGTTCGACCAGCCGCATCAGCGAAAGTTTTCCCGGGTGGACCAGCTCGCTCAGGCCCAGCGCCAGCGCGGTTTCGAATCCGGTGATACCGAATGGCGCGCGGTCGAATTCGACGTCCTTGCTCGCCGCGTGATGCGGCGCATGATCGGTGGCGATGGCGTCCACGCTGCCGTCGGCCAGCCCGGCGATCAGCGCGTCGCGATCGGCGCGCGACGCCAGCGGCGGATTCATCTTGTAGCTCGAATCGTAGCGCACGTCCTCGTCCGTCAGCGTGAAATGGTGCGGCGTCACCTCACACGTGACGCGCAGCTTCATTTTTTTTGCCGCGCGCACATATTCGAGCGATGCAAGCGCCGACATGTGCGCGATATGCAGCCGCGCTCCGGTCAGCAGCGCCACTTCCACGTCGCGGCCCACGCAGATGGATTCCGATTGCGCCGGAATTCCCTGCAATCCCAGCTTCAGCGACTGCCGCCCTTCGCGCATCACTCCCCCGGCGAAAAGCGACGGGTCCTCGCAGTGATCGATCACCGGCAGCCCGAGCGAATTGCAATACTCCATCACCTGTCGCATCAGCCGCGCAGTCGCTATCGGTTTGCCGTCGTCGCTGACGGCCACGATTCCCGCGCCTTTCATCGCCGAAATTTCCGCGAGCGCTTCGCCCTTGCTCCCCATCGAAGCCGCGCCAATCGGCCAGACGCGCACCGCGCCCGCCGCCGCCGCGCGCTCCACGATCGACCGCGTCACCGACGCGTTGTCGTTCACCGGCAAAGTGTTCGGCATGCAGCAGACCGCCGTGAATCCCCCGCGCGCTGCGGATTGCGTGCCGGTCTCGATCGTTTCCGACATCTCCTGCCCCGGCTCCCGCAGGTGACAGTGCAAATCAATGAACCCCGGCGCGACGATCAGTCCCTTCGCGTCGAAAATTTCCGCGCCCTCCGCCGGCAGATTCGCCCCGATTTTCGAAATCCGCTCGCCATCGACCAACACATCCAGCGCCGCATCCGTCTTCGATGCCGGGTCGAGGACGCGGCCATTCTTAATCAGCAGCATTGGGGCGGTCCTTTGCCGGATGGGGCTCATCTGCAGCAGCGCCACCGATCAGATGGTAGAGCAGCGCCATGCGAATCGCGAGGCCGTTGGTTACCTGTTCAAGAACTCCCGACTGCGGGCCATCGGCCACCGCCGAATCAATTTCCAGCCCGCGCACGATCGGCCCGGGATGCAGCACCAGCGCGTCCGGCCGCGCCAGCCGCAACCGCGCCGGAGTCAGCTGATACCCGGCGATATATTCGTCCGGCGCGAGCGATGGCTCGTGAATGCGCTCGGTCTGCACGCGCAGCACCATCACCACGTCCGCGCCGTCCAGCGCCTCCTCCACGCGGTGCGTCACCCGCAAATTCGGCGCAAGTTTTTCGAGTTCCCTCGGCGCCCACATCGCCGGCCCGCAAAGCGTAATATGCGCGCCGAATTTGCTGAGCAAGTGAATATTCGACCGCGCCACGCGGCTGTGCACAATGTCTCCGAGGATCGTAACCTTCCAGCCGCCCAGCTTGCCCTTGCGATCGCGTATGGTCAGCGCGTCCAGCAACGCCTGCGTGGGATGCTCGTGCGTGCCGTCGCCGGCATTGAGCACCGGAATTTCCAGCCGCTGCGCCACGAATTCCGGCGCCCCCGACGACGCGTGCCGAATCACGATTCCATCCGGCCGCATCGCTTCCAGCGTGCGCACCGTATCAATCAGCGATTCGCCCTTCTTCAGGCTCGACGATTCCGCCTGCAGCGCCATGGTGTCCGCGCCCAGACGAGCCGCCGCCGTCGTGAAGCTGATCCGCGTGCGCGTCGAAGATTCGAAAAACGCGATGGCCACGGTCTTGCCGCGCAGCGTGGCGAGTTTTTTCAACGGGTGCCGCTGAAATTCCTGGAAGGGCTTGGCTTGATCGAGAATAAATTCAATTTGCTCGCTGCTGAGGCTCTCCGTTCCGAGCAAGTGTGTCAGGCGCTGAGACACTGTTTCCCTTTAAATACAGCCTCCGGACCGCTCCCGCACGCCTTCAGGGAACACGGTCCACCAGCACTACCCGTTCCTCGCCGTCAATTTCCTGCAGGCGCACCTCGACGATCTCCGTGTCGCTGGTCTGAATCGTCTTGCCGATGAACGTCGCTTCCACCGGCAGTTCGCGATGTCCGCGGTCAATCAGCACGCACAGCCGCACCCGCTTCGGCCGTCCCAGGTCGAACAATCCATTCATTGCCGCGCGAATCGTCCGCCCGGTATAAAGCACGTCGTCCACGATCACCAGGTCGCGATTGTCCACCGGAAAATCAATCTCGGAGGTCTGGATCACCGGCTGCTGCCCGATAGTCGAAAGGTCGTCGCGGTAGAGCGTGATGTCCAGCGTGCCCACCGGCACATCCGCGTGCGCGAATCCCTGTATCTGTTTGGCCAGCCGCTGCGATAGCGGAACGCCCCGCCGCCGGATCCCGATCAACGCCAGATCCTTCGTCCCGCTGCTCTTTTCCACGATTTCGTGGGCCAATCTGCCTAGCGTGCGGCCAATTTCTTCCGCCGAAAGCAGTTGTCTTTTTTCCACGACCGGCATCGCGCGCCAATCCTACCACAGCTTGCGGCGACTTCGCAGAGCCGGAATCGCGCATGAAAATTGCCGCACGAAAATGACCCACGCAACGCTAACCCCGCACGAAAATTCCCCCGCGCCACGCTACGACTGTCGAGATTAGAAGCTGTCGTCGCAGCGCCGGCGTCTCGCCGGCTTTCCGTCTTTGCTTATGTAGCGGCCGCCCTTCAGGCGGGCGCATTTGTTTCTGTAAGCTTCGCCAGCCTCGATTTCGCGCTCTTCGCGCTCCATCGTCCTCGGCCATGCGCCGTAGGCGTGACACACGTTAGCCCAGCCCGGAAGGGCTGGGAAACGCCGGACTAGAAATCGCGAGCGCCGTAGGTGCGACACTCTACGATTCACCACTTTGCGTATTTGCCTTTCTCTGCGTCCTCTGCGCCTCTGCGGTGAATTGATATCCTTCGGGGTTTGAATTTTCCGGTCTCTCCCCTCGTCCCTCACCCTCTTCCCTCGCCGTAGCAGTTTCTTCGTAGGGGCACAGCAGAAGGGGCCCCACCCTTGCCTGCGGCAACGACGGGGGACCCTCCGGCGCTGATGAACTCGGAGTGAAACTGCCGAAGTGGTATGATCCCGCCGAAGCCTTGGCGAAGGAGGATGATCCCGCCGCATGATGGTCGAGCCCGGAAAAACACGGGAGCATGAAAGGGTGGGCCACCCGCCCAAGTGATGACTATTCGCTACGTCGTTGTCTTGTTCTTGATTACGTCATTCGGTCATGGCCAACTTCCGCAGGAGCATGACCAACTTGGATTGTCGAGGCAAGCCGAAGTTACTGTTCGAAGGTTCTACCAGCAACTAGTATCTAATCCCGTCGAGGGCATCCCGACGCCGAAGGAGATGAAGGTGCTATCACCTTATCTCAGCAGCTCGTTGATCCACAGGATTGAGCAAGCGGGTGCCTGTCGTGATGATTGGTTTCGCCTGCACCCGAAGAACGACGAAAAGGCACCGTCAACGTGGTTCGAGTTCGGACTTTTCTCGGGTCCCGACGACCGAGGTTTTCCCTGGGCGTTTCGGATTGAAAGACTGGAATCGAAAAATAATGGCTCTTTTCGCGCCTACGTGAGGCTCACGGAAGGTCCACGAGAAAAACCGTGGCATTGGGAAGTTGCAGCCATCGTGATACGTGAAAATGGGCGTTTGGTAATCGATGATGTAGTCTTTCTCAAAGACAAGGATTTTGATACTGAGAGTCGATTGTCGGAGATCCTACAGCGAGGATGCGATGGCTCTCATTGGGTCGGATATACCAATCGGTGAAAGTATTTGATATCCCTGACCTTTCTCAAATGAAAGATGGGCGGGTGGCCCATCCTTAAAACTCCGATATGTGCCTGACCCCACGCATCGCATCGGCACAATTCTGAAACTCGCACGCGGCCCAATCTACGCCGCAGGGTGCCCCACCCCTTGCCTTGTAAGGGTGGGCCACCCGCCTGATAATCGTGTGGTTGCAATCGTCAGCGGTGTAGAATGCCGCAACTATGCCGAGATTGAATCCTTTCCGCCAGAAGTAGCCAAAGAACTCAAGACATACGTTTACAGACTGATTGATCCCCGAAACGGTGAGACTTTTTATGTTGGCAAGGGCACGGGAAATCGCGTATTTGCCCACGTCCATGGCGAGCAGAAGCTAGAAGAGGGCGATGATCTTGAGAACAAGATAAAGCGCATCCGCGAGATACGGCGCGCTGGTTTCGAGGTCGCCCATGTCATCCATCGTCACGGCATGGATGACGATACCGCCTTTGAAGTCGAGGCTGCGCTGATCGACGCATATCTTGGTCTTGCAAACGTAGTGGGTGGAATCCACAGCCATGAATATGGAGTGATGCACGCCAAGGAAATCGTGAGCCGTTACTCAGCCACTCCAGCAGTGTTCAAGCACAAAGCCCTGTTAATCAGTGTCAATAAAAGCGCCGAACAGGTGTCGTGGTATGAAGCAACTCACTACGCATGGAAGGTCAGTAAATCCAAGGCCAAGCAAGCTGAGATTATACTCGCCACCGTGCAGGGATTAATCAAAGATGCTTTTATCGCAGACGAATGGCTGGAGGCCACCGGAGAGAATTTTCCGGGACGCGAGGGCGTGCCGGGGCGCTACGGCTTCAAAGGCCGGGAGGCACCTGCTCAAATCAAAAAGCAGTATGTCGGGAAGCGAGTCCCTGATGAATACCGCAAGCGTGGCGCTGCGAATCCGATCAAGTACACTTGGTAGAATCGGGCGGCGGCGGGTGGCTCACCCTTCAAAATCCGAGATATGTCTGACTCCACGCATCGGGTCGGCACAACTCTGAAACTCGCGCGCGTCCCAATCCCCCCGGCATTCATCCGTTCTATATATCGTCAACAACCTGCACTGAGTCCGCCCGCGATCCGCTGAAGCTATCTGGGTAGAGCCCTAATTAGGCCGACAAAAATTTATACGAATGCGTGATCCGTTCACGTAGCGGCAAAGGAATTGCTGTCCCGACACTTTGGCCGTATCCTTCGGCTATGCCAAACAGCGAAGAACTAGCTAAGCAAGTCGCAGATGCGATAAACAAAGTTGCGCCGAATGCTGCCTGTCCCCTTTGTCAGACCACAGAGTGGACCGTACAACTCGGAAACACCTATCTTCCCCTAAAGGTTGAAAGCCAGAATTCCTCAAGTTGGAGTCAGAACGCCCTTTCCTTTGCGGCCATCGTTTGCACTCGGTGCGGTAACACGCACCTTTTGAATCTCGGTGTGCTGCTGCAAGGAAAAGAATGAATACAAAATTCACAACAAAGGATTTGTCTCAAGTTGAACATATGAGCAGGACGTTTGTGTGCTATCAGGTCGAACAAAATGAATTGGACCAACTCAAGGCGGGCTACGCGTCAGTCCACCTTACGCTCTTTGGGTTGGCGCTCGGTTCATTTCTGACGGTAGCGGTTAGCTGGATAACTGCGGCGCCTACTTCAACAAGGACGCTCTGTATCTATTTTTGCGCCACCCTGATAACTGTATTCTTCTCAATTTACATGGGCGCACAAGCCTGGAGAGACTATCGTAACGCAGCTCAAATTATTACTCGCATAAAAGACCAATCAAAACCTATGGAGAAGTCTCCGCAACAGTCGTAAACAGGCGCGATAAGCCCGATTTGTTCACGGACACCCTGCGTCATATGGTTACGGCCACAGTGCTCACTTTTGAAAAATTGACCGCTTAAATACTATTTCCTTTTTCCTCGCCCTTCCCAACAGGCGCTTCTCCCGAAGATGCGAGCAAGGCTGGAGATGAGACTTGTGCTTGAGGAAGCTGCGGTCCCGCAGCAAGCTTTGCGACGTAGTCATTCATTTTCACCTCTGATTCTTTGACCTTCTCTTTAGCATTGGCTTGGTATTCCAGATAGATAGCCTCAATATCTTCAATAACATCTTGAGGGAATATATTGAGAGAAC
Organism: uncultured Acidobacteriota bacterium; assembly: GCA_963814605.1. GTDB lineage: Bacteria > Acidobacteriota > Terriglobia > Acidiferrales > UBA7541 > Palsa-295. Next base: position 399,134 of record CAWFDD010000005.1, on the reverse strand, counting down.
CGAGGGACGGACCCATCGTCCACATATCGGTTTTTTCGCCGACACCAGGGGCGATCTGCGCTCGTTTCTTTGCGTAATAGGTCAAGAATAGCGATTCGGGCCCGGCGCTGAAACGAGAATGAGCACCGAACATGAATTGTGAATTGGCATGCCAACTCCCGCCCCCTATCGCTGCGAAACCTGCCAGGTCGTGACAGGATATGTTCGGCCCCGTGGCAACGTATATATGGGCTCCCGTTTGGTCTACGCCAGCGAATATAGTTTCTGTTTCGGGCATTTCAAAATTCACAATTTCTTCCGTCAACTGCTTAACTACAGAAGGGCTCATTGTCAACGAACTCTTGAGAAAACTCCTATTATTGAGGCCGAGAGGCGCAAGAAGTGAGCTTTCCGCACGCCGACTTTTTTCTTCGTTGTAATACTTATTGTAGAGAAATGCTACGTCTCGCACACTCCACCAATCATCGGGAGAAGCTGCCACTCTCGCTTCTACGTCTTGCTGAACCCTTTGCAAAATGTCGATTTGCAATGACGTGCTACCAGCAAACATCACCACCAAAGACTTAGTCAGAACAAAAAGTTTGGTCTGGTTTGGTTCATATTCGATCATATCTTCGCCAGTCATCATTCGATCTGACGCCCCAATCAGAACCGTACCGTTATTGCATAAGGCGGCTATACATACTGTCACGGCATTCCTCTTCAGAAGCCGCTTGGATTTTGGCCGTAGAAACGGCGGCTTCAGGAGCATCTATACACCCCCAGCGGTCTTTTGTGACGTGAATACTCGTGCAGGCTGAACCATCTCAAAACGAGTCACGACCGTCTTCTGCGTGCAATCGCGAAATTCTTGACCTGCGTGTTACACTACCCCCAGTGAGTTCGCCCGAGCGGGCAAGCATCCCCCACACAGCCTCGGGGGTTGACCTCCGAGTCAGCATCGGCAGTATCCATCTAAAAAATCCAATCATCGCCGCCAGCGGCACTTTCGGCTACGCCATCGAATTTGCCGAACTCGTGGATCTCAATCGCCTCGGCGGAATCGTCGTGAAGGGTCTTTCCGCTAAGCCCATGGCCGGCAATCCCGCTCCACGCATGGTCGAGACGCCGAGCGGCATCATCAATTCCATCGGGCTTCAAAATGTCGGCGTCCGGGCCTTCGTCGCCGAGAAGCTCCCCCAGCTCCGCCGTTTTGACACCGCGATCGTAGCCAACGTCTTCGGCCATACCATCCCCGAGTACGTCGAGGTGATTCGTGTCCTGGAAGACACAGATGGCCTCGTTGCCTACGAGCTGAACATCTCCTGTCCCAATGTAGAACGAGGTGGCGCCGAGTATGGTACCGACCCTACCCTCGCCGCCGAGGTGATCTCGGCTGCCAGGAGGGCCTCCCGGCGACCGCTGTGGGTAAAGCTGTCACCCGTCATTGGAAATATTGGACTTATGGCAAAAGTAGCGGAAAAGGAGGGCGCCGACGCTGTAACAATTGCGAACACCTACCCGGCACTGTCTATAAATTCCCACACCCGGAGGTCCCGTCTTGGTAGTACGACGGGAGGGTTGTCGGGGGCGGGCATAAAACCTATAACCGTCAGGTTGGTTTACGAGGCGGCTCGGGTAATTAATATCCCGATCTTGGGGCTTGGCGGTATCGAAAGCCCCGAGGATGTAGCCGAATATATGGTTGCGGGCGCCTCGGCGGTTCAGGTTGGCACTGCGCACTTCGCGGACCCCAGGGCTTCTGAACGGCTCGTGGGCGGCCTCGAAGAGTGGTGCCGGGACGAAAATCTACATGAAATCAATAGCTTACGGGGATCTCTGAAGGCCTGACGCGGTTGCTTTCCGGACCCTCGAAATGCTAGAATTAATTGATTTCAGGGAGGTTAGTAGGATATGAGAGCTAAGCTCTTTGTGGTTCTCGAATCGGTGTTTTTAGGACTGGGTATGCTTATCCTTACTCCGTCGGCCAATCCCACGCCGACAGGTAAGGCAGGCAGCCCTTCCCAAACCATACCCGCTCCACTATCAACCTCCAACGTCAACTCGAACAACGGCCAGCACAAACCGCTGGCGACCTGGGAGTGCACCACCAGTTGGTACGGCGGCGACTTTGACGGCCAGCAGACCGCCAACGGCGAGACCTACGACATGTACGCCGAGACGGCCGCCCACCCGACGCTGCCGCTCGGGTCCATCGTTCGCGTGGTAAACACCAAGAACCACCGCAGCCAGGTGGTCCGCATCAACGACCGCGGCCCCTATGTCGAGGGTCGCGAACTCGACGTCTCCTACCAGGTTGCTCGGCAACTTGGCTTCGACCAGCACGGCGTAGCAAAGGTCCGCCTGGAGTTGCTCGAGGTGCCCTCACGCCCCTCCCCGGAACATCGCAACTAATCGTAGCCCTGGACGTTGACCGCCTGGGGCCGGCCCGCGCCCTGGCGCGTCGCCTTCGCGGTTCGGCGGGCCTGTTCAAGATCGGCTTGCAGCTCTTCACAGCGGAAGGCCCGCGAGCGGTCGAAGAAATCGCGGGCCTGGGCTTCGAAATCTTCCTCGATCTCAAGTTTCACGATATTCCCAACACGGTGGCCGGCGCCGTGGCCGCCGCTGCGGACCTCCCCAAGGTCCGCCTGATCAATGTCCATGCGCTGGGCGGGCTCGCCATGATGCGCGCCGCACGCGAAGCCTTGGCTGGCAGGAAGAAGCGGCCCGCGCTGCTGGGCGTCACGATCTTGACGAGCATGGACGAAGCGGCGCTCCGGCGCGTCGGTATCAGCGGCCCTCCCGCCACCCGCGTGGTCGCCCTCGCCCTTCTTGCCAAGGAGGCCGGGCTTGACGGCGTGGTCGCCTCGGCGCAGGAGGCGCAGGCCATACGTCTCGCCTGCGGCCCCAAATTCCTGATTGTTGTGCCCGGCGTGCGCCCCGCTGGCGCGAATTTGAACGACCAGTCGAGGGTGGCCACTCCCACCGAGGCCATTCGTGCCGGCGCCAACTACCTGGTCGTCGGCAGGCCGGTCACCGCCGCCAAAGATCCCCGCGCCGCCGCGCGCGCGATCGCCAAGGAAATCAGCCTCGCCCGCCGCGCCTGACGCGTGACCCCCGACGCGCGGCGGATGACGCTTGCGGCTGAGTCCTGCCGCGCGGAGCTCAAAAATCCCCTGAAATTACTTACGGTACTGAAGCATTTCATACTGCAAAACTGTAGTATTTCGCGCCGTTTCACCGCGCCGAAATGCCCCTTGGCTTCGGACCGCTTCGCGCCGCGCGCGCTCGTCCCGCGCCCCCAGCCGCCCCGCGCCGCCCCACCGCCGCCGTGCTATACTACTGATGATTCGGAAGTAACGCCCGGTAAAGGTTCCGTTGCAGCGGTTCGGGCGCGAAAGGCAGGTACCCCATGTGGGACAGCCCGATGCATTTGCTGATCATCGCCATCGTCATTTTGGTGCTCTTTGGCGGGCGCAAAATCCCCGAAGTTATGAAGGGTCTCGGACAGGGAGTCCGCGAATTCAAGGAAGGCATGCGCGGCGACCCTCCCCCGGCGCAGGCGAGCCAGCCGGCGAATCCTCCGGCGACGGCGCCGCCGCCGAGCGAGGAAAAAAAGTAGGCGTAAGTCCGGGAGAAATTTGCGGCAGAGGCTCGCCGGCGGTCGGCGCGGCGGGCGCAGAGAGCGCAGAAAAATTCAGGAGCACGACCGAATTTGAGACGGCGGTTCCGCGTGATCGGGACCGCCGTTTTTTATTGCGCGCACTTTTTCTTGCGCGCAGTTTTTATTGCGCGCCATTTTTTATTGGTCGCCGTTTTTTATTGCGCTGCGGTTTTTTATTGCGCTGCGGTTTTTTATTGCGCTGCGATTTTTTATTGCGCGGCGATTTTTCCGGGCGCTGATTCTTTCCAGCCGACATCGCGCAACAAGGACCACAACCGCGCGAGAGGCAATCCCATCACATTGAAAAAGCAGCCTTCGACGCGGGTGACGTAGCGTCCGCCGATGCCCTGGATTCCGTAGGCGCCGGCTTTGTCGAATGGCTCGCCGGTGGCGATGTAGGATTCGATGTCGTGGTCCGAAAGCGGCGCGAAAGTGACGCGGGTGACTTCTTCGATGAGCCCCTCCATCGCGCCGGGGCGACGCACGACGGCAAGGCCGGTATGGACTTCGTGCACGGCTCCGCTGAGCAGGCGCAGCATGCGCCGGGCGTCGTCCGGCGATGCAGGCTTTCCCAGGATTTCGTCGCCGACGACGACCACGGTGTCCGCGCCGATGAAAATCGAATCGCCGGAATCGTGGTGCGCGCCCGCTACTGTGCGAGCCTTCGCCAATGCGAGGCGGCGGACGTAGTCGGCACGCAACTCGCCGGGGCGGCGAGATTCATCGAGGACGGCGGCGTGAGTCTCGAACGCGATCCCGGCGTTGCGCAGGATTTCAGCGCGGCGGGGCGAAGCCGAGGCAAGAACCAGTTTCATTTTGCGAATTTCGCTCCTCAAGCACCAACAACGAAAACCAAATCCCACCGCAGAGACGCAGAGTGCGCAGAGAAATCAAGAGAACGACCCAAGAAAGAGCGCGTTCGCTCCTCTCAAGCTGACATCGCCCGGGCAGTTTCGTCTTTCGACCATCCAAAGAGTCGCGCTAATTGTACCGGAGGCGCGGCGGGATGCCACTCCAGATACTTCGCAGCCAATTTCGCACGAGCCATTTCCGGGGCGATGTTTTTGGCTGCAGAGGTCTGCTGCGGGAAGGCGCGGCAGGTCAGCTCAAATTTCCCGGAAGCCCAGGCGCCGGTTTCCTGCTGGGTACCGAAATGCGCGACCACGAGCAGGCACTGCAGATCGAGCATGGCGCGCTTGAAGCGCACGTTTCCGGCTTTTGTTTCCATGTGGGAGAGGTGGCGCAGCTCGAGCGTGGCGAGCGGGCCGTGCTCTTCCAGGGCTTTCCAGATCACGCGGGCATCGTCGCGAATGCGGCCATCGGCATAAAACCGCGCGTGATCGCCGGGAGCGACAACGGTTTCGCGCATGGCCAGGAAATAGGGCAACTGCCGAAGCGAGATCAAAGTGCCGCGGCCGCGAAAATATTTGGCGTAGCAGGCGCGACGGCGGCGGGGCAGCTCGTCCTTCCAATGCCAGATTCTCTCGAAGTACTTGTCGAAGACGAAATCGTCATCCGGGCCTCGACGCGTGACCATCCAGTAGAGCGAAGGAAGCGGGACATTCTTCACGGGGAACAGCATGCAGAAACCAGTGGCGTCGATAAACTTTCGCGCTTCGGCCAGAGTCTCGATACGCTTCGGCCAGCGGACTTCGTTGTCAGGTGCGGGCGATTTCATGGCGGAAAAAACTTAACACAGAGGACACAGAGAAGGCACAGAGAGCAACCCGCGTGTTACACTACCGCCAGTGAGTTCGCCCGAGCGGGCAAGCATCCCCCACACAGCCTCGGGGGTTGACCTCCGAGTCAGCATCGGCAGTATCCATCTAAAAAATCCGATCATCGCTGCCTGCGGCACTTTCGGCTACGGAATCGAATTTGCCGAACTCGTGGATCTCAATCGTCTCGGCGGAATCGTGGTCAAGGGTCTTTCCGCTAAGCCGATGGCCGGCAATCCCGCTCCTCGCATGGTTGAGACGCCTAGCGGTATCATCAATTCCATCGGGCTTCAAAATGTCGGCGTCCGGGCGTTCGTCGCCGAAAAGCTCCCCCAGCTCCGCCGGTTTGACACCGCGATCGTAGCCAATGTCTTCGGCCATACCATCCCCGAGTACGTCGAGGTGATTCGTGTCCTGGAAGACACAGATGGCCTCGTTGCCTACGAGCTGAACATCTCCTGTCCGAATGTAGAACGAGGTGGCGCCGAGTATGGTACCGACCCTACTCTCGCCGCCGAGGTGATCTCGGCTGCCAGGAAGGCCTGCCGGAGGCCACTGTGGGTCAAGCTGTCACCCGTCGTTGGAAATATTGGACTTATGGCAAAAGTAGCAGAAAAGGAGGGCGCCGACGCTGTAACAATTGCGAACACCTACCCGGCACTGTGTATAGATCCCCACACCCGGAGGTCCCGTCTTGGTAGTACGACGGGAGGGTTGTCGGGGGCGGGCATAAAACCTATAACCGTTAGGTTGGTTTACGAGGCAGCTCGGGTAATTAATATCCCGATCTTGGGGCTTGGCGGTATCGAAAGCCCCGAGGATGTAGCCGAATATATGATTGCGGGCGCCTCGGCGGTTCAGGTTGGCACTGCGCACTTTGCGGACCCTAGGGCTTCTGAACGGCTCGTGGGTCGCCTCGAAGAGTGGTGCCGGGACGAAAATCTACATGAAATCAATAGCTTACGGGGATCTCTGAAGGCCTGACGCGGTTGCTTTCCGGACCCTCGAAATGCTAGAATTAATTGATTTCAGGGAGGTTAGTCGGATATGAGAGCTAAGCTCTTTGTGGTTCTCGAATCGGTGTTTTTAGGACTGGGTATGCTTATCCTTACTCCGTCGGCCAATCCCACGCCGACAGGTAAGGCAGGCAGCCCTTCCCAAACCATACCCGCTCCACTATCAACCTCCAACGTCAACTCGAACAACGGCCAGCACAAACCGCTGGCGACCTGGGAGTGCACCACCAGTTGGTACGGCGGCGACTTTGACGGCCAGCAGACCGCCAACGGCGAGACCTACGACATGTACGCCGAGACGGCCGCCCACCCGACGCTGCCGCTCGGGTCCATCGTTCGCGTGGTAAACACCAAGAACCACCGCAGCCAGGTGGTCCGCATCAACGACCGCGGCCCCTATGTCGAGGGTCGCGAACTCGACGTCTCCTACCAGGTTGCTCGGCAACTTGGCTTCGACCAGCACGGCGTAGCAAAGGTCCGCCTGGAGTTGCTCGAGGTGCCCTCACGCCCCTCCCCGGAACATCGCAACTAATCGTAGCCCTGGACGTTGACCGCCTGGGGCCGGCCCGCGCCCTGGCGCGTCGCCTTCGCGGTTCGGCGGGCCTGTTCAAGATCGGCTTGCAGCTCTTCACAGCGGAAGGCCCGCGAGCGGTCGAAGAAATCGCGGGCCTGGGCTTCGAAATCTTCCTCGATCTCAAGTTTCACGATATTCCCAACACGGTGGCCGGCGCCGTGGCCGCCGCTGCGGACCTCCCCAAGGTCCGCCTGATCAACGTCCATGCGCTGGGCGGGCTCGCCATGATGCGCGCCGCGCGCGAAGCCCTCGCTGGCACGAAGAAGCGTCCGTCTTTGCTGGGCGTCACGATTTTGACGAGCATGGACGAAGCCGCGCTCCGCCGCGTCGGTATTGCCGGCCCTCCCGCCACCCGCGTGGTCGCGCTGGCGCTTCTTGCGAAGGAGGCCGGGCTTGATGGCGTGGTCGCCTCGGCGCAGGAGGCGCAGGCCATACGCCTCGCCTGCGGCCCGAAATTTCTGATTGTTGTGCCCGGCGTGCGCCCGGCTGGTGCGAATTTGAACGACCAGTCGAGGGTAGCGACTCCCGCCGAGGCCATTCGAGCGGGCGCCAGCTACCTGGTCGTCGGCAGGCCGGTCACCGCCGCCAAAGATCCTCGCGCCGCTGCCCGCGCCATCGCCAAAGAAATCAGTCTCGCGCGCGGCGCCTGATGCCTAACGCCCGGACCGCAAATTCCCCTAAAATTACTTACGGTACTGAAGCATCTCATACTGCAAAACTGTAGTATTTCGCGCCATTTCGCCGCGCGGAAATGCCCGTTCGCTTCGGACCGCCTCGCGCCGCGCGCGCTCGTCCGGCGCCCCCAGCCGCCCCGCGCCGCCCCACCGCGCCCGTGCTATACTATTGATGATTCGGAAGTAACGCCCGCTAAGGCATCCGTAGCAGCGGTTCGGGCGCGAAAGGCAGGTACCCCATGTGGGACAGCCCGATGCATTTGCTGATTATCGCCATCGTCATTTTGGTCCTCTTTGGCGGGCGCAAAATCCCCGAAGTAATGAAGGGTCTCGGACAGGGAGTCCGCGAATTCAAGGAAGGCATGCGCGGCGACCCTCCCCCGGCGCAGGCGAGCCAGCCGGCGAATCCTCCGGCGACTGCACCGCCGCCGAGCGAGGAAAAAAAGTAGCCGTAGGTCCGGGAGAAATTTGCGGCAGAGGCTCGCCGGCGGTCGGCGCGGCGGGCGCAGAGAGCGCAGAAAAATTCAAGAGCACGACCGAATTTGAGACGGCGGTTCCGCGTGATCGGGACCGCCGTTTTTTATTGCGCGGATTTTTTCTTGCGCGCGGCGGTTTTTTGCGCGGCGGATTTTATTGCGCGCGGTTTTTTTGCGCGGCGATTTTTTATTGCGCGGCGATTTTTCCGGGCGCTGATTCTTTCCAGCCGACATCGCGCAACAAGGACCACAACCGCGCGAGAGGCAATCCCATCACATTGAAAAAGCAGCCTTCGACGCGGGTGACGTAGCGTCCGCCGATGCCCTGGATTCCGTAGGCGCCGGCTTTGTCGAATGGCTCGCCGGTGGCGATGTAGGATTCGATGTCGTGGTCCGAAAGCGGCGCGAAAGTGACGCGGGTGACTTCTTCGACGAGCCCTTCCATCCCGCCGGGGCGACGCACGACGGCAAGGCCGGTATGAACTTCGTGCACGGCTCCGCTGAGCAGGCGCAACATGCGCCGCGCGTCGTCCGGCGATGCAGGCTTCCCCAGGATTTCGTCGCCGACGACGACCACGGTGTCCGCGCCGATGAAAATCGAATCGCCGGAATCGCTGGTGCGCACCCGCTACTGTGCGAGCCTTCGCCAATGCGAGGCGGCGGACGTAGTCGGCACGCAACTCGCCGGGGCGGCGAGATTCATCGAGGACGGCGGCGTGAGTCTCGAACGCGATCCCGGCATTGCGCAGAATTTCAGCGCGGCGGGGCGAAGCCGAGGCAAGAACCAGTTTCATTTTGCGAATTTCGCTCCTCAAGCACCAACAACCAATACCAAATCCCACCGCAGAGACGCAGAGTGCGCAGAGAAATCAAGAGAACGACCCACGACAGAGCGCGTTCGCTCCGCTCAAGCTGACATCGCCCGGGCAGTTTCGTCCTTCGACCATCCAAAGAGTCGCGCTAATTGTACCGGAGGCGCGGCGGGATGCCACTCCAGATACTTCGCAGCCAATTTCGCACGAGCCATTTCCGGGGCGATGTTTTTGGCTGCAGAGGTCTGCTGCGGGAAGGCGCGGCAGGTCAGCTGAAATTTCCCGGAAGCCCAGGCGCCGGTTTCCTGCTCGGAGCCGAAGTGCACGACTACGAGCAGCATTTGCAGGTCGAGCATGGCGCGCTTGAAGCGCACGTTGCCGGCTTTTGTTTCCATGTGGGAGAGGTGGCGCAGCTCGAGCGTGGCGAGCGGGCCGTGGTCTTCGAGGGCTTTCCAGATCACGCGAGCATCGTCGCGAATGCGGCCATCGGCATAAAACCGCGCGTGATCGCCGGGCGCGACAACGGTTTCGCGCATGGCCAGAAAATATGGCAACTGCTGAAGCGAGATCAAAGTGCCGCGGCCGCGAAAATACTTGGCGTAGCAGGCGCGACGGCGGCGAGGCAGCTCGTCCTTCCAGTGCCAGATTCTCTCGAAGTACTTGTCGAAGACGAAATCGTCATCCGGGCCTCGGCGCGTGACCATCCAGTAGAGCGAAGGAAGTGGGACATTCTTCACGGGGAACAGCATGCAGAAACCAGTGGCGTCGATAAACTTTCGCGCTTCGGCGAGAGTCTCGACGCGCTTCGGCCAGCGGACTTCGTTGTCAGGTGCGGGCGATTTCATGGCGGAAAAAACTTAACACAGAGGACACGGAGAAGGCACAGAGAGCACGGAGAAAGGGAAAGAAAGAACAAATCTACCGCAGAGACGCAGAGAACGCAGAAAAAAACCGGAGAAGAGCGGTACGTACGTCGCACATCGAGGCGGACTCACTTGTGATGATGTGTTGGTTCAGCCGGAAATGGAGAGAAGGCGCTTTCCGTTCGTGTGTATTTCGCCCGATGGGCAAGCGCATTGCAGCTCAGGTCAACGCTTGGCCAAAATTCTACCAAGGCAATCTGACAAGGAGACCACTGGCGGCTGCGACGAGAAACGTCCTGAATGCGAGTTCGCGTGGATCAGCGGAGTGGATCGGCGAGGTCTCCTCCAGCGCAGTATTTGGATATGGCGTTTGCCTGGCTGTGCAAGCGCCGCATCGAGTACTCCGATAGCGCCGACGTCTGGAATGTGCGCCGCCGTTGTGCGGATCTCAAACTGAAATTCCAGGAAGCTCTGCTTCACCGGAAAGGATGCTATTCATTAGGGGGTCGCTCGACATTTAGCCGCCGCCGAAGCGAAAGACGACTCCGAAGCTGAGGCGGAGATTGTTCTCGCGGGAGTTTTCGGCGTTCTGGAAATGGGTGAAGTAATAGTCGGCCTCCAACAAGCGCACGCCCACGCGGCGGCTCACTGCGAAATCGAGGCCTCCTCCGGCCGCCGCGGCGAACGCCGACGCCGGCCCCGCGTCTCCGGAATAGCCCAAACCGCTGGCGTGCGCGCCGCCGACGAAGGCCTCCCCGAAGGGAATGAATCGGCTGCCGGTTCGCAAGGAGTACCGCGGACCGAAAAGATACGAAAACAAAGTTAAGCCTTCGCCGGTCGCATCCACATTCCCAGTATGCACCGCAGTGAAGTCAGCGACCACGCCAAGCCGCGTCGTGAGATTAAAGGCCAAAGCCGCGGTACCGCCGTTCATCGAAAAACATCCGCAATCTCCCGGAGGGGCGTTGGCACGCACGAATGTGTATCCCGCCGAGACCTCCAGCCGCGGCGAATCCTGGGCAGGCGCGGGCGCAGCAGCGAACAACAACAGCAGCGCCGCGCCCATCCACTTTTGCATTTTGGCCTCCAAGGGCTATTCCACGCTGAGCATAACGTTCCCCGAATGCTGCGCGGTTCCACTCGTGCCGGTAACTACGATAGTGTAGGGGCCGGGTGGCGTCGCATGATTGGACAGAGGGAAGCCGCCATTGCATCCGTTCAATGCAACGGCCATCCCACCCAGTACGACAAGCCACAACGCGAGTGCGGCCCGCCCGGGCAACAGAGCGCCCTGCCGTGTTCGCCGGCGCGCGGCCAGCAATCCAGCCGCTAAAATCGTAGCCAGCACGCCCGTCCAGCCGGCTGGAAAAACATGATGCGAGGCCGGCGGCAGCGAGGCCGCCGTGGCCGTCAACGTCAGCGTCACCATTGTGACCGTCGCGCCGGGTGTGACGCTGCTCTGGCTGAATAGCCCCGTCATCCCCGTCGGTAGGCCGGAAGCGCCTAACTGGATCGCATTGGCGAACCCATTGCTCGTCGGCGTAATCGTAATTGTGACCGGCGTCGGACTCCCGGGAGTCACATTTACTGTCGAACCGGGGCCAGCTATGGCGAAATCGTCGATGGTAAAACTGGCAGGAGGCGTTGTGCCGCCACCGGGTGCGGGGCTCGTTACCGTGACGCCTACGACTGCGCCGGTCGTAATATCAGACGCTGGGATTGCAGCTGTAACCTGGCCCGCACTCACGAAGGAGGTCGTTTCGGCTTTCCCATTGAAGTTCACGGTCGAGTTCGACACGAAGTTGGAACCGTTCACTGTCAATGTGAATGCCGTCCCCGCTGGAGAATGCGCCGGTGAGAGGCCGCTGATGGCAGGCGAGGGGTTATTGACCGTAAGCGTGGTTGACCCGGAAACGCTCCCGCTGACTGCTTGAATTTTCGATGTCCCGCTTGCGATACCGGTGGCCAACCCGGTGTTCAAACCAATGGTCGCCACGGTTGTCGTGCCGGAAGACCAGTTTGCCGTGGTGGTGAGGTTCACCATGGAGTTGTCGCTGTAAGTGCCGGTCGCGGTGAACTGCTCTGTATTGCTGGCGACGATGGTCGGATTCGGCGGAGTGACGGCGATGGACACGAGTGTCGCAGCGGTGACTGTCAATGTGTCTGGCGGGCTGACCACGCTGCCCAGCGTCGCGGTAATTTGGGATGTGCCCACGCCGACACCGCTCGCCAAGCCCGTGTTCAAACCGATCGTCGCTACCGAAAGAGTCTGCGAGCCCCAGGTCACACTGGCCGTGATGTTCTGCACGCCGCCGCCGCTGTATGTACCGGTGGCAGTGAACTGCTGCGTAACCCCCTTGGCAATCGAAGGATTCAGCGGCGTCACGGCAATGGACACCAGTACCGCCGCGGTAACCGTAAGCGTATCGGCCGGGCTGGCGACCCCGCCGAGCGACGCCGTGATCTGCGATGTGCCCACCGCGACTCCGGTGGCCACGCCGGCACCGGTCCCGCCCGACGCGATTGTCGCCGCCGCCGTGTTTGAAGACGCCCAGGTGACCGTCGAAGTGATGTTCTGCGTTGACGAATCACTGTAGGTGCCCGTTGCCGTGAAGGCCTGCGTGTCTCCTACCGCGATCGACGGAGCCGCCGGCGTGACCGCGATTGAAACGAGAGTCGGAGGAGGGGCAGCCGGGGTGTAAATCTCCGCGGGGGCGGGAAACAATATATCTCCCTCTCCTCCCGCAGCCAGAACGCTCCCGTTTTGCAATAAGGTGGCCGTAAACTCCGCGCGCTGGAAACTCATGTTGGCAGTGAACGTAAATTTGCCGGTGCCCGGGTCATACAACTCGCTGGTTGCCTGCGGCGGGAAAGCCTGTCCAAACAGCCCCGTAAGGTCATTGGGTGCCTCGCCGCCCACGAGGAGAACCAAGCCGTCACCCAAGAGCAATGCGTTGTGAGCGATCCGCGGGGCATTCAGCGCGCCCGTCTGTAAGAAAGTTTGCGTGGGAGGGTCGTACAGTTCCTCATAAGCAGGCGGGGCGGCGGGGGATACGGTGGATGAAGTCCCGCCGGCAATGAGGACTTGGCCGTCGTTCAATAAAGTTGCCGTGTGAAATTCCCGCGCGAACGCCATGGTAGCGGTCAGGAGCGTGAACGTGCCCGTGGCAGGGTCGTACAATTCCGCGCTGGTCAAGGCGCCTCCCGTATCCGACGACGGATCTTTGCCCCCCGCGATCAGAACGTCGCCGCTGGTGAGAAGCGTCGCGGTCGCGTCGGCGCGCCCCACATTCAATGCACCGGTGGGAGTGAAGGTTTGCGTGCTCGGATCGTAAAGGTCTGCACTTGTCCCAGCCTGACTGCCTCCAGCGACGAGTACCTTGCCGGTATTCAGCAGGGTCGCTGTGGCGCCACCACTCCGGACAGCGCTCATATCGTTGGCCGTGAGGGTGAACATACCCGTCGTGGGATTGTAAATTTCCGCGCTCTCGATATCGCCACCACCACCCGGTCCGCTTCCGCCTCCAGCGATCAGGACCGTGCCGTCGGGCAGAAGGGTCGCTGTGGGCAGTGTGCGAGCGACAACCATGTTGCCGGTGGTCGGAGTGAAGAGCCCGGTGCTGGGTGTATAAATTTCCGCGAGGTCTAACACCGCACCGGAGGAATCCTCACCACCCGCGAGGAGAACGGTGCCGTCGTTCAACAGGGTTGCGGTCTGGGTGGCGGTCTGGTGAAAGATATTGCCGGTCAAAGTCCAATTCGGAGGCGCGGGCACGACCGTCACGGCTGGCGGTTTCTGGAGTTCCGACAAACCCCGCCATGGTCACCGAGATGGTGACCGTACCTGCGGCGACGCCGGTGACCACCCCCGAACTGCTGACGCTGGCGATGCTGGAGTTGGAAGACAGCCATCTCACTTCATGCGTGATATCCGCCAGGACGGTCGGGAACGGGTTGGTAGCGCCCGGGATCTCATAGTTGCCATAAGCATTCAATTGCATCGTGGCGCCGACATTTACTCCCGCCGTTGCCGGGGTAATCGCGACGCTCTCGAGCGTGCCGGCTTCCACGGTTACGGGAGTCGCCAAGCTCGTGACGCCGCCCAGCGCGGCTGTAATGTTGGTCATCCCCGCGCCGACGGCGATGGCGAGGCCGGTGTTTACCCCAATCGTAGCCACGGAGGTGTCCGACGATGCCCACGTCACGGTCGTGGTGAGGTCCTGCGTGCTGTTGTCGCTGTAGAACCCTGTGGCGAAAAACGGCAGCTCGGTACCCTGCGCGAGGATACCGTCGCTGGTACCGAAAGCGCCGGTCGAAGGAATAATGGCGATGAAAGTAAGCGTCGGAGGGTCAGAAGGCACAGGGGCGGGGTGAGGCGGTGCGCCGAGAGCGCGGCCAACGGAAACCGATGCGAGCAGAGAAAGCACAACTGCGAAAAGGAGCCCTGATCGCCGTTGTTTGCTCATAAATCCCCGTCACTGCTGCCGGGCCAGGTAGTGCGATATGCCAGGGCCGGCAGGTCCGATCTTGGTTGCTTTACCCACAGCAGCCTAAAGAAGGAAAAGGTTCGGCCTAGGAAGATCGGGCGAGGCAACGAGAGAGAATGAGCGAGGCCGCCGGTGTTGGCTGCGTTTATAGTTTTTTTGTGCCTTCACAAGTCCCGGAGTCCGAGCAGAACAGCACCTTGGAAAACATGGACGCTGGTCGATTCTGCGAGGGCCGAGGGCGATCTTATACAACGTTGGGGGATGAGTCGTCCAGATTAAAAACTTGGAACGCAGGTGGGAACAAGAGTCTGTCGGCGGGTCATAATTTTACTGCGGACGTTTTGCCGGCAATCCGGAAGTAATCCGTTTCATCAGTTACGCGGACCGCGGGCGGCGATTTCATGGCAGAAAAAACTTAACACAGAGAGCACGGAGAAAGCGAAAGAAAGAAAGAAAGAACAAAATCTACCGCAGAGGCGCAGAGATCGCAGAGAAAATCCGGAGAAAGCGAAAGAAAGAACAAATCTACCGCGGAGGCGCGGAGAACGCAGAGAAAAACCGGAGAAAGCGAAACAAAAACCGGAGAAGAGAGGTACGTGGGCCGCACATCGAGGCGGACTCACCTGTGATGACCGTGCGGACGTGGCGCTATACGACGACGGATTCCTGATATTCGCCGAAGGCGCGGCGGAGGGCGTCGGAGATTTCGCCGACGGTGGCGTAGGCCTCGACTGCGGAGAGGATCGCGGGCATCAGATTTTCGCTGCCGCGGGCGCGGCGTTCGACTTCTGCGAGCGATGCGCGGGATTTGGCGGCGTCGCGGCGGGCGCGCAGAGCGTTCAAACGAGCGACCTGGGAGCGCTCGATTTCGGCGTCAATGCGCATGGTAGGGATCGCCGGACCCTCTTCCGATTGAAAGCGATTGACACCGACGACCACCTGCTCGCCGCGCTCGACCGCCTGTTGATACTCATACGCCGCCTTCTGAATTTCCATCTGGGGGTAGCCCGCTTCGATGGCGCGCAACATGCCGCCGAGCGCGTCAATCTTCGAAATATAGGCCTGCGCGCCGGATTCGATTTCAGTCGGTGAGCTTCTCGATGGCGTAGGAGCCGCCGACGGGGTCCACGGTATTGGCGACTCCCGTTTCCTGGGCGATGATCTGCTGCGTGCGCAGAGCGAGCAGCGCCGATTGCTCGGTGGGCAGGGCGAGCGCCTCGTCGAGGCCGTTGGAATGCAGCGACTGGCAGCCGCCGAGGACGGCAGCGAGGCTCTGCAGCGCGACGCGGACCAGATTGTTTTCCGGCTGCTGGGCAGTGAGCGACGAGCCGGCGGTCTGGGCGTGGAAACGCAGCATCAGCGAGCGCGGGTCCTTGGCGCCAAAGCGATCGCGCATGGTGCGCGCCCAGAGGCGGCGCGCGGCGCGGAACTTCGCTATTTGCATCAGGAATTCATTGTGCGCGTTGAAGAAGAAAGAAATTTGCGGCGCGAATTCGTCCACCGGCAATCCCGAGGCGACCGCCGATTCCACGTAGGCGATGGCGTTGGCGAGGGTGAAGGCAACTTCCTGCACCTCGGTCGAGCCGGCCTCGCGAATGTGATATCCGGAAATGGAAATGGCGTTCCAGTTGGGCAGCTCGCGACGGCACCAGCCGAAGATGTCGGTGACCACGCGCATGGCCGGACGCAGCGGATAGATGTAGGTGCCGCGGGCGATGTATTCCTTCAGGATGTCGTTCTGCACGGTGCCCGCGAGGCGCGCGAGGCTGGCACCCTGCTGCTTGGCGACCGCGACGTAGAGCGCGAGAAGGATTGCGGCGGTGGAGTTGATGGTCATCGAGGTCGAGATTTTTTCGAGCGGAATGCCGTCGAGGAGTGTTTGCATGTCCTCGAGCGAGTCAATGGCTACGCCGACTTTGCCGACTTCGCCCTGCGCGAGCGGGTGGTCGGAATCCATGCCGATCTGGGTGGGCAGGTCGAAGGCGACGGAGAGGCCGGTCTGGCCCTGGTCGAGAAGATAACGGTAGCGACGGTTGGATTCCGCGGCGGAGCCGAAACCCGCGTACTGGCGCATGGTCCAGAGGCGTCCGCGGTACATGGTGGGATAGACGCCGCGGGTGAATGGGAGCTGGCCGGGGAATCCGAGATCGCGTTCGGGGTCCCAGCCGGGCAAATCCTGGGGGCCAACGACCGCGTCCATGGGCAAACCGGTTGGCGACGCGGATTTCCGCTGGGAGACGGCGACGCGATCCTTGGAGTGATCGGTCATCGGACGCGCCGTGCGCGGCGAAAGGCGGTGAAGGCGAAGATGGCCATCATGAGCGCATAGATGGCGACGAATGCGAGAATCCACACCGCCGGACGATGCTTCCATTCCTTCCAGACGACGAAAACGCCATAGACGGCGAAGACGCCAAAGAGCGCGCCGGTGAATTCGTGGAAAAGCTGGCGGGCGACGCGCCAGAAGACGCGCAGGGTGACGATGCTTGAGCGCCAGAGCGCCGGAAGCAGGCTAGCGGACATGGTTCAATTCTAGGAGTTATCCGGCAAATGGCAAGGGCGGAGAGAGAGTGCTCGCGTGGTCGCGGGTTGCCGGTTTGTGATGCGTACTCAACACGGAGTTCACCGAGAAGGCAGAGAGGACACGGAGAAAGCGGAAGAAAGGACGTACTCAACACAGAGTTCACCGAAAAGGCAGAGAGGGCACAGAGAGACCGAGAGGAAAGAACGTACCTAACGCAGATGCCCGCCAGCAGGCGTAGTGGATAGGCCGCAGCGCGCCAAGGATGTTTGCCGGGCACGACCGATTCCCCAGGCTCGATTAACCATCGACCTGGGGGCCCCTTTTCCGGTGCCCCTACGAAACCGGCGACAGAGGAGGACCGAAAAGTGGGCGAGGCGCGCCGCCGCACTCCACATGGTGCGAGGTGCATGGGCAGCAGCGAGCCAAGGATGTTCGCCGGGCACGACCGATCCCCCAGGCTCGCTTGATCTCCCGAGCGCCACTTTCCGTGGCCTCGGGAGCCCTGTCCTGCGTCGACCTGGGAGCCCATTCTGCACAAACAGCGGCGGCGAGCCGCCGCACTCCACACGGGACGAGACGAGTGGGGTGGATCGCGGCGAGGATCGGAGTGGGCCGGGGGACAGGTAACCGGGCCGATGATGGGGCCGACGGAGGGCTTGTATCGGGCTTGCCACCGCCCTAGAATTGGGGTAGGAAGAGTTTCATAGGAGGTAACGCCCCCTTGCAACTCGACGACCGCATGAAGCAGTTGCTGCGAGAGCTGGGACACGCCATCAACGACACCGTATCGGATTCCGAGCGGATCGCCGAGGCGATTTCCGGAGTGCGCGCGGCCGGTTTCGACATCGTGCTGAAGCTCGATGCCACGATCGGACTGGCGCGGCGAACGTCGCAAGACGCCAAAATGACAACGCAGGACCGCCGCTTCCTGGAGTCGCTGCACATCCGCGTGGATGAAGAGGCGCTGGAAGAGGAGCACGCGGAAGCAAAGGTTGAAATCACGCCGCAAGACATCAAATTTCTGAAGTCGCTGAAGATATCCTTCGATGAAGAGCTATAGGATTCCGGGATTCACTCTGGCGCTGGCCGCCGCGCTGGCGGTGGGCAGCGTGCCGGCGCGCGCGCAAGGGCTGGAAACGGCCGCCAAGGCGATCGCGGTGCCGATCGTCACCCAGATCATCAACGCGGTGGTGCCGCAAACGCAAAGCACGCCGAAGGGCAGCAACTGGATGAAAGCGGAAGTGATCCACGCGGACTCGCAGTCCATCATCGTCCGCGAGCAGCAAAACGGAATGATGATTCACACCTACAACTTTTCGCCCCTGCTGAAGGATAAAATGCAGGCCATTCTCGACCAGGGCGGATTCCAGTACGGCGACAAGGTGAGCATCCTGGCGATGCCCGGAGAAACCGTGGCGCTCAGGATTCACGGCAAGCCGTCGAAGCCGCTCTAATCCCGCCCGCCCGCGCGACAAGCAAAGTACGATGATTCGCCCGCCTGCAGTTGCCGGACGCTTCTATCCGTCGGATCCCCAAGAACTGACACGCCAGATTCAGGAATACTCTTCCGGCGCCACCGAAAAAACTCATGCCCTGGGATGCGTGGTGCCGCACGCGGGCTACGTCTATTCCGGCCGCGTCGCAGGCGCCGTCTATGCCGCCATGGAGATTCCGGCGCGGTCGATTCTGCTGGGGCCGCGGCATTTTCCGCAGGGCCAGCCGATGGCCATCCTCAGCGAAGGAAGTTTCGAGACGCCGCTGGGCCAGGCGCAGATTGATTCGGTGCTGGCCGGGGAACTGGCGCGCGCGTGTCCTTTGCTGCGGGAAGACGAAGCGGCGCATGGGCGCGAACATTCGCTGGAGGTGCAGCTACCGTTCCTGCAAACGCTGGCGGCAAATTTCCGGTTCGTGCCGGTGGTGCTGGCGACCGATCGCTACGGCGCGATGGAGGAGCTGGGACGGGCGGTGGCGCAGGTGGTGAAGGCGCAGCGAGAGCCGGTGCTGGTGATCGCCAGCTCGGACATGAATCACTACGAGAGCGAGACGATCACGCGGGCGAAGGACGAGCGAGCCATCGCGCGGATTCTGGCGCTCGACGCGCGCGGGCTATACGACACGGTGCGCAGCGAGGGAATCACCATGTGCGGGTATGCGGCGACGGTGGCGATGCTGGTGGCCGCGCGCGAGCTGGGCGCGACGAGAGCGAGGCTGGTGCGCCACGCGACTTCGGGTGAAGTAACCGGCGACCTTGATGAGGTAGTGGGCTACGCGGGAATCGTGATCAGTTAGAGATTCTGAATCTCAGGCGATCACTTGCTGACGGCTGCCAATCGCCCGGACGGAGCCTGCGCGGAGGAAGCGCCTCGAGAGCCAGGCGCCCGTCCTGCGCGGACACGATTCAATCCGACGGTCAACATCAGGAAGCAAAACACGACCAGCGCGAGCGCGGCGTTCGAGCGGCGCGATCTGCGCCGGAAACCCAGAAGCAAAATGCCGATGCAGAAGACGCAGGTGATGGCGATGGCTCGTTCAGTTGCTTGCCAGTTGCGAACCTGGATTTGAGCGACCGGATTCGGAACGATCGGCGGCTTGAGGTTCGGAGCTGCGGGAACGGCTGCCCAACCGGCGGCGTGGACCAGATTGAAGGCGTTCACGGAGCCGATGCCGGTGGCCAGATCGTAGCCGACTCCGGCGTTGTAGCCAGTTTGCACGCCGATCGCCGGCGTGCCTCCTCCGCCACCGCCGCCACCTCCTCCACCACCGCTCCCGCCGCCGCATGCGCTGGAGTTCGCGGCCAAACCAATCACCGTGAGGAACGCCAAGGAGGTGACCCAGCGGCGCGAGCCTCCGCGGAAGCCGATGACGAGCGCGCCGACGCACAGGATGCAAAGGAGTGTGACAAGCGTGGTGATCTGCGGCCACCGGACGCGCCGCGGCAACGGCTGCAAGGCTGCGGCGACCGTGGTGCAATCGGCCGTGCCCGTGGAGCAAGGCATGGCGATCGTTCCGGTGGTGATGTCGTTAAAAACACATTGCCCGTTCGGAAGCGCATTCGTGTCGCAGTTCAGGCCGGATGTTGTCTGGGTTTTGGCGAGCGCGTACAGCACGGTATTCGCGTTGCCCTGCCGGGAATTTGCATTCTTCTCGATCACCAAAGCCATGATGCCGGCAAACGCTTGTGTGGAAACGGAAGTGCCTCCGACATCAACAAACGCGCCCGAGCTTAAATTGCAGGCAGCCCCATTTAGTCCGGGGAAGTCCGCTTCGCAGACCACGTAGAAGCTGGCGGCCATGGTGCCGTCGCCGGCGAACAGGGAGATGTCCGGAAGGTCGCGAGTGGTGTCGCCGCTGGGCGTGACGCCGTTCTGGAAGGCGGGCTTGGGGTAACCGCCGGAGCAACTCTCCAATGATGAACCGTTGGAAGAGGTGCAGGCGCTCTTGCCGCCGGAGCCGCCGACGGGCACAACCAGACCGAGTGTGGCGATTTGCGCGTTGTTGCAAACGTCCTGCGCGGTGGATCCAAACTGGTCACCGAAGGTGGCGATGATATTTGCATTAGTGCAGGAATCGTTCCAGGTGGTTTCCGGAATGTACATTTGCGCCGAGGCTTGATTGGGGGACTGATTAGTGCCGCCAGTGCAGGGGTTCCAATAGGTGCAGAAGCTGGTGATGTCGTTGAAGTCCGTGCCGCCCACGGCGACGTCGAATGGCGTGGACGCCAGTCCATTAACGGCCAGGCCATTCCGGGCCGGCTGCTTCGGGGGTCCGCTCACCTGCTGGACGTCGCAACCGGAGGCACCGTTGTCGCCCGAAGCGACGATCACGGTGATGCCTTCGGAGGCCGCCTGGCTCCACATGCTGTTGTACATGGAGTTGGCGGTGGTGCCGAGAGCGAGTTCGCACTCACCAAAACTCAGGCTCATGATCGGAAACAGGCCGTTGCCTCCGTCGCCGTTGATGACGTAATTGGCGGCGAGATCGCCGCCAAAGGTCGCGCCGGCGGATTTCGAGGTGACGAGATTGATCGTGGCGCCCTTGGCCACCGCGCCGGACCACTCCACATCGAGGATGGCCTCGATTTCATCGCCATTGGGATCAGGAGGTCCGGGATCCGTGCCATTGGGAGGAACGATGGTGACGGGATCGTTGGGAGGGAGGTTGAAAATAGTTCGGAAGTCGCGGGCGTCCTGAATATTGATGTTGCTATCGCTGATCACAGCGATGTTCACGCCGCTGCCGTCGAATCCCTGATTCCATACCTGCGCGACGCTGTAGATGGTGGCGAAGTCGGTGGGGCCCAGCGCAAAGCAGGTGGGCGATTGCAGGGTGCTGCAGTCTCCGCCGGCGGGCGTGAAGGTGTACTGCGGTTTCGCGCCGGCAGGCGTGCGGGGCCTGGGACCGAGCTTGGCGTGATGCATGGGCTTCGGGAAAAAATTATGGAGAGATCTGACGCCGGCAACAACGGGAGCGAGCGCATCCGGAATGTCCGGATCGTTGGCGTTGGCCCAATGCTCTTCGCCATTCACGACAAACTTGTGGATCGGGGCGTGAAAGGCCTCTTCCACCTGTCCGGCGGTACCCGAGAAGGTGATCAGCTGGCGGCCGAACGACACTTCGTTAATCACAAAACCGTGCGAGCTGAGCCACGAGGAGATCTTCTGAATATCCTGGTCGGAAGCGCCGAACATCTGGCCGAATTGCGCGGAGGTGAGCCATTTGTGGTAACTCGGCGACGAACGATCCTGCTGGCCGGCGAGCAGGTTGGCCAGCGCGGCTTCCTGCGCGGGGCTGCGTTTCAGCACCAGCAGCATGCGGTCGAGCGGCAGGTCCGAGGGCACGGCACCGCGATCGAATTCGGGGCGCGCGAGAGGATAGGTGTTGCCGCGCAACACCGTGCGCTGAGATTCATTCACCGGCTGGGTGATGCGCGAAAGTGAATTGCCGGCCTGCGCAGAAACGCGCGCGACGGCGCAAAACAAAAAACCACACGCGATTGCGGCGACGGCTGCGAATAGAGATCTAGTTTTCATAGTGATCATACCGCTCGAATGCTATCACGGCTTGAAACGCGGTTCGGCGAGCTTGTGACTATTGAACCACGTACAGAATGTCGGCCGGTTGGCTGGTCGGGCCGGTTGTGGGAGAGAAAAATCATGGCGGCTTGCCGCCGCCATGATTTTACCCAAGATCACTGCACAGTAATCCGAACCGAACTGGTGGCGGTGGACTTCGCGTAGTTCGCGTCGCCGCTGTAACTCACGGTGACGGTGCCTGAGTTGTGCGGAGTAAAGGTGATGGAAGCTTCGCCGGCGACAAAAGCCACGTTGTCTTCATCATCCACCACGGCGGTGGGAGGCACTGACATGTTCAATTGAGTTCCGCCGCCACCTCCGCCACCTCCGCCGCCACTGCCGCCGCCGCAGCTAACAGAGGTCCCGATAATCCCAACAAGCAAGAGCGTCCCGAAGGCCAGGCCCCAGCGGCGCCGCGCCGGGAAGAACACCAGCAGAGCCAGCAGCACCAGCGACATTCCCAGCGCAGCCAGCCACACCGGCCAACCCGGAGAAGAAGGAGTGCCGATGGGCCGCACGGTGGCAACGCCCGTGGAACCTGTGAAAGTGAGGGTTCCGGTCATGTTGGCGCCCACACTGCCGCCAAAGACGTTGTTGCTGGTAAAGCTGGTGACCGCTCCGACGATGGTGACCGGCTGACCGGCCGAGACCACAATCGGCGCTGTGAGGATGAGTGAAGCGGTGTTGCATTGGGTGACCGAAAGACCCACGTTACCGGAATTGGAGCTGGCGTTGTAGCTGCCGTCGCCGCTGCCGCTTGTGCCGGTATACATCGCGGCGAATTTATGCGAGCCGACGCCGAGAAATGCGGTTTGATCCTCGAGATAGCCTTCCGAATTCAGGGTGAAAGTGCTGGCCGGGCTGCCCGTGGGGCCCACCAGACCTCCGGCGAAGGAGTCGGTGACCGTCACGTTGCCGGTGGCGGTTTCTTCGTGCGAGGAATTACCGGTGACGTCCACGCGGATCAGGTTCAAAACACCGTAGGGCACCGCTGCGGGACTGGCAGTCAGCGTCGAGACGGTTTGGGCCGCGAGATTGACAGCCCCCACGGTCACGGCCGCGGTGCTGTTTTCGGCGGTGATGGTGACGGTGATCGGCGGAGTTGATTCGCTCGCGCCGAATGTGCCGTCGCCCGGATAGTGCGCCACGACAGTGTATGTGCCACCGGGCAAGAATTGAGTTGAGGACATCAGCGAACCGCTCGACAGCGGATAGATGTCACTATTGACAGGCTCGCCAAAACTCGCGCTGTTTAGATTCAACTGTACTGCGAATCGGTCGACACCCGAGGTCGTGCAACCGGGGACGCTGCAGCCCGGCGTACCGGTCGCAAACGTTCCGATGAGACCGACGTCCTCAGCTTGCTGAAGTGTTGACGTACCGGTGCCGGGACTTGGAGTGACGCCGACATTCACGAACACTTTTTGGCCGTGCGTAAGGTTGGTAATTGGACCCGCACAACTCAGCGAGTTGGTTGAGGTAGCCGAAAGGCAGAGGGTGGTCGAAGTGGGAGTGAAGGTAGCTGCGTCCGCGGCCCAATTCGCGAGCAGGTTGGTGACGTTGACCGAACCCAGGCCGGTTGCCAGATCGTAGCCTGCAGCCGCGTTCCACGCCGTGGTCGCCCCGTTGGCCAGAAAGCCAATGCCCGAGTTCGCGTTGCAGTTGGGCGTGCCTCCAACGCAGGGAACGGAATTATTCCCGACGGTCACATCGTTGAAGCTATTCGGGTGGCTCACGGCCAAGTGATAGAGGACGTAGTCGGCATTGCCCAGTCCCGGCTGATTACCCGCGGGGTCCAACTTTTGATTGACCAGCGCCATGATTGCGGCAAAGGTGGGCGCCGAGGATGAAGTGCCTCCGACGCCGATGAAAGTTGAAAACGGCTCCTGCGTGCCGAGACTGCACGGCGCATCGTTAGAATCCAGGTCCTGCTCGCAAACGATGTAGAAACTGGCGCTGACCAGGCCGTCCGAGGCAAAGAGAGCAACATCCGGCACATCGCGGGTCACGTCGGTCACCATGGTCAGGTTATTGGCGGTGGCGATCGGCTGCCACGAAGGCTTCGGGTATCCCGTGACCGGCGAGCCCTGAAAGGCCGCCTCGCATACTCCAGTATTCTCATTGATGCTGATGCAGTTGCTCTGGCCGCCGCCGCCAGCAACGATGTTCAGGGAACTCGACAGCGGATTCGCATTCCCGTTGAGCGTGTCGCAGGCGACTGTGCTGATACTTTGCGCGCAGGAATCGTTCCAAGTGGTCTCTGGGATGTAACTCTTAGCGGACGCCTGCCCGGCGCCGTTTGTATTGCTCCAGAAATTGCCGGGATAGCCGGCAGCTGTGTAATTGAAGTCGGTGCCTCCGACGGCTACGTTGAAGGGCGTTGACGCAAGTCCACTTACAAAAAGGCCAAAGGAAGCGGCAGCCTCTGTATTTTCGTCGTCGCAAGCCGCGGAGCCGCTGTCGCCGGCAGAAATAACCACCGTCATACCCTGTGCGGCGGCCTGTTCCCACAGCTCGCTGTAGAACTGATTGATTACCTCTGCCTCGCATGCACCGAAACTCTCGCTCATGACCGGAGAGACGTTGTTGTTAACAATGTAAACGGCGGCAAGGTCAATCCCCGCCGAGGCTTCGGTTGTTTCGGCGATCACGAAGTTGATGGTCGCCTGTGGGGCGATCGCACCGGACCACTGCACGTCCAGATCTCCCTCGGTCTCATCGGAATTGAAACCGGGATCGGGGCCGTCGAGAATCACGTTGGGCGACTTCGCCGGCAGGCCGAACAGGCTGCGGAACGTAGCCACGTCATCTGAATTGCAGGTGACCGTGGTGCCGAAGGGTCCGAAGAACGAGGTGTTGAAATCGGGAGAATTCACGGTGCAAATCTCTGAATCGCCGACGATCGCAATGGACTGATTGGCGCCGGTGGCGCTGCCGGGAACGCTATAGATGGTGTTGAAATCGGCCGGTCCGAGGGCGTAGCAGGTGTCACTGACCGAGACATTGTTGATCACCGAGCAGCCGTTAAAAGCGAACGTGAAATCCGAACTGGGGCTGGGGAAGTGTCCGGGGCTGGCGGGACCAAAACGCACGACGGGCTTAACCTGTCCGGTCGCCTTTGACTTGCTGAAGACACCGAGAACGCGGCTCTCCGGATGCTTGGGGAAATTGTGGAGCGAGACCACGCCCGCGACAACCGGCGCGAGCGCCGCCGGAATTTTCACCGGAGTGGAGTTGGCAAAGTGCTGCTCGCCATTGACTTCATATACGTGGATGGAGGTGTGAAAGGCCGACTGCACACCGCCGGCTGTGCCGGTGAACTCGATGATCGTGCCGCCCGCCGATACGCGATTCACTTGAAGTCCGTGCGAAGTGAGCCACGAGGATACGGTCTGGATGTCCGCGCCGGCGGCGCCGAACTGCTGGCCGAACTGGGCGGGGGTCAGCCACTTGTGATAACTCGGCGACGAACTGGACTGCTGGGCGTCCATCAATTGCCTGAGGGCGGCTTCCTGTGCGGGAGAGCGTTGCAGAAGCACCATGCCGCGGCGAATCGGCTGGCCATCGGGCACCGCGCCGCGATCGTACTTCGCCTGGGCAAGCGGGTGAACGCTGCCGGAAATGGTGACGAGATTGGTCTCGTCTATGGCTTGGGTGATGCGCGGCGCGACGTTGCTCGTCTGCGCGGACGCCACCGCAGGCAGCAAGGAGATACACGCGAGTAGCAACAACACTGCGACCAGCGACTGAATTTTGGTAGGCATAGCCATCATTCCCGTCCTCAGTGATAAAAGTTCCGAAAGAATGAACGAGCGCAGAGCGAAACAAGAGCAAAACCGATGGTCACCCGCCGATCGGGGCCCCTGGTCCGCGTCGCTCGGACGCCTCCCGGGCGTGCAATGGGCTCAATTCGGATAGCTGAGATGCTGGAAAGTGGCCGAGAGGATGGATGGGGCTGGCGCGAAAGTTGTATCAAGTGTAACCCCCTCTCCATCACTGCGCCGGACCACGGATACGGCCGGCAAGCTTGCGTGCGCGGTCGCGGGCGATGTCAATAAAGTGCTGATCCGCAGCCACGCGATCGAGCAAAGGCAAAAATTGCCTGGGCTCGGGCAGCAGGTTGGCGTTGAAATCCTTCTCGATCTGCAGGATCACGTCGTTGACGCCAAGCGGATCGTAGCGCGTGGTGCGATCGAGGTCCGCCAGATCGGACTGCTGGCGCACGATGCCCTCAAAAATTTCCAGGAGCTGCGCGGCATCGCGATTGAGCGTGTAATTGAACGTGACGTGATGCGTTTCCGAGCCGCGCTGGTAATCGAACGTTTTCTCGCCGAGGTTGGCGATCCTGCGGTGCATCTCCAGGTCGAGGCCGTCAAAATTGTGCAGCTTTCCGGCGAGATCGAAAATCGTCTGCACGATCGGCGCATCAATTTGCAGGGTTCGAGGATTGGACTCCTCGTTGAGCTGGCGAATGTCGAATGTTCCGGAGCCGGAGTCGTTTACTTTGATCTCCACGAATTCGGGATAGCTCGATTTGAATATTTTGCGAAAGGTGATGGTTGCGCCGGAGGGCGATCCGCCGGCATTGCTCGCGGGCGCGGTCGCCGCCCCTGCGACAACCCAGACCGAGAATGCCAGAACCAATAGCCAGCGGTGGCGCGCCGTGGGGTTCATCGTCCGCGAGGAATGGAGATGCGTGAAGCGCGGGAATTGCCGCCCGCGGGCGCCGGAACGCGCCGGCGCGCGAAGGATGCAGAAAGGCGGTCCCGCGCCCGGGAGGCCTGGGCATGGCAAAGCGCCACGGCGAGGGCGTCGGAGGCATCCGCCGGCTCGGGACAAACGGGGAGGCCGAGAAGAGAACGGACCATCTGCTGAATCTGCTGCTTGGATGCGCCGCCGAATCCGGCGACGCTGGCCTTCACTTCCCGCGGCGAATAGCTGTGCGCGGGAATTTGGGCCTGGGCCGCGGCCAGCAGGACCACGCCGCGCATTTCGGCAAGCTTCAGGGCCGTTCTCATATTGAGCGCGGTGAACACGGATTCGACAGCCACGGCATCGGGCGTGAATTGCTCGACCAGGCCGGAAATCAAGAAGTGAATTTCGCGCAGGCGCACCGCAAAGGTAGCACTGGCGGGAAGCCGCAACGCGCCAAAACGCATCAGCCGGGCGCGGTTGCCATCGAGTTCGATGACGCCATAGCCGGTGGCACCCGCGACAGCAGGGTCCACGCCCAGCACGCGGATTTTGCGTCCCTTTGCGCCCGAAACAAGCGGAGAAGAAGACATGGCGACGGGCACAAGTGTACGTGCGGGCCGGAACCGGAGGGAAGTGTTTTCTCGGGGTGTGGCGGCGCGATGGAAACTACTCGGCCATCGCGGCGATTTCCTTTTCATCGATATCGAAATTGGCATAGACGTGCTGGACGTCGTCGTGATCTTCCAGAGTTTCGACCATCCGCAGCATCTGTTGCGCCTGCGCCCCGGTCAGCTTGATGTGGTTCTGCGGCACGAAAGCCACTTCGGCGGAGGACGGAGTGATTCCCGCAGCGGTGAGAGACTCGCGGACCTTTTCCATGGCGTCAGGCGGGGTGGTGATTTCCCAGAAGGAGCCGTCGTCTCGCAGATCTTCGGCGCCGGCGTCGAGAACGATGCCGAGCATCTTGTCTTCGTCCGCCTGCTCCTTGGGAACCACGATGTCGCCCTTGCGCTGGAACATCCAACCGACCGCGCCGGTCTCGGCCATGTTGCCGCCGTTTTTCGAGAACATGTGGCGGATTTCGCTGACGATGCGGTTGCGATTGTTGGTGACGACCTGCACCAGGACGCCTACGCCGCCCGGACCGTAGCCTTCGAAGGTCACTTCGTCGAGGGTCTCGCCCTCGAGCGTGCCGGCGCCGCGCTGGATGGCGCGCTCGATGTTGTCGTTGGGCATGTTCTCGCCCTTGGCGGTGAGGATCGCGGTGCGCAGACGCGGGTTGGTGACCGGATCGGCTCCGCCGGTGCGCGTGGCGATGGTCAATTCTCGAATGAGCTTGGTGAAAATCTTGCCGCGGCGAGCGTCTGTGGCCGCTTTCTTGTGCTTGATGGTGGCCCACTTCGAGTGTCCAGACATGAAATAACCTTTATAGGAAGTATGGCAGGAGCGGCAATCCAACTCTTGCCGCGACAGTGTAGCAGCCGAGTGAAAAACAGGCAAGCGCGCGGGCTTGCGACGCGGCCACGAAAATCTCGATAAGTTCGCAGCCGTTTTTCACCTTCGCGTCATAGAATCCTAACAATTTACCGTTACGCTGAAGCCGTAATAGTGTGAACGGAAGTGTGAATGCAATCGTTGCGCATATGGCTGCTGATCGTCGCTGCGCTGGGCTGCTGGCCGGGCCGCGTGAACGCTCAGGTTGCGGCGCCGGACAAATGTCCGCGTCCCGCAGCGGGCAGCGCCGTGCCCGAGCCCGCTGACCTACGCAGCAAGAACGGAGTGTTGACGGTTGATCTTGCATACCGGAACTCGGCAGGTGCAAACGGCAGCATGCGGTATTGCTATGTGTCCGAGGAAGGCGACGAGGCGCCGAATTTAAGGGTGAAACCAGGAGACCTGCTCATCCTGCGGCTGAAGAACGAGGTAACGAAGGTTTCGCCGTCCACAGCGAAATCGGCAGGCTCGCCGGCGGCGGGCGTGAGCGGCACGAAGGCGCATCAGATGACCATGACCGGTGGATGCGCCGATGGGCAGATGACTTCGGCGTCAACAAACGTTCATTTCCACGGCCTGGATGTGCCGCCGGTCTGCCACCAGGACGACGTGTTGAACACGATCATTGAGCCCGGCGGGCGGCCGTTCGAGTACCGATTTCGAATTCCGCTGGATCAGGCGCCGGGACTTTACTGGTATCACCCGCACGTTCACGGATTTACCAAGAATCAGGTTCTTGGCGGGGCGTCCGGCGCGTTGATCGTCGAGGGGATCGAAGGCGCGAATACCCTGCTTGCGGGAATGCCGGAGCGGGTGTTCGTGATTCGCGATCAGGATCTCGTGAATCCGAATGCGCAGCCGGTGCAATCCGGAAACGTGCCTCCACCAATCGTGATGCGCGATGCGGAAGGCGACATCCTCAACGCCGGCAGGGACGGCGGGACGCCGGCGAAGGACCTCACCATCAATTTCGTGCCCGTCTCGTTTCCGGACTACAAACCGGCTGTGATTCGAGTAAAGACCGGGGAAACACAGCTGTGGCGACTGCTGAACGCGTCGGCGATCACCTATCTCGACTTGCAGTTGCTGGTGGACAAAGCCCCGCGTATGGTCGGCGTTGTATCGTTGGACGGCAATCCGATTAACGAAAATGGCCTGGCCGGAAATCGGGTCATTTGGCAAGGCCACGTTCTGCTGCCGCCCGCGGGACGAGTGGAATTTATGGTCAGGGGTTTGTCGGCGGGCCAGAGCGGGAGTCTTGTGACGCGCGTGGTGGACACCGGCCCGGCCGGCGAAAACGACCCTACGCGACCGCTGGCCACAATCGTGGCGTCCAATGATGCGCCGGAACCGCATGCGCGGCTTGAGGCTTCGCCCACAGCTCGGGGCCGGCCCACGTCGGTTTGGCTCGGCAACGTAAAACCGGTGAGAACCCGGACCCTTTATTTTTCGGAACAACCGCGAAATCCGAACGATCCGAACAGCTTGACGGATTTCTACATCACGGTCGAAGGCCAAACGCCGAAACTGTTCGATCCAAGCTCGAAGACTCCGGACATAATTGCCAAGCAAGGAGAAGTGGAAGATTGGATCATCGAGAACCGAACCCGTGAGTTACACGCCTTTCACATTCACCAGGTTCATTTCATGCTGCTGGAGTGGAATGGCGTTCCGCTGGACGAGCCATTCCTGCGCGACACGATCAATGTCGCGTACTGGGACGGACAGAGCCGCTCGTATCCCAGCGTGAAACTACGCATGGACTTCCGTGATCCAAATGCCGTGGGCACGTTTGTCTACCATTGTCATCTGCTGGAGCACGAGGACGGCGGAATGATGGGATTGATTCGCGTGGAGCCGAAAATTCAGGGCGCGAAATCGCCTGCGCGCGTTCCGCCGGCAAACAGGCGCCTGTGCGGCAGCCACGAATCGGTCGCGTCGCTGGGGTCAACGTCACGCGGTCAACGCGCCGTAACAAACTCGACGAAGAAAATTAATGAAAATGATTCCAAGACGATCACGAAGGAAAAAAACCCCGCGCAAAATAGTTTTTAACGAGCTTGTCA
Organism: uncultured Acidobacteriota bacterium; assembly: GCA_963814605.1. Lineage (GTDB taxonomy): Bacteria > Acidobacteriota > Terriglobia > Acidiferrales > UBA7541 > Palsa-295. Next base: position 369,020 of record CAWFDD010000005.1, on the reverse strand, counting down.
TCACGGGATAACAACCGCAGCGTATCTCACATGAACGCGTCCGATTGCGAACGTCCGCCGGCGCGAGGCGGGCTGCTATCGGACCCGAGACTTCTGCGACTACAAGGAGAGTTCATGATCGGCAAGAATCTACGCTTGATGGCGTCGGTGCTTCTGGCATCCAATCTGGTTTTGGCAAGTCCCAGTGTGATGTTCGGCGACAATCGGAATCGGCAATTTGTGGATAGCGCAGCGGTTTACCAAACGACGACACCGGTCAAGCACGTGATCGTGATCTTCGATGAGAACATTTCATTCGACCACTATTTCGGAACGTATCCCTTCGCCACGAACCCAGTTGGAGAACCTCCGTTTATTGGCGCGCCGGAGACACCACGCGTCAACAACCTGCTAAGCGGGGGGCTGCTGGACGAGAATCCGAACTCTACGATGCCCTTCCGCATGGACACGGGCGTGGCGTCGGTAACCTGCGATATGAACCACAGCTATACACCGGAGCAAAAGGCCGACGATCACGGCTTGATGGACGCATTCCCGGCGAATACCGGTTCCGCGGCAAACTCGGTAACACCGCCGTGCAATGACTACGGCAAGGGTACCGGCGACGTGATGGGATATTTCGACGGCAACACGGTGCAGGCGTTGTGGAATTATGCCCAGCACTTCGCCATGAGCGACAACTCCTACAGCACCATGTTCGGGCCTTCCACCGTAGGAGCGCTCAATCTGATTGCGGGCACGACCGAGGGAGCAGTTCTCGATACCAAAGAGGTGAATGGCACGACGGTGACAAGCGGATCGGGAGTGATTGCCAATTCGTTGTTTTCGGGTCCGCTGATCGGCGACGTGCGGCCATTGAACGATCAGTGCGTGCTGACGGATCCCGGTTTGCAGGGCGCGAAGATGGCATCGATCTCCGCGGGGAACAAGAACGTCGGCGATCTGCTGAACGCGCAGAACATCACCTGGGGGTGGTTCCAGGGCGGGTTTGCTCCGTCGGGTCATGCTCCCGTGACCGGCCTGGCGATCTGCGCCACCAGCCACTCCGGGCTGGCAGGCACCGACGGGGTCGGCAGCAACCAAAATTCAAGTGACGGCGACTACATCCCGCACCACGAACCTTTCCAGTACTTCACCAGCACCCAGAATCTCGCGCACACGCTGCCGTCGAATCCCTCGCTGATCGGAACCTCAACGGATGGGGCGAATCATCAGTACGACCTCAGCGCGTTCTGGACCGCTCTTGGCGAGGATCGCCTGCCGGCGGTGACCTATCTGAAGGCGGCCGCCTACCAAGACGCACACCCCGGCTACTCCGATCCGATCGATGAGCAAGTGTGGATCGTCGGTGTGATCAACGCGGTCATGAACTCCCCGTATTGGGCAGACACCGCGATCATCATCGCCTACGACGACTCCGACGGTTGGTACGATCATGAGTTGGGACCAATCGTCAATCAGTCGGCGGTTGCGGACGACGAGTTGGCGGGCCCGGGAAGCTGCGGCTCGTCCACCACGACCACGCAGGGCCAGTGCGGTTACGGTCCCCGTCAGCCCCTGCTGGTGATTTCGCCTTTCTCCAGACACAATTACGTTGACCACCAGGCAACGGACCAGTCGTCGATCCTGCGTTTCATCGAGGACAATTGGAGTCTCGGACGCATCGGCGGAAACTCGAGCGACGCGAAGGCCGGCACGCTCAACGGCATGTTTAATTTCGAGCGCAACAACCCGCCGCTGATCCTGGATCCCGCGACGGGAGTGATTCTCACGCCCGAAAAGTGAGGCGGCGAAAAAATTCCCCGTAGGTCCTCACGCCAAGCAACGCCCCCCTGGCCCGCGCCGGTTCCTCCGGTGCGGGCCAGACCGTTTTTAGGCGTCTCGCGCGCGTGATCTGCGATGTATGCTTGGCGGTGCGTTTGGGCGAACGCCGCCGAACGCGTCCGGAGAGAGCTGTTGGCTCGAAAACCACGCAGTGTGGATCTGACGCAGGTTACCGAATGGGAGGACGGCAAGAGCCGCCGTAAAGAAGATTTCCTTGCGGCGGAGGAGCCGCTGGAAATCCGCATCGGTGAAGACCCGCTGAGCGTGACCATGCGCACGCCGGGACACGACCTGGAGCTGGCCGCCGGATTTCTGCTCACCGAGGGCTTGATTCAGCGGCGCGCGCAAATCGTGGCTCTGGAAGCGGATGCTGGAATAGCGGCCGAGAATCGCGGCAACGTGGTGCTGGCGAAACTCGCTCCAGAAGCGACGCCGGATTTCGAAAAAATGCGCCGCCATTTCTTCGCCGCGTCGAGCTGCGGAATCTGCGGAAAGGCTTCCATTGATTCGGTGCGGGCGCGAACGCTGGTGGCGCCCAATCCCGATTTCCGTCTGGACCCGGAGGTTCTCGTCCGCCTACCCGAAAAACTGCGGGAGTCGCAGGCCGTTTTCGGACGCACCGGCGGGCTTCACGCCGCGGCGCTTTTCGACGGCGCAGGCGAACTGCTGGTCCTGCGCGAGGACATCGGCCGGCACAACGCCGTGGACAAAGTGATCGGCTGGGCCCTGCTGGAGGAGCGCGTTCCGCTGGGAAACACGATCCTGCTGGTCAGCGGGCGCGGCGGATTCGAGATCGTGCAGAAGGCGATTGTGGCGGGGCTGCCGGTGGTTGCCTCGGTGTCGGCGCCCTCGAGCCTCGCCGTGCAGTTGGCGCGCGAACTGGGCCAAACTTTGATCGGTTTCCTGCGAGGCCGACGCTTCGTGATTTACGCCGGAGAAGAGCGGATCGCAAAGTCCTGAATATTGCGGAGGAATGCGCTGGCCGCGGGACGCGCCTACTTCGTCGCCGCCCGGCCCAGCTTTTTCGGATCGCCCACCGAGTGTCCGTTGCCGATCATCGAGCGAAAATCATCGAACAGATTGCGGTCCCACCAGCCGAGGGTGGCCTCTTCGTCCATGATTTGCAGCGCGACCTGCGAAGTGGAGGCCTTGCGATATGGCCGGTCGGTGGTCAGCGCGTCATACACGTCCGCCAGTTGCAGAATCGCGGCGGTCAGCGGAATGTCGTCGCCGCGCAAACCATCGGGATAGCCCGAGCCGTCGTGCCTTTCGTGATGGTGGCGGATGATCGGGAGCACGCCGCGAAACGTCCGCAGCGGCGCGCAGATGCGCTCCCCGACCACGGGATGTTTGCGCATCACTTCGGTTTCCTCCGGCGAAAGCGGCCCCTCCTTCAGCAAAATCGCGTCCGGCACGACCACTTTGCCGATGTCGTGCACGATTCCGGCGCGGCGAAGCGCGCGTATATCCTCTTCCGTCAAACCCAGCTTTTCGCCCAGGCGAGCTGACATTTCCGCCAAGCGCTCGCAGTGCCCGGAGGTGTAGGGATCCCGCGCTTCAATGCTTTGAGCGAGGCTGAAAAGCACGCCCTCGGCGTTTTCGAGTTCATCGGTGAACTGTTTGAGCCGCAGGAGTGAGCGCGTTCGCGCCAGCAGCTCGTTGAAGTCAATCGGCTTGCTCAGGAAATCGTCCGCGCCGGCGTTGATGCCCTGAATGCGGTCCTCCGTGGCGGTAAGTCCGGTGATCAGCACCACCGGCGTCAGCCGCGTCTCCGGCGTCGCCTTGATGCGCCGGCAAACTTCGAAGCCGTTCACGCCGGGCATCATGATGTCCAGCAGGATCAAATCCGGGCGGAAAGAATGGCACTCGGCAAGAGCCGTGGCTCCGTCGCTGGCGTCGCGCACCTCAAAGCCTTCGCGGCGCAGCAGCGTGGCCAGCGCGATTCGCGCGGTGGCTTCATCATCCACGATCAGTATTCTTTCAAACATAGCTTCCGTGTTTTTCGGCGGGCCATGGCGCGGCCCACGCGGCTCCACGCCGCAGAAAATCGAACTGCCATCCACCCTAGATGGAGTTCCGCTTACGGCTTCCGCCCCAATGTAAACAAATGTATCCTGTCCGGTACTTTCGGACAACCTGGAATCGCAATTCCGCCAAGCGATTCGCGTAACTTTTTTTCCGACGCCGATCGCGCGAGGCCCGATGAAAAGAACGCTGCCGCCCGAAGCGTTTCACGAAGTGGCCATGCGCCTGGAGCTCGCTCACAAAGCATTTCAGCGGCGCTACCCCGGCGGGTCCGGCGAGCGCCAGCCGGTGCACGTGGTGTACGGAGGAGCGCATCTATTTCGTTCGGGCACCACCCGGCGCCTCGGCGATCTGGCGTTGCGATCGCTGGAAGAATACGCGCCGGATTTCGTTGTCTTCGCCAAAGCGATGGGCTTGCCGGATTCCGGCCGATTGCCGGCATCACCGGACGCGATCGGCTCCATCGCCAAATCGATGGAAGCCGATCCGCAAGCCGCGCGGCGCGAAAATCGCCCGGCCTGGCTGGCACACACCGTGTATCGCCGGGTGCGCGAAAAACTGCGGCGCGAGCCCGTGGAGGATTTCCGCATTGATTTCGAAGACGGCTACGGAAATCGTCCCGACGACGAAGAGGACGGCCACGCCGCTTCGGCCGCGAGCGAAGTGAGCGCGGGAATGAACGCGGGCGAGCTGCCGCCGTTCATCGGCATCCGCATCAAGCCCTTCACCGCGGAGCTTCGCGAGCGCAGCATCCGCACGCTGGATATTTTTCTGACCGAGCTGGCCGGGCAATCGCGGGGTGCATTGCCGAAGAATTTCTGCGTGACGCTGCCGAAGGTAACGCTACCGGATGAAGTCGCGGCGCTCGCCGACATCTGTTCGCGTCTGGAACCGATGCTCGATCTGGAGCCGGGCGCGCTGCGCATCGAGCTGATGATCGAGACGCCGCAGTCCATTTTCAACGAGCGCGGCGAAGCAAACCTGATGACGCTGGTCGGCGCGGCGCGCGGGCGCTGCGTGGCGGCGCACTTCGGCCCCTATGACTACGTGGCTTCGCTGGGCATCGCCTCTCCGGGCCAGGCGGGGACGCATCCCGCTTCCGATTTCGCGCGCCAGGTGATGCAGGTGACGCTCGCGGACTCGGGGATCCGCCTCGCGGACGGCCCGCTGAACATTCTTCCCATCCCGCCCTACCGCGCGGCGAAGGACGGAGGCGCGCTCTCGGCCCGGCAGATCGAGGAAAATCGCGCGACGGTTCATCACGGCTGGAAACTTCATTTCGAGCATGTCCGGCGCGCGCTGGAATTCGGCTTCTATCAGGGCTGGGACCTGCATCCCGCGCAGCTGCCCGCGCGCTTTGCCGCGGTCTATTCGTTTTTCCTCGAAAACATCGATTCGTCCGCCGAGCGCCTCCACAATTTCATCGAGAAGGCCACCCAGGCCACGCGCATCGGCCACGTGTTCGACGATGCCGCCATGGTGCAGGGTCTGTTGAATTATTTCCTGCAGGCCATCCACTGCGGCGCGCTGACGGCGGAGGAGGCGCAGGCGCTCACCGGTCTTTCGCAGGAGGAGCTTCGCGTCGGCTCTTTCGTGAAAATCCTCGCTCGCCGTTCGACGTCGTAGGCACTTCCGTGGGGCAGACACTCATGTATGTGCTTGGAGGATCTCAGGGCCGCCACGAGCAGACGGAAGCACGCTCGGCCTAATGCATGTGATCGCGCCCCGCTACGGTCTTCCCGTCCGAGCTTCCCCCTGATCGGCGCCCCTTCATCAACAGCATCAAAGGAATCACGCAGACGCAAATCAGGGCCATAATCCGGAAGTTGTCCACGAACGACATCATCATCGCCTGCCGTTGCACCTGCTGATACACCATCCCCTGCGCCTGCACAGCGGCGTGCACGGCGTCCGGACCGCGAGCCATGAGCATGTGGGTGATGCGATAGAGCGCATTGCGGAAATAGTGATTGGTGAGCTGCAAATTTCCGGAGAGCACGTCCTGATGGAATTGCGCCCTGCGGTCGAGCATGGTGGTCACAAAGGAGATGCCGGTGCTCGCGCCGATGTTCCGCGATAAATTGATCAAGCCCGATGCATTGTTCATCTTTCCGGGCGGCACGAAATAGAACGCCATCACGTTGATCGGCACGAACAGAAACGCGGTGCCCATGCGCGAAATGATCCAGTCGAAAACAGTGGAGCGCGCCCCGGCATCGAGATCGAGATGCGACAGTTGGAACAGCCCCGTGGCCATGATCACCAGTCCGGCGACGACGATCCATCGCGGCTGCACCCGTCCGAGAAGCAGGCCCACGAAAGGAAGTATGCCCAGCAGCACGAGTCCCCCCGGCAGGACCACCAGGCCGCTTTGCATCGCCGTGTATCCCATCAGCGTCTGCAGCAGAATCGGCAGCAAGAGAGTGCTGGCGTAGAGCACGAATCCGAGCGTGTACATCATAAACGTGGAGATGGCGAAGTTCCGGTCCTTGAAAAGATGCAGATCAACGACCGGATTCTCGGTGCGCAATTCGCGGATCACCAGCGCGATGAGCGCCGTCACGGAAATCACCGTCCCCCAGACGATGAAGGGCGAGCCGAACCAGTCGTCGCGCTGCCCCTTGTCCAGCACGATCTGCAGGAATCCCAGCCCCACGCCCAGCAGTCCCAGCCCGATGAAATCGATCTTCAGGCCCTGCTTAAAGGTCCGCCGAACCGCCCGCGCGGGATCGGTGATCAGCAGCGAAATCATCAGCAAGGAAACAATTCCGACCGGCACGTTCAGCAGGAAAATCCATCTCCAGGAATAATTGTCCGTAATCCATCCGCCGAGCGTCGGTCCCAGCGTCGGCGCGACCACCACGCCCATTCCATAGATGGCCATGGCCATTCCCTGCTTGCCGCGCGGAAAGCTGTCCACCAGGATGGCTTGCGACACCGGCTGCATTCCACCACCGCCGGCGCCCTGAATCACCCGGAATAAAACCAGCATCGGCAGCGACGGCGCCAGACCGCAAAGCAGGGAGCTGAGCGTGAAAATCACCACGCAACCGATGAAAAATCTCTTGCGGCCAAACAGCGTGGAAAACCAGCCCGTCAGCGGCAGCACGATGGCGTTCGAAACCAGATAGGAAGTGAGAACCCAGGTGCTCTCGTCCACGCTGGCCGAAAGATTTCCGGCAATGTGCGGCAGCGAGACGTTGGCCACGCTGGTGTCCAGCACCTCCATGAAGGTGGCCATCATCACCGTGGCCGCGATCAGCCAGGGATTAACCAGGGGCACGGGGGGTACGGGATGAACGTATTCGGCGGTGGCGGCCATTAGGTGTTACGCGTGGATTGTGTCGTGCGGCACATCGAGAGTATCACTGGCGCTTGCAATCGCTCAAGGCGCGAGGGACGCCGAAATCTCAGCCTCGCGCGCTCCAAATCGCTTTTCGCTGCGGCGCCAGAAATAGAGCAGCGCGCACCCCATTAAAATCAGCGCCGCGCACAATCCTGTCCAGAGCCCCTCTGCGCCCCAGCCTGCCCGAAAACAAAGCCAGGCGCCCAGCGGGAGTCCCACCAGCCAGTAGAGCAGCGACGAACAGATCATCGGCGTGCGCGTGTCGCCCGCCCCGCGAAGCGCGCCCGTGGCCACCGCCTGCAAACCGTCAAACAATTGAAAGAACGCCGCGACGAACAAAAGTCCGCTGGCCGCTTGCACCACGATTGGGTCCGTCGTGTAAATGCGAGCAATCGCTCGCGGCGCGAGCCAGAAGGCGCAGGCCGTGCAGGTCATGAATCCTGCGCCCAGCAGCATTGCCGTCCAGCCTGCGCGGCTGGCGCCGTGCGCGTCGCGCCGCCCCAGCGCCTGCCCCACGCGCACCGCCGCCGCCGAGCCCAGTCCCAGCGGCACCATGTAGGTAAAGCTTGCTGTGTTCAGCGCGATCTGGTGGCTCGCCAGCGGAACCGCTCCCAGGCGGGCGATCAATCCCGTGGTCACCGCGAACACGCCCACTTCCAGACCCAGCTGCGTCGCGGCAGGAAATCCGAGACTCACCAGCCGCCAGACGCGCGGCATATTCGGCCATCGCGAAGCGTGGCGCAGGCCGGTTTTGTAGCGCAGGTCGTAATAGGCGCAATACCCGAGCAAAACGGCCGCCATATAGAATCGCGCCACGCACGTTGACCACCCCGAACCCACCGTGCCCATGGCGCGATGCCCCAGATGGCCGTAGATCAGCGCCCAGTTGCCCACCAGATTCACCAGGTTCGCGGAAATCAGAGAAAACATCACCGGCTTCGCCAGATTGATCCCCTGCAGGTATCGCCGGAAAACAAAATAGAGCAGCAGCGGCAGCGTGCTCCAGTTCAGCGCCTGCAGATAGGGAATGGTCTGATTCAGCACGGCCGGTTGAATGCCGAGAGAACCCAGCGTCGGACCCCAGAGCCACACGACGCCCATCAGCACTGGCGTCAACGCCAGGCTCAGATAAATGCCGTTCACCAGCGAGCGGTGCGCGTCGTGCAGATCGCCCGCACCGTAGGAATGCGAAACCAGCGTGTCGAGACCGAGCATCAGCCCGGTGCCAAAAATCGCCACCACGTAGTAGGCGATGCTTCCCAGGCTCACCGCGCCGATGGCCGTGGCGCTGTCCGCCTGCCGCCCGACCATCATGGTGTCCACCACACCCATGGTCATCCAGCCGAGCTCGGCGAGCACCAGCGGAATGGCCAGTCGCAGCATGGGCCGCGCTTCTTCCGCGATGTAGTGGAGGAACAAACGTTTGATCATGAGTGACGATCCTGCGATGAGTCCTCAAAATGATATCGCGGCTGCAAAATTCGGAAAGGAGAATCGGAAGCCGGCCTGCCGATTTTTCGAAGGGGAAATTTGAGAGTATTACTGGCGCGCCGCCGGACCCGTCACCTGCACCAGGGAGTCCGCGGGGGCGGAGGAGCCGCCGTCGAGGGTTTGCGGAGCGCGCCAGGCATCCACCACCGAAATCTGGTGGACGCAGGAGACCGTGCAGTGGGGCGCGCAACCCTTCCTGGTGAGGAATTCGCGTTGGCGCTGCTCGGCCGTATATTCGGCGAGCGGCACGCCCGGATAGCCGCGCTGCTGCGAGCAGTAGTGCACCAGGCCATCTTCGCAGATATAGAGGTAGCGCGAGCCGGCGCGGCAGCGCCACTGATTCTCACGGCCGGCGGCGATATTGTGCTGAAAGCCGTTCACCCGCGTGAACGATTCCTTGCCGAGCGACATGATCTCTTCGAAAATTTCCTGCTCGCGCGGGCCGAGCGGCTGGAGCTGTCCGTTGCCGTCGTGCAGGATTCCCACGGTGGAGGTAAAGCCCAGGGCGAGCGCGCGGTGCGCCACGGTGAGGGCATCCTCGGGATTGCGCACGCCGCTGCCGAGGACCGAATTGATGTTCACGTGAAACTCGGCATGTTCCGCGAGCAGCGCAAGCTTTTGATCGAGCACCTTCAGGCTCTTCTTGGACACGTCATCGGGCTGCACGTTGTCTATGCTGATCTGCAAATGCTCCAGGCCGGCGCGGTTGAGCCGCTCGATGCGATCGGCCACCAGGAGGTATCCGTTGGTGATCAGCCCGGCGAGCATGCCATTCTTGCGGATGCGCGCGATGATGGCGTCCAGCTCCGGATGCATGAGCGGCTCTCCGCCGCTGATGGTGACCGCCGCGGTGCCCATGGCGCCCAGCCGGTCAATGCGCCGGAACATTTCCTCGGTGGGCACGGGCTTCGAGAAATCGTCGAACTCGTTGCAGTAGGTGCAGGCCAGGTTGCAGCGCCGTATGGGGATGATGTGCACGAGCAGCGGGTGGCTGGTCGAGGCCAGCGCCTTCGCGAGCTTCTGCAATTCACGAAGCCGGCGATGCACCGCGGCCGCTTTTTTGCGAACTTTTTTCCGAAAGGTCACGAATTTCGCGATGAGAGGCGGGACAAAAAACCCCGCCGCGCCCCCGTGGGCAATATTATGCCACACCGACTCGCGTTCCCCGCCCTCCTCCGCGGGCTTCCCGGTGCTCTCGGTGCTTTCTCAGTGTCTTCTCTGTTTCGCTGTTGGCTGGAATTTTTCCGTGGAACGGCCGCTCGCGCGCCAGTCGAAAAAGACCCACCCGTCCGGTCGGCACACCTGCTAGAATTTGATTTCCTGGGTGGCATAAGCTAGGTTTTGTCTATACAGAAGCAACTTTCTGGGCCCGCGCGGATCCATGCGACGGAATCCGCTTCGGGGATCACCGCGGTTCAGCGACGGGGGCGAATTTGATGGCAGATGCGGTAGCAGAAAAAGTAATTGCCACACTCGCGTCCGTGAAACGCATCCCGGCCGAGAAGATCACCATGGACTCCAATCTCCAGGAACTGGGAATTGATTCTCTCGACGTCTTTACACTTCTTTTCGAGCTCGAAAACGCCTTCAAAATCTCCATTCCCGACGACGACGTGCGCTCCATCAAATCCGTAAGCGACATCGTCGCCGGCGTGAAAAAAATCCTGGCGGCTGCCCCGCCCGATGCCGCGGCCGGTTCGACCAGCCCGGCGGTCTGACGAATGGCTTCTCGCCGCGTCGCTGTCACGGGCCTCGGAATTATTTCTGCGCTGGGCCTCGATCTCGCCGAAAACTGGAAAGCACTGGCCGAAGGCCGCTCCGGGATCGGGCCGCTGCAGATCGCATCCATCGCCGGCGTGGAGGTGAAAATTCCAAACGCGGCGCAAGTGCGCGGCTTCGATCCGCTGAAACATTTTCAAGGCGGCAAGGACGCGCAGCTGGACCGCTTCGCGCAATTTTCGGTGGTCGCGGCGCGCGAGGCGTTCCGCGATTCCGGCGTGAGTCCGTCGGCCGAGCTGCGCCAGCGTTCCGCCATCGTATGCGGGTGTTCGGTCGGCGGACAGGCGTCCATCGAAGCGGGCTTCGAGGATCTTTGGGTTGAGAAACGTGGCCGCGTCCATCCGCTTACGATTCCGAAGACTATGGCGAATGCCGGCGCGAGTCATATCTCGATGGACCTCGGCCTGGCCGGTCCGGTGTACACCGTTTCGACGGCCTGCTCGTCGGCGAACCACGCCATCGGCCAGGCGTTTCGCCTGGTGCGCGACGGCGAAGCCGATCTGGCAATCACCGGCGGCGCGGAAGCGAATTTCACGCTCGGCATGCTGAAGGCATGGGAAGCCATGCGGGTGATCGCGCCGGACACCTGCCGCCCGTTCAGCAAAGACCGGCGCGGGATGATTCTGGGCGAGGGCGGCGGGATGATGATTCTGGAGCCGTTCGAAGCCGCGAAGGCGCGCGGCGCGAAAATCTACGCGGAAGTTTGCGGCATGGGCATGACCTCCGACGCGCACCATTTGACGCAGCCGACCGTGGACGGTCCGGCGCGGGCCATGCGCGGCGCGTTGCGCGAGGCCGGAATGGCGCCTGAGGAAGTCGGCTACATCAACGCGCACGGCACCGGCACCGCGGGAAACGATCCGGTGGAGACCAAAGCGATTCGCGAAGCCTTTGGCGCGCACGCGGACAAGCTCGCGGTCAGCTCGACAAAATCCATGCACGGCCACGCGCTCGGCGCTGCCGGCGCCCTGGAAGCGATCGCCACGATCATGGCGCTGCATGAAGGCATCCTGCCGCCGACTGCGAATTTCACGGTTGCCGATCCGGAGTGCGACCTTGATTACATTCCGAATCAAGCGCGCGCGCAGCGCGTGGGCGCCGCACTTTCGAATTCCTTCGCCTTCGGCGGGCTCAACGCCGTGGTCGCCTTCCGCGCGGTCAAGCCCTAAAGATTCACAGACTGATCCCCCAGGCTCGACTAACCGTCGACCTGGGAGCCCATTCTGCACAAACAGCGGCGGCAAGCCGCCGCACTCCACATGCTCCGAGGCTATGCGAACGCGCGACTGATAGGGAGCAGGGTCGCCAAGCATCTGCGCCGGGCAAAATTCGAAGCGGCAAGCGGAGCTAGAAGAGGCGGGAGACGAAGGGGACGATCATGTTCCAGCCCTGGGGAACCATTTCCCAGGTGCGGGTGAGCTCGTCCGAGCAGGACAGGGTGATCATGATGCCCAGCCAGAAGAAGCCGGCGAGAATCACGACGCGCGTCAAACCGGTGGAGTATTTCACGTGCATGAAGAAAAGCACGACCAGAATCATTTTGACGACCGCAATCGTGAGCGCCACAACCGTGTTCCACCGGCCCAGGTCAATGTACGCGATCCAGGTGGTAAGCGCGGTGCCCACCATCAGCGCCAGAAAAACGAGAAGGTAGGTGCTGACCGGGACAACGTGTCCGGTGTGGCCGCTCTGCTCGCTATGGTCGGACATCAGTCGCTGCTCCTCCGCATCAGACCTTAGTAACGCCCGCCGATTAGATATAGTAGCGGGAAAAGAAAAATCCAGACAATATCAACGAAGTGCCAATACAAGCCGCTGATCTCGAGCGGCGCATAATATTCGGCGGAGAATTTGTCGCGCGCGGTCATGATCACCAGCACGGTGAGAATGCCGAGGCCGACGACCATGTGGATGGCGTGCAACCCGGTCATGAAGAAATAGAAGCACATGAAAAGTCTCACGCCGGGGGCGTGCGGGCCGTTGTAGAACCACTGCACGCCGGGAATCAGGCCTTCCTGCCAGTCGCGATACCACTCGTAGCGCAATTTGATTCCGATAAACGTTGCGCCCAGGATCATCGTGAGTATCAGCCAGAAGATGATCGTTCCTTTTTTCTTGCCTGTCTGCGCCGAGCGAATCGCCAAAGCCATCGTCAAGGAACTGAAGATCAGGACCGCGGTATTGGTGGCGCCGAACTTCACAATGAGCTGATGGCTGCCCTGGATGAACGACGGGAGGTGCAGCGCGCGATAGATCGTGTACGAGGTGAACATGCCGCCGAAGAACAGAATTTCGGTGACCAGGAAGACCCACATGCCGAGTTTTCCGGCATCGCGCTGCTGCTCGATGTCCTCGTACTGATGCGCGAATCCGGGCGGATGCGCTCCGTGAGCGGCTAGCTCAGACACGGGCTGCCTCCGATGCGTAGTTGTAAGCGTCCTCGGTGACGATGGGAATTTCCTCGAAATTTTCGGTCAGCGGCGGCGATTGGGTGGTCCACTCAAGCCCCTTGGCGCCCCAGGGATTCGGTCCGGCCGGCTGGCCATAGCGCATGGACCAGATCAGATAGATCAGCGGAATCACGTAGCCGATGCCGAGAATGGAAGCGCCGGCCGAGGACATGACGTTGAGCACCTGGAATTCCGACGGGTACATGGCATAGCGCCGGGGCATGCCGAGATAGCCGAGGATGAACTGCGGGAAAAACGTCAAGTTGAAACCGATGAAAATAATCGCGGCGGCAATGCGCGCCCAGATGTCCGGGTAGAGCCGGCCGGTGATCTTCGGCCACCAGAAATGCAGCCCACCCATGTAGGCCATCACCGCGCCGCCGACCATCACGTAGTGGAAATGGGCGACGATGAAATAAGTGCCGTTCAGGTGGACGTCGGTGGCGAGCGCGGCCAGGAACAATCCCGTGAGTCCGCCGATGGTGAAGAGGCCGATGAATCCCAGGGCGTAGAGCATCGGCGCTTCGTAGGAAATCGAACCTTTGTACAGGGTCGCCGTCCAGTTGAACACCTTCACCGCCGAAGGAATCGCCACCAGGAAGCTGAGCACCGAAAACACCAGGCCCGCGTAAATGGATTGGCCGGTGACGAACATGTGGTGGCCCCAGACGATGAAACTGATGACGGCGATGGACAAGCTCGAAAAGGCCACGAAGGCGTAGCCGAAAATCTTCTTGCGCGAAAATGCGGTGATCAATTCGCTGACCACGCCCATGCCCGGCAGAATCATGATGTACACGGCGGGATGCGAATAGAACCAGAAGAGATGCTGGAACAGCAGCGGATCGCCGCCGACGGCGGGATCGAAGATGCCGACGTGCAGGATGCGTTCCATGCCCAGCAGGAAAAGAGTGATGGCGATCACCGGCGTGCCCAGCACGAAAATCAGGCTGGTGGCGTACATGGCCCAGATGAAGAGCGGCAGGCGGAACCAGGTCATACCCGGGCAGCGCATTTTGTGGATGGTGACGATGAAATTCAGGCCGGTGAGGATGGAGGAAAATCCGGCGATGAAGACGCCGAGCGCGACGATGGTCACGTTGGTGTGCGAGTACAGGCTGCTGTAGGGCGGATAAAACGTCCAGCCGGTATCCACGCCGCCGGACAGAGTGGCGTAGAGAGCAAGCGCCGCGCCGGTGATGAAAATGTACCAGCTCATCAGATTGAGTCTAGGAAAGGCCACGTCGCGCGCGCCGATCATCAGCGGGATCAGGAAATTGCCGAGGGTGGCGGGAATGGACGGAACCAGGAAGAAAAACACCATGATGATTCCGTGGGTGGAAAACATCTTGTTGTAGGTTTCCGGCTCGAAGAGCGCGCCCTGGGGTTCGGTGAGGTGCAGGCGCATGAGGACCGCGGCCATTCCGCCGACGAAAAACATCAGGGTGATGGACCCGAGATAGAGCAGACCGATACGCTTGTGGTCCAGCGTCAGCAGCCAGGACCTGATTCCATAGGTGGCGTTGAGATAATTCACGCCGGATTCGGCCGGGGCTTCGTGCAGTTCTGCGATGGCCGTACTCATTTGCCGTTCACCCTTTCTTCCGAGCCGAGCGACTTCACGTAGGCGATCAGCTGCAGCATCTGTTCCTCGTCAATCTGCCCCTGGTAGGTGGGCATGATGGACTGGTAGTTCGCCTGGCGGACGGAACTGGGAGCCAGGATGGAATGCCGGATCGAAGTTTCGTCCATGACGTGCGTCTCGCCGTTCGGCGCGCGCTCAGGCTTGCCGTAAATTCCTACAAGCGAAGGACCGTGGACGCCGGATTCCGAGGCGTGGCAACTCTCGCAGCCAAACTGGCTGAACAGCTGCGCGCCCTGCTGGGCCATGGACTCGGTTTTCTCGCTACCCGCGAGCCAGGCGGCGTAATCGGTGGGCGACATGACGTAAACCCAGCCGATCATCTCGGAGTGGTTGGTGCCGCAGTATTGCGCGCAGAAGAGGTGGAAGACGCCGGTCTCGGTCGGCTGGAACCAGATCGAGGAATAACGGCCGGGCAGAACGTCTTTCTTCACGCGAAACGCGGGAATGTAGAAATCGTGGATGACATCCTGCGAAGTCATGGTCAATTTCACGGGAACGCCGACGGGCACGTGCAGCTCGTTGATTTCGCGCGGCCCCTCGGGATGCTGCAGGTGCCACATCCACTGCTTGCCGATGACGAAGATTTCGGTGGAGGCGTCGGGGGGGCGGCCGTTGCGCACGTACAAGCTGGAGGCCCAGACAAACAGCACGACGCAAATGAGCGAGGGAATAATCGTCCAGGTCAGCTCCAGGGCCATGGGAGTGTGGGTGGCGGTGCCCGTTTCATCCGGCGACTTGCGGCGATACTTCAGCATGAAGTAGAAAATGATGGAAAAGATCAGCACGGCGAAGAAAACGGTGATGCCGCTGAGGAACAGATAGAGCTGGTCCACGTCGTTGGCGATCGAGGACGCCGCAGCCGGCTTGAACTGCATGAAGGCAAGCAGAGCCGGCAGCGAATCAAACCCGAATTGAGAGAAGCCCATCATCACTGTTCCGTCGCGATCCTTTGCCGGGCTGGCGCACGGCCAGCGGCCCGATTTACGCCCTGCGCCCGGGAAGCGCGTAACGCTCTCCCCGGAAAAGAAAAACCAGAAAAATTCCTCCGACCAAAACCGTGAGAATCCCGCCGAGCTGAAGCACGCGGGAGATCAGCAGGCCGTATTTCCCGGTGTGGGGATCGTAGTGATAGCAAAAGAGCAAGATCGCATCCACCGGCGACCCGATTTTTCCCTGCGACGCCTCCACCAGCCCCAGACGCAAATCGCGCTCGGGATAGGACACGCCGTAAAAATAGCGCGAAATTTTTCCCGCGGGCGTCAGCAGCATGATGGCGCTGGCGTGCGCATACTGCTTCGAATCGGGATCGTAGGCGTAGCGGAAACCCACGGAATCCGCGAGCTGCTTGATCTGCGGCTCATCACCGGTGAGGAAATGCCAGCCGTACTGCGCCCCGGGACGACGGTACATTCCCGCGTACATGGCCTGCTTGGCCTCGGCGACGACGGGCCGGTCGGTCGGATCGATGCTGACGGTGACGACGTTGAAATCCTTGCCGATTTCCAGCGGCAGAACTTCCAGGCTGCGGTCTAGGCCGTTGAGCACCTGGGTGCAGAGCATGGGGCAATTGTAATAAACGAGCGTGAGAATCACCGGCTTGCTGCCGAAAAACTGGGCCAGCTCGACCGGACGGCCGTGCTCGTCGCGAAACGCGAGGTTGAGCGGAATCTCGTCGTTGAGTTTCTGGTCAACGCCGACTTGCTTGAGCAGCTCGGGACGCACGCCGATTCCCTGATTCGGGTCGGTGAACTGCGCCGCGACCGTCGCGGGATGTGCGAGCAGCACAACCGCCAGCGCTCCGCTGACGAACAACGCTTGCACCGAATTGAGCGGCATCCTCATTTGTGACCTAATCCTCATCCCTGGGCTAAAGCCCTTTCAAAGAGCTAACGTCGCTTCGTGAGGTTGAAACCTCACGCTCCCACCGAAAACTTTCCCGGCACCCAATCGCAAAAGACCGCGCCGCGCTTCCGCGGCTGCTGCTACTTCTCTTCGGCCGCCCGCTTCTCATCCGCTGCGGCGCGTTCCCGATCCGCCAAGGTCGGCTCGCCCAGATAGCCGCACTGGCCCTCGACATCGGTTTCGCCGGCGACCGTCGGCGGCGCGACGGCGGTATAGGAAGCCGGGCCGGAAGCTTCGGTGGTCGAGCGCGCCGGCAGTCCCCTGGCCAGAATCAATTCCATGGCGCGGTCCACGGGAATGCGCACCACGCCGCTTTCCTGATTCACCCAGCCGTAGGAATTCACTTCCTTCTGCTGCACCGCGCAGTAATCCTGGAGCTCCTGATGCGGCTGCGTCTGCAGGCGCGGGCTGGGCGGAAGCATGCGGTCGGTTGGAGTGACCATCGGCGACATGGTTGCGCCCAAAGGCTCGGCCTTTTTAAAGGCCTTGAACGCGAATGACATCCCGATCATGGTCACGGCAAGCACAACGGCCATCCAGAAGGCGAACTGAAACAGCCCCTTGATATTGACGTCGCGCTTTTCCCAGCCCGCGCCCGGGTCCACGGGAATGTTTTTGTTCTCGTGGTGTTTAGTCGCCATGCTGATGCTCCAGGACGCCTTCAAACCGCGGATCGTGCAGCGGCAGCAGCGGCATGCGATTCAGCTGCCACATGAACGCGCCGAACCATATGCCGCCAATGCCAATCAGCGCGAGAAAGTCCAGCAGGTGCGGCAGCGGACGCGAGCGCATATTGCCGAACGCGGGCACCACCAGCCAGTACACGTCAATCAAGGTGATGAAGAGCATCCACGCGGCCAGGACCGAGAGTCTCTCCACGCGGCGCTTCACGCGGCGCTGCAGCAAAATGAAAAAAGGAACGAAGAAGTGGAGGATCAGCAGCGCGGCGGCGACCCAGCCCCACAGGGTGAAAACGCGCGTTTTGTACCAGGGAATTTCCTGCTTCAGGTTGCCGGACCAGATGATCAGAAACTGCGCGAACGACATGTAGGTCCACAGCAGCGTGAAGGCCAGCATCAGGTTGCCGATGTCGTTCAAGCGCGCCGGAGCGTAGGAGTCGTGCAGCGGCCGGTAGTCGTCGAAGGTCCGCAACATCACCACGCAGAATGAAAGCGCGGCGAGACACGAGATGACCATGAAAACCATTCCGTAGATGGAGGAATACCAGGTCGGCTCGAGCGACATGACCCAATCAATCATGGCCCAAGACCATGAGAGTGCCCACAGGATGGTGCCCGGCGCGGCGAGAGCGGTCATGCGTTCCTTGAAAACGAGCTCGCCGGTGCGGTCCTGCTCGGCCGACCATTTGTTCAGCAGAAATGCGAGCAGGCTCCAGATGGCGAAATAGATGACCGCGCGAACGATAAAAAATCCCGGTTGAAGCCACAGGTGCCGGAAATGGTCGGAAGGCTCGTCGCCGAGCACATCCGGGTTGGCAGCCCAGGGATAGATCTTCTTGATCCCGAGCAACATCGGCAGGAACAAAACAAACATCACCGGAATGGTCCGCGAGCCGGCCTCGAGAATGCGGCGAATGGGCAGGCCCCATTTGCCGCCGGTCATATGGTGCAATTGAAGGATCGCCAGGCTGCCCATGGCGAAGACCATCCAGTAGACGAAAGCCAGAAGGTAGGACTGGAAGAACTGCGTCCAATCCTTCAAGACGAAAGCCACCGCGACGGTGGCAATCAGTCCGAGCGCGCCGCCGCCCAACGCGCGATTCTGCGCGCGGCCAACCTGCATGCGAAGTGTGTCCTGCGGGCTCATTGCGGCTGCCCCGTGGATTTCCCGGACGCCTGTGCGGCGGATTGCTGCGTCAGCGCCTGGCGCTCGGATTCCGGAACGTCGTCCATTTTGGCGTTGCGGCTCAATTGCAGGACGCGGATGTACGCCGCAATCCTCCAGCGATCGGCGGGCTCGACGCGGGCCGCATAGCTGTACATGGCGCCGAATCCATTGGTGATCACTTCATAGAAATGTCCGGCGGGTGCATCGCGCAGGCGCTGGATGTGATAGGAAGGCGGCTGCGGAAAACCGCGCTGGACGATCATGCCGCGGCCCGATCCGGTGTAATCGTGGCAGGGCGTGCAATAGACGTTGTAGCGCTCGCGTCCACGATCGAGATCCGCCTTGGTGATGGGGAAGGGGAACTTGTCCACAACCACACCATTTTCACGGCCGGTGAACATGAGTTCGTCCAGACGCAAATGCCCGCGAGCCACGGTGCCCGGCACGGGCTGACGTTCCGAACGTCCATCGCTGAAAAAGTCGGTCGGCTCATAGGGCAGATATTTCGGCTGGATGTGCATATCCATGCGGCAGCCGAACAAGCAGCAAGGCGACCGCACCCAGGCAAGCGACGGCGACGGCGCGCGGGAGCGAGCGCGACTGCCGCGCCGGGAAAGCGCCGGGAGCGATTTCAATCTTCAATTTCAAAAACTCCATGCGGGTTCAAGCCCTGCAAAAATGCCTTGGTCTTCGCGAGATCGAATTTCTGGTCGCGCGCTTTGATGCACAGGAAAAAACGGTCCGTGGAGGCCGCGGCAAAGCGCTCGACGTTAAACGTCGGGTGGTACGGCGTGGGCAGCCCATTCAGCGCCAGCATTCCAAAGACGGCGGTGAGGGCCGCGCCCAGAATGGTCAGCTCAAAGGTGATGGGGATCCACATCGGCCAGCTATTGAACGGCTTCCCGCCGATATTGAGCGGAAAGCTGATCACATTGGCGTACCAGCACATCCCAAAGCCGGTCAAGCCGCCGCCCAGACCGCCCAGGAACACCAGCACGGGAAGAATGGTCCAATCGAAACCGACCGCTTCGGCCAGTCCCTCGACCGGAATGGGCGAAAACGCGTCAATGCGGCGATAGCCCGCCTCGCGCGTGCGCTGAGCCGCCGCCAGCACCTCTTCCGGCGAGGTGAATTCCGCCATCACTCCGTACATGCCCTTCTTCGCCATGTTGCCGATCGCACTCCCGTTCGTTTCAAAAACTAATCGTGAATCTCCGGGTTCGGATTGCGGACGCGCGCGAGATAGGTGGTGCGCGGCCGGGTGTTCAGATCCTCGAGCAAGCCGTAATCGCGCGTCTGCGCCTTGAGTCTTCGAGACCTTGCTGTTGGGATCGTTGATGTTGCCGAAAACGATCGCTTCGGCGGGGCAGGCGCTCTGGCACGCGGTAACGATCTCGCCCTCGCGAATCAAGCGATTCTCTTCTTCGGAGCGGATCTTGGCGGCGTTGATCCGCTGCACGCAGTAGGTGCACTTCTCCATGACTCCGCGGCTGCGCACGGTGACGTTGGGATTGCGCATGCCGTAGAGGCTGGGCGTCTTGTAATCCGAGTAGAGGTAGAAATTGAACCGCCGAACCTTATAAGGGCAATTGTTGGAGCAGTAGCGCGTGCCCACGCAGCGGTTGTAGGTCATGTCGTTCAGGCCCTCGGAGTTGTGCGTGGTGGCGCCGACCGGGCAGACGTATTCGCACGGCGCGTTCTCGCACTGCTGGCAGGGCAGCGGCTCGTAGTACATCTCGGGGTTGTCGAGGTTGCCGCGGAAATAGGTGTCTATGCGGATCCAGTGCATGGCGCGGCCGCGGGCGACCTGGTCCTTGCCCACCACGGCGATGTTGTTTTCCGACTGGCAGGCGATGACGCAGGCGTTGCAGCCGATGCAGCGGTTCAAGTCAATGGACATGCCCCAGGCATAGCCATCGTATTTGTAGCCGGGGTAAACGGTGAGGTCCTTGTCGCGTTCGTCCTCGGGATTCTTGGCGAAGGCGGGATCCTTGCGGAACTCGTCCATGGTGGCGATGCGGACCAAGTTGCGGCCGTTCTCGTCGCCATGGCCCACGGCGGCGTTGCTTTCTTGCTCGACCGGATGCCCATCAAGATCGATGCTGTACTGCGCCTGCGTGGAAGCAAATTCGTATTTTTTGCCGGTCTTGGCGATCTGCGCGCCCGACGCAATCCAGGGCGCGGATGATGCGCGCAACAGATAGGAATTGAAGCCGGGGCCTGTGCCGACGCTGCCACCGAGTGTGCGTCCGAAGCCGAGGTGCAGCGTGACGGAACTGGCGGCGTGCCCGGGAACGACAAAAACGCCGCCGCTGATACTGCGGCCGGCGAGCGAAACGGTCACATAGTCGCCGGAGGTGACGCCGAGCTGCGCGGCGGTGGCCGGGCTGAGCATCACGGCATTGTCCCAGGTGATGCGGGTGATGGGCTTGGGCAGCTCCTGCAACCAGGAATTGTTCGAGAATTCGCCGTCGCCGATGGCTGGATCGGGGCGGAAGACGATTTCGAGCGCGTTGGCATCGCCGCCCGCAGGCTGGGTGTGGCCGAGCGTGACGAAATCAGCATGCGGGGCGACGGAAATGGCAGGCAAGGCGGTGCCGGCGATCAAACCGTCGTGCAGCGAGGTTTCCCAGAGCGCTTCAAAGGCTTTGTCTTTTTCCGGACGCTGGCTCTGCCAGTAACTGCGCAGCAGATCGTGGCCGGATTTGTCGGAGTCGCCGGTGAAGAGCGCGATGATTTCTTGCGCGCTGTGCCCGTCATAGAGCGGCGCGATCAGCGGCTGCACGATTCCAACCGTGCCGTCGTAGGCGCGGCCATCGCCCCAGGATTCGAGCGAGTGCGCGGCCGGAGCGTGCCAGTGGCAAAGTTGGGCGGTCTCGTCCTGGTAGAGGCCGGAGTGAACGCGCAACTTCGCCTTCTGCAGCGCGGAGGCAAAATCAAAATCGACCGGGGCGTCGTAAACCGGATTGCCCCCGAGAATGAGCAGGAAGTCCACTTTGCCGGCATTCAGATCGCTGACCAGATCGCTGAGCGATTCGAGCTGATTGACCGGATTCGGTTCAATGGAATCGGTATAGACGACCGTTTTGCCGACGTTGCCCAGCGCCGCGTTCATGGCATGGGCGAGCGCATGAAGGAACGGCGGCTGATGCTCGCCCACGATCACAATCGAAGATCCGCGATGGGCAGCCAGATCGCGCCCCACCGCGCCGACCCACGCGGAATTTTTCGAGTTGGAGTTGGCGCTGGGCGGCACAGCGACGCCGACGCCAGCCGCAAGCTGGCGCGCCAGATCGTCAATATCCGCCGAGCGCACCGCCAGGCGATGATCGGAAACCGAACCCGCGCTGGTGGGCATGCTTTCGGCGACGTACAGGCGGTTCAACTTCGAGTCCGGCCCGGCGCTGAGATCGCGGCGGGAAGCAAACTCGCGCGCGTAGCGCACGTGTCCGGCGCCGCAGGTGAGGAAATCGGCGTCGAGCGAGACGATAACGTCCGCCTGATCGAAGCGATAGACGGTGTTGACCGGCTTGCCGAAGGCGAGTCGTGCGCCTTCGCGCACGGAATCTCCGCCGCAGACTTCGTACTGATGCCATTTGGCATCCGGAAGCTGCGCGAGCAGGGACTTCATCTGCGCGCCGAGCGTAGGCGAGGAGAAGGTCTTGGTGAGAATGCGCAGGCCGGCGCCCCGGGGAGAGAGGCGGGTGCGCTCGTTCGACATGGCCGCGGCGAAATCGCTCCAGGTGCTGACGCGCCCATCGTAAACCACGGACTGCGAACGGTCCGGATCCCAGAAAGTGAGGATCGCGGCCTGGTTGAAAATGTCCGACGAGCCGAGGCTGCCGGGATGCTCGGGATTGCCTTCGATTTTGGTGGGGCGGCCGGTGTGGCTTTCCACCAGCACCCCGGTGGCGACTCCCGCCTGGAACAAGGATGTGGCATAGAAGAGCGGCCGACCGGGAATGATTTCCTCCGGCGGGCGGACGTAGGGCACGATCTTCTCGGTGGGAAGCTTGGTGCAGGCGCTCAATCCCGTGAGGGCGGCGGAGGCGGCCATGAGTTTCAAGACATCGCGGCGATTAATTCCGTCGTTGCCCTTACCGGCGCTGGGCGGGAATTCGTAATCGCGAAACTCGACGAATTCCCTGGTGCCCGAAAGCTGTTCGAGGCTCTGCCAGAGACGCGGGGCGTCCGCGCCGGCGAGCTTGGCGCGCGCCGCAGCCAGGTCAATCCAGCTCTTCGCGTTGAGATCTTCGTTCATCGTCTCGCTTTCATCACCGGTGACACGTGGAACAAGTCTGTATGGGCGTCACTTCCCCCGGATGCGCGGGCACCTGAATCTTGTATTCCGCGACGAGCTTCCTGCCCATTTCCAGCTGCTCGGCGGCCGGAGGCGGCTCGTAATAAGGATTGAAAACTTCCGATTTCGGCCGCACGTACTTCTCGGGCTGGCGATGGCACTCCAGGCACCAGGACATGTAGAGCGTGCCGGCGCGCTCGGTCAGCGGCATTTCGGCGATCTGTCCGTGGCAGGTGGTGCAGCCGACGCCCTTGGCGACGTGAATGCTGTGATCGAAATAAACGAAATCGGGGAGCGCGTTCACGCGAATCCAGGGAATCGATTTGTCGTCGCGGTAGCTGGCGCGCACCGGCTCGAGCATCGAGGCGTTGGTCCAAATCTGCGAGTGGCAGGTCATGCAAGTCTGCGTCGGCGGAACTCCCGCGAAGGAAGATTTCTCAACCGAGGTGTGGCAGTAGCGGCAGTCAATTCCCAGCTCGCCGGCATGATGGCGGTGGCTGAACGGCACGGGCTGCTGGCGCTTGACGAACTGATTGGTGTACCACGGCGAAAGCGCGATTTCATAGAGCGCGAATCCCAGCAGGCCGAGGATCACCACCGCGCCGTAAATGGTGAGGCGCGAGATGAAGTTCGTGCTGCGATGGAAGATCTGTGCCATCAGTTCTCTAAATCGTTCCTTCTATGAATGACCCTGCTCTTCGTTCGTTTCGTGCACCAGAGCCCGCACTTCCACGATGGAAATCATCGGCAGGAAGCGGATAAACAAAAAGAACAGCGTGAAGAACAATCCGAACGTGCCGACGTACGTGGCCCAGTCCCATCTGGTCGGGTAATACATTCCCCAGGACGAGGGAATGAAATCGCGGCTCAAGCTGATGACGATGATCACGAAGCGCTCAAGCCACATTCCGGTGTTGACCACCAGCGAGAGAACGAACAGCAAACCGACGTTGCGGCGAACTTTCCTGGACCACAGCAATTGCGGAATGATGATGTTGCAGGAAATCAGCATCCAGTAGACCGGGGCATAGGGCCCGTGGAAGCGGTTGGTCATCATGTAGATTTCGTACTTGTCGCCGCTGTAGAAAGCCAGAAACGCTTCGATCAGGTAGCCGTAGGCCACGATCAAGCCAGTGGCCAGCATGACCTTGGCCATGATGTCGAGATGCCGGATGGTGACCAGGTCTTCCAGGTGATAGAACTTGCGAATGGGAATGGCCAGAGTGAGCACCATGGCAAAGCCCGAATAAATGGCGCCGGCGACGAAATAGGGCGGAAAAATGGTGGTATGCCATCCGGGAATGATGCCGATGGTGAAATCGAAGCTCACCACGGTGTGAACGGAGACGACCAGCGGCGTTGCCAGGCCCGCCAGCAGCAGAGACGCCATCTCATAGCGCGACCAGTGCACAGCCGAGCCGCGCCAGCCCATGGAGAGCATGCCGTAAATGATCTTGGCGGCCTTGTGCTTGGCGCGATCGCGAAGCGTCGCCAGGTCGGGAATCAATCCCACGAACCAGAACAACAACGAAACCGTCAGGTAGGTTGAGACCGCGAAGACGTCCCAAACCAGAGGGCTGCGAAACTGCGGCCACATCCACATCGGATTGGGGTAAGGCATGAGGTAGAAGAACAGCCACGGGCGGCCCATGTGCAGGAGGGGAAACATTCCGGCGCACATGACGGCGAAAAGGGTCATCGCTTCGGCGAAGCGGTTGATGGATGTACGCCACCTCTGGTGCAGCAGGAGCAGAATCGCGGAGATCAGCGTGCCGGCGTGGCCGATACCGATCCACCAGACGAAATTGACGATGGCGAAGCCCCAGGCGGTGGGTATGCGGATGCCCCAGATGCCGACGCCCCTGATCATCAGCAGAGTAATGGTCAGGTTCAGCAGCATCAACGCGGCGAATGCGATCAGCAGACCGAAAACCCAGCCGGGCGTCACCGGACGGGTCAGAACAATCGAGCTGATTTTGTCCGTTACGGTTTCAAACGTGTGACCCGGTCCGAGAATTGGATCGGGATCGACAACCCCAACTGTGTTGTGTGAACCCTCAGAGGCCACGCAGTGTCCCCGGACGAAATTTGTGAATGCCTGTTATCAGCTGAAGGCGCGTTAAAGGCCAGTAACCGGCTCCGCACACCCCATGCGCGGACGATTCGCGACCCGAAGCGCTACGAGACTAACACTGGCGCGCAATCCTGCCGCGCCCAAAAGTCCGAAAATTCACTCCAAAGACCCCAGTTGCTCGCTTAGGACCGGATAGAATAAGACCGGAGACGCCTAGACGCAAGTTGAAATCGAAAATAAATTTGCCGGCAACAGCCCCGCAAGAACCACGATCTGAAACGCGCCTCCGTTCGTTAACCTCGCGTTCATCAAACTCGACTGCCCTTGGCGCGCTGCGCTTCCTATTCGCTGTGGCACTTTGGGCATGAGCAGCACAGGAGAGCGCGGCACCGGCGAACTCGCTTGTTAAAATCGAATTGTGCGGACCGCGACGTCAGTAGCGGCATTGCTCCTGCTCGCCGTGTGCTTCATCGGCGGCGGCCGACACCATCGTGCTCAAGAACGGGCGCCGAATCGTCGCCGAAAACGTCACCGAAGACGATGCGCACGTCACCTATCAGACCGCCGCAGGCCAGCTCTCCATTCCCAAGTCCATTGTGGCGCGCATCGAACACGACAATTTCGGCTATTCCAGCGCGTCGCGGGCTTCCGCCGAGCCGCCGGTGTCCGCGCCGCAAGTGGAGCCGGTTCCCGGTTATGAGGACGTGCAAGCCCTGGCGGTGCACGACAATGCCATAGACTTTGCCTACCTCTCGCGGCTGGACGCCGATGCGCGATCCGGTTCGGCGGTCGCTGTTGCCAGAATCGCAGCGGCGCAGCACGCCGCCGCGCAATTCCTGCTGGAGAAGGGCGACACCGACGCGGCGATTGACCACTATCGCCAGGCACTGGTGTTCGCGCCCACGAATATCGGCCTGTTGCTGAATCTCGCCGTCTTGCATCTTCGCGAAAGCCAGTTCACTGCGGCGCTCGATCCTCTGGAACGCGCGCGCCGCGTGCAGCCGGATTCCGCGGACGTCGCCAAGCTGATGGGCTGGGCGTATTACGGCGCGAACAAAATGGACCGCGCCATCGAGGAATGGCAGCGCGCCGAAAAACTCCGCCGCGATCCGGAAGTCGAGCAGGCGCTTGAGAAAGCCCAGCGCGACAAATCCGAGGAGGAAAGCTATCGCGAAGGAGAGACGGCGCACTTCGATCTGAAATACAACGGCAGCGCCACGCCGGATCTGGCGCGCGACATCCTGCACGTGCTCGAGGACGATTTCCGCGATCTGGAATCGCAGCTCGACTACACGCCGCGCGAGCAGATCAGCGTCATCCTCTATACGGGGCAGGCTTTCGCCGACATCACGCGAGCCCCGCAATGGGTCGGGGCGCTCAACGACGGGCGCCTGCGCATTCCCGTGCAGGGATTGACGTCCGTAACTCCGGAACTCGCGCACGTGCT
This sequence comes from uncultured Acidobacteriota bacterium, assembly GCA_963814605.1. GTDB lineage: Bacteria > Acidobacteriota > Terriglobia > Acidiferrales > UBA7541 > Palsa-295. The sequence continues at coordinate 342,889 of CAWFDD010000005.1, read as the reverse complement.
GAAGCACGAGCTGACCCACAGCTTCGTGGGTCAGAAATCGCACCAGCGTGCGCCAACGTGGCTTCAGGAAGGCGTGGCGCAGTGGATGGAGGGGCGCCGGAGTACGTCGAATGCCGGAGCGCTGATTGATGCAGCGAGCCAGGGTGCGATTCCGCCGCTGGGAGCGTTCGAGGGATCCTGGATGGGGCTTTCCGGAAATTCCGCTTCGTTTGCCTACGCCTGGTCGCTCGCCGTGGTTGAGTCCATCATTGACTCCGGCGGCGTGAGCGACATCAGCCGGCTGCTCGAACGCGTGGCGACGGCGCCTTCAACCGAAGCCGCCGCTCAGGAAACTCTGCACGACAGTTACGCCGACCTTCAGCAGCAGACTGTGGACTATCTCAAACGCGAATACCTGCGCTGATTTGTGCAGTCGGCTTCTCCTGCGCGACCCGCCGTTAGCGCCGAGCAATCAACTCGCGATGGATCATAGCGACGCGAGAAGTCCCGCAAGCAGCGCGGCGCGCCGGGGCAAGGCGCGAATGACGACATGCTCGCCTGGGCTATGCGCGCCATTGCCGACTGCGCCGAGCCCGTCAAGCGTCGGCACGCCGAGCGCGGCGGTAAAATTGCCGTCCGAGGCGCCGCCTACGGAAGTCTCTTCCAAGCGCAGGCCCATCTGGCGCATCAGGGATTGCGCGCGGTGAAAAAGTGCGACGACGGCTCGGCGTCCGTTCAAGCGGTGGGCGATTGATGCCGCCGCGAACTTCGATTCGCGCGCCGGGCAAAATCGGGCGCAGCGCGCGCAATTGGCGATCGATTCTCCGGGCGTCGGCGAAATGGGCGTAGCGGATATCCACTTCGGCGCGCGCGTGGCCCGGCACCACGTTTGAGACCGTTCCGCCCTCGATCACCGTCGCCTGCAAGGCAATCCCGCGCTTTGAATCATTCAGTTTTCGCAGGCGCACAATCTGTAGCGCGAGCTCAAGCACCGCGTTCACTCCCGCCCCGGGGTCGAGACCCGCATGCGACGCCCGCCCGGTGACGATCAATTCCGCCGTCCCCGTTCCCTTGCGCGCGGTTTTCAACCGCCCGTCGGAACCGGCGGAGGGTTCGAGGACCAGCACGGCGTCGCTGCGCCGCGCCTCGCGCTCGATTTCGCTGCGCGACGACTCGCTGCCGATTTCCTCGTCCGAGTTCCAAAGGAAGACCAGGCGTTTGCGGGGGCGGAGTCTGGCGGCGCGCAGCGCGTCAACGGCGGCGAGCGCCAGAACCAGGCCACCTTTCATATCAAACGTTCCCGGCCCGTAGGCGCGTCCGCGTCGCACGCGAAATGGCATTTTCGAGAGCGTTCCCGGCGGATACACGGTATCGAGGTGGCCGAGTATCAGAATTTGCCCGGCCGGTTGGCCCGTGCCGAGCCACACTTCTGCGCGGACATGATTGCCGCGCCCGGTCTGACGCAGGATGCGCACCTTCGCGCCGCGCCGCCGCCATTCGCTCGCGACCATGCTGCCCAGGCGATCAACCGCGTCCTTGCTGTGGCTCGGTGACTCGCAGCGAACGAATCGCCCGAGCAGCCGGAGGATTTCCAGCTCCCGGCTCCGCAATTCGCGGTCGAGTCTTCGCATCATTGCTCCCTGTTGGGAGCCGGAATCGGGCGCGCCTTTCTTCATCGCGCGCGTATCCTATCAGCCGCACCATGCGGCGGCAACGCCGCTGGCGCGGCGATTCCCACCTGCCGGGGATTCGTATAGAATTGTTCGATTCGGCGACCCGAAAAAAACAAGGCCGTGAGGTCAACAATGCTTCTCGACATCAACGAGATCCAAAAAGTTCTTCCCCACCGCTATCCCTTCCTGCTGATTGACGGCATTGAAGAAATGGAACGATGGAAGCGCATCGTGGGAATCAAGAACGTCACCATAAACGAAAGCTACTTTCAGGGCCATTTTCCGGGAAAGCCGATCATGCCGGGTGTGCTGATCATCGAGTCCATGGCGCAGACGGGGGGCTTTTTGCTGCTGCAGGAAGTGGAGGAGCGCGAAAAAAAGCTCCTCTATTTCGTGTCCATTGATAACGCGCGATTTCGCCGTCCGGTCGTTCCCGGGGACCGCTTGAGGCTGGAAATGGACGTGGTCTCCTGGCGTGAGGGCCTGGGATTCTGCAAACTTCATGGCCGCGCCACGGTGGAAGGCGCGCTGGCGGCCGAGGCCACCCTGATGTGCAAAATGGTGGACCTGGAAACGGAAATGCCTCCGGCCAGCGAACCCGCCGGGAAAGCGCGATGAGCGAAATCGATTCCCGGGCCATTGTTTCGCCATCGGCGAAATTTGGCAGGGGCGTTCGAGTGGGTGCATTCGCGGTCGTCGGAGACGACGTCGAGCTCGGCGACGGCTGCGTGCTTGAGCCGCACGCCGTGGTCAAGGGACCCTCCACGTTCGGCCGCAACAATCACGTGCACTCTTTCGCCATCGTCGGCGGCGATCCGCAGGATCTGACGTACACGGGCCAGCGGGTGAGGCTCGAAGTGGGCGAGGCGAACGAATTTCGCGAATTTTGCACCGTGCACCGCGGCACGATCAAGGGCGGCGGAGCAACGCGCGTGGGCAGCCATAATCTGATCATGGCCTACGCGCATATTGGGCACGATTGCGTGATCGGGAATCACGTGATACTCACCAACGGCGCGCAGCTTGCAGGGCACATCGTGGTCGAGGACTATGCGGGGATCAGCGCGTTCTGCCTGCTGCACCAGTTCTCCCGCGTCGGCTCGCATTCCTACATCGGCGCAGGCACGGTGATCACCCAGGATGTGGCGCCGTTTTCGATGGTGGTGGGCGAGCGCGGCGTGAAATGCTTCGGCATCAACAAAGTCGGGCTGGAACGGCACGGATTTTCGGCGGAGCGTATTAAAACACTGGAGCAGGCCTACCGGCTGCTGCTTCGCTCGAAGTTGAATACTTCGCAGGCCATCGAGAAAATGCGTGGAACCCTGGCGCATTCCGAGGACGTCCAAACACTTATACGATTCATCGAGTCGGTTGCCGATCGCGGCCTGACGAAATAGGAGCCGGCATGGCCGCAACCGCAGAAAATACACCGGGAAGCTGGGGCTTGATCGCGGGAAACGGCGATTTTCCGTTTCTGGTGCTTGAGGGAGCGCGCAGCCGGGGCATCGAGATGGCCGTGATCGCCATTCGCGAGGAAGCATCGCCGGCGCTGGAGGGCGCCGCGAAACGTTTCCACTGGATCAGCCTCGGGGAGCTTAGCCGCGGGATCGAATTGCTGCATCAAGAGGGAGTGAAGCACGCAGTGATGGCCGGGCAGGTGAAGCACAACAAAATTTTCAGCGCCATCAAGCCGGACTGGCGCCTGGCGAAGCTGCTGTTTTCGCTTCCGGCGAAAAACACGGACTCGCTGATCGGCGCGGTGGCCAGTGTGCTGCGGGAGGAAGGAATCGAGCTGGTGGACTCGACGAAATTTCTGGGACCCTTGCTGCCCGCGGCGGGAGTGCTCACGCGGCGAGCGCCGGATGAAGCGGAGAGTGCGGACATCGAATACGGACGCCAAATCGCGCGACAGATCGCGGGCCTCGATCTGGGCCAGACGGTGGTGATACGCGATCGCGCGTGCGTGGCCATCGAGGCCATGGAAGGCACCGATGAGACCATCGAGCGCGCCGCGCGCATCGCCGGCGGCCAGCGGCTGGCGGTGGTGAAAGTGAGCAAGCCGCGCCAGGACATGCGATTCGATGTGCCGGTGGTGGGCCTAAAGACGATTGAAGTAATGCGGCGGGCGAACGCCACGGCGCTGGGAATTGACGCCGGGCGCACGCTGCTGTTTGAGCGCGACACCCTGATTCGCGCCGCGGACGATGCGGGCATTGCGATTCAGGCGTTTCCCGCGGAAGCGGCCGCGGCAAAGAAAACTTCGTGAGCGAAAAAAAAATTCGCGTGGCCGTGGTCGGCGCCGGAGAGTTCGGCCGGAACCACGTCCGCGTCTGGCGCGAACTTGACGGCGTGGAACTCGCCGGCGTGGTGGACACCAACGCCGATCGCGCGGCGAAGATCGCCTCGGAATTCGGAACGCAGGTGATTCGCGATCTGGACGCGCTGGCCGTCGCGGGTGTGGACGCCGTCAGCCTCGCCGTGCCCACCAGAGATCACGCGCAGGTCGGCTGCCGCCTTCTCGATGCCGGCCTGGACGTGCTGGTCGAAAAGCCCATGGCCGCGTCGCTCGATGAGGCCGACCGGTTGATCGTGGTCGCGGCACGCAAGGGCCGCATCCTGCAAGTGGGCCACGTCGAGCGGTTCAATCCCGCGGTGGTGGCGGCGCAAAAAATCGTGCTGCGCCCGATGTTTTTCGAAGTTCACCGGCTTGGTATTTTCACTCCGCGCAGCCTGGATATTGATGTCGTGTACGACGTGATGATCCACGACCTCGATATTCTTGCTTGCGCTGGTGAATGCGCCGATCGTCGATCTGAAAGCCGTCGGAATTCCGGTGATCACCGAAAAAGTGGATATCGCCCAGGCGCGGGTGGAGTTCGAGACCGGCACCGTCGCGAACGTCACCGCCAGCCGCGTCTCGACCGAGCGCGTCCGCAAGATGCGCTTTTTCCAGGAGCACGAATATATTTCGCTCGATTTCGGGCGCCAGGACGCGCTGCGTATCCGAGTGCAGCCACCGGCGACGCCGGGCGGCGCGCAGCCGGGAATCGGTTTCGAGAAATTGGAAACGCCGCTGGAAGAGCCGCTGCGCGCCGAGCTTCGCGCGTTTCTCGATTCCGTGCGCACGCGCAAACCAGCCGTGGTGGACGGCGCCGCCGGTCGCAGGGCGCTGGCGCTGGCTGACCAGGTGATGGCGGGCATCCTCGAACACGCGCAGCGCGTCCAACTGGGGGCCTTCTCTCCGCAGGGCGTTCAATGATTCCGCGCACATTAGTTCCGGTGGACGTGCGCCCCGTCACCAAGGACGAGGCCAGGAAGGCGACGCACCACCGCGTCACCACATATATGGATGACCGGACGGTGGTTCCCTCCGGGTTGTCGGAAGCTCCTCCGCTCGACGGCAAGACCACAATTCCTTCGCATCTTCCGCTCGACGTGCTGGTGAACCGCACCCTGGTTCCGCGGGGAATGCCGGCGGTGCCCATTCAGCGGACCAGGCCGATCACCGAATTTGTTCCCGTCAACATTCTCGATGAGCGCATGGTGGTGCCGGTATTTATCGAGCCGCTCACCGAGGAAGAAGCCGAGGCTCCGGAACGCGCGCCGGCCATGACCGCCGAGCTTCGCGAAATCGTGCAGCCGGATATTTTCACGACCGGCGACGCCAATCTGCTGATCGAACCGGAGGAGAAAAAAGACGCGAAGTCCGACGCGTTGACCCGGGTTCTTTCGGTCCTGGTGCACGTTGCGGTAATCGTCTTTCTGATTCTTACGCCGAAGCTTTTCCCGCCGCACGTGCCGACCGCGGATGAAATCGCGGCCGCGAAAAGAGAGCTGGGCAACATCGTCTATCTGCCGCCGGAATCGCCCGTGCCTCCCGCGCCGCACCCGAAGATGAACGTCACGCCTGAAACGCTGAAGAAGGTCGCGCCGCCCGTGGAAAAGCCGGTGGTTCCGGCGCCCGTGACTCCAGAAAAGCCGCCCGCGGATTTGCCCGAGGCGCCGAGGCCGAAACTTGCCGTAGCGCCTACTCCGCAGCCGTCCGTGCCTGCGCCACCCGCGCCGTCGCAACTGCAACCGATCATGCCTGTGCAGCCGAGTAACAGATTGAATCTCGGTTTGCCGTCCTCGACCCCGGGGAAGGCGCTGGACGATCAGATGCAAAATGCCGCGCACGAAGGTCGTGGCCAGGCGCCAATAATCGGCAGCGGGCCGCCCGCGACAGGCGGCCGCGGAATCGGCATGGGGTATGGAGTCGACATCCTCTCCGACACGCAGGGAGTCGATTTTAGGGACTACATAACCCGGCTTCTCGCAGCGTTGAAGCGCAACTGGGAGGCGGTGATGCCCGAATCGGCACGCATGGGAGATCGGGGCGTCGTTTTCACCGTCTTTGCGATTAATCCGGACGGCAGCGTTTCGGCGCCCGATCCAACTCTCGAAAGGACATCCGGGAAAGAACCTCTCGACAATGCTGCCATGGCGGCCATCCATGCTTCGAATCCCTTCGAGCCGCTCCCCAAGCAGTTTCACGGACCGAACTTGAGATTGCGAATCGCGTTCCTCTATAACGTTCGTCCGGAAGAAATCGGCCTCAAGTGATCTCGCGGTGAGAATGAATCGCACGCAAGTCGCCGGGGCCCTGCTGCTGGCTGCTCTCGTGCTGCTGGCGCTGCTACTCCGATATTGGGCGCTTTCGAAATGAGCGGCGTAAATCCGGAGGCGCGGCTGGTCGTCATTCTAGGCCCGACCGCTTCCGGCAAATCTGCGCTGGGAATCAGCCTAGCCGAACGCCTCGGCGGCGAAATCCTCGTTTGCGATTCGACGCAGGTTTACCGCCATTTCGATATCGGCACGGGAAAGGTTCCTCTCGCTGAACAGCGCGGCATCCCGCATCATCTGGTCGATCTTGTCGAGCCGCAGGATGTGTTCACCGCCGGCGACTATCGCCGCCGAGCCCTTGACGCGCTCGAAGACCTGCGCCGCCGCGGCAAGCTGCCGATCATCACCGCGGGAACCGGACTTTATCTTCGCGCACTGCTCGAAGGCCTGGCCGATGCGCCCGAGCGGTCCGAGGAATTGCGCGAACGCATGCGGAAAAAAGTGAAGCAGCAGGGACCGGAACACCTTCACCGCGTGCTCGCGCGCATGGACAAGGAAGCCGCGAGCAAAATCGCTCCGCGCGATGCGCAGAAAATCATCCGCGCCATCGAAATCCGCCAGCTCGCCGGGAAACCAGTCGGCGAAATTTATCGCGGCGGGCGGCGCGGCCTGCAGGGCTACAAAGTAACAAGGATCGGGCTGCAGCCGCCGCGGGATGCGCTCTATGCCCGGATCAACGCTCGCGTCGAATCCATGATCGCGGCCGGCTGGGCGGATGAAGTTCGCGGACTGATCGCCCGCGGCGTGACCCCCGATGCAAAGGCATTTCAGTTTATAGGCTACTCCGACTTGCGCGCGTGCCTTGAGAAATCCAGCGTGTCACGGGAAGTGATCGAACGCATCCAGCAGGACACGCGCCGCTTCTCCAAACGCCAAGTTACCTGGTTTCGCAAGGAGCCGGACGTGCATTGGCTTCCGGGGTTTGGCGACGACCCAGAAGTAACGGCAGCAGCCCTTCGGATCGCTGAAGGCGCCACCGCATAAAAGGTTGATTTCTTCTCCTAATTCGAATACCGTGAGCATCGCATACGGCACCGTATGCATACGTATCCGTATGGCTAGTCCGGCGACAGCTCGAATAGGTTCCCTGCATCCAGCGGACTGGGTTCGCGCCGCGCAAACTCACTTGTCCGATCAAGGAATCGACTCGGTGAGGGTGGAGGTCCTCGCCCGCGATTTGGGCGTCAGCAAGGGAAGCTTTTACTGGCACTTCCGTGACCGGGGCGAGCTGCTCGAACAGGTTCTGACACGCTGGGAAGAGGGCGAGCTCGAATGGCTGAACGCGGAGGAAGGGACGGGTGCGGCGGCGCGTTGGGCGCGATTCGTGGAACGGACCGCGAGCCCGGAGCGCATGCGCATGGAGGTTGCGATGCGCGCATGGGCGCGCGGGGATGAGCGCGTGGCGGGCCGCGTGGCGGCTACCGAAAAGCGCAAAGCGCTATTGATTGCCGGCGTGCTGCGAGACGTGGGTTTCACGCAGTCTGCCGCGGACTCCTGGTCCGAGGTGGTCCTGCTGATTTGCCTGGGGTGGCTCGACCGGGTCACGCGCGACCGGCAGTTTCATGTGGCGGGGCGCAGCCTGGGCGAGATGCTCTCCGAATTCATTCTGGCTGCTTCCTCGCGCACCGCGCCCGCCGACCGCTGAGCGCGGCTGGCCGGGCACATCAAACTGTGGCACACTCGATAATTTGAAGGACGCGGCGGACGCGCGCTGACGGTGCGGCGCATTTATCGGCCGCGATGCACGCGAAAATCCATGGATCCCCAGTACATTCGGAATTTCTGCATCATCGCGCACATTGACCACGGGAAATCCACGCTGGCCGACCGCCTGCTGGAGCTCACCGGCGCGCTTTCGCAGCGCGAAATGAGCGCGCAGGTGCTCGATTCGATGGACCTGGAGCGCGAGCGCGGCATCACCATCAAGGCCAAGAGCATCCGCCTGCACTACACCGCGCGCGACGGCCACGAATATCAGCTGAACCTGATTGATACTCCGGGGCACGTGGATTTTTCCTACGAAGTTTCGCGCGCGCTTTCGGCCTGCGAAGGCGCGCTGCTGGTGGTGGACGCGAGCCAGGGCGTGGAGGCGCAAACGGTCGCCAACGCGTTTCTTGCTTCGCGCCACAACCTCGCGATCATCCCAGTGATCAACAAGATTGACTTGCCCGCGGCCCGGCCCGATTTCGCCAAAGAGCAGATCGAGAATGTGCTGGCCATTCCCGCCGATGATGCGCTGCTGATCAGCGCCAAGAGCGGGTTGGGCGTGGAGGAAATCCTGGAAGCGGTGGTGAAGCGCGTGCCGCCGCCGGTGGGCTCGTCCGACGCGCCGTTGCGCGCCCTGATTTTCGATTCCTGGTTCGATATCTATCGCGGCGCGGTGGTGCTGGTGCGGGTGATGGAGGGCCGACTGACGCCCGGCACGAAAATCCGCCTCTGCGCCAGCAACGAGGTCTACGAAGTGGAAGCGCTCGGCGCGCTGACGCCCAAGCCCGTGGTGCTGAAGGAACTGGCGGCCGGAGACGTGGGATTCATCATCGCCAATATCAAGCGCGTGGCCGATGCGCGCATGGGCGATACGGTGGTCGAGGCCGACCGGCCCGCGGCGCCGCTGCCCGGTTTCGAGGCCATCAAACCCATGGTCTTCGCGGGACTGTTTCCGGTGAATGCCACGGATTACGAGCTGCTGCGCGATGCCCTGGGCAAACTGCAGCTCAATGACGCGGCTTTCTTCTATGAGCCGGAAAATTCCGTGGCGCTCGGTTTCGGATTCCGCTGCGGATTTCTGGGCCTGCTGCACATGGAAATCGCCCAGGAACGCCTGGAGCGCGAGTTCAACATTGACCTGATCACCACCGCGCCGAGCGTGCAGTATCGCATCACCACCATAGACGGCGAAGTGAAGGAAGTGGACAACCCCACGAAATTCCCGCCGCCCGGCTCGATCGAGAAAATCGAGGAGCCGATCCTGATGGCCATGATCATCACGTCGGAAGAGTCCCTGGGCGGGGTGCTGGCGCTGTGCGAGGAAAAACGCGGCGTGCAGAAAAAGTTCGAATACCTTTCGCCGACGCGCATCATGCTGACCTACGAGATGGCGCTGAATGAAATCGTGCTCGATTTTTACGACCGGCTGAAGAGCGTTTCGCGGGGCTACGCTTCGCTCGATTACCATCTTTCGGGCTACCGTGAATCGGATCTCGTGAAACTGGACGTGCTGGTCGGCGGCGAGCCGGTGGACGCGCTGACCATCATCTGCCATCGCGACCAATCCTACGATCGCGGCCGCGATCTGGTCAGCCGATTGCGCAAACTGATCCCCCGGCAGATGTTCGAGGTGCCCATCCAGGCGGCCATCGGCAGCCGCGTGATCGCGCGCGAGACCATCAGCGCCATCCGCAAAAACGTGATCGCGAAGTGCTACGGCGGAGACATTTCGCGCAAGCGCAAACTCCTTGAAAAGCAGAAGGAAGGCAAGAAGCGCATGAAGCGCGTGGGCCGCGTGGACATTCCGCAGGAAGCGTTCCTCGCCGTGCTGAAGGTCGCCAGCAGCACGGGCGACGACGAATAACACTCGAGAACTTGCGCGCGACACTGTGTCCGCGCTGGAGGAAAGAATAGGTCTATTGCCTCGGTCCGAGCCGCGGCGGTAAACTCAACATCAAGGTAAACCGATGGCAAAGACAAAATTTCGGGCTACTAAAAAAGGCCAAAAGATCCAGATCGTACTTGACGTCAAGGAATACGAGAAGCTGCTGGACGATCTCGACGAGCTTGACGCCATTCGGGCCTACGACGCCGCCAAACAAGCCGGGGAAACTCCGCTGCCCTTCGACCAAGCCATGAAGGAGATCGAGCGCTCCATCAAGTGAAGTACTCGCTGTTCATCCTGCCACAGGCCCAACGGGCGATGGCATCGCTGGAAACTCAAGACCGCGAAAAAATCAGGAAAGCAATCCTGGCACTGCAGGAAAATCCACGCCCGACACACTGCCGCAAACTAACGGGACGAGACGGGTGGCGAATGCGCGTCGGCAACTATCGCGTGATTTACGAAATTGATGATGCAGCACGATCGGTGACAATTCTGAATGTCGGTCACAGACGTGAGATTTATCGCTAGCCGTTAGTTGCCGCGCTTGCGGCGGACGGTAGCGTCGAGCTGGCCGCGGGCGAGGCGCACGGAGATATCGTCGCCGAGCGCGACCTGGTCCGGCGAGCGCAAGACTTTCCCCGAGGCATCGTAGGCGATGGCGTAGCCGCGCTCCAGCAACTGGAACGGGCTGCGCTCTTCGAGCTGCAGCGCTGCGGCCGCGAAGCGGCGGCGCTTGGCCACGAGCGCGCGATCCATTCGCACCTGCAAATCGGCGGAGCGCTGTTCGAATTCCCGCCGCAGCTTGCCGACCCGCGCGCGCAGATCGAGCGCCGCGAATCGCACGCGAGCGCCGGTGAACCGGCGCTGCTTCCGCGTCACCACGCGCTCCAGCGCCGAACGAAGGCCTTCGCGCTGCTGCTCGATGCGCCGGCGCAACACGGCGGCGCGGGCGCGCAAATCGAAAGACACAATCTGCGTGCCGGCTTTGGTCATGCGCTGGCGCGCAGCGGCAAGGCGCAGGCGCAGCACCACGCCGAGCGAGGAGGAAAGCTCGTCGAGCTGTTGGTGGCGCCGGCGCATCAGGATTTCGATCTGCCGAAATCCGCGATGGGTCTGCAGATCGCGGACGCGATGCCGCCGCTCGGAAAGCAGGTAACGCATTTGCTTGACGAGATCGCTATAGTGCGCGGCGATGTGGCGCTCGAATTCCTGGCGCGACTGAACCACGATTTCCGCGGCAGCCGAAGGCGTGGGCGCGCGGAGGTCGGCCACAAAATCGGCAATGGTGAAGTCAATCTCGTGTCCGATACCGGTGATGACCGGAATTTCGGAGGCGGCAATGGCGCGCGCCACGATCTCCTCATTGAAAGCCCACAAGTCTTCGAGTGAGCCGCCGCCGCGGGCGACGATTACGACGTCGGCCAATTTCGCGCGATTGAAATGCCGCAGCGCTGCGACGACCTCGGCGGCCGCGCCCTCGCCCTGTACCTTCACCGGATAAATCTGCACATGCACATTGGCGAAACGCCGCTTGAGGACGCGCAGGATGTCTCGAATCGCTGCGCCCGTGGGCGAGGTGACCACGCCGATGCAGCGCGGCAGAATCGGCAGCGGTTTCTTGCGCGCCGCGTCAAAAAGACCTTCCTCCTGCAGTTTTTTCTTGAGCTGCTCGAAGGCCAGCTGCAGCGCGCCGAGACCCACGGGCTCGATGTGGCTGACGTAAACCTGATATTCGCCGCGCGGCTCGTAGACTCCGAGCGACCCGCGGACGGTGACATGCAGGCCGTCCTCGGGGCGGAATTTCAGACCGCGGACCTGATCGCGAAAGCAAACGCAGCGGATCTGCGAGCGCGCGTCCTTGAGCGTGAAATAAAGATGGCCCGACTGGGCGGCGTGGTAGTTCGAAACCTCGCCCTCGATCCACACGTCGCGGAACGCGCCCTCCAGGAGATCGCCGATGCGCTCGGTGATCTCACTGACCTTCCAAATGTGCCGCTCGGGCGCGAGATCGAAAAGGGACGATTGGCTCATGGGTTTAACGGCGGAAATAATTCACGATCCAGAAAATCAGCGTGAGCGCGAGACTCAAAATAATGCAGGTGACAATCGGAAAATAAAAACTGGTATGGCGGCCCTGATAGGAGATGTCTCCGGGAAGGCGGCCGAGGCGAAACGGAAGACGCGCGCCGAAAAGCAGGAAGGCGCCGGCTCCGACGAGCAGGACGCCGACGACGAGCAGCAGCTTTCCGAGTTCGCGCAGCGGGTCCATATACTTTTTCGCCGGGGACCATTCTACCCGAACTCCAGCCACCCATCGCGCCGCACGGACACCACGCCCCCGCCGCCCCATAAGAGTTGCTATTTATATAAATAGTTATATACTGGCCGCATGAGCCTGGAGCACATCCTGCTCGGCCTGCTGCGCGAGCCGGCCAGCGGCTACGACCTGAAAAGCGTCGTGGACGATCGCATTCACTATTTCTGGGCCGCCGAGTTGAGCCAAATTTATCCCACGCTGCAGAAACTGGAGCGCAAAGGTCTGTTGCACAGCCGGCGCGCTCCCGCGAAGCGCGGGCCCCGGCGCCGGGTCTACCAAACGACCCGGGCGGGATTTCGCGTCTTGCGAGAATGGCTGGAAAGCGGGTTCGAAGTGGGCGACGAGAGAGTCGTCTACCTCGCCAAGCTCTATTTGATGGGTGAGCTGGCGGACATGCGAAAGACTTTGCGATTCCTGAAGGGAATCCGCGACGGGTTTGCGCGAAGAGCGGCCGCCCTCGATGCCATCGAGCGCGCATGGGCGGAGGGCGATCCGCGGTATCCAGATTCACTTTCGCCCGCAATGTTTCACGTGCTGCTCACGCTGCGCAACGGGATCTGCATGATGGGCGCGCGGCTGAAATGGTGTGACGAGTCAATTCGCCGGGTTCAGGCCCGGCTGGAGAAGGAGAGCTCCGATGTTCGAACTGTTTCGCGACCTTCGCTGGGTGCACATCGCGGTGGGAACCATCGCGCTGATCGTGTTCTGGGTCCCCGTAGCCGCAAGCAAGGGCGGCCGGCTGCACGTTAGGATCGGCTGGGTGTACGCGGGCTGCATGTCGGTGGTGGTATTCACGGCATTCTGCATGAGCGGCCTGGCGTTCGCCGTGCCACTGCGCGTGCGGGCGTTCACTCATGCGCTTTCGGCGAGTGAAACGGCGCAATTTATTCGCGCCGCGCGCGAAACGGCTTTCTTTCTGGCGTACCTGGGAGCGGTGACGCTGGCTGCCGGCTGGCAAGGGATCAGCGTGCTGCGAACGCGCCGCGATCCGGAATCGTTGCGCACGCCGTTCGCGTGGGGGTTGAATGTCGCGGTTTTCCTGGCAGCGATGGGAAGCCTGGCGATGGGGATTTACGCGCGAGTCCCGGTTTTCATGGCGATGAGCGTGGTCGGATTCATCGTTGGCGGCGGAAACCTGTTCTACCTCTGGCGCGGGCCGGCGACGCGGATGGGCTGGTGGTACCAACATCTCAGCTCGATGATGGGGACGGGCATCGCGGGCTATACGGCATTCATTGCGTTCGGCGGGAGGCACGTGTTTGCAGCTCTGGTGCCGTCGCAGTATGCCGTGGTGTTCTGGATTCTGCCGACGGTGATCGGGTCGCCCGCGATTGCGCTGACAACGGCGTATTACAAACGCAAATTTCACGAGGGAAAGCGCGGGTCCCAACCGGTGAACAGACGAGCCGCGTCCCCTATCTAGATCAGTTCGAGGCCCGCGAAGAAATAGCCGATCTCGAACGCGGCGGTGGCTGGAGCGTCCGAGCCGTGCGTGCAGTTGAACTGGATGCTGGTGCCGAGTTCTTTGCGGATGGTGCCGGGTGCGGCCTTGGCGGGATCGGTCGCGCCCATCGTGTCGCGCCATTTCGCGATGGCGCCTTCGGCCTCCAGGACCATGACGACGGCTTTTCCGGAGCTCATGAAATCCGTAAGCTCACCGAAAAACGGCCGCTCGCGGTGCACGGCGTAAAAACCTTCGGCCTCGGTTTTCGTCAGGCGCAGCGACTTGATGGCCACAATCTGAAATTTTGCCGCGTGGATGCGGCTCAGGATATCGCCCGTGAGCCCGCGCTTGACCGCGTCCGGCTTGATGATTGCAAATGTTCGCTCGACCGCCATTCGATTGATCTCCCGTGTTTGGATTTCTTGCGCGGACCGGCTCGACGCTACTTTCGCTTTTTGGCGCCTTTTTTCGCTTTACGCGCGGATTTCTTTTTTGGCATCAGCTTCGAGCCGGACTTTCGCTTCGATTTGCCCAGGACGGAAGCCATCGCGTGGCCGATTTCCGCGGGACTCTCCACGGTGTGAATTCCGGCGGCGCGCAAGGCCGCGTATTTTTCCCTGGCGGTGCCCTGCCCGCCGCTGATGATGGCGCCCGCGTGGCCCATGCGGCGGCCCGGAGGCGCGGTCTGGCCGGCGATGAAACCGACGACCGGCTTCTTCACGTGCTTCTTGATGAAGTCCGCCGCGATCTCCTCGGCGTTTCCGCCGATTTCGCCGATCAACACGACGGCGTGGGTATCCGGATCATCGTTGAACATGCGCATGACGTCGAGAAAACTGGTGCCGATGATCGGGTCGCCGCCGATGCCGACGCAAGTGGATTGCCCGATGCCGAGACCGGTGAGCTGGCCGACAGCTTCGTAGGTGAGCGTGCCGCTGCGGCTGACGACTCCGACGTGGCCCTGCTTGTGGATGGAGCCGGGCATAATGCCCAGCTTGCACTGGCCCGGAGAAATGACTCCGGGGCAGTTCGGACCGATCAGGCGCGTTTTCGAATCTTTCAGCGCGGCGGCGACGCGCACCATGTCCAGCACGGGAATGCCTTCGGAGATGCAGATAACCAGAGGCAACGCTGCGTCCACGGCTTCGAGGATGGCATCCGCGGCGAATGGCGGGGGCACAAACGCCATCGCTGCGTTCGCGCCGGTTTTGCGAACGGCTTCCGCGACTGTATCGAATACGGGCACGCCGAGATGTTTCGTGCCGCCCTTGCCGGGCGTGACGCCGGCAACGATCTTCGTGCCGTAGTCAATCATCTGCTGCGAATGGAAACTGCCCTCGCGGCCGGTGAGGCCTTGCACAACTACGCGCGTCTTATTGTTGACGAGTATGCTCATGAATTTGACGCAGAGGAGGCAGATGAGACAAAGGATGCAGAGGATTTCGCGCTCATCAGAGTTTTCTCCACTGTTTCCATAGGTTATGAAACATCATTCCAAGCTTGGCATACTCCGCGCCGAGGGGCTCCGACTTGACCTTGGGAGCGCAACCTTCGTCGCTGGCTAAATCAAGCCAGAATCTCGTTTCTTCACATTCGCCCGTGGCGATTTGCAGGTGGCGTTTGAATTCCGCTGCTGATTCCCGCTTCGCCCAACCCTCGACGATATTTGCCGCCACCGAACGAGAACAACGGCGAATCTGCCTGCCCAGTTCATACTATTCGTGTTTCGGGAACCCCTTCGATAATTTCGATACCTCCAGCGCGAGCCGATAAGCCTGCTGAAAAACCAGCAAGTCACGATAGCGGCGAATGGGGCCCGCGCGCTCGGCTTTGTCCTCCACTTCCTGTGATTCCTTTACATCCTTTGCTTCGCGCTTTATTGCCGCGCGAGCGCGACGGCTTTTTCCGCACCATCCTTCATCCCGTTGGCGACGGTGAAATTCAGGCCGGAGTTGCGCAGAATCTCCTGGCCCTGGCTAACGTTGGTGCCTTCCATGCGCACGACCACCGGTACTTTGAATCTTAGTTCCCTGGCTGCGCTGACGATGCCGCTGGCGAGCATGTCGCAGCGCAAAATCCCGCCGAATACGTTGATGAATACCGCTCTCACATTCGGATCGCTCAGCAGGATGCGGAACGCGTTTTTCACGCGCTCTTCCGATGCGTCGCCGCCCACATCCAGAAAATTCGCGGGGCTGCCGCCGCTGAGCTGGATGATATCCATGGTAGCCATCGCCAGGCCGGCGCCATTCACCATGCAGGCGATGGTGCCGTCGAGCTTGATGTAGTTGAGTTTGTACTTGGAGGCTTCGACTTCGAGCGGCGTCTCCTCGTCGAGATCGCGCAGGTCTTTGAATTCGGGATGGCGATAGAGCGCGTTGTCGTCGAAATTAATTTTGGCGTCGAGCGCCACCAGGCGGCCGTCGCCGGTGACCACGCAGGGATTGATTTCCAGCAGCGAAGAATCCGTCTCGATAAACGCGCGGTAGAGGGATTGCAGGAAGGGCGCCGCCACGCGCACCAGATCGGCGGAAAGGCCCAGGCCGAATGCGAGCTTGCGCGCGTGGTAGGGCTGAAAACCGGTCTCCGGACGAATCGTTTCGCGCAGGATTGCTTCCGGATGTTCCTTCGCGACTTGCTCGATTTCCATTCCGCCAGCGGCGCTGGCCATGAACACCGGCGCGCCCACGGAACGGTCCACGAGGACGCTCAGGTAAAGCTCGCGCCTAATGTCGAGGCCTTCTTCGACCAGCACGCGGCGGACGATGCGGCCCTCCGGGCCGGTCTGCGCGGTGACGAGCTTCATTCCCAGCATGCGCTCGGCGAGGGTGGCTGCTTCGTCGGCTGATTTCGCCAGCTTCACGCCGCCGCCCTTGCCGCGGCCACCGGCGTGGATCTGCGCTTTCACCACGACGACAGGCGTCCCGAGGCGCTCCGCCGCGGCCCTGGCTTCGTCCTTCTCGAGGACCACTTCGCCGCGCGGAACGGGGACGCCAAATTTTGCGAGGATCGCTTTAGCCTGGTATTCGTGGATTTTCATGCCGATTCGGCGACTGGCCCGAAGCTCACCTTAGTAGTGCTAGAATTTGCGCACGCAGAAAGCGATACAGTTTACTTGGAACGCGATGGCCGGGCAAGGCGGGTAGCGGCCGAAAAACGCAGTTCCGCTCGGACCCTCTAATCGAGTTTTAATGATCCAACAGGCGCTTAAAATAATTGCAGGCGGAACGAACCTGTCGCGCGGTGAGGCCGAAGCCGCCGCTGAGCAGATCCTCGCGGGTCAGGCGACCGACGCGCAGATCGCCGCGCTGCTAGCCGGACTGCGTGACAAGGGCGAGACGCTCGATGAGCTCGTAGGCTTTGCCAGGGCAATGCGCCGACACGCCACTCCCATATTTCCCGCGGGACATTCGCACGCAGACGAAGCTCTGGTGGATACCTGCGGGACGGGCGGCGATGCATCGGGGACGTTCAATATTTCGACGGCTGCGGCGTTCGTGGTGGCGGGCGCGGGCGTGCGCGTGGCGAAGCACGGCAATCGCTCGATCAGCTCGCGCTGCGGTTCCGCGGATGTGCTCGAACAGCTTGGCGCGCGGATCGATTTGCCTGCCGAACGCGTGGCGCGGTCGATCGAGGAAGTTGGGATCGGGTTCCTGTTTGCGCCGGCCGTGCACCTGGCCACGCGGCACGCGATGAACGCGCGGCGCGAGCTGAAAATGCGCACGGTATTTAATTTGCTGGGGCCGCTGACGAATCCCGCGGGGGCTTCGGCGCAGATCGTGGGCGTGTATAGCGCCGGAGTAACGGAATTGATGGCGCGGGCGCTCGGCGAGCTTGGAGTTCGACGGGCGTTCGTGGTGCACGGCGCGGATGGGCTGGATGAAATTTCGATCTCCGGCGAGACGTTTGTCGCCGAGCTGCGCGACGGAGCGGTGCGGAGCTATACGGTAACGCCCGAGGATTTCGGCGTGCGCCGCGCGCCGCTGGAGGCTATTCGCGGCGGCGACGCAAAGGAGAACGCAGGGATCATTCACAAGATCCTGGGGCGGTCGATGCTATATCGCGAGCACAGCGCGCACCGCGACATTGTGCTGGCCAACGCTGCGGCGGCGCTCGTTGCCGCCGGCCACGCGACCGATTTGCTGGATGGAGTGCGGCTGGCCGCGAAATCGATCGATACCGGTGCGGCGCGCGAGAGGCTCGATGCGTTCGTCGCGTTCTCGCAACGCTAATAAATCACAATCGCGGCTATCGGCGGTTAAATATTCAGGAAATTCTCGAGGAGCTTAAATCCGGGGCCGGTGAGGACCGATTCGGGGTGGAATTGCACCCCTTCGACACGGAACTTGCGGTGGCGCAGGCCCATGATGGTGCCGTCGGCGGTTTCGGCGGAAATTTCGAGCGTGCGCGGCAGCGATTTGCGTTCGACGATCAGCGAATGGTAGCGCGTGGCCGGAAAATCCTGCGGCAGCTTGCGAAAAATTGTCTTGCCGTCGTGGTGAATTTCGCTGGTCTTCCCATGCATCACCTGCGGCGCGCGGATCACGCGGCCGCCGAATGCCGCTCCGATGGCCTGATGCCCCAGGCAGACGCCGAGAATCGGAATTTTGCCGGCGAAGCGCTCGATCAACGGCACGCTGATGCCCGCCTCGGCGGGGGTGCACGGCCCGGGTGAGATCACGATGCGCTCCGGCTCCAGGATATCGATTTCATCAAGCGTGATCTGATCGTTGCGGCGGACTTCGAGCGTCTGCCCCATCTGGCCGAGGTACTGCGCGAGGTTGTAGGTGAACGAATCGTAGTTGTCGAGCAGCAGCAGCATGGTTGCTGTTCAAGGATAGCGCGGATTTCTAATCGCCGCGACCGACACCGCCGCGATGGGCGATTTCGAGCGCTTTGAGCACCGCGCGTGCCTTGTTTTCGGACTCCTCGTACTCAAGATCAGGCACCGAATCGGCAACGATTCCCGCGCCCGCCTGCACATACGCGCGCCCGTTCTTGGCGACCAGCGTGCGCAGGCCGATGCAGGAATCGAGATTGCCGGAAAAATCGAGATAGAGGATCGCGCCCGCGTAGATGCCGCGGCGGGTGGGCTCGAGTTCGTCAATGATTTCCATGGCGCGGACCTTGGGCGCGCCCGAAAGCGTCCCGGCCGGAAAACAGGCCATGAGCGCGTCGAAGCAATCCACATCCGGGCGCAGCTCGCCGCGCAGGCTGGAGGCGATGTGCATCACGTGCGAATAGCGCTCCACGAACATCAGCCGCTCGGGCTTGACCGAGCCGTACTCGCAGACGCGGCCGAGGTCGTTGCGCCCGAGATCCACGAGCATGACGTGCTCGGCACGCTCCTTGGGATCGGCGAGAAGCTTGGCCTCGAATTCGCGGTCTTCTTTCTCATCGCGCCCGCGCGGCTGGGTTCCGGCGAGCGGACGATATGTGGCCGTGCGTCCCTGCACCTTCACGAGCATCTCCGGCGAACTGCCGACGACGGAAACGTCGTCGAGCTTCAGAACAATAGAGGTAGGGCGAAGGGTTGATGACGCGCAGGGCGCGGTAGATTTCGAACGGGTCGGCGTTGGTTTTCGCTTCGAAGCGCTGGCTGACGACGATCTGGAACGCATCGCCCGCGCGAATGTAGGACTTGGCCTTTCGCACCGCGCCGGTGTACCCAGCCTTGGTCATGTTGGAGCGCACGCGCAATGGACCGGCGTCCCGCGATGGGGCCTGCCTGGGCAAAGGCCCTTCGAGCAGCCGCCGAGTCTGCTGAATTTCGCGGACGGCGGCATCGTATTTTTCGCGCAGGCTGCCCGCGCCTTCGGTGAACACGTTGCGAATGATCCAGACGCGGTGCTGCACGTGATCGAATGCCAGCAAGCCCAGATAGAACATCATCACGCAATCGTCGAGGCCCAGATCGTCGCGGCCGGTTGCGGGAATGCTCTCGACCAGCCGCACCATGTCGTAAGCGAAATATCCGATGGCCCCGCCGATGAGCGGAGGAAGGCCCGGCACGCGGACCGGGCGAAAGCGCCTGGTGAGCCGGCGCAGCTGCTCGACGGGATTTTCGTCGAACTGGATTTTCTTGCCTCCCGTTTCGAGGGTGCAAACTCGTCCGCGGGAGCGGAAGACTTCCGCGGGATTTGCGCCGGCGAAGGTGTAGCGCGCAATCGTCTCGCCGCCTTCGACGCTTTCGAGCAGAAATGAATATTTCGCTTCGTGGGCGATGCGCAGATACGCGCCGACGGGCGTCAACAGGTCGGCCGTGTAGGTCTCATAGACCGGCACCAGGTTTCCCTGCCGCGCCAGACCGGAGAACGTTTTGAAGTCAGGCTGAATCATCGCGTGGCCCGCGTCTTTTCCGTCTTGCTGCCCGTTTTCTCTTCGCTCGCCAGCGCTCGAACCACTGCGCGGCGCATGGCCGCGACCGGCGCGCGCTCGCCGGTCCAGATTTCCCACTGCGCCGTGCCCTGCGCGACGAACATTTCGACGCCGGAGACGGTTTCGATGCCGCGCCGCGCTGCAAGTTGCAGCAGGCGGGTAATTCGCGGACGGTAAATGGTGTCAAATACCAGCCGACAATTCAATTCGCGCGCTTCGAGCGGCGAGCGCCCGATATTCGGGTGCATGCCGACCGGGGTGGCATTCACGATGGCGTCGAAGAACTCCCGCCCCACACGAGAGCGCGGGATCGCTTCGCCGCCCGACGGCGCGCGCCAGCGACTTGGCGCGATCGGGGCGCCGGGCGCAAACGCAGACCGCGGCTCCGGCCTGCGCCAGCGCGAACGCAACGGCACGAGCGGCGCCGCCGGCGCCGACGATCAGCACGCGGCTGCCCGCGCAGCGGCATGCGCCGCTCGAGCGAACGCAGCACGCCGACGTAATCCGTATTGTAGCCGTAGAGTTTTCCGCCGCCGCGCACCACAACCGTATTAACGGCTCCGATTCTGGCCGCGAGCGGGTCGCAGCCGTCGAGCCGGCCAAGAATTTTTTCCTTGTGAGGCAGCGTCACGCTGAAGCCGCGGATGCCAAACGGCCCGACGGAACCGAGAAAATCCTCGAGATCGCGCACCAGGAACGGCAGGTAGACCGCATTCATGCGGCGGGCCGCGAATCCCGCATTCTGCATGGCCGGGGAAAGCGAATGGCCGACGGGATTTCCGATCACGCCGTAAACGCGGGTCCGAGTGTCGAACCGGCCGGCGCGATAGAGGCTTTTCATTTCGTCGAGTGAGATCTGGCCGGGCGCGGTGGCGTTCTCGACAGGAGCGTAGGCGAAGGCCCGCTTTCCGCGCAACGCCAGGAATCTGGCGGGCAAGGCCACATCGCCCATGGGCACGGCGATGGTGTTCCTCAGACGCTCACCGAAGTCGAGGAGCTTTCGGCTGTCCGCGAGGGAATCGCACCGCGCGGCGATTTTGATAGCGTCCGGCCGGTACCGCGTCAATTCCGCGGCGACTCGCGAGAGATTCGGCGGCATACCTCGAAAAAAGTGCGCCGACGTCAGTTGCCGCGCATCGCCCAGAAGAACGTCGAGCAGCTCCGGCGGACACTGGCGGACGGTTTCGATTTCGAGGTCGTACCAGGCGCAGCCGGCGCGAATGGCGTCCGCCAGATGAATCAGTTGCTTGGCAATGGCTCCGCGGTATCGGCCTCCGGCTTCGAGGCGGCGGCACGTGGCGATGAGCGCCGCCTGTGGACGCTTGGCGGCGAGCCACGCCACGAATTGAATGATCTCGCGATCGTCGCGCAGCCAGTCAAGCCGCAACTCCACGGTGCGTGTTTGGCGCAGCGCCCGAACGAGCTGCTTTTGCATAGACCGCGAATCAGCTGCCGCCACCACGGCGCAGATTTTGTCCTGCCCTAACATGCTGTGTTTCCAATCTTTTCCGGGGTCCTGGCGCCACACCCTGACAGGCCGCAGACGAGGGAATCCTTGCTTCTACCATGCGGTGCACAATGTGTAAAGCCCGGCAGACCATTGTCTTGACGCCGTCTAGTACGTCCATTACAGTCGGCTCATGGGCTGGCGCCGGGTCTCTGGCGCGAAGGGTTTCCATAAGGAGCGAGTGTCATGCGTGGGAAAATTGTCCTTGCAGGACTAGTTTTAGGACTATCTGGGATGGTTGCGGGCGCGCAGAGTGCGCCGCCAGTCCCTCGAGTGGGCGACATCTATTGTTCGGGGGAAGTCACGACCGAAGCGATCCCGCATGACACCTACGTGATTACGGGCGAGCAGTCGGACACGAGGATCACCTTTGACGAGGGCGACTACGTCTACGTCAACAAGGGCTCCAACCAGGGCGTGAAGGTGGGCGATGTGTTTTCGGCGGTCCGCGCGGTGAAGGACCCGTTTGGTATCGAATGGACGAAGTGGGAATTCGCCATTCTGAAGAAGATGGGAACGGTCTGGGAGGATGAAGGCCGCGTGAAAGTGATTATCGTGCGGCCGGACACATCGATCGGGCAAGTGGAACACTCATGCGACTACGTGCAGCGCGGCGACATATTGGTGCCGTTCACCGAGCGGCCGGCTCCGCCGCTGAAATCCGAGGCAGGCTTCGACCGTTTCGCTCCTGCGAACGGCAAACCTCTGGCGATGGTGATCACGGGTAAGAAATTTCAGCAGCAGGTGGGCAACAACGACATCATTTATGTGAACCTCGGCAACGCGCAGGGAGTGAAGATCGGCGATTACTTCCGCATTTTCCGTTACCAGGGCACCCAGCACGAGACAGCTTACCAGACGCCCCGTTACGCCTTCGATCAGGAAGACGGTATGGCCGTGCCGGACGTCGGCATTTATGGCTTCGGAAGCGTCCCGAAGAAATGGAACTGGAGCAATGTGCCACGCGAGGATGTGGGCGAAGGAATCGTGCTGCGGACAGGTCCGAACTCCGCGACGGTTCTGATCACGTTCTGCCTGCGTCCGGTTTATCCGGGCGACTACGTCGAAATCGAATAGCGGGACTTCGCCGCGCCCCCTGGGCCCGGCCGCCCCTGCGATCGAAAATCTGATTCGCGAAATACCTCCGCGGTAAAGCCGTGGATTTTCGTCCCTGCTTCTTGCCAGGCATTGCGTTCGAGTCCCGCTTTGACGCAAGTCTCTTCCAGAAAACGTGCCGCCTGCCAGCGGCATTCGGTCGCCACCTGCGGCAGCAGAACTCCGCGTTGCCAGCCCCGGCTCACCATCAGCCCGTGTTTGCCCGCTTCAATTTGATGGGGCGCAATCTCTTCCAGCGGAGAAAGCACGGAGAGTTCGATCTCGATTTCGGCGAGCTCATCGGGGCGAACGGGGTTGAACCGTGGATCTTCCAGCGCAGCAGATTTCGCACAGTGAGCGACCATCTCAATCAGCGATTGGCCCGACTCGATCTGACCGATGCATCCCCTGAGCCGGCCGCGATGACGCAAGGTCACGAACGCTCCGGCTGACTCTCCGAGTTCCAGATCCTGCGGGGGGCTCGCGAGGGGTTCACGAGGTTCGACTGCTGCGGACAAAGCGCGCCGGGCGATTTCCAGAAGTAACTGCTTCTCGCGGTTACCGAGTGAGGACATCCTGCGGTTTTTCTTTCGCTTCGACTACGACGACGCTCAGGCGATGGCGTTCCTGCACGCGGAAATTGATCTGGCTCCAGAACATCTGAAAATAGTGGATGGCCGAAGCCACAGCGCTCAACACCACCAGCCAGAGCAGCGTGACTCCGAGAGTTTTCAGCGCGGGGTGATTTGCGGTCAAAATCACGGCGCAGCCCGCGAGCACCTGCAAAATCATTTTCGTTTTGCCAAGCGCCGTGGCGGGAATGACCAATCCTTCCACGGAGGCAATTTCGCGCAGGCCCATCACGATGAATTCGCGCCCAATGATGATGACCACCATCCACGCCTGGACCAGATGCATCTGCACCAGCGGAATAAACGCTGCGGATATCAGCAGCTTGTCCGCTACCGGATCGAGCAAGATTCCCAGCGTGGTAATTTCGCGCCGTTTGCGCGCGATATAGCCGTCCGCCGCGTCGGTGGCCGCCGCAACCAACAAAATTAAAACGCCCCAGACCTCGAAACGGACAGACAGACCCCATAAATCGAGATTGGGTTGACGCGTCAGGAGGACAACGACCAGCAGGGGAACGAAAAAGATTCGCAGAACCGTCAGGCTGTTCGGCAAGTTCATTTCGTTCTCAGGAAAAACTCAACGAAGCGCGCTAGTGGGCCTTGTAACCTCAATGAATATAGTCCCGCGCCCCGACTGAGTCAACGGTACCGGTTCCTGGATTGAAATCCCGAGCACGAATGCGCGGCCGAGAGCGCGGGTGCCACTTAAGGCAAATCCCTACGGTAGTAACTCTTAGGGGACCTTCTGCTGCACATCTGTGCAAATTCCGAGAGGCGGGGAAAGGCTGATTTCGCTGGCGTCGCCTGGTAATTGAAGGCCTTCCGTGTTCGTTATATGGCTTATTTGCAATAGGTTAGCGTCGTTGGTGCGATCCGCGCTGGAGACACACGTCGGGCCAGGACTCCCGTTTCGCTTCCAATTCGAGAGCCTTTTTCCACAGCGATTTCCACTGAGTATCGTTTCGCGGACGCTAGGGCACTTGCGGCTGTGGCGCAGTTCGCTTCGGTCGAGCGCCCAGGCAGCGTATCCAGCCGATGATGGGGCCGCGGTGCGCGCAGGCTGTCTGCCTGTCGGAGGGAGGAGGAAGGGCAACAGTCGCTTGGTTGGAGGGTGCGCTCTCGAGGCCAGCCAGAACGGCGGTGATCTGGTAACAGTACGCGGCGCCCGTGGCGGCGGTGGCGTCAAAATACGAAGTGGTGGTGACCGGCGCAGAGTTGAGCTTGGCGAAGTGGCTCGCGCAGGTCGCGGCGCGATAAACGTTGTAAGTGAGCGAGGGGTTGCCAGCGGCGCTCGTGCTCGCGGTCCAAGTGACTTTGACGGTGTACTGCGCGTGCGCTGCTGAGGCGCCCCATGCGAGGGCCAGCGCGAGCAGCGCGGCGATTCGTTTCATGATTCTCTTCCTTTCGTTGCCGGCAATCTGCCGGACGATTTTTTGTAACTGCGTCCATTTGCGGACACTAAATCGTACCGGTGTGGGGATCGCTGTCCGTTTTGAGCGCCTGTGGACTTTTTTGAAGATGCCGGAAGGTGCTTCGGAAGCATTAACTGCGGAACTGGCGTTTTAGTATCGCGCAGTTGGAGAATTGCTTGGCGACAGGAGAGAGAAGAGGGGCAGCGGAAATCTAATCGAGTACGAAATCCTGAAGACGACGCGCGGCCGACTGCGGCACTTCCGCTTCGAGGAGAAAGTGTCCATCCACCACTTCGGACTGAAGGACGCGCCCGCGCGCTTGCACCAGCGCCAAATGGCGGCCGTCGGCCAACGGCATCCGTAAGCGGAGCCGCACGAGAGGATCCACGGGCATGGCGGCGTCGATCTGCACGAGCAAATCTGCGAGCCCTTCGCCGGTCACGGCCGACGTGAATACCCTGCTTGCGGCGTGGCCATTGGATTCGACCAGCGCCTTTCGTTCTTCCTCGCTCAGATGGTCTATCTTGTTCAGCACATGCAGTCGTGGGCGATCCTCGACACCCAAATCGCGCAACACTTTAAGGACTTCGGCATCCTGCTCGGCGTGATGGGGATTGGAAATATCCGTGACATGCAGGATCAGCGCGGCCTCCTGCACTTCCTCGAGCGTGGCGCGGAACGCCGCGATCAAATCGGGCGGAAGGTCGCGCAGGAATCCGACGGTGTCAGACAGCAGAACGCGGCGCTTCGACGGCAGTCGCACCGCACGGATGGTGGGGTCGAGCGTAGCAAACATCTTCGAAGAGGTCAGGACGTCCGCGTGGGTCAGTGCGTTGAAAAGCGTCGATTTCCCGGCGTTGGTGTAGCCCACGAATGCAATCATGCCCAGCGGAACCGCCTGGCGAGCCCGGCGTCGGGTGGTGCGCTGTCGCCTGACCGTTTCGATAGCAGCCTGAATTTTGCCTACGCGCTCGCGGATGCGCCGGCGATCGGTTTCGAGCTTCTGCTCACCGGGTCCGCGCGTCCCGATGCCGCCCCCGAGCCGCGAGAGTTCCTGGCCGCGACCGGTCAAACGGGGAAGGAGATAGTTCAGCTGGGCGAGCTCAACCTGCAGTTGCCCTTCGCGGGTGCGCGCGTGAGTGGCGAAAATGTCCAGGATGAGCTGCGTGCGATCAATCACGCGGCATTCTGTGCCCTTTTCCATATTGCGCAGCTGCACAGGCGTGAGATTGTGATCCACGATCACCAACGGCACGCGCCGGGCCTGCGCTTCCGCGCGGATTTCGTCGAGTTTGCCGCGCCCCACCAGGGTGGCGGGATCGAGCACGTCGCGCACCTGCAGCAAACTGCCCACGATATTGGCGCCGGCGCTCTGGGCCAGCTCTTCCAACTCGTTCAGTGAATCGCGGCTGGCGATGGACGGGCCGTCCGGCCGGCCGCGTGCGCGGTGCTTGAGAGTGACGCCGACGAGCAAGACTCGCTCTCTGCGATCGACGGGTTGCGCGGTTTTCATCCGGTTACGCTTGCGCGGGTCGGCCGGGACCGTCGAAGGATTGTTCTCATCTTTATCGAAATTATACGCCCGTTGCGCGTCCGCAGCCACTTTGGCCATATAACCTTCCAAGCAGTCCCGCATTGCCTGGCGAAGCCCGATGTCGTAGGCTGTACCAAGCTTAAGAGCATCCGGCCCCGTGTCTTGGCCGGCTTTGCCTCCTTTCGACCGTCACGGCGCGCTCGGGACCAGGGGACGGGTCAGGCGCAGGGGAAGTCCCGAACGCAACAAGAGTCCAATCGTGCCAGGCTCCGGACCGGCGATCTGCGAGCCATCCGCAGCTTGATCATGGAGTGACGATGCGCTGGCGGCTGCCGGAAATTCCAGTAAGTGAGAAATCTGTATTTTGGCAAGGCATATTCGTCACGAATGAGGCGCGCGCCATTGTGATCGAGCGATCCGGCAAGGTGAACATCCTGAAGATCGAGCAGTCCCGCCCGACGGAACCGGCGATTTGAACACCGCGATCCAGAACGCGTTCCAGAAGCGGCCTCGGCTGCTACTTTTCGTGGGTTATGGACTGGCCCTCATCTGCCTGGTCTGGGTTCTCCGCAATTTTCACCTCACGCAGTTTCTGCACGAGATCGCCAACGTCAGCTGGAAGTGGGTTGTGCTGGGCATGGGGTGTGATGTCCTGAGCTACGCCATCCAGGCGCTGCGCTGGAAATTCCTGCTGGCACCGTTCGGGAAAGTTCGGCTCAGCCGCTCGATTCGAGCGGTGTACTCCGGGCTCTTTGCCAACCTCGTATTTCCATTGCGGCCGGGAGAAGTGCTGCGCAGCTACCTGCTGTCCAATTCCGAGGAAATCGGTATCGGGCGCGTGCTCGGGTCGGTTGGGGTGGAGCGATTCGTGGACCTGGTGATCGCCACGGCGGCTCTGGCCATGGTGTCGCTCTATATCAATCTGCCGCGCCAGGATCAGCGCGTGGCGGATACGCTGGCGTACGTGACGCTTTGCCTGCTGTTCCTGGTGGGCCTGCTGATCCTGTATATCGAGGTCAGGCTGACCCTGAATCCTGGCGTCAGCGGCAAGAAGACTCATCTGCCTGGGAAGTTCATGGCGGTGCTTACGGACTTGCACGCGATCGGCACCTCGCCCAGCTTCTATGCCGCGGTGCTGACGTCCGTATTGATGCCGTTCTTCCAGGTGCTGGGGATGTGGGCGATGATGCGCTCCTACCATCTGCCCCTTTCGCTGCTCGCTGCCGTGGTAGTCCTGCTAATCGTTAACTTGGGGGTTTCGCTCCCCAATGCACCGGCCAACGTCGGTTCCTATCAGTTCTTTTGCGTCCTGGGGTTAAGTGTGTTCGATGTCGAGAAGAATAGCGCGGCCGGATTCTCGTTTTTTGCCTGGGTGGCCCTGACTTTACCCCTGGCTTTACTCGGCTTTGGAGCCCTGTTGCGCAGCGGGATGTCCCTGCGAACCATGCGCGAAAAGGTCAAGGGCCTTCCGCGAAGGTCCGGGGTCTAGGGCCAACCGCCGATTCCTGCCGCACCTCGAACGTCATCGGCACATCCACTGGATTTCGATTGGAGGGCCGCAAGGCGTCCGTTATATAGTTTAAATTGGGCGCACGCGCCCAGCGTTATCGCGGCGCGCGAAATCCCATGGCGGAAATCAACAAACATCTCGAGCGGGCGCGGCGCAGCCTCGAAAAGAACAAACTTCGCGAGGCGGTCGTCGAGTATCAGGCCACCCTGGAAGAGGCGCCTTCGAATCAGGAGGCCTTGCAGGCGCTGGCCGATATCCATACGCGGCTCAACGAGCCTGAGCTGGCCGCCCAATATTACGGCGCGCAGTTTGACCGTCTGCTCGATGTAGGCGATGCCGCCAAGGCAACCGCGATCTTCGCCCGCTTTCTGCGGTCCTATCCCCAGCCTCCGGACCGGCTGATGCGTTACGGTGGCCTGCTGCAGAAACAGAATCACGCTGCGGAAGCGATTGAGCAGTTTGCCGCGGCCTCCGAACTTTTCCTTCAGCAAAAGCGCGATATCGAGGCGCTGGCCTGCTACGAGAGCATGGCGCTGCTCGACCCGGAAAATGCCTCGCGCCATGTGCTCCTCGGCGAACTTGCGGAGCGGCTGCGGCACGCCGATCTCGCCGCGCGAAGCTTCCTCCGCGCCGGGCAACTGACGCAGGCGGGAGGCGGACTCGATGAAGCCCTGGAGTATTTCGGGCGGGCCCACCGGCTGCTTCCAAACGACCGAACCGGAGCGCTGCTCTTCGCCGAAGCCAAACTGCGGAAGAATGATGCGGCGGGCGCCGTCGCGCTGCTCGAGCCCTTTGCGCCTAATGACAAGGACACAGCGTATCTGTCGCTTTTTGGCGAGAGCCTACTGCGCGCCGGACTTCTGGACCGCTCCCGGCAAGTATTCGAGGCCTACTACAAACAAAAACCCGAAAAGTACGAGAAGCTATTTGAACTGGCGGGCGCCTACATACACGCCGGCGAGGATCCAAAAGCCGCCCAGTTGGTCACGCAAACCAAAGACTGGATGCGCGCCGGCCGAAAAGATGGAGAGCTTGCCGCGCAAATGGACCGCCTCGCGGCCAGCTATCCCGCTTCGCTGCCGCTCGCCGAAGCGATTGCCCTAGCCTATGAGGAGATGAATCGGGAGACGAAATATTTCGACGCGCTGGTGCGCCTATTCGATCTTTATTTTGGCGCGACGCGTTTGAAAGAAGCCTGCGAGACACTCGACCGGCTCGTGGATATTGACCCGTACGATTATCGAAACCAGGAGCGCATCGGCAAACTCGAAGGGAAAGTGGACCCCGGGTTCCTGCAAAACGTGCTGTCGCGGGCGGCCAAAGCCGCGACGGTTTCCACGCGCACGGACGGGTTCACGGGCGCCGGCTCAGAGGCGGGAGCAGCGGCCGGACCTGTCTCTGAGGAGGCTCGCGCCCAACAGGCGCTGGAAGATTTGATCGTACAGGTGGAAATTTTTCTGCAATATTCGCTGCAGACCAAGGCGGTCGAGCGGCTCGAGCGCATCGCCGAACTTTTTCCGGGCGAAGAAGACAAGAACGAACGTCTGCGCGCTCTCTACGAACGGGCCAACTGGTGGCCCAAGGGCGCGCCTCGCAAAGCTCCCGCGCCTGCAGCGTCGAATGCCCGGCCCGCGCCGGTGGAGGCCGTTCCCGTTGCTCCGCCCGTGGTTGCGCCAGTGCCGGCGGAAACGCATCGCGATCTGGCCGCGATCGCCGAGATCAACCGGCTGATGTACCGCCAATCCACGCCGCGGGAATTGCTGGCGACGACAGCGGCGGAAATCGGCAAGTATCTTCGGGTGACGCGCTGCATGATCGCGGTGGGAGCGGCGGGCGAGGCGCCGCAGTTGACGGCGGAATACTTTGCGCCCGGAACAGTCGCCGCGGGCACTGCGCGCATTCCTTCGATCATCTCGTTGGTCTCCAAGGCCACGCCTGACGCTTTGGGCGGCATCGAGCTTCATGCGGCGAGCGCTCCTGCCTTGCGCGAATTGGGCCTCGATTCGGCGCTGGCTGTGGAACTGACGGACAAGGAAACGCAAGCGCCTGCCGGAGCCCTGCTGGTGGGAGACGCGGCCGGAAGAAAATGGAAGCCGAACGAAAGCTTTTTCCTGCAGGCGGTCGGCGA
Source organism: uncultured Acidobacteriota bacterium (assembly GCA_963814605.1). Taxonomy (GTDB): domain Bacteria; phylum Acidobacteriota; class Terriglobia; order Acidiferrales; family UBA7541; genus Palsa-295. The sequence continues at coordinate 313,023 of CAWFDD010000005.1, read as the reverse complement.
CCAACTGGTCATGTCGGTGACTCACACGCGCCTGCGTTCGCTGGTTCGTTCGCTGGCCGTCGCCGACGAAAAGACGGGGTTGCTGAGCCGCGGCGCGTACGTGGATTGCCTGCTGGTCGAATCGAACCGTTCGCGCACGCAGGGCACGCCGCTCTCGCTGGTGATCGTGCACATCGATCGCGGCGGCGATCTGCTGCGGCAACACGGCGATGCGGCCGTCGAGCAATACGTCGAACAGCTGGCGCGCGCCCTTTCTTCGGCCGTTCGCCAGACGGATATCGCCGTGAAATACACGGCGTGGTCTCTGGTGTTTGTTTTGCCTAACACCTCGATTGATAACGCGCGTGCGCTGGCGGAAAAACTTCGCCAAGTCGCCGGGACGGTGCAGACGCCGTGGGGCGAACAGGACCTCACGGCCAGCGCCATCGCGGCGGAGGCCTCTTCGCGTCCGGGCGACGAGACCGAAGACCGCGTCACCGAATGGATCAATCGCGCCGAGGCGGGCCTCGATGAGGCGCGCCAGCAAGGCGGCAACGTTCTCCTGGCGCTTTCAACTCCATAAATTTCTTGGGTGCCTATTAATGGCGGGACACGGAAAACCAAACGTTCGCCTCGGCGAGCGCGGCGGGCTCAGTGCAGCAGGGCTGCATTTCGGAATCGTCGTCAGCGAATTCAATAGTTTTGTCACCGACCGGCTGCTCGCCGGCGCGCTCGAGGCATTTCAGGCCGCCGGAGCAAGCGAAGACCAACTGGAAATCGTGAACGTGCCGGGCGCGTTCGAGCTTCCCATCGCCGCCAAGACTCTCGCTTCCACGGGGCGCTTCGATTCGCTGATCTGCATCGGATGCGTCTTACGGGGCGAGACGTCGCACTATGATTACGTCTGTTCGGAAACGGCGCGCGGCATTCAGCTCGCGCAACTCGATACCGGCGTGCCCATCGGTTTCTGCGTGCTCACTTGCGATACGCGCGAACAGGCTCTGGCTCGCGCGGGTGAAAAGAGCGGCAACAAAGGCTACGAAGTCGCTATCGGTGCGATTGGAATGGCCCGCCTCACGCGGAAGTTTTCAACCAAAACCGCAGCAACGAAAACTCGGAAGCCGCGCCGCGCGCGAACGTCCAAACGCCCCCGATGACTCTCCGGCACAAATCCCGGGAGTTCGCCCTGCAGATGCTTTTTGAATGGGATATGACGCGCCAGGAACCGGCGCGAGTGGAAAAGCTTTTCTGGAAATCGGCGCGCGCCTCAGAACCGACGCGGAAATTCGCGAACTCGCTTTTCGAGGGCGCCATCGCCGCGGCCGGGTCAATTGACGACCTGGTCGAGAAGCTGGCGGAAAACTGGCGCCTCGACCGGCTCGCAGCCGTGGACCGCAGCATTCTGCGGCTGGCGATCTACGAGATCCGCGCCGCTACCGCTCCGCCGAAGGTTGCCATTGACGAAGCGCTCAAGCTGGCGAAGAAATTTTCGTCGGCGGAAGCGCCCGCCTTCTTGAATGGAATTCTCGACGCGGCGTTCAAGCAGTTTGAACCAAAAGCCCCCGGCTAAAGCCCCCGAACGAGTGTGGTGATTTCGCCGAGCACGCGCTGGGTGGTGACTGCCCGCGTCGTCTCCGAGTACACGCGGAGCATCGGCTCGGTCCCGGACGCGCGCACCATGGCCCAGCCGATATCGCCCAAATAGACTTTCACGCCGTCGAGATCCTCGCGGCGGACGATGGGCCAGTCAAGATAGCGGGTCAGTTTCTTGGACGAAAAATATTCGAGCGCCTTCTCCTTTTGTCCGTCCTGCAAGGTGAGGTCCGCGCGTCCGAAGTGATGCTCGCCGAACTCGCCCTGCAACATGGCGACAAGCTCGCCCAAACGCTTGCCGTGCCAGGCCATCACTTCGGCGAGCAGCAGCGCACTCACAGTCGCGTCGCGCTCCGGCAGATACAGCTTCGTGCCGATCCCGCCGCTCTCTTCGCCGCCCAGTAGAATGTCGCTTTCCAGCATGCGTTCGCAGATGTATTTGAAACCGATCGGCGTCTCCCAGACCTTGCGGCCAAACTTGCGGGCAATCTTGTCGATCATTTTGGTGACCGAAAAAGATTTCGCGACATCGCCTGTCAATTGGCGCGTGCCCGCGAGATGCCAGAAAAGAATCGAGAATATCTGGTGCGGCGTGATGAAGGTGCCGTCGGGATCCATGGCGCCGATCCGATCCGCGTCGCCATCGAGCGCGAACCCGGCGTCGTAATGGCTCCCTCGGAGCGCCTGGCGCAGCGCCTCCACATGGGGCTCGATCGGTTCGGGGTTGACGCCGCCGAAAAGCGGATCGCGATTGCCGCGAATTTCGCCTGCCTCAATTCCCTGGCGGCGAAACAGCTCGCTGAGCAATCCGCGGCCGGCTCCGTGCATCGGGTCAATCAGGAAACGGAACCTCGCAGCGCGCAAACGGTCCCAGTCCACGAGGCCGGCCAGCGTTTCGAGATACGGCGTGCGCACGTCGAGTGCGTGGATCAAATCGTCGCGCGGCGGGAGCATGGGAACTCCGTCGCGTATCACCCGTGCGAGTTCCCGCTCCACTTGCGCGACGATCGCGGGAGACGCGGAACTTCCGTAGCTCGCTTTGAGTTTCATGCCGTTCCAGCGATACGGATTGTGGCTGGCGGTAATTTGAATTCCGCAAGCGGCGCTGCGCTGCCGTACGAGCAGGGAAACGGCGGGAGTGGGACACGCCTCGGCGGCGAGCCAAACCGGCGTGCCCGTTGCGGCCACGGTTTCGGCCGCCACGCGGGCGAAGCGCTCCGAATCGAAGCGCGTGTCGTAGCCGACGACCACGCCCGCTCGCGGATTTTCAGCACGCACCACGTAGCGCGCAATCGCGTGCGCGACCTTGCGCACATTTTCGTCCGTGAAATCATCGGCGATCACACCGCGCCAGCCGTCGGTGCCGAATTTGATGTTGATTTGGGGCGGGTGCAATTTGTGTCGATTAGACAAGCCTGCTGTCCTTTGTTTTCAAGGAGTTAGACGCGCTTCTAATCGCCAGTGTGTCGATTAGAATTCGCCGCGAATTATCGAATCGCAAGAGCCACTGCGTCGAAACTGCCATGAATCGGGGGGAAATTCAAACGGTTGTTGGCGTAAAGATTCCTGCAAGGAGACGCCGGATTACAGGAGCCGGTGAATGCCCTTTTCCTCGAGCCATTTCACGATTTTGCCGACGTCCTGCGAGCGGTGGCGAGAACAAAGAAGCAGCGCGTCGTCTGTTTCCACGAGGACGAGATCGCGGACGCCGATGGCGGCCACGAATTTCTTCGGACTCCAGAAATAGTTGCCGTGCGCATCGAGCGTGAACGACGCGCCGGCGGAAACGTTTGAGCTGCCGCCCGACGCCAGAAATTCATGCACGGCGGCCCAGGAGCCGATGTCGCTCCAGCCGACCTTGGCGGGAATCACGAATACGCGCGGCTTGCCTGCGGCGCGCGTCGCCGGCTCCATGACGGAATAGTCCACCGAAATATTTTCGAGCCGCGGATAAATGCGGTGCAATGCCGAGGTATAGCGGCGGGTGCCGATGGTCGCGGCGAGTTCCTGCAGGGCGTCGTGCGTCGCGGGAAGAAATCGCTTCAAGCTCGCGAGAAATGTCGAGGCGCGCCAGAAAAACATGCCCGCGTTCCACAGATATTTTCCTGAGGCGACGTACTTACGGGCCAGCGGCATAGCCGGCTTTTCGGTGAAGCGACGTACGCCATACGCAGCAACTCCGCGCGGACGCGCCGCGAGGCCGCCTCGTTCGATATAGCCGTAACCTGTTTCCGGACGCGAGGGCGGAATGCCAAGGACGACGAGGTTCCCGGGAGTGCGCGCGAGTTCAAGCGCCGCGCCGACCAAGTTGCGATAGCGCGCCGCATCCGCAATATGGCTGTCGGAGGGGAGTACAGCCATGAGCGCGTCGCCATGTTCGTGCACCAGGTGAACAGCAGCAAGCCCTATGGCGGCCGCGGTGTTGCGGCCCGCGGGCTCGGCAAGCACGTGCGACGAAGGAAGTTCGCGCAACTCGCGTTTCACGGCCGCGGACTGCTCGGTATTCGTAACAACCCAGGCGTGGCGTGACTGGAAAAGCGGCGAAAGACGCGCCATCGTTTCGCGAAGCATGGTCCGCGTGCCGACAATGTTGAGAAGCTGCTTCGGCGTGCGTTTGCGGCTGCGCGGCCAGAAGCGCGTTCCACGCCCCCCGGCAAGAAGGACAGCGCAGGCCGGGAGCAAATCTGTCTTCAGCCGCGTTTTCTTCACGCTCTTCATCTGTGGATCCGGTGCGACTGCACGTGCCCTAGCTCTTCCAAAGCGTTGGCACAAACGCCCCGAGAAGTGACGTGGGACTCTCGGGCACGAACTCATGCGCCTGGAGTGCCGCCGGAATCATCCATACCTGGAAAGGAGCATAGGCCGCCGATCCCTCACGCCAGCGGATTCGCCCCGTGCCTTCCAGAAATATCACCAACTTAAATTGTTCGTCCAAGTTACGGAGTTCGACCGGCTTTGTCAGCGATATATGGTCTGCCGCGAAATAATGGCAGAGGATAAGGTGCGTCTCGAGGCGATTGCCCATTTCGAACCGCATCTCCTGGATTTTCCCACCCAATTGCTTGCCGAAGCGCATCACGTCGAGTGCCTTGTCAATATGAAGTTCGCGCGCCCGGCCCTGCGCATCGCGGCGATTGTAGTCGTAAACGCGATAGGTTAGGTCGGAGTTCTGCTGAATCTCGCAAAGCACCAGGCCCGGTCCGATCGTATGCGCGGTCCCGGCGGGTACAAAAATCGCGTCGCCCTGGCAAACGGGAACGCGGACGAGACAATCTTCCGCAGTGCCGTTGGCGATGGCTCGCGCGAGACTCTCGCGCGTCACTTCTGGTTTCAGGCCTACCAAAACTTCCGCACCCGGCCGCGCGCGCACGGCGTACCACATTTCCGTTTTCCCGCGGCCGCCGGCGGCTTGCTCATGAATCGCCGCGTAATCGTCATCCGGATGCACCTGCACGGATAGTTTTTCTTCCGCAAAAATGAATTTCACCAGTAGAGGAAAAGCCTTGCCGAGGTCAGCACGCGTTCCCGCCCACTCCGGCGGCATTTCCGGCCACGCTTCGCCGAGAGTCTTCCCTGCGAAAGGGCCGTCGGCAAACCGGCATTCGCTGCCCGTCATCCAGGCTTCGCCGATCGGCTCGACGAGATTGGATTTTTCAGGGAAAAACGGCGCGAGCGAACGCGGACCCCAGGGCCGCGGACTGAAGACGGGCTCCAGGCGCGCTGGACACAGGATCATCGCGTCACGCGGCAGCGGTCACGCCGCCTTGCCGAAGAAGCGGGCCATGCGCTTCAGGCCTTCGTCAATGCGATCCATCGAAGTCGCGTAGGAGATGCGCAGATGGCCGGGCGCGCCAAACGCCACGCCGGGAACGACGGCGACATGCTCGCGTTCCAAGAGCAGCCGGGAGACCGCCATGTCGTCCGGCATTTCGGCATTGTAGTGCGCCGAGATGTTCGGGAAGACGTAGAAAGCCCCCTGCGGCGCGGTACAGGTGACGCCGGGAATCGCGCGCAGACCGGCAACGATGCGCTCGCGACGCCGCGCATATTCGGCGAGCATGACGCCCACGCCGTCCATCGGCCCGCGCATCGCAGCCAGGCCCGCATACTGGGTGATCGAACAGGGGTTCGAGGTGGACTGACTCTGCAATTTGGTGACGGCAGCGACCAGTGGCGCCGGCGCGAGGACATACCCCAGCCGCCAACCGGTCATGGCGAACGTTTTCGAGAAAGATCCAACGACGATCACATTATTTTTCGAATTCGGCACGCTGGCGATCGAGAACGGTTTCGCTTCGCCGTAGGTGAAGTGCGAATAGCATTCGTCTGCGAGCAGCCAGATGCCCGCGCGCTGGCAGACGGCCAAAATTTTCGCGTACTCCGCCGGCGGGATTACCGCGCCGGAGGGGTTGCTCGGAGAATCGGCGATGACCATGCGCGTCCGAGAGGTAATGAGTTTTTCGAGCGCGGCGGCGCGCATCACAAAATTATCGTCCGCCTTGGTTTCCAGAATGACCGGCGTCCCGCCGGCATACTTCGCGATGTCGGGATAGCTGACCCAATAGGGCGCGGCGATCACGACTTCGTCGCCGGGATTCACCAACGCGCACACGGCGTTAAAAATGGAATGCTTGCCGCCGACGTTGACAACGCACTCCGCCGGCTGGTAGGACGAGCCGAGTTCCTTGGCGTGCCATTCGCAGATCGCCTGGCGCAGCGCCGGCACACCCGGAACCGGCGTGTATTTCGTCAGATTCTGGTCGAGTGCCTGAATCGCGGCGCGCTTGATGTGTTCGGGCGTAGGAAAATCGGGCTCGCCTGCGCCGAAGTCGGCGACGTCAACGCCCTTGGCCTTCAGCGCGGTCGCCGCCTGCAGTACCACCATCGTGGGCGACTCGTTGATGCGATTGACGCGGTCGGAAAGCTGCAATAGCTCTTCAGTCTTCACAGCTGTGCCCGGCTCCATTTGCCTACCCCTTGGCTGGGATTGGACGACAATCTATTCTAGCTGACTTTTGCTCGCAGACGCTCTACAACGAGGGGTGGGACGAGGTCCTTGACGGGACCGCCCAGGCGAGCGAGTTCCTTGACCAGGCGGGAGCTGATGTAGCTGTAGGCTTCGGCGGGCAACATGAAGACGGTTTCGATTTCGGGTTCGATCTTGCGGTTCATCATGGCCATTTGCAGCTCGTACTCATAGTCGGAAACGGCGCGAATGCCGCGCAGTACGACGCCGGCGCCGCGGCTGCGGGCGTACTCCATCAGCAGGCCGTCGAACACCTCCACCTCGACATTCTTCAATTCAAAGGTGACGGCCTCGAGCATCTCGACGCGCTCTTTCACCGCGAAAAGCGGCTCTTTTTCGAGATTCTGCGCCACGGCGACGATCAGCCGGTCGAAGATCATGGCGCCGCGCGCGATCAAATCGAGGTGGCCATTGGTCACCGGGTCGAATGTACCGGGATAGATGGCCGTAACGGGTTTGCTCATTTCGGTCCCTTCCGGGGTGCGATCTTAACCTAGAATAGCGGCGGCGCGAAGCGAAGCGCTCGATTTATGGCGCTGGCTGCTGCCTGGCGGAAGAAAAGGGAAACGGTCAGACGATGAACGTGCTGCTCTTTGGCGCAACCGGCATGGTCGGGCAGGGTGTGCTGCGCGAATGCCTTCTGGACCCGAATGTTCACTTGGTCGAGACGGTCGGTCGAACCGCTACGGGCGCGCAGAATCCACAATTGCGCGAGATTGTGCATCAGGATCTTATGCACTATCCGCCGATCGAATCCTCGCTTACGGGCTTCAATGCATGTTTCTTCTGCCTGGGCGTGTCTTCGAGCGGGATGGCGGAAAAGGATTACGAGCACGTGACCTACGGGATCACGCTGGCGGCCGCGGAGACGTTGTGCCGTCTCAATCCGGGGATGACGTTTATCTACGTCTCGGGCGCCGGCGCGGACAGCTCGGAGCGCGGACGAAGCATGTGGGCCCGCGTGAAGGGAAGAACGGAAAATGCGCTGTTGCGATTGCCGTTTGCCGCAGCGTACATGTTTCGCCCCGGGATCATCGAGCCACTCGATGGGATTCAATCCAAGACGGCAGGCTATCGAGCGTTTTACACGTTCGCCAAACCACTACTGCCGCTGGTCCGCTGGATATTTCCGAATCAAATACTAACCACGCGACAGATCGGCCAGGCCATGTTGGCCGTGGCGAGGAATGGGGCGCCGAAGCGAATACTCGAGACCAGGGATATCCGCGCTGTCGCCGGCGGTTGAACGCGCAGCGTGCAACGAAAACAATCCTGGTCCTTACATGCCGCGGCAATCACGGACGATCAGCGGCGATCGAGGGCCGGGTGGCGGACGTCGCGGCCGGCGACAAAGTAGATGACGTCCTCGGCGATATTGGTGGCGTGGTCGCCGATGCGCTCAAGATTCTTGGCGACGAGCACCAGCTCGAACGCGGCAAAGACAACGGCCGAGTCTTCCATCATGTAGGTGAGCAATTCGCGGAAAAGCTGGTCGCGCAAGCGGTCCACCTGATCGTCGCGCCGCAGGACGCTCTGGGCAAGTTCCTGATCGCCGCGCACCACGGCATTCAGGCTGTCGCGCACCATCGCTTCGGCAAGTTCACTCATGCGCGGCAAATCCACGTACGGTTTCACCTGCGGATGCCGCAGGATGCGCATCGCGGACTGTGCGATATTGACGGCCTGATCGCCGATGCGTTCCAGGTCGCCATTGATGCGCGAAACGGCCAGAAGAAAACGGAGATCCGCGGCCATGGGCGCTTGCAGAGCCAGCAGACGCTGCACGCGCTCGTCAATCTCGATTTGCATTTCGTTGATGGCGTCTTCTTCGCCGAGCACCGCTTCGGCGAGGCGCTCCTCGCCATCGAGCACCGCCTGCACCGCCTGATGCACGGCGCGTTCGGCGAGGCTCCCCATCCACAGCAGCCGCTGCTTCAGTTCTTCGAGATCGTGTTCGAAGTGGCGTTCCATGAATGCTCAGTCCCTTCCACTTAATAAAGCAGCCGCGCGGTTGCGGATCATCCAAAGCGGCCGGTGATATAAGCCTCCGTCCGTGGATCGGTCGGTGTCGTAAATATCTTGGAAGTTTCGTTGTGCTCGATCAATTTGCCGTCCAGCATGAACGCCGTGAAGTCGCTGGCGCGCGCAGCCTGCTGCATGTTGTGCGTGACGATGGCCATGGTGCAGCTGTCTTTCAGGTGGAACATCAGTTCTTCGATCTTGGCCGTGGTCACCGGATCGAGAGCGGAGCACGGTTCATCGAGCAGCAGAACCTCGGGATCGACCGCGAGAGCGCGCGCAATGCAGAGTCGCTGCTGCTGGCCGCCGGAGAGTGCGAACGCCGATTTATGGAGGTAATCCTTTGCTTCGTCCCAGAGCGCCGCGCGGCGCAGGCTGTGCTCGACGAGATCGTCGAGCCGGCCCTCGTAGCCGTTGATGCGCAGCCCGTACGCGACGTTCTCATAAATGGACTTCGGAAAAGGATTCGGCCGTTGAAAAACCATGCCCACGCGCCGCCGGAGACCCACCACATCCATCTGCAGGATATCCTGGCCATCCAGAAGTATTTCACCCATGACCCGCGTGTTGCGGATGGTCTCGTTCATTCGATTCAGCGTCCGCAGGAAGGTGGATTTTCCGCAGCCGGATGGGCCGATGAGGGCCGTGACTTTGTTCTTGGGAATTTTCAGGCTCAGCCCGAAGACGGCCTGCTTCGGGCCATAGAAGAAGTTCAGATCGGAAATCTCAAAGCGCACCAGCGCCTCCTTTTCCGATGCCGGCGTGTTTTTCTCGGTCATCCTGACCTGCGGCGCAAGGCGTGCGGCGGTGGCGTTGTTTCCATGTGTAGTGGAACCCATTTCAGGCACTCCGGCCCCCTCCGCCGCGGCTCAAAACGACCCGCGTGCCAATATTCGCAACTAACACGAGAGCGAGCAAGACCAGCCCGGCGGCCCATGCTTGCCGATGCCAATCGTCGTAGGGGGCAATCGCATAGGTATAAATCATCACTGGCAGCGAAGCAATGGGCTGGCCCCAGCCGGGGCTCCAGAAGCGATTGCTGAAAGCGGTGAAAAGCAACGGTGCAGTTTCACCAGCCACGCGCGCCAGGGCGAGCAGGACGCCGGTGATAATTCCACCCTTCGCGGCCGGCAGCACGACGGTGGCAATCGTGCGCCACTTGCTGGCACCGAGAGCCATAGCACCTTCGCGCAAACTCCCCGGCACAGCGCGCAGAAACTCTTCGGTGCTGCGCACAGTAATGGGAATCACCATGATTCCCAGCGCAACGCCGCCGGCAAGCGCGGAGAAATGCTTCACCGGGAGCACGGCCAGCGAGTACGCGAAAATCCCGATGACAATCGAAGGAACGCCATTCAGCAGGTCGGTGGTGTAGCGAATGATATAGGCGAACGTCTTCCCACCGAATTCAGCGAGATACACGCCGGCCATCAAGCCGATAGGCAAGCCCATTAGCGCCGCCAGAAACAGGAGTTTCAGGCTCCCCACGATGGCGTTGGCCATGCCGCCGCCGGTTTCGCCGACGGGTTTGGGAAGCTGCGTGAAGAAATCGAGATTGAGCGATTTCCCGCCGTTCCACACCAGATACCCGAGAATCAGGAACAGCACGGCCACAACGCCGAACGCGGCCACGCCCGTCAGCGTCAGCATGACCACGTTCAGGGACTTTCGCCAAATGAGAAGGAGGCGGCTCATGACGGATGGCCTCCGCCGCGTTCGGTGGCGACGATGAGCAAGCGCGCCAGGCCGTTGAGGATGAACGTCATCAGAAAGAGTACGAGACCGAGCTCAATAAGCGCACTCAGGTACAAATCGCCGGTTGCTTCCGTGAACTCGTTCGCAATCACAGCAGCAATCGTGTAACCCGGAGCAAAAAGAGACGCTGCGATTTTTGGATCGTTGCCAATGACCATGGTGACGGCCATCGTCTCGCCCAGGGCACGCGCCAGCGCGAGAAACACAGAACCCAGAATTCCGGTCCGGGCCCAAGGCACGACCACCTTCCAGGTTGCTTCCCAGCGCGTGGCGCCCAGAGCCAGCGCCGCCTCGCGCTGTTCGCGCGGCACGGTCAGCAGGACTTCTCGCGAAACGGAGATGATGAAAGGCACGACCATGATGGCCAGAACGATTCCAGCGGTGAGGAAGCCCACGCCGTAGTTGGGGCCCTTGAAAAACTGGCCGAGGACAGGAACATGGCCGAGAGTGTTGATCAGAATCGGCCCAACGGTCGTCCGCATAAGCGGTACGACGATAAAGATTCCGAGAAGGCCATAGATCACGCTGGGCACGGCGGCGAGCAGGTCAATCAGGAACGATATGGTGTCCGACATCCGGCGCGGAGCAAGTTCGGAGAGGAAAATCGCAGCTGCGAGGCCGAGCGGCACGGCGATCACCAGCGACACGATCGAGGTAACCAGCGTGCCGTAGATGAATGGAGCCGCGCCGAAATTGTCGAAGACCGGATCCCAGGTGCGCGTCCAAAAAAACATCCAGCCGAACTTGGCACGAGAGAGGTGTGAGTTTACCCACAGCTCGTAGACCAGCATGGAGGTAAGCAGCAGAATGACGGCGGCGAAGGTGAGCGTGAGGACATGGGCGACTTCGTCACCATGACGCAAGCGGTGAAGAAACGCGCGCGGCCCCCCGCCATCGAAACGGCGGGGAGCCGCGCGATCCATCGTGGTGGCCGATGTTGACATCCTATTGGATCAGCGAAATAGCCTTTGTCTCTTTCGTGACGACCGACTTCGGCAATTGCGCGTAGGAAAGCCCTTCGTTGAATTTTTGACCGTCCACGAGCATCCACTTCAGGAAGTCCTTGATTGCGTCGCGCTTCGCTCCATCGGAAATCTGCGCGGGAATCAGGAGCCAGGTGAAGCTCGAAATCGGATAGGACGTCGGCCCGGGAGCATTGGTGATCGAAACGCGGAAGTCCTCCGGCATGTCCTTCATCGACGCGGCCGCCGCCGTGACGCCCGCCAGGTCCGCCTTGACGAATTTGCCGCTTGCATTCTGAACCTTGCCATAAGGAATGTTGTTTTGCACGGCGTAAATCAGTTCGACATAACCGATGGCGCCCGCCGTCTGCTTAACGAGGCCAGTAACGCCTTCGTTGCCCTTGCCGCCAAGACCAACAGGCCAGTTGACCGACGTAGCGGTGCCCACCTTGCCCTTCCAGTCGGCGCTGACCTTGGAAAGGAAGTCGGTGAAAATGTAAGACGTACCGCTGCCATCGGAACGGTGAACGACAACGATGTCCGAATTAGGCAGATTGACTCCGGGATTGGGCTTCGTCAATTCCGGGTCATTCCATCTCGTGATCGTGCCGAGGTAGATTCCGGCCAGCGCTTTTTGCGTGAAGTTCAATTCGCCGGTGACGCCAGGAATGTTGTAGGTGGGGATCACCGCGCCGAGGACCGTGGGGAAATGAAGAATCTTGAATTTCGCCTGTGCCAGTTGATCGTCGGACATGGGGCCATCCGAGGCGCCGAAATCGACGGTTCCGGCCAAGAGCTGGCGAATGCCGCCGCCCGAACCGATGGACTGGTAATTGATCTGAATGTTGGGATGCGCCGTGTGGTAAACGTCAAACCACTTCGAATAAATCGGATAGGGGAACGTCGCGCCGGCCGCATTCAGGAGCAAGGGGCTCGATTGGGCGCCCGCGGTGACCGCCAACGCAGAGAGAAGGAACAGTACAACCAGCATTTTTCTCATAATCGTGGGATTCTCCTCCGTCATTATGTTTTCCAGCTTGTTACAACCGTGTTACGTCAACAAGAATTCGGCATGAACGCGCGCATCGAAACTCGGAAGGGAAGAGAGGCGCAGTCTCGGGGGTAGGAGACTGCGCCTCTGTGGCGGGCGAGACGCGTGGCGCTACCGCCGGCGCAAATAACTCAAGCGCCGGAACTTGTATGGGTGCCTCTCCGTATAATCGCCCGAACCATTTCCAGTAGACGCCGGTCAGGATGACCTGGACCGCTACCCCACGCGGCCAACTCGCCCCAAAGCCACACTGCCGAATGGCAGCAGGCTAGGCGCCGCTGGTGAATCGAGGATGAGCAACGCATTAAAAATGGGTGACTAGCTGCCGGCGACGGCGGCGCTTTCGGCGCGCGCTTCCATCTGCCGCGCGCGGCCGTGCCGTACCTCCAGACCACGCACCCAGAATAGAACGTCTTCGGCGATGTTCGTGGCGTGGTCGGCGATCCGCTCCAGATGGCGCGACGCCAGCACAAATTGGAGGTTGGGAGCGGCTGCTGAGGAATTTTCCGCGATGCCTGCGAGAAGAGCCTCGAATACCCGATCGCGGTATTGATCCACGGCGTCATCGCTCTCGAGCACCTGTGTCGCGAGATCCACATTCTGGTAGATCAGCGCGCCGAGGCATTTCGAGACCATGGCGCGGACGGCGGTGGTCATCGGTTCGAGCTCCGCCGGCGTTTCCACATCTCCCATCGTAGAAAGAGTTATCGCCCGCTCGGCCAGATTGACGGCCAGGTCGCCCATGCGCTCCAGGTCATTGTTGATTTTGAGCGTGGCGACGATGAGGCGGACGTCCGCATCGGCGAGATTTCCCTGTCGCAGCAGCCGGATGGCGTGCTCATCAATCACGATTTCCAGCTCGTTGATTCGCGGCTCGGTGAGGAACACCTCGCTGGCCAGCCGTTCATCCCGACCGAGGAGCGCTCCGAGCGCGCGGTTCACCGAACCCTCGACCGTGCGGGCCTGCGAAACCAGATAGTTCAACAGCACTGCCTGGAAAACGCCTTCGCTGCTCATTTTTGTCGCTGCCATTGCCGGTTGCTCCCGGGCGGCTGCCTCCCGCCACAATCTTTGTCACCGAATGCACGATGACTTGCGAGCATTGCAATCGGATAAAGCAAAGGTTAACGGTTTAAGACAGGGCGAATCATCAGCCGGCGAGAGAAACAGAAAATGAAAACTTCGAGCCGCGGCCGACTTCGCTTTCGACCCACAGCCGGCCGCCGTGCGCTTCGACGATGTGCTTGGCGATGGACAGACCAAGGCCGGTGCCGCCGGCTTCCCGGGAACGCGCTACGTCCACGCGGTAGAACCGCTCGAAAATTCTCTCCTGCTCGGCGAGAGGAATGCCGATGCCCGTGTCGTCCACGGTGACAACGGCCTCGCGCGGGCCCGCCGTGGCGATGACGCGGACACGGCCGCCCTCCGGCGTGTACTGGATGGCATTGTCGAGGAGATTTTGCACCACGTCGCGCAGCAGACTGGCATCGCCGTGGACCGCCGGAAGATTTGGCGGCACTTCGATTTCGAGCGTGATTTGCTTCCGATTCGCTTTCAACTGCGCGGTTTCGGCGCAGCGCTCAATTACCTCCGCGAGTTGCACCGGGCCGAACTGCACCTCGAGCTTGCCCGCTTCGATGCGCGCGAGCTTCAGAAGATCGTCCGTCAACACCGCGAGCCGCGTGGCGTGGTCGCGGATGATTTCCAGGAACCGGCGATTGTTGCGCAAATCTTCCAGCGCGCCGGAAAGCAGCGTTTCTGCGAAGCCCTGAATCGCGGTGAGCGGAGTCTTGAACTCGTGCGAGACGTTGGCGACGAAATCGTGCCGGACGCGTTCGAGCCGGCGCAACTCGGTCACATCGTGCAGCACGACCACAGCTCCTGACGGCTTGTCGCCGGATGCGGCGCCCTCGAGAGACTGCACCGGAGTCGCCGTCGCAGAAAAGCTCCGGTGCTGTACGATTCCCATGGTGATGTCGCTCCGCAGCCCTTCCTCGCCGAGCAGCGCCCGGCGAATCAGCCCCAGCAAATCGGAATTGCGAACCGCTTCGATCATCGGGCGCCCCTCGATCGCCGCGGAGTCCAGATTCCAGATCTCGGAAAACGCGCGGTTGCAAAAGACCAGCCTTTCCTGGGCGTCGATGACGGCAACGCCTTCGACCATGCTGCGCAAAATGGCGCTGGAACGATTGCGCTCGCCGCTGAGCGATTGAATGGTGCGATCCATCCACGCAGCCGTTTCGTTCAAGGCTCCGGCCAGATCGGCGAGTTCGTCGCGCGGGCGCTCGGTAGGCAGTGGACGAAAGTCCCCCTCCGCTACGCGTCGCGAAAAATCCTTCAGCCGTTCGACGCGAGCGGCGAACCCCTGAAAATAGATCAGCGAGATCAGACCGCCCAACAGGAGGCTCACGAACGAAGCGAAATAGATTCTGCGGCGCAGCTCGGAGAGCGACGCGTCTATTTGCGCGACCGGCAGCGCCGCGCGAATCACCACCGGAGAACCGCCGGGCTGCTCGCTCCGCGCGGCTCGATAGACAAGGTCGCGGCCCTGCGTCGCGCTGTGGCTCGCCGACTGCCCCTCGCCGGAAGCAAACGCCTGCTGGATGTCGGGTCGCGTCGAGAGATTTTCCGTCGTCTCGGAATCACTCTGGGAATCCGCGAGCACGCGGCCGGTGTTGTCTACCACCGTGACTCGAGCGCCGCTGCTTCCCATCCATTCCACCCAGGCTTGAAGTTCGGCCGGGTCGTCAAGGCGCGGCGGGCGTGCCTTCGCCATATTCAGGAGCGAAGCGAGCTTGTCCTCGGTCGAACGGATGTAATCGCGGCGAAGTACGCGGGAAGAGTAAAAACCTACAGCCAACAGAACGCCAAGCAGCAGGGCGAGGTAGGTCAGCCCCAGCTTCCAGAAAATCCTAGCTCGCACGGGTTTCGAAGAGATAGCCGGCGCCGCGGATCGTCTTCATATACGCCGGATGCTGCGGATCGGCTTCGATCTTCTCTCGCAATCGCCGCACATATACGTCCACGCTGCGGGGCGTGACGAATCGCTCCGTTCCCCAGACGCCGTCGAGCAGTTGATCGCGGGTGAAGACCCGGTCCGGCCGCGCCGCCAGAAAATAGAGCAACCTGAATTCGAGCGTGCTCATCGGTACCGGTTTTCCACCGCGTGTAACTTTATAAGCGGCCGGATCGATCCGCAACACGCCGATCTCGATCGGTTTCTCCGACGGTGTCCCCGGTTCGGCGCGCCGCAAGAGCGCCTTGACGCGAGCCACCAGTTCGCGCGGGCTAAACGGTTTTGTCACGTAGTCGTCAGCGCCGAGTTCCAGTCCTACCACGCGATCGGCTTCTTCGCCCTTCGCGGTCAAAATCAGAACGGGCAGGCGATTCAGACTGACGTCCTTGCGCACTTCCTTGCAGATTTCGAGTCCCGACAATTTCGGCAGCATTAGGTCGAGAATCAGCAGATCGGGAGGCGTCTTGCGAACTTGGGCGAGTCCCGTCGCGCCGTCCACGCTCGCGGCGACGTGAAATCCATCCTTCTCCAAGTTGTATCTCACCAACTCGACGATGTCTTTGTCGTCTTCGATAACCAGAACGCGTTTCATCGATTCGCTTTCGGGGAGTCGCCCACAACATACGGGATATGCCGCCTCGGGCGCAAGCGGGCGATGCTTCATTCGCGCGGTTTTAATCGAGCATTAACATCGTTTCATTTCGGTCTGGTCGGCTTTCGCGGACTCCCTTTCGCGATGGTATCCCTTCGGCTTCAACTTTGGAACACCTCGCAATCTGCTGAATCCGCTCGACTTGGTCTGCAAGGCCTCAGCCAAGCCTCGACCGTAACTCCGGCGTTCCGGCTTTCGCTCAACACATCAATGACGGCGGTGGTTGTGCCGATACTCACTTCATAGAAGCGGTACCGGTGTGTGCGTATCCGCATTGCGAGGCTCAAAGGGTGCCGAAAAAACATGAGAGCGCAGTCGTCAAACGTCTTCGCGACCGGGCTGTGGCTCGCACCGTCTTATTGGTGGCAATTCTGGCCTCTTCTTCCTTGCCCGCGTGGTCGCAGCAAAATCCGGCCGATCTGACCAGCCGAAGTCTCGAGGATTTGATGAATATCCAGGTCACCTCGGTCTCGAAAACGGAGCGGCCGCTCTCGCGCACCGCCGCGGCCATCTTCGTGATCACCCCAGAAGACATCCGCCGCTCCGGCGCGCTGAATATTCCCGACCTCTTGCGCATGGTGCCGGGCGTGGAGGTGGCTCAAATCAACGCAAACACATGGGCTATCACTGCGCGCGGTTTCAACGCGCAGTTTAGCAACGAGCTCTTGGTGCTGGTGGATGGGCGAAATGTTTACACGCCGACTTTCGGCGGCGTCAACTGGGACGTGCTGGACTTACCTCTCGAGGACATCGAAAGAATCGAAGTCATTCGCGGCCCGGGCGGTTCCATCTGGGGATCGAATGCCGTCAACGGAGTCATCAACATCATTACGAAGACGGCTGCGGCCACCCACGGTGGGCTGGTCGTGGAAGGGGGCGGGAACGTCAACCAGGGCTTCGGCACCGTTCAGTACGGAGACAGCCTCGGCGACAGCACGGATTTCCGGGTCTTTGCGAAGTATTTCGATCAGGATCGTTTCCCGGGCCTCACTGGACAAGATGGAGCAGACGGCTGGCACGTTCTCAGGGGCGGCTTCCGGATGGACACGACGCTTTCTCCCAGGGACACTCTGACGGTCGAAGGCGAAATCTACGCCGGCCGCGAAGGGGACCCCACTACGTTTCTCCCTTCGGTCACTTCCCCGGGGGTAGTGGACATTGATACGCAGGTGGATTTGTCCGAGGGTTATATCCAATCCGTCTGGAATCATGCCTACTCTGCGCGTTCGGACAGCACTCTGCAAATCTCCTACGACTCCTACACGCGCGGCGACGTGCTCAACGAGAACCGAAAAACATTCAGCGCGGATTTCCAGCACCACATCGCCTGGGGAGATCGGCAAGACATCGTCTGGGGATTGGGCTACCGTTTTTCATCGTCGCATACCCACGGAGATCTTTCCTTTTCATTGGATCCCGCAGACCTGAACACTCAGATCTTCAGCGCCTTTGTCCAGGACGAGATCGCGCTGATTCCCGACCGCCTCTATTTCACCATCGGCACGAAGCTGGAACACAACTATTACACCGGATTCGGCCTGATGCCGAACGCGCGCGTGGCCTATTCGCCCAGCGAACATCACATGTTCTGGGCGGCAGTCTCTCGAGCCCTCCGGACGCCCGCAAGCCTTGATACCGCCGGGCGCATAAATTTCGGTGGATTTCCGGGGCCGGGCGGAGTCCCGGTGCTGGTCGCCCAGATCGGCAACCCCAATTACGAGGATGAAGACGATCTTTCCTACGAACTAGGGTATCGCGCGACCATCACCGACCGGCTCTCCTTTGATTTCACCGCTTATTTCAACCGCTACACCGATCAGGGCGCCATCGAACCCGCTGCGCCCTTCTTCGAACCGACGCCGGCTCCGCCTCACGAGGTGCTGCCGGTGACCTTTCAGAATTTCATGTTCGGAGAGACGCACGGACTGGAATTCGCAGCGAACTGGAAAGTGATGGCTCGTTGGACGATCAGCCCGGGATACGCGTTTGAGCGAATCCACATGAACGTATCTCCAGCTAGTCCGGACAACGCCACCGTGCCCGAAACGGAAGGAAGCGACCCGCATGTGCAGGCTCAGCTTCGATCTCACATCGACCTCTCGCGGGGCTTCACCTGGGATGCCTCCGCTTATTTTGTTGATCGTCTCGTTTTTCAGAAAGTCCCCTCTTACACCAGGCTGGATACGGGGCTGACCTGGCAATGGAAGGAGGGAATCTCTTTCAGCATCGCGGGTCAGAATCTGCTGAAAGATCACCATGTCGAGTTCCTGGATACCACGGGGGCCACCCGATCCACTGAAGTCAAGCGCGGCGTGTACGCAAAACTGACATGGCATCTATGAACGGGGAGCTCCCTATTGAGTTGGCGATCCGCCAAAGCCGCCGAAAGGCGTGGAGCGCAGGAGTGGAAATTCCATTGCCACATACGCTTGTGGTTCGCAGGCAATTCCTGACGGTACTGTTCGTGTCCGTTGCGGCGCTCGTTCTTTCTCCCGCGCCCCGCGCGCAAGTCTCTCCTCCCAGCGAATATGAGCTTAAGGCGGCTTTCTTGTACAACTTCGCGAAGTTCATCGACTGGCCGCAGAACAGCTTCGCGAACGCGCGATCGCCGTTCGTAATTTGCGTGCTGGGTACCGATCCCTTCGGACGCGTGCTGGACGACGTCCTCCGAAACAAGAGCATTGGCAGCCGGGCCGTCGTGATCGAACGCTTCAAGGACGTCGCACAAGCCAGGCAATGCCAAATGATTTTTGTCAGCCAATCAGAGGGGCCGCATCTGGCGGCTATCCTCCAGGACCTTCAACATGCGCCAGTTTTGGTGGTGGGGGAGTCCGACGGCTTCGCGGAGGCAGGCGGCACTCTTCAGTTCACGTTGGAGGACGCCCACCTGCGATTCCTGATCAATACCGACGCAGCACAGCGAGCGGGCCTGAATGTGAGCTCGAAACTCCTTTCGCTGGCGAAGGTCGTACACGACAGCGGCATCAAGGGCAGGAGCTGAAATGCACGTGCGGCGCAACTCCTCCATCGGGGAAAAACTCAAGCGGATTATTTTGGTGATC
Source organism: uncultured Acidobacteriota bacterium (assembly GCA_963814605.1). GTDB lineage: Bacteria > Acidobacteriota > Terriglobia > Acidiferrales > UBA7541 > Palsa-295. The sequence goes on along the minus strand of CAWFDD010000005.1, from coordinate 293,908 downwards.
TGCGGTGTCTCGATATTGATGGCCTGCAGCGCACTGGCGGTCTATAACGTCATCAAGTTTCGAACGCAGCTGGCAAGCTCGCTGGCTTCGGCGGCGGCCATCGCCGGATCGAACAGTACGGCTGCGCTCGTGTTTTCAGACGCGCAATCCGCTATTGAAACCCTGAGTTCGTTGCGCGCCCAGCCCCATATCGTTGAGGCCTGCATATACAATCGCGACGGATCGGTCTTTGCAAAGTACGCGCGCCGAGGCGCGGACCCCGGCTTCACCCCTCCCGCCCGACAGCCGGCGGGAACCATGTTTTCTGCACGCTACATGACTTTGTTCCAGCCGATACAGTTGAACGGAGAGCAAATTGGCACCATTTATCTGAAATCCGACCTGGACGAACTCTACGCCAGCGCCACGCGATTCGCCGAAATAGTCCTCATTGTGATGCTGGCCTCTTTTGTGACCGCCTACTTATTGGCTTCGCGGCTGCAACGCGTGATTTCCGAGCCGATTCTGGAACTTGCGCGAACGGCGTCCGCCGTATCGCTAGAAAAAGACTATTCCCTGCGGGCGGTCACCAGCAGCGAAGACGAAATCGGGGACCTGGCCGACCGCTTTAACGACATGCTGACCCAAATTCAAGCGCGCGACAGCGCCTTGCAAACGGCGCGTCTCGAACTCGAAGCGCGCGTGGTCCTACGGACTCGTGAGTTGAAAAACGAGGTCGACGAACGCAAACAGGCGCAGCGCGCACTCGAGGAACAGCGATCCTTCCTGAATTCCGTCATCGAAACCAGCCCCTTTGGCATCGTGACGATGGACAACGATGGCATCGTGCAGATGTGTAACCCGGCTGTTGAAAAATTGTTTCAGTACAAGCGCGACGAGTTCCTGGGAAATCCCATTTCCACCATGCTCGCGCCACCGGGCCAGCTCGATATCATCGAAGCCAACCGCCTCGCTGCACAGCACGGCGACGCGACTCATGTCACCACTCGCCGCAAACGCCGGGATGGCACCCTCCTGGATGTGGAAGTGTCCGCCGTGCCTCTGGTCATCGAAGGTTCGACGACCGGCGTATTGGTGCTCTACCAGGACATCACCGAACGTAAGCGGTCCGAAGAGGCGCTCCTCCAGGCGAAAGATGCGGCGGAAGCGGCCAGCCGCGCCAAGAGTGAATTTCTTGCCAACATGAGCCATGAAATTCGCACACCCATGAACGGCATCATCGGGATGACCGAACTCACCCTGGACACCGATCTGAATGCCGAGCAGCGCGAATTCCTGAGGATGGTCAGGACTTCCGCGGACTCGCTCTTGACGGTCATCAACGACATTCTGGACTTCTCCAAAATAGAAGCCGGCAAACTCGAAATCCTGAGGGAAGACTTCTCGTTCAAAGAGAGCCTCGGCGAGACCCTCAAGGCGCTCGCGCTTCGCGCCCACCTGAAAAATCTGGAGCTCGCCTGGCGCGTTGGACCCGGAGTGCCGGATTTCCTGAAGGGCGACGCGGGCAGGCTGCGGCAGGTCTTGGTCAACCTGGTTGGAAATGCCGTGAAATTTACGGAGCACGGTGAAGTCGCCGTAGACGTTCAAAAGGAGGGGGAGGATGAGGGCGGAGTTCTCCTCCATTTCCGCGTGCGCGATACCGGAATAGGAATTCCGAAAGACAAACAGGAAATGATTTTCGAGGTTTTCACGCAGGCGGACAGTACGACGACCCGCAAGTACGGCGGGACGGGACTCGGGCTTGCCATCACCTCAAGGCTGGTGAAGTTGATGGGCGGAAAACTCTGGGTGGAGAGCGAACCGGGAATGGGCAGTACGTTTCATTTTACCGGCCACTTCGAGTTCGCCGAACTGCACCACAAACCCCTGGAAACCGCCGACCCCGCAATCCTGTCGGGCCTCCGTGTCCTGATCGTGGACGACAATCAAACGAACCGTGCAATTCTCTTGGAACTCCTGACCGCGTGGGGCATGCAGCCCAGCGCCGCCGAAGGAGGTCGGAGCGGTCTGGATGCACTCCAGCGCGCTCACGAGCAAGGCCTGCCCTTCCGCTTGTTGATCAGCGACATGCAGATGCCGGAAATGGACGGCTGCGCCTTGTGCGCGGAAATCCGCAAGAATCAGTATTTCGGTGAAATTCCCATTGTGCTTTTGAGTTCGAGCGTTGGCGACGGCGAAGCTACGAGGTGCCACAAACTAGCCGTCGCCAGCTATTTGACCAAGCCCGTGCAGCCTTCCGAGCTTCGCAGCGCGATCCTGGCAGCGCTCTCGAAGCCCGCCCAAATTTCCGACCCGCCGCCGGCCAGGCGCACTTCGTCCCCGGATAAGTCTGTGAGGTTGAAGGTGCTTGTGGCGGAGGACAACGCCATCAACCGAAAAGTGGTCACCAAGCTGATGGAAAAGCAAGGCTTCACCGCAATCGTCACCGAAAACGGCCGCGAGGCTCTCGATGCGCTGCTGCGCGAACAAGTGGATGTGGTCCTCATGGACATCCAGATGCCGATTATGGACGGCTTCGAGGCCATTCGTGCGATTCGTACCATGGAGCGAATTTCCGGCGGACACTTGCCCATCGTTGCCCTCACGGCTCATGCGATGAAGGGAGACCGGGAGCGATGTCTCGCAGCTGGCGCCGATGACTACGTATCCAAACCCATCCGAATCGCCGATCTGCTTGCTGCGATCCATCGCGCCAGGATGGGGGCCCCCAGCCCGAATCCGGTTGCACCGCCGCACCTTGCTGTTCGTGCCCCTGGCAGTTTCGATCTGGCGGGCGCGCTCGAGCGCGTCGAAGGCGATCGCGATCTCCTGGACGAGATTGCCCGGATGTTCGCGGATGAGTGCCCCAACAACCTCCAGGAAATCCGCCAGGCCATGGCTGCGGGAAATGTCCGTCTTCTCGAGCGACTCGCGCACACCATGAAAGGCGCAGCCTTGAACCTCGGCGGCGCCGGAGTTGCAGAAGCCGCCTTGACATTGGAACAGCAGGCTCGCGCGGGTGACCTCGCAAATGCCGGCACCTCGGTCCGGACCCTGGAGAAAGAAATCGGGCTGCTGCTGCCCGAACTCGAATCCATTCGTCGCAAGGTGACCCATTGAAACTCCGGCGGCGGGAATTAAGATATGAAAAATAAAGAAGACATCGCCAACAGCATCTTGGTTGCCGAGGATGATCCCGTCTCCCGCCGCCTCCTTGAAGCATTTCTGGTGAAATGGGGATTCCAGGTCGTGACCGCCATGGACGGCCTGGACGCCTTAAGGATTCTTGAAAGCGCGGCCGCCCCGCCGCTCGCCATTCTGGATTGGATGATGCCCGGGCTGGAAGGTCCGCAAGTCTGCCAGCGCGTTCGCGCGCATCCCGAGCGGCCCTATGTGTACATTCTGTTGCTCAGCGCCCGCAACCAAAAGGATGATCTCTTGCACGGCTTGGAATCCGGCGCCGATGACTACCTCACCAAGCCGTTTGACGCAGCGGAGCTGCGCGCGCGCCTTCACGTCGGCCGGCGAATCCTGGATTTGCAAAATAAATTGATCTCCGCGCGTGAGGAACTCCGTTTCCGCGCTACTCACGACGAGCTGACTGGATTGTCCAATCGTCGCGTCGTGCTGGAAGCAATTGATCGCGAATACGCCCGGCGTCGGCGCGAAGGTGGAAACCTTGGCATCGTCCTCATTGACCTCGACCACTTCAAGAACGTCAACGATACCTATGGCCATCTTGCCGGCGACGCCGTCCTCAAAGAGGCCGCGCGCCGTATGACCGCCAGCGTCCGCCCATACGACACCGTAGGCCGCTACGGCGGCGAGGAATTCCTGGTGGTGGCGCCTTCCTGCAACTCCTCCGGTGCCGTGAAACTAGCCGAAAGAATTCGCGAGTCCATTCAGGCGCTGCCCATGCCCTCCGTCGCCGGACCTGTGAGCATCACCGCGAGCTGCGGCGTAGCCGTGAGCTCTGCCGCCAAACCACTCGATCCGCAGGAACTTCTTCGCTCGGCGGACGAGGCTCTTTACCGCGCCAAGGAAAACGGGCGCAATCGCTCCGAATTCGCCGCGAAACCCGTCCTCACGGGCGCTGGCTGACCTCTCTCGGATCCTCCGCGCGCCTCGCGTAGGCCGAACTCGGCTCGACATCGCGTAAGCAGTTGCATGAAGATGTGCCATACGTGACCGTATGGTCGCTCCCGTTTTCAATTTTCACGATTCTTGGTGCAAACCCATTCGCCTGCGCACAATTTTGGTGTACATTCTTAAAGGCAAACCAAATACGTCCATCTGTTTGTCGCATCGGGAAGGGGTCAGGGCATGAATCCGGCCAAATCAGCATCCGTTGCCAACAACGAAACGCCTGCGGCCGCGCGCCGCGACACTCTCACCATCGTCGACAATCGCACCGGCCGCCAATATGAAATACCGGTGAAGAATGACACCATCCGGCCGATGGATCTGCGCCAGATTAAGGTTCACGAATCCGATTTTGGGATGATGAGTTACGATCCCGCCTTCACCAACACGGCGTCCTGCACCAGCAAGATCACTTTCATTGATGGCGACAAGGGCATCCTGCGCTACCGCGGCTATTCCATCGAAGAACTCGCCGAGAAAAGCACCTATCCCGAGACGGCCTACCTGATTCTCCACGGCGAGCTTCCGACGACTTCGCAGTTGAAGGAGTGGAACTATCACATCACGCACCACACCTTCATTCACGAGAGCATCAAGAAATTTCTCGACGGCTTTCACTACGACGCGCACCCCATGGGGATGCTGATTTCAACCATCGCCGCGCTTTCCACCTTCTATCCCGACGCCAAGGACATCTTCGATCCGGAGTCGCGCCGCAAGCAGACCTATCGCTTGATCGGCAAGATGCCCACCGTCGCCGCGTTCGCCTACCGCCATTGTCTGGGGATGCCGTTTGTCTATCCCGATAATGAATTGAGCTACTGCGGAAATTTTCTGAACATGTTGTTCCGCACCACCGAGCTTCAGTACCGCCCGAATCCCACTCTGGAGCGCGCGCTCGATGTGTTGTTCATCCTGCACGCGGACCACGAGCAGAATTGCTCCTCCACCGCCATGCGCGGCGTCGGCAGTTCGCACGTGGATCCCTATTCCGCCACTGCCGCGGCAACCGCGGCGCTCTATGGCCCGCTCCACGGCGGCGCAAATGAAGCCGTGCTGCGCATGCTGGTCGAAATCGGCTCGGTGAACAATGTCCCGGGGTATATCAAACGCGTGAAGGCCGGAGAAAAGCTGCTGATGGGATTCGGCCACCGCGTTTACAAGAACTGGGATCCGCGCGCCACCATTGTGAAGCGCATCGCCTACGAGGTCTTCGACGTCATGGGCCGCAACCCGCTGATTGACATCGCCCTCGAATGCGAACGCATCGCGCTCGAGGACGAATACTTCGTCACCCGCCGCCTCTATCCCAACGTGGACTTCTATACCGGCCTCATCTATCAGTCCATGGGTTTCCCGATGACCATGTTCCCCGTGCTCTTTGCCATTCCGCGCACCTCCGGATGGATCGCGCAATGGGTGGAAATGCTGCTCGATCCCGAGCAGAAAATCTCCCGCCCGCGCCAGGTGTATCTGGGCTACGATCTGCGAAGCTACATTCCTCTCGACCATCGCAGCTAGGCATTTCCCGCAGTCCGCTTTCGCCGCGGCTACGCTGCCGCGTGTCCCAACTTGGCACACCCCCGGCGCTTCCGCTCGCCCCGAAAAGGGTTGCATATGCAGCCAATCTCTGGCAAAACACAAGGGCGCCGGAGGGTGCCCCTTTCATGAACATCTCGACCCGTCAGGTCGACAACGCCTTTATTGTCGATGTCACCGGCGATATCACGCTCTACAACACCCCGGAAGTCCGCAAAACCCTGCTCGACTTGCTCAAGGAAAAACGCGTCAAGCGAGTGATCGTCAATCTTGAAAAAGTGAAGTACATAGATAGCGCAGGCGTGGCGTCGCTGGTGGAAGGTCTGAAGCTCTCGCGCGATTTGAAAAGCGGATTTGCGCTGTTTGGCCTGAGCAAGACCACCCGCGAAGTTCTTGAACTCACGCGCTTGCTGAAAGTCTTCGAAATACACGACACCGAAGCGGAAGCCCTCAGCGGAGGTAGCGTCACGTAAAGCTTCCTCACGCTCGAACCCCTACATGGCATTCACAGAAAGCATCGGCGAAGCGACGATTAATGGCGTGGCGTACGTGGGTAATCTCGCGCGGCTCACCGCGCACGCCGGACGTTACGTCTTTATCGAGCCTTTCCGCGGAAAACCTGTCCGCTGGACGCGCGCCATGCATCAGGCGATGTCCGTCGGCGTCGAAGCAATTCCAATCGTTTCGCTGATCGCGTTTTTCGTCGGACTGATTCTGGCCCTGCAGGGCGCCTACCAGCTCCGCCAACTCGGCGCCATGCAGCTGGTCGCCAGTGCCGTAGCCATCGTCATCACCCGCGAACTTGGTCCGTTGATGACCGCCATTATGGTCATCGGCCGTTCCGGTTCCGCTTTCGCCGCCGAAATCGGCACCATGAAGGTCAATGAAGAAATCGACGCTCTGGATACCATGGCCATCGAGCCGGTTCGTTTTCTGGTGGCGCCCAAATTTCTGGCCATGGTCTTGATGATGCCTTGCCTCACCACCTGGGCGGATTTCATGGGCGTCCTCGGGGGCGGCGTTTTCGGCGTCACGGACGCCGGCTTTACCTGGACCACCTACATGCGTGCCACGCTGGACGCTCTCGTGCGCCGCGATATTGTCAGTGGCTTGATCAAGAGCGTGATGTTCGGCCTCGTAATCACTGCCGTTGGCTGCCAGGAAGGTTTCACGACCGGCCTGGGCTCCGAACAGGTGGGGCGTTCCACCACTTCCGCCGTCGTCAAATCAATCTTCTTGGTGATTCTGGTGGACCTGGTCTTCACCGCCATCTTCTATTTCACCGCACCTCTGAAATAAAACTGATGCCCGCCCAGCCCACTTCGAAACCAAGTACTGCTGGTGGAAGCGAGGGCACGGCCATTGATGTTCGCAACCTTCGCGTGCGCTATGGCACGCGCGAGATTCTTCACGGCGTCAGCTTCCAAGTCCCAGCCGGTGAGACACTGGTGATCATGGGAGGCTCCGGCTCAGGCAAGAGCACTTTGTTGCGCACGCTGGTGGGACTCGAGCGTCCCAGCGAGGGTGAAATCTGGATTCACGGCAAGAATTTCGCCGCCATGACGGGCAGAGAACACGAGGAGCTTCGCAAGAGGATGGGCATGTCGTTTCAGAGCGGCGCGCTCTTTGGCTCGATGACCGTCGGCGAAAATGTCGCGCTCCCATTGCGCGAACACACCCCGCTCGATGAATCGACGATAGACATCGTGGTCCGCCTGAAGCTGGATCAAGTCGGCCTCACCGGTTTTGAGAATTACATGCCGGCGCAGTTGAGCGGCGGCATGAAAAAACGCGCCGCGATCGCCCGGGCGATGGCGATGGATCCGGAAATCCTGTTTTTCGACGAGCCTTCCGCCGGCCTCGACCCCATTATTGCTGCGGGCCTGGACGACCTGATCCTGCGATTGAAGAAAGCCTTCAAGATGACCATTCTGGTAGTCACTCACGAGCTCGCCAGCGCGTTCCTGATCGCCGATCGCATGATTCTGGTTGACAAGGGCAACATCGCCGCCAGCGGAACGCCTGAGCAGCTGCAAGCCAGCACCGTTCCGCGCGTCCGCCAGTTTCTGGATCGCGTTCCCGAGCCTGAAGTCGCGGCGGAATTCGACTATCTGCAGATGCTGACGGGCGAGGTCGCTCCGCAGCGTCGTTGAGCTTTGTAAATTCGGTGCGCGTGATATACTCCCGCGCACGCTGTAGGGGGTATCGGAACCGGGCAGCGATTGTTGGAGCGCAAACGGGGCGGTCGTTCTAACGCCATATTAAGAGGAAGCAAATGGAAGCGAAGACGGAGCAAGCACTCGTCGGTCTGTTCACCCTGGTAGCTGCTGCTCTGCTCGTCGGCACCGTGTTTCTGCTCTCTGGGTCTTTGGGGAGTAACGCTGTCCCCTACAAAGCCTATTTCGAGAATGCGGGCGGATTGGCTCCGGGCTCCGAAGTTCGCTTCGCGGGTGGACCTCCGATCGGCCGGGTCCAAAAGGTTTACAGCGATCCCGTGAACGCCACGCGAATGGAAATTGACTTTTCGGTGCAGCCTGACGTGCCGGTCAAGACGGACAGCATTGCGTTGATCACCAGCAACAGCCCGCTTGGCGACAATTATCTGGGGATAAAATTCGGCTCTCTCAGCGCCCCCAGGGCACCGAAGAATGCCGTCCTGAAATCCCAGGAATACACCAGCCTCGCGGATGTTGCCGCGACCATTTCCACCTTGGGTCCGAACGCCAACATCCTGATCGGTAATCTGAACGATCGCGTGGTTGACCTGAAAGAGACCTTGAATCGGGTCAACGACTTGTTGAACGACCGCAATCGCCAGAACATTTCCGGATCTCTGGCGAACCTGAATGGAATGCTGGCTGAAAATCGGGCCGCGCTCCATAACACGCTGGACAACGTGAATGCCGCGAGCTCCAAGTTCAGCCCGCTGATTGACGATTTGCGCAAGACCGCCGCGCAAGCCGATGACACCCTGTCGCACGTGGACTCCCTGATCGCCGAGAATCGCCCCGATCTCAAAAAGGCGATTGAGGATCTGCGCACCTCGCTCTCTCAGGTGGTCACTCTCACGGCCCAGCTCAACAATACTCTCGGCGCGAACACCGAAAACCTGGACGAGATCATCGCCAATTTGCGAACCATCACCGAGAACATGAACGAGTTTACGGAAACGATCAAGACGCGGCCTTACACGCTGATTCGCGCATCGGGCGTCAAGCCCCACCAGCCAGGCCAGGCTCCGCCCAAGTAGCTGCAGGAACAGGAGGAACGTAACGTGTTCACGCGCCGTATCCAGCAAGCCGCGCTTATCGTTTTGATCGCCGGAGTTGTCGCAGGTTGCGGCGCTTCGCGGCCAGTGAAGTACTACGTGCTCGATACCGGCCCGGCGCCTGCCGCTTCGGCCTCGCCGCAGTTTCCCATCTCCATTTTGGTTTCCCGCTTGAGTACTTCGAACCTGTATCGCGCCGACCGTCTGGTCTATGGCAGCGGCGCGGTGCAGCTCGGTACCTATGAGTACGAACGCTGGGCCTCGCCTCCGGCCGACATGATGCAGGACCTGGTGATCAAGGCGCTGCGCTCCACGGGCGCCTACCGCTCGGTTGCGCGGCTCAACAGTGCCGAGCGCGCGGATTACATCGTCCGCGGCCATCTGTACGCGCTCGACGACGTGCTTGCGCCCGGACTTGCGGCCCGTTTTTCTATCCAGCTGGAATTGTTCGATCCCAAGAGCCGCATCACCGTATGGTCAGGCGCTTACGCGCATGACGAGCCCGTCACCGGGAAGGCGGTTGCCGACGTGGTCCAGGCGCAGGACCGCAACGTGAATGCGGGTTTGGCCCAACTCGCCGGGCAAATCGGCCAATTCTTCACCAGCCATCCCCCGCAGCCGTCAACCGGCCAATAAAGGGCGCTTTGCGGCTCGCGATTGACTCTCGCGTGCTTCCCAGTTTTGCGCAGCTTGACTTCGCCTCTCATTAGCTCAGAATAGAGTTCCCTTCTGAATGGCCTCTGTCGCAGTCGGCCGTCCCGTTTTGTAAGTTCGTTTTCGTCGCCGGAAGCCCTCTCCTTCTCGCACTCGAACTCGCTTTGAAAGTTTGAGCGGCGGCGCCATGCGCGCTCCCGCGGGAGGAGATGCTTGGAATTTCTTCGCCAACTATTCGGCTCAAACGGATTCATGCCTCACGGCTATTGCTACCTCTGGAATGCCCGTCTGGTGTGGCTGCACGTCGTCTCCGATGCGCTAATCGCTCTCGCCTACTTCACCATTCCAATCTCGCTCTTGTGGTTCGCGCGCAAGCGCCGCGATCTTCCCTTCAGTTGGATTTTTGTCCTCTTCGGTGTGTTCATCGTCGCCTGTGGTTCGACCCACCTCATGGAGGTTTGGAATCTTTGGCACGCGGATTATTGGATCGCCGGCTTCCTGAAGGCCATCACCGCCGTCGCCTCCGTCGCCACTGCCGTTTTCCTGGCCCGCCTGGTGCCCGAGGCCCTCCGTCTCCCCAACCCTAAAACGTCGATTGAGGCGAACGCCATGCTCGAAAAGGAAATTCACGATCGCCGCGAAGTCGAGCTTGATCTGCGGATCAGCGAGGCCAACTATCGCGATCAAGCGGAACTGCTGGAGCTAACCCAGGACGCCATTTTTGTTCGGAGCCCCGGAAGGAGCATCCTTTACTGGAACCGCGCGGCCGAAAGATTGTACGGATGGCAAAAGGATGAAGCTCGGGGGAAAGTCAGCCACGAACTTCTCCAGACGAAGTTTCCTAAACCGCTGGCCGAAATCGAAACCGATGTTTTTGAAAAAGGCTCCTGGGAAGGCGAACTCGTGCACCGGCGTCGCGATGGCACCCCCGTGGTGGTCTCCAGCCGCTGGGCCCTGCGATCCGATCTGGCGGGCAATCCTGTAGCGATTCTGGAATCCAACCGCGACATCACACTTAGAAAAATTGAGGAAAACAAGTTTCGCAATCTTCTCGAATCCGCGCCTGACGCCATGGTCATCGTCGACGACGCCGGCCACATCCAGCTCGTGAACGCCCAAACCGAAAGACTTTTCGGTTACTCTCGTGAAGAACTTGTCGGGCAGGCTGTTGAAATCCTGGTCCCCCAGCGATTCCACACCCAACACGCCGGACATCGTCGCAGCTATTCCCAGGCGCCCCGCCCTCGTGCGATGAGAGTTGGTTTGGAGTTCTATGGCCGCCGCAAGGACGGAACCGAATTCCCGGTCGAAATCAGCCTCAGCCCGCTTCAAACCGAAGCGGGTACCTTGGTCTCCAGCGCCATACGCGACGTCACCGAGCGGCACCGGGCGGAATCCGAAATTCACGGCCTGAATTCGGAGCTGCAAAAAAAGCTCGCGGAACTCGGCGTCGTTAACAGGGAACTCGAAGCGTTCAGCTACTCCGTTTCTCACGATCTCCGTGCTCCATTGCGTCACATTGACGGCTTCGCGCGCATCCTGAGAGACGAACATTCCGGCCAGTTAACGGAGGATGGCAGGCGCTATCTGGAACGCGTTCTTGTCTCGGCAACTAACATGGGCCACCTGATTGACGACCTCCTGAACTTGGCGCGAATCAGTCGCAGCGAGATGGTGAAGCAGAAAGTAAAGCTCGACGACCTGGTCCGCCAGGCCGTCGCCGAACTCCCGGACGAACCGGACACGCGCGAAATCGAGTACCGGATCGAGCCCCTGCCGGAACAGGACTGCGACCCCGGACTCGTGAAGTTAGTTTTCCTTAATCTTCTGTCCAATGCCGTGAAATTCACGCGCGGCTGCCAAGTCGCTCTAATTGAAGTGGGTACGCGCAAAATCGACGGGGCAACGGCGTTTTTTGTCCGTGATAACGGAGTGGGCTTCGACCCCAAGTATGCCGATAAGCTCTTTGGAGTGTTCCAGCGCCTGCACCGCCAGGAGGAGTTTGAGGGCACGGGAATCGGGTTGGCGACGGTACAGCGCATCATTCATCGCCACGGCGGCAAAATCTGGGCCGAATCAGAATTGGGACGCGGTTCCACGTTCACCTTCACCCTGGGCCGCTCGCCGGAAGCGGCAACGATGAGTGCCGCAAGGGAGACGCAGCATGGCCGAATCTGACGTCATCGAAATACTCTTGGTTGAGGACAATGCGTCGGATGCGGAACTGACCATGCACGCCTTGCTCAAGAGCAGACCCGCCAATCGCATTCGGCTCGTACGCGACGGCGAGGAGGCGCTCGATTTTCTCTTCTGCCGCGGCCCCTTTTCCGCACGGACCTTCGACAATGCGCCCCGGCTGATCTTGCTTGATCTGAAGTTGCCCAAGGTGGACGGCCTGCAGGTCCTCGAAAAGGCGAAGGCCGATTCGCGCACCAGGGCCATTCCCATGATCATCCTTACCTCGTCGAAGGAAGAGCGGGACATGGTCAGCGGATATAAGCTGGGGGTAAACAGCTATATTCAAAAGCCCGTCAATTTCGCCGAGTTTCAGAAGGTCGTCGAACAGCTCGGCCTGTACTGGCTGCTGGTCAACAGCAAACCGCCGGCCGCGGCATTTCGTATGACGTAGGAGCAACTAGCTGCCATGGCCCGGAAACCTCCAAAGGAAAAAACCGCTGCAGTGAAGTCCACGCGGCTGCTGATCGCCGATGACAATCGCGACGATCTCGACCTGTGTCTTCACACTCTGAAGAAATCGGGAATGGAATTCGAGGCAGAAACAGCGACGACCAGAGAGGAGTTCATCGAGCAGATACGCGCGAATTCCTTCGACGCGGTTATATCGGACTATCGCATGAAGGGTTGGACGGGAATGGATGCCCTCGCTCTCCTCACCGAGAAATTTCCGCAGGTTCCGCTGATTATTCTGACCGGGACGCTCGGCGACGAGCTTGCCGTGAATTGCATCAAGATGGGCGTAACCGACTACGTCCTGAAAGATCAGATCGCGCGCCTTCCCATGGCGCTGATGCGCGCGCAGGAAGAAAAGACCCTGCGCGAAGCAGAAGTGAAAGCGATGGAGGCCTTGCGCGAAAGTGAGCAGCGTTACCGCATTCTGGTTGAAAACGCCCCCGAAGCGATTGTGGTTCTCGATGTGGACAACAATACGTTTGTCGATTGCAACGCGCGGGCCTCGGTTTTGTTCGGCCTCAGCCGCGATGAACTGATGCACAGCGGCCCCGATAAAATCAGCCCTCCGCGTCAACCGGGCGGATGGACCTCGGAGTCCGGATCGCGCGAGCAAATCGAACTCGCCATGAACGGCGACGCTCCGTCGTTCGAATGGATGTGCCGCAACTCGGCGGGCGAGGAATTCCCCGCGGAAATGCAACTGGTGCGCTTGCCTTCGGCCACTCACCGCCTGATGCGCGGGAGTATCAGGGACATTTCGGAGCGCAAGCGCGCCGAGAAGGCTCTCCGAGACAGCGAAGCGCGTTATCGCGTTCTCGTGGATCACGCTGCGTTCGGAATTTTCTTGACCACCGAACCGGACGAAAGGCTCCTCCATGCGAATCCGGCGCTGGCGGAGATGCTCGGCTACCAGTCCGCTGCGGAGCTTCTCGCCGTCGGCTTCACCAAGGAGCTTTACTGCGACCCGGCCGACCAGGCCAAAATCGTTGCCGAGTACATGACCCACGGCCAGGCGAACGCCACCGTAGAATGGAAACGCAAGGATGGAAATGTGATCACCGTGCGCATGACCGGCCGCACGGCGATGGATCCCGATGGAAAATCCGAGTGCGTTGAAGTGACCGTCGAAAACGTGACCGAGCGTATCGCCCTCGAAAAACAACTGGTCCAGGCACAGAAGTTCGAAGCCATCGGCCAGCTCGCCGGCGGCATCGCGCACGACTTTAACAACATGATCGGTGCAATCCTGGGATGGGCGGACATGGGCATCGAGGAAACCGAGGCCGATTCACGCCTGCATCGGCACTTCGAAAAAGTGCGGCAGCAGGCCAAGCGCGCCGCCGCGCTGACGCGCCAATTGCTGGCCTTCGCGCGCAAGCAGATACTCGAGCCGCACAACGTGGATCTGAACCAGACGGTCGTGGACACCCTCAGCCTGTTGGAAAAGCTGATCGGCAGCAATATCGAGATCCACGCCACGCTCGCCCCGGATCTGGCCGTCGTGCGCGCCGATCCGACGCACGTCGAGCAAGTGGTGATGAATCTCTGCATCAATGCGCGCGACGCCATGCCTGCGGGCGGCTCGCTGACCATCGTGACCTCCAATGTCACGCTGGACGAGCACTTCTGCACGTTGCAGCCGCTGGCTCGCCCCGGTAATTACGCCGTGCTCGCCGTCACGGACGGCGGAACCGGCATGGACGCGGCCACGCTCGACCGCGTCTTCGAGCCATTCTTCACCACCAAGGAGCTCGGAAAAGGAACCGGGCTTGGCCTGGCCACGGTGTACGGCATCGTCCGTCAGCATGGCGGGTTCGTACAGGTGAACAGCGAGCTCGGGGTGGGCAGCACGTTTCGCTGTTATTTCCCGGTGAGCACGGACGCGTCGCTGCCGGCGAACAAGGTCGAGGAATCGGGACCGGCGCGCCGGGGATCGGAGACGATCCTGATCGTGGAGGATCACGAAGGCCTGGGCCAGCTCGCCGTTGAAACGCTGACCGAGCTGGGCTATCGCGTGATGCTGGCGAGGGACGGTGAAACGGCGGTCCAGAATTTTCACGCCAATCGCAAGCAGATCGATCTGGCTGTACTGGATGTGATGCTCCCGAAGCTGAGCGGGCCGGAGGTGTACGAGCGCATCCGCAAGGAGAATCCGGATTTGCCGGTGATTTTTGCGACGGGCTACAGCGCGGACATGGCTCAGGTGCAAAAAGTCCAAGCGGACGGCCTGCCGGTGCTGCAAAAGCCGTATTCGCCGCGCGATCTGGCGCGCAAAGTTCGTGAAACACTCGATCAGCACGTCCATTTGAGCGTTCAGAAATAAGGTTGACACCAATTCTGGCCGCGTGGTAACAAGGAGGCACACGTGGCACCGGCTGAATGCCGGTTTGCTGAGGGGCCCAGGCGCGGGAACACCAAAATCCCATTCTGGGTTTTCGGCAACAAACCCCACCCACCCCGGGAGGTGGATGCCTTTGGCATTCGCCTCCCGTTTTATTTTGCGCCGAGCATTTTCCTATCGCTGCTGCGTCGATCGGACCGCGCGCGAGTTTCAGAGTTGTGCCGATCCGGTGCGTGGAGTCCGACACATATCGGAATTTGTAGGGTGGGCCACCCGCCTGAACTCCGCGGTGATCGTGGGGATCACGCACGTTTGATCCACAGAGTCAGCTGTGTTTAAGATTTTAAAGGCTGCGCCGGCCGCCGCTCTCCGTCGGTGAGGATTCCACGCTTCCGGCGGGAAATTTCAAGTAGAATTTGTGCAAATTCCACGGAGAGCGAAAAACCATGCGGCGGTACCATCACATCGGGATTCCCACCACGGAAGCGAAGCCTGGCGAGACTCACTTCAAACACCTGAAAGCGTTTGTCGTCAGCCACGAGAAAAGCGAATTCGGCGTGGAGTGGATGCGTTTCGAAGCGGACGCGGCGGTCCCTGATCTCGTCCGGCAAGTTCCGCACGTCGCGTTTGAAGTGGCCGATCTCGCCTCCGAGCTTGCCGGCCGCGAAATCCTGATTCCTCCGAACAGCCCATCCGACGGAGTCCGCGTCGCGTTCATCGTCGAAAACGGCGCGCCGATCGAACTGCTCGAATTCACCGACCCCAACCACCCCGCCCGCCGCCGGTAGCGCAAGACGCTGATATAGTCGCCGTCGATCCAGAGCGACTCTTGGGAGGCTGAGCCAAGCAGGCGCGTGGGGATCATTTGTGATACAAGGGCGGCTAAGGCTGTGTTTCGGACGGAGGTGAAGTTCCATGCTGAGAACGATTGTTGTGCTTCCACTGCTGTTGCTGGCGTTTTTCACTGCGGCGCAGACGCCGCCGATTCCGGCGACGCTGGTCGCGAACGCCGATATTCAGGCGTTCATCAACGCGCTGCCGCGGGACATCGTGAGCGACAAGCCCATTCGGATAGTGGATGTGGGGGGATATCACGTCGGCGTGTACGGAGTATTCCGGCCCAAGACGATTCCGCAAGAAGCGAACATCCACGAAACGAAAGTGACCGAGATTTATTACATCTTGGACGGCAACGCGACGCTGGTGACCGGCGGGACGCTTCCCGACCCGAAACCTCTGCGGCCCGGGAGCACGACGTTCCAGAGCAGCCGCATTGACGGCGGGGTGAGTCAAAAAGTGGGCAAAGGGGATGTGGTGATCATTCCCGGGCGCACGCCGCATTGGTTCAGCAGCCAGGATGGGGATCTTCGGTACATTATTTTCCGGCCTGATCCTGAGAGCACTCTGCCGCTGAAGTAGGGCGTGTCGGGGGCGAATGACGTGCGCGCGGCGAGATCGTGTTGCTCGCTCAGGGTCGCGATGCTTATTGCATCGCGACTAACATTTTGCCGGTGTTGTCGCCCTGGAGGACGCCGATGAGAGCGCGGGGGGCGTTTTCGAAGCCGTGGATGACGTCTTCGCGGTATTTCAGCTTGCCTTCCTTGATCCACTGCGCCATTTGAGCGACGCCTTCCGCGGTGCGATTCATCCAGCGGGAGACGATGAACCCTTCGGCGCGAACCTGTTTGCCGAGCATAAAGATGAATGGGCGCACACCCAGCTCGGGCTTGACGGCGTTGTACTGGGAAATCTGGCCGCAGATGGAGATGCGTGCGAAGACGTTCAGCAGCGGCATGACCGCATCGGTGATCGGGCCGCCGACGTTGTCGAAGTAGCAGTCAATCCCGTTGGGGCAAAGCTCCTTCAGCTTGACCAAGAGATTTTCGGTGGTTTTGTAATTGAAGGCGGCGTCGAAGCCCACTTCTCCGGTGAGCCAGGCGCATTTCTCGTCGGTACCTGCGATTCCCACGGCGCGGCAACCCTTTATTTTGGCGATCTGGCCGACCAGCGAGCCGACCGCTCCGGCGGCGCCGGAGACGACGACCGTCTCCCCCGGCTTCGGCTGGCAGATTTCAAGGAATCCGAAATAAGCGGTCATTCCGGGCATGCCGAGAACGCCGAGCGCGGTTGAGATGGGAGCGAGGGCGGGGTCGAGTTTCTGCAAGCCCCGGCCGTCCGAGACGGAAAATTCCTGCCAGCCCCAGTAGCCGACGACCGAATCGCCCACGCGAAAATTTGGATTCGTGGATTGCACCACCTGGCCTACGGTGGCGCCGACCATCACCTGGCCGATGTCCACGGGATCGGCGTAGGTGCGCACGCCGGTCATGCGGCCGCGCATGTAGGGATCCACGGAAAGAAATTGGGTGCGCAGGAGGACTTGTCCCGCGGCGAGGGCGGGGATGGGCGCCTCGACGAGCTTAAAATCGGACTCTTTGGGCATCCCCACGGGACGCGCGGCGAGTGTGAATTGGCGATTGACGCTGGGTACGGCGCTTGCGGTTGTGGCTGTCATAGTGGCGGCATTATGACAGAGATTTGGGCAGGGGGCGAGGATGAGGCAGGGATGAGGGGTGAGGGCGAGGGAGATAAACCCAACAACTATACGAGCAAACGGACGAGGCGAGGCGGGTTGCGAAAGTTCCTCGGCTCTCGTTGGTTGCTCGGGATGCCAACCGTGATCGAATTGGCATTGCACGCGGCTCGCGCTAACGAGATACTTTCGCGCTACGTCTGAGACGGAAATGGGGGAAAGATGAAACGGTTCGCAGTCCTGCTTGCGGCTATCGCGTTGACGCTGCTGATGCATTCGCGGGTTACCTTCGCTCAGGCGCCGCCGGGGCCGATCGCTCCCGCGCCACAAGAGCAGCCGGCACCGGGCACGCCGGAGGCGCACGAGCAGCAGATGGCGAAAATCGTGACGGAGTACACGCTGCCGCCGGACGTCTATCAGAAGGCGGAGCGGCTTAGCAGGATTCGGCTGGCGCTGATCTTCGGCGGCACGATTTACGGGTTGGTGGTGCTGTGGCTGATGCTGCGCTGGAAGGTTGCGCCGAAATACCGCGACTGGGCAGAGGGCGCGTCGGGCAAATGGTTTGCGCAGGTGCTGGTATTTTCGCCGCTGCTGATCCTGACGATGGATGTGCTGGGACTTCCTCCGGAAATTTATGAGCACGCGGTTTCGCGCAGCTACGGCCTATCGGTGCAGGGATGGGGCTCGTGGGCGTGGGACTGGACGAAGGGGGAGTTCATCGGCGTGATCATGGGCATCATCGGGATTTTGATTCTCTACGCCGTGATTCGGAAGAGCCCGCGGCGGTGGTGGTTTTATTTCTGGCTGGCGTCGCTGCCGCTGATCGTGTGCCTGACATTTTTGCAGCCGCTGGTGATTGACCCGGTATTCCACAAATTCGAACCGCTGGCGCAGAAAGATCCGGAGCTGGCCGCTTCGCTCGAGCAGATGGTCCAGCGGGCGGGCGAAAATATTCCGCCGGAGCGGATGTTCCTGATGGGCGAAGCGGTGAAAGGCACCGACCTGAACGCGTACGTCACCGGGTTCGGGGCCTCCAAGCGCATGGTGGTGTACGACACCACCGTGGCGAAAATGACCACGCCGGAAATCACGCTGGTCATGGGACACGAGACGGGGCACTACGTGCTGAATCACATACCGAAGGGACTGTTGGTCGCCGCGGTGGGGCTCTTCATTGTTTTTTATCTCGGCTACCGGTGTCTCGGATGGCTGCTGGGGCGGTGGGGGACGGGGTGGGGGATTCGCGGTGTTGAGGATCTGGCGTCGCTGCCGGCGCTGCTCCTGCTGCTGAGCATCATTTCGTTTATTGGATCTCCCATTTCGAACGCCGTCAGCCGCTACTTCGAGCATCAAGCGGATCAATACGCGTTGGAGGTGACGCACGGGCTGATCCCGGATCAGGGTCAGGTGGCGGCGCAGGCGTTTGAAATTCTGGGCGCAACGAACCTCGAGTATCCCGACCCAAGTCCGTTAAACGTGTTGATGACGTACGACCATCCGCCGGCGCGCGATCGAGTTCACTTTTTTCTGACATACAATCCGTGGGCGAGCGGCGGGACCGGCGAGTTCGTGCACTAACTTCGGGAATCAATTTCGCGAGTGAAGCGTCATCTGGATGCCGTGGCGAGGGCGCAGGGTGACGAGAGGCTCGGGAATCACGGGATGCCCGGGGACCATGCGGAAACTGAATTTCTGCGCGAGGGTTGCGGTGACGATGGCCGCTTCAAGCAGCGCGAATCCCTGTCCGATGCAGCGGCGCGGGCCGTCGCCAAACGGAAAGTAGGCGCCCGGCGGCAAGCGATTCTCCAGGCCATCGAGCCAGCGTTCGGGGCGAAACGCATCCGGGTCGTCGAAATAGCGCGAATCGCGCTGGGTGATCCACTGCGAGACCACCACGGTGGACCCGACTTTAAGCTTGTAGCCGTCGATCTCGCACGGTGAAACAACTTCGCGCGCCAGAATGTATGCGGGCGGATAGAGCCGCAGGACTTCATTCATCACGCCTTGAAGATAGGGCAAGCGCGGAAAATCGGCGGCGCCGGCGGGGCGGCCGCCGAGAACACCGTGCAATTCCTCGTGCAGCCGCGCCTCGACGGCAGGATTCTCACTCAGCGCGAACCAGGTCCAACTGAGCATCTGCGCGGTGGTTTCATGGCCGGCGAGGAATAGCGTCATCGCTTCGTCCCTAAGCTGCTGCGGCGTCATCTGGGTGCCGTCTTCGTCCATCGCGCCCATCAGCAGGGCGAGCAGATCGTTGTGGTGATTGGAGTTTCCCGCCGCGCGGCGTTCGGAGATCATGCGCTCGACCAGCGAATCTATGAATTCGAGTTCGCGATTCGCGCGGCGGTTCGCAGGCGTGGGCCATTTTTCAGGAATGCGAAACGGCAGCCGCTGGCGGCGTAGCGAATAGCGCATCAGGAAGGTCATGGCGATGCCCACCTTGTGCGCTTCTCCGGGCAAAGTGGTGCCGAAGAGCGTGCGCACGGCGATATCGAGGGTGAGCGCGGTCATTTCCTGGGAGATGCTGCGCGTTTCTCCGCCGCGCCAGTCGCGGATGTGGGCCTCGGCGATCTCGAGCATGGTGGAGGCGTAATCGTTGGTGCGGCTCTTGTGAAAAGCAGGTTGCGCGAGACGGCGCTGGCGGCGCCAGAATTCGCCTTCGCTGACCAGCAGGCCCTGGCCGAGCATGCGCGCGGTGATTCGCCGGGTGAGCTCGCTTTTGTGAAATTTGCCGTGCTGGATAACGAGGACCTGATTGACCAGGTCGGCGCGATTGAGCAAGGTGCGCTCCTGCATCATCACGTGGAAGCGGACGATGTCGCCGTAGTCGCGGGCCATCTGGCGCATTCCGGCGAGGGGGTCGCTGCGCAGATCGAGCGCCATGCCCACGATGGGCTTGCCCTTCGGCCCAGGCGGATTGCCATTTCCGTTGGAGGTCATATTGGCGCGTTGCGCAGGTTACATTCTACAGCCGCAGGCGCTTATTTGGTGCCATGAGGTGAATTCGGTAAGATGCTTCCTCGCCCCCCGGAGCATCTAAAAAGGGACCCCATGAGCATAGAAAAGCCAGAGTGGCTTTTACAGATGCAGGACATCCTCGAGACGCTCAATGAGGGTGTGATGGTCCTCGACGACTGCCGCAACATTCTTTTCATCAATTCTTGCCTGGAGACGATGTTCAACTTTCCGGCTTCCGAAGTTGTTGGCCACAACGGCACGAGTTTTTATACGGAAAACGAACGCAAAATCATGGCCGGCCACATCGAGCGAGGCAAGGAGGCGGGCCACAACCGCTTTGAATTCGTGCTTCCGGTGAAAGACGGCAGCAGATTGCCGGTGATCATAAGCTCCCGGGGATTTGAAGACCCCGACGGGCGCGAATTTGTGGTGGTGACATTCACGGACATCTCCGAACAGAAACAGGCCGAGGCGGAGCTGCGCCACGCGAACATGAAGCTGGAGGAGCGCCAGACGGAAATCGACGAGGACCTGCTGCTGGCGGCGCGCGTGCAGCAAAGTCTCGCCCCACAATCGCTGATCTGGGGCGGCATGAGCGTGCAGGCGTATTTTCATCCGGTGCGCACGATCGGCGGCGATTTCGGGCTGGTCAGCCCGCTCGACGAACGGCATCTGAACCTGATGGTGTGCGACGTCTCCGGCCACGGGATCGGGTCGGCACTGGTCGCCAATCGGCTGTACAGCGAGACGATGTCGCAATTGCGCAGCGGCGCGCCATTGAGCGAGATGCTGCGGCAACTGAATCGTTTCGTATTGAGCAGCTTGGGAAATTCGGCGTTTCTATTCACGCTGGCGGCGGCGCGGATAGACCTGGGCGGGCGGCGCATGGTTTTCGCCGGAGCGGGACATCCACCGGCGATGATCGTGACTCCGGGGCAGGAGCCGCGGCTGCTGGAATCGCGCAGCATGGTGCTGGGCGGATTTCGCGACGCGGTTGCGTCGGAGGCGGCGCTCGAAGAGGATTTGAATCCGGGCGACCGCGTGGTGCTTTACACCGACGGAATCAGCGAGGTCTTCGACGCCAGCGGCGAGATGCTGGGCACCGAGGGCGTGCAGAAAATCGTGCGCGAAACGGCGGCGCTGCCGCTGGCTGAGATGAAACAGGGCATCCTGGACCGCGTCACCGAATGGCGAGACGGCGCGCCCACCGACGATATGTCGCTCGTACTGCTCGAAGTGCTCTGAGCCGAGAGCGAAGGCGGTTTCGCAAATCGGCGCCTCAGGGGCTAAAACCCCTTTTCGTTCCTCTTAATGACGCGGCACGGCTGAAGCCGTGCCCTGACGACCGTTCCACTTAGAGCGCGGCGATGTATTGCGGGACATCGCACCAGGGCGGCGAATCGTGTACACTTTTGCCGTTTTGAACCCCTCATGGACCCGGTAACTCACGGAATCGCGGGCGCGCTCCTGGGCAAGGCATTTTTTTCGAAACGCCAGGAACGAGTGGCCATCTTTGCGGCGACGCTGGGCGCGGTTTTCCCCGACATCGACGTCTTTGCGGAAGCGTTCTCGCGCGATCCGCTGAGCATCGTGAGATATCACCGGGCGATCACACACTCCTTCGTGGCGCTGCCGATATTTGCTTTTCTGCTCGCGTTGCTGACGCGGGCGGTTCTTCCATGGGCCAAGCGGCGCTGGCCGCGATTTCAGGATTGGGAATCGCCGCCGCTGGGATTGCTGACGCTGATATACGGGGTGGGGATCGCCAGCCACATCGTGCTCGACGGCATGACGTCGTTCGGCACGCGCATGTGGTTTCCGATTTCAACCAAGCGCGTGGCGTGGGATCTGCTGTTCATTATTGATTTCAGTTTTACGACGATCATTTTGGCGCCGCAGGTGACCGCCTGGATCTGTCGCGATCCCGAAAAAAGCCGAACGCGCGCCTGGCGGATGTGGGCACTCTTCAGCGCGGGCGCAATTCTGGTGTGGCTGCTCACACGAGTGGCCGGGTATCCCTTCCGCTGGTGGGTTGCGGTGCTGGCGAGCGCGTTGCTGGCGGCGCTGTTCTTTGGACCTGCGATGGACGGTTGGGGATTCCGGGTGACGCGCGCGGCGTGGTGCCAGGCGGGAGCGTTTGCCGCGCTGGTATATCTTTTCGGCTGTTCAGTGGCGCACCATGAAGCTATTCTAAAGGCCAAGGCGGTGGCCGATCAGAATCATGTGGTGATCGAGCGGATTGGCGCGCTGCCGATTCCGCCTTCGTGGCTCGATTGGGGCGACGCGATACGCACGCCCGACGGCATTATTGAGTCGCAATTCGACCTGCGGACGAAGACGCCGCCGGTGTTCCGGTTTTTCCCTGATTCGCCGCCCGATGAGTTTATCGCCCGCGCGCTCCAGCTTGACAGTGTGAAGACCTACCTGAATTTTGCGCGGTTCCCTCTGATTCGCAGCTTCAGGGACGGCGATCATCAGGTGGTGGAGCTGGGCGAAAACCGATTTCAGAACGGCACTCGCCGCGGTCCACAGCCGTTCACCTACGACGTCGTGTTCAACGCTTCCGGCGACATCGTTGAAGAAGGGTGGCTCACGAACGGCATGATGCGGAGCCGCATGAGGCGCTTGATCCCGCAGCCAACCTTGCCCGCCACGCCGGCGAAGAAAAATCCGTGAAGATCCTGATCTTCAGCGACATTCACGGCGATCTGCGGGCGCTTGGGCGCATCGTGGCCCAGCCGGCGGACATTTATATTTGCGCGGGCGATTTGGCGACGTTTCGCAAGGGGCTCGACCGCTGCGGCCAGGAGCTCGCGCCGCTGGGTGAGCGGCTGTGGGTGCTGCCGGGAAACCACGAAACGCACGAGGACACGCGGGAATTCTGCCGGCGCTACGGGTTCGTGGATTTTCACCGCCACGTGCTGCAGATCAAGTCGGTCACCTGGGCGGGGCTTGGGTACAGCAACATCACGCCGTTCAAAACGCCCGGTGAATATTCCGAGGTAGAGATTGCGGCGGCGCTTGAGGCGTTCGAGGGGATCGCGGGCCTGCATCTGGTGGTTCATTTTCCGCCGTATAACACGAAGCTGGATGAATACGTTCCGGGCAAGCATGCGGGCAGCCCGGCGTTGCGCGCGTGGGTGGAGCGCGAGCAGCCGCCGTTCCTTTTTTGCGGGCACATCCATGAGACGGCGGGGCTTTCCGACAAAGTGGGCGAGACGCTTTGTATTAATGTCGGCAAAGAAGGATACGCGGTTGAGGTTTAGCGGGATGACAACGCGGCAGAAGAGCTACTTTCTGTTGCCGTCCGCGGGGTAGATTACGAGCTGGCGGCGGTCGCCGGAGCCTTCGCTTTCGGTACGCACGCCGGGGGCGCCGGAGAGCTCGAGGTGAACGATGCGGCGTTCGCGCGAGGACATGGGATTGAATTGAAAGGGCTGGCCAGTCTCACGGACGCGCTGCGCGGCGACACGCGCCGAGAGTTTTAGTTCCGCGAGGCGCGTGGCGCGATAATCGCCGCAATCGAAGCGCACGCGATCGTGCAGCCGCGGGTCGAGCCGCAGCCAGCGATGCGCGATGTGCTCGAGCGCGAGCAGCAGCTCCGCATTTTTCTCGAGCAGCAAATGCTGATCCGCGCCGCTGAAGGTGACGACCACTTCCTTTTCGTCTCCGGGCGGCGCGGCGATTTCGAATTCCATCACCAGGCCCATTTCGCGCACGGCGAGCGCCAGGAAACGGCGCAACTCCGTAACGGCGCGCTCGCTATCGAGCGGAGGCGGAGGCGCGGCGTGTTCGCGGCGCGGAAAATTCCGGCCGGACTGGCGGTTTGCGGATGGAGGCCGACCGTTGGTCATGGTTGTTTCTTCTTATTCTTGAATTTGCTGTTGGTCGGCAGCGGGCGCGTCCGGTTCAGATAGTACTGCTGCCCCACGCCGACCAGGTTACTGGTGAACATATAAAGGTTCAAGCCGCTGGCATAGGTGAAAAAAATCGCCGCGAACATCAGCGGCATGAACGACAGCATTTTCTGCTGCGCGGGATCCACGGCCGCGGATTGCGGCGTCATTTTGGTCATCAGGTACATGGTGATGGCCATGGCGATCGGCAGAATGTAAAACGGATCCTTCGCTGAAAGATCGTGAATCCAGAAAACAAAGGGCGCGTGACGCAGCTCGATCGCGCCGGTGAGCACGCGCCATAGCGCGTACCAGATGGGCATCTGCAGCAGCATCGGCAGGCAACCGCCCATTTGCGCCAGCGGGTTGATGCCATGCCGCTGATAAAGCTCCGCCATTTCGTCCTGCATTCCCTTCTTGCGCGGATCGGTCATCGAGTATTTCTTATACTTGTCCTGGATCTGGCGCATTTCCGGCGCAAGCTTCTGCATCGCCTGCATGGATCGCCAGCTTTTCATCTTCAGCGGAAACACGGCGATGTTGATCACCAGCGTGAGGACGACGATGTCCCAGCCCCAATTGGAAATGTAGCGGTTTAGCCATTGCAGGGCGAAGAGCAGCGGCTTGCCGATCACACCGAACCAGCCGAAGTTAATCAGTGCTTCGAGCGACGGCCGCACCTTCTGAAGAAGCGCGAGATCCTTGGGTCCGACAAACATTCGCGCCTTCAGCGGACCGGGCGCCATCGCACCCACGGCGATTTCGGCGGCGGGCTCGCTCGCCGGCTGATTGTCCGGGCCCACGAAGTGGTGCCACTGCGTCCAGTGCCAGAGCGCCAGGTCGGTTCCGTCGGGAATAAATGTCGCAGCGAAGAACTGGTCCATGATCCCGGTGAACTGCATGGGTCCGGACTGTTCAAAGGGCTGAATCTGGTTTCCGGGGACGCCGAGCTTTTTGAATGGCAGCAGGGTCAGGCTGTCCGCCTGCTTGTAAAAAACGTTCAGGTACTGCGTGGACTTATAGGCGGCTTTGTCGCCGAATCCGCCGCGCCAGGCGACGGCGGGAGCGAGCGGCTGGCCGTCGAGTGACGCGGAGACCCCGATGGACAGCAGATAATCCAGCTGGAATTTCAGTTTCTTGGTGACGTCGAGATGGCCATCGCTCCAATGAAAGGTGATCTCGGCGGGCGCGTCCAGATTTTCGGAGCCGGGCGTGACGTCGTAGAGCGCGGAATTCGCGCGCGCCTCAAGCTGGGGATCGGAGAGCTGCAGCGAGAGCGGCCAGCCGAGTTCTTGCGCGACATCGGCGTTGACGAGATCGAGCGGTTGAGGGGTCTTCTGATCGTCGAAATATTTTTTCAGCTTCCAGCTGCGCACCACGCCGCCGTGGTTTGACAGTTCGACGCGGTAGAGCGCGCTTTCGACGATGATGTTTTTTTCCGCGGTCGCCTGCACCACCGGAATCTTGGGAGCGGTCGCGCGAGCGGCGCCGACCGTCGCCTGGCCCGCGCTTTGCGCAGGAGGTGGTTGCGTTGAACCTCCACCGGGGACAGTCTTCCCGGCGACCGGCGTGGGATTTTGCGGGGGTGGAACGGGCGGCTGGAAATAGTGCATCCAGATAAAGGTGACCGCAATCACGATGACTACGAAAATAATTCCGCGGGTCTGGTCCGACATCTCCTTCACTGCGATTCACCTTGCGCGCCGGGCAGACGGGCGGCGCCCGCGAGCGGAAACTCGTCCGGCACGGGATCAAAACCGCTCTTGGCGAAGGGATTGCAGCGGAGCAGGCGCCGGAGAGCGAGCGAGAATCCACGGCGGGCGCCGTGCCGCGCGATAGCCTCTGCGGCGTAGTTCGAACACGATGGATGAAACCGGCAGGCGCCGCCGAAGAACGGAGAGAGGAACGCGATGTAGAAGCGCACCAGCAGGAGCAGCAGCCAGGCCGCAGTCGATTTTCCGCGCGTGCCGAAGCGGCCTGCGCCGCGAGCGCAGGTCAGGGCGTGGGCGCGCGAGGAATCAGCTTCAGCAATTCCTGCGTCAGCGCTGAGAAATCCGCCGTGGCCGCCGAGCTGCGCGGGTGAATCACGATGTCCCATCCCGGGGCAATCTCCTGTCGGTGCAATCTCAGAATTTCGCGCAGTCGTCGCCGGATGCGGTTGCGCCGGACCGCGCTGCCCAGCGCCTTCTTGATGCTCCATCCGAAGCGGCTGGATTGCAAGCCATTGGGGCGAACAAAAATAGTGAACTCGCGGCTCGACCGGCGCCGGCCTTCGCGATAGACGGCGTCGTATTCGGCGCGGCGCACCACGCGGCAATCGCGCGGCAGGCTGAGCGACGGCGCGTCAGACTCGCGTGAGACTGTGGCGTCCTTTTTTGCGGCGTTGGGCAAGGACCTTCCGTCCACCCTGGCTCTTCATGCGTTTGCGGAAGCCGTGTTTTTTGTGACGGCGGCGCACATGGGGCTGAAACGTACGTTTCGGCAACGATCGTTCTCCTCTGTATTCGCAGGCGGGCCTGTATTAGTGGCGGAGTCGGCGCATCAGATGCCCCTCGCGGACCCAAGCGAATTATGTAGTGTATGCGACCACTGCAAGACGGTCAAGGAAACGTGGGCGCCATCAACCGCGTGATTTGGAGCGGGAGCCGCCGGACGTACGAGAACAGCAGCTAGCACATCTGCTCGAGGAACGCCGGTGCGATGCGTCTCGCGTCGTGATTCTTTGCAGCCACCTCGAGTCCCTTCGCGGAGAGCGCGCGCCGCAATGCGGCGTCATCGCGAAGGCGCATCAAACCGTCGCGAAGCGCCGCCTCGTCCGGCTCGTCCACAACGAGCGCGCACTCCTGGTCCCGGCAGTATCGAGCCGCCGCGGAGTAGGCTGGCGCGTGCACCAGGATGGGGACGCCGGCCGCCAGGTATTCAGCGATTTTGCTCGGGAAAGACGTTTCGACGATATGACGCATCCCCGGCTCAAAGGAAAGAGGAAGAAACACAACATCCGCTTCGGCCAGGACCCGGGCAACGTCTTCATGCCGCACTTCACTCCGCCGGACATTCTTGCCGGACAGCCCCATCTTTTCGAGCGCCGCGGAGGACAGGGAAGTGTACAGCGTCAGCAGCATGCTTGCCGGCGCGCCATTGTTATTTGAGGGTTCCCGGTCCACCACATGAACCAGACGACGTACTGCGTCCAGCTGGGCGCTGTAAATTGATCCCGTATAGATGACCTGGAATGAGCCGTCGGCGCGATCAGACTTCCGGACATTTTTTTCTTTGAACTCTTCAAGCTCCAACAAAGGAAGCAGCGGGAGGCATTTCACGGAGTAGGTCTGCTGGAAATACTCGCACATTCCGTCGCTGACACCCCACAGACGCTTGCAGCCGCGCGCGACGCGAGGCATCAGCAGGGCGTACACGACCGGCCGAAGCCCGGCGAAGCGTCGCGCGCCGGCAGGATCGTCCATGGCGTACATGTAGAGCGGGCGGCCCGTGAACCGGTGAATGAAATACGCGGCGACGGTGTATTGGTCCCAGGGCACAGTGAAGATCGCGTTGATGTTCTGCTCGCGAACGAGCTTCACCCCGCGCCATACCGTCCATGGTATGAGCATGTAATTCAGCAGCAACGCCAGTCGGTGAATCAGGCGGCGGTGGATTTGAATTTCCGGTACCGACAACTGGTGTTCGGGCCGCGGCAAAGGGTCGAACGGCGCGGAATCCCGCTTGCTTTGATTGCTCGTCAGCGCCCAGAGCCGATCGGGGGAATAGTCGGCGAACAAACGGCGCATCAGAATCCCGGCGCCCAGATGGAAGCAGGGGACCCAATTCCAAACGATGAGAATTCGCGGCAAGGTAGCGCGTGTTTCGTTCAAGATGTTCCTGTCCACGTCCGGAAGAATAATAATTGTGCATGGGACTGGAAGCGCGAGCAATAGGTCTGCGCTGCGCTACCGCGAGACGGCCGACCTTGAGAAGCGTCTCGGAGGCTGTCTGTTGCCCTGGGATTCAATCAATCACTCGCTTCTTTTAGATGAGCGGCTGGTTTAATCTAGCGGCGTGATTTCCATCGCCAACACGGTATCGCCGCCGAATTCGCCGTTAAAGTCATTTTTCGAGACCAAGGGACAACGAGCAAGCGTTTCCGCGCGGCTCTACTTCAACAAGCTGGTCTACGGTCTCATCCGGCAGACGCGCAGGATGCCCGAAGGAGGTTGGATCCACAGCCGCTGGTATTGGTTCGATTACCCATTGTCGTTGCGCGGCGAGACGCTTTGGAGCGAGCCCCTTCGCGCGTGGTTCTGTCCGGAAGACGAAACGGCACTTGAGTACATGATCCATCTTCAGAAATATGAGCCGGTCCAATGGGTACGGCCGAAAGAGGGTGAAGTCTTCATAGACGTTGGCGGATACGTCGGCTCGTATTCAATTGCCGCGGCACGAGCGGTCGGACCAACCGGCCAAGTCGTGACACTAGAGCCTGATTCCAAGAATCGCCGCCAACTGGAGCGCAATCTCGCGCTTAATGGGATCACCAACTGCCAGGTGCTTCCTTTGGCCGCGTGGTCCACGAGTGGTTTCATAGGCTGGCACCAGGATAGTCATCCGGTTTTTCACAAAGTCGAAAAAGCCCAAAGCGACAAAGAGATCGAAGCTGTGTGCATCGACGATCTGGTGCAGCGATTGTCCCTGGACCGGGTGGATTGGATCAAGATGGATATTGAAGGCGTGGAAATCGATGCCCTGGAAGGCGCCGCGGACACGCTGGTTAGATGCCGGCCGCAGTTGTTCATCGAAATTCACGAAACGTTGCAGCCCTTTACGGAACTTCTTAAGAGATTCAACTACGCGGTCGCGGAGGCGGTGTTTGACGTTCCGCCTGAACGCCATGGGTGGATTCTGGCGCGCGCTTCCTAAAGCGGTGACGTTGATGGCATCGAGGCGGGAGTCTCGGTCACCTTTTCCGCGTTTACTACGGCGCGGAAGTTTTTCGTGGTTCAAGCGGAATTGACTAATAGCTCAAAAACAATCGCGGCTCCCGAGCCGCTTCCGGTATCAGTCCTGATTCCCACCTACCTCCGGCCGGAAGCGCTAACGAAATGCGTGACCTCAATTCTGGCAGGATCGCGGCTGCCGCGAGAGATCGTCATCGTCGGCCGGGCGGGAGACAATGCGACGGAGGAGGCGATCGTGGCGATTGACGCCTCGTCGCATGGGGACGTCACGATCCGTTCGGCGTGGGTTACCGAACCTGGACATGTTCCGCCGGTCGAGACCGGCGTTCGGCTGGCGTCGAGCGATTTAGTGGCAATCGCGGATGATGATGTGACGGTGACGCACGAGTGGTTATCGTCTCTCGTCGAAAACTTTGCCGATCCAGCGATCGGCGTGGTGGGCGGGCGAGTGATTGTGCCAGGCGAGCCGCCGCCTGAGGTTAGGGGAAAGCCCGGGCGCGTATCGTGGTACGGAAAAAATTGGGGCAATCTGAGCAGTATGGGTGAAGGCGCCAGTATTGAAGTGGACTCGGTCATGGAAGGGAACAGCGCCTGGCGGCGGGGGCTTCTCACTTCGCTCGAATTCGATCCCGTGCTGAACTTTGATGATGCCTCGATGTACGGACTCGACCTCTGCCTGCAGGCGAAACTGCGCGGCTATAGGTTGCTCTACGAACCGCAAGCGATGGTTCACCATCATCTCGCGCCGCGCGCGCCGGAACTCGATCGGCAGCGACGCGGGTCCCGCCTCTTCAGCTACTGTCGCAACTACACGTATATTGCACTCACTCGATTTTCGCTTTGGCGCCGCCTCGTGTTCCTAGGTTGGTGGTTCCTCATCGGCGAGCGCGGAGCATGGGGGCTGGGTTCGCTGCTAGTGGATACGATGCTGCGCGGATGGCGAAAGAATCGCTACGTCGGGTATGCTTGGCGAGGGAAGGTTGAAGGCGTGCGGCTAGCTGTGCGCCACATTTTCGATCGCGCTGGCGGCGGCCAAGCGGAAAGGCGCGAGCGTGTTTTTTGGGACTGACGCATACGATCTGTCGCCGCGCGACACCAAGAGTTGGAAGATCTGGATCAAGAGAAAGTTCTGGCTGCGCTTGTCCAGTCGATTCTCGGGGTAGCCGAGGCCCGTGGCGTCGATGGAATGCCGAGGAGTTCGTAGCGCGAATTGGGGAGTCTACTGAATTTCCGTGGGCTTACATGTCAACACACCGGGTACCAGCCGCTTCGGAACATCGTTTGGATTCACGCCGCGCAATTTCGGCTCGACCGCTTCCGCACATCTGGACCTGATTCGCGGATTGGCGGCGTGGGCCGTAATGTGGGGGCATCTGCGGGCTCTTTTTTTCGTGGACTTTCCGCAAATCCAAAATCCCAGTCTATTTTTGAAAGCCGTTTACTTCCTTACCGGATTTGGAAACGAAGCGGTCTTCGTATTTTTCGTTTTAAGCGGATTCCTTATATCCACGGCAATCTTCAGCAGGCAGGGATCCGGAAATTGGTCGTGGCGCGACTATGCGATCGACCGCTCGTCGCGGCTCTATGTGGTGCTGATTCCGGGATTGCTTTTCGGCCTGCTATGGGACAAGCTCGGCGGCTCCGTTTTCGCCTCGACGGGTATCTATTCGCAGCCTCTGGAAAGTTTCGGCTCCGCGATCGTGCAGGCGCGGCTCGGAATCGGAACCTTTCTCGGCAACTTGTTTTTTCTTCAGACGATCGTATGCCCTACTTTCGGATCGAATGGTCCGCTGTGGAGCCTGGCCAACGAATTTTGGTACTACGTGCTGTTCCCGCTAGCGTTGGCTGCCGGAATCGCATGGAAGCTGAGGTCCTGGCGTCGAGCGATTCCCTTGACGATACTTACCGCCTGCGTAGCTGTTTTTTTGGGACGGCCGATATTGGCAGGCTTCCTGATCTGGCTGGCGGGAACCGCTCTGGTCATCGCATATTCCAAATGCCCGCTGCCGTCAAAAAGCGGGTCGGCACTCTACTTTCTCTTTGCAGTGCTGGTGCTCTCGACGTGTCTAACGGCGGCACGAACGGGCAGGTTATCGCTGCTCGGCAGTAACCTCGCCGTCGGAATCGCGTTCGCACTGTTCCTGTTCGGAGTACTGCACATGGATTTCGGAAATGAAAGCCGGACTTACGGGCGGGTTGCAGCCGAACTGGCTGGATTCTCATACAGTTTGTACGTGTTGCATTTCCCATTGCTGCTTTTTCTCAGAGCATGGATCGTGCCGCAGCAAAGATGGCAGCCGGATCCGGCAAATCTGGGCCGAGGCGTGTTGATTGGTGTGGCCACGCTCGGCTTTGCCTGGTTGGTCGCTAAATTCACAGAGGGCAAGACGCGTGTCGCGCGTCGGTGGATGCGGAAGACGATGCCGGTTCTCGATGGGCGAACGGACTGACTCGCGTTGCCGTTCCGGACGCCGGGGACGGGGTCGCTGATATAGAATGCATTCGTGCTACGCGTGACGCAAAATCGGCCGGAGTTTCCGGCACCCAGGTGACGATCGGTTGCTGAACTCCCGCATCCCCGCGTTGAGAAATCAGGCGTTGATAGGGATCAGCCTGTTTGTCCTCGGGCTCTGGCTGGCCTGGGAAATCGGCGGGAAAATCGTTGCCAACGATTCTCGGACGCTTCTGTTTGGCGCACTGGTGTTTGGGGGATGCGTGGTGGTTGCCACGGTGCTGCGCACTTGGCGAACGGGGTTCTATATCTTTTTCATTTGGATGTTGTTTGAAGATTTCGTACGGAAATTCATGGGCAACAGCCTGGGGTTGTTTTTCGGCAAGGACATTCTGCTGTTATTCATATACGGAGCGTTCTTCGTGGAGGTGCACAGGGGCCGAGAGAAGACTTTTCGCCCGCCGTTCCTGATATTCCTCAGCCTGTTCGTGTGGCTGGGCGTAATCCAGGTTTTTAATCAGAATTCGCCGAGCATCCTATACGGCTTGCTGGGCTTCAAGGTCTACTTCTATTACATGCCGCTGCTCTTCGTCGGATACGCGTTGGTTCGCGACGACACAGAGTTGCGAAAATTCCTGGTGATCAACGCGGTCCTCGCGGCAGTGATCTCCGCCCTGGGAATCATTCAAGCGATCGTCGGCAACAGTTTCCTGAATCCCGCGGTCCTCGCTCCCGAGCTGCAGGACTTGGGAAACCTCAGCAAGGTCACGCCATTGTCCAATCGCGTGCTTTCTCTGCCCGACTCGGTATTCGTGAGCTCCGGCCGGTTTGATCAGTACCTGATCTGGATGTTCATTCTCATGATGGGTGCAGCCGCGTACCTCATACTTCACACTTCCCGCAATCGAAAACTTGTGCTGGGCGTGCTTGGCATCGTGGTCGTGGCATCTCTGTTGAGTGGCTCCAAGAGCACGGCTGTTGGCACTGTCATGACCGCGGTCGTCCTTCCCGCTGCATTTCTGTGGGGCGCGCCCTGGCGATGGGGGCAGGCGTACCGACTGATTAAAGTGATTCGCCGGACCGCCATTGTGGCGGCACTCGGCTTGGCCGCTCTGATCCTGCTCTTTCCGACGGATGCGGGTTCACGTATTGCGTATTACACGGAGACTCTCGATCCCAGTAGTCCTGCATACGTGGGTGTGGAGCGGAGTTGGGACTACCCAATCGACAACCTTCTATACGCTTTCCAGAAGCCGAACTGGCTGCTTGGAAACGGCATCGGGACCGGCTCTCTGGGCGGACAATATGTTGCCAAGGTCCTCGGGTCGCGCCCGCTGGACGTGGGCGTCGAAGAGGGCTACGGTCAGTTAATTACCGAGATGGGGATCATCGCTCCGTTTCTTTGGCTGCTATGGACCGGATCGGTCTTGTACTACTCATGGAAAGTGATGCGCCGTCTTCGCGAGACGCGCCTGTTTCCGATTGCCGCCGCCATCGTCTGGTACGCATTTATGCTCCTCTACCTCTTCACCTACATCGGGCTGGCCGCTTACCAGAATTTCGTTTCCAATGTGTATCTGTGGTTGCTCCTTGGAATTCTCTTTCGGCTGCCTGATTTGCTGGCCAATGCTCCGGCTCCCGTCGTGGTTCCTTCGAGCAGGCCGCGACGAGGAGGATTTCAGTTTTGAGTGGCCGGAGCAAATGACTGCAAGATTCTAAGCATCGCGCAAGGCCCGTTTCGGGCGGCGAAATCTGGCAGCGTGCCGGTAGGTGAGGCGCAAGATGTTCGAATTGGTGAGTGGCGCATGAATGCGGCAGAACAAAAGCCGCGCCTCGCCGTGGTGTCGCCGTTTCTCGACAGACGCCATGGTACGGAGCGCATGGTGGTCGAATGGATTGCCCGCCTGACCGATCAGTTTGAAGTCCACATTTACAGCCAGAACGTGGAGGATCTCGATCTTTCGAAATTCACCTGGCACCGAATTCGAAAGCTGAAGGGCCCTCACATTTTCAATTATCTCTGGTGGTTTGTGGCGAACCAGGTTTCGAGGTCCGTGGATCGTTCGCGCGGACTGAAATATGATCTGGTCTTCAGCGCCGGGATCAATTGCCTGGATGCGGATGTTGTCTCCGTGCATGTAGTCTTCGCTGAATATGTTCGCCGCGTCCGTTCGGATCTGAAGTTCTCTGGCAATCCGGTGGGCCGATGGCCCCGGCTTCTTCATCGTAGGCTCTACTACCGCTTGATCAGATACCTGGAAGGCGTGGTCTTTCGAAATCCGCGAATTCAGTTGATTCTGACTGCTCCGCGGTCGGCGGAAGCGATCAAGCGCTTCTATCACCGCGAGGGCGAATTTCCGGTTGTATCTGCTGCTTTGGATGGCACGACCTTCAATCCAGAGCGCCGCGTAGCTTTGCGGGATGGCGCTCGCACCGCCTTGGCGATCCCTTCCAACCGGTTTGCGATTCTCCTGATAGGCAACGACTGGCGCAACAAAGGGCTTCCTGTGCTGCTGGAGGCGCTGCAGCACGTGGCCGACTTGCCGGCGGATTTGCTCGTGGTGGGGGAGGAAGATCCCCGGCCATATCGAGCGCTGATTCGCGAGAGAGGTATCCAGAGTCATGTGCATTTCCTCCCGCCCCGGAAAGATGTCGAGTTTTACTACGCCGCAGCAGATGCTTACGTTGGTCCTTCTCTCGAAGACACGTTTGCTCTCCCTGCCGCCGAGGCGATGGCCTGCGGTCTTCCTGTAATCGTTTCCGCCAGGGCCGGCGCGTCCGCGCTGATTACGGAAGGCACGGACGGTTTGATCCTGAATGATCCGACGGACGCGCAGTCCCTTGCCGCGCTGATCCGAAGCCTGTTTGAAGCTCCTGAACTCCGTAGGCGCCTCGGAGCCAACGCTGCTGCGACGACTCGACCGTATACGTGGGAGCGCAGCAGCGGGGAACTCGCCGCGATTTTCGAGGAAACCTTGCGGCGGAAATCAGGCTTCACAGCCCCAACGCTCGTTCAGAGCCCATGACAGCCGATCTGGAAACCAACCGCAGGGTGCTGGTTCTCGCTCCCTCGCTAAGATCCGTAGGCGGCGTACAGAATTACACGCGCACGCTGGTGGACGCGCTCGAAGTTGTGCTCGGAAAAAATTGCGTGCGGATGGTTGCCGTGGCCGAAGACCCCAAGGCACGAAGCGGCGGAAAATTCGCGTTGCGACCGTCCGTCAAGTTGCGTTTTTTTGTTTCTGCGGTCGCGACCGCCGTCCGTTGGTCTCCCGACTTGATCGTGTGCGCGCACGTCGGATTGGCCCCCGTCGCCCGCCTGATCGAAAAACTCGCGAGGATTCCATACTGGCTGGTGCTGTACGGCGTCGAGGTCTGGGGGGAGTTGCCGCCGGCGAAGCTCGGCGCGTTGCAGCACGCGCAGCGCCTAATTACGATCACTCGATTTACGTTGGATGCGACGATTGCGCGGCATCATCTGGAGAAACCGCGCTTCTCGATCCTGCCTCCTACGTTGCCAAAGGGAGATCCGAATCCGCCGCAGGGAAAATACGTCGAAGAGAAAAATTCGTCACGACCGATGGTGCTTACGGTTGGCCGGATCGCAGCATCCGAACGTTACAAAGGTCACGACGCGATGCTCGATGCTTGGCCGGCCGTTCTCCGAAGTGTCCCAGATGCCGTCTACTGGATTGCGGGTGATGGAGACGACCGCCGACGGCTCGAATCGCGCGCCCGCGATCTGGGCATCGGCGATTCTGTGCAATTCGCAGGGGCTGTTTCCCCTGAAGAGTTGAACGTCTGCTATGATCGCTGCTGTATTTTCGCGATGCCCGCGCGGACCGACTTGGACGCGCGTGCCCCGCGTGGCGAAGGCTTTGGCATCGTTTTCCTGGAAGCTATGGCACATGGGAAACCGGTCGTGGGACCACGAGTTGGCGCACCTGCCGAGTTCATCCGTTCCGGAGAGCACGGGCTACTGGTGGATCCGGTCAACCCTGGCGAGATTGCCGCGGCATTGGTCGAATTGCTCGAGGACCCGGCACGTGCGCGCCAGATGGGCGCAGCGGGAAAGGAATGGGTGGCGCGCGAGTTCAGTTTCGATCGATTCTGTGAACGCCTGCGCGACGCATTGCAGACGTAGGTTCGTGTGAGGGATGGAGGAACGGACGGGCATGCGAATTCTCGTGACTGGAGCAACCGGGTTCGTCGGGTGCCGATTGCTCGAGCGCCTCTCGGAAATGGGCGGGAACGATCTCCATTCGCTGCAGCGATACGTGGCCGGACGCCCCGTTTCGGGCGCGGACCAAGGGGTGAAGGTACTTTATTGTGATCTGCGCGATCATTTCGCGGTGAAGTCCGCAATCCGTGAAATGCAGCCCGAAGTGGTATTTCATCTGGCCGCAATCAGCCCGGTCTCCCACAGCTTCGACCATCCCAATGAGGTCCTTGACGCAAATCTTTTGGGAACAGTGAATCTCGCCGAATCCTGTCTTCGTGAGGTCCCTCATTTTCGGCATTTTCTGTTTGCGTCGACATCAGAGACCTACGGAAACGGCCCGGTGCCGAAGCGAGAAGACACGCCACAATCCCCCAACAGCCCTTACGCGGTGAGCAAGCACGCTGCCGAGAAATACCTCCTTTATATGTCGAACGCATATAAATTTCCGGTGACGATTCTGCGAGCCTTCAATACCTATGGGCGCCGCGACAACACCCATTATCTGGTGGAAAGAATGATTGTGCAGATGCTCCAGAGCGACGTCGTCAAACTCGGCGACCCCACGCCGGAGCGCGATCTGCTGCACCTGGACGATCACGTGGAGGCCTACCTTAGCTGCTTCCGCCAGCCCAATCTCTCCATCGGCGAGGTGTTCGTTTTCTGCACGGGACGAAAAATTACGGTTCGCGAGCTTGCTGAAAAACTTCGTGACATCACCGGCTTCCGCGGAGAGATTCTGTGGAACACGATTCCTCGCCGCCCCCTGGACATTCAAACAATCTATGGCGACGCGGCGAAAGCGAGGTCCATCCTCAATTGGCGACCCAAGCTCAGTCTGGAAGACGGCCTGCGCCGCTCAGTCGATTTCTGGCGTGAGAGGCTGGCGGACCCTGAGCATCGATCGGTTACCGCCGCAAGCTGACGTTTGCGGCATGAAATGCGGTCAGCATTGCGGTTCTGTTTTCGGTTGATGTCGAACAGCGCAGAGTGAGTGATCTATTTTGCGGGACCCTTTAGTTCCGGTAATCCGATTCGCCAAATGCAGCGCCGATCATGTTGTTTCCGCGATGTGTGAAGGGTTTTGCCCCAGCGCGAAAGCGATTCCGCCGTGCATATCTTGAAGGTCGTGCAGGCCTACTATCCGTTTCAGGAACTGGGAGGGCCCGTGGTGAAGGTGCGGGCTCTGGCGCGCGGCCTGGCCCAGCGCGGCCACCAGGTGACGGTCCTGACGGCAGATCTTGGGATCGGCAAGCGCAATGGGCTGGGCAATAGATACGAGCGTTGCCGGTGGGGCTGGCGGTCGGAAGAGGACGGCGTCGAGGCCATTTACCTCACCTCGGTCGGCCATTATCGCGCTCTGACGATCAATCCCGGTGTGATAGGATTCTGCCGGGCTCCTCTCATGGAATTCGATTTCGTCCATCACTACGGCCTCTACAATTTGCTGGGACCGGCGGTGGGTTCGTCTTGCAGGCGATTGGGAATCCCCTACGTAATCGAGCCGATGGGCATGTATCGCCCCATCGTTCGCAATCTCCAGATGAAACGTCTTTACCACCGCGTGTGGGGAAAATCCTTCATCGGCGGGGCGCGATATCTGATCGCCACTGCGGAACTGGAGAGGCAGGAACTGCTGGACGGCGGCACGGCGGCTTCCCGGATCGTTGTCCGTCGAAACGGGGTCGAGCTTCCCGAGCGCCTGCCCGAACGAGGGGAGTTTCGTCGCCCGCAGGGTATTTCCCCGGACGCAAAAGTCATACTTTTTCTGGGCCGGCTGGTTTCGAAGAAGAGTCCGGACCTTTTGATTGAAGCGTTCGCCCGATGGCGAGCCGGATCCGGCCGTGGTACGGATGCCGTGTTGATTCTCGCAGGTCCTGAGGAACGCGACGGGTTCGTGCCGCGTCTCAAGAAAATGGCCGATCAACTCGGATTGGGAGCAAGCATTCGTTTCGCCGGCCCGCTGTATGACGAGGCAAAATGGCAGGCGTACTGCGATGCCGATGTCTTCGTACTCCCTTCGCAAAATGAAAACTTCGGAAACACGGCGGCTGAATCGGCCGCATGCGGAACGCCTGTAATCGTGACGGATCGCTGCGGAATCGCGCCGTATGTCGGCCAGGCGGGGATGGTCGTCTCTCACGATTGCGAAGCGCTGGAACGAGCGCTGGAGAAAATGCTCGGAGACCCGAATCTGCGGCAGCGTTACCGGCAAGGGTGCGCCGCATTGGCGAATTCGCTTTCGTGGGCCGCGCCTATTGAGGACACCGAAAAACTTTACGAACAATGTCTCGCGGAGGCGCCCGCACAATGATCAACAAGCGCGGCGCCCTTGGGGACATGGATGCGAATGCGGCCGTGGTGCACGGAAATCCCATCGCGATTACGGATGCCGTGCGCGGACTTTCCCTGGTGCAGAGCCGGCGTCTCCCCAAAGCGATCTTCCGGACGATTTGGTACACGGGCAATATTCTTCTGATCCTGGCGATCCTTCTGGCTGGATATTCGGCGGTCTGGGAGTATTCGACGCGCAAATATCTCAAGGGGTTTTCTGACGCGGTCATACCGTCTTCGTCATCGCCCGAGGAAAAGGCGGAAGCGATTCTGCGCTGGATGGCGAATGGTCCGGCGCGGCTACCCACGAGTCCGGATGATCCCCGGCCGGATCGCGATCCGCTCGACACACTCAATTACGCCTCGCTTTTGAAAATCTGCGGTTCGGCTACCAACGCTTTTCTCAATCTGGGCGATAGCGCAGGACTCGCGGTCCGCCGCCTTCTGCTGCTCGACTCCCGCCGCATGGCCACGCATGTGGTGGCGGAGGTCTTGATCGATGGCCGCTGGATCGTCGTCGATCCCGTCTATCGCACCGTGCTGCGCGGCAGTGACGGCGGGCTACTCACCCGCGAGCAACTCAGCGATCCCGCGGTTTTCTCCGCGGCGACGCGCGGCATTCGCGATTACAATCCGCAAGACAACTACCAGCTCACCGCTCACGTCCGTATGGGCCGTTTGGGCTTGATCGGACTGCCCCTGAGGAACGGCCTCAATCGCGTGCTCCCCGGCTGGGAGGATTCCACGGCGCTCAGTCTGCTCATGGAACGCGAATCGCTGGCAACCATGGTCGCCGCGCTCGTCTCGGTTTTCCTTCTTGGTTTTCTGCGCGTGGGATTGCGCTGGTACG
The DNA here is from genome assembly GCA_963814605.1 of uncultured Acidobacteriota bacterium. Lineage (GTDB taxonomy): Bacteria > Acidobacteriota > Terriglobia > Acidiferrales > UBA7541 > Palsa-295. The sequence continues at coordinate 255,099 of CAWFDD010000005.1, read as the reverse complement.
GCGAAAGGCGTCTCGGAATCCAGCCGGTGCGCATTCGCCAGCAAGTCCGCCGCGCGTTTCACGCGTTCGTGGATGCGTCGGGTTGATGGGACAACGCAGGAAATGGGCTGCTTTCGCTGCGACGCCGTGGGCAGTTCTTTATTTTGTGTCTTCTCCGATTAGCTTAAGAGAGTGATCTGTGGCCGGCGCCGAGCCATCCGCAAAACCGCCCTCGAATCGCATTCTCCAGCTCGATGGGCTGCGCGGTATGGCCATCCTGCTGGTGATTTTCTATCACTTTGTTTTTACGACGACGCCCGCGCCGCAGGGCACTCTCGTGGCCTACCTGCAGGCTGCTTCCCGCATCGGCTGGAGCGGGGTGGATCTCTTTTTCATCCTGTCCGGATTCTTGATCGGCGGAATTCTTCTGGATGCTACAGATTCGACCAGTTATTTCCGAACTTTTTACCTGCGCCGAATCCACCGCATCTTCCCAATCTACTATCTTTGGATCGGAATTTATTTTCTCGTCGCGTTCACGCCCCTGGTTCACTGGTCGGCGCCGCTAGGGATCATGCCGCGGAGGTGGACCATCATTCCGGTGTACGCACTCTTCCTCCAGAATATGGCTTCGGGCCCGGGCCATGAGTTTAGGCCGGTCTGGCTCGCCGTGCTGTGGTCGCTCGCCGTGGAGGAGCAGTTCTATCTGGTCGCGCCGTCCGTGGTGCGGTTCCTGTCAAGGCGCGGATTGGTCGTGTCACTGATCCTCACGATTCTCGGTGCACCCTTGATCCGAATTCTCGTGTTCAGGTACCTGGCCCCCACTCACGCGGCTGCCATCTACATGCTGACGCCGTGCCGCGCCGACGCCCTGGCGATGGGCGTCCTGTCAGCGGTCGTTTGGCGGGTGGACCGCTACAAGACCTCGATTCAGGCTCATCTGAACGGCCTATACGGATGTCTCGCTGTGCTTGCCGTAGGCATCGGCTATCTGATGATCGCCGGCAAATCGGAGTACAGCTATACGATGGCCGTGTGGGGTTATTCCTGTGTTGATTTGTTCTTCGCCGGAATTGTTCTTTTGGCGTTGATCGTGCCCCGCGGAATTTGGGCGGGCATTTGCCGGTGGCCAATGCTGATCGGCATCGGCGGAATTTCCTACTGCATCTACATCATCCATTCGCCCATCAATCGGTTTTGCCATTTCGCTCTTTCGCCTTCCGCGAACGGGATTTCGACGCTCCCGTCGCTGGGTGCCACGGTGATCGCGGCAGCAATCACCTGGCTTGTTGCTAAAATGTCGTGGCGTTATTTGGAGGCGCCGATGATCCGGCTTGGTCACCAGTACAAGTACTCGCGCCGGGCAACCGGGCTCCAGGTGGATGGCACGCGCGCAGACTTCGAGAATGCCGCCCTCATCACCACGAATCTCCGGTCCGAGGGCGTGCGGCCGGACCTGGAATAAGCTGGAGGCGTTTCGCACGTCACCACACACTGCAGACAGCGGGAGAGTGCCCGATATGAATGTTGGCTTCGTTGGCTTGGGAAGCATGGGTTTGCCGATGGCGAGCCTGATGCGCGACCGCATGCTCGCCGCGATGGCGCAGGGGATGGCGGAGGCCGATTGGGGCGCCTTCGCGCGAATTTCGTTGCGGGGAGCAGGACTCTGATGTGCGGAATCTGCGGCGTTGTCGGAATCGAATCGCGGGAGGCTGGCGAGTCCATCGTGCGCCGGATGATGGATGCCATGGTCTATCGCGGTCCGGACGAGGAGGGCATCCTCCTCGCCTCACCCGTCGCCGCCGGCATGCGCCGCCTTAGCATCGTTGATCTTCCCGGCGGCAGCCAGCCGGTTTGGAACGAAACCGGCACCGTCGCAGTCGTCTACAACGGCGAAATCTACAATTTCCGCGAGCTGCGCGCCGAACTCGAATCCGCTGGTCACCGCTTTCGCACGCGATCCGACACCGAAGTAATCGTCCATGCCTATGAAGCCTGGGGCGAGCGCTGCGCCGAGCGCCTTCGCGGCATGTTTGCATTCGCGGTGATCGAAATGCCCGAGGGCCGCACCGGCCGCGCGTCGCGGGTCTTCTTGGCGCGAGACCGCATGGGCATCAAGCCGCTCTATTACGCGCTGGCAGATGGCCGGATGTTTTTCGCTTCGGAAGTGCGCGCGCTGCTGGCGAGCGGCTCCGTTCCGGCGAGAATCTCTGCGGCGGCGATTCCGGCTTACTTGCTTTTTGGATCCGTGTGCGAGCCGCTTACCTTGATTGACGGCGTCGCGTCTCTCCCGCCGGGCCATTCGATCAGCGTGGCGGCGCCGGCCAGTGCTCCCGAGCCAACGCGCTATTGGGACGCACCCAGCGTCACGCCGGAGTCCGCAGCGGCCCCCGCTCAGAAAGTTCGCGCGCTTCTGGAAGATGCGGTCGCCACGCATCTTGTCGCCGATGTTCCCGTCGGGGTGTTCCTGAGCAGCGGCCTCGATTCGACCGCCATTGCTGCGCTCGCCAGCCGTGCCCGCGCCGGTATCCACACTTTCACCGTGGCGTTTGCCGATGCGGAATTCAGCGAAGCCGAAATCGCGCGGCGTACCGCTTCCCGCTTGCGAACCGAGCACAGCGAGCTGACGCTTTCCGACCGGGAAATGATCGCGCGGCTCGAGGAAGCCATCGCCGGATTCGACCAGCCCAGCATGGATGGCATCAATACCTACTTCGTTTCGTGGGCGGCTCGCCAGGCGGGTTTGAAAGTGGCTCTCTCGGGACTGGGCAGCGATGAAATATTCGGGGGCTACGCCTCGTTTCGCGCCACTTCCAAGGTCGCGCGTGCCGCCGCCGTCGCGCGTTTCCTGCCTCGGCCGATTCGCGCATCCTTCGCCGCCGCACTCGCGCGCACGACCCTGTTTGGTGCCACGCCCGACGCCGCGCCCAAGGCGCTGGCTTCCTTTCTCGATCCAGGTTCGCTGTCGCACCCATATTTCTTCACGCGCCTGCTGTTCACGCCGCAAGCAGCCGCGGCCGCAATGCACGCAGACTTTTCCTCATGGAGTGCCTCATCGTGGTGGCGATGGCTCGCCGAATCTGCCCGCCGGGCAAGTTCCATGGACGCATTCACCGCCGTGTCCTGGCTTGAGCTGCGCTCGTATATGCTGAACACGCTGCTGCGCGATACCGACGCCATGAGCATGCGCCATTCCCTCGAGGTCCGCGTGCCGTTTCTGGACGCACCGCTCGTTGAATATGTTTTAGCGCTCCCGGAGAGCGCGAAACGCAACTCGACGCGGCCCAAATCGCTGCTGATAGAGGCCCTCGGCGATCTCCTGCCTGAAGAAATCGTCACGCAGCAGAAACGCACCTTCACTTTTCCGTGGGAGAACTGGCTCCGCGGAGCGCTCGGCAAGCGCGTCGCCGCGGGATTGGCGGAGTGGTCGCCGGCTCTCGAGCCGCATCTGGGACGTAATTTCGCGCAGAGAGTTTGGGCGAATTATCTCGCGGGCCGCACCACCTGGTCGCGTCCCTGGAGTCTCTATGTCCTGAACGAATGGGTGAAGCGAAACGTGGGCGAGACGGACGCCAGCGGCGCCGATTGCCAAAAGTCCGCAGCGGTGGCCATATCCTGAGGGTGAAAAACGGGCTGCCGCCGGCGAGCGCGGCATCTAAAGAACGATGATCATACTCGGAATCAACGCCTATCACGCGAACGCCGCCGCGGCCATCGTAGTGGACGGCCGCCTGATCGCCGCGGTGGAAGAAGAACGACTCAATCGCGTCAAATACGCCGCAGGCCTCCCTGCTCGCGCGATTCAATTCTGCCTCGATCGCGCCGGCGCCAAATTGACGGAAGTGGACCACATTGCCGTCCCGCGCGACCCCTGGGCGCGCCTCGGTACCAAGCTCCGCTTCGCCGTGCGCATGCCCCGGTTCGCGCTCGACCGCCTGCGCGTGATGAAGCGCTTCGCCGGCATTCGCGAAGATCTTGCCGCGGCCTTCGATCTCCCGCCCGGCGGCATCCGCGCCCAGTTCCATCGCATCGAGCACCATCGCGCGCATCTTGCGAGCGCGTTTTTTGTTTCGCCGTTCGACAGCGCCGCGGTGCTTTCCGCCGACGGCCTCGGCGATTTCGCCAGCTTCATGTGCGCGGCGGGCGAAGGGCCGAACATGCGCGCCCTCGGCGAAGTCGCGTTCCCTCACTCGCTCGGCATGTACTACACCGCGCTTACCCAATATCTCGGCTTCTGGAAATTCGGCGACGAATACAAGGTGATGGGCCTGGCCGCTTACGGGCAGCCGGAATTTCTCGACGAATGTCGCCGCATCGTCCGCTCCCACGGTTCACATTCGTTTCGGCTGGGCCTCGAATATTTCACGCATCAGGATCAGGGTTCCGACATGACCTGGCGCGATGCAGGCAGCACGCCGGTGCTCGGCCGTATTTTTTCTCCTCATCTTGAAAAGCGGCTGGGTCCAGCTCGCCACGCGGATGAGCCGCTCACCGCGCGTCACCATAACATCGCCGCGAGCATGCAGGCCGCGCTCGAGGAGGTACTCGTGTCCTGCTGGAATGGCCTGGCGCGGGAGAGCCGGCAAAAAGCGCTCTGCCTGGCCGGAGGGGTGGCGTTCAATTGCGTCGCCAACGCAAAGGTCTTCGATGCCTCGCCCTTTGAGCGTGTTTACGTGCAGCCCGCGGCGGGCGACGCAGGCCTTTCTGTCGGCGCTGCCTTCGCCGTGAATCACCAGATTCTCGGTCGTCCGCGCGAATTCACCATGGACCACGCCTATTGGGGCCCGCAATATTCGCCCTCGGAGATGCGCGCCGTCGTTGATCGCGCCGCCTCATCCGGCGAAGCCGAGATTGCCGAGCGTGAAGAATCCGCGCTCGTCGAAATGACCGCGCGCCATATCGCCAGCGGAAAAATTGTCGGCTGGTTTCAGGGAGCCGCGGAATGGGGCCCGCGCGCCCTTGGCAATCGCAGCATTCTTGCCGATCCTCGCCGTCCCGAGATGAAGGACATTCTGAATCGCCGCATCAAGCACCGCGAGATCTTTCGTCCCTTTGCGCCGTCCATCATCGAGGAGGCCGTCGGCGAATTCTTCGAGAAGACGCATCCTTCCCCCTTCATGACGTTTGCCTATCCCGTGCGCCCGGAAAAGCGCGCCGTAATTCCGGCGCCCACGCATGTGGACGGCACCGCGCGCCTGCAGACCGTCAGCCGCTCGGCGAATCCAATGTATTGGAAACTGCTCCGCGCCTTCGGCGATCTCACCGGAGTGCCGGTGGTGTTGAACACCTCCTTCAACGACAATGAGCCGATCGTCTGCCGCCCCGAAGAAGCGCTCGATTGTTTTCACCGCACGCAGATGGACGTCCTGGTGATGGGGAATTGGATTCTGGAGAAGAAGTCCGTTGCCGTCGCTCGCGACGAGCCCGGCGACCGGTTTGCCAAGCCCGCGAAATAACTGCGCATGCACATTCTGCTTTTCAACGAATACTATCCGCCCGACACGTCCGCCACCGCGAAAATGGCGGTGCAAGCGGCCGAAACACTGGCTCGGCGCCACAGAGTCACAGTCGTCGCCGGCCGCCCCTCCTACGATCCCGACGAGTTTTATCCCTTCGCTTTCCTCCGCCGCGACACGCGCAACGGCGTTGTCGTCGAACGCGTCGGTTCCACCGCGTATCCGCGCCACCAGATGCGCCGCCGCGTCTCGAATTATTTGACCTACCTCGCGCTCGCGGTTCCGCGGGCCATCGCGCTGCGCCCCGATCTGGTGTTGGCGATGACTGACCCTCCCGTGGCGGGAATCGCCGGCGCGTTTGTGGCGCGCAGGCTCGGCCGCCCGTTCGTTTACAACATTCAGGATCTGTATCCCGATATGGCCGTCGGCGGCGAGATCGTTCGTCCGGGCGCGTGGGTGAATCGCTGGGAACAGATGCATCGGCGCGCGCTCAGACAGGCTGCCCGCGTCATTGTGATTGGCGACGACATGCGCGACCGCATTCTCGCCAAGGGCGTTCCGCCCGAAAAAGTGGCCGTGGTTCGCAACGGCAGCGCCTCGCCGGCGCCACCGCCGGACCCCGATGAGCCGGCGGTACGGAAGATCGTCCAGGAAATCCGTTGCGGCTTCCCCTTTGTCGTGGTGCATGCCGGAAATCTGGGTTTCTACGGCGCGTGGGAAACGCTGCTCAAGGCCGCGGAGATTCTTGGCAACGAAAACACGAGTTTGGTGTTCATAGGGGGTGGGGCGAACCTCGCGGCGCTGCAGTCTTCCGCGTCGGGCTCCGCCAATGTTCGGTTTCTGCCATTCCGCCCGGTCGAGCAGGTGCCGCACGTTATGCTGGCCGGTGATGTGCACGTTGTCACCGTGAAGCGCGGACTGGAGGGCATCGTCGTCCCGAGTAAGCTATATTCGATTCTGGCTGCGGGACGGCCTGTGCTTGTGGTTGCGTCTGCGTCGAGCGACGCGGCGCGCGTAGTGCTCGAATCCGGCTGCGGTTTAACCGCGGATCCCGACGATCCGGCCGCCGTGGCCGGCGCGATTCGCGAATTGCGCGGAGATCCTGTGCGGCTCGCGGAAATGGGCCGCCGCGCGCGGGAGACCGGCAGCAAATATGCTAGAGTCAATGAACTTGAGCGATTCGCCGGAATTATCGAGCAGGTGGCGCGCGACTCCCATGGAACCTAACATCCTTGATGGTGAGAAGGCACTGTTAGTCGCCGTTGCGCTCGCCTGCGGATCGCATCGGGCCCGCGCACGGTTTCAACAGCAATGACCATTCCTCTCGATCTTCTCGCCTTTGTCGTGGCCCTCGCGGGCTCGCTCCTGTTGACCGTCCCGGTTCGCCGGCTCGCCTTGCATTACGGGATGGTGGATCTTCCCGGCCCGCGCAAGGTGCACCTGAGCCCGATTCCGCTGCTCGGCGGCATCGCAATTTATCTCGGATTCGTGCTCGCCATTCTGTTCACGCTGCGCGGCGCGCCGCATCAGCAGATGGCCGGGATTCTCGCCGGCGCCACGCTGCTGGCGGTGGTCGGTTTGCTCGACGACGGCGGCTTTCTCCATCACCAGGTAAAGCTATTTATCGGCATGCCGGTCGCCGCGCTGTTCCTGCTTGCCTCCGGAGTTCGCGCTCAGGTTTTCTCCGAATTTGTTCCCGGAACTGCGGGCATCGTCCTCGATGGCTGCCTCACGGTCGTTTGGGTCGTGGGCATCACCGCTTCCTTCAGCATTCTCGACCACATGGACGGACTCTGCGCTGGAATCGCCGCCGTGGCCGCCGGTTTTTTCACGCTCTCCGCCTGCCTCAACGGGCAAACCATGGTGCGCACCTTGGCCGCCGCCGCTCTGGGCGCCGCGCTTGGTTTCTTGCGCTGGAATTTCAACCCGGCGAAAATATTCATGGGCGATGGCGGCGCCATGTTTCTCGGATTTCTGATGGCCACGCTCGGCCTGAAGATACGCCCGGAGGGATCGCACTTTCCCGCCTCCTGGCTTGTCCCGGTGCTGATTCTCGGAGTGCCGATTTTCGATACCACTCTGGTCTCGATTTCCCGAGCGCGCCGCGGGCTCTTGCCCTTCACTTCGCCGGGCAAGGACCATACCGCGCATCGCCTTTCCAACATTGGTCTCGGACATCGCGGCGCCGTCCTGGCGCTCTACTGCCTGGCGGTGTTGTTCGGAGGCCTTGGCGTGCTGGTTCCGCGCGTGTCATCGGGGACTGCTTACGCGCTCGCGGGAATTCTGGTGGTGGGCGGGCTGATTGCCGTTTTGCTTCTCGAGGGGGTGCCCTACGAGCGCCAGATCAAGCTCGAGAGGCCCACTTCCGCAGACTGAGTTACATTGCCGCACACTCGGTTCGTTTTGCTTGTCCGGCTGCCGAGTGTGTGTGCTAGATTGAAAATTCCTGTTGATCGCACAAATTAGATGAAGCGCATATACTTCCGTTCCGCCGTTTGCTCTCTACTGCTGCTCTGCGGCATTCCGCTGGCAGTGCTTTCTTCGCCGCCTCGGCCCGATGTCCTGCTCCAGACCATGCAGCGCGAATTGCAGCGCGCCACTACGGCGCTGGCAAAATCGGATCCCGCCCCGTATTACCTCAGTTATGCGGTGTCCGATGGAGACGGCACCACCATCGCGGGCGCGAGCGGAGCCCTGGTTATTTCCAACAGCGCTCGCCGGCGCGAGGTGGACGTGATGATGCGCGTAGGCTCCTCGGCGCTCGATAATACCCACTCCCAAAGCCGCCCCTCCGGAATCACTTCCGGCGCTCTGCCGTTGCGAGACGATCCCGACGCCATCGCCCGCATGCTTTGGCTGTTGACCGACCGCGAATATCAGCAATCCTCAGCGGCTTTTCTGCGCGTGAAGACCAACCAGGCCGTGCAATCCGCGGAAGAGGATAAGTCCCCGGACTTTTCGAAGGAATCGCCGCAGACCTACGCCGGAGCGCCGTTGCCGATTACCGCACGCGACCTCAAGCCTTGGGAAGATCGCGTCCGGCGAATCTCCGCCGGGTTCCTCAAGTATCCCGACGTGTACACGTCAGTCGTTCTGTTGCAGGATGGCGCCAGCCGTTCTTACCTCGCTACCAGCGAAGGCGCGGCGCTGCAGCAATCCTCGGCCACTACCCGCCTGGTGATCGAAGGCGAATCGCGCGCCGACGACGGAATGGATTTGCTGCGCGTCGAAACCTTTCAAGCCCCATCGCCGGATGCGCTCCCGTCCGACGCGGAGCTGATCGCCAAGGTGGACAAAATTTCGGCCGACTTGAAGGCCCTCCGCGCCGCGCCCGCTGCGGAGCCGTACGCCGGCCCCGCGTTGCTATCCGGCCGCGCCGCGGCGGTGTTCTTCCACGAGGTGCTCGGGCACCGGCTCGAAGGCCACCGCCAGCGCGATGAGCGCGAGGGCCAGACGTTCACTAAGAAAATAAATCAGCAGGTCCTGCCCACCTTCCTCACCGTCGTGGACGATCCGACGCTGAAGGAATTGAACGGCGTGAAGCTCGCCGGTTCCTACGAATTCGACGACGAGGGCGTTCCCGCGGCCCGCGTGGTCGCCGTGGACAACGGCATCCTGAAAAATTTTCTGATGTCACGGATGCCCATCACCGGATTTGATCATTCCAATGGTCACGGCCGCCGCCAACCCGGGCTCATGCCCACCGGCCGCCAGGGAAATCTGATCGTCACCTCCACCAAGACGGTGAAGGATTCCGAATTGCGGCAGAAATTCATTGATGAGATCAAGAAACAGGGCAAACCCTATGGTCTGTACTTCGAAGACATCCAGGGTGGGTTTACGCTGACCACCCGTGCGCTGCCCCAGGCCTTTCAGGTAATTCCGGTGATGGTCTGGCGCGTCTATCCCGACGGCCGGCCCGACGAACTCGTGCGCGGCGTGGACATCGTTGGCACGCCGCTGCTCTCCCTGAACACGATCATCCTGACCGGGGACACGCTGCAGGTGTTCAACGGCATTTGCGGCGCGGAGTCCGGGCAGATTCCCGTAGCCGCCGCCGCCCCGGCCATGCTGTTCTCGCAAATCGAGGTGCAGAAGCGCGCCAAGAGCACGCAGAAACCGCCCATCCTGCCTCCACCGGGATTTGAGAATGCGGCGCCTCCTGCCGAAGGCAAAGGCGCGCCTGCGGGTGAGGGCAAGCCCGAAAGCAAGCCATGACGAAGCCCACCAGCAAAAATCTGCGCTCGCGGCCCCTGTGGATTCTGATACTGCTGCCGTTGTTATTCTATGCTGCTCCAGCTCGCGGCCAGCAGGGCGCGAAAGGCGCGATCTCCGACCCTGTGCTGCAGGCCATGCGCAAGGAGCTCGATCGTTCCAAGTCGCAGCTCAAAATGGAAAATGTTCCGGCGCCGTACTACATCGAGTATCGCCTTTCCGACCTGGATCAGTACGAAGCGGAGGCGGCATTCGGCGCGCTGCGCCAGGAGCAGCGCGTCCATTCGCGTGTGGTCCGCGTGGTGGTGCGCGTGGGGGACTACAAACAGGACAGCTACTACGGCCCCGGAATCGGCATCACCACGTTTGAGCCGATTGACAACGATCCCATCGCGTTGCGCTGGCAATTGTGGGACGCGACAGACAGGGCATACAAATTCGCCAGCGAAGCGCTGGCGCAGAAAAAAGCCACGTTGCGCCAGTACACCGCGGATCAGCCTTTCGACGATTTTGCCCACGCACCGGCTCTCGACTCGGTCCGGCCGCTCGCGAAACTTGAATTCGAAGCCAGGCCCTGGCGCGAAGCGCTGGAAAAGTCCACGGCTCTGTTCCGCACCGATCTCAAGCTCGAATCGCTCACGGCCACCGCGCGCTTTCGCGCCGTCAACGTGTATTTCGTCAATACCGAAGGAACCGTTACGCGCGACGGCTATGCGGTCTACGATTTGAGCGAGGACGGTGTCACCCAGGCAGCGGACGGAATGCGTCTGGAGCGTTCGCCGTATTTCACGGCTGCAACTGCACAGGAATTGCCCACGCCCGCGGATTTCGAGTCGGGCACGGCGAAAATGGTCGAAACGCTGAAAAATCTGCGCGACGCTCCGATGGTGGACGAGGACTATCGCGGTCCGGTCCTGTTTTCTCCCGATGCCGCCAGCGATATTTTCAACGGCATGGTCGGCGGAAATGTCTTGGGAAGGCGGCCGCGCCCGGGAGAATCCATCCGCACCACCGGAGACTATGCCTCGAATTACAAGAGCCGCGTGCTGCCGAACTTCCTGTCGGTCGTGGATGATCCCACGCTGAAAGCTTTCGCCGGCAAGACTCTCGTCGGCAGCTATGAAGCCGATGACGAAGGCGTCCGCGCCATGAAAGTCTCCGTCATTCAAGACGGCGAGCTGGTCAACTATTTGCTGGGTCGCGAGCCCATTCGCGATTTTCCGGAATCGAACGGGCACGGCCGCGCCGCGCCCGGCCAGCAGGCCTCGCCCAACCTTGGAAATCTGATCGTCGAAACCAAACAACCTCTCTCGCCCGATGATCTGAAGAAGAAACTGCTCGATATCTGCCGCCAGGAAGGCAAAGCCTACGGCTATTACGCCGAGACCCTGGGCGGAAACGACTACGAGCCGCGTCTGCTTTACCGGATATACGAAAAGGACGGTCATCAGGAACTGGTGCGCGGCGCGGTCTTCGACGAACTCGACACCCGCGCGCTTCGCAACAATCTGGTCGCCGCCGGCAGCGATCCCCTCGTGGGAAATCGCCCAGGTGCTGTACCGACCACGGTCATCAGCCCTTCGATCCTCTTCGACGATTTGGAAGTAAAGCGCACCGACGCCAAGAACGCCAAATTGCCCGAATACCCGTCGCCAGATCTCACCCAGACTCACTAGCGCGCAGACCCCTTCTCGGCCATTGACGGTGTTTTTGTACGAGCACAGCATGCTGGCCCCGCGCACATGCTTGGCGATAGGTCAGCTTTGGACGCCCGTCCATCTAAATTAGTGCCGCTAACCCTAGTCCCCTCAGCCCCAAAATGGGGCTTGCCGGGGGGAGGGCCGTTGCGCTAGAATGGTCTCGTTAATCACCGTTTTGGCTCTAATCCAGGAGGAACGACCATGGAATGGACCACACCTCAGCACGAAGTTGTCGACCTGAACTGCGAAGTCAGCTCCTACGCCAACGCTGAACTCTAGTCGTTGAATGCGAATTAAGGTCCTCGGCTCAGCCGCGGGCGGCGGGTTCCCGCAATGGAATTGCGGGTGCTCAAACTGCGACCGCGCACGCCGGGGACTTTCTGGTTATCGGCCCCGCACGCAAGCGCAAGTCGCCATTTCTCCCTCTCCAGGTTCGTGGTTCCTGCTCAACGCCTCACCCGATCTCCGCCAGCAGCTGCTCGGCGACCCTGAATTTGTCCCAACCGCAGAGACACGCGGCACGCCCGTCTCCGCCATCATCTTGATGAGCGCGGATGTTGACTCCGTGATGGGCCTGCTCCATCTGCGCGAATTCCAACCGCTGCGAATTTATGCCACGCCCTCCGTGCTGCGCGTGCTCATCGAAGAAAACACTCTCTTTCGCTGCCTCGATCGATCCGTGCCGCCGGTGCGCTGGGAAGCGCTTCCGCTCGATCGCCCCGTCTCCATTTTCGTTGGCGATGACGCGAAATCCGCCCTCAGATGCAAAGCGACGCCGCTCGGAGGCGCCTATCCGGATTACGTCAGCGATGGCCTCCGAAAGACTCTCGCAAAGGAAGAAGCTGTCATCGGTCTGGAATTCGTGCAGGACGGCAAGCGATTTTTTTACGCGCCCGGCATTTCCGGCCACAGCGAAGCCTGGAAATGCCGCGCTAAGGAAAGCGATCTCGCGCTGCTCGATGGCACCTTCTGGACCGACGATGAACTCATCGATGTCCGCGGCAGCGGTAAGACCGCGCGCGAAATCGGCCACCTGCCGCTTTCCGGACCCGGCGGTTTGCTCGAACAATTCCCGCGCGACGCCAAATCTCGCCGCGTACTGGTTCATTTGAACAACACCAATCCCGCGCTCGATGAAGCGAGCCCGGCGAGCCATGCTCTGCGCGACGAAGGCTGGGAAGTCGCTTATGATGGAATGGAGTTCGAATTGTGAGCGACGACAAATCCACCGCGATGCTGCCGGAAGCCGAGTTCGTGGCGCAATTTCGCGCCATCGGCAAGGAACGCTACCACCATCAGCATCCGTTCCACCTGCTCATGCACGAAGGCAAACTCACGCGCGGGCAGCTGCAAGCCTGGGCGCTGAATCGCTACTCCTATCAGAGCAGCATCCCGATCAAGGACGCCGCCATTCTCGCGCGCACCACCGACCCCGCGTTTCGCCTGGCTTGGCGCAAACGCATCATTGATCACGATGGCGACGGCACGCGCCCCGGCGGAATCGAAAAATGGCTCCGCCTGGTCGAAGCCACCGGCCTTGCGCGCGAGCAAGCCATTCGCGGCGACGAGATATTGCCGGCCACGCGCTACGCCGTCGGCGCCTACGTGGATTTGGTCAGCACGCGCACGCATCTGGAAGCCGTCGCCTCCTCTCTCACCGAGCTTTTCTCGAAAGATCTCATCACCTTGCGCGTGGATCGCCTGCGCGAACACTACCCGTGGCTCTCAAGCGGCCTCGATTATTTTCAGGGCCGCATGACCCAGGCGCCGGAAGACGCGAACTTTGCTCTCGCCTGGGTCGTCAAGCACGCGCGCAACCGCGAGGAGCAGGAGCTGGCGCTCGGCGCCCTGCGCGCCAAGTGCGACATTCTCTGGGCCATGCTCGACGCGCTTTATTTTTCCTATGTCGAGCCGGGCTGGCCGCCGCCCGGCGCGTTCCGGCCCGCGAAGGAATCCGCGTGACGCCCGATCCCAGCAAGCGCCCGCGTCTCGCACCGGGCTGCCGCCTGAATGAAAAGACGCAGCCTTCGCGCGTGCTGCTGATGCCCGAACGCGCGCTTCGATTGAATGGCCCTAGCCTGGAAATCGTCGAACGCTGCGACGGGAGCCACACCGTCGGGCAAATCGTTGCGGACCTGCAGAGATTGTATTCGAAGGCGGCTCCGCAAAAAATCGAGCAGGATATCCTCGAATATCTCGGGCGCCTCGAGGAACAGCGCGCCCTCGATTTCGAGTGACGCGAACCGTCCGGCGGTAGGTTTGCGCCTGCCCGCGGCCGCCGGGTTTGTAGGGGCGCAGCATGCTGTGCCCGGCGCGAGTGCTTGGCGCTCACGAGCGGTTCGCACGCGTCGCATCAAATTTGCTGTTCTACTGTTTCTGTGCTCGCAAAGCGATTCGCGATGACCGCTCCAATCTCAAACCCGCTTGCTCTTGTCGCCGAGCTCACTCACCGCTGCCCGCTGCATTGCGTCTATTGCTCGAATCCACTGGAGCTGACATCACGAAGCCGCGAGCTTTCTACTGCCTCCTGGTCGCGCGTGCTGCGAGAAGCCGCTGAACTCGGGGTGCTGCAGGCCGACTTCACCGGCGGCGAGCCACTCGCGCGCCCCGATCTCGCCGAAATCATTCGCGCCGCCCGCGCCGCCGGCCTTTACGCCAGCCTGATTACCTCCGGCCTGCCGCTTGATGAAAACCGCCTCGATGAGCTGGTCGCCGCCGGCCTCGATCATCTGCAACTGAGTTTTCAGGGCGCGGAAGAGGAAGCCGCTCGCGAGTTCTCCGGCACGCGGTCGCACGCTCAAAAACTGCGCGTGGCCGAATGGGTGAAGCGCCGCCGCATCGCGTTGACTCTTAATTTTGTGATTCATCGCCGGAATCTGCACCAGCTCGAGGACATGATCGCGCTGTCCGAAAAAATCGGCCCCGGCCGCGTGGAATTCGCCCACGTCCAGTATTACGGCTGGGCATTCGCCAATCGCGAGCGCCTCTTGCCCACGCGCGCGCAGCTCGACCGGTCGCTTGAAATTCTGAAAAGCGCCGAAGAGCGCCTGCGCGGCCGCATTCGCATTGAGTACGTCGTTCCGGATTACTACGCCAAATATCCGAAGCCCTGCATGGGCGGCTGGGGCCGCAAGGTCTTGCTCGTCAAGCCCGATGGCGACGTGCTGCCGTGCCACGCTGCAAACGTGCTGCCGGGAATGACGTTCGAAAACGTGGAGAAGCGCTCGCTCCGCCAGATTTGGGAGGATTCCAGCGCCTTCCGCAAATACCGCGGCGAAGATTGGATGCCCGAACCGTGCCGCAGCTGCGATCGCCGCACGCAGGATTTCGGCGGCTGCCGCTGCCAGGCTTTCTTGCTGGCTCACAACGCCGCCGCGACCGATCCCGTCTGCTCGCTATCGCCCGATCGCGGCCTGGTGGACGCAATCCTTCGCGAAGTCAACGCCCCCGCACCCACCACCTCCGGCGGCCCCGTTCCGGAACTCCCCGCCGCGCAATCCGAATGGCTCTACCGCCCCAATCCCACATAGGGAGCCTCGTCCCCGGTTTCGTGGCGCCAGCGTCTCGCTGGGAATTTGTAGTTCACCACCCGGTCAAATGCCAACTCCGCCGAAAACCACCCGCATCGCCCGGTATGTTATCTTTGAATGACTGGGGTTCCATCTTCTAAGGAGGGCCGAATGGCATCGGCGTCGCTCCGCCGCACCGATCGCGTCTCGCTGACTCTGTTGCTCGAAGCGTCCGGCACCGACAGCAACGGCCAGGAATTCAAGGCGACTGCCCGCACGCTGCTGATCAATCGCGGCGGCGCCGTGATTATCCTCGACCGGGAATTGGCGCCCGAGCAGTTTGTGCACCTGCAGCGCAGGGCTCCTCACGAATCGCACCGCCGCGGACAGGTTCGCGTGGTCGGCCAGTTCGGTCACCAGAAGGACGGCTACCTCTACGGGGTCGAGATGCCCGATGCGTCCATGGATCTATGGGGCATCGATTTCCCGGCGATCGCCGAGTCCACCGAAGCCGTCGCGCGCATGCTGCTTGAATGCAGCTACTGCCGGAGCCGCGAGGTCGCCCACCTCAACGAGCTGGAGCTTCGCGGATTTGAAACCAACCGCGGTATCGCGCGCCATTGCAAGACCTGCGGCGTGCCCAGCATCTGGACTCAGGCGCCGCACGAAGAAGAAGAAAAACTCTCACCCCGACGCCGTCGTACTGCCGAGTCGCCGAGCGCCGTTCCCGAAACCGGTGAAAAGCGCGACCGCCAGCGCATGCGCCTGAAGACGCGCCTCACCGCCTGCATCCGCCAGGCCGGCGCGGACGATGAACTGGCCGTCTGCGAGGATATTTCTCCGGTGGGCATGTGCTTTCGCAGCAAGCGCCGATACGCCGCCGACGCCGTCATTGACGTAGCCGTCCCCTACTCGCCCGACGCCGCCAATATTTTTCTGCCCGCCCGCGTGGTTTACTCCGAGGAAATGCCCAAAGCCGGCCTGTTCCGCCACGGCACCGAATATCGCCGCATCGGCGCTCGCTCCCGCTGAAGATTTTTCGTTGTAGGGGCTTCCGCCGCGACGGCGTGTGCCCGGCGCACATGCTTGGCGCGCCGCTTAACTATCGGTGTGCGCGGATTCTTCCCGTTTGATTTTGTCGAGCCACCGGCTGGCGTTTTCTGCCCCGCCAATGGCGGTTGCTTTTTGGGCAGGGTTCGTCACCGCAACCGGCAAAGTCACTCGAATCTTCGTCCCTCGCTCCGGCGCGCTTTCGATCTCGAGCGTCCCATGCAATTGTTCTACGCACTCGCGCATTCCGCGGAGTCCGATTCCGAGCGCATGTCGGTCGGTCGCTTTGCCCTGGAGTTGAAATCCGCAGCCGTCGTCTTGCACTTCCGCGCGAAGTTGCCCGTCGTCGCACACCAGGTGAATCCTCGCGGTCCGGCTCCCGGAATGGCGATGCACGTTCGTCAAAGCCTCCTGCACCACCCGGAATACCGCCGTTTCGACCTCCTGTGATTGCCGCCCGAAATTTTCCGGGACATTGACGCTCACCTCGATTCCGCTGCGTTCCGTGAATCCGCTCGCAAAGCACCGCAGCGCAAAGCCCAGCCCCGCCTCGTCGAGCATGGGCGGATGCGTGGAGTAGGAGATTGCCCGCACTTCACGAACCGCCTGCTGCGCAATCTCGTGGCAGGATAGCCAGAGCGCGTCCGCCACCGTGTTTTTCCCCGGAAGAGTTTCTTGCAGCCGGCGCATGCTCATCAGCAGCGCCGCCAGAGTCTGCCCCGCCGATTCGTGAAGCTGCCGCGCCAGCCGCCGGCGGTCGTCGTCCCGCACGTGCAGCAGTTGTCTCAACGCCTTGCGCAGTTCTTCATTGATTCGCACGCGCTCCGTAATGTCCTGAACCACGCCGATGGACCGTTCCGTCTTGCCATCAGCCCCGGCAATCGGTAACCCTCTAATGAAAAAGATGCGGGATTCCTCTCCGGGAGCGCGGTAGCGCACCGTATCCTCCCATGACCTGCCTTCGGCGAGACCCCGACCTCTGATTTTCAGCAGACGCTCGCGGTCCTCCGGGTACAACCGCTCCAAAAAAGCTTCTAAGTTCCAGTCCGAATCTGCGTCCAGCCCGTAAAACTCCATCAGCCGCTTGGAAAGTCTCGCTTTGCCGGTTCGGAAGTCGGATTCCCAGCTCCCCACGTTTGCCAGCTGCTCCGCCTGCGAGAGCAGCGCTTCGCTCCGGCGCAGCTGTTCCTCCTCCATCTTCCGGTCGGTTACGTCCTGAAACATTCCCCGGATGCGCACCACCCGCTCTGACTCATCCGCCACCGCAGCCGCACGACAATGGAAGAGGCGTACCGTTCCGTTGGCCGTTACGAACCGCAATTCGTCATCAACCTCCTGCCCTTCCTCACGCAGGCTTTCTATCGCCCGAATCGCCTTCTCCCGATCGTCGGGATGGATCATGCGTGTGCCCGTCCCGCGCGGAAGCGGTCCGCTTTGCGGCTCCAGGCCGAGCATGCGGTAGCACTGCTGCGACCATTCAAGCGTTTGCTTCTCGAGGTTCAATTCCCAGCTTCCGATATTGGCTAGTTGTTCGGCCTGCGCTAGCAACGCTTCGCTCTTGCGCAGCTTGCTCTCGGTTTCGTAGGCTTCGGTAATATCGTGGGCCATCCCGCGCACTGTCGGCTTTGACACTCCGTCGGTTCGCAGGGTGTTGTGGAATCTCCACACCAGGCGTTCTCCGGAACGGGTCTTTACGACCATGTATCCCTTGGAGTAACCACACTCCTGTATTTCGCGGATGTAATCGGGCCACCGGTCGCGCGTTTCCTTCTCCACGATGTCGGGTATGCGGCGGCCCACCAGCTCTTCCGGACGGTAGCCCAGCATCCTCGCGGGAAGCTCGTTTACGGAGAGCAGCCGTCCGCTCAGATCGTGTGTGCAAATCAAAGCGCGGCTGTTCTCGACCAGGTCCCGATAGCGCTCTTCGCTTTCCCGGATCCGCTTCTCTGTCTCCGCTCTGTCGGTCACATCGAACGCCACGCCGATCCTCTTGATTACACGGTTCTGTGAATCAACAATCGGCTTGCCGCGCGTCAGAAGGATGCGTCTGCGGCCATCGGGCAGATTGAACCTGGCTTGGTATTCGTACGGTAGCCTGGCGTTTGTGGCCGATTCGATGATGCCCCGCACGATCGCATGATCCTCGGGGTCAACGAGCGTCCAAAAGAAATCCTCTGGAACGGTTGTATCGGCCGGATCCGATCCCAGCATCCGGCACAGGTTTGCCGACCGGCTGATTAAACCCGTTACCAGATCGTGCTCCCAACTTCCCAGATTCGCGAGCTCTTCGGCTTCCGCAAGCAGAGCTTCGCTCTTGCACATTTCCTCGAAGGTAAGCTGTTGATTCACTTCGGAGGCTCGTTTTAGCGTGCCGCTTCGGCCCGGCCTTGAACGTCGCGAACTGGGTTCGGTCAATCTGCTGGAGCAGTAGCCTGTAGGGCGACACGCATACCCAATCCTGGAACGCTAGTTCTCTTCATCCCGGCTGTCAAGATTGATTAGGCACGTCAGTATTATCTGTCCGTTGGCGTGGATGCTCGAGAAAGTTACGTATGAGGTTCGCGCAAACTACGCAGAAGTTCTGGTACGGTCTCGCTGTCTCGGAATTCCCTTTTCCCCTGCGGGGCATCCACCGCGCCGGCCTACGGATTGAACTGCAGCGAATTGAGGCTCTTGAACAACTCGTCCAACTCACTCTGGGTATAAGCGAAAATCTGAAAATTCACCAAATACCCCTTCAGGACGGTAATCGCATCGCCCTCGAAGCCTTGCGGCACGGTATCGAGAATGAATCTTTGGTCCATCCGCGTAAACGCGCGTCCCCCAAACGTGACGTCCTCAGGATCGTGCACGATCTGAATGGTAGGCATGGAAACTACGATCTGCTTCAACTCATTGAACACGTCGCGGCCCGATTGCGACGTCGCCGTGACGCTGCTGGCGCTGATGACGATCCTGGGATTCCCCACCTGCGCCCCGGCGGGCAGGCTCTTGGAAACCTCCAGCAGCTGGTAATTCTCCTGAACGGCGCCGCCCCCGGCCCGTTGGCGATCCATGGACTTCCTGGCGTCCGCGTTCGCCTGATTCGTCGCCACTTCATCAACGTGCCAGCCGTTGGGGAACTCGTACCGCATGCCAAAGAAAACGTTCGTATAGACGTTGCCTGAAACCGATCCCGGATCGGGCTTGGCGTGTGAGTTCTCGGCCGGCTGTTTTTGCGCTGCCCCCGCGGCACACACGATGAGCAACAACGCCACAATCGCCGTTCCCGGAATCAGCGTCCGCGGCGTCCGCGGCCTTCGCGCCTTATGCTCTGACATGCGCGGCATAATACCACTTCACCCCTCTCGCTTCGAGTTCCCCAGCACCAGCGCCGGCATCCTGCCCGCGTTTTTCGTCGGCATCATTTCGACCGCACATATCGGCTGCACAAATTAACAACACAGTTATAATGCGGCGGGTCGAAACGATGCCAGTTCTCCGTCGTCAACTCTTGTGGGTTGTGTTCGCCGTACTCACCTTGTTCGCCGCGGTACCGTCAGCGCTCCCACAAGATTCGCCGCTCGACGCCGCGGCGGAGAAGATCGCGGATGCAGTCTCGCAAGCGAAGATACAAGACGTGATCGTGTTCGACTTTTCCGGGCCTGACAGAAAAATCACTCCGCTCGGCCAGAAGCTCGCCGGCGAGTTCAGCGCTGCGCTGGGAAAGTCGGCTGCGAAGCTTCGCGTCGAAGACCGTTCAGAAATCCCTGGTGCGCTACAAGCAAAGTCGTACCCGCTGGATTTCGTGGACTGGGGGGACCTTGCGCACGCGTTCGCCCAGGATATTCACGTGGAATCCTTCGTGATGGGCGAACTTTCCGTACAAGGCGACCAGCTGAATGTCGCGATTTCGTCGTATCGCTCGGATACCGGGAAAAACATCAATTCTATTCAGATTGCGTGGCCGATATCCGGTGATGACAAGAGCATGATGACCGAAAATCTCGCCCGCATAATTTTACCTGACGATCTGGCGCAGGTTCCGAACAGCGGCGCGAAGGGGTACGGAACCCCAGCTTGCCTTTATTGTCCGGGGGTCGAATACCCACCAGAATCTCGCGGCAAAAGGCTCGTGGGAACTGTCGAGCTTGTGGGTATTGTCGGCGAAGATGGCCAATTTAGTGGCATTCGGGTTCTGAAACCATTGCCGTACGGGCTTAGTGCCGCGGCGGTCAAAGCGGTAAGCAGTTGGCGCCTCAAACCTGCGATGGGACCTGACGGAAAGCCTGCCGCCGTGCGCCAACTCGTTGAAGTCACTTTTCAATCCTACTGAGAGCGCTATCCGACCGCCATCGGAGCGCGTTCGCGCGTGCGGCGCGCATGATAGTGCATGGCAATATTCAGATAGACGTTGCCGCAAGGAGTCTCGAAGCACAGGATCGTCGCTTCGGAATCCTGCCCGGCTTTCGCGCACTGCTCTTCGGTCAGCAGCGCCGGCGGAAAAACCTTGAACGTAAATCCGCGATCGTTCAGCTGCGTCACCGCGTTTCCGATCACCATGTTGGCCAGCTCGCAGACGGCTTCCGGCACGATCGACTCGCCGGGATCAACTTCCGCTCCCGCAAGATATCCCGCCACTTTCGCAGCGGCTCGCGGCTCCATATCGAGGACGATGCGCCCTTCGATCTGCCCCTTGAACATGACTTCGGCGGCGAGGCCCTTTTTTCGATAGCCGTCTTCTTCCATCGCCAGGTCCACGATCTTCGCGGGCTCCTGCATCATTTCCGCCAGCACCGTGTCGAGCGAGCCGATAAACGGCTGGATCAGATCCATTTTCATCGCGACTTCCCCTCGGCAACGATGTTGGGCGGCACGGTTACGCCGTCGTCATTGAGCACGTAGCGGATGATTTCGTAGAGCGCGTCCGGCTTAACCGGCTTCTGCACGAAATGCCGCGCGCCCTTTTGCAGCGCCGCCAGGATGTTGTCCTGGTAGCCGACCGACGAGACCATCACCACGCGCGCGTCCGGATGTTCCTGGACGATGCGCTCGACCGCTTCGATGCCCTCCATCTGCGGCATGGTGATGTCCATCAGCACGATGTCCGGCTTCGTGCGGGCGTATTCGGTGATCGCCGTGCAGCCGTCTCCGGCTTCACCGGCCAGTCGCCCGCCGAACGACTCGACCATCTTGGCGAGGCTCTTCCTGGCGAAGACCGAGTCGTCCACGATGAGGTAGCGGACCGGCTGGCTGTCTTTGCGGGTCAATGCTTCAAACTGTTTCATGACGATCTCCTTCGAGAACCTGAATCTCCGGCAGTTGCGCCGCTGGGAACTTCTGCCGGCTCGGCCGCTGGCCGGTCGGGAAGACATTTGGATTGCAGAGTGCTTGCAAGATGAGGAAGCGAAACCACACG
Organism: uncultured Acidobacteriota bacterium; assembly: GCA_963814605.1. Taxonomy (GTDB): domain Bacteria; phylum Acidobacteriota; class Terriglobia; order Acidiferrales; family UBA7541; genus Palsa-295. The sequence goes on along the minus strand of CAWFDD010000005.1, from coordinate 233,792 downwards.
GCTGGCAAATCCGCGGGAAATCGCCGAACGCGGCATGCTGTCCACGACGCAAGTGTCGGGGCTTTGCGCCAGCGTCACTCCGCCGGCCGCCTGGATTGCGCCCATTCCTGCGGCGCCATCTTCGCCCATGCCGGTCATCAGCACGCCCACGGATTTGTTGCCGAAGGTGTGCGCGACGGAATGGAACAGCACGTCCACCGACGGACGGTGTCCGTTGACGCGCGGCTGATCCACCAGAATGGCCACATCTCCGTGCTCCATGTGGCAAACCTTCATGTGACGGTTGCCGGGACAGATCAGCGCGCGGCCGGCGAGCAGCAGGTCGCCGGACTGCGCTTCTTTAACTTCGAGGGCTGAAGACTCATCGAGGCGCCGCGCGAACATCTCCGTGAATCCTTCCGGCATGTGCTGCACCACGAGAAGACATCCCGGAAAATCCTCCGGCAACTGCGAGAAAAGGTACTGCAGCGCGTTGGGGCCGCCGGTGGAAATGCCGATGGCCACGATGCGCGAGGGCCAGCGCGGCTGCGCAGGAAACACGCGCGGCTCTTTGCGCCTCGCCGGCGGGATGGTGATGATCATTTTCGGCGCGCCGGAAGAAGCCGCGACTTTGATCTTGAGAGCAAGTTCAGAGGCGATTTGCGCCATGCGCCCGGAAGCGGCGTCTTGAGGCTTGGTGACGAAATCGAATGCACCGAGCGACAGCGCTTTCAGCGTGAGAGAAGCGCCTTCCTCGGTGTGCGCGCTGACCACGATCACCGGGACGCGATGTTTGCGCGTGATCTGCCGCAGCATCTCGATTCCGTCCATGCGCGGCATGTCCAGATCGAGCGTGACGACGTGCGGGTGCAGCTCCTGAATTTTGCGCAGGCCGATCAAGCCATCCATGGCCGTGCCGACAACCTCGATGGTGGGATCGTTGACCAGGATTTGCGGAATGAGCTTCCGCATCAGCGCGGAATCATCCACCACGAGCACGCGAATTTTTTCGCTCATGCCGTGGCTCCCACCGCCGGAATTCGCGACAAATGCGAAACAACCGCGGATACATTGAGAATCAGTACAACCGTGCCGTCGCCGAGGATCGAAGCGCCGCTGACGATCGGGGAAGTCACGAGCTCATCTTCGAGAGCCTTGATGACCAGTTCCTCTTCGCCCATCAAACTGTCCACGGCCAGGCCAAATCTGCGGCCGCCGCTGCCTATCACGATCACAAAGATTCGCTTGGGCTGTTCGCCCACGGCGCGCGGCCCGAGCCGGTCCAGACGAACGAGTGTGAGGACCTGTTCGCGCAACTGAAACACTTCGTGGTCGTCAATACGGTGAATGCCCTGCTCGGTGATGCGGGTGATTTCCGCGACGGAGGCCAGCGGCACGGCGTAAAGCCGCCCGTGAACGCGGAACAGAAGCGCGCGGATGCTCGCAAGAGTAAGCGGCACGAGCAATCGGAACGTGGTGCCTCGCCCTTGCGAGCTCTGGAGTTCGACCGTGCCTTTGAGGACCTCAAGCGAGGACTTCACCACGTCGAGGCCGACGCCGCGCCCGGAAATCTCGGTAATCTCGTCCGCGGTGCTGAGTCCCGGAGCGAAAATCAGCTGGAGGCTCTCCAGCTCGTTGAGCCGGGAAGCCTCTTCCTGGGAAATGATCCCGTGCTCGATGGCGCGGCGGACGATCTTTTCGCGATCGAGTCCGCCGCCGTCGTCGGAGACTTCGATGACGACCTGGTCGCCGTCATGGTAGGCGTTCAGGCGGATAGTGCCGCGCACAGGTTTTCCGGCTGCCTGGCGCTCGGCCGCGGATTCGATGCCGTGGTCGGCAGCGTTGCGGACCAGGTGCGCCATGGGGTCGGCGAGGGCGTCGAGAATACTTTTGTCGAGATCAGTGGTCTGCCCCGACATTTCAAGGGAGATTTCCTTGTCGCGCATGCGCGCCACGTCGCGGACGATCCGCGGGAAACGGCGGAAAAGCTGCTCGACGGGAACCATGCGAATTTTCATCACTGATTTCTGCAGCTCGCCGAGCACGCGCGACTGAAAGGCCAGCGCGTCGGCCATCTTTCCGCGCAGCGGATCCTTGGAATGGCGGCGCTCGAATTCCGCCATGGCCCGCTGGAGCATGGATTTTCCGATGATCATCTCGCCGACCAGATTCATCACCGTGTCAATGCGGCCGGCATCCACGCGGAGCATGTTTTCGGAGGCGGCGTGGGCGAGTCCTCCGGGTATGGCGGGTTCGTGAGCTTCCTCTTCTTCGATTGGAACCGTAGCAGGCACACCGAGCTTCACGCCGGCGGCGAGCGCAGAGGCTTCTGACTCAATTAGGATTTCCAGTAGATCCCGGGGCGCAGATTGCAGCACCGGGGCCCGCTCGACGGAAATATTCGAAACCACCGACGGCACATGGCAGCGTTTGCGGATCCACTCGGCGGTTTTTGTAGTCGAGAGCGCAGCCTGAATGGACGTGCAGCCTTCGGCGAGCGCGGCGCTTTCAGGGCGCATGGCCAGAATCCTGCCGGCGGCCTCCAGGGACTTTCGCGCGAGCTCGAAGGCCGCGGCGGGAAGCAGCGCTTCGGGATCGAGCTGCAAAGAGATGTTGTAAACATTTTCGCCGCGGCGCATGGCCTCGACGACCATCAGGCGCTCGTACTCGGTCCAGTCGAATTTCGCTTCGGGCGCGGCGCTCTGCGATTGCGCCGCGGGTTTGTTCAGCAAACGGCTGATGTGCTCGTGCAGGGCGCCTCCGGCGGGAGGCTGCAGATTGTTTTTATAGGCCGCGAGCATTTCGTGAAACGTGTCGGCGGCAGTAAGAATCACTTCGGCGATCAGGCCCGCATTCTGCTTGGCCAGCTCGGGAGTGAGCACGTCTTCCAGATCGTGAGCGAGCTCGCTCAATTCGCGATAGCCACAAGCAGCCGAATCGCCCTTGAGGGTGTGCACGGCGCGGCGCACGTGGCGCAGTTGCTCGACGTCGCCGGGACGGCCTTCCAGGGCGAGCCCTGCCTCGTTCATGCCCTGGAGAATCTCCTGGGCGCTCTCGAAGAAGAGATCGCGGAGCTCGGAGGCCTGTTCGTCGGAAGGAAAACTCACGGCGTCCCCTCGATCCGCTGGTAAACGGTCGCGTTGTTCTGATGAATCATGTGAAATTTGGTGGTCAGGCCGAAAAGGCTCTCGGCGTGGCCGACGAAGAGATAGCCTTCTGGATTCAGGCAGCGGTGAAATTTTTCGATCAACCGCTTTTGCTCGGCTTCGTCGAAATAGATCATCACGTTACGGCAGAAGATTACGTCGTTGTGCTGCGGCAGGTATTCGGTTTTCAGGTTATGAAAATCGAATTGCACCAGACTCTTTAGCGCCGGCTTGACGGAGTATTTTTCGGCGACTTTGTCGAAGTAGCGCAGGCGCGTCGTGTAGTCCACGTTTTCCATCTGGTTTTCGCTGTAGACGCCCTGCTGGGCGGTAAGCAGCGCCGAGTAGCTGATATCCGAGGCGACGATTTCCACTTTCCAGGGCGGCGGGATCAACGGCTTGGGCGTGGGCATGTCAAAGGGAAGCGGATTGCGCAAATAATAGTAGGCCAGCGCGTCGCAGACCATCATCGCCAGGGTGTAAGGCTCCTGGCCGGTCGAGCAGCCGGCGCTCCAGATGCGCAGGGTCCAATCGCGCCGCTCCTGTTTTCTCTTCAGGATGTCCTCGAGCACCACTTTCTGAAAGAGATCGAGTTGCGGACGAATGCGGAAGAAGCTGGTTTCGTTGACGGTCAGATTTTCGACCAGTGCGGTCAGTTCCTTCTTACCCTCGCGGCTGGTCAGCAGCCGGTAGTAATTGTAGAAGGAATCGAGCTGGCAAGCCTTCAGCCGGCGCTGCAAGCGGTCGCGCAGGAAATGCGTGCGGCGCTCGTCGAAATACATGCCGCATTCCTGATAGACCAGCGTCTGCAACAACTTCAATTCGGGTTCGGTCAGCGGGACCTGCGTGGTCAGCGTTGTGGTGGACATGCGTTCCTCAGTAATCGTCCTGGGTCCGGCTTAAACAACTCGTTCCGCGCCAACGGGAACGGCGGCCGCGAAATCGGCGGCTTGGTCGAGACGCTGTAGCTCTCCTCGCTGCAGAATGCGAGTCAAATCGAGCAGGATGACGAGCCGCCCCTTCAGCTTGCCGACGCCGGTGATGTAGCTGAGCTCGCCTTCCTTGAATACGTTGTGCGGCTCTTCGATTTCCGATGGAGGAATGCGCAACACTTCGGACGCGGAATTCACCAGCAGGCCGATGGCGCGCCCCTCCAGCTCGACAACCACGATCCGGTTTTTCTTGTCGGGTTCGAAGGTTTTCTGGCCGAAGCGCTTGCGCAGATCCACGACGGGAATGATCCGCCCGCGCAGGTTGATGACGCCCTCGATATAGTCGGGAGCGTTGGGGACGGAGGTAATTTCCGGGACGCGAACGATTTCCCGCACGATGGCGATCGGCAGTCCGAACGTCTCCCGCCCAATCCGGAATCCGACGACCTGGAGTTCCTTTTCCATGATGGCCTTGTGAGTTTTCAGGAGCGGACCATTTCCGCATACTCCGGCTGGGCGTGACGATCAAGTGATGATCGGCGTCCGGCGGAATGCTTGTGGTCGGAATAGGTTTCTTCCAGCGCGAATCGATCCATGGAATCGAGCAGGTTTCGAGAGAGCTTGGACATCTGCTCGGCGGCGGCGGCCAGCTCGGTGGAGCTCGAGGTGGATTGCTGCACCAGTTCGCGCATGCGCTCCATTGAGCGCACCACCGCTTGGGCGCCCGAGGCCTGTTCCTCGACCGAGGAATTGATCTCCTGCGTAATTTCGGTGAGGCGGTTGGTGGCCTTGGCGATCTGCGAGGAGCCGCTGGACTGCTCCATGGTGGCCGCGCCGATTTCCTGCGAGAACTTGTAAACTTCCGAGACCACGTCGGAAATTTTATCGAGCGCGAGGCTGAGGTCCTTGTTCAGGATCAGTCCTTCCTGGACCATGGAAGTGCTCTTGTCCATGTTCTCGACGGCTTCCCGCGCTTCTTTCTGAATTCCCTGAATCAGCTCGGAAATTTCCTTGGTGGACTGCGTGGATTTTTCTGCGAGCTTGCGCACTTCCTCGGCAACGACGGCGAAGCCCAGGCCGTGCTCGCCGGCGCGCGCCGCTTCGATGGCCGCGTTGAGCGCCAGCAGGTTGGTTTGTTCGGCCAGATCGTCGATCACTTCGATGATTTTGCCGATGTCGTCGGCGCGGCGGCCGAGCACGTCGATGATTTCCGCGGAAGCCTGGATGGCGTGACTGGTGCGATTGAGGCCTTCGGTGGCCTTGTCCATGGTGGCCATGCCGGTCTTCGCCTCTTCCCGCGACCGGTGAGAGATATCCACGAGCATCTTGGCGGTATCCGCCACGCGTTGGATGGAGGTGACCATCTGATCGATCGAAGAGGAGGTTTCGGCGACGCTGGAGGCCTGCACCTGCGTGTTCTTCACCACGTTCTGAACGTTGACGCTCATCTCGTGCATGGTGCTGGTGACTTCGTCAATCGCGGACGCGGCCTGCACGCTTACTTTGGCTGATTCGTCGGAGGCGCTGGCCATCTGTCCCGCGCCGCTGGCGACCTGCGAGGCGCTGTCGCGGACCTGACGCACCAACTCGCGCAGGCCCTGAGTCATGCGCGAAAATGCCTTGGCCATGGTGTCCTGCTGCGAGCGGGGCTGCACGGCCACGAACAACTGGCCTTCGGCGATGGCAGCCGACACGGCGGCCATCTCCTTGAGGTGCGCGATCATTGTGTTGAAGTTGTCGGCGAGGAGCCCGACTTCGTCCGCGCGATGGATATCGATGTTCTGGTCGAGATCGCCGGAGGAGCCTATTTTGCGCGCGACTTCGATCAGGTGACTCAGAGGATCCGTGATGGATTTGGCGGTGTAGTAGGCGACGAATCCTCCGAACAAAATGCCCAGCAAAGTGCCGAGGGTCATCACAATGTTGCTGACCATCAAGGTCGCGGCGGAAGAGGCGTTGGAATCCTCTTGGGCCTTGTGGACGGAGCGGCTGGCCTCGTCAAGGATCGTGGCGGAGCGGTTGATCCAGGAGGCCGGGTCGTGCTGCAAATAGAAGATCTGCAAATCCGAGACGGTGGTGTCTCCGGAGTCCACGGCGTGGCGCTTGGCGATCATCTCCTTGGCGAAATTGTCGGCCCAGTTGCGTTCGTTGTCCTCAACCTGCGAAAGCGCGGTACGCAGCGCAGCGTCGTTAGCCCTGCCTTCGCCTTCTTTCAGCAGCGCCTGGAGCTCGCTAATGCCCTTGTTCGTCTTTTCCTCGTCGCGCAGATCGCCGCTGAGAAGGTAGTTTCCGAGGGAAAGGCGGTTATCAATCATTTTGTAGCGAATGCCCTCGATGGTCTGAACGTCGGAGAGCGTGGAGGCGACTGCCGAGCGCGTCGCGTACTGGCGCATGGCCGTGAAGATGTTGATCACGAACAGGAACAGTATGACGCCGAGAATGGCGCCGAATCCCCAGTACAGCTTCTTGCCAATCGTCATTTTGAAAAGCCTCCGCTCCCCTGCCGATCAAAACCTGGCCGCGCGGCGATGCGCCGAGAGCCGTTACTGCTGCGCGCTGAACTCGAACTCCACGATTTCCTTTGTTTCCTTCGAAGCCGGCTCGAAGTGCCACTGTTTCAAGGCATCGAGCGCCGCGTTGACGAGCAACGGGCTGCCTCCCACGACGCGCGTGGCCGTCACATGGCCGTCCGGCGCGACCGTCGCCTCGATCTTGACTTTGCCGGTTACGTTCATTTGCTTGGCAAGCGCCGGATATTCCGGCGCGACCCGGGTGCGGACCTTGCGCTTGGCCGCATCGGAGGCGGCGTCCTGCGCAGACGCTTTCAGCGGCAAAACCGCGGATCCCCCAAGAAGCAGCGCCAAACCAATGGAAGCAAGGATAAGTTTGTGTTTCACGACTATGCGCCCCATCCCCCGTAAAGCTTCTTGCCCGTCGCCGCTTTCAGATTCCCCAGCGCGGCGCCGGTCTTGAAATCGCGCCGGCGCCCCGCTATTCCGATTCGCCAAATGCAAATTCGTAAGTTTCTGTGGTTTCCTTCGGACCAGGTTCGAAGCGCCACTTCTTCAGCGCGTCCTGGGACGCGTTGACCAGCAGCGGGCTTCCGCCGATGACATGGGTATCAACAACGTGGCCGTCAGCAGCGATGGTGACCTCGATCTTGACCCTCCCGACGAGGTGGATCTGCTTGGCCATGGGAGGATAGACGGGATCAACTTTTGATAGGACCTTGCGCTTGGTTCCATCGGCTGCGCCGCCCTGCGCCGATGCGTTCGACGAGAGCACTACCGATCCTCCGAAAAGTAGCGCCAAACCCATCCATGCGAGAAAGTGCCTGATCTTCAACGGCGTATCCCTCCTGGGACCTAGAACTCCAGCTTCGGAAAATGCACGGGTAATGCCATGAGCGGGGGGTTGTGTGGGGAGGTCCACAAACGCGCAATGCAGTCGGTAACGTTATGAATAGAAGCTAGTTACAACGATTCACGATTTCCCTTGGCTACGCGGATCGCCGACCGAACGTCTCATTGGGGAGGGCTGCCGCCCAACGGGGTCTCAGGTTGCGACATAGGCCGGATTGGCGGTTAAGGCAACCGCCGCGGCAGGCTTGTTGACTCAAATTGAGATAACGCCGTAAGGTCTTTAATTATATAGGGGAAGCGCGAACGGAACCCTTTCCTCCATGCGTGCGCTGAAGACAATTCGGGAAGTTCCGTCTCGCCTGGACGGGTCGTTTGAGACGCTGCTGGCGCAGTTCTCCGCAACCACGCTCGAGCTGAATCCGTCCCTTGGCACGGCGGAATTTGCCCGGCGGCTGACGGCTCGCGCGGCGGAAATGCTCGGCGCCCGTGCGGTGGTGCTGGCGCTGGGGCGAGGCGCGGAATGGGAAATAGCGGCGTTGAGCGGGCCCGCGGTGCGGTGGGAGCAGATCGTGCAGCGGCGGCTGGCCGCAGCGCTGGGCGAGCAGGCAAAGGTTCCTTCCGCGGCGCTGCGGGCGGGGAACGCGGCGATGCTGCTGGGCCGCGACCTGGCCGAATCCCTGGGCTGGCGGGATCTGATCCTGGTGCGCTTGACCGAGAGCGAAGGCGATCTGCTCGGCGAGCTGTGCCTGGTGGATCTGGGGCGCGAGCTTTCTGCCATCGAAAGCCAGCTACTGGAAGCGCTGGCGAGCCACGCCTCGGTGGCGCTGGAAAATGTGCGGCTGTTCTCGCGCATCGAGCGATCGCGGAAACAATGGGTCGAGGATATTGACGCTATTTCGGATTTCATCGTAGTGCACGATCAAGCGGGACGAGTGCTGCGCCTGAATCGGGCGCTCGCCGATTCGCTGGGGATGCCGCCGGCGGAGGCCGTCGGACAGGATATCGGCAAGCTGGAGCTGCTGGCGTCGCCGGCGCAGCCGGGGCGATGCCCGTTCTGCCGCAGCACGCGTGCGGCGCTCGAAGAATTCGTGCATCCGTCGGGCGAGCGCACCTATCTGGTCTCCACATCCCGGATTCATGCCGGCAAGGAAGACGAAGGCCGCACGATTCATGTGCTGAAGGACATCACCGACCGGCGCGAAGCGGAGCGGCGCTATCGGCGGGAGCGCGATTTCAATCGCAACATTTTGAACAACACGCAGAGCATGATTCTGGTGCTCGACACCGTGGGCCTGGTCAGCTACGCGAATCGGCGCTGCTTTGAAGCAGGGTATCGCGAGCAGGATCTGCTGGGCCGGCCGCTGGTCGAGATGGTCCCGCAGGCGCGCCGGCCGCTGCTGGCCGAGGCGTTGGAGAAAACTCTCGACGGGACCGCCGTGGATAATCTGGAGCTGCCGATTTTTCGCGGCAACGGCACCGCCGGGCATTTTTCGATCAGCTTGAGCCCCATGCGCGACGAGCAGGGCGATATCATCAGCGTCGTGGCGGTGATGGCGGACATCACGGACGCCGCCGACCTGCAGGCGAAGCTGATGCACACCGAAAAGATGGCGGCGCTCGGCCAGCTGGTTTCCGGCGTGGCGCACGAAGTGAACAATCCGCTGGCGGCGATTGTGGGCTTCACCGATCTCCTGCTCGAAAATCCCGCGGTTCCGGAGGAGGCGAAGGACGAACTCCGCGTGATCCTGCAGGAAACGCAGCGCACCCGCGTGATCGTGCAGAACCTGCTGAGCTTCGCGCGGCACATGCCGGCGCAGCGAGAGCCGGTGCGGGTGAACTCGGTGCTGCAGCAGACACTGCAGCTTCGCGCTTACGATTTCTCGAATCACGGCGTGCAGGTCATCGAGCGCTACGAGCAGGAACTGCCGCTGACGATCGGAGACCCGCACCAACTGCGGCAGGTGTTTCTCAATATCCTCAACAACGCCTACGACGCGATCCAGGAAGTGCGGCGTCCGGGAAAGATGGAGGTCGCGACTTCGCGCCGCGACGGACTGGTCGAAATCGCGTTCCGCGACAACGGTCCGGGCATTTCGCATCCCGAACGCATCTTCGATCCTTTTTTCACCACGAAGGAGGTCGGCAAAGGAACGGGTCTGGGGCTGAGCATCTGCTACGGAATCATTCACGCGCATCAGGGTGAAATCGTCGCGCGCAATAATCCGGACGGAATCGGCTGCACGTTTACAGTGCGATTGCCGGCCGCCGGGCGGGATGCGGAGTTGCTGGCCGCCGAGAGTGCGCCATGACGGCTGCGAACGGTGCGGCGACGGCGGTAAGGCCGCGAATCCTGCTGATCGAAGATGAACCGTCCGTGGCGGCGTTCATACGCACGGCCCTCGAACGGCACGGATACGAGGTGATGCCGTCGCCATCGGCCGCAGAGGGATTGCGACTGCTGGCCTCGAGTAATTTTTGCGGCGTGATTTCGGATTTTCGCACGCCGGGTGGAATCAACGGCGCGGATCTTCACGACTGGGTTCGCCGCCACCGGCCGGAGCTTGCTGCGCGCATTGTATTCATCACCGGCGACACGGCCAGCGCCGAAACCATCGCGTTACTTGCGCAGGACGGAACGCCTTGCGTCGAAAAACCCTTCCGCGTGCAGCAACTGCTGGCCGCGGTGGAGAAAACCATAGGAAAACCATGAAGGACGAATCGCGGCTTCGCTTTCTGATTGTGGACGATGAACAGAGCATCCGCCGGCTTTGCATGACCGTTGGCCAGGGCTTGAATTTTACCTGCGCCGAGGCGGAAACGGCCGAAGCGGCGATGGCCTCGATCGAGACGGCGCCGCCCGATATTGTGGTCACGGATTTGAAGCTGCCGAACCTTTCCGGCACGGACTTGCTGCGGAAAATCAAGGAGATGCTGCCGCGCACAGAGATCGCCATTATGACCGGCCACGGCTCGATTGAATCGGCGGTGGAAGCCATGCGTGAGGGCGCGTACGACTACATCGAGAAACCGTTCCGGGTCGAGCGGTTGCGCCAATTGCTGCAGCGCATGGCCGAGAAAGTGCGGCTGGTGACCGAAAATCAATTCCTGCGCGAGCGCGTGAGCGCGGAAACGCATCTTGACGGAATCACCGGCACCTCCGCGAAAATTCAGGATGTGCTGCGGATGGTTTCGCGCCTCAAGGACATTCGCACACCCGTGCTGATCACCGGCGAAAGCGGCACGGGAAAGGAGCTGGTGGCGCGGGCCATACATTTCCGCGGGCCGCTGGCGTCCATGCCGTTCATCGCCGTGGATTGCGGCGCGCTGGTCCCAACGCTGATGGAAAGCGAGCTCTTTGGCCACGAGAAGGGCGCGTTTACCGGCGCGCTGAAATCGAAAGCGGGTCTTTTTCATGCCGCGAACGGCGGAACGATTTTTCTCGACGAGATCGGCGAGCTGCCTCTGGAGATGCAGGCAAAGCTGTTGCGCGTGCTGCAGGAGAAAGAAATCCGGCCGGTAGGCAGTAACGAAAAGGTCGCTGTGGATGTGCGCGTGATCGCGGCAACGAATCGCGAGCTCGAAGGCGCGTACCGCGCAGGCACCTTCCGCAAGGACCTGTACTTCCGGCTGAACGTGGTCACCGTCCACCTGCCCAGCCTCCGTGAGCGGCGATCGGATATTCCGCAGTTGGTGCACTGCTTCCTCGACCGCTACGCACCCGGCGAAAACGTCCAGGTCGCCGCCGGGGCGATGAAGAGCTTTTTGCAGTACGAATGGCCGGGAAACATTCGCGAGCTGGAAAATTGCATCGCGCGCGCGCTGGCGCTGGGCGATCATCGCACCATTGACGTGGCGGATTTGCCGCCCGCCATCCGCGGCGCAGATGAATCCGGCTTGACGCGAGAGGACGCAGCCGACCTTTCCACGACGGCCCTGGCGGATTTGGAACGCATGACCATCCTGCGAGTGTTCGAGCAGGCAGCGGGAGACAAAGCTCTCGCCGGCAGGATGCTGGGAATCAGTCGCGCGACGCTTTACCGCAAGCTGAAGCGCTACAACATTCCGCTGCGGTCCTCGCAGAAGGAACTCGTCGAAACGGCATCTTGATCTGTACTGAGACTCGCCGTCGCATTCGGTCTCGCGTCCTGAAGCATCGTCAGGAGCGCGCCGCCCTGAGACGAATTTGTATCAGCGTGAGACAAACTCCGATTCACCCGATTCAAGCTCTCCGGTAAGCGCAGGCAAGCGAACGACTTAGATTTCTTCCCGTTCGTAAATCTTTGGTCTCCCTCGTGCAATCGTGGATGGGGCAAATATCCGTCCATTTTGATCCGGTAACATTCGCGCGCCTGCCTGAGCCGTGAGTCGACTGGACCAGAGGGCGAAAGGAACCAAAACTTTTGTCGATTGAAACGGAAGTCGCGACCGTCCTGACGGAACAGACGTGCGTTGAGAAACTGGCGCAGCTTTTTCCCGGCGTTTCACCGGTCCGTATTCCGGTGCGTGTGGCAAGCGATGGCGCCGGACGCGGCCGCCTGCAGGAACAGACGGTAATCGAGTTCGGCACGGCGCGCGAAGTTCTTTTCTCCTCCACGTTGCCGCTCGAATTCGAAGATAAGGTCCGCCTGGTGAATTCCGATGGCTCGCTCGACGCCCGCGCAGCCGTTGTAGCCGTGCGATTTCACGGCGGCCGCAAAGCCGTCGCGGTGCGTTTCGTTGGCGAAGTTGAGAACTGGATTATCAAACCATGACTCCAAAAACACCGAGCACGACGATGAACCGCCCGATGGGCGCGAACGCTGCGGGCCAGGCAAGCCCCGCGGATTTTGCGGCGCAATGGCGGGAGGCGCGGCTGGTTTACCCGATCTACGCCGCGCTGGCCACGCAATTCGATCTCGCTCCTCTGCCTTACCCGCCGGGCGAGCTTCCGCCGCTGCGGCCCTCGCGCGACGTTTTCGACGGTGATTTGCAGTGGCTCGCCGCTCTCGATCAGAAAGTTTTCGCGTATCAGATTCGCCAGCTGCCATCGCAGATCCGCAACGCGAGCGAGGAAAGTCTCCGCGCGCTGATCCACCGCCAATTGCGAAAGCAAGATAAGACCAACGCCGACCGCGACAAAATCGATCTGCTGCTGGTGCAATATTTTGTGATGTGCGCGCCGGAGGATCTGCTTCACAAAGAGGTCGCGCTCAGCGACGTGGCCCAGGTCCTGAGTCCGGTGCTGGTCGAAGCGGATGCGACGCCGCTGGAATGGTGCGAGCCGCTCGAACAGATTCTCGAAAAGATCAAGGACTGCCAAAGTCTCCGCGACTTGATGGAGGACGGCCTGCTGGAGCAAGGCCGGTTGCTGAAGGATGCGGCGGGACCGATGTTTTACGATCCAGCTGCGCTGGTGGCCTTCACCCGTTTCAATTTCCAGCTGCGGCGAGCGTTCATTCGCATGCTGCACGCCGATTCGAGCGCGGTCCGGGAAGCGGTTGATTTGCTGGAAGCGAAAGGCGTCAGGACGGTGGATTGCCGCCGCGCCGGCTTTTCCGCAGCGGAAACCACCATGCAGCTTAGGTATTTCAGCGAGAACTGGCGGCAGCCTTTTCAGAAGGACTACACGGAAAGTTCCGTTCGCCACGCGTTTGAGCAGCTTCTGGCGCTGCGCGCGGACCTGGAAGAAGCACTCGGAGGCAAGCCGTCCGGCGCGAAGCCGGCTTCCGCGGCGCCGAAGGAAGAGAAGTCTTCTGCCTCCGGACACGACGACATGCTGACGATGATGAGCACCCCTCCCGCCGATATGCGCGACGCTCCGGCCATCCCGTTCGCCAAAACGAAAAAAGAACAGCGGGCCATTGACGCGGAGGTCGAAGAACGGGCTGCCGCGGCTGCGCCAGTCGCGCCACTTCAGCCCGCTCAACCAGCAGCGGAAGTTCCCGCGGCTCCCACGGCCGCGGCGGAAGCGGAAAAATGCCTGGAGGCAATCTGGGAGCAGTTGATCGCTGCTCCACCGTCGCGCGGCCGCTCGATGTCCACCGTCGTTTTGAAGGATACCAAGGTGCTGTTGTCGTCCTGGGAAGTGGCGGCATTCGTCGAAAAGGGCAGCCAGGAATCGGAAGATTTGCGGCGCGCCGTGGTGGCGCGCGCTCTGCTCGCTCTGGCTACTGAAAAACGAAAACGCTGCGGAGAAGAGGGAGCGCTCGCCTCGGCACTGGTGCTGGCCCGCACGGAAGTTTCCTATTTCCAGGGGCGCGTCGAGCAAGCCAAGAAGGCCAAAAACACGGAAGCCGCGGTGAATCTCGGCATCAGCACCAAGCGCCTGCTCTCGTGCATGGAAGAAGCGGAAAAGCTTCGGTCCTAAGCCGCTCGAAGGAGCAGTGGAAAACTTGAACCATTCGAGCGTCCTGATCGTTTCCGACGACGCGGAATTCACACGCACCATCGCGGCGCGCTGGCAGTCGGAGCGGCACGTCCCAGAGATCACGCTGGTATCGAGCGGCGTGTGGCATCCATCGAGCGTGCCGAATTATGACCTGATCGTCATCGGGCCGGTGCGCGACCGAAACCCCGAGGCAATCCTCGCCGACGTGAGCGCTTCTCCGCGCACCGCCGCGATCTACTTTGTCGAAGAAGAAAAAGACATTCTTTCGCTGCATGCACGGCACCCGCATCTGGCCATTGTTCCGCGGCAGGATGGATGGGCGGGGACGCTCATTCTGGTTTCGATCGAGGCGCTGCGGCGCGTGGAGGCCGTGCGGCGGGCCGAGCGCGCCGAAGGGCTGGCGCTGGCATTGCAGGCCGACGCCACTCTGGGGCGTTACATGCTCGACGTGCGCCCGAGCGTAAACAACGCGCTGACATCGGTAATGGGCAATGCCGATCTTCTGCTGCTCGAGCCCGGACAGGCGTCAGGCGAAAGCCGCGAGCAGATCCAGACGATACACACGATGGCGCTGCGCCTGAACGAAATCATGCAGCGATTCTCATCGCTGGCGGCCGAGATGCGGGCCGGTGAGAAAGAATCTCAAGCTGAGACGGAAGGGTCGTCTCATCGCCTGGCGGCCCGCTTATGAGCCGCACGATCTCAGCTGTAAACCGCACGAAATACAGCCGGTTGCAAACCAGACGCAGCGCGGAAACACGGTGCGACAGGTGGCTAGGGAGTTGCAATTCTTTCTTGGGGGATTTGAGCGTGGAGGTGTGCAAGTGGTGATGAAGGTCCTGGTAGTGGATGACTCGCAGGCGGAGATTCGCCTGCTTCAATCTGTATTGCAGCAGGCCGGTTTTCATTCGGTGGCGATTTCCGACCCGACGAAGGTCGAGGAAAAAATCGATGAAGAACGGCCCAACGTGATCCTGCTCGACGTGGTAATGCCGCAGCGCAACGGTTTTCAGGTTTGCCGCGACCTGAAAAACCAGGAGTTGTACTCGAAGATTCCAGTGATCCTGGTCACGTCGAAGACCGCTCCCAGCGACCGCTACTGGGGCGAGCAACAGGGCGCCAACGGTTATGTCGCCAAGCCGTTTACGGCCGATGAACTGATTGACGCCGTGAAGAGGTTTGCCTGATGGCGTTGGATTCGGAAAACGCCGCGCTGGCCGTGGGACTCGACAATGGCGAGTTCCTGGAAAGCGAATCGTCGCCGGAGGAACGCCGACCGGAACGGCAATACTGCGTGTTTCGCGCGGGCCGCGAGAGATTCTGCCTGAACGTGCTCGAGGTCGAGGAAGTGGTGGATTGGCCGATCGTGACGCGGATTCCGCTGGCGCCCTCGTTTCTGATGGGCGTCTTCAATTTGCGCGGCACCATCGTGCCGTTGATGGACATTGCGTTCACCGAAGGCCGCCGGCCGGGCTTGCTGCCGAAACATGTGGTGGTGGCGGCGATCAAAGGCGACGGCCAGCACGACGATCTGCGAATCGGCATCGCCGCAGACGAAGTGATCGGAACATTTTCGGCGGCCGAGGATGCTCTGCTGGACCAGGCTCCGGCGGAAGTGCCGCACTGCCGGGGAATGCTGCGGCACGAAGATCGCCTGGCGCTGGTGGTGGATCTTCGCCGGCTTACCGAGGTGTTTCCGGTGCCGGTAATATGAAACGGCGCGAGCAACGCTTTCGGATGGATGAAGTCGGATCCGACATTTTCGAGATTCGCTCTGATTTTGTGAGCGCACAAGTTTCCTGGAGGAAGTCATGAAAGCTCGTTTGAGTTCGACAATCTGGTTTCTGGTGTTCGGGATCGTCGCGGCGTTATTCGGCGTTCTCGGCCTCGCGTTCCACGCGGGCAGGGAATCGGGCGGGCTATCCCTGCTCGACGCACCTTCGCTGCCGGGAAGCGCCAGCGGGGCTCTGCTAGGCGCCGTCGTCCTGGCGATCGCCGCCGCGCTGCTGGCGATCTTTGTGCTCACCCGGCGGGTGATCACGCCGGTGAACGAGCTCGCGAAATTCTCCGAACGCCTGGTGGCCGGCGACGCGCGTGCGCGCGCGGAATTCGATAGCGACGACGAGTTCGGACTCATCGCCGAGAATCTGAACCGCAGCGCCGCGAAGGTCGCGCACGCCGTGACCAACCAGCAGGCGCAGGATTCGCTGCAGCGCAGCATTACCGACCTGCTCAATACGATTAATCAAGTGGCGCGCGGCGATTTGACCATCCGCGGCAAAGTTACCAACGATGCGCTCGGCAACGTCGTTGATTCCGTGAACTTCATGCTCGACAACTTCACCAAAGTTCTCGAGCGCGTGCGCAAGGCCGCCATTGACGTCAGCACCAGCGCCAATCAAATTCTCGAAGCCGCGGACGATATGACCGCCGGCGCCACCCAGCAGGACCAGGAAATCACCAACACGTCGTCCGCCGTGGAAGAGCTTACGGTCTCGATGAAACAGGTGTCGAACAACGCGGAAGCGAGCGCCGAAGCGGCGCGCCGCGCGCTCGACGCCGCCGAACAGGGCAACCGCGCCGTGAGCGATACGCTCGAAGGCATGCAGCGCATTCGCGCTTCGGTGCAGGCCACTGCGAAAAAGATCAAATCGCTCGGCGACCGCTCCCTGGAAATTTCGGAAATCATCAACGTGATCAACGACATCACCGAGCAGACGAACCTGCTGGCGCTCAACGCCGCGATTGAAGCCGCGCGCGCCGGCGAGGCCGGACGCGGTTTCGCGGTCGTCGCCGACGAAGTCCGCAAGCTGGCCGAACACTCCCGTAGCGCGACGAAAGACATCGCGGCGCTCATCAAGGCCATTCAGGCCGAGACGAACGAAGCGGTGGTCGTCATGGAAGAAGGCACGCGCGAAGTGGAAGTCGGCGCAGGCCTGGCTGATCAAGCCGGTAAGGCGCTCGAAGCGATTTCGAGCGTGGTGCGGCAATCCGCCGAACTCGTGCAGGAAATTTCGCTGGCCTCAAAACAGCAGGTGCGCGGGACGGAAGGCGTGGCCAACGCGATGCAGATCATTTCCGGCATTACCCGGCAGACGACGCAAGGCGCCAAGCAGACCGCCGGAACGGTCGGCAACATGGTGAAGCTCTCCGAGCAGCTCAACGAGGCGCTGGCGCAATTCCGTTCGCAATCGGCGCGACCCGGTGAATCGGCACCCGCAAAGGAAGAGGCGCGGCCCGGCGTGCCGGTGGGGGCGAATCGCTAACGGCAATTTCCGCGATCCGGCACCCGATATATACGGGCGCCGGCGCTGAACGCCGAACATGAAACCGCATCCAGTCACGGCCGCGCGGCTCACCGAGTCCGAGCTCGATCAGATTCGCACGCTGATCGAGCATCGCTCCGCGATCTTGTTCGATTCCTCGCGCGAGCGATTTTTTTCGACGCACGTGCGCGAGCATCTCGCCGAGAAGGGCTTGGCCAGCGGCAACGAACTACTGAGCCTGGTGCGCGGCTCGAGCATCGAGTACGAAGCGCTGCTGGAACGGCTGCTGACGCAGGAGACGTCGTTCTTTCGTTATCCGGCGGTGTACGAAGCGCTCGAAAAGAAAATCCTGCCGGAAGTGCAGGAGCGCAAGTTCTGGCAGAATCCGCGGACGCTGCGCATCTGGAGCGCGGGCTGCTCGACCGGCGAGGAGCCGTACTCGATCGCCATCACGGTGTGCGAAGCGCTGAAATTCGCGGAGGCCTGGGAGATCGAGATTCTGGCCACGGACATCAGCCGGCGCGCGCTGCGCCATGCCGAACGCGGCGCGTACTCCAAGCGCAGCCTGCAGGAGGTATCGCTGGGCCAGGTGGAAAATTATTTCACGGCGACGAAACACGGCTATCAGGTGAAGCCGCGCATCCGGCGCATGATTTCGTTCGTGCAGATGAATCTCGTCGAGTCCGTTTACGTCGGCAAGATTGACTGCATCTTCTGCATGAACGTGCTCATGTATTTTTCCGAGGAGCGCCGCCTCGCGATCTTGCGCCGCTTTTACGACGCGCTTGAGCCCGGCGGATATTTTCTGCTGGGCCACGCGGAGACGCTGACGAATGCGCCCGTAAAATTCGAGCCCGTGGTATTCGGCGATTGCCGGATCTATCGCAAGCCGGGCGCGGTGGAGTATCGCCGCGCGCCCGCTCTCGTGGAGGGAGCCCTGTGAACGGGCCCAACCAGGAATCCATCGAGCTGTTCCTTCAGGAGGCTTCTGAAAACCTCCAGTATCTGCGGGAGTACTCCGGGCTTTTGCAGGAGTCGCAGACCCGGCCGGAGGATCTCGAAAAGCTCTACATCGCCTCGCACACGCTGGCGGGTACGTCAGCCAGTTACGGGTTCCCCGAATTTTCCGAAGTCGCCGCGAAGATGGCGCACATTTTTCACTACGCCATGAACGCGGTGCTCACACCCGATATGCACGGCCCGCTCACGGAGTTTCTCTCCGACGCGATTTCCGTGCTCGAATTCGATCTCCTGCAGATCAGCTCGAATGGCGTGGAAACATCCGCCGACATCACCGCATTCAAGCAGCGTTACGCGTTCGCGTTCCCGACGGCACCCCCGCCGGAGACGGACGACGAGCAAGCCAGGGAATCTTTGGGCTCGGGCGAGCCGATCCCGGAAGTTTTCCCGGCCCATTCTTTCGTGGACCGCCTGCCGCAGGATGGCGATGTGCCCGACGAAGTTCTCGAATTCTTCATTCCCGAAGCGGAGGAACATCTGCAGGCAGTCACCGAATGCCTGCTCGCGCTCGAGGGACATCCCAACTCGGACGACATCAATCGTCTGTTCCGTTCGATGCACACGGTGAAGGGATCCGCCGCGCAGGTCGGTCTGCACCGGCTCTCCGCCGTGGCCCATCGCGTCGAAGATCTGATCGGGCGTTTGCGCGACGGCGAATTGCAGCCCAGCACCGAAATCGTGGACTTGTTCCTTCAATCCGTGGACGTGCTCAAGAATTTTCTCCATCGTCAGTGGCCGAGTGACGCCGAAATGGCCGCCGCGGTTGATCCGCTGCTCGCGCGAATCGCGGAACTCGCGCCGGAAGAGGCCGGAGGACGCTGGCGCATCGGAAGCCGCGCCCGCCGCAGAAACGCCCGCGGCTGGAGCGGCTGCTCTCGCCGCGCCCGCGCGCCCCGCTGCGGCGCAAGCTTTGCCGCAGGCCAAATCCGTGCGCATTTCGCTTGAGTGGCTCGACCGGATGATGAATGCGGTCGGCGAACTGGTGATCAACCGCACGCGCATGCTGGGCCGCCTGACCGAACTCTCGAAGCTCGTCGAAGTCCTGCAGTTTTCAAAGGCGCGTCTCGCGGGCAAGGTTTCCGACTTTCAGGAAAAGCACGAATTCAGCCGCATCTCCAACACGCTGGTGCCCGGCGGCCAGCAATTGCACAAGGACACCTTCCGCGGCAACGTTAGCGCGCTTTCGCCCATCACCACCAACGATCTGCTCGAGTTCAGCGACCTCGAAATGGACCGCTACGACGATGTCAACATCCTGTCGCGCTCGCTGACCGAAATCTCGGCGGACGTCACCGAAGTCCTGACCCAGCTCGAAAGTTTCATGGGGCGCGTGGATTCCGACATTGACGAATTCACCAAGCTCGCACACCACTTGCAGGACGAAATCACCGCCGCGCGCATGGTGCCCATCGGCAATCTCTACACGCGGCTTTCGCGCACGGTCCGCGACGCTGTGAAGGCCTCCGGAAAGCCCGTGGATCTTTCACTCGAAGGCGCCGATACCGAGCTCGACAACAACATCGTCCAGCATATTTCCGATCCGCTGATTCATCTGGTGCGCAATTCCGTGGCGCACGGAATCGAGGATGCCGAAACGCGCCGCCGCGCGGGCAAGCCCGAAAAGGGCCGCATCTCCGTGCGCGCCTATCACCGCGGCAATCACATTTTCATCGAGGTCGAGGACGATGGCCGCGGCATTGACTACGAAAGCGTGCGCCAGAGCGTGGTGGATTCCGGCGCGATGACTTCCATCGCGGCCGCCGAGCTCAGCGAACGCGAGCTGCGCGAATTCCTCTTCCGCCCGGGATTCTCAACCGCTTCGTCCATGTCGGAGCTGGCCGGCCGGGGCGTGGGCCTCGATGTGGTGCGCGCCAACGTCCACGCGCTCAACGGTGAAATCGAAGTTCGCTCAGAAACCGGCCGCGGCGCCTGCTTTACGGTCAAGGTGCCGCTGACACTGATTATTTCGCAGGCGCTTTTCATCCGCTGCGGCACCTCGGTATTTGCGTTTCCGCTCGCCGTGGTCGAGGAAATCCGCCGCCTGCGCCCCGAGGAAATCGAGGATGTCGGCGGAAAGCTCCTTACGCGCGTGCGCGACGTGGTCACCGAGGTCGTGCGCCTCGATCTCCAGCTCGCGCTGCCGCCGCTCGAACCGCTCAATGGTTACTTCCATATGGTGATTGTGAAAGTCGCCGGCCGCCAGGTGGGCGTGGTCGTCGAGGAAGTTCTCGGCAAGGACGAAATCGTCATCAAGAATCTGGGCGATTACCTTCGCCGCGTGAAGCTTTTCCCGGGCACCACCATCGCTTCGGACGGCAGCCTGATCCTGCTGATCGATCTGAACCGCCTCGTTTCCGCGGACACTGCCGAGCGCCACGCTTTGCCCGCTTCCTCGCCCGCGGCGCGCGTGTTTGCGCCGGGCGCCGAAGCGGTCGCCGCCGGCAGCATTCCCTCCGAAGCCGTGGACGCGATTGAAAACGATCGCGTCGTGGTCGTCGCGGACGATTCCATCAGCGTCCGGAAATTCGTCGGCCGCATGCTCGAGAAGGCCGGTTACCGCGTGAAGCTCGCCTCCGATGGTCTGGAGGCGTCCGAAGTCGTCGCGCAGGTTGGCTGCCATCTGGTGATCACCGATCTCGAGATGCCGCGCATGAACGGGTACGAGCTGATGGCCCATCTGCGCCAGAATCCCGCCACGCGAAAAATTCCCGTGCTGGTGGTCACCTCCCGCGCCGGCGCGAAGCATCGCGACCGGGCCATGAAGGAAGGCGCGTCCGCCTTCCTCACCAAACCAGTGCAGGAAGACCAATTGATTGCAACCGTGGAGAGCCTGATCGGCTCGGAAACATCGCCGGGGCGCCCCTTGCTGCGCGTGCCGCTGTCGCCGGATAAAGATGCAGGATTGAAATGACGAAGACGCCCGACAAAAAACTTCGCGTGCTCGTGGTGGATGACTCCGCTTTCATGTGCAAGGTGCTGCAGGAGATCATCAACTCCGATCCGCAACTCGAGGTCGTGGGCCAGGGGCGCGATGGGCGCGACGGCGTGGCGCTGGCGGAATCGCTGCGGCCCGACGTCATCACCATGGACATCAACATGCCGCACGTGGACGGTTTGCAGGCAACCGAGCTGATCATGACGCAGCATCCGCGCCCGATCGTCATTGTCAGTTCGGAATCGCGCGAAGGCGCCGCGAGCACTCTGAAGGCGCTCGAGCTCGGCGCCATCGATTTCGTCTCCAAACCGACCAGCGGCATTGATCTCGATTTGAAATCCGTGCGCGAGGAATTGACGCGCAAGCTGAAACTGGCCGCCAAAGTTCGCGTGGTCCGCACCGCCTCCCGCTCGAAGATGTCTGTTGCGCCGGCGCCTGTGTCCGGCACGACCGATTTCTCCGGCGCGGCTGCCTCGGCCATGCAGAGCGGCGGAAAAATTCCCATGGTGGTGATCGCCGCATCCACCGGCGGTCCGGCGGCGGTGATGCGCGTGGTCTCGGGATTGCCGAAAGATCTTCCCGCGGCCGTGTTTCTGGTGCTGCACATGCCTGCGGCATTCACCAAACAATTCACGATGCAGCTGGCGGAAGTCTCCTCGCTTCCCGTGAAGGAGGCTGAAAATAACGAGACCCCGTTGCCGGGGACGATCTATCTATGCCCCGGCTCGCACCATCTGCGGCTTTCGTTTGGGGGAAAAATTGCGCTCGATCCGGGACCGCGCATCGAAGGTTACCGCCCCTGCGCCGATGTCGCATTCGAGACCATCGCGGCGTATGCCCGCGCGCTGACCGTGGGCGTGGTGCTCACCGGCATGGGCAACGATGCCGCCAAGGGCGCCAAAATGGTGAAAGCCGCCGGCGGTTACGTCCTCGCTCAGGACGAAGCGACGTCTGTGATTTTCGGCATGCCCGCCGAGGCGATTCAGGCCGGAGCCGTTGACGAAGTGCTGGCTCTCGACAGCGTCAGCGCCGCAATCGAGAAGCGCGTCGCAAAATTGTGCCGTCTCGCGCCGGTGGCCACGCGATGAAATCCGTCGGTGAGCAGGACGCAACACCGCGCCGGGCGCGCCGGACGGAGACCGTCGTTCTTTTCTACATCGCGAATCAGATGTTTGCCATTTCGGCGGATTCCGTGCAGGAAATTCGCAGTACGGACAGCCTGGCCGGCGCGGCCTGTGAAATTGAAAGTCCGGAGCTGGCCAAAGTGCGCCATACCATTGATCGCGGCCGCCGGACCTACTACGTGGTGAACGCCGGAATGCATTTCGGTCTGCCGGTCACGCGTCCCGAGCTGGTTCTGATCTTGCGCCAGTTTCGAGCGGCGCTGCTGGTGGATCGCATCGATCGCATGGCGGATATTTCAGCGGTGCACGCGCTCCCTCTGGCTTTCACCGGCGAGGAACGCCGCTGGTATCGCGGCCTGGCATACCTGGACGACTCCGTGATTCCCGTCGTCGAGCCAACCGGATTCTTGACGCCCGAGGAATTTCATCGCCTCGATCGCGCCTCCGCGGCGGCAGCGTCGCTGCGCGAAGCGGAAACGGCGGTGCAGGCATGAGCGCCACTGTGAACGCGCGCGAGAACTCTTTCGTCCTGCTCCAAATCGGCAACCATCGTGTTGCGCTCCCCGCAGGTCTGGTCGCGGAGCTCGCGCCGCCCGTGCGGCTGCATACGTTTCCACACTCCTCGAAGCTGATCGCTGGTGTGATCGTTCGCCGCGGGCGAATCGTGCCGGTGTACGACGCGAGCCTGATGCTGGGCAGTCGGGCGTCCTCCTCGCAGCGGTTTTACCTGGTGTCGCGGCGCCAAACCGACGAAGCAAGCGATTTGATCGCGATTCCCGTCAATGGCGAATGCGAGCTGGCTGCCGGCAAAATGCAGCCCCCGGCAATGGACCGACCCGCGCACGTGGCCGGAACTCTTGCCGTCGGTGACGACTCGCTCGACGTGCTGAACCTCGAAGGGTTCGCCGCATCCTACGCCGCCATGGCCGGCGCAACGGCCGGCCCGGAGGCGCAATCGTGAACGCGCCCGCAAATCTTCCGAAGATCCTGCTGATTGATAGCAACGTCTATTTCGCCAAGCGCCTGGGCGACGCCTTGAAGCAACTGGGTTTCGATGTAGTCCCCGCCACGCAGGCGGCTTATGCGTTGACCATGCTTGAATGGAACGCTCCCAGTGCGATCATGTGCGCCACCAATTTGCGCGAGATGGGCGCATACGAAATGGCTCCCATTTTGCGCGCCGATCCCAAAACCGCAACCATACCTCTGATCGCCGTGGGCAACGGCGGAGATCAGGCGCTTTTCGAAGCGTATCGCGCCGGCTGCGACGACTACGTGGATCGCCGGCGCCCGCCCGCGGATATTGCCGCTCACGTGCGAGGTTTCTTGGTCAGCCGCCAGGAAGGCTTTCAGCCCACGCAGATGCTGACCGCAGCGGACACGGCGCTCAGCGGCAGCCTTTCGCACCTTGATCTGCCCGGAGTCATGCAGATGCTCGGCCAGGCGCATCAGACCGGCGCGCTGCACATCAATGCCGGCGAAATCGACGGGATCATTTTCTTTGAAGGCGGGGAGATCTTTCACGCCGAATGCGGCACCTACTTTGGAGACGAGGCGGTCACGCAGATCGTCAAGACCTGCCAGAGCGCCACGGCGGGCGTTTACAAGTTCGTCTACGGAGCCACGGCCGCGCAGCGTACCGTGCTGCGGTCAGCCACGGATCTGCTTCTCGACGCCATGCGCGAATTCGACGAAGACCAGCGCGACGAGGAAGAAAAGCTCGAAGAAACCGATCACGCGGAGAAGGAGTCGTCATGAGCGAAACGGAAACTCTCACGGCTGCTCGCGTTCCAACCGTCTATTTTATTGACGACAGCGCGACCATGCGCGAGGTGATCAAGATCGCCTTCCGCAAAGAGAACATTCACGTCGTCACCTGCCCCGATGCGGCCACCGCCTTGGCGCAATTTGGCGAGACCACGCCAGACGCGGTCATTACCGACGTCATCATGCCGGACAAGGACGGCTACGAAGTCTGCCAATTCATCAAGCAACACCAGCAGTTTGGCCGCACGCCGGTGATTTTGATGTCCGGCGTCGTGAATCGCACCGTCGCGGAAAAAGCGATGGCCGTAAAAGCGGACGAGCTGATCCGCAAGCCGTTTCAGCCGCAGGACCTGATCGCACGCGTCAAGAATCTGCTGAATCCGAAATCTGCGGGCGTGAGCGCCGTCGAAGCTTCGGATATGGATTCATCGGAAGTTTCACGCGCTTCATCGCGAGCCTTGTCCGGCCTGTTTTCCACGGGTTCCGCGCCAGCGGCTCCGGCGAGCGCGCCGGCTTCGCGCGCCGTGAGCGCCGCGCCTGTCGCGGCCGCACCGCGTCCAAGTGCGCCGGCAGCTTCCATGCCTCGGCCTGCAACGCCAGCCGTGGCGCCCGCTGCACCTGCTTCGGCGGACCTTCAGAAGCTGCGCAACGAAGTTCGCAGGCTCGAGTTCCTGGTCAAGAAGCTGCAAGCGGAACTCGAGGCCGAGCACAAATATTGCGAGGCCCTGGAAGCCCATTTCAAAGCGGTTCAGGAATCGGAATAGCTCCCGCGATCTGAAAGGTGCTGCTCTAATTCGGCTTTGGCCTTCATGTTGCTCCTGTGAAATAGATGCGCTACCGCCCCTTGACCCGCATCGGAACACTCTCTAATCTGTAGTCACCTCTCTGAGTCAGGTGGCAGCGTTTTCCTAGGCGCATTTTGTGGGAGGTTTGATGGGGCGCCGCAGCGAACAACGCATCGCCATTTCTTTTCCGGTTACTGTCAGCGGCTCTGATTCCCGCGGAAATCAATTTTCCGTGCCCACGGAGACGTTCGACATCAGCCTTTCCGGCGCGTCCGTGAAAGGCCTCAACACGATCGCGGAACCGGGCGGGAAAATTGAGATCGAGTACGGGGATCAAAAGGCCCCGTATGGCGTGCAATGGGTCGGCAAAAGCGGCAGCTCGAAAGCGGGAAGAATCGGCGTGCGCTGTCTTGAACCCGGCAAGTACATCTGGGGCGTTCCTGCAAGAGGGTCCGAGCCGGACAACTACGACCCCGCGAAGGCGGAGCCTTTGCCGCGGCGGCAATCCGAATCGGCCGGTGCTTACGCCGCTCCGGCGAGCTTTGGCGGGGACGAGCGCCGAAAATTCGCGCGCCACACCTGCCGAATCGAAACGCAAGTGGTCAGCGAAGACGGTTCCACCGGGGTGCCCGGAACGATCACGGACGTTTCACTCGGCGGATGCTACGTCGAAATGCTCTCTCCGCTGCCTGTGGATTCGACCATTCATCTGTCCCTCAATCCAGGAACAACGACGCTGCACATGTCGGGCAAGGTGCGCTCCTCGCAGATGGGACTGGGGATGGGCGTGTCGTTCACCGGGATGGGGCCCGAGGATTTCGAAAAACTGTGGCGCTTCGCGCCGCCCACAGCCGATGCTAAATCGCCCGTGAAGGCGCCGGCGATTCGATCTCTGCCGTTTCGTCAAAGCGCTGCGTCGCGAAACAACGACGCGAGAGTGACTGCGCGTTCGTACGGGTTGGCCGACTCCGACCAGCTTGATTTGTCGCCGACCGGCGAAGCGCTCGATTCCCTTGTCCGTCTCCTGTTGCGCAAAGAAATATTCACACGAGGCGAACTTGCCGAAGAGCTTGAGAAATCAAAGATTGTGAAGTGATTGTTAGCAACCGCGGGCGCGTTGCGAGCCATGAATCAATCGAGCCCCGTCGAGTGCAGGAATTCGCGCGCCACATCGCTTACGTCGCGGCCCTGTCCGGCCACGGCGTAATTCATCTTCTGCATCTGCGCGTCGGAAATCTTTCCAGCCAGCTCCGCAATGGCGGCGCGCGCCTCCGGGTGCCGCGCAAGGGTGTCTTCCCTGACGATCGGCACCGCCTCATACGGCGGGAAGTAGTGCTTGTCGTCCGCCAGGATCACCAGATCGCGCGCGGCGAGCAATCCATCGGTCGAGTTTCCCGCTACAAGGTCCAACTGCTTTTCGAGCAGCGCGCGATAGAGCAGCCCGAGATCCAGAATCCGCGGCGGAGTAGAAAATTGCAATCCGTAGGCGCTCGCCAGGCCGCGATATCCGTCCGGGCGCTCCATGAACTCGTAGCCGAATCCGGCGCGCCAGTCGCGAGCGTAGGGCGCAGCCTCGGTGAGAGTGGTGATGTGCAGGCGACGCGCGTCCTCCCCGCGAATCACCATGGCGAACGTATTGTTGAAGCCTAGCGAAGGGAACACATCCAGCCCGAATCGCTTTTTGTATTCGGATTGCACCCTCCCGAAAACGGCGGCGGGATCGCTTTCGACGGGATCGTGCAGGATGGCGGTGAGTGCCGTTCCGGTGTACTCGACGTACGCGTCAATGCGGCCGGCGAGCAACGCCTGCTGGCAGATGTAGCTCCCGGCGAGATAGAAGCGGCGCTCGACGTGCAAGTGGGTGCGCGCTTCAAGATGCTGCGCGAGAATTTCGCCGAGAAGGGCCTGCTCGGGAAAATTCTTCGAGCCGACGACGATGGTGTCGGTCCGGCGCGCGCTGCAGCCAATCAATTGGGCGCCCAAAAGCGCCGCGATAAAAATAACGGCGGCGAGTGACCAGCGCGTGCGAAGAGATTTCATGGACGCATCACCGCGCGGGCTGCAGGCGCCGCTCCAGCACGCTCAGCAGAAAATCGGCGGCCAGGGCGAGAACGGCCGCGGGTATCGCTCCCGCGAGGATCAGTTGGTTATTCACCAAGGCCAGTCCGCGGAAGATGAACTCGCCCAGGCCTCCGGCGCCCACCGCGGCGGCGATGGTGGCTACCCCGATGGTGAGGACCGTCGCCACGCGGACGCCGGCAAGGACGGTCGAAAGCGAGAGCGGCAGCTCCACCTGAAACAGAATCTGCCGCGGGGTCATGCCCATTCCGCGGGCCGCTTCGCGCACGGCGGGGTCCACTCCGGTAATTCCCGCGGCGGTATTGCGGATGATCGGCAGCAGCGCGTAGAGGGTCAGCGCGGTGATCGCGATGCGGTCGGCGCGGTCGCCGAGCCAGGGAACGGGGAGCAGGAAGCCGAGGAGCGCGAGGCTCGGAATTGTTTCGGCGATATTGGCGCTGCCGAGAATCGGTTTGGAAAGCCAGGGGCGCCGCGCGACCACAATTCCCAGCGGAATGCCGATGGCGATGGCGATCGCCATGGTGGCGGCGACAAGCCAGACGTGCTCGAGCGTCGCCTGCAGGATTTCACCGCCGTGCTGCGAGAAAAATCCCAGTCCGTTCATTGGCCCCTCTCAAATTCTCCCAAGGCGTGCAACTGTTCGACGTACGCTGCGGCCACAGGCTCGCGCGAATGCAGGAATTCGCCCGGCGAATACAATCCCTGGAGCGCTCCGCCCTCCATCAGGGCGATGCGCGTGCCGAGCAGCAGGGCTTCGCTCGTGTCGTGGGTGACGATGACGATGGTTTTCTTCAGCCGCTGCTGAAGCGCGAGAAACTCGCGGCGAATTTCCATGCGCGTAAGCGGATCGAGCGCGCCGAACGGCTCATCCATCAGCAGGATGGGAGGATCGGCCGCCAGGGCGCGCGCCACGCCGATTCTCTGGCGCTGGCCGCCGGAAAGCTCGTGCGGGTAGCGCCGCAGGAATTGTCCGGCATCGAGGCCGACCAGCGCGAGCAACTCCTGAGCTCGCGAACGGATGCGTTCGGCGGCCCAGCCGTCGAGCCGGGGAACCAGGGAAACATTCTGTTCCACGGTGTAATGCGGAAACAGCCCGGTTTCCTGAATCACGTAGCCGATGTGGCGGCGCAGCGCGATGGCGTCCCAATCGAGCGTGGAGCGGCCTTCGACGAGCACCTGTCCATCGGTTGGTTCGACCAGGCGGTTGATGAGTTTGAGCGCGGTGGTCTTCCCGGCGCCGCTGCGGCCGAGCAACACCAGGGTTTCGCCGCGCCGCACCGTCAGACTCACGTTTTGCAGCAGAGCTTGGCCACCCGGCAGGCGGTAACCTGCGTCGCGGAATTCGATGATCGCTTCAGAGCCGGCGCTGGTGGCTGTGGTCATGTGGACGTATCCCTCTCGAGAAAACGCCGGATATCGCGCAGAACGCGTGACAGCATAGCTTGGGTGAGCTTGCCGGTGAACGTATTTTGCTGGCTGGGGTGGTAGGAAACGAAAAGGCGCGGCAGGTCGCCGGGCAGCGCGTAACTGGCGCCGTGGCCGAACGGAAACGCCGCGGCACTCTGAATTTGGCCGCGGTCCCTGAGCAAGCCCAGATAGGCGCGCATGGCGATTCCTCCCAGCGCGAGGATGGCGCGCGGGTGGAGGATTGCCAACTCGCGCTCGAAATATGGGCGGCAGTGCGCGAGCTCGGAGGGCAACGGCTTGTTCGCCGGCGGAGCGCAGCGAAGCGTCGCGGCCATATAGGCATTTGCGAGTGCCAGGCCGTCGTCACGATTTGCCGAGCGCGGCTGATTGGCGAAACCTGCGCGATGAAGCGCCTCGTAGAGGAAATCACCGGAGCGGTCGCCGGTGAACATGCGGCCGGTGCGATTCGCGCCGTGCGCCGCAGGCGCGAGTCCGAGGATCAGAAGCTTCGCGTGAGGATCGCCAAAACCGGGAACGGGTTTGCCCCAATATTTCCAGTCCCGAAACGCGAGGCGCTTCTCGCGGGCGATTTGCTCGCGGTAGCGCACAAGTCGCGGGCACATTCGGCACTGGACGATTTCGCGATTTAGCTGCTCAAGCGCGTTCAATCGTGCCTCTCGGACGCCGAAAATGCGGTGCGGCGTACCCCCCGTTTTTGTGACGGGTAGAATGGGCGCCGGCCTTGTGTTTTCAGTGATTTACAGTGAAGTTTAATCGGCACCTTGTGACGGGTAGAGACGCACAAACGGGACATTATTCGGGCTCGAGTCCGGCAAAGAGAAAAGGCCGCCGGCGCCAGCGGTGCACTCATTCCGATCGACACTGTCTCGACTCCCTTCGTCGAATTTTTTCCGGAACCCGATTGCCAGCTCGCGTCTCTAACATTTGTGGGGCTCGCGCGCGAAGCTAGGTTAGCATCCGGCGGCGGCAGCGCAATGGTAAGCGCCTGTGGACATTTGCAATTCAGGGGCTAAAGCCGTTGTCGGCTGTCGCGACGATTCGGCACGGCTGAAGCCGTGCCCTGACGACTTCAAAGTTTCGGGCAGTGACGCTGCGGACCGCAGCTTTGCAGTTTGACCGATTTCCTCTAGGATGGATGGCCCGAGAGGGTTTGAGACGAGGTTCAGGCCCATGATCAGCGGACGCGAAAAAATCGTAGTTGTGGAAGGTGACGCGGCCAGCCGCGAGCTATTGCAGGCGTCGATCGAGAGCGCAGGTTACGACGTAGCGGCATTTGAGACGGCGCATGACGGGCTGGAGGCCGCGCGGCAACCTGGGACGGACGTGCTGCTGCTCGATCCCGGAGCGGTCAGCGCGAACTGGGCGGTGGCGCGGGAGACGCTCGCGGCCATGCGTGGCTCTGCGGTGACCGCAGGTGTCCGCGTCATCGTGCTGACCGGAGGGGGAGCGGCCGAGCGTACCAGGGGACTCGATCTTGGAGCCGACGACGCGATTTCGCGGCCGTGGGACGCGGCGGAGTTACTGGCGCGGGTGCGCACGCAATTGCGAGTTCGTCGCGCGGACCAAACCCTTTTGGAAAAAACGCGCCTGGCGGAAGAGGGCCAGCAGATCGCGCATACGGCATTCGACGCCCTGGCCGTGACGGAGAAAATGGCCAGCGACGCCGTGTCGCTGAACCGCCGGCTGAAAATGGGACTCGCAGGCGTGTTCGCCATCGCCGTGGTGATGGCATTGACCTATTTTCTCTTTGCCCACAGCGCGCAGAAGGACATGCAGCGGACCACTTCCACCATCGCGCGGCTGGAGCGCGGAATCGTGCACCAGCAGGATCTGATGGCCGATGCGCGCAGACTGCGCCAGGAGCAGGGACTGGACGGCGACGCCTTTGCGAGAAAAGATCAGCTGCAAAAGCAAGCGGCGGACCTGCAGGCCAAGATGGCCGGCGCGGGTTCGGATGAAAGCGCGGCGCTGCGCAAGGAATTGGACGAGACCAATGCGCGGCTGAAGCGCATCGAGCAGCAGGGCGATTCCGCTCAAAACCTGATCCGCTCGGACGTGGACAGCGTGTGCCTGCTGCACGTCTCGGTGGCTTTCCGAAGCCAGCAGAGCGGCCAGCGGCTGCACTACGCGGGACTAAACCAGCAGGGCGAGCCGTTGCAGGATAGCGAGGGCAATCCGGTTCTGACGCTCGACGGGAATGGGCCGGAAGTGAAAGTGGACGTGTTCGGCACCGGATTTCCGGCAGGCGCGGCGGGACGAATTGTCACCAACAGGCACGTGGCACAGCCCTGGTGGAACAACGACGAGCTCAGCCAGCTCACCAAACAGGGATTCACGCCGGAGATATCGTCCATCCACGCCTATTTTCCGGGCGATCCGCGCGCCTTCACCGCGGAGATCCAGGACATTTCGAAGGACGCCGACCTGGCGACGATGCGTGTTGATATGAAGGACTTGAAGCGCGCCGTCCTTAGCATTGACGCCGAATAAGGACGCGGCGGTGACGGGAGAGCCGATCGTGCTGATGGGCTACGCCACGGGCCTGGCCGCAATTCTGGCGCGCACGGACGAAGACACGGCGCAGAGCATCATGACCCACAGCGGCAGCGATGTTTCGCTGGTTCTGGACGAGCTGGCGCGCCGCAATCTTATTCATCCTCTTATCACTCAGGGCCATATCGGAGATATTTTGCCGGACAAGATCGTCTTCGACGCGCAGACCACTTCCGGCGGTTCCGGCGGCCCGCTTTTCAACAATCAGGGAAAGGTGATCGGCGTGACCTACGCCATTCTCAAGGGATTTGGCGGCTCGAATTTCGGAATTCCCATAAAATATTCCGAGCCGTTGCTTGCCTCCCCGCCCGCGCACGCTGCAAATTGACACCCCGCAACCGCGCGGCTAGCATCATTGGAACGGCCTTTTAACAGTGTAAACTTGAGGTCGTGCCCTGCACCGCAGGGGACGGCGGGCGCCTCCATTCATGGAAACCAGCTCACGCGAGAAGACCATCCTCGACCGGATTGTCGAAGCACGGCGCGAATCCATCGCCCACCGGAAACGTGTGCTTCCGGACGTCGCGCTGAAGATGGCAGCCGAGAAAAACGAGCCGCCTCGGGACTTTGCGGGCGCGCTGTTGCGCGACGGATTCAACGTCATCGCGGAGCTGAAAAAAGCCTCTCCTTCGAAGGGAATGTTGCGCGAGGACTACGCGCCTGCGACGCTGGCCGCGAGTCTGGCAGCAGCGGGCGCCGCAGCGCTTTCCGTTCTGACCGAGGAGGAATTTTTTCTCGGCTCGCTGGCGGATTTGAAGACCGCAAAGAAGGCGGCGGGAATTCCCATCCTGCGAAAAGATTTCATTGTTGACCCATGGCAGGTGTGGGAGGCGCGCGCGGCGGGAGCTGACGCGTTTCTGCTGATCACCGCGATTCTGAGCGACCAGGTGCTGCGGGAACTTCTGGAGCTGGGCCGGACGCTGCAGATGGAGCCGCTCGTCGAGGTGCATTCGCGCGAGGAGCTCGTCCGGGCGCTGGCCGCCGGAGCGCGCATCATCGGCGTGAACAATCGCGACCTGCGGAATTTCAAGGTCAGCATCGAGACGTCGCTCGAGCTGATCGAAGCGATACCGGATGAATGCATCGCTGTGAGCGAATCCGGATTGCGAACCCATGAGGACCTTGGCCGCTTGCGGGGCGCGGGGTTCGACGCGTTCCTGGTGGGCGAGCATCTGATGCGCGAAGCGGATCCGGCGGTGCCGCTGCGCACCCTGATCGGAGCGGCTGGTGCGGGGCACTCGGCTGCTTGAGCGTACGGCGATGGTGAAAGTGAAAATTTGCGGGATCACCAATTGGGCGGATGCCAGGAGCGCGATTGAGAGCGGCGCGGACCTGCTCGGTTTCAATTTCGTCAAGGCCAGCCCGCGTTACGTGACACCGGCCAAGGCGCGGCGAATGGTGCGGCGGTTGCCGGAGCGGGTTTCGGCGGTGGGAGTCTTCGTGAACGAGACGGAATCGAAGATGCTCGCCATCGCGCGGGCGGTGGGTCTCGATCAGCTGCAACTTCACGGAGAGGAATCGCCGGCAATGGTCGCGCGGCTCGGACGGTCCATGGGCGTGATCAAGGCGCTGCGCGTGCGAAAACCTTTCGGCGCGGGACAAATGAAGTCGTACAAGGATGCCAGCGCAATCCTGCTGGATGGATATGACCGGCGCGCACGCGGCGGCACCGGCAAGACGTTTGATTGGAAGATTGCGCGGCGGGCGGGACGCCACGCGTGCATTTTTCTGGCTGGTGGGCTGACGCCGGAGAACGTTGGCGAGGCGATTCGCGCGGCACGGCCGTATGCCGTGGATGTGACCAGCGGAGTGGAAGCGAGGCCCGGGAAAAAAGATCCGGCGAAGATCAAGAGTCTGATGCGCGCAGTGAAGGCGAGCGGACAGAAGGCGGCGCGATGAGCTACACCGCGAACGTCGTGAGAGAGCGCGGACGCTATGGGCCATACGGCGGGCGCTACGTCCCGGAGACGCTGATGGCGCCGCTGGAGGAGCTCGAGCGCGTTTATGCGGAGGCGCGCGCGGATAAGCTGTTCCAGGCGGAGTTGGATGACCTGCTGCGCAATTTCGCGGGGCGCCCCACGCCGCTGCAGTTTGCTTCGCGGTTGACCGAACAGCTGGGAGGCGCGCGAATTTATCTGAAGCGCGAGGATTTGCTGCATACCGGCGCGCACAAAATCAACAACTGCCTGGGGCAGGGCCTGCTGGCCGTGCGCATGGGGAAGAAGCGGGTGATTGCGGAGACGGGCGCGGGGCAGCACGGGGTGGCGACGGCATCGGTTGCGGCGCGGCTGGGCCTGGCGTGCACGGTGTACATGGGCACGGAGGACATGGACCGGCAGCGGCTGAATGTGATCCGCATGAGGCTGCTCGGCGCGGAGGTAATCGGCGTTGATGCGGGCAGCAAAACGCTGAAGGATGCCATCAGCGAAGCGATGCGCGATTGGGTGACCAACGTGCGGACTTCGCACTATCTGCTCGGGTCCGCGCTGGGCGCGCATCCCTATCCGATGATCGTGCGGGATTTTCAGAAAGTCATCGGCGAAGAGGCGCGCGAACAGATTCTGCGCGCGGAAAAGCGGCTGCCGGATTATTTATATGCGTGCGTGGGCGGCGGCTCGAATTCGATTGGGTTGTTTTATGCGTTTCTGGGCGACGCGAGCGTGAAGATGGTGGGGGTTGAAGCGGGCGGGCGCGGGAAAACGCTCGGAGAGCACGCGGCACGGCTTGCGGCGGCGGAAGGATTTATGGGCGCAAGGCCCGGCGTCCTGCAGGGGACTTATACGTTTGTGCTGCAGTCGGCGGACGGGCAAATTGCGACGACGCACTCCGTTTCCGCAGGGCTCGATTACGCGGCGGTCGGGCCGGAGCACGCCTGGCTGGCGGAACAGGGGCGCGCGGAGTACACCGCAGTGATGGACGATGAAGCCATTGCGGCGGCCAGGATGTTGGCGCGGAGCGAAGGAATTATTCCGGCGCTGGAATCCGCGCACGCCGTTGCGGAACTGGCGCGGCGGGCTCCGAAAATGAAGAAGAACGAAATCGTCATACTGAATCTATCCGGACGCGGCGATAAAGACATGGAAACTCTCTCTCGCTATGTCTGACGCGGCCCTACCCAAGTCCACTGCAGCAACGCAAACGCCCGGGGCCAAAGCAGAGGGACGAATCGGGCGGCGTTTTCGCGCGCTTTCGGAAGCGGGCGAGCTGGGCCTGGTGGCGTACATCACCGCGGGCGATCCGTCGCTCGACGCCACGGAAAAAATCGTGCTGGCTGCGGCGGAGGCGGGCGCGGATGTGATCGAGCTCGGCGTGCCGTTCAGCGACCCGGTGGCCGATGGGCCGACGATTCAACGCGCCAGCGAGCGGGCGCTGCGCAGCGGAACCACGCTTGCAGGCGTGATCGATCTGGCGCGCAGGATTCGCGCGCACACCGACGTGCCGCTGGTGCTTTTCAGCTACTTCAATCCGATCCTGCAAATGGGAATCGAGAAATTCGCCGCGGCGGCGAGCGGGGCGGGGGCCGACGGCGTGTTGGTCACTGATTTGACGCCGGAGGAAGCGGGCGAATATCGCGCGGCGATGCGCGCGCACGGATTGGACACGATTTTTCTGGCGGCGCCTACTTCCACGGATGCACGGCTGGCGCTGATCGCGGAGTGCACCAGCGGATTCCTGTACTTGATTTCGCGGACGGGAGTGACCGGCGAGCGCACCGCGCTGCCCGAGGATCTGCCGGCGCTGGCGCGGCGCGTGCGGCGATTTACAAAGCTGCCGCTGGCGGTCGGTTTCGGAATTTCGTTGCCTGAGCATGTGTCCGTGCTCGGAGGGATCGCCGACGCGGCCATCGTGGGATCGGCGCTGGTGGCGGAAATCGAGAAGGCCGCGAACCCGAATGACGCGAAGAGCGCCGTGGCGAGCCGAATTCGCGCGCTGAAGCGGGCGGCGCGCGAGGGAATCAGCAGACGCAGCGCGGAGCCGATCTAGGGAGCGTGTTTTAGCTTGGGTGCGGGACAGAGCACGGCCGCGGAATTGTAGTAAACTGCCGGTTTGCGCAGGCGCGTTTGGGGGCGACAGGGAGCGATGGACAAGCGAGTGGCGAATGCCGAGGCGGTGATCGGGCGTGTGAAGGACGGCGCCACGATCCTGATGGGAGGATTCGGCACCTGCGGCGTGCCCGAAAATCTGATCAACGCATTGCGCCGGCAAGGCACCAAAAATCTGACCGTGGCGTCGAACAATCCGGGCACGGACGGGTATGGCATCGGCGTGCTGATCGAAAACCAGCAGGTGAAAAAATTAATTGCGAGCTTCGTGGGGAGCAATAAATTTCTCGAAAAGCTGGCGCTGAACAATGGGATCGAGATGGAGCTGAATCCGCAGGGCACGCTCGCGGAACGCATGCGCGCGGCGGGCGCGGGCATTCCGGCGTTTTTCACGCCCACGGGCTACGGCACGGTGGTCGCAGAAGGCAAGGAAGTGCGCGAATTCGGCGGTCGGCCGCATATCCTGGTGCCTTCACTGAAGGGCGATTTTGCATTCGTGAAGGCCTGGAAGGGCGATCGCTGGGGGAATCTGATGTACCGGAAGACTGCGCGAAATTTCAATCCGGTGATGGCCACGGCCGCGGAGTACGTGGTGGCCGAGGTCGAGGAAATGGTCGAGCTCGGGAAGATTGACCCCGACAGCGTGCACACCCCGGGAATTTTCGTGGATGCGATTTTTCAGGGCACGAACTATGTGAAACCGATCGAGCCCGGCCCGAAGCGAAAGCGAGGGGAGTGATGGCGTCTCCCATGGACAAACGGGAATTCATCGCGCGCCGCGTGGCGCAAGAGTTTCGCGACGGATACTACTGCAATCTGGGCATTGGAATTCCGACCATGGTTCCGAACTACCTTCCCGCAGGCATCGAGGTGATTCTGCAATCCGAGAACGGCATGCTGGGCATCGGACCGTATCCTTACGAAGGTGAAGAGGACCCCGACCTGATCAACGCCGGCAAGGAACCGGTCACGGAGATTCCCGGCTGCTGCTATTTTACGAGCGCCGATTCGTTTGGGATGATACGCGGGCGGCACATTGACGCGAGTGTACTCGGGGCGCTGCAAGTGGACGAGAAAGGCACGCTGGCGAACTGGGCGGTCCCCGGGAAAATCCTGAAAGGGATGGGCGGCGCGATGGATCTGGTGGCGGGCGCGCGGCGGGTGATTATCGCGATGGAGCACGCGACCAAGGAAGGCGCCCCGAAAATTATGAAAAAGTGCACGCTGCCGCTGACGGGCGTGGAGGTGGTGGATCTGATCGTGACGGATCTCGCAGTGATTGAAGTGACGCCGAAGGGGCTGGTGCTGCGGGAAGTGGCGCCGGGTGTGTCGCCGGAAGCGGTGCAGAAGGTGACCGAAGCGACGCTCGTGCGGGCGCCGGACTTGAAGACCATTTCGGTCTGAAGTTCATAGCTTCGGGGACTTTTTTCTCAGGAGACGAGATGCAGCCGCATTCAATCGTGGTGGTGAGCCTGCACAGCCCGAAGGAAAGGCTGTGGGGCGAATTGGTTGATATCTCCCATGCGGGCGTGACCATGCGCGCCATTGATTTGGGATCCTTCGACGATTTCGTGAGCCAGGTGCTGCATCCGGAAGGCGACCGCATCGGATTGCCGACGCTGTTTTTTCCGATGGTGCGGATCGAGAGGATCGCGCTCGACGAAGCGCGCGGGTCGGTTCCCTCGCTGGCGGAAATGTTTCAGAGGAAGGTCGGCCGATCGCTGGGGGAATATCTCGCGCAGTTCGCCTGATGGAGCGGCGCGGTTCGTTCGCGCGGGAAAGCCGAAAGGCAAATGAACAACCGGATCCTGACCGTTCCAAACGAGCTCACATTTCTGCGGCTCGCGTTTCTGCCTCTCTTCATCATCGCCATCCAGTATGACCGCTATGCGTGGGCTTTGGGAATCCTCGTCGCCGGGGGATTCAGCGACGCGCTCGACGGCTGGCTGGCGCGGCGGCTGAATCAGAAGACGGCGCTCGGCGCGTACCTGGATCCGATCGCGGACAAATTGTTGATGTCGTCGTCGTATTTCGTGCTGGCGCTGAAAGGCAAGATCGGCTGGTGGCTGGCAATTCTGGTGCTCGGCCGCGACGTGCTGCTGCTGATTGCCTGCGCGGTGATCCTGCTGACGGTTGGCTACCGGCCGTTTCCGCCGAGCATCTGGGGAAAATTGACCACATTTTTCGAGATGTTTCTGATCGTGCTGGTTCTGGTGGTGGCGGTGTCGGATCGCCAGGTTCTGACTGCGCTCCGTGAGGTCTGCGGCTATTGCGTCGCGGTGCTGGTGGTCACTTCGGGGCTGCACTACAGCATCGTGGTATCGCGGCAACTGCAGGCAGGACAATAGAGCCGCCGGTTTTCGAGCGCGTCAGCTGGCGCGAATATTTCCGAGGATCATCATGGCGAAGCTGGCGACGACGATCAGCGCCGCGGCCCAGCCGAGGGCGTTGGCGAGCTTGCGTTCCTCGGGCGTCGCCGGCGGACGGTCGATCATGAGTTTGCCGAGAAGAAAACCGGTCGCAAGGCCTCCGGCGTGCGCCCAGTTGTCCACGACCCGCACGATGAATCCGATGACCGCGATATAAATAATGAAATAGATGAGCCGGCTCCGCAGCATTTGCGCGCCGGCGCTTCGCCGGCCGCTGGTTGCGGCGAGCAGCACGCCGACCAGGCCCATCAGCGCCCCCGATCCGCCGACGCTGAAATGACCTATCGCGCTGCTGAGCACGTAGCCGCCGATGCCGGTCACAACGTAAATGAACAGACAGCGCGCCGAACCGTACAGCTCTTCGATCATCGGACCCACATCCATGAGGAACCACATGTTGAACACGATGTGCAGAATGCTGCCGTGAAGAAATACGGCCATGACGAAGCGCCACGGCTGGGATAAGTCGTAGGGGAGCGGCAATGACGCTCCGAGACGCTGCAAAACGGCGCTGCTGATCCCGCCAAAGTTGAAAATCGCGGAAAAACCGCCGCCCCCCGGCGCTTGAAATCCGCTTTCGCGCATCGTCGCCAGCAGGCTCACCAGGAACATCAAGCAGCTAAGCGTGAGTATCCCGTAGGTGACGGGCGAAGTAGTCGGCATCAGGCGTCCGAGCGAACGACTGGCTGCAGCCATGGAAAATCGCATGTTGGCGCCGCAGTTATGGCAGCGGGTCGCGCCGGCTCCGACCAGCGTGCGGCACGCGGGGCAGAGCTGGGGGCGCGGTTGGTCGCCGCCATCGCCGGCGAGGCCTCCGAATTTCTTGCGAATCTGATCGAATTTCCAACGCATGCGCGGAGACAGGTTCAATGGGATTCCTTGCGAGAATGTGAGAGCGTTCCTATAATACCGAAGTTGAGTGCAAACAAGTGAATCGGGAAGCCGTGTGAGGGATTTCTACTGGCTGGCTGCGCCTCCACTGGCACGGGCATGGTGCCATTGACAACCTATCGCGGGGCGCTGGCTTTTCGCCGCATGCTTTGTTCTGAGCCGTTGATTGGCAAAAACGCCGGCAGGACGCCGGCGCTACGACGTGCGCCTCGCCGCGCCGACCGTGTGTTCCCCTCGCGTCTGGCGATTGCATTGACGTGCGCGCTGCTGATCTCCGCGGGTTGCGCGCACCGCGCGCGCCCGGCGCAGCCTCCGGTGCAGAATCCGCCCGAGCAGCAACCAGGGGCGCCCATTCCAGGAGCGCCCGCGCCTTCGCCGCCCTCCGGTCCGCCTTCCGCGGTCGAACGCCAGCCGGCCATACCCGGCCAGTACGTGGAGGAAGGCGTGGCCTCGTGGTATGGCGATCCATTCAATGGACGCCGCACCTCGAACGGCGAAATCTACGACATGCACCAGTTCACCGCGGCGCACCGCACGCTGCCGTTTGGCGCCATCGTGCGCGTGACGAATCTGCGCAACGGAAAACAAACGGAAGTGCGCATCACGGACCGCGGCCCGTTCGTCGCCAATCGCGTGATTGATCTTTCGCTTTCCGCCGCGCAGGCGATTGATATGGTGGGAACGGGCACGGCGCTGGTGCGCATCGAGATCCTGGGCGGGCCGAATCCGCAGACGGGATTTTTTGGCGTGCAGGTGGGCGCGTTCCAGTCGCAGGACAACGCCGAGCGATTCCGCGCTCAACTGGCTGCGCGCTATCCCTCGGTAAGTATTGCGACGTACGACTCGCCGACCGGATTGTTTTACCGCGTGCGCGTGGGACGCTTGCCCAGCGAGAATGCGGCGCAACAACTCGCCGAGCAGTTGCACTCCAACGAGCAATTGACTACCTTCGTCGTGCGCCTCGACGATTGATGCCGCGGGCGACGCAAACTGATGAAATCTGCACCTGAATTTCGTGTTGCTGCGCTGTTCGGGTTGCGCCGCATCGTCTCCCGCATCGCGAGGACCTCCATGAGCTTGTTGTGCGCGGCCCTGGTGACGACCGTGACTGCTGTCCTAGCGCAGGAGCAATCCAATCCGTACACCACCTGGACGGTCTCGATTGTGCTTCCCCCCAGATTGATGGCGAGCCATCCGGCGACACTGGCGGTGCTCGGCGTGGACGGAAAACTCGCTCCGGGAGTGACGGTGACACTGGGCGACGGACAGACTGTGACGACCGACCGTACTGGACGCGCTGTCTTTACGGTCCCAGCGACCGGAGATTATCTGCTGGCCCGCGGTTCTGGTGCCTCCGTTGCTGCGCTGATTGATCCGGCGGCGGGGGCAAGCGAGCCGAAGGAGACGACCCTCCCGCCGATTGTTTCCATGCGAGACCGTTTTTGGATTTGCAGCGCAGGCCTGCGAGGCGACGCCGACGCGAATCGGGTGACGATCAACGGCGAGCCCGCGCTGGTGCTGGCGGCGTCGCCCGAATGCCTGGTGGCGCTTCCGAATCCGAGGGTAACGCCCGGTGCGGCGACGATCTCGGTGGAATCGCCGGGAACGCGAGCGACAGTGAAGACAACTTTGGTCTCGCTCGATTTTGACGCACCGCAGCCGGCGCTGACGCCGGAGAAGAAGTCGCAGCTCGGCGTGCGCGTGCGCGGCTCGGACCAGAAATTGGGAATCGTAGTGGAAAACCAGACGCCCGGTGTGCTGCGATTCGTACACGGCGACACGCAGGAATTGTTGACCAGCGGCGGGCCGCAGAATTCAGCCGCGATCGAAGTGCGGGCGATCCGTTCCGGAGACTACTCGTTTCGCGCGCATATGCTGCCTGCGCCGGACGCGGCCGTCGCGCAACGATATCTGCAAGCGGCCACGGCGCTGGCGCCGAAGGAATTACAGCGCGATATCAAGGGGCTGGCTACCCGTCTGGAGCGTCACCCGCGCGACGTTCAGGCGGTGCGTGCAAAATTAGGCGAGATTTTGACGCAAACGAGTGGCGGCGATTTCCGCACGCTCCTGAACGCAGCGTGGCAAGCGCTCTAGCGGCGTTCATTCGCCCGATGATTTTTCGAGCGCTTTGGGGGCTGCTTCGGGAAGCGCGCCCTGCGACATCTGGTCCAGTGAATTCCGCGCGCGGGTCAGCTTGCTATCCGCGTCTTCGTAGCTTTGCTGGGCGTGGCGGAGATGCGTGCCGAGTCTTTCATAGATATCGGTGAAGTTTTCCATCTGCTTCGTGACGCCCGCGAGACCGGCGAGCAGATGCCGCGCGTTCTCCTCGATCTTCTGGCCCTGCAAGCTGACGGCAACCGCGCCTAGAAACGCGAAAAAACTGTTGGGGGAAACGGGCAAGACATGTTTCCCGCGGCAGTATTCCTCTAGCCGGCCGTGTCTCGCGTCCGTGCTCATCAATAGTTCGTAGAAGATGCTCTCCGACGGGACGAACATGAGCGCATAGTCCAGTGTGTGCTCGTCCGGAAGGATATATTTTTCGGCGATGGAATCGGCGTGCTTGCGGACGGCCACGGAAAAATCGCGCCGCGCGTCGTCGCCTTCCTCGGTGAGGCGGCGATAGGCCTCAAGAGGAAACTTTGAATCGACGCAGAGAAGGCGGTCGCCGTGGTGCACCACCGCGTCCACGACGGCGCCCGTGGAAGGAAAGCGATATTGCGTCGCGTAGGCCGCTTGCGGAAGCGCGTCGGCGAGCAGGCCTTCGAGCGCGATCTCGCCGAGCGATCCACGCGTCTTCGCTCCGCCGAGCACGGACTGAAGGGTCTGCGTGGCCTTTGAAAGATCCTGGCTGGTCTGCTGCATCTCCCCGACTTTCTGGCTCATCTGGACCAGCGCGTCGGTGGACGATTTCAATTGCTGGGAGACTTCGCGCTGCGCGTCGGCGGCAAGCTGTCCGGTGGAGGCGACGCCGGTCTGCAGTTCCTGGCGCACCTGGCCGAGCTGCTGGGTTACCGACTGCATCAGGTGATTGAGCTGACCGGCGACGGACTGAAGCTGCGTCGCGAGCGAACTCTGCATTTCCTGGCGCACGGCGGATAACTGCGCCTCCGAACGGCGGCTCGAGGCGCGCAGCATGAGCGCCACGAGCGCGATGCCGATCACTCCGGCCGCAAGCCAGACGATGGAATTCATCAACATTCGACGCTGAAAACCTTTCGGGGTTGCGAGATCGCTCCGAACACTTTAGCGCGAACGGCGCTCGCGGAAAAGCCATTCGACGATTCGCAGTCGAGGAAAACATTTCGCCGGGAAATGCTGGTTATTTCAGATGCCACTGCGTGCTGTAACGCCACTGCCGTTTCGATATACTGTGCGTCCGAGGCGCGGTACCCAAGTGGGAAGGGAGAGGTCTGCAAAACCTTCATTCGTGGGTTCGATTCCCACCCGCGCCTCCAACAAAACATCGACAAACCGATGGTCTGAGTGCGCCGTGTTTGCGGGACTTCGCGCGATGCGTTCTGGTGCGATGGCGGTCGTAGCGAAATTGAAGGACGGGGAATGAAAGCACTGATCAAAAACAAATCGGAAAAAGGGCTGTGGCTGGGAGAGATCGCCGAGCCTGCGATTGGTATCAACGACGTTCTAATCCGCGTGTTGATGACCGGAATCTGTGGAACGGACCTGCACATCTACGAGTGGGACGAATGGGCGCGGGCCACGATTCCTGTGCCGCTGGTGATCGGCCACGAATTCGTGGGCGAAATCGTTTCCGTCGGATCGAACGTCAACGATTTTCATCCTGGCGAAATCGTCAGCGGCGAGGGGCACGTTGTCTGCGGGCGATGCCGCAACTGCCTGGCTGGGAGACGTCATCTGTGCGCCCATACCATGGGCGTCGGAGTGAACCGGGCTGGCGCCTTCGCGGAGTTGATCGCTCTGCCGATGAGCAATATCTGGCGGCACCACGCGAACGTGGATCTTGAAACTGCTGCGATTTTCGATCCCTTCGGCAATGCCGTGCATACCGCGCTGTCGTTTCCAGTTCTGGGCGAGGACGTGTTGGTCACCGGGGCTGGGCCCATCGGGATCATGGCCGCGGCAGTGGCGCGCCACGCAGGCGCCCGGCACGTGGTGATCACGGACGTGAATCCGAAGCGGCTGAAGCTCGCCGAGAAGATCGGCGTGACCATGGCCGTTAATCCGGGCGAAGTCTCCCTCGCCGAGGTCCAGAAGAAGCTCGGCATGCACGAGGGATTCGACGTGGGGCTGGAGATGTCGGGCAACGCGAAAGCCTTTCGGGAAATGATCGCCAACATGAGCCACGGCGGCAAAATCGCGGTGCTGGGAATCCCTGCCGACGAGATGACCATTGATTGGAAGCAGGTGATTTTCAACATGCTGACGATCAAAGGCATCTACGGCCGCGAAATGTATGAGACCTGGTACAAGATGACCGTGATGCTGGAGTCGGGGCTCGACATCAAGCCGGTGATCACGCACCGATTCTCGTGGCGTGACTATGAGAAGGGTTTTCAGGCCATGAAATCCGGCGACGCCGGCAAAGTAATACTGGACTGGCGCGATGCGCGCTGAGATCCGCTGGAGTGAGCGCAGATGATTGAAACCATTAAATCGCAGTACCAAGCGCAACTGCGCGGAATTCGCGAAGAAGGCCTGTACAAATCGGAGCGCGTTCTCGCCGGGCCGCAGAACGCCCGCGTGGATCTGCCGCAGCAAAAGACGGTGCTGAATCTCTGCGCGAACAATTATCTGGGCCTGGCGGACCATCCCGAGGTGGTCAAGGCGGCGCACGAGGCGCTCGACCGCTGGGGCTACGGACTTTCGTCCGTCCGCTTCATTTGCGGGACGCAGCAGATTCATAAGGAGCTGGAGCGCCGCCTGAGCGAATTTCTTGGCACGGAAGACACCATTCTGTACAGCTCCTGTTTCGACGCCAACGGCGGCTTATTCGAGACTCTGCTCGACGCCGAGGACGCTATCGTCTCCGACGAGCTGAACCATGCGAGCATCATTGATGGGATTCGCTTGTGCAAGGCGCAGCGGTTTCGCTATCGCAACGGGGACATGGCCGATCTCGAAGCGAAGCTCAAAGAAGCTGCGCATGCGCGGCGAACCTTGATTGCGACAGACGGCGTCTTTTCGATGGATGGATACATCGCCAAGCTGCCCGAAATCTGCGATCTTGCGGAACGCTACGGGGCGATGGTGATGGTGGACGACTCGCACGCCGTGGGCTTCATGGGCGAGAATGGCCGCGGAACACACGAGCACCACAAGGTCATGGGCCGAATCGACATCCTCACCGGCACGCTCGGCAAGGCTCTCGGCGGGGCGAGCGGCGGTTACGTCAGCGCGCGCCAGGAGATCGTGGACCTGCTACGCCAGCGGTCCCGCCCCTATCTTTTCTCGAATAGCGTCGCTCCCGCGATTGTAGGTACGTCGCTAAAAGTTCTCGATCTGGTGACCAGGACAAAAGACCTGCGCGAGCGCCTTTTCTCGAACACGCGCTTTTTTCGGGAGAAAATGTCCGCTGCGGGCTTTGACATACTGCCCGGCGAACATCCCATCGTTCCGGTGATGCTGGGCGACGCGACGCGCGCCGCGAAAATGGCGGAGCGTCTGCTCGAAAATGGCGTGTACGTGATCGCCTTTTCGTATCCGGTCGTCCCGAAAGGCAAGGCGCGCATTCGCGTGCAGCTTTCCGCGGCACATACGCGCGAGGATTTGGAGTTTGCGCTCGCGCAGTTTTCGGCGGTCTAATCGGAGACCTTGATTACAGCTGAGGCGGCGCGACGGCGCCCTTTAGCTGCACCTGGTGCGTGCGGCTCAGCGGGATAGCCAATTCCTCGAAGGCAAGTTTGATGCGCCGGCGGAGTTCCCTGGCAACATCGTCTTTGCGGTTGAGAACCGTGCGGACCTGAAGTCGCAGCACCGTTCCTTCCAGGGAGAGGGATTCGACGCCGAGCACGCGGGGCCCGTCCACGATTGCGGGAGACCAGTCGGCGTCGTTGCGAAAATCACCGGCGACTTTTTCGAGTGTGGCCAGGGCGCGCCCGACCATTTCGTCCGAGGGAACGGTCACGTCCACAAAAGCCTGCGACCAGTCGCGGCTCAGGTTGGAGACCTGTCCCACCAGCGAATTCGGCAGGGTGACGATGGCGCCGGCCAAATTGCGAAGGACGGTGCGGCGAAGAGTGAGATATTCCACGCGCCCGGTTTCGCCGTTCACCTGAATAAGATCACCGACGACGTATTGGTCCTCGAGCACGATAAAGAAACCGTTGATGATGTCCTTCACCAGGCTCTGCGCGCCGAACCCGAGAGCCAGGCTGCCTACCGCGGCTGCAGCCTCGAATGGCGTGACGTCAAAACCAAATTCCGGCAGCGCCATCAGGATCGCGCCGGCCACGATGACGGTGGCGCCGGCGCTGTAGACCAATCCCGCTACGGTGCGGGTCTGCTGCTCGCGCATTTGGCTGGCGCGCGATTGCCCCTTTCCGATGTGCACCAGACGAGTCGTCAGCGCCTTCAGGATGCGCACGACAATCATTGCGATGAGGATGATGACCAGAACGCGTACGCCGCGCGTCCCGGCAGTTTCCAGCCAGTGAGTGAATTGTTCGCTCATGGAATGTGAGGCGCGGAATTATACCACTCGGGCGACGCTGCGCAGTCTCGTGCGAGCTCCTAGGCCAAGGGCG
This sequence comes from uncultured Acidobacteriota bacterium, assembly GCA_963814605.1. Lineage (GTDB taxonomy): Bacteria > Acidobacteriota > Terriglobia > Acidiferrales > UBA7541 > Palsa-295. The sequence continues at coordinate 188,964 of CAWFDD010000005.1, read as the reverse complement.
CGCGATCGAATCAGGGGATTACTTTGCCACGCTGCTCAGCGGCATGTAAAATCTAAACTCTGATCAAGTCTGGCACCGCGCGCCCGTAGCTCAGATGGATAGAGCGTGTGCCTCCGAAGCACAAGGTCGGGGGTTCGAATCCCTCCGGGCGCGCCATAAAACCACCCACGGCGTTATATTTAGCTGCTCTGTTTGATCGCGGTGGCGGGGAATCCGCGGCAAATCTGCGGCAGCGCTCTGCCATTTGTGGACGGACTACCAGAGCTCTGCAGATGCCATCAGTGCACCGCCGTCCGGGAATTCATCGCCGCGAGGCCCACTATCCGAGTGGACCGGCCATGGGCATTTGCTCCCAGAACTTCCTGATCTCGCTTCGCGGATCATTTTCGACACGGGTGTTATGAGCGAAGATCATCGTAGCGCGCGACGTCGCGTCGTACGGCGCCCATTTGGGGATCGCGGGATTGTTCGGGTCGGCGGTCTTGGCAAACGCAACCCAAGTGCTTGCAAAGGTGGTCCACAAAGCGCGCTGCTCGGGCGCGCCCGCTCCTCCGATTCCATCCTGGTAATTGTGGAATGACGCCGAAACGTCCGTGCCGTGAACGGCGCCAAACTTCCCTCCAAACCCGGGGCTCGGGTAAGCCCACAGATACATGTAGGCCGGCGCCTTGCCCAAAGCTGCTTTGCGCTCCGCCTGCGTGATTGCGTTGCGGCGACCGCTGTCGGTAAAGGCCTGCGCCTGGAGCAGGTAAGGCGTTTTGTTCGCATTCCACGACGAGCTGTCGTACAGGGCGTAGATGTCGTCCGCTTTGGCGCCGTAGCGCTGCTTCAGCAAAGCCTTCAGCCCGGCATCGTCCAAATCGAAGTTGGTCAGCCTCAGGGCTGCATCCTCCAGGGTCGTGGAGATGATTACCGGGACATCCGCCGACTCCGGCGGCGCCACGGGGTCGAACGGATGATGCGGAAGTATATTTCCGTCTATCACCGGTCCGAATCCGGCCAAGGCCGGCTCCAGAGAGCTCTGCGCGACCAGAATTTCCTGCCATGAAACCTTCTGCAGGTCGCCGATATTGCTCTTGCTGATTCCCAGTTTGCCCAACAGCGCCTCGCTGCGCTTCGTGGCCTGCTCGGGCGTGCTGAGGCGAAGCGCGGACCCGCTCTGCACCGCCGCGCAACGGAACAATCCCTTTGCCGAGGGCGTGGCCAGCATGGTGCTGGTTTTTGCGCCGCCGCCCGACTGTCCAAAGATCATTACTTTCTGGGGATCGCCGCCGAACCGTTCGATGTTGTCGCGAACCCATTCCAGCGAAGCGACCAGGTCCATGATTCCGGCAACGCCGGCCTGCGCGAACTCAGGCGGCGCTCCCAGATCCGCCAGGTGCAGATATCCGAGGCTGGCCAGACGGTGATTCACCGTCACCACCACCACATCTCCGAACCTCGCCAGTTGCGCGCCATCATATCCGGGCGAGTTGCCGGAACCCGTCGCAAAGCCGCCGCCATGAAACGACACTAGAACTGCGCGCTTCTGGCCATCGTTGACGCCGGGGGTCCACACATTCAGGGTCAGGCAATCCTCTCCCATGCCGCTGACGTGGTGGTCCCACTGGATCATCATGGCGTAATCGCTGCGCAAATCGGCGAGGGTTTGCGGAGAAATCGGCCCGAGCGCGAAGCATTCGCGCACGCCCGACCACGATGCAACTTTTTTCGGCGGCATGAAGCGGTTCTTGCCGCTTGTCGAGGCGCCGTAAGGAATGCCTTTGAATTCCTTGATGCCTGTATTCGCGATGCCTTGTACTTTGCCGGAGGTGGTCTCTACTACCCAGAAGAGCTGGCCCTCCGAGTTGCCCGCCAAACCAGCGGCCGGACGGGACTGTGTTGCCGATTCCTGCGCCGCTGCAACGGCTGAACCCAAAGCCGAAGCCGCAATCACGCAAGAAGATTGTTTCAGAAAGCCGCGACGGTTGACCCTCGAGAGACTCTTGGATTCAGGCGCTCCAGAATTCGTAGGCTTCATATGTTCTTCTCCCCCCCAAGCACAGGCTTGACCGGCTGCGACTCTAGCGAATTATGGCGATTTTGTAAACATGACCGTGTTTTCGAGCGGGCGCGAGGTTTATCGTGGACTGGTCAAGGTGTGCGCAATTCCGTTCGCAGGGATTGTTCTACGCGGGGCGCTTGAAAACGAGAATCTTTACGATGAACACCTGAACTTCCTCACCGTTCTGATTCAGGGTAGTGCTGCGCATCTTCACGATGCCTTGATTCGGTTTCGAGCGCGACGGGATAATTTCGAGGATTTCTGTTTCCACGTGCAGGATGTCGCCTGGCCGCGTCGGCCGGGGCCACGAAATTTCGCCGCCGAGGCCGACCGACCCGCTGCCAAGCCGCATTCCTCCGGTTACGCTAAGGCGCATGCTTGCCGCGGCGGTGTGCCAGCCGCTGGCGGCCAGGCCGCCGAAAATGCTGTTGTTGCCTGCTGCTTCATCCAGGTGGAATGGCTGCGGATCGAATTCCGCGGCAAATGCCTTCATGCGATCCGCTTCCATGCGATACGTACCGGTGACGTACCGCTGGCCGACTTGCAGATCGTCCAGGTACAAATTGTTTCGTGAATCGGATTGTTCGGGCACCCCGGTTCCTCCGTTTCGTCAGTCAATCGTCGCAGTCAGAGCCGCCTCTATAGATGCACAGCAGGCCGGAAGGTCGCAAGGGCGCGTTCGCAGCCCTGCTGATTGCGCTCAGACATACCGCGGAACTACCTCGAGTGGATGCGCAGAACATTTGGCGGGGGCCCTTCGAGGTAGAGTTGCTCGACCAGCGCGGCGCGGCGATCGAGCACCACTCGTTGATTAAACGAGCCTTTGTCGGTGATCTCGCCGGCGTCGAGCGACGGCGGCTCTTCCATGAGCATCGCCCGCGCTATGCGATTCGAACTGCCCGTGGATTCCGATGCGAAGGAGTTGAGCAGCGATTGGAATCGCGCCCGCACCGCGGGATGTGCCAGGATCTCCGGGGTTGCATCTGCCGGAAGCTCGGGGCAAAGCGAGTGACACGCATACACATCCGGAAATATGAGCGCGCTGACGTAGTCGCGATCCAGGCCGGCAATCACCACGTCGCGGACCAAAGGCGAGTAGTGCGCGAGGAACCGGGCGCGCAGCGGACCAAGGCTCACCCATGTGCCGTTGGCGAGCTTGAAATCCTCGGCGAGGCGCCCGTCGAATAGCAGCCCTTTGTTGATATCGTTCGGATCAATCAACCGAACGGCATCCCCAAACGAATAGAAGCCTTCCTCGTCGAATACTTTTCGCGTCAATTCTTCCTGGCGCCAATATCCGGGCGTGACGCTGGGCCCGCGCACGCGCGCCTCAAGCTTGTTGCCCACAGGAACGAGTTTCAGTTCCACGCCCGGCACGGGGATGCCAATGGTGCCCGCGCGGTCGGTCTCCCAGGTCGTCTGGATCGCCATCGGAGCAGTTTCCGTCGAGCCCAGCCCCGTGGCCATGATGATGCGCTCGCCGCAGGTTTCAAATGCCAGTTCGCGGTATGCGTCCCACACCGGTTGCGACAGTCCCGCACCCGCATAAAACATCAAGCTGAGGCGGCTAAAGAAATTTTCGCGGAGTTTCCGGTCGCCGCGCAAGAACGGAAGGAGATCTTCGTAACCCTTGGGAACGTTGAAGTATGCGGTCGGGGAAATCTCCCGTAGGTTGCGAACGGTCCGCTCGATCGAACCGGGGCCGGGCTTGCCGTCGTCAATGTAGAAAGTGCCGCCGTTGTAGAGCGCGAGCCCGATGTCGTGATTTCCGCTGAAGGTGTGATTCCAGGGCAGCCAGTCCACAATCACCGGCGGATCATCCTCGAGGAACCCGAAAACCTGCGCGATCATCTGCTGGTTGCTGCAGATCATGCGGTTTGTATTGATCACCGCTTTGGGCATGGCCGTTGATCCGGACGTAAACAAAAATTTTGCGACGTCGTCGGGTTGGATTTTCTCGTGTGCGCGAAGTACCGCCGGCGTCGGATTCGTTTCCAGCAGATCGGCAAAGGTGCCGGCTTTGCGGCGGTCCGGAGGCGCGGTGGTCGCGACGACCTCCAGGTGATCGCCGGCCACGGCTTCGATAACCGGCGCGTAGCGGATGCCGTCGGAAACGAATACCAGCCCCGGCGTCAGAATTTTGAAAGCATGGCGGAGTTTGGCGAAATCTTTGGACACCAGCGAATAGGCCGGCGAAAGCGGCGCGGTGGGAATCCCCACGTGCTGGCCGGCCATCGTCAGCACGTATTGCTCCAGATCGTTCTCGGAGAGAATCGCCACCGGCCGTTCCACCGAGAGCCCGCGGTCAAGCAGCGCCTGGCCGACGCTCTGCACCGACCGCGCGACCTGAGCGTAGGTGAGTTGGCGCCACTCTCCGTCCGGGCCGCGTTTCGCGATGCAGGCTTTTTCCGGAGTGAGTCTTGCCCAGTGCATCAGGCGGTCCGTCAGCACCTTGGGATATGGGCGCAGCGCTTCATCCGGTCGAATCAGCAGCACGCCGCCGGGTAATCGCTCAAGAGACGCGCCCGAGGTGCGCATGCGCGCCTGGCGCACACCTGCTTCGGCAGCGCCCCACCCCTTTGGATGTGCTGGATCACTCATCGCCAGCAGAGATTTTCCCACACTTTATTCAGGCGCTCCATGTTTGCCGGGGCGGGAATGCCGCGCCGGCGAATCTGCGCCGCGCAACATGGGTGGGTTTTTCGTCACGAATTCGCTCGTCAGAAAAAAGAAGGCCGGGCGTGGGCCCGGCCTTCGGCAAAGCGGTTTTTCTAAATGACAGCTAGAACGTAAACTTCGCCGCGAATTGGAATTGTCGCGGATTGAGCATCGTTCTCGGCAGACCGAACGTGGCATTCGGCGTCGTTGGGATGAAGAGGCACGTCGGCGATATATTGGCCAGCGGATCCGGCGACGGTCCCGCCCCCGAGCACGATCCACCTGCCAGCGTATCGAGGGTAATTGGCGTGGAGGCAAAACTCCCGACAGGCTCCAAAGTTATGGGATTGATCACCTGGAAGCCGTCGCCCACCGGGCAGGCCTGAGAGCCCGATCCGGCCTGAATGGCGCGGCTCACCGCATCCCGGTAGTGGCGCGGAATCGAGTCGCCGCAGAAGACCGGCGAGCCGTAAACCGAGGTCACCTCGTCCACGTTCGACCTGTTGAGGAAGTTGAACGCGTCCATGCTGAGGTTCATTCGCAACCTCTCCGTGAGCTGGAAATAGCGCGCGATATGGAAATCCCAGGTATACAGCGGGTCGCCAACGTACGTGTTCCTCGGGATCATCGTGGCGCACGTCGCCGTCGAAGTGCAGCTGCCGTTGGCCAACAAGCCGCCGACGCGGTCCGTCGCGCCGCCCGCGACGTCGTTCAACGTGTTGGAACCATAGAACAGCGTGAACGGTCGCCCGGACTGCAAGGTGATGATGCTGCTCACCTCGAAGTGCCGCGTCCACCACTTGCTTTCCGGCCCCGTGGCCGTGAAATTCGTCACCAGGCGGTGACGCGCGTCCTGGTTGGAATTCGCGCGCTCCGATTTGTAATCGAACTGGTTCGGAGGCAGGTTGATGAAGGTGGTGAAATTGCCGTTGTCAATCGTGTGTGAGTAGGTGTAGTTGGCAGTCAGGTTGAAGTTCTTGATCCGCTCAATGGCGGTGAGCGTTCCGCCGCTGTATGCAGCATTTGCCACGCCATTGTTGTAGTCAAGCAGACCGTAGCTCATGCTCTGCAAGCCGCTGTCCGGTCCTGCGCCTGCAAACCAAGGTCCGAGTCCGGCAAGAGCGCCGGTTCCAAGCACCGGAACACCACTCGCGCAAGTGGAAAACTTGCCGTTCGGTAGGAGCTTGCCGGGAACCGCATCCGGAAACAGGTTCGGCGGCGCGAGAGGCCAGTAGCCGGGATCCACGATCGCAGAATCGACTCCGCTGATCGTCGTTACGCCCGCGTTCTGCGTGGGATCCGTGGTGCCGAGCGGGCAGGGCACGTTGATGTTGTTGCCGCGCACGAGCCGGTGCGCGCCCACGAAGAGATAGGCGGCATTAACAGCGAACCCCCTGCCGAACTGATGGTCAACTTCCAGGCTGGCCTGCTCGGCATAGGGTGTCTCGCTGTCGTTGTGGTCCATTCCGCCGGCGCCGACGCCGCAGGCGAAAGTCGTGTCACACGTTCCGGTCAGCGAAAGTTCCCCCGTTTGTTGAGCTTCTGTGTACCCTCCGGTGTTGATAATGTTAGCTGCCAAGGCCGCCGCACCCGCCCCGGCTGGGAAGCCATATATTTGGTAGCCCTGATACGCTTGCCCCGCGTTGATCATTGGAAACATCTGTGACCCCACGTTGATGCCCTGCATGTTAAATGGGGCAGTGCACGCGGGGAACTGGGGACTGCATCCCAGGCCCGGAACAACTTTCTGCGTGTTGGGCACAAAGAAGAACGTCAGATTGTAGCGGTCGTCAAACATCCCGAATCCGGCGCGGACCACAGTCTTGCTGTCCGGGGACCACGCAAGCCCGACGCGGGGCTGCCAGTTGCCGTAGTCCGGCTTCACGAATTGGGACAGCCCCGACTCGAAATCCCACCGCAAACCGAGATTCAAAGTCAGCTTGGGAGTGAGCCGCCACTGGTCCTGGGCAAAGAATCCCCAATATCCATGATTGATCAGCTTGCTGAAGGTATTAAAGAGCGACGGAGGAAATGCGTTTGCCCACGTCGTGGTGTTCAGCGGGCCGTTCGCGCCGCCGATGCCCACGAGCGGCGGCCCGGCAACAAAGGTCGGACTCGCCGGCATTTCGACGCCGGCATACGTGAACACGATTCCGTCGTCGCCGGGGACCGCGCAGCCCTGAGCCGGTCCAGAGACGCTCCCGGGAATCGGCACAAGCGGCGTGTAGGTTGTGTCGTAGAACGTGGCAAAATCGGCAAGGCATGTCACGCCCGGCACCAGCGTTCTAGTGGGCATGAACCCGGGGAAATTGATCAAGCTCTGGAGATAGTTGCCGTCGGCCCCGAATTTCGCGATGTGATTGCCCTTAACCCACGATATGGAATCCGATCCCTCGATGCGGTTCTCGTAGAGCCTGTCGTCGGTACCGAAATTGTGGCCAAGTTCCAAGTCGTTCAGGATGCTGAAGTCGGGTTGACCCGTCATGCCCGGGAAGTTGTAGTGGCGTCGCGCCCACTGAAAGAGGGCGGTGTTGACCAGGTTCGGCTTGATGACTGTGTCCAGTGTCGCGACCACGGCCTGGTCGCGAACGTAAAGGTCGCGTCCTCCGCTCGGCGTGCCGATACCTCCGCCGTCCAAAGTCTGGCCGACGAGTTCCCCGGTGTTGCGCGAGTCCTCTACGTTGTAGCGAACCGCCAGGCGATTGTTGGAGTTGAACTGGTGATCAATCCTCGCAAAGCCAAAGTCGTCGTTCGTGGTCTTCAGGAAATTCTGGAGGAATCCGAACGCCTGGGCATGGCTGATCGGCACGCCGGGTGTTCCGCCGCACGCCGCGAGACCCACGTTGCATCCCTCGGGCGCCAGCCCCAGCAAAGCCTTGGCATCGTCAATGGTTTGCAGGTTGTTGACCAGATCCGGCGGAAACAATGGCGATTGCGCGTACCGCTTGCCCTCATAATTGATGAAGAAAAACGTCTTGTCTTTGACGATCGGACCGCCCACCGTGGCGCCGAACTGGTTCTGCTGCAGGGTGTTCGGCAGCAGCACGGATTGCAGGTCCGGCTCCGGCTTCTGCAGTAAATTCCGCGAGTCCAGTGCGTTGTTCTGGAAGTACTCATAAACCGAACCGTGAATATCGTTCGTCCCGCTCTTGGTCACGATATTGACGATTCCGCCGAGCGCCCGGCCGGATTCCGCGCCGAAGCTGTTGTTCACCACGCGGAATTCCTGCACGGATTCCTGCGGCGGTGTCGAGCGCTGCACGCCGCTCGCCGTATTGACGAAGTCCGCGCCGTCCACGGTGATCTCGTTGCTGAACGAACGCATGCCGCCGAACGATATCTGCGTAGCTTCGTACTCCGTGAATGTGGTTCCCAGGCTGGTCCGGCTGGTCGTCACTCCGGGGGTCAGCAGCGCAAAATCCGTGAACAGGCGGCCGCTGATGGGGAGAGATGCGATCTGTTGCGAATTGACGACCTGGCTGATCTCCGTCTTGGTCGGCTCAATCTCCGGTATTTCCGTGGTTACCACGACCCGTTCGCCCTGCGAAGCAACCTGCAACGCCACATTAATCGTCGCTGCCTGGCCGACCGACAATACGATGCCCGTCTGTGTGTAGTTCGCGAAACCCGTGTACGATACCTTCAGTTCGTAGTTCCCCGGCGCCAGATTCGCAACCGTATAGAACCCGCGATCGCCCGAGGTTGCCGTGGAGGTGGTGTTCGTGTTCGTGTTACGAATGCTGATCGTCGCGCCGGCCACCGAGCCGCCGCTCGGGTCCGTCACCGTGCCGGTTAACTGCGCGCTGGAAGAGCCGCCCTGCGCCAGGACTGAATAGGCGGACCCGCCGAAAATTAAGGTCGCAAGCAATACCGCCAGGCCAAAACGTATTCTCATGATCCCCCCTCGGACACTGACTACCCCACAAGTCACGAACAGCCCCCGGGCCTCTGCATGAACTCGAAATTGGTGAATTCTGTACGCCCCTGCCGAATCTTGTCAAGCGCTCAATCCGCCGAGCGTGCCACATGCGCTGCGACTGCCCGCAGCCAACTTTCGACACACCACCCTCCCAGAATTATGAAAAAGGCTAACGTAGCAGGCGCGAACGATCTCTCCCCACGGGGAAAGGTCATCTATCTCAGAGCGAAGCGCCAAAACAATTTCGCAGCATGCAACGGGTAGAGAACCGCCCGGATTGCCCGATTCGTTTGAATTAAGAAATCACTACAGGCGTTTTGGCCCTCTGCAAAGGCCAATCATCGGCATGTTCGGCTCGCAGATGGCGCGGAGAGACGCCGAAGGCTTCTCTGAAACACCGGCTGAAATGATTGGAGTTGTTGAATCCCCAGGAGTAGGCGATGTCCGTGATGGACCTGCGGACATAAGCGGGATTGAGAAGATCCTCTCGGCAGCGCTTCAATCTCATTTTCAAAATGTAGCCCGAGATGGTCAGTTTCTCATTGTGAAACGCCATGTGCAGATAGCGCTTGGTGCAGTGCGTGGTGCTGGCGAGCTTCGTGATGGAAAGATCCGGATCGCGCAAATGGCTCGAGATGTATTGTTTGACGCGCTCGCGAATCGCTTCCTTGGAATCCATGCTGGCGCGTTCGTCGCCTGATTCCAGGAGCGCCAGACGAATCATTTGGACAACAATATCCGCCACGTCCTCTCCCGAACGTTTCCGTATTTCCGGAATTTGATCGAACGTGGCCGAGAGCAGGCTCCAGATCAGTTTGCCCAGACCCCGGCTGCCGGAAAAGCGATGCGCGACAAGATTTCCCAGATCGAAGTTGCGCGCAAAGACCCGCTCCCGGGGAATGATCAGGAAAAACATTCCGGCGCGACCCGGAATTACCGTGCTCGACGGTTTCGCGGTGTCGTAGATGGTCCAGTCCCCGGGCTGCAACAGCGTTGTCCGTCCGCCCTGCTCCACGAAACTGGTCCCCTGCGTTTGGAAAATGGCTTTTACGAGTCCGCGATCCTCCCGCTTGGCGAAGGCGGCCGTATGAAGAACGCGATGTGGGACGGGAGCGGAAAGCCGGCACAAGACCAGGTCCGCAATGCTGGTGTAACGGATGCTGGCGTTAAACGCCCGTTCGCTTTGGAATTCCAGCTCATGAGCGCCGCAGAGGGCGCCGACGTTTGTGAGCCAGAACTCGCGCCGATCGGAAGCCTTGATACCTTCCGTGGAGATGCTCTTCAAAGGCGAGTCCACAGCGCTCAATGCCACCTGGCTGCTCGTCTGCATTGGAATCCCCGCTGCATACTATCCAATGCTACTCAAAACTGTCCACCTGTTTGAGCGCTTCTGGCTGTGATGCATCGTTGCGCGGCGGTCAGAGCGCGGCCCTCAGCCCCACACTTTGCGAGCCGTCTCCACCACCAGCCGCAGTTTCGCCCACTGCTCGTCTTCGGTAAGCAAATTTCCTTCGGCGGTGGACGCAAATCCGCATTGCGGACTTAGCGTCAGATTCTCGAGCGGGAAATATTTCGCCGCCTCGTGAATGCGTTTCACCACGTCGTCGCCTTTTTCAAGCTCCGGCTTCTTCGTGGTGATCAGGCCGAGTACCACGATTTTGTCCTTGGGCACCAGCCGCAGCGCTTCAAATGTTCCCGCCCGCTCGTCGTCGTACTCCAGAAGGAAGCGGTCCACTCTCAGCGTCCCGAACAATTTTTCCGCAATCGCGTCGTAGCCGCCTTCGGCATACCAGTGGCTGCGATTGTTGCCGCGGCAGAGATGGATCGCCAGAATCACGCCGGGTTTCCGCGCCGCATCGAGGCAGGCGTTATCCGCCCGGATGGCCTCGTCGAGCGCCGCCTCTGGCTCCATTCCCATCTCTTTCTTGATCCACTCGCGCCACTTGGGGTCTATGTAGTAGCTGTAGCGCGGCGCATCGATCTGGATGTACTGCGCGCCGCCCGGGGCCAGCGTCGCGAAATCCTTCGTCATGATCTCGACGATGTCCCAGAGCAGAGCGGAGTGGTCCTTATAGATTTTATCGGTCACGCCCCTCTTGAAACTGATCGCCGGAAATTGGGTCGCGCTCGGCAGCGTAATTTTGATGGCGCCGGGGCTGTGCTGTTTCAAAAACGGCATCTCGTGTCCGGTCAGCGGACGTATCTGGCGCACCTTTTTATTCACAATTCCGGTGACGTGGCTGACGTGCGAGTCTTTCGCATGTTCCGCCGCCCCCCATTTTCGATCCACCTGGTCGCCCAGGTCCAAGCATTCGACGGCATCGGTGAAATCGCTCATGAAATTCTGCCGCCGCAATTCTCCGTCGGAAAAAATCTCGAAGCCGAGCTCCTTCTGCTTCCCGAGCACCTGGAGAATGTGCTGATCCTCCAGCGCCCGCAGGCGGCCCGGATCCTTTTCGACCGCCCGCGCCGCGAGCAAATCCGGCGGCCGCAGAAAGCTTCCCACCTGGTCGGCTCTAAACTTGACTGGCATCTCTCCGTGTTTCCTTGTCTGGCGCCCGAAACGCCGTTGCCCGGACTAAAAACCTCGCCTCGCGGAATCGCTGTGGCCCAGGCTTCTCGAGATTTTCGCGCTGCTTTCTTTTGTGAGTGCGATTTTCCGCGCCAGCTCTTTGCCGCGGAATCGTGGAGTGGGTCCCGCCATTCCCACCGCCGCAATCACCCGGCCGTCTCCCGACCATACCGGCGCCGCCACGCCGCTCAGCCCGCGCTCGAGCTCCTGTCTGTCCAGTGCATAGCCGCGCTCGGCCACTTCCCGCAGATTTTTCTTCACGTCCGAAAGACTCGTCATCGTATGCGGTGTATAGGACGTCAGACCCATGATGGAAAGAATCGCTTCCACTTCTTCTTCCGGAAGATAGGCCAGAGTCGCCTTCGCGGCCGCCGTGCAATGCGCCGGAAACCTGGCGCCGATCGGCGTGCGCACGTGAATCACACTGTCGCGCGAATCCACGCGGTCGAGGCACAGCACGCCTCCCGGCCCCGGCACCGCCAGACTCACCGTTTCGTGCGACGCGCGCGCCAGTTCCAGCAGGAACCGGTGCGCCTCAGTCCGCAACGTTCTCGATTCGAGTGCCCGCGTTCCCAGATCGTGCAGCCTCAATCCCAGCCGGTAGCGCTCGCTTTCCGGATTCCTCTCGATCAGGCCGAATTTGCCCATGGCATGCAGCAGCCGGTGAACGGTCGTCTTGTTCAAGCCCAGTCCGCTCGCGAGCTGCGTCACTCCCAGCGCCGGCCCGTTGTCTCCCATGTACAGGAGAATGCGCAGGGCCTTTTGGAGGGACTTGCTCGAGCCTGGCTTGCCTTTCACCCGGCGGCGCTTTTTTCTCGCTTTCAGTTTTCTCGCCATAATGTCCGCCGGCGTTCTCGTTGCCTTCGTGATCCTTCGGCCCGGCGCCCCCGAGCAGCCGGACAACTTTATTGCGCCATTACCGTATTGTAATAAGCAAAGCGCTGATGTCAATGCAGAAGCCCGTTTCACAATGTAAAACGAATTTTCAAACGGAATGCAGCGCGAACCGATGGCCCCGGCGCGGTCGCCGTCCGGCTCGTAATACAATTGCCGCATGACGGAAATTTCAGCCGCTCCGACCGGTATCGCCGGCATGTTGCGCGGCTATTCGATTGAGGTAAATCCGAGCGATTCCAGGATCGTTGACGCCGCGGTAAGCCGCCTCGACCCGGAGACCGAAGTTTTTCTTTCCTGGATTCCCGGCACGAACCCGATGGACAAGGTAGCCCCGGCCGCAAGGCTGCGCCGCGCCGGTCTCTTCCCGGTCCCTCATATTGGCGCGCGCCATCTTGAAAACGCCGCGCAACTCGAACTATTGGCGGCGCGCCTGGCGGGTGAAGCGGGTGTGGACCGTGTCCTGATTGTTGCCGGAGACCGCGAGAAGCCTGCCGGCCCGTACGATTCGAGCCTCGCGGTGATGCAAAGCGGCGCGTTTCAAAAGGCGGGCATCACCCGCATCGCCGTCGCCGGGTTTCCCGAAGGCAATCCCAGCATTCCGGATGCTGTGCTGGCGGAAGCTCTCGCCGCAAAGGTCCGCTTCGCGCGCAGCGCAGGGCTGCATCTCTCCGTCGTCACTCAATTTTGCTTCGAAACGCAGCCCATCGTGGATTGGTTGCGCGGCATTCGCGCTGCCGGGATAGACGCCCCGGTGCGCGTGGGCTATGCCGGACCCGCCGGGCTCCTCGCCCTCACGCGCTACGCCATCCGCTGCGGCGTGGGCAATTCAGTGCGCGCTCTCACTGAAAAGCCTTCGTTCGCCAGGCTTCTCATTGATAAAGGTCCCGAACCTCTGATGCGCGAGTTCGCTAGCGCGGCCGGGCCGGGAAACGTATCGGCGCTGCCGCCCGGCGTAGCCGGTCTGCACTTCTACGTCTTCGGCGGTTTCAACAGAACCGTTGATTGGATCAACGCCCAGCGTACCTAGAAGCTCAAAGCCTGCTTCTTGAACGCGAGCAGATTCGTGAGTCGTCTGAAGCAACTCGACGATGCGCGGAGCGGCAGGTTTCGCCAGCCAGATTCGCCCCGTCCCTTCGCCGTTCAATTCACTTGTTGCCCTGGGCGGTGCGCCAGCCCGCCGCGTACGACGTCCGCGCAACCACCGAATACGGCGCGGGGCTGACAATCGCGCGGATTTCGGTCTGCCTGTGGCGTTCGACCGTGGTTTTCTTGGTGCCGCCGCCTTCTTCCCCCCACACCAGCTTGACCTCATTGCCGATTTCGATGTCCGGATCAACCGTGCCCAGCGACAGCATCGAACGCTCGTTGTAGCTGTAGCCCGCGAACATGGACACGCCGACTATTTTGCCCCCCACCATCAGTTTGTCGTACGACGCGGAAGCGTAGTTCGATTGCGGCAGGTCAATATATTTGTAGTTTTCCCCGGCGGGCAGGAACATGGAGGCGAACACCTTGGTGACGTCTTCGGCGTTCCAGGCGAGCGTCACCTTCTTGCGATGCGGCTTGTCGGCGATTTTCTCCAGGGCTTCCCTGCCGATGAAGTCGTGATCGAATTTCACGAATGGTCCGTAGCCCATCGCGTAGGGCGTCACGTAGTAGTCTTCAATGTTGTTGGAAGCGAAGCTGCCGCCTAGCGAACCCGTGGCCTCGTAACTCGTCGCCGGCAGCCACTGCCGGTAGGCCTTCATCCGCTCGCCGGTATAGACCGCCGGGAGTGGCGACGGTATCCATCCCGACTCCAGCGTATTCGTCGAGTAAGCCCGCGCGCCCACTTCCCGTAGCCCGAAATCCCTGCCCGCGTCCACGATCGCCGCGCGAATTTCCTCGCGCTCCTCGTACGGCCCAAAAACTTCCAGTCCCGGAGCGCCGGCCATGCCGTGACGCAGGGCGCGAACCTTGCGTCCCGCGATCGTGATCGTATCCATCGTGAAAAATTTAATGTCTGGAATTGGCCCGCCGTTCATTTTTTCGATCACCTGCACGGCGTTCGGCCCCTGAATCTGGAAGCGGTAGGACACTCGATTCACGGCCTTCCCACGCGGATTTCCGGGCGAGCGGTCGTCTTTGCGCGTCTTGACATCGTACCCACCCGTCTGCGCGTGGAATTCAATCCAGCTGGCGCACGGCGCCCGCCCCACGAAAACCAGGCGATTCTCTTCCAGATGAAACAGAATTCCGTCGCCGATCACGTAGCCGTCGTAGCTGCAGGGAACGAATTGCTTCGCCCGGTTGACCGGAAACTTCGCGAAGCTGTTGATCGCCAGATGGGAGAGCATTTTCAGCGAGTCGGGGCCTTCAATATAGATGTCCACCATGTGGTGAGACTGGTCAAACAGAACGGCCGTTTCCCGCCAGGCGCGCTGCTCGTCCCGCCAGTTTGAAAATTCCGATGGGACTGTCGGATAGACGTACGCTCCCGCCTGCGAATTGCGGAGCATGGTCACCGGATTCCCGGCGGCTTGCAGGATCTCTTCCAGGTTTTGCGGGCTCATGGCTGCAGAAGACCTCCTAATGTATCGCTTCGTGGCGCGAATCCGCGGTACCGCCCATTTGTCCGCCCCGGGCGCGATCGAGCGAAGCATGAAAAGCCGGATTCGCGAATGCGTCGCCCCCGGTTTCGCGGCATCGGCACGGGATGCGCACTCTTGCGGCTGCTGATTTTTTGCGGCGCATCCCTGTGGGTACGCGGCGTCGAGCGATTCAAGCAGAATTAATGGTGAAAATCCACTTTCAGGTGTGCGCCTGGTGTTTCGCGTACTCCGGACCTTTCACATAATGAAACGCCCCGAATACCGGTCGAATCGTGTGTGCATCCGCCCGCCCCGCGCGCCTTCTCCGCGTCCGCGGGATGTGATAATAAGGACTCGGCTCCCTCAGCGGAATTGAATCCGCAATTCTGCGCCCGTAGGCACAGGAGATTTTCCATGGCACAAGCGGTTGCAGGTCGCGATGCAAAGCAATTCATCAACGGCGAATGGATCGGCGCAGCCGACGGCAAGACCTTCGAAAAGAAAAATCCCTATAGCGGCACAGTCGCCTCCCACGTCGCCGCCGGCAAACGCGAAGACGCCCGCCGCGCGATTGACGCCGCCCATGTCGCTTTCCAGACTTGGGGCGCCACCGCTCCGGCCGTGCGCCGCGCGCTGTTCCTGAAAGTGGCCGACGTGCTCGAGCGCCGCATGCAGGATGTGGCGAAGATTACCGCCGAAGAGACCGGCCAGACCTTCGGCTGGGGCATGTTCAACTGCATTTGGAGCGCCGGTGCGCTTCGCGAAGCCGCCGCGCAGGCCTACGCCGCCATCGGCGAGGTGATTCCCACCGATTTGCCGGACACCACCGCGATGGCGATTCGCCAGCCCGTGGGCGTGGTCGTCGGCATTGCGCCCTGGAACGCCCCGATCATTCTGGGAATTCGCGCCATCGCCGCTCCGCTGGCCTACGGCAATACCGTCGTGCTGAAAGCGTCCGAGGAGTGCCCGGCCACGCATCTGATGATCGCTTCGGTCTTCGAGGAAGCGGGCTTTCCCAAGGGTGTGGTCAACGTCATCACCAACGCGCCGCCCGACGCCGCCGAAGTGGTTGACGAACTCATCGCCAATCCCAAAACGCGCCGCATCAGCTTCACCGGCTCGACCAAAATCGGTCGCCTGATCGCCGAAAGCGCGGGCCGCCATCTCAAGCGCGTGGTGCTTGAGCTGGGCGGCAAAGCGCCCATGGTGGTTCTCGCCGACGCAGACATGGACGCCGCTGTTTCCGCCGCCAATTTCGGCGCCTTCATGAATCAGGGACAGATCTGCATGTCCACCGAGCGCATCATCGTCGAAAAATCGGTCGCCGACGAATTCGCCAGGAAGCTCGCGGCCAAGGGCCAGGCGCTGAAAGTGGGCGATCCTCTCAGCCCCGATTCGCAGCTCGGCTGCATGATCAATCCCGGCGCGATCCAGCGCGTACAGGAGTTGGTGGACGACGCGGTCGCCAAAGGGGCCAAGGTTCTCTGCGGCGGAAAGGCCAATGGACCCTGCTATCCGCCGACCGTGGTTTACGGCGTCACGCCTGCCATGCGCATGTACGGCGAGGAATCGTTCGGCCCGGCAAAACCGATCGTCCTCGCGAACGATGCGGAAGACGCGCTGCGCATCGCCAACGACACGCCCTACGGCCTTTCCAGCGCCGTGTTCACCCGCGACATCAACCGCGCTCTGCGCATGGCCGAGAAACTCGAATTCGGCATCTGCCACATCAACGGCGCCACCGTTCACGACGAGCCGCAAATGCCTTTCGGCGGCATGAAAGATAGCGGTTACGGCCGCTTCGGCGGCCACGCCGGCCTCCAGGAATTCACCGAGCTGCGCTGGATCACCATCCGCCGTACACCCACGCACTACCCAATCTGACCCGCGCGGCTTTTGCCTCCAGTGGCACAGACACTCCTGTCTGTGCTCTGGCGGCCGCCGCCTAACAGAGTCTGCCCTCAAGCTCGTTAGAATTGCATTCCGCCTTTCCTTGTGTCTCTGTCCCAGCCTATTGTCAAAACGCGCTTCGCTGGCCTATGATACGTCCCGCTCGGCCACGGTTCGGTGGCCGGCCCAGTGTCGGGCCGGGAAGGCGGCTCCGCTGGTCTGCCCGTCCCCGCGGGAATGCAACGTACGATGTGCGGCCCGATTCCAGGTACGGCCGCCAGAAAATGGACGAGGATATCCCCGCCCGCGCCAATTTGACACGGACGAATTTCGAAAGTTTGAATTGAAGGAGAAAACAGATGGCTACAGCAACGCAGGCGGTACCGCTTACTGACAACGTTTCTCGTTTCGTCGCAAAAACGCGCCAGATGTTTATCAACGGAAAATGGGTGGACGCTGCCTCCGGCAAGACGTTCCCCTCGTACAATCCGGCTACCGGCGACGTTCTCGCCAACGTAGCCGAAGGCGACAAGGAAGACATCAACCGCGCCGTCGCCGCCGCGCGCGCTGCCTTCGATACCGGCCCGTGGTCCAAGGCCACGCCCTCGAAGCGTTCAAAACTCATGTGGAAACTCGCCGACCTCATCGAAAAGCACGCCGAAGAGTTCGCGCAGCTCGAATCGCTCGACAACGGCAAGCCCGTCAACGTCGCCCGCGCCGCGGACGTTCCCGGCACGATCGAAATGTTCCGCTACATGGCCGGCTGGGCCACCAAGATCGAAGGCAATACCATTCCGCTCTCCGCCGGCGGCGCCAAGTTTTTCGCCTACACGCTGCGCGAGCCGGTCGGCGTGGTCGGCCAGATCATCCCCTGGAATTTCCCGCTCATGATGGCTGCGTGGAAACTCGCCCCGGCGATGGCCACCGGTTGTACCGTGGTCCTCAAGCCGGCCGAGCAGACTCCGCTCACCGCGCTGCTTCTTGGCGAATTGATTCAGGAAGCGGGCTTCCCGGATGGCGTCGTGAATATCGTTCCGGGCTACGGCGAAACCGCCGGCGCCGCGCTTTCCGCGCATCCCCATGTTGACAAGATCGCCTTCACCGGTTCCACCGAAGTCGGCAAGCTGATCGTGCATGCCGCCACCGGCAACCTGAAGAAAGTTTCGCTTGAGCTCGGCGGCAAATCTCCCAACATCGTTTTCCAGGACGCCGACATCGAGGCCACCATCCCCGGCGCGGCCATGGCCATTTTCTTCAACCAGGGCCAGACTTGCTGCGCGGGTTCCCGGCTCTATGTTGAAGACAAGCAGTTCGACAGGGTCGTGGACGGCGTTTCGCAGCTCGCTTCGAAGATCCGCATCGGCCCAGGCATGGAATCCACCACTGACATGGGCCCGCTCGTCTCCGAAGAACAGTTGAACAAAGTCTGCGGCTATCTCGAATCCGGACTCGCCGAAGGCGCCAAGGCCACCGTCGGCGGCAGCCGCCAGGGTGACAAAGGCTATTTCGTCAAGCCCACGGTCCTGGTCAACACCAACGAAAAAATGAAAGTCGTTCGCGAGGAAATCTTCGGACCCGTGGTCACCGCCATCCCGTTCAAGGATGTGGACGACCTCATCGCCAAGGCCAACAACACCGAGTACGGTCTGGCCGCCGGCGTCTGGACTCGCGACATCGGCAAGGCTCACCGCATCGCTTCGCAGCTCCGCGCCGGCACCGTCTGGATCAATTGCTACAACGTGTTCGATCCGGCGATGCCCTTCGGTGGCTACAAGCAATCCGGCTGGGGCCGCGAAATGGGACACGAAGTCCTGAATCTCTACACCGAAGTGAAATCGGTCTGCACTCCGATTTCCTGAGTTGGTCTCTCCGCAGGGTCTCCCACCCTTTCCGGTTCGCCGGGAAGGGTGGGTTCGACCTTTTCCTCTGATATTTACTTCGGAAACGCCCCTCGCGGATTTACTCCGGATTGAATTCGCCTGTAACGATCATCTGCTCGCTCATGGCGCGAGCCTGCTTGAACTGCGCGGATGTCTCTGCGGGTGTTCCTGCGGGAAGCTCCTTCAAAATTCGATCCAGCTCTTCGTCAAAAAGCTTGCTGACGAACTCCGGAGAGTGCAGCACCGGCTGCCCGTTTTCATCCAGAATGCGCACCGTATCGCGATGCCGCACGCGCTGCGCGATCATCAGCCGGTAGATGCGGTCTGTCGCCAGATCTTCCATGTAGCCGTCGAGTAGGCTCGCGCCACGTCCCGCAAGCACGCCCTGCCGATAGCGAATTACCGTGCGCACCGCCGCGCGTGTGCCCGCCACCGTCTGCTTTCCCACGCCCGCGGGAACCGGCCGCAGATCGGGACGCGGATCGGCGTTCGCCGGGCGCGTCTTCACTTGATTCGGAATCGGAAACTGTTTCACCGCAATTTCATTTTGATCCGGATGTCCCGTCCAGGCGCCGTCCATCAGGCACATCGCTTCGTTTCTCTTGTCCACTTCCAGCACCGCCAGTGCCCGCGCATTCAGCTCCGCATTTTCGCGGCTGGGGTAAAGCGCCGTCATCCCGCCGATTGCCAGCATGCCGTGCTTGTGGCAAATGTCCGGGATGCGCGTGCGCAGATTCTGGAAGAACGCCACATCGTGCGGAATCGTATTGCGGTCCGGCAAAACCCAGCGCGCGTCGGCCAAATTAAAATGAATCAGGCTGGCCATGTAGTCCCAGCGGCCCAGATTCAGTCCGAGAATATGTTCCCGCAGGTTGTAGGCAAACTCCTCCAATTGATACGCCAGTGGATGCGATTCAACCAGCGCCATGCACTTGATCGAATCCGCCGGCCAGCCCTTCGCCTTTGCAACCGCCTGGAACAGGTCCCGCCACCACAGCGCCTCTTCCGCCGACTCCGATTTCGGAATGTAAAACGTCAGCGGATGCTTCAGTTGCGCCGGATCCACTTGAAACGCCACCAGCGCCACATCGAATAGCGACGCCGGAAGCGTTTCGCCGGGAATTACCCCGCGCTGATGCAGATGCAATCCGCGCGGCCGGGTCAGGATCACCGTCTTGCTTGGCTGGATCGTCACGGTGCGGTCGCGTTTGCGGTCGAAATACGAAAGTTTTCCGCCAAGCGCCGCAAGAATATTCGTGACGCCCTGCGTGATATGCGGCCACGTGTTGGCGGTTGAATCCTCGAGGTCCAGCATCACGCCCGGCGCACCGGAATTCAGCATCTTCACCACCAGCTCCGCGTCGTCCGCAGGGCCGGTCATTTGATTGCGTTGATCCTCGCACCACGCGGGCAACTCGATCTTCCAGTTTTCCTGCGTCGCCGCGGAAGCCGGCAGGTAATCCGGCAGATTGCCCTGATGAGCCGCAGCCAGCGCAGCGGCGCGCTTCTTCACCAGCTCGCGCTGACGGGCGGTAAATGCGCGGTCGAGCGGCCGCAGAAACTCCAGAAATCCCTTCGGCAGGTCGCGCGCCGCGTCGAAGCCCGCGGGAGCGCTGTTCATTCCTTGAACTGGAGCGAGAGCACTCATGGTCGTACCTCTGATCCTGTTTCTTGCGGTGAATCTCCGCTACGGCATTCGCGCGTCCGCGAAACGCGGCCCCGAAAATTTAGTGCTCGCTCCGGCGCGCTTTCTCGAATTGCGCTTCTTCCGTCGAGCCCGCCAACGCCCCCGTGGATAGGTCGGCCCCCACAATTTTCTCCGCGATCACGTCGAAATAGCTGGTGCCCACGAATCTCTGATGGGTAGTGGCCATGTATCCGCTTCCTTTTTCGTGCTCGAATTCTTTGTTCTGAAATTTCGCGTAGGCCGCCATTCCATCATTCTTATAGGCGCGCGACAGCTCGAACATGCCCAGATTCAGCGCATGGAATCCAGCCAGAGTCACAAACTGAAACTTGTAACCCATGGCGCCCAGTTCTTTCTGGAACCCGGAGATGGATTTGTTGTCGAGATTGGCCGACCAGTTGAACGACGGCGAACAGTTGTAGCTCAAAAGTTTGCCCGGATATTTTTTGTGGATCCCCTCCGCAAAAACCCTCGCTTCCTTCAGGTCCGGTTTGGCGGTCTCGCACCAGATCATGTCCGCATACGGGCAATACGCCAGCCCGCGGGCAATCGCGCACTCAATCCCGCCGCGCAGCCGGAAATAGCCTTCCACGGTCTTGTCGCCGGTCAGAAACTCATGGTCGCGGGGATCCACGTCGCTGGTAATCAGAAACGCGCCGTTGGCATCCGTCCGCGCGATCACCAGCGTGGGCACGCCCATCAGGTCCGCGGCAAACCGCGCGGCAACCAGCTTTTGCACCGCTTCCTTCACCGGAACCAGCACCTTGCCGCCCATATGTCCGCACTTCTTGGCCGAGGCGAGCTGATCCTCGAAATGGACTCCCGCGGCGCCCGCTTCGATCATCGCCTTCATCAATTCGAAAGCGTTGAGCGGCCCGCCGAATCCCGCCTCCGCATCGGCCACAATCGGCGCGAACCAGTAGGGTCCGCGCACGCGCCCGTCGGCGTGTTGGATCTGATCCGCGCGTTGAAAGGCGTTGTTGATCCTGCGCACCACGTTCGGCACGCTGTCGGCGGGATACAAACTCTGATCCGGATACATCTGTCCGGCCGAGTTCATGTCCGCAGCCACCTGCCAGCCGCTCACATAGATCACTTTCAGTCCCGCTTCCACCTGCTGTATCGCCTGATTGCCCGTCAGTGCGCCCAGAGCCGGCAGATAATCGTCGCTGTGCAGCAAATCCCAAAGCCGCTCGGCCCCCATATGAGCGAGGCTGTGCTCGATCCGCGCCGTCCCGCGCAGCTTCTCGATGTCTTTCGCGGTGTACGGGCGTTCGATTCCCCGCCAGCGCTCCGAAGCCCAATCTCGCTTTATTTCTTCGACACTAGGAAGCGTATGCATGATTCCCCCGCTTGTCGGATCTCCAACTCTGAGTTCTTATGCGCCGACTCCGCTGATGGTACGGATACTTTCGAAAAACTCCGCCTGGGTTTATCGGCTATTGGCTGGCGCCCGATTGCAAATCGCGATTCGCATCGGAAATACCCGTATCTCCCACCCGAATGCACAGTTATACACCCGAGGCCCCTTCGACTGAACCAAAGTTTTCTGCGTCACACGCTCCTCTGTGGTGGCCCAGGATCCATCCGCTCGATTCCACGGAACAGCTTCTTCTCGAAGAGTAACGTCGTGCACACCGCCGATGAATTCGTTCGCTCTGGGTTTCCTTCGGTTGACGTGGTTGCCGGCGGAAACGTGCAAGGAATGACCAACGCTGGAGACAGGATCGAGCCCGGCGTGCGCTTATCTCCACTCCCATCACGTGCCTGGAAGCCGATTGTGCGGGCTTTGGCGTAAGTGCCTCAATCCGGGACGTTTAAGACCACTGCACAGAGGTGCGCTCACCTCTTGCCGGCCGCGCATTGTCAATTGCGAAGCACCCTTCGCCCGTCGCCATTGCGATGGCCGGAGCCTGTGCTATAAGTAATAGGCTGCCGGAACTTGAGGAAATTGTGCCGTTTATAAATTTTCCCGCTCGCGAAATTAACTGCAAGCTCGTGTACTACGGTCCCGGCTTGGGCGGGAAAACCGCCAATTTGCAGTGGATCTACGAGCATACCGGCACCAGCCAGAAGGGCAAAATGGTCTCGCTGGCCACCGAGACCGACCGCACTCTTTTCTTCGATTTTCTTCCGCTCGATCTCGGCACCGTCCGCGGATTCAAGACGCGCTTCCACCTTTATACCGTTCCCGGGCAGGTGTTTTACGAAGCCAGCCGCCGCCTGATCCTGAAAGGCGCCGACGGCGTGGTCTTCGTTGCCGATTCGCAGGAGGAGCGTCTTGACGCCAACCTCGAAACCCTCGACAACCTGCGCGAGCATTTGAAGGATCACAACCTCGATTTCAATACCATTCCCTACGTCCTGCAGCTCAACAAACGCGACCTCCCCAATATTCTTTCCGTCGAAGAACTCCGCAAGCAGCTCTCCGTGAAATCCGAGCCCGCGCTCGAAGCCGTCGCCGTCACCGGCCAGGGTGTCTTCGACACCCTCAAAGAAGTCGCCAAGCTAGTCCTCGCCGAACTGAAAAAGAATTCCTAGCCCCCCGCCGCAAGCTTGAGAATCAAATGTAGCGCCGCGGCCTTTAGCGCGGCATTCGACGCTCGCCTCTTCGCACTGAGTTCAGCGTGTGGCTTTCGGTCTCCTTACCTGCGGCCACCTAGCAGACAAAAAATCGGACGCCGCCGGCGCCGTAGGCGCGTCGGAAGTTAGCCCGGCCCGAAGGGCTGGGACCTCGACAAATAACGACATCTCGCCCCGTGGTGCGTCACAACGCTCTACGGTTACCTAACACGATGCTACTATGCGCGCTGTGCTCAAAGCCCGACGGCGGGTGGGCCACCCGCCATTCACCCAGTGACAATAAGGACAAACTGCAAGCATTTCTTGCATTCGGCCTGGCATGATCGGCGAGGTCTACTTCTGGTTCCGAGTCTGCGGGGGGCTGGCAGGTTGGCCATTGATGTCCCTCTAGGGCTTCTGACTCTGTATGGATTGTACTGTTGGTTGTCCACGCTCCCAGAAATGGGACGGCGGTTTATTTTAACGACGTTAGAAAATCCCTTTGTGCTCCTCTCGGTTTTGCTGATCATGGCGCACCACGCTGGCCGCGGATACCTCCGTTACCATCTCACGCGTCAAACCGCGCTTATTTGGCGGATCGCTTTACTCATTCCCGGAAGGGTTAGCCGGCTCTACGCTCAGCAATACGGCGCAGATTGGGCCGTCAGAGCCGTCAGGGGAATTCGATTCGTCGCGCTCGGAGCGGGCGCAATTGGTGTGTTGCTGACCGCCTGGCGGCAAATACACAGTTGACGGCTGGGTCAGATATTGCGTTGGGCGAAGATTACGGACGTACTGCCTTCGGAGTAGCGCGATGAATCAGGTGGATTATCAAACCGTATTTGAGATTGGGCTTAGCTCATTTCCCTGTGGGCATTGCTGCATCCGGTTTTATTCATCGTGCTTGGATTGTTCCTCTTTCGATTTTCCCGCGGGAAGGAGATTCTCAAGTTCTTTGGGCTAGGCGCAACAGCATTTGGCACACTCGGTTTTCTCGTTCTTGCGGCGGTGCTTGTGCCAGATTTCGTAGAGCATCGGCGGCCCTATTTGGAGGGCGAAAGCTCCCTCGCTCAAGGCACGGTCCAGGACTTCAACCCGATGCCAACTCTGGGTCCTGCGATCGAATCGTTTTCCGTGCAGGGTATTCAGTTCTCATACAACGTTCTCGACTCAACGCCTTGCTTCCACAATGCCCCCCCACACAAGGGCCCCGTTCGGACGGGATTGGACGTGCGTGTCTACTACAAACCGGGATGCATTCAGCGAGTTGACATTCGGCGATAGAGAGTTCGTTTCGGCATGAATGTCCTTCCGGTCTTGAACCCTTGCCGGCGCGTGGCCCACCCTTGAAACTCCGATATGTGCCTGACTCCGCGCATCGCCGTTGGCTACTTGACTTGTTACGTCAATTGACACCGGAGCAAATTCAGGATAGCGTGGCACGCAAGTCACTACCTGTAAACTAGGCGCGCAGTGCGGTATGCGTTCGCGGACCGCTGTCCCCACCGCGGAGGCGCCCGCAGCAGCGGAAAGGGCAAGAATCCTCGCATGAACCGAACCGGACGAATCGTCTATGGTGTCGCTGTCCTCACAATCGCGCTCACGGCCTCTATCGCCCTGAGTGCGGCAGACGACTGGCTCCCCGTCCCGCCCGAGGATCTGGCCATGAAGGACAATCCGAATCAGCCGGGCGCGGACGCCATGGTGCTCTACCGGGAAGTGGATGAGGACGCCAGGACTGCCACCGTCAACAATTATCTTCGTATCAAGATTTTCACTCCCGGCGGTGTGAAAT
Source organism: uncultured Acidobacteriota bacterium (assembly GCA_963814605.1). GTDB lineage: Bacteria > Acidobacteriota > Terriglobia > Acidiferrales > UBA7541 > Palsa-295. Next base: position 164,490 of record CAWFDD010000005.1, on the reverse strand, counting down.
CTCAGTCCGACATCGAGCTGCCGTATAACAAAGCGCAGGAATCCATCGAGTCAGTGCGCGGCCGCACCATTCGTCCTGACGGCAGCATTGTGGAGTTCGACGGCAAGACATATGACAAGGAAATCGTAAAGGGCAGCGGCATCAAAGTTCTCGCCAAGACATTCACGATGCCCGATGTGCAGCCCGGCAGCATCATCGAATACAGGTATCGCGAACAGTATAACAGCGATTATTACTGGACTCTCGGATGGACCGTCCAATATAGCCTTTACACGCGCCTCGCGCGCTTCTCGATCAAGCCGGATGACTCCGTATTATTCGCTCCCCTTGTATTCCCGCAGCTATGCTTTGCCGGCCAAGCTGGCGACCGTGGATAAGAAACCAAACCTCTATTCGCTCGAAATCCACGACTTGCCGGGCATCGAGGAGGAACAGCTCATGCCTCCGCCGAGCGCCCTGGAGGCAAGGGTGGAGTTCTATTACCGCTCTAGGGACGAACCTTCCTCTGAGACTCCGGACCAATATTGGAAGCGCATCGGCCAGCAAGTGGAGTGGCGAAGTGGATCGCTTTGTGGACAAGAAGAAAGAGCTCTCGATCAAGACGTGTCGCAGGACGTTGACTCCAACTGATTCTCCCGAAACCAAGTTGCGGAAGCTATACGCGCGCGTTCTGAAAATCCACAACCTGGATCTGGAGGATGTGAAAACGCAAAAAGAAGCCAAAAAAGAGGAAATCAAACCCAACAACAATGCGGATGATGTGCTCAAGCATGGATACGGCCACAACCTTGACATCAATTTCCTGATGATCGGTTTGGCCCGAGCGGCGGGATTCGAAGCGGCCGACGTTCGAGTTGCGCCGCGAAGCGCGAATGTATTTCATTCCCAGCCGTGATAGCGGCTTCTGGATTTGAGCGACGAGCTTGCTGTGGGTACGTGCAGGCTGGCAAGGAATACTATCTCGATCCGGCGGCTCGCTTCTACGCGTTCGGCGTGCTCCCGTGGTACGAGGCATCGGCAATCGGAGTGCGGGTCAGCAAGGACGGCAGCGAAATGATTGAGACGCCAGCGGCCCAGACCGCCGATGCCAGGATCGTTCGCCACGTGGACGTCACCGTGGACAACGACATGGAGATTAACGGCAAGATTTCGGTGGACTTCATCGGCCAGGAAGCTGCCACGCGCCGATACTACAACCGCGACGAGGATGAGGCTGGACGAAAGAAGGTTCTGGGCGACGAAATCAAGCGTTGGCTATCTGTGGATTCAACCTTTGAGGTCACCAGCATCACGAACTGGGATGACACGGACGCACCGCTTCACGTGGAAGGTACCCTGAAAACTCCGTCGCTTACTGGCGGCGATGTAAAACGCATGCTGATTCCCCTCGACCTCTTTCAGGCGACCGAGGTCGGCTATTTCCAATCCCAGAAACGCGAAAATGAAGTCGATTTCTACTATCCGTACGAGAAGGTGGACGACCTGGTGATTCATTGCCCGCTCGGTTATAAGGTTCTGGCCCTCCCGGACCCTCAGAAAATCAGCCCGGGGCCCGTGTCGTACGAAATTTCGGCCGCGCAAATACCGGATGGCGTGGAGGTCAAACGCCAACTGGCGGTTAACGGAATCCGATATCCGAAGACGTCCTATCCGGGGTTGCGCAATTTTTTCAGCATGGTGAAAACGGATGACAATGCTCAAGTCATGTTGCAGGCCGGACGGTAGTAACACCGGCATGACTCACCGAATTGCACTGCTGGTCTCGGTCGCGGCCGTGGCTTTGTTCTGTGCGGTTCCGCGTGCGGCCGCGGATTCGGCGCCGGATTGGCTTCGCACTCTAGCCCAGGAAAAGCTCCCCGCCTATCCCTCCGATACCATCGCCGTCCGGCTACTCGACGAATTGCAAACGACCGTGCTGAACAACGGCGAAATCGATACGCGGCGTCGGGTTGCCTATAGGCTCCTTCGCCCCGAGGCCAGGGACGAATACGGCTTCGCCATCGTGCATTTCGATAACGAGACGAAGGTCGCGTCCTTCAATGCGTGGACGATCACATCGGATGGTCACGAATTCGCGCTCAAGGACAAGGACTCAGTGGAAACAAGCTTGACCACATACGAGGTCTTTTCCGACGATAGAGCGAAGGTCCAGAAATTCATTGAGGCGAATTCCGGCATCGTGGTCGGCTATGAATACGTGCAAAAGCATCACCCTTTCATCTTTGAAGACCACTGGTGGTTTCAGGACAGAATCCCTCTCCGCCATGGCCGCCTCATTCTGCAACTTCCGCCCGGATGGGAATTCACGACGCGATGGTTCAATTTCTCTGATCAGAAACCACAAAGCACCGGAAGCAATCAGTTCGTCTGGGAGGTAACGGACGTACCTGCAGTCGACGTCGAGGCTCATATGCCCCCCTGGGTCGCGGTCGCGGGTTGGGTTGGTCTCAAGTATTTCCCGCACGATCCGGCCATGCGCGCCAGAACCACTGGTTCATGGAACGATCTCGGACTCTGGTATGCCGGACTGACGCAGTCCAGCCGAACCGCTTCCCCTGAGATCAAGCAGAAGGTAGCCGAATTGACGGCCGGCGTCTCCGACCCTGTCGCCAAAATGCGCGCGCTCACGGACTATATGCAGAGGAAGATTCGGTATGTGGCGATCGAACTTGGCATCGGCGGCTTCCAGCCTCATGCTGCCAGCGATGTTTTCACGCATCAATATGGCGACTGCAAGGACAAAGCAACTCTATTGAGCTCTATGCTTCACGAAGCCGGAATAGAGTCCTACTACGTGGTCGTTCACGCAGATCGCGGGATCGTGCGGCCCGACTATCCGTCGATTCACTTCGATCACATGATCGTGGCGATCCGGCTCCCGGATGGAGTCGACGCGGCGGGGCTCTACGCAGTCGTGAACGACCCTAAATTGGGACGTCTGCTTTTCTTCGACCCGACCAACGAATATGTGCCGCTTGGGTATTTGCCTTGGTACCTTCAAGATAACCACGGCCTGGTGGTCACGCCCGATGGAGGCGAACTCGTGGCCATGCCCCTGCTGCCCCCCACCACCAATCGGCTCCTTCGCACCGCCAGATTCAATCTCAGCGCCACGGGTGTATTGTCCGGCGATGTCCACGAGACAGATTGGGGCGCTCCGGCGTCTAATCAGCGCGAGGCGTTTCTCGAAGCGCAGACCTCCAAGCGTGCCGAAGTTATCGAGGGCTTCCTGGGAAGGTTCCTTAATAATTACACGCTCACGGGCGCATCGCTGGGGAAACTGGAACTGTACGATCAGACCTTTACGCTCGATTACACGTTTGTCTCGCCAGGATATGCGAGTACTTCGGGCGGCATGCTCATCGTTCGCCCGCGCGTGCATGCGCGATGAATACTGGGACCTATTGCACTTGTACGCGCACAGAAGCCGCGCGCACGGTATCGAATTCACCGAAGGAATCGGCAGGTCGACGTTTCAATATCACCCTGCCCGCCGTACGTCGTTGACGGGATTCCTCAGCCTGTGCAGGCCGACTGTACCTACGCGACATACCACAGCGAAGTCAAAGTCGCGGATGGCGTGCTTCACTATAAGCGAACCTTCGAAATCAAAGACGTCGAGGTCCCTTCGGAGAAACTGCCTGAAATCCGCAATTTCCTGAAACAAGTCGCCGTGGACCAGGAGTCGTCCGCATTGCTCCGCCGCGCGACGCCGTGATTGGGAGGGCCGCGCTCAACCGCCACAGATGCAACGGCCATCCTCGACTTCCGGAACGTCATTCAAAGCCATCGGATGTCCCCGCACACTCTATTCGAAACAAAACCGGGGGCCATGCGAACGTCCCGTTGCCTCTTTGGAAGCTTCACCGGACTCGGTTTGCCACCCGCGCCGCCCCGCGACTACTATGTACCTGTGGACTGCTGCCGTCCGGAGAGAAGTACGATGAGAATCGCACGCTGGGCATTCTTGCTTCTGTTGATCGCGCCGCTCTGCGCCGCCTCCGCGCGGGCGCAGGACCAGCAGGACGATTCGCTCGCCGCCGCCGCTCGCCGCGCGCAAGACGCGAAGAAAGATCAGTCCAGAGCCCCCAAGGTCTATGACAATGACAACCTGCCCACCACCGGCGGGGTCAATGTAATCGGCCAGGATCAATCCTCGGCAGGCTCGCCCTCCACCACCGGCGCCGCCAACGCCTCGTCCGCCTCCGCAAAACCCGCGCCCAGCTCCAAGGAACTATCGGCCATGGACGCCAATGTCTCCGCGGCGAAAGAGCTCCTCAAGAATCTAAAGGCCGATCTCGACATCGCGCAGCGCAAGTATGTGCTGGATCAGGCCACCTACTACGGCACCCCCAACTACGCAGCGGACAAAGCAGGCGCCGCCGCGCTCGATGGCGAAAAGTCTGACATTGACGCCAAGGCCGCCGAAGTAGCCGCTGCCGAAAAAGCGCTCGCCGATGCGCAGGCAAAGTTCGACGAAGCAAGCAAAGCTGCCGCCAGCCAGGACGCCGCAGACAAAGCCGCCGCGGCACAGGCTGCCTCAGCTCCGGCCCCGCCTGCGCCGCCACCGGCCCCTCCCAAACCGCGGCTACCGCAAAACCCGAACTAGCCGAAGCCGCCGCCCCGGAAATTTCGCCGCTCCACCGCTTTTTGCACGTTGGGAAGCGTACCCCTACTAATAGTAGATATTTTTCTTGACACACTAGCCGCCCCGGCGCACAATCCCGCCAGTTTTACGGGGCGTTCTTCTTTCGTTTTCCGCGCGGCGTTCTTCTCCGCTTTCCGCCGCTGCTGGTCATGCTGACTGCGAGGTAAAAGGATGCAATATCTGCCCGGATGGACGGTGCAGTGTTTGACTCCCGACTGTCCCGCGCGCGGCTATTGGCTCCGCGTGCAGGACGCGCCACAGGAGATGTGCAGCAACTGCGGCGCGCCGCTTCACAACGTGCCCCCGCCGCTCGCGCCGCGTTTTCGCATGCGCCCGCGCGCCCTGGCGAGCTATCGCCCGATGCGGCGCCCGCGCTGAATCTTCAGAATGGCAGCGGCTCACCGGGTCCCAGGTTGCCGGAACCGGTTTCGTCCCCGCCGCAGCCCTTGTTGAGCACGCCGCAGTAACGGGGCCCGAATCGCTCTGCAAACGTCGGAGCGGTTCGGGCCCTTTCGAGTTTTCACGCGCGGTTTCGCAACAGCAGGTGGGCGGCGCTAAAAGGGGGAGCGGCCGGTGGGGGGACCGGCCGCTCGTGGGCATTGGGGGTGATGGAGGTGCAGCAACTCGGGGCATACGCCCCGAATCCACAGGCAGTTTGCCTCCGGCTGCCGGCACGGTCGATAGCCCACTCAGTTCAATCGTTTCGGTACGAAGGTACTCCCGCTCAAATTCGACCTGTGTTCGCCCGCGCGGGCGCGTTCGACAATTTCGTGCGCGGCGAATAGAGTTCGTTGTTATTGCCTGCGGATTTTGGCTAGAATGCGGCCCATGCCAGTCCAACCTTTTGAAGTTTCCCAGCGGCAGGGATCGCTCGCGACGGTGCAAATTCTCAGCGTGAAGGGCGCGATCACGTTCGCCTCTGCGCCTGCATTTCAGACCGCGATTGGGTCCACCACGGCCCCGCGGCTGATCATTGACCTGACCGATGTGCCTTCGCTCGATTCCATGGCCGTCGGCACCCTGGTGCGCGCGTATGTTTCGTGCCAAAAGGCCGGCCGAAAGCTCGTGCTGGTGGGGCTGGGTTACCGCGTGAAAAATATTCTGCAAATCACCGGTGTCGATCCGCTGTTTGAAACCTACGCGTCCATCACCGAAGCGCAAGCCGCGCTGATTTGAACGCCATCCGATCAACGCACTCGTCGCCCCGCGCCGGGCCGCAAGCCTCGCGCAAAAGGCGCGAGCGCCGGCTGAACTCGCCGCAAATTCGCGACGCCGGCGCAAGCACCGCCGCGCAGCCACATCCGGAAAATCCCGGCTCGGGACCGCTGCGGCCCATCGCGGACGCCGCGGCAGCGCCCGGAATCTGGCCGGTCGCGGCGATCTGCGCGACCGCGTGTCTTGGCCTCTTGATCATGCAGTTTGGCGGCAGCGAGCCAACCTACGCGTCGTTCTTTCCGCCGCCGGCCGACCGCTTCGATCCCTACTGGGTACTGCGTGTGAAAGCGTGGTGGGTCGGATCAATCCTGATCGGATTCGTCGCGCTGCCGGCGCTGCTGATGGCCTTGCTGCCCGGCAAGCGGCTGCGCGATTGCAATCTGGGGTTCCGCGGATTCCGCGAACATTTTTGGATCTACGTGGGATTGTACGCGGCGGTGCTTCCGCTGATCTGGGTGGTCTCGCTCTCGCCCTCCTTCTACAACTTTTATCCCATGTACGCGCAGGCGGGCCGCTCCTGGTTCGACCTGCTGATGTGGGAGGGAATGTACGCCGGGCAATTCGTGGCGCTGGAGTTTTTCTTTCGCGGATTTCTGGTGGGTGGTCTGGGGCGCACCATCGGAATTTTCGCCGTGCCGGTGTCCGTGATGCCCTACATGATGATTCATTTCACCAAGCTGCTGCCGGAGGCGGCCGCGTCGGTCGTGGCCGGATTCGTGCTCGGTTATCTGGCGTGGAAGACGAAGTCCATCTGGGGTGGCGTGTGCATTCACTGCGCGGTGGCCGCGACCATGGATCTGCTGGCGCTCGCGCACAAAGGCCAGCTTCCCTGGCTGCATGGCTAGGCGCGTTTTTTCTTGATCTCGTTGTACTCGGCGGTCGCGTCGCGAATTCCGCCAACGTCCACATCGGGAATCAAGGTGCCATTCCATTCGTCATAGAGACGCACCGTATCCATGATGATGCGTTCCGGGCCGATCCAATTGTCGAATCTGCCCAGGCGAATATCGGCGGCCGCGGCGCCGGCGCTCATTTTGGCGTCGATAGCGTTTGCGGGCCTCCACCGTGAGGGTGCGGAAGTAGTCCGCCATTTCCGCGAGCTCCTTCTTTCCGCCGATCGGGCCGTGCCCGGGGACAATCACCTCCACGTCCCATCCCAGAATTTTGTCGCACTCTTCGATCCATTTGCTCACGTAGCCGTTCTGCGCAAAGGGCGCGACCCAGAAGAAGGCGATGTCTCCGGCAAATAGGATTTTGTGCTGCGGCAGGTAGCCGACGATATCGCCCCAGGTGTGCGACGGTCCCGCGTATTTCAACTGCACGATGGTGTCGCCGATGTAATAGGTCAGGTTGTCTTCAAAGGTGGCCATGGGCGGCACCAGCTTGCGCTCCTCGTTGCCTTCGGCCACGCCCGGCTGGCTGGTCCACGTCTTCGGTGTGCCGGCGACCAGCTTTAAGCACTCCTCGCGGCAGTACGGATGGCCGAGGATTTCGGCCTGGGTGAAAAACTGATTGCCGTTGACGTGATCGCCATGGTGGTGTGTGTTGATCACCCGGCCAAAATCTTTGCCGGTCGCTTTTTTGGCTGCGGCGATGAAGGCCTTCGCCGGAATCGGGCCCTGCAGCGCGTCAATCGCGGTCAAGGAGTCCGGGCCGGCGATCATCCCGGCGTTCGACACGCCGAAGTTGCTGGCGTTCGGGCCGCCCCCTTGCACGTAGGCGTAGACATTGGGAGCGAGCTCGCGCAGCTCCGTCCGCCAGCTTGGCGGCATGGGATAGCGCGGGTCCGTTGCCGGCGGCACCGCTTCTGGAAAGCCCTGCGCCGCGGCCGCGATTTCGCGGCCCGACACCGTCGAGGCAATTCCGAGCAAGCCGGCGCCCGCGAGAATCACTTCGCGGCGGCTGATGCCCTCATTGTTTTGCGTGGTCATCGCATTTTCCCCGGACCGCGACGCATTTGATCGGACTGAGCGCGCGCGTTGCGTCTCCATCGCGCTCGCTTACTTTTTGTCGGGATGCAGGATTAACTTCTGCAACCGCCAGTTATTCATGTCCGCGACGTAGAGCGTGTTTTCGTCCGGGCAAGCCAGCCCGTGAATCCAACTGAACTGACCGAGTTCGTGGCCGGAGAGGCCCAGCACACCCAGAATTTTGCCGTCCGGCAGCGAAAGTTTGTAAATCCTTCCCGGCTCCGAATCCGAGGTGTAGAGATATTGCGTCGGCGTATTGGTAATGCAGATGGTCCAGGGCGCGGTTTCGTCGGGCGGGTTCGCGGGAACGTTTCCAAGCACGGGGTGGCGCGTCTTGTCGTACGGCACGTTGAGGAAGATGAATTTCTTGAAATTGCCATCCGTATCGAAAACCTGAATGCGGCGGTTGCCGCGGTCGGCCACGTAGACATTGTCCTGGCGATCGATGCCGATGTTGTGGGGATTGTTGAACTGGCCGGGATTTTCGTTGGCGTGCTCGCCGCCGCGGCCGGCCGATCCCCAGCGCTTGATCCAGTTGCCGTGCTTGTCGAATTTGGCGATTTCGGAGTTGAAGTAGCCGTCGCTGACGTAGATATTGTCGTTCGAGTCCCAGGCGACGTCGGTGGTGCCATTGAAATATCCGTCCACCGGTGTGGGCGGTGGAATGGCGCGGCGGTAATGAGGCTCGTCCGGACCTTCGTCGCGGCGGCCCAGATTCAAAAGGACCATTCCTTCGGGGCTGAACTTGATGACCGTCATGGCGGCCTTGTCCACCACCCACAAGTTGTCGTACTTGTCGAATCGCACCGAATGCGCGTAGGCCAGGCCGTACACTCGCTGCCCGACTTCGCGCACGAAGTTGCCTTTCTCGTCGAATTCCAGCAGCTGCGTGGTGGATTCACCGAACACCGGCCCGGCGTTGGCGTTCCCGGGATGATTCAGGACCACTACGTGACCCTTTGAATTGACCGCCACGCCCAGCACCTCGCCCAGATTCCTGTCGGGTGTGAGCTTCAGGAACGGCACGCTTTCAAACTTGAGTTGCGGCGCGGACTGCTGCTGCGCAAGGGCGCATGCCGCTGACGCTGCCATCAGCAAAAACAGAACGCAGAATCGTTGGTTCATGTCGAGCCTCCTGGAAACGGGCGAGCTCTGCTCAAGCTCTCGCAGTTCGTCGGTGCGAGCGTGACGCGGGGATTCCGCGCTTGCTACAGTGGCGTCTTCACCGGAACTTCCGATTTGATCTCGCGGCGAGCACACTTATATATACCCGCAGGGTTTGCGGGTGAACTAAATTGTTCCTCGCCGCAGGATGACCCGCGGGCTATCGAAAGAGAAGGCTACTCATGAACACTTCGACGGATTTGTTGGCGCACACCTCCAGGTTCTCGCCGGCGGCGCAGGCGACCGCGCGCAGTGGCGGCGGAAAGAAAAAACTCATCTACGACCAGGACCACCGCGGGCCGCTTTCAACCGACACGGTCGCGACGCTGATGCTGCTGCAGGCGGACAACATCGATCTGCTGGGCATTTGCACGGTGAGTTGCGACATGTGGGCGAAGCAGGAAACGGCCTACGCGCTGCGGCTGCTGGAAATCATGGGGCGCCCGGAAGTGCCGGTGCACATGGGAGCGCAGCAACCGCTGCTCAATACCAAGGCCGAAGCGCAGTTGCGCTACCAGATGTTCGGATCGAGGACGCTTGGAAACGAAGGATATCTGGGGTGCTTCGCGAAAAATGGCGGAAATCCCGACGAGCTGGAACCGTTGCCGCCGCCTTACGGGCGATTCGCGGCCATCCAGGCGCAGGCCGAGCCCGCCGCGGACTTCATCATCCGCACCATCCGCGCCAATCCGCACGAGGTCACCATGTATTGCGGCGGCCCGATGACCAACCTGGCGCTGGCGGCGATGCTCGCGCCGGATATCGTGCCCATCACCAAGGAAGTGATTTTCATGGGCGGCGGAATTCACCATTCGACAAGTTCGGTGAACGTCTATTTCGACGCCGAAGCCGCGAAGATCGGATTTCGCGCCGGCTGGCCGAAACTGACGCTGGTCACCACGGACCTGGCCGAGCAGGTGCATATGGCCGATGACGCCAAGGTGGACTACATCGTGGACCGCGCGCATTCGCCCATCGCCGATTTGTTCGCCCTCTACGAACAGAAGCCGCAACGCGACAATCCGCTAAGGCAGTCGTTCCGCATGCCGGACGAAATGATGGCGGCGCACGCCATTGACGCCTCGATTTTCGGCGGCTTCGATGAAATGTACCTGGATATCGTCACGCACAACGACGGGCACTACGGCGACACATCATTTTGGGACGGCGATTGGAAGGCGCTCGGCAAAGGCACCGCGCTCGAGGCGCAGAACAATCCTTCGATCAAGGCCGGGCGCGTCGAGATGCTGAAGGCCATTGACAAGAAGCGCTTTCGTGAATTGTTTGTGGATTTGATGACGCGGCCGATTAATGCCGCCAGGGCTTAGCGCCAATGATGCCAACGACGAGCGAGGAGGGACGCCCATGACTGCAACGCGCCGGGAATTCATCAAAACCGTGGGAGCGGCGATTGCTGCGTCACAAATTTCGGCGCAAGCTGCCGCGCCGCAGGCCGGCCGAAAGCGCAAGGTCATCTACGACCAGGATAATTCGGGACCGTTCGGCACGGATATTCTCGGAACGCTGATGATGCTGCAGGCCGACAACATCGATCTTCTGGGAATCACGCTGGTCACGGGCGACGCCTGGATGAAGCAGGAGCTGGCCTACACGCTGCGGTTGCTGGAGATGACCGGGCGCACGGAAATCCCGGTGCATCCCGGCGCGGAATTTCCCATGCTCAATACGAAAGAGGAATGGCTGCTGCGGTCGCAGCTGTTCGGCGGCCACCGCGCGGATCCCTGGATGGGCGCGTTCAATCGCAGCAGCGGCGGGCCGGACGACATCAAGCCCCTGCCGCCGCCTTACGATCGCTTCGCGAAGATCGAATCGAGGCCCGAGCACGCCGCGCGATTCATCATCAATGCGGTGCGGCAAAATCCGGGCGAAGTGACCATCTATGCCGGTGGGCCGCTGACGAATCTGGCGCTGGCGATTGCGCTCGCGCCGGACATCGTCACGCAGGTGCCCGAGGTGGTGATGATGGGCGGCGGTTTCCACGCCTTTACCAACACCTTCAATCTTTTTTTCGATCCCGAGGCGGCGCGAAAGGTGATGCGCGCGCCGTGGCCGAAATTCAGCGTGGTGACGGTGGACCTCGCCGAGCAGATTCACGAGGACGACGAATTTGCGCCGGGGCGCAAGATGATTGACGAAATTGCGGGACGCGCCCAGAGCCCCATTTCCGATCTTTTCAGGATCTATGCGCTCGAGCCGCTGCAGCGCAGCCCGGGCACCCGGCTTTTCCGCATGGCGGATGAAATGATTGCCGCGCAGGTGATTGATCCGGGCGTTTTCACGAAATCCGAGGAAATGTACGTGGATATCTGCACCACGCCGGGCCCGCGCTACGGAGATTCGATGTTCTGGCGAAAAAACTGGCAGGAGACTTCTGCTGCGGCGGTAAATCCGGTGAGCGCGGCGGACCGGCGAGTCTTCGTGGATCCGAGCCAATTCTATCTGGGGCCACCGCCGTCGGCAGGACTCGTGAACGTGCTGCTGGAAGTGGATCACGCCCGCTTCAAGAAACCTTCTCGTCGAGCTGATGACCAAACCGATCCGCCGAGCCTGATCAACGCGCTTGCGACGAACCGCCGAAGAATACTTTGAGCATACTTTGCGGCTGGCGCCGCGCCTGTACTACGATAAGCCCCTGCGATGACCGACTCCACCTCCGAAAACCGGCGCGACGCCAGCGGCGAAATGCTCTGGGGATTCTGGTATCCGGCGCTGCGCAGCCATCAGTTGCACGGGCGAAAGCTCGAGCGCGCCATGCTGCTGGAAGTTCCCCTGGTGCTGGGGCGCGACGCCGCCGGAAAAGCGTTCGCGTTGCGTGATGTGTGCCCGCACCGCGCCTTTCCGCTTTCGTTCGGGCGTTTTGACGGCGCTTCCGTTGAATGCGCCTACCACGGCTGGCAATTCGACGCGCACACCGGCCAGTGCCGCCATATTCCTTCGCTCACCGCCGATTCAAAATTGAAGTGCGAGCGCATTTATGCGGGCAGCTTTCCGTGCCAGGAACGCGATGGCTACATCTGGGCGTTCATGACCAATCCGGAAGGACGCGCGGCGCCCGCGCCCGATGCGGCGGCCACGGTTCCACCCGCGCCCGAGCTGCCCACGTTCAGCAAGAATTACAAAATCGCGCATTTGTGCGCCGACCTGCCGTGCAGCGTGGACCACGGCATCATTGGATTGATGGATCCGGCGCACGGGCCGTTCGTGCATCAGGCCTGGTGGTGGCGCAGCCGCCGCAGCATCCGCGACAAGTCCAAGCAGTTCGAGCCCATTCCCAATGGATTTCGCATGAGCCCGCACGCGCCCTCGTCCAATAGCGCGCCCTACAAATTGCTGAAGTTCATCACCGGCGAACCCGCCACCACCACGATTGATTTCGTGCTGCCGAACCAGCGTTTCGAACAGATTCGCGCCGGGAAATACTGGCTGTCGAGCCGCACCACCGTCACCCCGGTGCGCCGCGATTTGTGCCGGCTCGATTTCGTCGCCGCCTGGAATATTCTTCCGTGGTTTCCGCTGGTCTCCTTCATCATTCACGTGCTTGGGCCGCGATTTATTCGCCAGGATACGCAAGTGATCGAGAAGCAGGCGCTCGGCCTGAAATACGAAGACCGCATGATGCTGGTGGACGACGCCGACCGCCAGGCCCGCTGGTACTTCGAATTGAAGGCCGCACACCTCGAATCGCTGCGGACCGGCGTGGCCATGCGCCATCCGGTCTCCGGCCCGGTAACGCTGCGCTGGCGCTCGTAGCCTCTCGAAGCGGCCCTGGAAATCAGCGATTGCGGATCATATGTAAATCAGTCCGGACGTCCCTAGCACCTTTCGCCTTCTCTTGCCCTGAACCATTCTTGTCCTTTCGTCCAGTTGTTTCACTTCGCTGCCATGGCGCATAGTTTTGGTGCCGATTTCGGGGCTTCTTTCTATGGGGTTACTTGGGAGGATTGCCGTGGCTCGGTCACTTCTAATCATCACTGCACTGGGACTGGCGCTTGCATCGGGCCGTCCTGCTTCCGGATCGGATATTGGCATGGTGAAATGCAGCCCCAATTCCGATCGCGTATGGGTTTACGAATCGCTGAACAGTTTCGACGTGGAAACGCGCCTGAAATGCGGCGAGCCGGTCGAGATTCTTTCGCGGGTCAAGGGCTACGTGAAGATTCGCACGGCGAGCGGCGTCGAAGGGTATGTCCCGGACGCCGCGTTTCCGGATCTGCCCGCGCTGCCGCCTGAAGACGCGGACAAGCCGGTGGCCAGCATAGCCGCCGCCGCGCGGCCCGCCGCCGTACATCCTGTGGCAGCGACACCCAGTGTTGCGCCGGCGCCACAGCCCCCAGCAGCGGCGCCAGCAGCGGCGCCAGCACCGCCGCCCGCACAGTCAATAGTCGCGTCGAAACCTGCCCCGGAGACCACGAATTCCGCAGTCGCTCCGTCCAGTGCGCCAATCGTCGCGCCAGTCTCCGCCGCGATCGCGCAACCGGCCCCGGCGACCAGCCCGACGACAAATCCTGCCGTCGCGCGGACCAGTTCCGCCGCTTCGGCTGACGTGAAGCCTGCGTCGGCGGCAGTCGTTCCCGCGCAACCTCGGCACGTTGCGAAACCCGCCACGCCCACCGTGGTGGTGGAACCGGCAGCGCCCAAGAAGGCGCCCGTGAAGGCCGCGCCGCCCGCGACGCAGTCCGCAAAAGCGTCGCCGAGTGTTTCTCCTTGGCAGCAGCCTTCGCCATCGAGCGCCAGCGTGGTGTCCGCCAAAGCTTCCGTTGAGCCTGTGAGCGCGACGATGATGGACACCTCCGCCAAAGCCTCGCCGGCGGCCGATATCACCATCATCGAGCCTGCCGGAACCGCGGCCGATTCGGAAGACTATCCGGATTCAAAGCCGGAAAACGAAAGCGCCGATCCGGCCTGCCGCGTATTTTTCTCCGCCTACGGGCTCGCTCCGGCGCAGTACAAGTGGCTCGTGGAAAACCGCAAGAAGCAATACGCGGAGATTTGCCCCGCTCCCGATCTTTCGCGCGTGGATTACGTAATCCTGTTCGCGCACGATTCGGATTCCTACACCGATGCCATGCCCGCGAACGTGCATACCGACCGCAACGGGTTCTCTGATTTCAACCCGGTGAACACCGTGGACTCGGCGCTTCTCTCCTCTTCCGAGCTGGACAAGGCGCGCTACGAATTCGTCTGGGTGTTCCACACCAAACGAGGCGCGTTTGATCCGTCCAGATTCTCGGCGCGCCGGCGGCCGCAATTCACCACGGACGCCAAGGGCTCGCACGCATCCTCGCGCGCCGTCGAAGATGCTTTCCACTTCATCCAGACGCAGGGCAGCCCCGATCGCTGAGCGCCTGCCGGCCGCCCCGCGATTCCGCGCTAGCGAAGGCTGTTCAGTGAAAAGCTCGTCTCCACTTGCTGCCCGTCGGGGGTGTCCACTTCCACCGTGGTGATCCCCGCGGCATCGATCTTCTTTACGTCGTAGTCCACATCGATCGTCGCGCCATCGTATCCGCTCAGCGTGTCGTCGTTATAGATTGGCTGGCCGTGGACCTCCCGCGACGGGATCTCGGCCTCCTGCTTCAGGTGAACCTGGAAATCCTCCCAAAAATTGCCGAGCGTGAACGCGGTGTCCGTTGCCTTTGGGTAGGTTGGCGTAAAGAAGATCTCCACGTGCACGCGGAACTGGCCCGGCTTGCCTAGATACTGCTTCTCCGCATCCGGGGCGTGATAGTCCGCCTGAGCGTGAGACATGGCGTCCACGATGCACGCGAAGGGCGTCTCCACCTCGATCAATGCCACGTTCGGACCGGTCTCCGGAATCGGCGGAGTATGCCGGTAGGGTTCGAAGAATTCGCGCTGCCTTTCAGGGTTCGCCTTGGCCAGAAAATACGCCTCGCGGATCGCTTCGGGAGAGAGCGGATAGTCGAACGCCAGAGCCGGCCCGGCAATCAGGATTGCTGAAGATAAAACGGGCAGTGTCCATCGCAGAATTGGCTTCACCGCGCCCTCCGCGTCTTGCCTTATTAGACGGGCCGTCAAAATCCCCGGGTACGCGCTTCGGTTCAGGCGTTGACGCCGCCGGCCGCGGGCACATCCCGCATGCTATCCCAAATTCCGCGAGGTTGTGTTATAGACATCCGCGCTCGGGCGATGGAAATCGGATTGCGGAAAGGCGCTCATGACCGGGAACTTTCCAGTCGGCGAAATCTACGCGGGGACCTCCGGCTGGGCCTACCCGAGCTGGAGGCCCAGGTTTTATCCGGCGAAGCTGGCTGCGGCAGACTTCCTTGCGCACTACGCCACGCGATTGAACTCCGTTGAAGTGAACTACACATTTCGCAGCCAGCTCACCAGGAAACTGCTGTCGGAATGGATCGCCGCTACGCCTCCTCATTTCATCTTCGCCGTGAAGGCGCACCAGTCAATTTCGCACATCAAGCGCCTCCGCGGCGCAGCCAGGCAAACGGCGAAGTTCCTGAAGTCGCTCGAGCCTTTGCGCGCTGCGGGCAAGCTCGGCCCCGTCCTTTTTCAACTGCCGCCGAATTTCAAATGCGATCTTGCGCGGCTGGACGATTTCCTGGCCACCCTGCCGGGCCAGACCCGCGCGGCCATGGAATTTCGCCATGCTTCCTGGTTTGTGGACGAAGTCTACGAGCGGCTGGGCCGCGCCAACGTTGCGCTATGCCAGGCGGAGAGCGACAAGCTCGAGACGCCGGACGTCGCCACCGCGGATTTTTGTTACCTTCGCCTGCGCAAAGAAAAATATTCGCCCGCCGCCCGCAAAAAGATCGCCATCAGAGTCGCGGAAGCGTCACAGCGCGGCGATGTCTTCGCCTACTTCAAGCACGAAGATTCGCCCCGAGGCGCACTCTACGCGCAGAACCTGCTCGGCATCCGCGCGTAAACCGCTAATTGTTTTCAGAGATTATGGTGCCCAAGAGAGGACTCGAACCTCCACTCCCTTGCGAGAACTAGCTCCTGAAGCTAGCGCGTCTGCCAATTCCGCCACTTGGGCATTTCCTGCGGCTATACGAGGCGAATCCATATTGCCGCGCAGCCCGTGGTTTGTCAACGAAGCACGCCTTACTGGGATGCGGGGACCACGATGGGCTCGGCCGTTTTGCTCCAGCCCCGCAGCGTGATTTTGCCGTCGCCGCGCGCCGTGCCGGTGATCATTCCGGTGGTGTTGAAGGGCGTGCTCACGTTGCCCTGGCGGTCGAGCGCGATTACCCCGCCCTCGCCATGCTGCTCGACCAGTTCCTTCATCACCACATCGTTCGCGGCTTGCTCGAGCGAAACATGCAGATAGCGGACGCGCTCGCAGATGTCCGCGGCCACGATGTTGCGCATGAAATATTCGCCCACGCCGGTGGCCGAAACTCCGCAGCTTTCGTTGTTGGCGTAGGTGCCCGCGCCGATGATCGGCGAATCGCCCACGCGTCCGGGCATCTTCATCACCGTGCCCCCGGTCGAGGTTCCCGCTGCAATGTTTCCCTGCTGATCGAGCGCCACCACGCCGACCGTGCCATAGACCTCCGGGCGATTCCCCTCGAGCGTGGACGATTGCTTTTTGTCCCCGGCGGATTTGGCCTTCTGGTAGAGATCCCAGAGGCGCTGGTTGTAGAAATAATAAGGCGAGACCAGTTCGATTCCCTGCGATTTCGCGAATTCTTCGGCGCCCGGTCCGACCAGCATCACGTGCGGCGTCTTCTCCATTACCAGGCGCGCCAGATGGATGGGATTGGCGATGTGTTGGAGAGAGGCGACCGAGCCGGCCGCCAGAGTTCGTCCGTCCATGATGGCCGCATCCATTTCAGGCACGCCCGCGCGCGTGTAGTAGGCGCCGCGGCCGGCGTCGAATTCCCCGGAATCCTCCAGCGAACGAATGGTGGTCTCCACAGCATCCAGGCTCGGGCCGCCGGCGGCCAGAATTGCGTAGCCCTGTCTGATGGCCACGATCATGGCGGCGCGATCCCGCTCCAGAGCTTCGGGAGGCGCCTTGCTGTAATCGCCCGCGCCGCAATGCGCGACGAGGACGAAATTGGAAGCCGCTGGCGCCGCGGTCGAGCGCAAATAGCCTGCGAAAAGCAGCGCCACAACGGCAGCGAGGAGCGCAAGTGAAGCGAAACGGGCGAGTTTCATGGCGGCCTCCGGCGCATTTTGAACGCAATGCGGTGCCAGCATAACTTGGCGGTAGTGCTCACCGCAATGTTGTCGGGCGCCAGCCGTCCCGCGTCCCGGCCGCTCGACGGCTTCAACGTTTGTCAACGAAGCACCCTCCGGCGCAGTACCATTGACCTCCGCCCTGGTAATGCCTACATTTAGCTTCTGCGGTCGCGAATGACAGGAGGGCATCATGGCAACTGCCCGAGCGATGGTGGAGCGCCGCCGTTCAAGCCGCGTCCGGACCCGCATCCCCGTTCGAGTTTATTGCAACCAAATTGACGGCGAACCCCGCGATGCCACGGCCGAAGTGCTTTCCGTGAGCCGCACCGGCGCGCTGCTGCGCCTGCCCTTTCTGCCCGAGATGGGTTCGCGGATCGAGGTTCTCCACGGCCTTTCGAACGAGAAGCGCGAGTTCCGGGTGATCTCCGTGCGCGAGAAGAAGGAACACGGCCCGTTCGAACTGGGCGTCGAAATCCTCTACCCGGCCCGGAATTTCTGGGGCGTCTCGTTCCCCGACGAACGCCGTTCCAGTTGACACCCCTCCCATCCCAGTAGTGGTATAATCCCGCCAAAATCGAGCCGTTGGGCCCGCACGGGCCGGTCTGCCTCCAGGCAGAGTCCCCCCACGACCCGCGGGCACGGGAGGTGCCTATGGGAACGCTTCAAATGGTGCTAGTAGCCTGGGGTGTGGTTACCGCGATTCTGGTCTGCATGTGGATTTACCGCAGTGCGCTCGAGAACCGCGAGGAAGATCAGATTTTTCTCGATGCTGCGGGCGACTCCATGGCCCGCGAGCAGCGCGCTATTGTGGCCCGCATCGAAAAACTGAGCGTGCCGATCACCGTGCTCATGGTTCTCTCAGGTGCGCTTCTGGTCGCCCTGGCAGGGCTGTGGATTTACAAGAGCATTCAGAGCTTCTGACAGCTAAGCCCGCGGCATTGTCCGCCGGCTCTAGGGCTTGGCCGCGGCGGGCGGCGCCGGATGCGCGGGCGCGGCCTGCGTCGCTGGAGGAGGCGTCGCGGAGATTACCGAAGTGTGGTTGTGCACGATCAGCCAGTTTCCACCCACCTTGTTGAATACCAGAGTCGTCTGGCCCTGCATGGAATAGGGCCGCCCTTCCAGCAGCGAATCGAATTCCCATTCATACGTCGCCCAGGCCACGTCTCCATGAGGGAACACCCAGGTGTTGCGCCTGATCAGCTGCATCCCTTGAAAGGCCGCTCGCTGCCGCTGGTACAGCGGAACGTAATTTTGCCAGCCGACAATCGGCGGCTCGTAGGCGCCGCTCACGAAGGTCACGTTGTCGGCGTAATACTTGTGCATCATGTCCACGTTCCCCAGCTCAAAATAAGCCAGCATCTCTCCAATGTCGCGGTTGATCTGGTCGGCGTCGGAGCCCGCGGGCATCGGCGGCGCATTGGGGTCCTCTTGAGAATTCTCTTTGACCTTCACGTTCTTGTTCTTTTGCGGACCGGCGGAAATGTTGGAGGAGAATACGAGCATCAAGATGGCGGCGAGAGCCCCGGTCAACCATCGCGCGCGCGCGGATTTTCGACGATTCGTATTCATTTGCTCCTCCCGGTTAGATCGGCTCGGAGCATAGCACGAAGCGAAAATCAGCTGGCAAGCGGAAGTCGTGCCGTGTGTCCCAATGGCGCACACCGGCGCGGAATCAGCGATGCGGCGTCGAATGCAGCGTCTGGCTCAGCAAATTCACGAACAGGCGGTACGCCCCCGGCACTCCGTCCGGCAATTCGCGGAAGAATGAAAGACCCGTATAGATATATAGGCCCTTGCCGTCGCGCGCGTAGACCAGTCCGCCGGTCGCTTCATGCTCGCCGGGATCGGTGAGTCCCAGCACCGGCGTGTAGCGCGGATCCCAGGTGCTCCAGAAATAAAGCCCGCGCTCCTGTTCCCAGCCCTTGAAATCGTCGAGCGTGATCTTGTTCGGCGTGTTCAGCAGGGGGCTGTCCGGCGCCAGGAACCGCACCGGGGAATTCTGGTCCGTCACCCGCACCGCCTGCCCCGCCATTTCTGCTTTGAACGGTGCGGGCAGCAGCTTGCCCCAGGCGAAATCGCGCTCGTACAGAACCAGCAGCGTCCCGCCGTTCTGCACGTAGTCGAGCAGCCGTGGATTCGCGGCCATGGCGTCGGGGCGCAGCTCGTAGGCGCGAATGCCCACCACGATCGCGTCGTAGCGGCTCAGATCGCCGAACGCCAGCGCCACTTCATCCAGTAAATCCACCTGAATGCCCACCTGCCGCAGCGTTTCCGGCAGCACGTCGTTGTCGCCCGCGATGTAGCCGACGTGCAGCCCGGCTGGCACGGTGAGATCGAGCACGTGCACGGTCACATCGGCCGGCTCGCTCCAGTTGCGCGTCGGCAGCGTGGGAATCGGCTCGACCGATGTGCGGAAAATCTCGCCGCCGAGCATGGCGTAGGGATGCAGCGCGTAGGCGCCGGGTGCAATTTTCGCCGGAGCCGTTACCCCATAGCGAACCAGCTGATCGCCCGGCCCGCCGAAATTCAGCGCCGCCACCGGCTTCACCGTCCAACCCTCCGGCGCGTCGATGCCGATGGAAACCATCGCTGGTTTTGTCCCGTGATAGCGCACTCGCGCCAGCAAATCGGCGGGCGCCGAGGCCCGCTTCTCGGGCACCATCACCTGCGCGGGCTCCACGGTGAGCGTGACCGCGGGCACAAGTTCGAGCGGGTAGACCAGAATTTCGGTGGTCTTCGCTTCGGCGGATTCCACGGCTTTCTCGTAGGTGAATTCGTAGTCGTCAACGCTCATCCGCAAAGCCAGCGTCACCAGCGGTGGCGGAAACGGCAGCACCGCGTCGTCGGGCGAATGCGGCGGCTTCGCGCCCGCGGGGATGGAAACCATGAAATGGTAGCTGTTGCTGCCGGTTTTTGGCTCCTCGAGCGTCGCGCTCCACCCTTCCGGCAGCAGCAAGCTCGATTTGTCCACGGTCAACTTCACCAGCGTCGCGGGTTTGTCCAGAAAATTTACGTCCACTTTGAAATCCTCGCCGGCCACGAGTTCGTGGCGGCTCGCTTGCGTGTCCACCGGCAGCGCCACCACCTCCGCGAGCGCTCCGTCAATTCGCGCCTTGACGCGGTCGAGTTCCCACGCTGCGTCCGCGCTGTCCCCTCCCTCGCTCGAGATTTTCTGCCGCAAACCAGCGAGCTCTTTGCCCGCGGCCGCCAGCGATTTTGCCGCCGCCGCGCGGTCAAGTTCGAGCGCCGATTTCGACGCCGCCGCCAGATTCTGATCCACCGCCGCAAGCGACGGCGCCATCGCGCTTTGCCATTGCCGGTAGCGATCCGCCAGCGACGAAATCGATTCCGCCAGTTCCTTCACGTCGAACGATCCTGCGGCTTCCTGTCCCTTTTCAACGACCAGCGTCGGCGGCCGGCGGAAGAACGGATTGCCGAAGAACGACGGCGTCCCCTGCGAGCGGTGCTGGGCGTGCCCTTCCATTCCCATTTCCACGTAGCTCTGTCCCCAGAGCGGAGACACATCATTCACCGGCAGCGTCACGCTGCCCGGCGCCGCATTCGCATTGGAGGGGCCGAAGCCGAAGCTTCCGGGACGCAATTCGAGCGAGACTTTCCACGGCGCGAGTCCCTGCGAGATCTGCTCCGGGAATTTTGTGGGATCGGCCGCATCCGCGATGGCCTGCGGCGTCAGGATGCCGCTCGCCTGATGCTGTCCGTGCCCGAAATGTACGCCGCCCCATCCGTTGATCACCACATTCGGCCGGTACATGCGAATCACCCGCACCATGTCGCCCAATGGAATTTGATCGCCCCATATCTTCATGGTCCGCTCGGGGCTTTTTGAGAATCCCGGGTCAACTGCGCGAGTGACAAATTGATGGACTCCGTAATGCGAGTCCGCCGCAAGCAATTCCGTGGTGCGCACCACGCCCAGCGCGCCATCCTGCTCCGGCCCGATCGCATTCTGGCCGCCCTGCCCGCGCGTGATCGTCAGCATGGCCACATCGGCGTAAAGCCCGCGCGAAAGATAAGCCAGCAGTCCCGCTGTTTCGTCGTCCGGATGCGCCGTCACATAGAGGATGCGCGTTGCCACGCGCGCCTTGTTGATTGCCTGTACCGCGTCCGTCACGGACTGCGCCGACGCCGAAGCGAGGATTCCCGATCCCCCCGCCGCTGCGAAAATGATCGCCGCCGCACTCAAAAGCTTTCGCGCCGTCCGTCCGGTCATCAGGCGATCTCCTCGAAGGGCCACTGCCGCATCCATCGCGCGCGCCCCAAATATACAAGTATACCGGCAGTCGCCGCCGCCGAGCGATGCCAGCATCGGTTTCGGTCCCGTGGCGACGAAAAGCCCCGCCCACCCCAGAATCGCGATTACCACCGGCGCCGGATACAACCACATCCGAAACGGAAGCCGCGCTGCGCCCCAGCGCCGCCGCAGCAGGATCAGCCCCACGCCCTGGGCGATGAATTGGATGATGCAGCGCATCGCCAGGATGGAGCGAATTGCCTGCCCGAGGTTCAGCGCCAGGCAGAAAATCAGCGCCGCCGCGCCCAGCGCCAGCAGCGAAATATACGGGAAATGCTTGGTCGGATGCAGGCGCGCGAATACCGATATGAAATTTCCGTCGGCCGCTGCGGCATACGGCACGCGCGAGTATCCCAGCATGGCCGCGAAGACGGATCCCAGCGCCGTCACCAATATAAGCGCCGTGGCCAGCGTGGCCCACCTGCTTCCGTAGATCCGCTCGATAAATGTGCTGGCGATAAATTTCGATTCCGCGGCCTCCCGCCACGGGATCGCGCTCAGGATGCTGGTCTGCATCGCCAGATACAGCACCGTGATTCCCACAATCGAGATAAAAATCGCGCGAGGGATATTTTTCTCCGGATTCTTCATCTCCCCGCCGAGATTGCAGACGTTGTAATAGCCCAGGTAGCTGTAGACCGTCTGCACCGTCCCGTGGCCCAGCGCCGCGAAAAAAAACCACGACGAATCCCACTGTTTGCCCGTGAAATCAAACACCCGGCGCGCCTCGAAATGCGCCGCTCCGCCCCAGATGATCCACAGGATCGTGCCGATCACAATCACGCTGAAGACCACCGAGATCCGCCCGATCTCCGTGATCCGCCGGTAGAGCAGCGCAACCACCAGCAGCACCACCAAACCCGCGATGGCGTTCTTGCTGTGCGTCCCCAGCGACGCCACAATTCCCCCGAGGCGGCTCGACTTCGCCACCAGGTACGTCGAATAGTCCGCGAACCCCAGCGCCCCCGACGCGATGCTCAGCGGCCCCTGAAATAGCGTCTGCCAGATGTACAAAAAAGAAAGCAGCCGCCCCCAGCGCAGCCTTCCGTAGGCTTCGCGCAAATACACGTAGCTTCCGCCCGCCTGCGGCATCGCCGCGCCCAGTTCCGCCCAGATGCACCCGTCGAAAACCGCCAGCAGCGCGCCGGCAACCCACGCCAGCAGGCTTCCCGGTCCGCCCATCGCCTTGACGACCATCGGGATCACCACAAATGGCCCGATGCCCACCATAAACGTCATGTTCAGCGAGGTCGCTTCGACCAGCCCCAGGCCGCGCTCGAGTTTTTGCGCCTCGCTCAAGGTATTCGCTTTCTCTGCGGCCTCTGCGTCTCTGCGGTGGGCCGTTCGTGGCTTCGTTTTTGCTGCGTGTGTCGCCCGAAAAAGCACGCAGAGCATAGCAAGAAACGCTCTGGCGCCTGCCGAAAACTGCGGCCATCTGCGCTACCATACGCGCTGAGCCCCATGACCGAACCCGCGCCGGTATTCCCTCTCAGACTCGCACTCGGCCTGGCCATCACCGCCGTCACGGCGGCTGTTCTCCTCGCCGGATTTTTCCGCCGCCGCCGCCGGCGCTCGTTTCCGGCGCACGGCTGGCTCGGAATCTTCGCACTCGCCGGCGCGGAATTAATGCTTTTCCACGGCATCGAGCCGCTGGCCACGTTTTTCACACCCGTCGCCTGGAGCGCCTACATTCTGATCGCCGACGCGGCCGTACTCGCGCTCACCGGCCGCTCGCGCTTGCACAGCGCGCCCATCACCCTGGCGCGCATGGCGCTGCTCTCGATTCCGCTGTGGCTGATCTTCGAAGCATACAATCTCAGGCTCCAGAATTGGACCTACCTCGGCGTCCCTCTCGGATGGCCGGCCGCGCTCGCCGGCTACGGCTGGTCGTTTGCCACCATCACCCCCGCCATCTTCGAGACCTCCGATCTGGTGCAGGCGCTGATGCCCGCGGTTCCCATCGAGCCCTGGAAAATTTCGCGCCCCGCCGAAAACGCCATGATGGTTTGTGGCGCGGCGTGCCTGATCGTCCCGCTGGTTGCTCCGCGCCACATCGCCGCCTACCTTTTCGGACTGGTGTGGCTCGGATTCTTGCTCTTCCTCGACCCGCTCAACCGCCGCCTTCGCCTGCCATCCTTTCTCGGCGATCTTTCCGAGGGCTTCGCCCGCCGCTTCTACGGCTTTCTTGCGTCCGGCTGGATTTGCGGCTGGCTCTGGGAATTTTGGAACTATTGGGCGCATGCCAAATGGCGCTACATTTTTCCCATGTTCCAGGGCTGGAAAATTTTCGAGATGCCCGCGCCCGGCTATCTCGGCTTTATTCCTTTTGCCCTGGAGTGCTTCGCGATGTACGTTACCGCCGCCTGGCTTGTCGGCTGGCTCAAGAGGGTCAAGTGAAAGTTGGCGTTTTTCTTGTCGTTTGTCTTGCTTTCGTATGCTCCCCGCCCGCGCACGCCACCGGCGTCACGCTTCCGCCGCAAGCCATGCAGGCGCTCGACCTTATCTATAGCGGCGACCCGGACGCGGCCATCGTCATCGCCCACGATATGGAACAGGCCCGGCCCGATCATCCGCTCGGCTACCTGATCGAAAGCGAAGCTAAATGGTGGAAGAGGTATTGCGAGGCTTGCGAGATCAAATACGGCATCGTTGATCCGTGGAAGCGCAGCAAGGAACCGGACGACCCCGCCTACCTTTCACTGACCGCCAGGGTGACCTCCCTCGCCGAAGCGCAACTCGCCAAATCCGATACCGCCGAGATGCACACCTACGCCGGCCTGGGATGGGCTCTGCAGGTGCGCGTGTATGCGCTGCGCGGTGAAAATCGCAATGCGGCGCACGCCGGCGTCAACGGCCGTGCGGAAATGCTCGCGGCACTCAAGCTCGATCCGGAAATGGCGGATGCCACCGCAGCCCTCGGGATTTACAACTACTATGTCGAGACGCTTTCTCCCATCGTGAAGCTGCTGCGCATCTTCATGGGAATTCCCGGAGGAGACAAGCAGTTGGGCGTCAAGCAAATGCAGGTCGGCATGAATCAGGGCTCGTTTCTGGCCGTGGACATCCGCTTCATCCTCGCCAGAAGTTTGCGCACCTACGATCAGAAGTACGAGGAGGCGCTGAACATCGCGCTGCCGCTCGCCGCGCGCTATCCCCGCAATCCGATTTTCATGCTCCTGCTCGGCAACCTCAACGCGGAGCTGGGCCGCAACGCGAAAGCTGCCGAATATTTTCACGCCGCGCAGAATGCCACCATGCCCGATCCTGGCTGCACCGCTCGCAGTCGCGGCCTCGCCAGTTCTTTTCTGGCGTCGCTTCGATGATGACAATTCTTGAACCAGCGCGCCCTCGGCCCGTCGCGCCGCATCTTACAACCGGAGGTCTCAGTGCCATGTACGGCGCACTGAAAAAGCTGAAATATGTGGCCGTGCTCGTCGCCCTGCTGATTGCCACGGGCGAGCTTCGCGCCGGAACGCAAATCCCCGCAGGCACTGTTCTCCCGGCGCGCTTGAATTCCGGGTTGTCCTCCAAGAAAGTCAAACCCGGCCAGACCGTTACGGCGCGCATCATGCAAAACGTTCCTTTGCCGGACGGAGCCAAAATCCCGGCGGGCGCCATGTTGGTGGGGCGCGTGGTCAGCGTCACTCCCGCCGCGAATGGCGCCGCCGCAAGCATTTCCCTGCGTTTCGATTTCCTGAAGATGCCGCACGAGCAGATCGCGCTGACCATGCATCTGCGCGCCGTCGCTTCCTTTATGGAGGTTGAAGCGGCGCAGGATCCGGTCGTGGGAAGTGACCGCGGCACTCCCGAGAGTGTCTGGACCACTACCCAGATCGGCGGCGAAGTTGTTTATCGCGGCGGTGGTCACGTCGAGGGCAGATTCGGCAGGAGGGTCGGCGAGCCGGTTCCAGGAGGCGTCCTCGGCCGTCTGAACGCCAGTTCCAGTGGCGAATGCCGCGGCGATGATGCCGATGGCCGTCCGCAGGCGCTCTGGCTATTTTCATCGAATGCCTGCGGGGCGTATGGTCTGCCCCATTTGACGGTCGAGCACACCGGCCAGACGACTCCACCCGGAGAAATCACGCTTCGTTCCGACAAAGGAGACGTAAACGTGCGCAGCGGCGCCGGCCTTTTGCTCCGCGTGAACGCGGCGGCCGATCCTCAGGCCTAAACTGCAAACAATCAGCGCGCCGCGCGCTTCGAGCTCTGTGAGCGCTTCTCGCTTTTCGAGAGCTGTAGTATGCTCCCGGCACCGAAGCGCGACCCGGGGGGGCCGATGGCTTGGAAGTACCGCACGCTCGCTGGCTCCTAATCCAAAAAACACGAGGTCAAACGATGCATGCCGCAATGGTGGGTGAGTTCATGGGCACTCTGGTTCTGGTGATAGTGGGGAATGGCGTCATCGCCTGCGTTTCCCTGGGGCGCTCGAAGGGTCTGGGCGGCGGGTGGATCGCCGTCGCCACGGGATGGGGATTCGCGGCCATGGCAGGGATTTTCACCGCCAACGCCTGCGGTAGCGCCGACGCGCACATCAATCCAGTCGTTACCCTCGCGGTGGCCATCGCGACGAGCGATTATTCCAAGCTCCTGCCGTATTTCGCAGCCCAAATGCTCGGCGGGTTTGTAGGCTCGGTCATCGTCTGGCTGCAGTTCCTGCCTCACTGGGCGGAGACGCCGGATCCCTGGCACAAGCTTGCTTGCTTTTGCAGCCATCCGGCGATTCCCAACGTACCGAAGAACTTGATCGCCGAGATCGTCCCCACCTTCACGCTCGTGTTTGTTGCCGTCTCCATCGTTTCGCGGGTTGCCAGGTCGGGCGCGGTGGCCGGATCGCTCACTCCGTTCCTGGTCGGCGGACTCGTTTGGGGGATCATCATTTCGATGGCCGGGCCAACGGGCACCAGCATGAATCCCGCGCGCGATCTGGGTTCCCGAATCGCGCACCAGGTTCTGCCGATTGCCGGAAAGGGCCATTCGGACTGGGGGTATGCGCCGATCTCGCTGATTGGCACCTGCGTCGGCGGAGCGCTCGCGGGTTTGCTCATCCACTTTCTCCACATCATTTAATCGAAAGGAACGGTAACGTCATGAAACCATCGCTGAGATACCTGCTGTGCGGAATTCTGTTCGCAGCTTTTGCTTCGCAATCCTGGGCGGCGGCCGCCGATGCCGTCAAGGTCGAGCAGGGCAAAGTCTCCGGGACCGCGGGCAAGAGTCCCGACGTGCGCGTCTATCGCGGCATTCCCTACGCCGCGCCTCCGGTCGGCGATCTGCGCTGGAAACCGCCGCAACCCGCGGCGCACTGGGAGGGCGTGCGCGCCGCGACCGAGTATGGCAACGCCTGCTGGCAGGCCCCTTATCCGCCCGCATTTTCGATCTATCAATCTGATCTCCCCCCGCTGAGCGAGGATTGCCTGAACCTGAATGTCTGGACCAACGCGAAATCCGCCTCCGCCGCACTCCCGGTGATGGTTTGGATTCACGGCGGCGGCTTCACCCGCGGCGCCGGCAGCGTGGCCAGCTACGACGGCGAGAATTTGGCGCGCCGCGGCGTCGTCGTGGTCACCATTAACTACCGCCTCGGCATCTTCGGCTTTTTTGCCCTCCCCGCGCTCACCGCCGAGTCTTCGCATCATGCCTCGGGCAACTACGCGCTCATGGATCAGATCGCCGCGCTCCAATGGGTCAAGAAAAATATCGCCGCCTTTGGCGGTGATCCCAACCGCGTCACCATCTTCGGAGAATCGGCCGGCTCCTGGGCCGTGAACACTCTCACCGCCAGTCCCGCTCGCCAAGGGATTATTCCGCGGCGCCATCGGCGAAAGCGGCGCTTCGTTTTCTCCCATGACTTCGCTGGCCGATGCCGAAAAGGCCGGTGAAAAGCTGGCCGCCAAAGTCGGCGGCGCGCCGGATAGTTTGAAAGCCATGCGCGCCATGCCCGCCGACGCGCTCCTGAAAGCGACCTCCGCCGATGCCGTTCGCGCCATCGTCGACGGATGGGTTTTGCCGCAGGATGTTCACACAATTTATGCCGAGGGCAAGCAGAACGACGTGCCCATGATCGTCGGCAACAATTCCGATGAGGGAACCACCCTCGCTCCTCAAGCCGCAGCCATGACCCTCGCCATGTACACCGCCCAGGCCAGGCAGCGTTTCGGAAATCTCGCTCCGCAGTTCCTGGAAGCCTACCCGGCCAGTTCGGACGCCGAAGCTGTAGCCTCCTTTTGGGCTTCCTTCCGCGACGACGTCTTCGGTTGGGAGATGCGCACCTGGGCCGAAATGCAGACCAAGACCGGCCATCACCCGATCTACCGCTACTACTTCAGCCGCCGTCCGCCCGGCGATCAGGGCAAGCGCCTCGGCGCGTTCCATGCCTCCGAGATTCCCTACGTCTTCGGCAATTTCACCTGGCCGTTCCCGTATGACGACGCGGATAAAAATCTCTCCGAATCCGTCATGAGCTACTGGACGAATTTCGCCAAGACCGGCGACCCGAACGCAGGCCAGCTGGTGAAATGGCCCGCCTACAATGCGGATAGCGACGATGTGCTGGTGCTCGGCGACAAGGTGGAGATCAGCATGCACGTCAATCGGCGTGGACTCGACTTCTATGACGTCTACCACGAGTCGCTCGCCGCGCCTCGCCCGGCAGGAGAATCCGCAAGGTAACTCGCGGCTTCCGGGAAATGCACCGAATTTCTCGAAGCCTGAGGCTTGCGCTGGTGGGAGGGCGGGGTTTCAACCCCGCCGTGAGCTAAACAGTCGCTTCGGGGTTTCAACCCCTGAAGTCCTGTTGGCATGTAATTCGATAGACCACTGACAAACAAATTAGGCGCCTAGCTCCGCGCGGCTTCTTCCTGCTCGAAGGCGTGATACGAGGACCGCACCAGCGGCCCTGCCTCCACGTGCTTCAGCCCCATCTGCTCGCCCAGCCGCTTCAGTTCCGCGAACTCATCCGGGTGCACGTAGCGCTCGATCGGCAAATGCTCCAGCGTCGGCTGCATATATTGCCCCAGCGTCAGGATGTGCGTGCCCTGCGCGGCGATATCCTCCATCGCCTCGAGCACTTCCTCGCGCGATTCGCCCAGCCCCAGCATCATTCCGGTCTTCGTCGGCACATCCGGCGCCATTTCCCGCGCCCGCCGCAGCAGTTCGAGCGACCGTTCGTACACCGCTCCCTTGCGCACCCGGCGATAAAGCCGCGGCACCGTCTCCATATTGTGATTCAGCACGTCGGGACGCGCCGCCATCACCGTGCCCAGCGCCGCCCAGTCGCCGCGGAAATCCGGTATCAGCACTTCCACTTTGCAATCGGGCACGCGCTGCCGTATCTCCTGAATGGTCCGCGCGAAAATCCCGGCGCCGCCGTCCTTCTGGTCGTCGCGGTTCACCGAAGTCACCACCGCGTAGCGCAGCCCCATTCGCTCCACCGCTTCCGCCACGCGGCCGGGTTCGTCCTCCTCCGGCGGACCCAGCGGTTTGCCGCTCGGCACCGCGCAGAATCCGCACGCCCGCGTGCAGATGTCTCCCAGGATCATGAACGTCGCCGTGCGATGTTCCCAGCACTCGCCCATGTTCGGGCACCGCGCGCTCTCGCACACCGTATGCAGATCGAGCGTGCGCATGATGCGGTCGAGTTCTCGGAAGTTCTCTCCGCCGGAAAATCGCACCTTCAGCCATGCCGGACGCGGCTGCCCGCGCGGCGGCGGTGCGGGATTGTTCGGTAGTATGTTGAAAGGAGCGGCCATTTCTACGTCGCAGCGATCCAGGCTCATCTCATTCTACGCATTCAAACCCGTCGAAACAATCCGCTCGTCGCCCTCCGGCCGCTGTTTAACCATTCGCAACCTGTTCGATTAGAACCACATCTGAAACCGCCGAAGTGTTGTACAATTACAACGCATTTGGGGACATCCGTTTTTCCGGGCCGCAAGCTGCTGTAAACAAAGGCGTAAATTGACGCCTCCGCGGCCCGTAAAGTGCCCTTGGAAGGGCGCGCTTCTTAATGCCCAGCCAACTTACCATCCAGCATCCTGTTGAGATCGAAGGCATCGGCCTCCACACGGCGGTCGAGAGCCGCTTGCGCCTGGTCCCTGCGCCGGCGGACACGGGCGTGGTTTTTCGTCGCGTGGACCTCGACAACTTTGAAATCGAAGCGGATGTCGCCAACGTCGCCCGCGTCAGCTACGCCACCAGCTTGATGAAACAGGGCGTGCTGATCTCCACCACCGAGCACCTCCTGGCGGCGCTGTACTGCTGGGGCATAGACAACATCTACGTGGAGCTGAACGCCCTCGAGCTTCCCATCCTCGACGGTTCCTCCCGGCCATTTATCGAAATGCTGGCGCGCGCCGGAACCCGGCGTCTGCGCCGACAGCGGCGCTATATCCACGTCCTCAAGCCGCTCGAATTTTCCGACGGCGACCGCCGCATCGGCATCTACCCGGCGGACGAATTTCGCGTGCACTGCTTCGTGGACTATCACCATCCCTGCGCCGGCCCCCAGGAAATCGAGATGCCCGTCAATCGCGAGACCTTCAGCCGCGAACTGGCCCCCGCCCGCACCTTCACTTTCGTCAAGGAGCTTGTGGCTCTCCAGAAGATGGGCCTGATTCGCGGCGGCTCGCTCGCCAATGCCATCGTCATGGACGACAATTCCATCCTCAACAGCCCGCTGCGCTTTGCCGACGAATTCGTTCGCCACAAAGCGCTCGATTTGATCGGGGATCTCGCGCTGGTAGGCCGCCCGCTCCAGGGGCGGATCGTCGCCCACAAAGCCGGCCACGCCCTGCACACCCAGCTCGTCACGCGTCTCCTGGAAGATCGCTCCCTCTGGAAGGAAACCACCGAAGCGCGTGCCCCCGGCCTTGCCGCCGATCATTCCTCCGCATCCGGTCGCATCAGTGCCGTAGTCCAAGCCGATTGACCCGCGCCGCTTTTCGTAGCCCCGTCGTCCCGCCGGCTCGTCCTTCCTTGCCGTTGCTTATGTAGCGGCCGCCGTTCAGGCGGGCGCATTCGTTTCTTTGCAGTTGCTTATGTAGCGGCCGCCGTTCAGGCGAGCGCATTCGTTTCCGAAACGTTCGCCAGCCTCGATTTCACGCGCTTCGCGCCTTCGTAGGGGCACAGCAGGAGGGGCCCCCAGGTCGACGGAATGACAGGGCTCCCGAGGCCTCGGCGAGAGGCGCTCGGGAGATCAAGCGAGCCTGGGGGATCAGTCGTGCCCGGCGCGGAGACGAATGGCGGAAGGGCGCTGTAGTTTCTTCGTAGGGGCACAGCATGCTGTGCCCGGCGAACATCCTTGGCTCGCCGCTGCCCATCCACCTCGCACCATGTGGAGTGCGGCGGCTTGCCGCCGCTGTTTGTGGGCGAGGCTTGCCTCGCCCACTCCTCGCTCGCCCACGACCCCGCGGTTTTCTCTTCGTAGGCCGACGGCAAGGATGGGGCACCCTCCGGCACTGATGAACTCCGAGTGGAACTAGCGAAGTGGTATTATCCCGCCGAAGCCTTGGCGAAGGAGGGTCAGCCCGCCGAAGCCTTGGCGAAGGAGGGTCATCCCGCCGCGTGATGGTCAGACCCGGGAATACACGGGAGCATCAAAGGGTGGGCCACCCGCCTAACTCTATTTAAGGGATTTTGTAAATCGAGTGGCTAGGTGCAAATTTTGTGAATCTACTGGTAATCTTGCTCGAAACTTTGGGCGTGGGATGCTGGTTAGTGAGCGCTGCACTAACATATCAGGAGGTTGGCGAAATTAACCGAAAGCTTCCGGAAGATCAACAGATGTCCTATTTCTTTTTTCACTTGGAGAAGATGATCAAAATCAGCAGAGAGTATAGGCGACTGTACCCTCATAGTTCCATTGATCAACTGCGCTACGTGCTAGTGATTGTCGGAACTATCTTCCTCGCTTTAGCGGGCGCTACAATGGGGTTTCTCAAGCATTAACCTTCGCACTATAGGGGTTCGCCGCAAGTGCCCGGGATATTGCAAATCGATTCTGACTGATTGGACGGCGGGATCGCTCCGACGGGCGGGTGGGCCACCCGCCCAGTAACGAAAGCATCGATTTGGAGAAGTTGGAGGTAGAGTGAAAGGTTGGATCTTGCCATATGCCATCCCTGCGAGCGCTTGCTGCCAAAATGCTGTGCCCAGATTGCTCTAGTCCAGTTAAATGGGAGAAGATACGATTCGACAGGTCGTTCCCGTGTCCGGCCTGTGGCAAGAGTATTCGAATACGACAGTCTTACAATGTATTTATTTGGGTGCCGACCGTAGCAGTCGTTGCGCTGTTCACTCACGTACTAGGAGCTAGTGGAATCTCGTGGCTTGTGTGGACGCTGATCGGATCCTTTCCGGTCGCGTTCGTGTTTCTGTATTTCGTTCGGTTTGTCGTCCCGCCGCGTCTGGAGTATGGAGATGATATATCGTTGAATGTAAATCGCCCAAGATCAACATAGAAACATAGACGGACCGATGCGACGTTGCCGATGCCCTCGTGATATCGCCTCTGGTTGTAAAATTCGATGAGCTCCCCGATCGCCGGGCATAGACCATCGAGAAAAATCCACAGAGCCGCCCCCACGCCAATCTGCGGTTGACGCCGGAGGGCGGCAGGCATATGGTTTGCCCAAGGACGCAGCCGAATCCCGAGTTTCCAGGCGGGTGGCCCATCCTTAAAGTTCCGATATGTGTCTGACTCCACGCATCGCAGCGGCGCAACTCTGAAACTCGCACGCGGCCCAATCCACGCCGCAGGGTGCCCCACCCTTTGTATCGTAAGGGTGGGGATGTTGCCTCTGCCGTCGTAGCGCCGGCGTCTCGCCGGCTCTCTCTCTTTGTGGTGCACCCTCCGGCGCTGATGAACTCGGAGTGGAACTGGCGAAGTGGTATTATCCCGCCGAAGCCTTGGCGAAGGAGGGTCATCCCGCCGCGTGATGATCAGACCGGGGAACCACGGGAGCACCAAAGGCTGGGCCGCCCGCCGATAGCCACGGCTGTGCGCGGGGGACGCATGAAGCATTTGCGATGCATCGTTCTTCTGCTATTCGTAACGATGTTGGCTTTTGGCCAGCCCGCTCAGCATAGCAAGCTGGCGGGCCTGCCCAACGAGCCCAAATCGTTCGTCCGAAGCCTCTATACGGAGGTCGTGGCTCGTCACCCGCTGGGTATCCCGGGGGGCGCGGCAACGAAGGTTTTCGTGCCCTACCTCAGCGAGTCACTGCGTCACAAAATCGATATAAACGTCGCCTGCCAAAACGATTGGGGTCGTCAGAATCCGGACCCGAACTCGAAGCCGCCTTTCCTCGAGTTTGGGCTGTTTTCGGGTAACGACTTGCGGGCAGAGCCACAGGTCTTCTCCATCGAGAGAATGCAAACTGCGAAAGATGGCTCCACCCGCGCGTACGTCAAACTCACCCATGATGAACCGGGTGAGAGCCCATGGACCTGGCGCGTTGTGGCCATCCTGATGCGGGAACACGGCCACTTGGTCGTGGACGACGTGGTCTACCTCAAGGATGGGCCGCAAGATGTTGACATGCGACTGTCGGAATATTTATCCCAGGGTTGCGACGGCCCGCGCTGGGTAGGGTTCAGCGAAAAGTGAATCGACACGAAAGCGCAAAGGCAAAAGGCGCAAATTACTACAACCGGCCGATGACCCGGTCGCTCTGACGCTGCCGACCTGAAAAGTCCAGAAACAAAAGCCCATCGTGCAGGTGAATGGAATTGCGCCTTTTGTGGTGAATTTCGTTGGGCCAGACGACCCGGGACTCGCGAAGAAGACCAATTAGATCTTCTCCCCGCGAGCAGAGTAGCTGCTGGTTGCGTTCCTGGCCGGGCATAGACCATCGAGAAAAATCCACAGAGCCACCCCCACGCCAATCTGCGGTTGACGCCAGACGGCGGCAGGCATATGGTTTGCCCAAGGACGCAGCCGAATCCCGAGTTTCCGGCTCATCGCGTTCGCGCAGGCCCAAATCGCTGATCGGCACGGCCACGAACCTGAATCAGGAACGGTGAACAACCATGAAAATACCATCGCGACGATCTTTTCTGTTGGAGTCCGGTGCGGGTTTGAGCGCCGTTTGGCTCGCTTCGAATTGGCCGGCCATTCTCCAGGCGCGGGAGGCAGCCGCGTCCGGCCAGTTCGTCTTTTTCACCCCCGAGCAAGCGGCGGTGATTGACGCCATGGCCTCCCAGATCATTCCCACCGACGACACTCCGGGCGCGCATGAAGCTCGCTGCGTCTATTTTATTGACCGCGGTCTAACCACTTTTTTCCACGATAGCCAGCCTGTCTATGCCCAGGGCTTCAAGGATCTGCAGCAGTTCACGCAGGAGATTTCTCCGGGCACCAGTTTGTTTTCGGCGCTCACCTCCAGGCAGCAGATACAAATCCTCACATCCATCGAAAGAACACCGTTCTTCAGGACGGTTCGCAACCACACCATCATCGGAATGTTTTCCAGTCCCGCGCACGGCGGCAATTACGACCAGGCCGGCTGGAAACTGATCGGCTTCGAGGACACGCTGAATTTCAAGCCGCCGTTCGGCTACTACGATGCCGTCAGCAAACCGGGCCGCTAGGCTCGCGACGGGAGAACAAGCCCATGGTCCAATATTCGCCAACCAAGGAAGTTGATTTCATCGTCATCGGATCCGGAGCGGCCGGCGGCATCATGGCCAAGGAGCTGTCGGTGGCCGGTTTTTCCGTGGTCGTCCTGGAGCAAGGCTCCTGGGGCGCCTATGGCCACGAACAGGACTACAGCAAGGACGAGCTGCTCAATATGTATCCGCCGACCCCGGCGGACCATTTGATGAGCGACCCCCTCGTCCGCCAGCCCAACACCTTCCGCCGCAACGACAAGGAAAAAGCAGTTCGCGGCAATCACAGCTATGGATGTGTCGTGGGCGGCGGCACCGTCACCTATGGCGGCAGCAGTTGGCGCCATCTGCCTTATGAGTTCAGCGAAGCCACTCATGTGGGCACCATCGCCGGCTCGGGTCTTGCGGATTGGCCCGTCACCTACGCGGAGATGGAGCCTTACTACACCAAGGCCGAGTGGGAAATCGGCATCGCCGGTCTGCGCATGGACTCCCCATTTTTTGCCCCGATGTCCAAGCCCTATCCGGTGAAGCCGCAGCCCCTCAAGGCTTCCGGCGCGCTCTTCAAAGTCGCCGCCGATAAACTCGGATTGACCGTGGTTCCCAACGTCGCCGCCATCATCACCGAGCCGTATCAGGGCCGCGCCGCTTGCATCAATTGCGGGATGTGCAGCGGGTTCGGCTGCCAGGTCAGGGCTCGATCGAGCTCCGCCGTCACCGTGTTTCCCATTGCCGTGAAAACCGGCCGCTGTGAAATCCGCGTGAATAGCTACGTCCGCGAAATCTCCGTGGACGACAAGGGCCGCGTCACCGGCGCCATCTACTTCGACGCTGAAAAAAAAGAGGTGTTTCAGAAGGCCAAGGCCGTCGTGCTCTCGGCCAACGGCACCGAGTCGCCGCGCCTCCTGCTGCTTTCAAAATCCAACCTGTTTCCCGACGGCCTCGCGAATTCCAGCGGCATGGTCGGAAAATATCTGATGAGCGGCAACATCAGCGGGGCCAGCGGGCTCTTCGAGCATCCGCTGAACGAATTCAAGGGCTGCGTCACCGGCGCCGCAATTCTCGATTACGTGCACACCGATCCCAAGCGCGGCTTCTACGGCGGCGGACGCATGACCGCCCGCGGCCAGCAGTCGCCCATTCAGTACGGGCTCGGCGGGCCGCACGACGCTCCCAGCTGGGGCGCGGAATTCAAAAAAGCGCTCAAGGAACAGGCTAACTGCAAGATGACCATCACCAATTTTGTTACCCAGTTGCCCGTCGAGACCAATCGCGTGGATCTCGATCCCGATCTCAAGGACGCCTGGGGCCTGCCTGCCATGCGTATCACCATCACAAGTCATCCCGACGATTTCAAGAACATGGAATTCTTTCGCCAGAAGTCCGTCGAAATTCTCGAGGCCGCCGGCGCCACCACGGTGTGGTCCGAGCCGGTCACGGACACTCGCGGCGGCGCCCACGGCCGCGGCACCTGCCGTATGGGCAACGACCCGAAAACTTCCGTCGTGGACAAGTGGCACCGCGCCCACGATGTCCCCAACCTTTTCGTCGTGGACGGCAGCAGCATGGTTACCGGCGGCCGCAACCATCCCACCATGACCATCCAGGCTCTCGCCTACCGCGCCGCCGAACACCTCGTCAAGGAAGCCAAGCGCGGAAGTCTCTCGAGCGTCGGATAGCCTGGGCGTCTGATTATCGCGCCGCGCGGTTGTCCACCAGCGGGCGGCGCACGGTGACCACCAGAATCGCAGCCGATTCTGTGGCTGCCCCGGACTGCCGCGCCGGTGCGAAGCGCCATTTGCGCGCAGCGGCGAGCGCCGCCGGAGTCAGCGCATCGAGTCCGCGCACGATCTGCGTTGATGTAGGCGCGCCCTGGCTGTCGAGCGATTCGTACAGAATCACGCTTCCTTCCACGTTCGACTCCGGCGGATATTTCGGCTCCACTGTCGTCAGCGCAACCGCCGCGCGGTTCGCCGCACCAGCCGATGATCCCTCGTCATGGTTGTGCACGGTTGAACTTCGCGGCGGCGCATACGGCTGCGGGAACTGGAACGCGATCGCGATGCGCGCTTCCGTAGCGTGGCCGCCTGACCGCGCCGGAACAAACGTCCAGGTGCGCGCCGCCGCCAGCGCCTTTTCAACGAACGCCTGTTCGCCGCTCACGATCTTGATATCCGAAAGCGTGCCGCTGCTCTCCACCAGCGCGTCCAGCATCACCTCGCCGCCGAAAAGCGCCTGCGAAGGATACGCAGCGGAAATCAGAGAGAAGGGCGCCGGCAGCGAAGATCCCTCGGCGTCTCCCGCGGCCCCTTCGCTATCACCCGCTCCTTCCGGGATTTCGTGCCAGGCAATGCCCTTCTGCTGCAGCAGCGCAATCGCATAATGTATGGGCACCACCGCGCCGGGCACTGGCCCGCCGTTGCTCGCTGCCGCCGGAGTCTGCAAACTCGGCGCCGCACCGCTCGCCGGCGACGCCGCTTCCCTGTCATACGCGTGCAGCCATTGTCCTTCGACGAACCCCGCCACTCCATGCGAGTCCAGCGAAATCACCGGCGCGCCGCTCTGGCCCGGCTGTATGCTGTGGCTGAAAAGAAATAGTTCGGTGTCCGCGCGCCCTTTTTCGAGTTGCGAGAATTCGAAGTTGATCACCTCTCCCGGTGAGCGCTCCTCAAACACCGGATCGAGCGTGTAGGAATCGCGCGGCTTCAGCGGACGTGCCGCCGCTGCCAGCACCGTGTGCCCCGCAAGCGGACTCTGCCGGTCCAGCGCCAGAAACGAAACGTTGTAGTCGCCCTCGAAGGGATTTGGCGTGGCCCGCAAAATCGCCACGTCGTGATCGCGGTCCATCGCCACCACGCTTGCCTGCACGAATCGCTGCGGCCCATTCGCCGTGTGTATCAGCAGATATGGTTGGCCCCCGTGCAGCGGCCCCAGCACATGCGCGGCGGTGAGCACGTAGCCGTCCCTGTCAATGAAGAAGCCGTCGCCATAAAAAAGATAGTGGTAGCCGCGCGGCGACGCTACGCGATCAACCTGGTACACCACCGGGCAAATCGCGGACGTAAGCGCTCGATCGTCAATGGGCATCGCGGACTTCGATCGTGATCGCTGATCCGTCTGCTGCGCCGCCACATCCGTCATCGTCCGCGCCGCCGGAAAAGCAAATGCCGCAATCGCCGCGAGTGCCGCCGCCAGTATGTGCCGTTTCGGCTTCATCATCGTTTGCCGGGCGCCTTCCCCGCTTCACCCGCGCGGCCGGCGCTTCTAACCCAACTTCATGATGACAGTTTTCGATTCGCTTTGGACCTGACCCAAGGTTCAGTTGTCTCCTGGCCGCCACCGCAGGCCGGTCGCCTGTCCCAAAAAACGAGCCGCGCCGAATTTCCTGAATCCCCGGCGCGTTTCGAACGATCAAAACATGTGAGGAGACACCCATGGCCACCGCGACCGCGAAAATCGTCCGCTTCCATTCTCTGGGCGGACCCGAAGTATTAAAAATTCAGGAAGAACCGATCCCCGAGCCGGGAAAAGGTGAAGTTCGCCTCAACGTAAAAGCCATCGGACTCAACCGCGCCGAGGTCATGTTCCGCCTCGGTCGCTATCTCGAGCCGCCGGTCCTGCCCTCCAAGCTCGGCTATGAAGCGGCCGGCGTCGTCGCCGCCGTCGGCCCGGACGTGGACAAAAGCTGGCTCGGCAAGAAGGCCAGCACCGTTCCCGCATTCTCCATGGCGCATTACGGCGTGTACGGCGAAGTCGCCATCGTTCCCGCCAGCGCGCTCGCGGTCTATCCCGAAAAGCTCACGCCTGAAGAGGGCGCTTCCATCTGGATGCAATATCTCACAGCCTACGGCGCGCTCATCGCCCACGCCCAGATCGCCAAAGGCGATTTCGTAATCATCACCGCGGCCAGCAGCAGCGTGGGAATCGCGGCGATCGAAATGGTCAACGCCGAAGGCGCCGTCAGCATCGCCACCACACGTACCTCAAAAAAGAAAGCCGCGCTCCTCCGCGTCGGCGCAGCTCACGTCATTGCCACCGCCGAAGAAGATTTCCTCGCGCGCGTGAAGCAGATCACCAATTCCCAGGGCGCTCGCGTGATCTTCGACCCTATCGCAGGAAAAGGTATCGAGCTACTCGCCCAAGCCGCCTCTGTGGGCGGAACAATCTTCGAATATGGTGCGCTCGCCCAGGAGCCCACACCCTTTCCGTTGTTCGCCGCCCTGGGTAAGGGCCTTTCGATTCGCGGATACACCCTGCGCGAAGTTTTCGCGATCCCCAAGCTGAGAGACAAGGCTGAAAAATATGTCTTCGATCGGATCAATGCGGGCAAATTCAAGCCGCGCGTGGATCGCGTCTTCCCGCTTTCGCAAATCGTCGAAGCGCATCGCTACATGGAGTCAAACGAGCAGATCGGCAAAATTGTCGTAACCGTGTAATGGGCTTATCGAGCCGCGGCCTCGCGCTACTTCGGATCGCGATCGCCCAGCGGCCCCACGCCACCCCGGTAGCTCACGTCCTGCAGTTGAATGCGAATGTTGTCCGGATCGCTGAAATACAGTTCCTTGGTATCGCCGCGAAGTCGAATCGCTCCCTTTAGTCCGCGGTCCGTCAGCTTTTTCAGCACTCCGTCTGCGTCAAATCCATCCAGCCCAAAGCAAATATGATTGATTCCGGTCGCCTGTGTCCCTGCCGGATAGACCCCCAGAAAACTCGCGCCCGCCCTCAAATTGACGCCCGGCGGCTGCATCGTAAGCACCGGCATGCCGAACAGCCCCTGATAAAAATCCACGGACTTCTGCACGTCCTGCACAAAAATCGTGACGTGGTTTACCTGCTTCACCGTGCCGATCGCAGGTTCCGCTGCCTTCGCGGCCGGCGCCACTGCCAGCAACGCCGCCAGCGTCCCCAGCAATTCCCGGCGGCTGATGCCGCCATTTTCATATCGGGTCAGCAACTGATCGATTCCCTCACGCATTGGTGTCCTCCTTGGGCGAGCGGATTGTAGCTTGCCAACGCGGCGGCGGGCAACTCGGACGCGCCGTGGGATTGGCGCCCGTGTAAACTCCCGCCAACCTACTCTTCAAAATTTGCGCGCCATGAGGTATATACTCGCCCTATCGGTGCTCCTGCCGAGAAGGAGGTGATCCCTGAGGTACACGAATAATTAGACGTAAACTGGAGGGGCGCCTGTGGGCTTATCCGGGCGCCTCTCTTTTTATTTATTCCCTCATCGCCAAAACGCGCCGTACACACGCCGCCGCGCAATTTCGCCGCGCCCTCCATCCGCCAATTTCGCGACTGTTGACGCCCAAGCGCAATCGAGTATCATCTGGTTCCGGAGCCTGGCCTCAGAGACCATCCACCGTAAGGAGAAACCCATGACCAGAAAAACCGTGATGATCGTTATTGCGCTTTGTGCAGCTTCTGCCTTTGGCGGCGCGTTGTTGGCCCAGAGACCCCCCGTGGACGTCGGCGAAAAGCATGGAAATATGCGCGCCGCCCAGCAGTTGATTCAGCAAGCCTGGCAAAAAATTGACGACGCGCAGCAGGATAACAATTACAACCTGGGTGGTCATGCCGGCAGGGCAAAAGAGCTTCTCGTGCAGGCCAGTCAGGAAATAAAAGAGTCCGCAGAGGCTGCGAACTCGCACCGCTAATTCCGAAAACGACCCTCCGCGCAATAGCATCGCTCGGCGATGGAACTTCGCCGGGCAGCGGAGACGTGTTGTTTGAAGCCTTGGGACCACCGTCATCGCCTCACCAAAAGGATTCACCATGCCGCC
Organism: uncultured Acidobacteriota bacterium; assembly: GCA_963814605.1. Taxonomy (GTDB): domain Bacteria; phylum Acidobacteriota; class Terriglobia; order Acidiferrales; family UBA7541; genus Palsa-295. Next base: position 124,611 of record CAWFDD010000005.1, on the reverse strand, counting down.
CGATCCGCTGAACTCACCGAATGCCGCGCGAGTCGTCGCCCAACCAATTCTCGCTCCGCTCTCGCGCTCTGCAATCTTCCTGGTCGCCACGCTGAAACCCGGCGCCGATCATCGCGACATGCTGCGCTCTTTCTGCGGAGACCTCGGCGGGCTGTTTCGCGCCGTGGAGTTTCGCAACATTGAAGCCGGCCTTTCCTGCGTAATGGGAATTGGCTCGGACGCCTGGGACCGCCTGTTTGGCGCGCCGCGGCCCGCGAAACTGCATCCCTTCCGTGAAATTCTCGCCGGTCCGCGCCACGCCGTGTCCACACCGGGCGATTTCCTCTTCCACATCCGCGCCAAACACGTGGATCTATGCTTCGAACTCGCCGCGCAGATCATGACCCGCATCGGCAGCGCCGTTGCCGCCGCCGACGAAGTCCACGGATTCCGTTACTTCGACGAACGCGATCTCGTCGGTTTCGTGGACGGCACCGAGAATCCCCGCGGCGATGCCGTCGCGGACGCCGCCCTGGTCGCTGACGAGGACCCCGCATTCGCCGCTGGCAGCTACGTCATCGTGCAGAAGTATCTTCACGATCTTGCCGCATGGAATGCCCTGCCCACCGAGGCGCAGGAGCGCATCATCGGCCGCAAAAAACTGTCCGATATCGAGCTGGACGACTCCGTCAAGCCCACCTCCGCCCACAGCGCCCTCACCACCATTGTCGAAGACGGCCGGGAGATCAAGATTCTCCGCGACAACATGCCCTTCGGCCGCGCCGCCCACGGTGAATTCGGAACCTATTTCATCGGCTACAGCCGCTCGCCCGCCACCATCGAGCAGATGCTTGAAAATATGTTCGTCGGACGCCCGCCCGGCAACTACGATCGCCTCCTCGATTTCAGCCGCGCCGTCACCGGCAGCCTGTTCTTCGCCCCGTCCGCGACCTTCCTCGAGAACCTCGCCGACGACTAAACTCGACCGCGTCGCCATCGCTCCCGGCCCGGCTCCATCGCGCCCCGGTCTGTCATCAGCCGTCCCGCAGCCAAGTCAGGTCCCGGTAAACTCGCTGACCGGACAAGTGGGTACTAGAAGTCGCTTGTCCGGTTATCCGACTAATCAGGAGTTAGGCCGCCGTTGCGAAGCTATTGACCGTCGGTAATGCCTCATTTTGAATTCCTAACTGGCAGAACGAGGTCCCTTGACCGTCCATTGTGGCGCGGAGTAAATTTCGCGACTCGGAACCCAATCGCATCTTTCGGATTACAAGTCGGACTAACCATCCAAGTGGAATCCGAATATCGAAGGGAACGCGGCTCCCACGGCAGGCCCGCGGGCTTTTTCTTGCCGCACAGGCCCCCAGCGGTCCGGCGGTAGCTGGGGGCCTGTCAATTCCGCGCCGAACGTCTTAGGGACGGTCGGTAAGGGGCAGGTTTTGCGATACAGGCCCGACCGTAGTTCCGATTACGTCGCCTGAGACAATCATCTCCACGCGGCGATTTTGTTGACGTCCTTCCGCCGTGTCATTGGACGCAACGGGTTGCGTCTTACCGAATCCTCGTGACGTCATCGACGTCAAAGGAATGTTTTGCTCTGCCAGGTAATCCCGCACGGCTCCGGCTCGTTGTTCCGAGAGCTCTTGATTCATGGCATCGCCACCTACGCTGTCGGTGTTGCCCTCAATGGCTAGTCTAAGGTCCGGATAGGCCAGAATGATTCCGGATATCTTGGCTAACTTCTCGCGCGCTCCCGGACGAAGAGTGTACTTGCCGGTGTCGAAAAGCACGTCCGATAGGTTCACGACCAGACCACGAGCGGTGTCGCGAGTGGCAAGAATGGCGTTGAATTGTTGCAGCAATCGGGCGCGAAGTTCTTCACGATCCCGCACCGCTTGCTGGAGTTGCTGATCCGAAGTCGCCGCAGCGGCTCGGTTTCGATCCGATTCCGCCTCTGCGTCTCTTTGGCCCTGTTGGGCATTCGCAGCGGCTTGATTGGCGTCAGCGGCGGCAGCGCGATTCCGATCCGATTCCGCTTGGGCGTCCTGTTGTTGCTGCTGTGCCGTAGCGGTAGCCTCAACGGCCTCTGCGCGCCGGCGGTTGGCTTCGATGCTTGCTTCTTCCGCGTTCCTGCGAGCGCGCATATCCTCGTCGGACTTGGCGGTGGCATCTGCGACTTGCGCCGCTGCCGCATCCCTGTCTGCCTCCACGCGATCTGCATCGATCCGTTTCACGGCGATTTCCCGCGCATCGTCCGCCGTCTGCACAACTTCGCGCGATTCCGCAATCAACGATTTCTTGTCGACGGGTCTCATGGTTGCCAGATCATCCGCCCTCTTCATCTGACCGACGGCATTTTCATAACTGGAGCTTGCGAAGGTCTCGGCTCCGGCCGATTTGGCGATCCGTACCGCGTTGCGCGCTTCGAAGAATTCGAGAGGCAGTCTTGAGTTCAAGACGACCGGGTCGAAGTGATAGCCGGTGGGGATGTAGCCGCCCCGATCGATGAGTTCATAATTCGCGTCCACAGCCTCGGTAGCCCCAACGGTATCGGAGCGAATCGCGTTCTCGAGGACTACAACGTTACTGGGACGACGCACGGCGTAATAGGGCTCCGCGGTTACGATCAGTGCGAAAGCCTGAAGGTCAGTGGTCACGTCCAGCTTGCTGCGGTGGTTGTCGCCCACCAATACTTCGCCGATGTTTACCGACCGGCCTTCCGGCGAGATCGCCCACAACACATAAGTCAGGTATTCGTTGCCAAAGCTCGTGGGCCGGTCCAGTCCAGAGAATTCGGCTTCGATTTCCAGCGCCCCGCGCTTGCTCTCAACTTTGGCCTCGCCCGCTGCGGCAGGCATCAAATCAGTGCCCTGAAAATTGATCTTTGTGGCCCCACTGCGGTGTTTATAGATCACCGCCCGGGTCGTACGGCTAACTACGTTCACTCGGTAGTTGGGTCTCTGATTGTTTTCAGGTGAGACTGTGGTTTGGGCCTGGGCGAGCGTCGATGCGCCCAAACCCACGAGGACCGCCAACAACACTGCAGATATCTTCACTGGGACACTCCTTGAGAAGCTGGAAAAACCCAGTATCAAACTTCGGGAATACCAATACTGTGCGTTTTGGCACGTTGTGCGAAGATCATCAAAACCACCGCGAGTCGTCGGCCGCGGCGATGTCCTCCGAAGATCGGACTCGTGAACCGAATGTGTACCCGTTCGCGCGACGGCGAATCTCGATAGCTGCCGGCCCGGCTCCATCGCGCGCCGGTCTGTCATCGGCCGTCCCGCAGCCAAGTCAGCTCCCGGTGATATCGCTGACCGAACCAGTGGGTACTAGGAGTCACTTGTCCGGTTACCCGTGCCGGTTCAGACGGTCGATGCAACACCATCTGGTATAAAGCAGTTTTCAAAGGTGGTGTTTATGAGACAAGGAAGACGGTTTGGGCTTTCAGCGGAGCAGAAGAACGACGTGTGGCGTCGTTGGAAGTCAGGGCAGACGCTGCATGAGATCGGGCGTGCTTTTGGGAAAGAACATTCCTCTATTCGTTCTCTGGTGTCGCGTCACGGTGGGATTGCTCCGGCCGTGCGGCGGCGTGCGCTCCTCGCGCTCACGCAGCGTGAGCGCGAGGAAATCTCCCGCGGGCTGGCCTCCGGTTCCTCGATCCGTGAGATTGCCAAGTGTTTAGAGCGAGCGGTATCGACCGTGAGCCGGGAGGTCGCACGGCACGGTGGCCGTCCTGCGTATCGAGCCAGTCAAGCCGACGGCGAAGCTTGGCAGTCGGCCTTGCGGCCTAAGCGCTGCCTTCTTTCCATCCACCTGAAGTTGCGGGACATCGTTGCGAGTAAACTGATTCTGGACTGGTCGCCGGAACAGATTTCCGGCTGGCTGAAAACCCAGTATCCCGATGATGAGAGCATGCGTGTGTCCCACGAAACCATTTACCGAAGCCTGTTCATCCAAGCACGTGGAGTGCTGAAAAAGGAGCTGCTGGAGCACCTGCGGTCCAAGCGCCGCATACGCCGGTCGCAGCACTCTCGTATTTTTAAAGACGCGCGCGGTCAAATCCCCGAGGCCATCTCCATCAGGGAAAGGCCCGCGGAAGTGGAGGACCGCGCCATTCCGGGTCACTGGGAGGGCGATCTCCTGCGCGGCTCAGGGAACAGTCACATCGCCACCTTGGTGGAACGCCAGTCGCGCTTTGTCCTGCTGATCAAGGTGCCGAGCAAAGAAACGGAAGCGGTGGTGGCTGCCTTGAGTCAGCATGTTCGCAAACTCCCCGCGACGCTGAAACGCTCGCTGACCTGGGACCGCGGACTGGAGATGGCGAAACACAAGGACTTTACGGTGGCCACGGATGTGAAAGTCTACTTCTGTGATCCGCAGAGTCCCTGGCAACGTGGCTCGAACGAAAACACCAACGGGCTCTTACGACAATATTTCCCGAAGAAAACCGACCTGTCCGACTATACCCAGTCGGATCTGGACAAAGTGGCGCTGCGCTTAAATCAACGCCCACGAGAAACTTTAGGTTTTCAGACTCCTGCGAGTAAACTTCAAGAAAGTGTTGCGTCGACCCATTGAGACCACCCGACTAATCAGGAGTTAAGCCGATCCGCGATTTCTCGCACCGAACAACGTATATTAGCGACGCAAAACGATCTGGACCGAAGGAGCGTCGAAGTGCCGGCCGACGAGTGGATCCAAACTCTTGAAGACGGCAGGAAGGTGAAATTCACCTACCAGGAACTGCCGCAAGACGGAGCGTTCATCACTGCGCAGATTGCAGGGAATAAGGTCGTATATTCAATCATATTGACCAGCGCGCTAAACCCTCTTGGTCGCGGCGAGGTAGAAAGCCATTTCAAGGGTGAGCTTTCGAAGAAGTAACACCACTCACCGAGACCGCGTGCGAGTTAGCGTCCGTCGCCATTCGGCCAGCGCCTAAGAACGGATTTTGGGAGACTCCGTGAACTCATTCGAACTGGCCCGCCAAGAGTTCGATATGGTCATCGAAAAGCTCAAGGTGTGTAAGGAGCCGGCCGATAGGCGCAATCTTCCGATCACGCTACGCCAAATACTGGTCGAGTTGGATCGCCTCACAAGGAACAATCTACCTACCCGCCTGCGTATTTATCTTCGACTCTTGATGATCGCAGACCTGATTCGAGACTCCTGCGCCCGTCTCTTGAGGCTTGCCCGGTAAGCGAGATTGACGGCGTCGACTACTTCCCTGGCTCGCCGTTCGAACTCCCGCCCGATCCGCGTCTCGGGAAATGGACGCGAGCCCATGGCCTTCCGTGCCACTTCATCGAAAGTCAGAAGGGGGTAGTCGAAAGCGTAGTCGGCGAACATCGTCACGATTCGGATTTGCTCTACCGTAAGCTTAAGCGCCTTCGGCGGCAGACGCTTTTTCATTGGCATCTGGTGACTGTAGCATCGCTCGACCGCGCGTGGCTTCCGTCTGCAGGGATACGAGGTGGGCGAGATGGGAATAGGTCTTTCTTTTCACACGTACGCCGTGCTGACGGCCGAGCGGCTCGAAGCAACAGGCCGACACCCTCCGAAGCAAGCATGGTTCTAAAACATTCTGGAATCGATCGTGCATTGCCACGGTCTCTAACCGAGCGTATTGGCGTGAAAGCTTTCGAGGTCGTCATCCTCAACGTTGAAGCTGATTTCAATTGGTTTGCAGCACACTTCGCACTCTTCGACGTAGGTTTGGCGACCTACGGACAAGTCTAGGACCATCGAAATCTCGTCACCGCAATATGGACAACTAAATTGGTGTTCCATTCGATGTGTGGTCCTGTGTTCTTTTTTTCCTCGGTCAAAGCCTACCTTACGTATCGTTACTTTGGTTATCCAGCCGTTTCAGCCATATTTTTTGTATAGCCCCCCGAGAATTCTCAGGTCATCCAGTGCAATCTCGATTTGTTCACGCTCTGAAGACCGTTTTGGGAAAATCTCCAAGAGGCGCCCCATGCAGAGGGTCATTGCAACCGAGACTTGGAGTTGTCGGAACGAACTGTCACCATGTCCGCGAAGTGCGGCGGCATAGAAATCCCGCCACTGCTTTGGCTGTATCTTGGGGGATCCCGGCATAAACTGGCCTCTCACAAAGATCATGGGGCCTGTCAGAGAGTTCGAAGTCGACGGTACTCCCTTCCTTCTTCCAAGGCAAATTCATTCAATGCGCATGGCTTGCCATCCTGGGGCTAAGCCCCAGCCTGTAGTTGAAGCAAGATAAGGTTGTATAATTATCTGCAACAAAGCGCCGCCGAAGAACATTGCAAATAAGCAAACATTTACTAGGAATCTTGGGGCTAGCAGTCTGTCCCACCACTTAGCGATCTTCTTTTCAGATTCAGAACCAAACGCCATTTTTGTGCCAGCGTCGGTATCGGCGGTTTGTTCGAGAGGATTGCTCATTTCAGTCTCCGTCTTTGTTGAATCGGTCTTAAGTTTTTTGCGACCTGATTGATGGAAGAACTTCAGCGCCGTTATTTGAAGACCTCGTCCAACCAGTCGAATTCGATCTGGTGTTTGAGGCTCGGATTATTGATTTGGCAGTGTGCCTCACCGCCTTCCGCTGAAGTCACCACGCGTTCCGTCTTCGGGCAGGTCAGCTTTTCGAAGAACTCGTGGGCCATGGCGTTCGCGGATAGTCCTTCGCCTTCACCGCCGATGGATAAGAGCGGGCAAGTGATCTTCCCCTCAAGCCCGGCCAGAGTGTAATGGCTGAGATTGTCCAGGAAGGCGGCGAGTGACTTCCCAGCCATACCGCAACGTTCCTGAACGTCGGTCACAAGAAATTTCTTCATTGGATCGGAGAAGTCGACCTTGCTTTCGAGGTCCTCGCCGGACGCGTCTTTGAGGCCGAGAAGCGCCAGCATGCAGGGCGCAAACAGCGGCAGCAGCGAATTTGCAATCACAGCGGCGATGCGCTTCTCGAATGCCACGGCACGCGGGGCGAAGTATCCTCCCATGCTGTTCCCGGCGAGTGCCAACCGCTTCGGATCAACGTCTGTGCGGGATAGAACATAATCGACGGCATAGCGGGTGGGGACTTCGTAGTCCGGGCGATAGGTAAGAGTCCTGTCCGCGGCGAATGCGCCGACCTGTCCCGGGCCTTCCCACAACAATGCGTTGTAGCCTCGGCGAACCGCTGCGGCACCACCACCAAAGTCATACATTTCCTCGCAGGTAGAGTCACCTCCTCCAAGAATCATCACGGTCGGACGCGGAAGACCGTCTGCAGCCGCTCGCATGAAATATGCCGGCAGTGTCTTACCATTTTCGTAGGGAATGCTGACGGGTTCGATCTGCGGATCGAATAGCTTTGCTGCCTGCCTGAAGCATGAGCGGTGGCGCTGGTACATTTCGAACTGGCGTGCGTCTTTGGTCTCGAGGTAGAAAAAGCCTGTTCTCCAGTACACAGATGCACGCAGGAACGCCTCGCGGGCACTCACGATATGACCGCCGCTAAGGCATGTACTGGCTATGCCCTCTATCCTCTCTGCGGTGGTGGTCCACGCAACGGTCCAACTTTCTATGTCTTTGTCCTGAATCCGTCGCGCCGTAGAGAATGACTCACCGACTGCGCCGCCATCTCCATAGGCGCCGGCTAACATACCTCTTGCCAGTTGATAATCGAAGTTTGACTGGAAGAGTTGGGGCAGACCCGGTGTGGCGCTGAAAACCGTTCCAGCTCTCGTCGTCGAAATTGCCGATGCTATCGCAGCAGCTGCTCCACCGGCCGCGCTTCTTGATTCGGGAGCCGGATTCGGATTCGTTTTCACTTCGGTCACGGGATTCATTTCAGGGTTCTCCTCTGCCTTCCAGGACGTGCGCTCCCCGCGGGTTGTACAAGTGAGGCGGGCTACCCTGGCGCTATGCGCCGAACTATGCCACGGCGCTAACTAGTAAACTGTCCCCAATCGGACAGCGAAGTCGAAGGACCGTCAGCCGGGCGCGCGGAATTCAAATCGAAGCCTCCCACTCAAGGAATCGAGGCTAAGTCCTGATTAACGCGGTGGTTTCAATGGGTCGATGCAACACTCGGGTCGGACCCGACTTGCATTGAAAACAAAGGCTAAATCCCTCGCTAGGGGTAGATCAGCCGGAACACTACCCTGGCTAGGTTTTGACCGAGTATAGCCAACAGATCGCTTCTTCTGGAGAAGCATAGTCGCATCAACTGATTCAAAGGTGTTGCGTCGACCGTCTGAACCGGCACGACTAATCAGGCGCTGACGCAGCATAGGTCGGTATACTGGAGACACCCTAGGAGATCTCGGAACGCGAGCGTCCCAATGCCTTTTGCCGTTGTTTCAACAAACTGATGGGCCTCGTCTCAATCTCGCCTGCAAAGCGTTTTCTGGATACCACCAATCCCGAGGATATTTACGCGGCTGCCAAACTCCTTCTCTCAGGATTTCTTCAGGTCATGCGGGCCAAAACGATTTACTTTCGATACGGAATGGATCCCATGATGCGCATGATAGCGCGAAGCTCGCACCACGCCCGTACGCAACGCTTCGGATCTGGAAGTCGTCTCTTATCCGCAGACGATGACGATGAATCAACAAAGGGTGAACCCAGGCTCGTCGCCGAATCCGTCACTTTGGCCGTGGAAACCTGTGCAACGCGCTTGGCGAAACTGCACGAGATGTCTCTCGTCTCACGCGGCATTTCTTTCGGTATCGACATTGAACCTTCTGATCCGCACACATCTTGGATGCTAGTTCTTCACCGCGGCCCACTGCCGCTGCTCGAAATCAAAGTATTAAGCATGCGCGGCTTTAATCCTCCCAATGGATGGCGAGACGCCCTCCTCAACACTCGCTGCGCCCATGTGGTCCGGTCCACAATGGGAAGCGGCGACAATGTCTTCGTGTTGCTGAAACGCAATACACTTTTCCCTTACTCGAAAGGCAACTCGGGTTCCCAGGCCGTCAGCGCCGGTCAGCAAATCCGAAAACTCTGCCGCGAGGCGTGGCAAAAACAAACCGGAAGCGCCGACACTCTCTACGAACTGTCCTCTTTGACCTGGCGCCGCAGGCGTTTCGTCAGAAACTTCGATCGAATCCTCCTCGATCACGCAGGCTCCGAAAACTTAGACGCGATTCTCAAACGAATGGACACGCGCCTCGAATCCTGGCTTGTCGCCGGTTCGTAGGTCCCGATTTTTCGGCAACCTGGAAACCATCGCAAACAACGGCTGCAAGAGGGCAAGGTCCTGATTAACGCCGTAACCGCAGAAGTGGGTACCAGAAGTCACGCGTCCGGTTATCCGACTAATCAGGACTTACCACCAGGCGAGTGGCATGAAGGAAGGTTTTCAGGAAGAGTAATCTGAATCCTAAGATCCTTGATCCGTACATCTGAGGTTACCAAAGTACCGTATCGTCTCCAGGCGGTTTTCGTTTGCTCTATGATTTGCGGCGCATCGTCAGAAAATGGCCACGCAGGGCGAGATGCTGAGACCAGGTACGTTCCCGGCGTAGGAGTTGAACCGACTCTGTGTGCTGAGTTCTTTGAAACTTGGAAGGAGAAGTCAAACTGTCTTTGCGCTGTTCCGCCCGGCCCGATGGTCTGAAACATCCTGCTTTCTGGCGGTTTCCCCGGCGCCGGTGGTTTCTCAGTCACGAAAGTTTGGATGTCCGGTCGGTAAATCTCCGTTCCAGAAACGTCGCTCACGCTGACCTCCTCGCGGGGCCCGAGAAGGGTCGCAAGGAGCATCTTATTATTGGTGCGATTCGAAAACGTGACGGGAACATGAACCTTTGCAAAGGCCAGATATGAATTAGCATCGCAGTATTGAATCTGAGGTTCGCCGAAGGTGATCGCCGGGCTGTCAGCGGTCTGGCATTGCACAGGGCAGCCAACCAAAATCGCCAACAGTGCAGATGCCAGGATCAGTACTGGCCTCACGAAGCTATTGTGCTCCCATCTCTCGATCTGCCGGGTCGTTCGTCGACGGATTCTACCTCAAAACTGCCAGCCCGCAACTTAGCGCCCGATTAACGCTGCCGGCTCAGACGGTCGACGCAACACCTTCTAATCAGTTGATGCGACAATGCTTCCCCAGAAGAAGCGATCGGTTGGCTATATTCGGTCAAAACCTAACCAGGGTAGTGTTCCGGCTGATCTAACCCTAGCGAGCGATTTAGGCTTTGTCTTCAATGCAAGTCGGGTCCGACCTGAGTGTTGCGTCGACCCATTGAGACCACCGCGCTGACCGGACAAGTTCAATAATGGTACGGAAACTGAATCACCAGGAGACTAGCCGGTGAAAGCGGTTTGAACCTACTAGTACCCGATTTTACCTTTGACGTGTGATCGGGTTGTCGTACGCTGCCAGTCATCCACTTGGTTAAGTTTCACGTGGTCTACTCTGCTGGACGGGAAGAGAAATGAAAACTTTATTTGGAATGCTGCTTGTTCTGTTCGTTGTTTCCCCGGCATTTGCCGATACAGTCACCACAAACATCGCCACATTGATTTTTCCGAATGATGTCGTCATCACCAGCGATCAGACGATTCCGTCAGGGATTAGTCTTTTTCCCGAATCTGATGAGATCACCTTCAGTTTCGCGGATGGCACGGGGAACGCGGAAGGCAATCTTTTCGAGGGAGACGGAGGAGTCCTCGACTTTACGACTCCGGTCACTTCGCTGACGATCAACTGGCTTATCAGTGGCAGTTCTGATGGCTTAGATTCGCTCACAGATTTCATTGCGGGATCAGAAGATCGCTCGGGCAACACGATCAGTTACTTCGACTGCGGTCCGTTCTGCCCCGACACAGGAACGGTGACTTTCACCGGAGACATTTCCTCGCTTGAGTGGGCAGCTCCAACCGGAGGATTGGGTTGGGGCGGAATCGAATCAATGAGCTATGTGCTAAGCACCCCGGTCTGCACACCTGAGCCGGGAACGATCGTGCTGCTAATCGCTGGATTGGTCGCTCTGGGGGCGTTGAGTTACAGGCGACAATCATCTGATCGAGGAGTCGGAGCCTGATTAACGCTGCCGGTTCAGACGGTCGACGCAACACCCTCTAATCAGTGCTTCCAATCGTACTGTTCAGAAAAGACTGACCTTCTGGGCGGCGCTCAATTAGACTTAATCAGGACGGGATTTTCTTTGAATCGACACCGGCGAACGGATTTGGCCTCTTAAACTCCGCCAAATGAGCTTCGGACTAGCGTTGCATCGACCCATTGAGACCATCCGACTAATCAGGAATTGACCCATGACGGAGCCACAACCGGGCCTTCTAGGATTTCCTACTTTGGTTTTTTGTCGAAGAGGGTGATGATCGCATCTTTTTTGTGGTAGCGGGCGCGGGCGGCGCGTGCGACGCAGACCGTCCGGTTTTGGGGTCTCTGGGCCCTGTTACCTGCCACATAGGCGCGTCGGTTTTCTTGCTCACATCGGCTCGACGTCGTTGGGGCCGGGCATAAGGTGAAACTCGCGCTGCGTTCGTCGGACCGTCTTGTCGCGAGCTGTCCGCAGCCGAACGAGTCTTGCCGGTTCGCGGATCTCAGTCGATCTTTGATTCGTCTCGATACATCACCTTATGACGAGTGTTCTCAACCCATTCGTCGATCTGTTCGACCGTCATGTAATTTTCAGGATTGAATCGCTCCCAATTCATGATCTGGTTGAGTGTTTTCTTCCAGCGCTTGTAGGACGGCTTGAGGGGAGGCCCAAAACACATCACATCGATAATCGCAATCCCCTCTGGCACGCCGAGGAGTGGCCTGATTCTCGATTGAATGGCTTCTTGGCCAATCGCTGTGATCCACCACACCGCGTAGCCGAGGGCTGCCGCGGCCAGGTGCGCCGACATCGTTGACGCCGCCACGGACTGAAGCAGGATTCGCTCGGCGTTCTGCTGATACAACTTATCTTCTTCCGATCCATCCAGCAGAACAGGGAACGCTCGCGTAAATCTGCAATCGCAGCAGACTACGATTAGCCCCGGCGCAGTCTTTACGCCTTTGTAATTGGGAGTTGGAAAGCCCATTTTCAGTTTTGCGCGATGTTGCTGCTCCTCCAGGAAGCACTTCGTCAGCGCTTCCCTGGTCGCAGAGTCATTGACCACGATGAAGTGCCAAGGCTGAGCATTCGCGCCCGACGGACCATGGCGTGCCGCTTCCAGAATCATTTCGAAATGCTTTTTGGGGACTTCATAGTCCGGCACGAACTCACGGTTGGTCATCCGGTTTCGGACGACTTCCATCAGCGAATCGTAGCGACCTACGTTGTTAAACTTCTCGGCGTCCGATACGGCAGAACCCATTTGTTCTTTCTCCCGTCGAAATCGTATTCTCTCCGGCGTAGCGTATGCTGCTTGCAGCGCCTATACTATCCCCAAAGGGTTATGGAGATCATTCCAGTCCGGAATATAGACGCTCTGAATCTGAGCCATTTGCGAACGTTTGTGATATTGGTTCGGGAACGCAGCCTCACCCGCGCGGCGCAGATTCTCGACGTGTCCCAGCCGGCGGTGAGCAAATGCCTGGCTAAGTTGCGTCGCCATTTCGGCGATCCCCTCTTTGTGCGAGTCGGGCTCAAAATGGAACCGACATCACGAGCGTTGGAACTTCGAAATTCAGCGCAAACAGTCCTCGAAGCGTCGCAAGCACTCCATCTTCATCCAAGACTCTTCAGCCCGAAACTCAGCGATCGAACCTTCAGCTTCTTCCTCAGCGACGTTGGCATCATTTTGCTTATCCCGCCTCTCATGCGTCTTTTGGCGAGGGAAGCTCCCGGTGTTAGGCTGCGGGCCGTGCAGGTCGAATTGCGGCAATTGCATACCCGCCTTGAATCTGGAGACGTGGATCTGGCTGTTGGAGACTTTCCGCCCCTCATTCAGAATATCCGCCGGCAACGCCTCTACACCGATGGCTACACGAGTCTTGCTCGAAAACAACATCCTCGCATCGGAACCGCGCCATCGAGATCAGCCTTTCTTTCCGAGTCCCACGTCCTGGTATCGGCATCTGGTACGGGGCACGCTCATCAGAAGGTTGAGCGCGTGCTGGAATTCGAGATTCCAGCACGCAACATCGCGCTACGCGTTGCCTCGTTTTCCGCGGCCGCCGTCTTAGCTAAACACAGCGATCTCGTTGCGACGCTGCCAACCAGGCTTGCCAGACTGCTTGCGAAGGAATTGGATCTTCAGGTTGTAACCCCTCCCGTTGACTTGCCGCGTGTTCACATCACCCAATATTGGCATGAGCGATTCCATCGAGAGCCCGGAAACCGCTGGTTGCGATCCGTTTTTCTTCGCCTGTTCTCCGAGGAACCCAAACGGAGATGCTGACCAAAGCTTTGAGGGACAGACTCAGAAGTGTAAATGCCGGGGCAGAGTATCTCGACCGATTGAGGAAGCAACGGCAGCTAGGCGTGGTTTTCAACTTGGAGACAGCGCACGATTCTCGATTTTCTCTGCTGAGGCCGGGGATTGGAGAAATACCTATCCGACCGCCGCGTTCCGCATTGACGAACTTCCAAGAATCGCAGAAGGCCCGGAGCGAGTGCGCCACCAATCGGGCTAGGTCCTGATGAACGCCCTAACCGGACGAGTGGGTTCCAGTACGAAGATGACCGGTTCTCCGACCCTCTCCCGGGAGAACCAGAGAGGTTCAGGAGTAAGGCGCGAATCCGCCCGGCAGGATGATGGCGTCGAATCCGGAAACTTCTTCCGACTGGTGCCAGATGAGCTCAACCGGCTGCCCGATCACCGAGCCGATGGCGTGATACGCGTCGTCGTCGCAATTCGAGCCGGGAAATTGCACCACGCCGAGTTTCATGCCGGGATTTTAACACACGCGGGCGAGACTCACCGAGTTTGCGTGTATAAACCGGCTAAAAGCTGCCTGACTACTCAAAGAGCTTGGCTTGCGTCGGTGCGCTTATGTGCTCGAATACTTTTACCACCGACAATTCAGTCTTAAGATCGCCATTTCGCGTCAAGCGCACGACTGCGCGGATTTTGCACCTTAGCGTATCGTCTTTTCCGAATGTCTCGGTGTGCTGGTCAATACTCGCCAAAAAATCCTGGTCCTCCATCGAATACAGAGACGAATTGCTGCCGTCCCAAAGTCTCCACTTGTTATCTTCTTTGAAGGATAAGCTCACAATTTGAAGATATGCCTCGCGTTCCGAATCGCTTATAGTTTTCTCTTCCATATCAATTTCAGTGAGCGCCCGGACATCTTTTTTCCCGACTTCGACCAACACTTCTTTCCCTGATAAAGCCCGAAATACTTCTATCCCGTCCCGTTCGACCGGCTTTAGAACAGGTCTCACCTGCCTTCGCATGTTCGGATTCTCATAGAAATTGTAGACATTGCGATTAACCGTAATCTGTCGCGCGTCCCCTCTTTTTTTTTTTTTTTTTTTTTTTTTTTTTTTTTTTTTTTTCTTTTTTTTTTCTTATTTTTTTTTTTTTTTTTTTTTTTTTTTTTTTTTTTTTATTTTTTTATATTTTTATTATATTTTTTTATTTAATATTTTTTTTTTTTTTTTTTTTTTTTTTTTTTTTTTTTTTTTCCTCATAGTTATGAGCATATCCCCATCGGATTGAGGCGCGACTTTTTCGGGCTTGTCTCCGCCAAGCCACTTTAGGAAGTCAATTAGTCCCCGACCGCCAAACAGGAGCATCACAATGGCTGACGCAACCATGATGCGATCCCCTGTGACCAAAGCTGCTAATTGGGACAATGCCGACTGATTCGTCACCAAATTGATGTCGAAAGAGCCTTTCTCAAATCCGGCCTGCACACTGACCGAAATTGAGACACGATCTCTGTTCAGTTGACGGTTTGCTTCAGTTAGCAGTTCTCCGGCGGCCATCAATGCGGGGGCCAACTCGCGCATTCCATCGCCCATTTTTCAGGGCATCGCCATCATAGGACAGTGTGAAGCTGGAGGAACTCATTCCGGTGAGCTTGTTCACCAGATTGCTAAGTGAAAAGCTTGCAGTGGCAGGGCTGATACTATCAGGACTCTCTAACATTACAACGTCAGCCTTTCCTATTGGATTCTACACCTTCCTCACCACTTTCGCCATTTGTTCGCCCAAGCAACGTCGAGACCAAATGGCCGAGCCTCGCCGTGCAAAATGAGTGACTACCCAGCGCCGCAGCCTTTAGCGCAGCAGCATTCTCCGCGCCTTACTCCCGCGCCTGCTCTGCCAGCAACGATAGCAGCTCGCCCAACACCAACCCCGATGGGTAGTCCGCCAGCTTCTCGCACAGCCGCTGCAGCGCGGCCTGGTCGCGCCGCGTCAGCGCGGACACCTGCGCGCGGATCAGGCACGCGTGCAGCGGAGCCAATATGGCTGCCAGCTTCCTCCCCTCCGGCGTCACGTGCAGCATTTTGTTGCGCCGGTCGTTCGCGTCCACGCGCCGCTCGATCCATCCCCGCTTCTCCAGCGTGCTCGCCAGAAACGCCAAATTGCTCTCACCATCGTGCAGCGCTTCGCAGGCCGTCACTTGATTCAGCGGACCCCTCCGCCGTAGCAGGTCCAGCAACGCAAACTGGTGCATCGTGACTTCGAATTCCTCGAGCTGCCTGTCCAGCCATCGCTCGATCGTGTCGGTTGCCCGCCTCAACCCGTCATAAACCGCCAGCGCGCGTTTGGCGTCTTCGTCCTTCGCGTATTTGATCTTGTATCGAAACATCCGAGTCCCCTTCCGGCGCCCGCTCCATGTGTGCTTAGCGGCAGGCAGGCGCCTCTCAAGCGACCCTAGCCCTGAAAATTCACGCGCGGCGGCGTGGGCAACTGTGGACTTTTGAAATCTGCGGACCCTGGGCCGTGGTTGTCGGTCTTGCGGGGCTGAAGACCGCAAAATTGGTACCGGCAGTGAAGCATTTCGTGCTGCAAGACTGAAGTATTTCGGGCGCAATTCCAAATCCGCTCCGCGCGCGAATCTCCCGACGCGCTTTTGCGACGCGGGCGCGTCACTCCGCGGCAGCTTTTTGGCCGTGGCGCGCACGAACTCAATTTTTTCGGGCTTGTGGAAGCAGGAACTGCACTAGACCACGATGTAGCATATCCCGGCGTACTGCTGAATTCGCCACTTCTGCTTCGCCGCGGCTTCATTCACCGCCTGCGTGCAGCCATCCCACAAATAGTAATCGTCCACGATAATCAATCCGCCGCGCGCCACGGAGGGAGCCAGATTCTCCAGAATGCATTTCGTCGATTCGTACCAGTCGCCATCCATGCGCAGCAGCGCAATCGGTTGCGGCATGTTCACGCGCGGCAGCGTCTCGCGGAACCAGCCTTTGACGATCTGATAGTCTTTCGCCGGCGACAGCGCCATCGCCGCCCTGGCCTCCTGTTCGGACGCGGTGCAATTGTCGAAATAACCGGGGCTTTTCGTGTCTGCTTGCCATGCCAGCGCGGCCGGTCCGTCAATTTCTTTCGCCGGCGGAAGGCCTTCAAAGCTATCGAACAAATAGTAGCGGCGCCCGGGCCCCAGGACATCGGCGATCCCCGCAATCATGCCGCCGCGCCAGGTTCCGCATTCCACGATGCTGCCCGGAATCGGGGCAGCCATCGCTGCAAGGCACAAATTCCCGACATACGTGTTCCCGGGAATCATGGTGAACTCTTTGTACTTGCGGTAAATCGCGCCATACCGTCGGCGGTCAGCGGCAGTCCGCATTGCTTTCGTCAAATTTCGAACGAAAAATGGCATCCTGGATTTTCGCAGAAAATTCGCCGCCGCGTCACTCCGCGGGCGATTTCTCGTAGGGGTAACCCGGCTGCACCCAGTCGGTATAGAAATTCGTGGGGATGATCAGCGCGCGGACGTGCGTGAATCCCATGTCGCGGAGCGCCACGAACGCGGGACGCAAATTGGGACAGTGATCCATCGGGCAGCAGCCGCAATAGATCACCAGATTCGCCGAGCGCGGCACAGGCTGCGCCCACTTCTTCAGGTCCTCAATGCCCTGCGGGGTGCTCCCGGGGCCATGGTAGAGAGCGCCGGTAATGTGCCCGCCCAAATACAGCGCGTGCGGAGCGACGCACACCACCGTCGGCTTGTCCGCGGCTTTGGCGTCGCCCAGTTCCTTCGCCAGATCGGCGGGCTTCACCGTCTGCGCCGCCGTCCATGGGTCGGTTGGAGCATCCGCCGCAGCTCGGGCGGCAAACCGCGCGCCTCCCGCTATGCAGACTCCGAGCAGCACCACTAGAATCCCGCCCAGCAATGCCCTGAGGCCGTTAGACTTTGCATCGCGCATCCGCTCGCCTCCGAAAACAGCCGCATGATACTCCCGCTCTGTCCTCACGCACGCCGATAATTTCTCGTATTGGTAGGGGCGCATCAGGAGGGGCCCCCAGGTCGACGGTTAGTCGAGCCTGGGGGATCAGTCGTGCCCGCCGGAAGACCTTGCCTCGATGACGCCCATCCATCTCGCCTTTGCACTTTCTGCGTAGGGGCACAGCATGCTGTGCCCGGCGCAGTTGCTTGGCGTGATGTGGCCCATAGATCTCTCGCGCCATTCGCCTCGGATGATGTGGAGTGCGGCGGCTTGCCGCCGCTGTTTGCCGTCCCGGCTTGCCGGGACGTGCTGCAAGATCGTGCCATTCGCAAATTCAATAAATCGCGTATTGCGACCTCCGGCGCAGTTGCTTGGCGTGACGCGGCCCATAGATCTCTCGCGTCATTCGCCTCGGATGATGTGGAGTGCGGCGGCTTGCCGCCGCTGTTCACGCTCCATCGTCCTCGGGCAAGCGCCGTCGGCGCGGCACACGTTAGCCCAGCCCGGAAGGGCTGGGAAACGCGGGAATAGAGATCGCGAGCGCCGTAGGTGCGACACTCTACGATTCACCACTTTGAGTATTTGCCTTTCTCTGCGTCCTCTGCGCCTCTGCGGTGGATTGATATCCTTCGGGGTTTGAATTTTCCGGTCTCTCCCCTCGTCCCTCACCCTCTTCCCTCGCCGTGGCAGTTTCTTCGTAGGGGCACAGCAGAAGGGGCCCCCAGGTCGACGGTTAGTCGAGCCTGGGGGATCAGTCGTGCCCGGCACAAATTCTTGGCGCCAACCTGCCATTCGGTCCGCGTGTGAAGCGCTCTATCCGGGATTCTGGGAGAGAAAATCCGCTGCAAGGGCGCGAATCATCACGCGTTTCCGTCAAGACTCATATGCAGTCGTTAGCGCCGGCGAGACTTGATGCGAGGGCGCGGTTTCGATTTCCTGCGGCGCTTCGAAGATTTGTTTGGTTTTTTTCCAGCAGCAAGCTCACGACGCCGCGCTTTTGCCCATCCCGGTTTATTGACCTGGCGTCCGCGGGCCAGCGCTAGCGCATCGGCGGGGACATTGTCGGTGATCACCGAGCCTGCCGCCACGTATGCACCGTCGCCCACGCGCACCGGCGCGACCAGCGCCGTATCGCTGCCGATGAAGACGCCCTTGCCGATCTTTGTTTCGTGTTTGGCCACGCCGTCATAGTTGCAGGTGATGGTGCCCGCGCCGATATTCGCATCCGCTCCGACCGTCGCATCGCCGAGATAGCTCAGGTGATTGGCCTTGACGCCTTCATGCACCACCGATTTCTTCACCTCGACGAAATTTCCGATGTGCGCGCCGGCGCGAATGTCCGAGTCGTGGCGCAGCCGCGCGAACGGCCCCACATGAGCGCCGGGGCCGATGCGCGAAGCAAACGCGTTCGTGTGCGGGCCGACGATGGCGCCATCGTCCACGCGCACGTCCTGCAGGATGCTTCCGGTGAGAATCTGGCAGTGCGCGCCGATGCGCGTCTTGCCGAGCAGCTGCACGCCCGGCTCAATCACCGTGTCCCGGCCGGCAGCGACCTCGGGATCGATCACCACGGTCTCGGGCAGGTAAATCGTCACTCCGGAATCCATCAACTCGGCGGCTTTGCGGGCCCGAAGGACGCGGTCCGCGGCGGCCAGATCGGCGCGCGTATTGCACCCCAGCACTTCGTTCGCATCGGGTGCGATCTGTGCGAGCACGCGTTCGTTGCGCGAGCGAAGCAGGGCGATGGCGTCGGTGAGAAAAAGTTCGCGAAGCGCGTTTTCCGGACGCAGCGCCGCGAGGCAGGGCCACAGTTTTTCGAGCGTGAAACAATAGATCGCGGAATTCACTTCCCGAATTTGGCGCTGCTCCGGCGTCAGGCTGCCGTCCTCGACGATGGCCTGCACGCGGCCTTCGGCATCGCGCACGATGCGCCCGTAGGAGCCGGGATCGGCCAGTTCGGCGCTCAGAATCGTGGCGGCGGCCTCGCCGCGGCGGTGCGCCTCCAGCAGCCCGGCGAGCGTCGCGGTGCGCAGCAGGACCGCATCGCCGGCCAGGACGATGGCGAATTTCGCGCTCTTGCGGATGGCGCGGCGGGCCACCTGCATGGCATGGCCGGTGCCCCGCTGGGGTTTCTGCACGATGGTTTGCGCGCCAAGCTGCTCGGCCAGCGCGGTGACCTCTGGCGCCTGATGGCCCACAACTACCAGAATCTGCGCCGCTTTTAAGGGCTGGCAGGCCCGGACCACGGTTTCCAGGATGGGGCGCCCCCCGGCCCGGTGCAGCACCTTGGCGAGGTCGGAGCGCATGCGCGTCCCTTTTCCCGCCGCCAGTATTACGATGGAAGTATCGCTCGCAGCCATGAAGGCGATCATTGTCGCTCCGCCCGCACGCGGACGCAATGAAAACAGCGATGACACGTCAGTTTCCCGTTACCGGACGAAGCATGCGAAGTTTCACCGCCGAGCCGGCGCATGGCCCACGTTGACTCGCCTCGTTCGACACACTAAGATGTGCGCTCCATGTCGGAGACAACTTCGCTGAACGGCCAGACTTTTTCGCATTACCGCATCGTCAAACAGCTCGGCGCCGGCGGAATGGGCGTGGTCTACGAAGCCCAGGATTCCCAGCTCGGCCGCCGCGTGGCGCTGAAATTTCTTCCTCCCGAAATGGCCCAGGACAGCCAGTTGCTGGAGCGCTTTCAGCGCGAGGCGCGCGCCGCTTCCTCGCTGAATCATCCCAACATCTGCACCATTCACGCCATCGAGCAGCACGACCGCCGCCACTTCATCGTCATGGAATTGCTCGAGGGCGAGACGCTGGCGCAAAAGATGGTGCGGCAGCCGACGGAGATGGAGCAACTGCTGCCGCTGGCGATCGAGATTGCGGATGCGTTGGAGTCGGCGCACGCCAAGGGGATCGTGCACCGGGACATCAAGCCGGCGAATCTGTTTTTGACGGTGCGCGGGCAGCTGAAGATTCTGGATTTCGGGCTGGCGAAAATGAGCCGGGACGAAATCGGGCCGGGAGCTTCGGCGACGCAGGCGCAGACGTTGGGGCACGACTACGAGCTGACATCGCCGGGAGCAGCGGTCGGGACGATTGCGTATATGTCGCCGGAGCAGGCGCGTGGCCAACAGGTGGACGCGCGAACGGATATTTTTTCCACGGGAACAGTGCTCTATCAACTGGCCACCGGAACGCTGCCGTTTCCGGGAGATACTTCGGCGATTATTTTCGACGCGATCCTGAACCGCGAGCCGCGGCCGGCGGCGGAGCTGAACGCGACGCTGCCGGCGGATTTTGTGCGCATCCTGGAGAAGACGCTGGAAAAGGACCGCAACCTGCGGTGCCAGACGGCCACGGAACTGAAAACGGATCTGAGCCGGCTGAAGCGGGATCTGGAATCGGGAAAACGGCGCGCGAAGGAGAAGACGGATTCCGATCACGGCGTGCCGAAGCAGGCGGCAAAATCGCTGGCGGTTCTGTATTTCGAAAATTTGAGCGGAGCGAAGGAAGACGAATATTTGCGCGACGGAATCACCGAGGATGTGATCACGGAGCTTTCGAAAATTCGCGGACTGAATACATTTTCGCGTCCCACGGTGCTGGCTTTCCGCGACAAGCAGGTGACCCCGGCGCAAATCGGACAACAACTGGGCGCGGCGTACGTGCTGACGGGAACGCTGCGACGTTCGGGCGCGCGGCTGCGCATCAACGCACAACTGGTGGACACGCACACGGATTTTCCGCTGTGGTCGGAACGCTTCGACCGAGAAATGAAGGATGTTTTCGAAGTGCAGGACGAGATGGCGCGGAAAATTGCGGAGGCACTGCGGGTGACGCTCTCGCCGCAGGAGCTGGAAGCGCTGGCGGTGAAGCCGACCGAAAGCCTGCAAGCCTACGACCTCTACCTGCGGGGAAAGAGATACGCGCGGCGGCAGACGCGGCAGGACCTGGAATTCGCGCTGCAGATGTTCGAGAACGCGGTGGCCATCGATCCGAGCTTTGCGCTGGCGTATGCCGCGTGCGCCAACGCCTGCGCGATGTTTTACTGCAATTACAGCCGCGATCAGGTGTGGGTGGAGCGCGCGCGCGAGGCGTCCGGCAGAGCGGTGGCTCTGCGCTGGGACCTGCCGGAAGTGCAGGTGAGCCAGGCGTGGGTGCTTTACGCAGCGGAACTGCACGATGAAACCGTGCGCATGGTGAGAAAAGCGATCGAACGAAAACGCGACTGCGAAGGAGCCTATTATCTGCTGTGCCGCGCGCTATTTGCCGCGGGAAGATACCAGGAAGTAGTGGACGTGGCGGAAGCGGCCATCGAAGCGAGCGGCGAGGATTACAACGTGTACGTGCCAATCATGAATTCTCTGGGCGCGATCGGCAAAGACGAAGCCAGACGCAATATGTTGCAACGAGCCATCGGCGTGCTGGAGAATCATTTGAAGCAAGTGCCCGAGGATCCCCGGGCGCGGGTCCTTTTAGGAGCATACTACGCCGATCTGGACCGGTCGGACGACGCTTTGCGCGAACTCAACCTGGCGGTGACCTTGCGCGCGAATGAAGCCTCCATTCTCTACAACGCGGCCTGCGTGTATTGCGCTCTGCACAAGAAGGTGGAAGCGCTGGAGACCCTGCACAAGGCCTGGGAAGCGGGATTCAAAGACGCGGGGTGGGCCCGCCGCGACCCCTCGCTCACACCTCTTCACGGTGACCCCGAGTTCGAACGTTTGTACCCCGAAAGAGCCGCGTCGCAGCCCGCGTCCAGCTCCCACTGATTCGACGAAGACGATTGGCAGGCGCGGCGCGAAAGCACGCCGGGTTCGTCAGCTTTCGTGAACGACCTTCTGCTGGCTGACATTTCCGCCGTCGCCGCGTTTCAAATTGCTGAAAACGATGGTGGAAAAAATGGTGAGGGCACCGAGGGCGAAGAGCGCTTCATGGATGCCGCGGATCATCTGGGCCTGGCTGGCGTGGAAACGATCGGGAACGAAAAACGCGGCGGCCAATCCGGCGGTAGCCACGCCAAAACTGATGGACATCTGCTGCATGGTGCTGGCGATGGAACTGGCGTTGCTTGTGTCGGGATCGGTGATATCGGCGTAAACGAGCGTGTTCATGCTGGTGTATTGCAGCGAAGTGAAGGCGCCGTAGCAGAAGGCCTGCAAGACAATCACCCAAACGGGCGTGCGCAGGCCGATGGTGGCGAACAGAAAAAGAAGCAGGCCGAGGATGATGGTGTTGGAGATGAGCACGCCGCGGTAGCCCAGGCGATGGAGAATTCGCGGCAACAGGAACTTGGTGCTCATGGCCGCCAGAGCCTGGGGCATGATGAGCAGGCCGGACTGAATGGGCGTGAATCCCAGGCCAACCTGATAAAGAAGAGGGAGCAGGAAGGGCACTCCGCCGATGCCGATGCGGGTGAAGAATCCGCCGCTGACCGCCGCGGCGAAGGTGCGAATGCGAAACAGACTCAACTGCAGCAAGGGGAACGGAATCGCGCGGGCATGAAGCCAGTAGCCCACGATGAGCGAAAGAGAGATCGCCAACAGCCCCAGGATTTCGAGCGAGCTCAGGCCATGCTCACCGAATATCTCCAGCACGTAGGACAACAAGGCGATGCCGGAACCGAACAGGATCAGACCGACGATGTCGAGGGGGTGGGTTTTCTCGCGATAATCCGGCAGATGTATATAGACCATCAGCAGGCCGACGAGACCGATGGGAATATTCACGAAAAAAATGAAACGCCAGTGGAGATATCCGACAATCAGGCCGCCGGCGATGGGTCCGAGCATGGGCCCAACCAGGGCGGGAATGGCGACGAAGCTCATGGCGCGAACAAGCTCGGATTTGGCGAACGAGCGCACCAGAGTGAGCCGGCCCACAGGGACCATCATGGCTCCTCCACAGCCCTGCAGGACGCGGAAGGCGACCAGCAAATGAATGTCGTTCGAAATGCCGCATAGAAAAGAGCCCAGGCTGAAAATGCCGATGGCGGAGGCAAACACGCGGCGGGTGCCAAAGCGATCGGCCATCCAGCCACTGATGGGGATGAAGACGGCCAGGCTCAGGGTGTAACTGGCGAGGACGGATTTCATGCTCAGCGGCGCGACTTTCAGCGCTTCGGAAATGGCAGGGACGGCGGTGTTCAGGATGGTGGTGTCGAGCGATTCCATGAAAAAGGCGACGGCCACGAGCCAGGGCAGAAGGCGCATGGCGGAAGCGGACGGCGAGGAAAGATCGGGAGGGGAGCTGATGGAATTGGCCGGGGCCATCATGTGGGCACAATTACTTTACTAATGAACCGGGAAATTTGCTTGCAATGGCTGCGGGAAGGCTGATGACAGACCCGATCCTTCGATGCAAAAGGGTATTCGGGGATCTTAAACTTGATGAAGTGACGCAATGCGATTGGGAGCGACTAGGGGGTGCGGCTGGCGGCGTAAACGTGGCCGCTTCGATCGCTACGACTGGCCCTGGCCCTGCATTCACGAGCAAGGCCCGAGTCGCCGTCCAGACGTACGGACCGCTCAGCGCGGCCTAACTAAATCGTGACGCGGGCAAGTCGTTGTTCGCCGGATGCGTTGGTGACAGTACCCACTTTTCGGGTTAGGGCGTTAATCAGGAGTTGGCTAACTCAATCGTCGGAACGATAGTCTAAGCGGGCAGCTCTTACCTAAAAAGGCGGCGGGTACGATGAGGGCAATGCGGTGCTTGTTGGGACTGATTTGCTGTTTGTCATTGACCACAGTTGACGTCCCGCAGCTACGTCAGCTGCAGGAAAAGGGTCAGTTCTTCGAACTGCGCGAGGCACTTGAGGAAGCGGACTGGAATAATCCCGAAAATCTTTTCTATCGCGCGCTGGTAGAAAGCCGCTTCGGGCAGGAGCCAGCTGCAGTTGTGGACCTTCAGAAGTTCCTGGCGGCCAGTAGCGATCAGGGGCTGCAACGGAAAGCTTATGAGGAGTTGGCTTCTGCACTCGTACGCCTCGGCCGCTACGGTGATGCCGCGCTCGCGTTGAGCGAGGTACTCCGTTTGGCTCCCCCTAATGATATCGATCGGGCTGATACTGAGAATTCCCGAGCGCTCTATGAATCGCTTGCGGATATTGCTCCTCAAACTGCCGAGTTTGGGGAAGAGACTGCGACGCAAGCTGAGTTCAGCCCCCTAGGCTCTTGGGACGTACCAGTGGAGGTGAATGGCCAGAAAGGGAAATGGATTTTCGATACAGGGGCGAATTGGTCGACTGTTTCTGAATCTGAGGCAGCCAAAATGGGACTCACGCCGCGCGAAACGAAAACATACGTCAAAGGGTCCACAGGCAAGAAGAATCCGCTGCGCGTGGCCATCGCGGGCGACCTGCGATTTGGCAACGCGCACCTCAGAAACGTGGTTTTTCTCGTGCTTTCCGACAAGGCTCTCTACGTCGGTCCGTTGAAGTATCAAATTCGGGGGATCCTGGGCATGCCAGTTCTGCGGTCGCTCGGGCGTGTGGCGATCTCTGGCAAAGGCGTGGTTCGTATCGAAACAAAGGGAGCTAGTGCAGACGGGGAGCCGAATCTATTTCTGGATGGATGGGATCTCGTCATCGACGTGCAGCACGGGGGCCGGAGGCTCGAGATGGATCTCGATACTGGAGCAAACGCAACCTCGGTGAATCCTTCCTTCCGCGATTCTTTGATGCCGGACGAAATCGCTTCTTTAAAGAACAAGCGGGATCAGACCGCAGGCGCAGGCGGCATGGTGACCCGCGAGGCACAGGTGCTTCCCACACTTCGCTTGGACATCCTCGGACGCACAGAGGAGCTGACGAGGGTCAGTCTGGTCGAACAGCAGCCCGCCGGAGACAAAAGTTACCGGGACGGAACGCTCGGTACGGATGCTTTGATTTCAGGGTTCACGCTCGATTTCCGCGCCATGCAACTGCGACTCGATTAGTAACCGCTCTACGATCCAGTGGACAAGCTTTTAAGCCCGTAGGGTCCCTTTCGGAAATAGAAACCGCGTGCGGCATTTGCCGATAACTCCTGATAAGTCGGGTGGTCTCAATGGGTCGACGCAACACTTTCTTGAAGTTTACTCGCAGGAGTCTGAAAACCTAAAGTTTCTCGTGGGCGTTGATTTAAGCGCAGCGCCACTTTGTCCAGATCCGACTGGGTATAGTCGGACAGGTCGGTTTTCTTCGGGAAATATTGTCGTAAGAGCCCGTTGGTGTTTTCGTTCGAGCCACGTTGCCAGGGACTCTGCGGATCACAGAAGTAGACTTTCACATCCGTGGCCACCGTAAAGTCCTTGTGTTTCGCCATCTCCAGTCCGCGGTCCCAGGTCAGCGAGCGTTTCAGCGTCGCGGGGAGTTTGCGAACATGCTGACTCAAGGCAGCCACCACCGCTTCCGTTTCTTTGCTCGGCACCTTGATCAGCAGGACAAAGCGCGACTGGCGTTCCACCAAGGTGGCGATGTGACTGTTCCCTGAGCCGCGCAGGAGATCGCCCTCCCAGTGACCCGGAATGGCGCGGTCCTCCACTTCCGCGGGCCTTTCCCTGATGGAGATGGCCTCGGGGATTTGACCGCGCGCGTCTTTAAAAATACGAGAGTGCTGCGACCGGCGTATGCGGCGCTTGGACCGCAGGTGCTCCAGCAGCTCCTTTTTCAGCACTCCACGTGCTTGGATGAACAGGCTTCGGTAAATGGTTTCGTGGGACACACGCATGCTCTCATCATCGGGATACTGGGTTTTCAGCCAGCCGGAAATCTGTTCCGGCGACCAGTCCAGAATCAGTTTACTCGCAACGATGTCCCGCAACTTCAGGTGGATGGAAAGAAGGCAGCGCTTAGGCCGCAAGGCCGACTGCCAAGCTTCGCCGTCGGCTTGACTGGCTCGATACGCAGGACGGCCACCGTGCCGTGCGACCTCCCGGCTCACGGTCGATACCGCTCGCTCTAAACACTTGGCAATCTCACGGATCGAGGAACCGGAGGCCAGCCCGCGGGAGATTTCCTCGCGCTCACGCTGCGTGAGCGCGAGGAGCGCACGCCGCCGCACGGCCGGAGCAATCCCACCGTGACGCGACACCAGAGAACGAATAGAGGAATGTTCTTTCCCAAAAGCACGCCCGATCTCATGCAACGTCTGCCCTGACTTCCAACGACGCCACACGTCGTTCTTCTGCTCCGCTGAAAGCCCAAACCGTCTTCCTTGTCTCATAAACACCACCTTTGAAAACTGCTTTATACCAGATGGTGTTGCATCGACCGCCTGAACCGGCAGCGTTAATCAGGAGTTGACGATAAAAAATTCGCCGCCGAGCATAATTCGCAACGGAATACGCCGCGAACTGTCGTTCGGAGATAAACGAACGCCGTACCGCCCTCCTACGCAGACGGTCTCTTACGCGCCTGCACCTTTTCCCTCGCCTTTCAGGAAGGCAAGCAGATCGGAGTTGATCTGGTCGGCATTGGTCGTGGGCATGCCGTGCGGAAGGCCCTTATAGCTTTTGAAAGTGCTGTTCCGCAGCAACTTGGCCGAGAGCGGACCAGCCGCGACATAAGGCACGATTTGGTCGTCCTCGCTATGCATCACCAGGACCGGCACGGTGATCTTCTTGAGGTCTTCGGTGAAGTCCGTCTGGGAGAAGGCGACGATGCCGTCATAGTGAGCCTTGGTGCCTCCCATCATGCCCTGGCGCCACCAATTCCAGATCACTCCCTGATCGGGTTTCGCACCGGGCCGGTTGTAACCATAGAACGGTCCGGCAGGCACATCGTAATAGAACTGGGCTCGGTTGGCGGCGAGTGCTGCCTGCAATCCGTCAAACACCTCCTTCGGCTGACCGGTCGGATTGGCTGCGGTCTTCAGCATCAGCGGCGGCACTGCGCTGATGATCGCTGCTTTTGACGCCCGGCTTTCGCCGTGGCGAGCCAGGTAGTGCACCACTTCGCCGCCGCCGGTCGAGTGGCCGACATGAATCGCATCCTTGAGGTCGAGGTGTGCTGTCAGCGCCGCCAGATCGTCAGCATAATGATCCATGTCATGGCCGTCCCAGGTCTGGCTCGAACGCCCGTGCCCCCGCCGGTCATGAGCGATTACGCGATAGCCGCGCTGGCCGAAGAACAACATCTGGTTGTCCCAATCATCGCCCGACAGCGGCCAGCCGTGGCTAAACACGATGGGCTGACCTTTGCCCCAGTCCTTGTAATAAATCTCAACGCCGTCTTTGGTCGTGATCGTTGCCATGGGACGACCTCCTTGTCGAGTTGGAACTCGGCCGGATTGTGCAAGAAAGGAAGGTGGCCTTACAAGGCTTTTTTGGAAGGACCCTCTGCTCATACCGTTTTACCTGTGCCCGTAATCCGTGAAGACGTAAACTTTAGTCTTCACTGCCGCTTTTAGCCGGTTTACACACCGAAATTCCGTGAGGCTCGCCCGCGTGTGTTAAAATCCCGGCATGAAATTCGGCGTGGTGCAATTTCCCGGCTCGAATTGCGACGACGACGCGTATCACGCCATCGGCTCGGTGATCGGGCAGCCGGTTGAGCTCATCTGGCACCAGTCGGAAGAAGTTTCCGGATTCGACGCCATCATCCTGCCGGGCGGATTCGCGTTCGGCGACTATCTGCGCACCGGGGCCATCGCGCGATTTTCGCCGGTGATGAAGGCCGTCAGCGGATTTGCGCGGTCGGGCGGGCTGGTGCTGGGCATCTGCAACGGATTCCAGATTCTTCTCGAAGCGGGATTGCTGCCCGGCGCGATGCTGCGCAACGAGCGGCTGCGATTTCTGTGCCGCCAGGTGCACGTGCGCGTGGAGAACACGGAGACGCCGTTTAGCTGCGCGGCGCGTCCCGGGCAAATCCTGAAAATGCCTATTGCGCACATGGAGGGGAATTATTTCTGCGACGCGGCCACGCTCGCGGATCTGGAGCGCAACAAACAGATTGTTTTTCGTTACGTTCACGCCGATGGGCGCGATGCCGGGCCGGATGATTTCGAGGCGAACCCCAATGGGGCGCTGGCCGCGATTGCGGGCTTGTGCAATCGGGAGCGAAATGTAGTCGGGCTGATGCCGCATCCGGAGCGGGCGGTGGAATCGCCGCTTGGCTCGGCGGATGGGCTGGTGATTTTGCGGTCCATGGTTGAGAGCGTTTCGCGCGCCGAAGGAAAAGAGCCGGCACGCTCCGCCGTTCGCGTGTCCGTCTAGCCCCTTAAGAAAAAGACTTACCACAGAGGGCACGGAGAAGGCACAGAGTTCACAGAGGGAAAAAACAAGAGACTCACCGCAGAGACGCAGAGAACGCAGAGAAAGTCAAAAGCGGCGGAGTGCCGAACGCGTGTCCGCCTAACCCCTTAAGAGAAAGATTTACCACAGAGGGCACGGAGAAGGCACAGAGTTCACAGAGGAAAAAACAAGAGACTCACCGCAGAGACGCAGAGAACGCAGAGAAAGTCAAAGGCGCGCGCCTGAAGGCGGCTGCTACGAAACCATCGCCGAATGATCGACACCGAAATTAAAGTTACGCCGCAGATCGCGGCCGAGCACGGTCTTTCCGCCGACGAATACGCGCGCACGCAGAAAATCCTGGGGCGCGATCCCAATCTTACCGAGCTGGGC
Source organism: uncultured Acidobacteriota bacterium (assembly GCA_963814605.1). GTDB lineage: Bacteria > Acidobacteriota > Terriglobia > Acidiferrales > UBA7541 > Palsa-295. The sequence goes on along the minus strand of CAWFDD010000005.1, from coordinate 95,731 downwards.
ATTTTCAGCGTGATGTGGAGCGAGCACTGCAGCTACAAATCCTCGCGCGTGCATTTGAAACGGCTGCCGACGCGCGGCGCGCACGTGGTGCAGGGCCCCGGCGAAAATGCGGGCGTGGTGGACATCGGCGACGGGCTGGTGGCGGTATTCAAAATCGAGTCGCACAACCATCCGAGTTTTGTGGAGCCGTTCCAGGGCGCGGCAACCGGCGTGGGCGGAATTTTGCGCGACATTTTCACCATGGGGGCGCGGCCGATTGCGGTGCTGGATTCGCTGCGGTTTGGGCCGATTACGCTCAGGCGCCGTCAAGCGCCGGCTTTGCAACGGCGCGGCTGCGGGATACGGCACGGCTAAAGCACGTTCGCCCTGACGAACGCAACGCCGGGGGAGACCGCGAGTAATCGCCGGATCCTGGACGGCGTGGTGCGCGGCATCGCGTTTTACGGGAACTGTTTCGGCGTGCCGACGGTGGGCGGCGAGGTGATGTTCGAGCCGTGCTACTCGAAAAATCCGCTGGTGAACGCGCTGGCGCTGGGAATCGCGCGCAAGGACGAGCTTTTTTTTGCGCGCGCGCACGGCGCAGGAAATCCGGTGATTTACGTGGGCGCGAAAACGGGGCGGGACGGAATTCACGGCGCGTCGCTGCTGGCGTCGGCGGAATTCAGCGAGGAATCGCAGCAGAAGCGGCCGAACGTGCAGGTCGGCGACCCGTTCATGGAAAAGCTGCTGCTGGAGGCGTGCCTGGAAGCGATGCGCACAGGCGCGATCGTGGCGATTCAGGATATGGGCGCGGCGGGGCTGACCAGCACGAGTTCGGAGATGGCATCGCGCGGCGGCGCGGGAATCGAAATTGATCTGGCGCGTGTGCCGCAGCGCGAAACCGGCATGACGCCGTATGAAATGATGCTCAGCGAATCGCAGGAGCGGATGCTGCTGGTCGCGGAGCGCGGGCGCGAGCGTGAAGTGTTCGATGTGTTCCACAAATGGGGCCTGGATGCGGTGGAAATCGGGCGGGTGACGGACGACGGCAAGCTGCGGGTGCTGAATCACGGAATGGTGGCGGCGGAAATTCCGGCGCACGCGCTGGCAGAGGAGGGGCCGCGCTACGAGCGGCCGATGGCGGCGCCGCGGGCGGCGACGGCTGCGAGCGCGCCGCTGATTGAGTTTGCGCGCGAGGGCGCGGACCTTACGGAGAATTTCCGGCGGCTGCTGGCTTCGCCGGCGATCGCGTCGAAATATTGGGTGACCGAGCAATACGATTCGATGGTGCGCACGAACACGCGCGTGGGACCCGGCGGGGGCGATGCGGCGGTGCTGCGATTGAAGGAAACGAAGCGGGCGATCGCGCTTTCTACCGACGGCAACGGGCGCTGGTGCTGGCTATCGCCGCGCGTGGGGGCGATGCATGCTGTGGCCGAAGCGGCGCGGAACGTGGCGTGCAGCGGGGCGCGACCGATTGCGGCGACCAACTGCCTGAATTTCGGCAATCCGGAAAAGCCGGAGGTGATGTGGCAATTTTCGGAGGCGATTGACGGCATCGCGGAAGCGTGCCGCGTGCTGGAGACGCCGATTACCGGCGGGAATGTGAGCTTCTACAACGAAACGCTGGGGAAGCCGATCTATCCGACGCCGGTTTTGGGCGTGCTGGGATTGCTTGAAGATGCGGATGGCGCGCTGGGCTCGGGATTTCGCGGCGAGGGGGATTTGATTTTGCTGCTGGACGCCGGTGGCGCGGCAATTGCTTCGAGCGAGCAGCAGCGGAATGAGATTTCTTCGTCGGAGTATGCGAAGGCGATTCATGGGATTGCGGCGGGCGCGCCTCCGGCGATTGATCTGGCGGCCGAGAAGCGATTGATCGAGTGCCTGGTGAAAATGGCGGAGGAGCGGGCGATTTTTTCGGCGCACGACGTGAGCGACGGCGGGATCGCGGTGACGCTGGCGGAGTGCTGCTTCGATGGCGACGGAGTTTCCGCGCAGATTGATCTCGGTGGATCGGAAGAGCGCGCTGAAATTGCGCTGTTTGGCGAGCGCGGCGCGCGCGCGGTCGTATCGCTTGCGTCCGCGTCGCTTGCCCGTGCGACGGCGATTGCGGCACAATGTGGTGTTCGCGTTCAGCAAATCGGAAGTGTCACGCGCGGCGAATTTCGCATCCAAATGAATGGTGCTGCTGTGATTCGAGGTGAAATGGATTCGTTTCGGCGCGGCTGGAGCGAATCGCTCGGGAAAGCTATCGAGAGCGCAGTGATGAGCAAGCTGATCCAAATCGACGACGATCATTTTCGCGATCATTGCGGGGTGTTCGGCGTGTTCGGGCATCCCGAGGCGGCGAAGCTGACGTATCTCGGGCTCTATGCGCTGCAGCATCGCGGGCAGGAATCGGCGGGCATCGCGTCGTCCGATGGAGTGGATCTGCATCTGCATCGCAGCCTGGGGCACGTGCAGGAAATTTTCACGCCGGAAGTGATCGAGAGGCTGCCGGGGCCCGCGGCCATCGGCCACACGCGCTATTCCACGGCCGGCGACAACACGCTGATTAATGCTCAACCTATCGCCATCGATTTCAACAAGGGCAAGCTGGCGCTGGGCCACAACGGCAACCTGACCAACGCCATCGAACTGCGCCGCAGGCTCGAGCATCGCGCCGCGATTTTCCAGACCACCAGCGACACGGAAGTGATCGTGCATCTGATCGCGCGCAGCAACGCGCGCAATTTGCCCGGCGCGCTGGCCGAGGCGCTGAATCAAGTGGAGGGCGCGTATTCGCTGCTGCTGCTGACCACCGACGAGATGTACGCCATCCGCGACCCGCGCGGATTCCGGCCGCTGATTCTGGGACGCCTGGACGGCGCATGGGTGGCGGGATCGGAAACCTGCGCGTTCGATCTGATTGATGCGGAGTACGTTCGGGAGGTCGAGCCCGGCGAAATGGTGCGCATTTCGCGCGGCGGGATCGAGTCCATTCGCTTCGCGCCCGAAAAGCAGCACCAGCAATGCATTTTCGAGCATGTCTATTTTTCGCGGCCCGATAGCGTGGTGTTCAGCCGGCCGGTGAATCAGAGCCGCGAGCAACTGGGGCGTTTGCTGGCGCGCGAGCATCCCGTGGAAGCGGATATGGTGACGCCGGTGCCCGATTCGGGCGTGCCCGCGGCGGTGGGCTACGCGGCGGAATCCGGAATCCCGTTCCGCATGGGCCTGATCCGCAATCATTACGTGGGACGCACGTTTATCGAGCCGGAGCAGGCCATTCGCGATTTCGGCGTGAAGCTGAAATTGAACCCGATTCGGCGCATGCTGGAGGGCCAGCGCGTGATTCTGGTGGACGATTCGATCGTGCGCGGAACCACCAGCCGCAAAATCGTCCGGCTGGTGCGCGAAGCAGGGGCCACCGAAGTACACGTGCGCATCAGCTGCCCGCCCACGATTTCGCCATGCTATTACGGCGTGGATACGCCGCGGCGCGAGGAACTGATCGCCTCGCACAATTCCGTCGAGCAGATCCGCAAATTCCTGGGCGCCGATTCGCTGGGATATCTTTCGCTTCCGTCGCTGCGCGCCGCGGTGGACGACACCGAAGGGAAATTCTGCACCGCCTGCTACACCGGCAGCTATCCGACGGAGCTGGTGCAACTGGAAGTGGAGGCTCATCGTGAAAGCTGAGGTCCGGAAAGTTCCGGCGGACGCGGACGGGAAGCCCACGGCGAGCGGCAATCGGCCTGTGGAGCGAGGTGCTGTCGTGGTTTTGGGTGGTGATGGCGTTCTTTCTGCTGGAAGCCACGGTGGTGCAAGCGCGAATGATTCCCAGCGGCTCGATGGAGAATACCGTTCTGGTAGGCGACCACCTGATCGTGAGCCGCGCGGGCTACGATGCGGGAATCCCGTTCACCAGGTTGCAGGTGCCGCTATGGCGCGAGCCGAGCCGCCAGCAGATCATCGTCTTCAACTCGCCCGTGCCGAACTCGCCGGACCTGATCAAGCGGGTGATTGGCCTGCCGGGCGACCGCATCAAGATCGTGCACGGGCAAGTGTTCGTGAATGGGACGCCGCTCGAGGAACCGTACGCGCAGCACGATCCGCTGGCGCTGGATTCGGCGGTGGAGAACTATCCGCCGCGCGACAGCTATCTGCTGGGCGACGGTATTTCGCCGAGCTGGGCGGCATTTGTTGCCAAGAGCGCCGCACGAGGCGAGATCGTGGTGCCGGCCGGCAATTATTTCGCCATGGGCGACAATCGCGACAACTCCTACGACAGCCGATACTGGGGATTCGTGCCCCGCTCCAACATTATCGGCACGCCGGTGATAGTCTATATGTCCATCAACGCGCAGGGCGATGTGTGGGACACCGGACGCATCGGCGACCGGTTCGGAGCGTACCTGGACGCGGTAATTCACCCGAGCGAAGTCCGGTGGGGAAGGTTGTTCCACAGGTTTTAGACGCGCGCGGTTCAGCGCCGGCGAAGCGCCCGACGAAGAACATCCGGAGGTAGTGAACAATCGTGAAAGCTGACGCGGCAGAAGTGCTGGCGGCGGAAAAGCGCAAGGCCGCTCCGGCGACAACCAACGAGCGCATCTGGCGCGAGGTGGTTTCCTGGTTCTGGGTGATCGTGGCGTTCCTTCTGATTGAAGGAACGATGGTGCAGGCGCGGGTGATTCCCAGCGGCTCGATGGAAGACACCGTGCTCATCGGCGACCATTTGATCGTCAGCCGCCTGGGATACGACGCCGGTATTCCCTTCACTTCCTGGCACGTGCCGCTGTGGCGCAACCCGAAGCGGCAGCAGATTATCGTGTTCAGCGCGCCGCTGCCGGAGGAGGGCAATCCCGATTTCATCAAACGCTGCATCGGGGTGCCGGGCGACCACATCAAGATCGTCGCCGGTCAGGTGTTCGTCAACGGGGCGCACCTGATCGAACCGTATGTGAAACACAATCCAGGCTTCGCGGATTCGCCGGTGGAAAATTATCCGCCCGCGAACATTTCCGCACTGGGCCTCGGCGTGACCACGGAGTGGATGGAAGATTTCTCGAATCATGTGGTCAACGGCGAGATCGTGGTGCCGCCCGGCGAATATTTCATGATGGGCGACAACCGCGATAATTCCCGCGACAGCCGGTTCTGGGGATTCGCGCCGCGCGCGAATATTATCGGCACGCCGCTGATCATCTATATGTCCATTGATGCGCCGGACCCCGAAGAAGTCTGGGGACCGGGATTTGCATTCCAGCGTTTCGAAGCTTACGCCAGCGTGTTTATCCATCCCGGCCGGATACGCTGGAAGCGTCTGTTCCATACACTGTAAATTTCTCGAATTGGCCTGCCTCCTTTCGGAAAACGAGCCTCGTTCATGCGCTACGCCGACGCGGGCGTCGACATCACGGTTGCGGATGAAGCCAAGCGGCGAATCGCGGCGATGGCCGGCAAGACGTTTCGCCGCGGCGTGCTGGCGCCGGTGGGGGGATTCGGCTCGCTCTTTCAGCTGGACCGAAAGCGCTGGCGCGACGCGGTGCTGGTGGCGAGCTGCGACGGAGTGGGCACCAAGCTGAAAATCGCGTGCGCCGCGGGCATCCACTCGACCGTCGGCGCGGACATCGTCAATCATTGCGTGAACGACATCCTCACCCAGGGCGCCGAGCCGCTTTTTTTCCTGGACTACATCGCCATGGGCAAGCTCGAACCGCGCACGCTCGAGCAGGTGATCGAGGGCATGAGCCGCGCGGCGAAGCAGGCGGGGTGTTCGCTGATCGGCGGCGAAACGGCGGAGATGCCGGACATGTACGCGCCCGGCGACTACGACCTGGCCGGATTCATCGTGGGCGCTGTGGAGCGCAAGAAGATCCTGGACCCGCGACGGGTGCGCGCCGGCGACTTGCTGCTGGCGCTTCCCTCGAGCGGCCTGCACACCAATGGCTACTCGCTGGCGCGAAAACTGGTGTTCGGCATGGCCAAGCTCAGCCCCAACAGTTACGTGGCCGAAGTAGGAAACAAAATCGGCGCGGAGCTGCTGAAGCCGCACCGCCCCTACTGGCCGCTGCTGAAGAATGTTCTGGCGCGCGGATGGGTCTCCTCGATGGCGCACATCACCGGCGGGGGAATCACCGGCAACCTGCCGCGCGCGCTGCCGCGCGAGATGCAGGCTTCGATCGAGCTGGGGTCGTGGCCGGTGCTGCCGATATTCCGCTACCTGGCGCGGCTCGGAAAAATCGAGCGGGACGAGCTGCTGATGACTTTCAACCTCGGAGTGGGAATGATACTGGTGGTCCCGGCGAAGCACATTTCGCGCGTGGAGGCGGAATTGAAGCGCCGCCGCGAGAAATTTTATGTGATCGGGCGCGTGGAGCGCGCTACGCATGCGGCGGCTGCGGGCCTGCGCGGAAAATCCCGCGTGGTCTACTCGGGCAAGCTGCCGATCTGAAGGCGCGGCGCGCGGGTTCGGCGACGCCGAGAATCATTTCTGAAAAGAAAGTGAGGAGGACAAAATGAGCGCCTTGCAGGATTTTCCGCGGATTACGCCGTTTCTCTGGTTTGACGCGAACGCCGAAGAGGCGGTCGCTTTTTATATGAGCGTTTTCAAAAATTCGCGGCTTCTGCAGGAAGTGCGCAACACCGGCGACGCGCCGGGTCCGAAAGGCGGCGTTCTGACCATCGCGTTCGAGCTCGACGGACAGACGTTTACGGCGCTGAATGGCGGCCCGGCTTACAAATTCACCGAGGCAATTTCGTTCGTGGTGCGATGCGACACGCAGGAGGAAGTGGATACCTACTGGTCGAAGCTCACCGCGGGAGGCAGCGAAATACAATGCGGCTGGCTGAAGGATAAATTCGGGCTGTGCTGGCAAATCGTGCCGGCGCGGCTGCCCGACCTGATTCAGCATCCGAAGGCCATGCAGGCGATGCTGCGGATGAAGAAGCTGGATATCGCGGAGCTGGAGCGGGCGGCGAAATCGTAGAAAGCGAACGCGCGAGAGTATCCCCGTCGACTTTTTGCACGAACGGCGCGCAAAGCGAGGAATCGTTTTGCGGGCCGCTTCGCCGATCACTCGAACTATGCTAATTTCGCTGCGCCATGAAAAAACGGATTGGCGTGTTGCTCTCCGGCCGCGGCTCGAATTTCGACGCGCTGGCGGCGAGCGTGGCCGCGGGGCGCATCCCCAACGCTGAAATCTCCATCGTGGTGAGCAACCGCGAAACCGCACAGGGAATCGAGAAGGCTCGCGCGCGCGGAATCGAGGCGCGCGTGATTCCGTCGAAGGGGCTGGAGCGCGACGCCTACGACAGGCTGGTGGTGGCGGCGCTGCGCGAGAAAAATGTGGATCTGGTTTGCCTGGCGGGATACATGCGGCTGCTCTCGCCCTATTTTGTGAAGGAATTTCCGCAGCGCATTCTCAATATTCATCCGTCGCTGCTGCCGGCTTTTCCCGGGCTGGAATCGCAGCGCCAGGCGCTGGAGCACGGCGCGAAATTTTCTGGCTGCACCGTGCATTTCGTGGATGAAAATCTGGACGCGGGGCCGATCGTGATGCAAGCGGTGGTGGCGATCGAAGACCGCGACACGCCGGAAACGCTTTCGGAGCGGATCCTGCGCGAGGAGCATCGCATCTACACCGAGGCGGTGCGCATCGTCCTGGAAGGACGCTTTCGCATCGAAGGGCGCCGCGTGCTGGTGAATTCGTAGGCGCGCCGGGAGGGACGCCGTGGAACAACGCATAAGCATCGTGACGTTGGGCGTTGCGAACCTCGAGCGCAGCCGGAACTTTTACGAACGCCTCGGATGGCGGCGCGCGGTGGAGAAAGCCGAAGGCATCGTTTTCTTCCAGGCGGGCGGGATGGCGCTGGCGCTCTACCCGCGAACGGAACTTGCGAAGGACGCGAATATCGCCGGAGAAGGCCGCGGCTTCGGAGGAATCACGCTCGCCTATAATGCGCGCAGCCGCGACGAGGTGAATACGGTTCTTGCCGAGGCGCTAGCGGCCGGGGCGAAAGTTCTGAAGCCGGCGCAGGACGCTTTTTGGGGCGGCTATTCGGGATATTTTTCCGACCCTGACGATTTTCCGTGGGAGGTCGCCTGGAATCCGACGTTTCCCATCGCGGAGGATGGAAGTATCCGGCTGCCGAATTGAACCGCCAGCGCGCGGGGACACGAGGAAAAATATTTGGCTTCCCCGAAATTCAAACCGGTTGACGAGCAGATCGCCTACCTGAAAAAGGGCGCGGCGGAAATTATCCGCGAGGAAGACCTGAAGGCGAAGCTCGAGCAATCGGCCAAGTCCGGCAAGCCGCTGCGCGTCTATCTTGGCGTGGATCCCACGGCGCCGGATATTCATCTGGGCCACACCGTGGTGCTGCGCAAGCTGAAACATTTTCAGGATATGGGCCACACGGCGATTTTTCTGATCGGCGATTTTTCGGCGATGATCGGCGACCCGACGGGGCAGTCCGAGACGCGTCCGCCGCTGACGCGCGAGCAGGTGGACGCCAACGCGCAGACCTATCTCGCGCAGGTGTACAAGATCCTGGACCGCGAGAAAACGGAGGTGCGCTACAACAGCGAATGGCTGGGGAAAATGTCGAGTTTCGAGGTGGTGCGGCTGTGCGGGCACTTTCGGCTGGCGCGCATGCTGGAGCGCGAGGATTTCCGCTCGCGGCTCGACAAGAATTTGCCGATTTCGGTGCACGAGCTGCTTTATCCGCTGCTGACGGCGTACGATGCCGTGGCGCTGGAGTCGGATGTGGAGCTGGGCGCGACCGAGCAGAAATTCAACATGCTCGTGCACCGCGAAATCCAGCGCGAGTACGGGCAGATTTCCGAAGTGGTGCTGACCATGCCGATTCTGGTGGGCCTCGACGGCGAACGGAAAATGTCGAAGAGCCTGGGCAATTACGTGGGAATCACCGAAGCGCCCGGCGAAATGTTCGGCAAGCTGATGTCCATCAGCGATGAGCTGATGTGGTCGTATTACGATCTGCTGACGGATTTCGGGCCGCACGTGATTTTGCGCGTCCGCGAGGAAGTGCGCACCGGGGTTTTGCATCCGATGGACGCGAAGATGCAGCTGGCGCACGCGGTGATCGCCGGTTTTCACGGCGAGGAGGCGGCGACGAAAGCGCGCGACGAATTTCAGCGCGTCTTTCGCGACCGGCAGGCGCCAGGGCAAATGCGGGAGGTCCGCTTAACGCCAGGGCCCAATGTCCTCAGGACTTCACCCGGCCCTTGGGAATCAAAAGCTCTCATGTGCGCGCCGAACGCGGTGAAGTGGTCGGCAGTATTGGCCTGGCTTGGTGAAGCGTCATCGGTATCAGAGGCCGAGCGCATCATCAAGCAGGGAGGATTTGAAATCAACGGCCAGAGTGTAGGCGACCCGACGGCTAGACTCAAGGGTGATCAACCCGCGAGTTACGAGTTGCGACTTGGCAAGAAGAAATTCTTGCGAGTCATTGTCGAGTAGTGCCGGCGTCCTCTCGGCGGTTTTGCCACGAAACAGCGGAACAGCCAAGAGCCGGCGAGACGCCTGCGGTACGTGAGTCCACGTCGGAGACGGATGGCGGGATTACGCCAAGAATTTGCGCCGGGCGCAGCATGCTGCGCCCCTACCAAACCTTCACCAACGCGAAAGTTGCGGCGTGTGTGCTCAGCACGAGGAGGTGCCGGTGGCGGAGTCGAAGTCGGATGGCGGGATGACGCCAGGAATTTTTGCCGGGCGCAGCATGCTGCGCCCCTACCAAACCTTCACCAACGCGAAAGTTGTCGGGTGTGTGCTCAGCGCGAGGAGGTGCCGGTGGCGGAGCGGATCGGAATCATCAGCGGCTTCGCGGCTTCGGTTGGCGCGAGCATGTGGCATTGACCGTCGAAGACGGCGCCCGGCTCGATCACCAGGCAGGGGCTGTGAACTTCGCCGGTGACGATGGCGTTCGGCTGGATTTCCACGCGGCCGCGGGCGTTGATTACTCCGTCGAAGCGGCCGGCGATGATCACGCAATTGCCGTTGATGTGTCCTTCGACCGTGGCGTGCTCGCCGAGGACGAGCGTGTCGTCGGAAGTGATGGTTCCCTTCAGCGCGGAGTCAATGCGGAACGTGCCGGAGGCTTCGAGCTTGCCCTCGACCTTGACGCCCTGCTCGAGGAAGCCGGTCCACTCGGCCGGATCGTGTTTTTTTCGATCGAACCAACCCCACGCCACGCGATTCTCCTGGGTGCGAAGCTCTATTCTCTCATCAGCTGGTCGTAAAGGCGGGTCAAATCGGCGGCATCGTAGTACTCAAAGGTCAACTGGCCGGGCCTGCCGGGCCGCAGCGGATGCAGGACGATTTTGGTGCCGAATTTGCGCTGCAGCTCGTCAATGGCCCATTTTGTATTGGGATCGAGCGATTCGCCGGGCGATTCGGGCTTCACTCTTCCGCTGCGCGCGACGAAGCGTTCGAGCTGGCGAACGGTCATGCCGCCGCGAGCGATCTTGCGCGCGAGTTCCAGGCGCAGCTTCGGGTCGTCAACAGACAGAAGCGCGCGCCCGTGGCCCGCTGACAGGCGACCTTCTTCGAGCAGATCGAGGATCGGTTCCTCGAGGCGCAGTAGACGGACAGAGTTGGCGATGGTGGCGCGGTCCTTGCCGGTGCGTTCCGCGACTTCTTCCTGGGTGAGGTGAAATTCGTCAGTGAGCCGCTGGAAGGCGCGCGCCTGCTCGACGGGATTCAGATCCTCGCGCTGGAGATTTTCGACCAGCGTCATCTCGAGAGCCATTTCGTCGCGCACATCGCGCACCACCGCGGGCACGCGGCTGAGCGCCGAACGCTGCGCCGCGCGCCAGCGGCGCTCGCCGGCGATCAATTGGAATCGCGGGCCGACGCGGCGAACCACCAGCGGCTGGACGATGCCGCTGGCGCGAATCGAGCGCGCCAATTCCTCGAGCGCCTCCTCGCGGAAATGACTGCGGGGCTGGAATGGGCTCGGGTCAATCAGATCAATATCAATCTGGAGAAAAACCTCACTCGGGGCCAGAGCCGGGGCCACCGCTGCTGCCGCTCCCGCCGCTGCTACCGGCTGCTGCGGCGGAAGTTGCTGATCCTGCTTGGGTTCCGGTTCCCTGATCAGGGCGCTCAATCCCCTGCCCAACGCGTTTCTGGGCATTGACGATCACCTCCTTGGCAAGTTGGATGTAGCTTTCTGCGCCTCTACTATGTATGTCGTAGAATATCACGGGCATGCCGTGGCTGGGCGCCTCGGCGAGGCGGACATTTCTGGGAATGACGCTCTCGAAGACCTGCGCGCCGAAGAAGCTGCGCAGATCGGCGGCGACCTGTTTCGATAATGTAGTGCGGTCGTCGTACATGGTGAGGAGGATGCCTTCGATGGCCAGGGACGGATTGATGGCGCGGCGAAGCCGGGCGAGGGTGTCCAGCAGTTCCGAGACGCCCTCGAGGGCTAGGAATTCGCATTGGACCGGGACGAGAACAGAATCGCTCGCCGCGAGGGCGTTGACGGTGAGGATGTCGAGCGACGGCGGACAGTCAATCAGGACGAAGTCGTATTTGTCGCGGACCGGCCGAATCACGTCCTTCAGGCGGTACTCGCGGTTCTCCATCGAGATCAGCTCGACGGCGGCGCCGACCAGGTTCTTGTCCGATGGAATCAGATCGAGGCGGTCGATTTGTGCGTCTATGGCGATACGCTCGACTGGTTCGCCCAGGATCAGAGCCTGATAGAGGGTGCGGCGCGCCGGATCCTTGGCAAATCCAAGGGCACTGGTGGCATTTCCCTGCGGATCGGAATCAATGATGAGGGTGCGTTGTTCGGAGGCAGCGAGGGAGGCGCCGAGGTTTACGGCTGTGGTCGTCTTGCCGACACCGCCCTTTTGATTGGCGATGGCAATGATTCGCGCCAAATTGAGCCCCCAGATAGCAGCGCGAATGTAACAGAGAGTTTTCGCGGTGCGCAAGATGTTTCACGTGGAACATTTTGAATGCTGGGTGGGAGTGCTCGCGAAAATGTTCCACGTGGAACAATTCAGCGGGTGCGGTAGAGAAAATGTTCCACGTGGAACATTTTAACCGGGGACCGGAGGGTAGGGGTCGATTCCGTACTTCTGGTGTGGGAGACCACAATCGGAGCTAAAGCTCCGTCGTCCCGAACGGCTGTGGTTCTAGCGAGAGCTATCTGAAAGCCGGCCTTGACCAGGGGATCCCACGAGCACGTAGCGTCGTTTCGAGCCCTGGATAAGGATAGGCTTGTCCCATGTCCATCCAGGAGAACGCGATAGTTTCCGCGCGTCGTCATCGCCGAGCCAGAGGACGACCTTTCCGCCGGGCGCGACGCGCGCGAGCGACCATTTCAGGAGATCGTCGAACTGGCCGAGCGCGCGGGCGGTGATGAATTCGAAATTCGCCGAGCCGGGCGGGAATTCCTCCATGCGGCCGCGAAAGACGGTTGCGTTTGAAAGGTCCAATGCCCGGATAACTTCAGAGAGGAAGGCGCATTTCTTGGTGTTCGACTCGATCAGCGTGACATGGAGGCCGGGAACGGCCAAAGCGAGAGGCAAACCTGGGAAACCGGCGCCTGATCCAACGTCGGCGAGCCGACTTTCGGCGAATTTGAGCGCGGAAGCCGCAAAAATGCTCTCGCCGAAGTGGAATTTGATGATTTCCGCGGGATCGGTGACGGTGGTGAGGGAAATGGACCGATTCCACTTCAACAAAATCGTTATGTAGGCGCGAATCTTGTCGGCGGTTGCAGGCCGAATCGTTGCACCGTACGGTTCGAGCGCATTTGAGATTTCCGAGGCTGAGAGAGTCTTCATCTTATTACTATGATCGTAGTATATGGAGCAGCCTAAGTATCGGATACTGCGCCAGTTGCCGGCGGGGCGCCTTCGCGGAACGCCAACGCAGCACGTAGTCGCGCCGGTGCGAGAAATCCCGCAGTGATGTCGGCGATGAAATGGGCGATCAGGGGAGCGATCAGGCTTCCAGTCCAAGCGCGGACGCCGGAGAAAAGCAAGCCAACTACGAACGTAGTGATAATGCCGCGCTGGCCCTGGTAGAGGTGGGCGACCGCAAACATGGCGGCGGAGCCCAGAATTCCGACGAGGATGAGGCCGCCGGACCAGTCCTCAAAGACGCGCTGGGCGAAGCCCCGGAAGATCAATTCCTCGCAAACGGCGACGGTGACGACCACGGCGAAAAACGCGAGACGTTCTACAGAGTCCTGAGGGAATATTTTCAGGGCGAGCTGAGGAATGACGCCTTGAGCTTCGGAGGGGTTCGCAGCGAGGCGGCGCAGGCTGACGAGTTGATTTGCCAGAATCAGAGACGCCAGCACGACGGAAACAATCGCGGTCAGCGCCGGACTTGGAACGGCGAGGCCGAGAGCGGCGACGGGGATTTGGTGGGCGCTGGTGCGCCACAGGACGACGGCCGCGGCGAGCCACTGAAACGCGACGGTGGATGCATAGAGCACGAGGCGATCGCGTTTGGTGGTCTGGGGCATGCGCGTGAGGTGGCGAATGCGGCGCCTGCCGAGCAGCGGCACGGCGGTGGCGAGAAAAATCAGGATGAGGGCAAAGTCCCAGTGCATCAGGTGAGATGAAAGCATCTTTGCAGCGCCGGGGCAAGCGGAGTCGGGAGTTGGCGACGTTTTGGGAAAAATCCCCAGTTACTGCCGCAGAAGTTTTCGAGCGTTGTGCGGGGCGTGCTGGAGAAAGGCCATTTTCACCGCGGAGGTTTTGGCCGGCGGTAACATCTCCGGTTACGGGGTCGATCGGGAGTTACCGCAGGGAGCGGGATGCCCATTCAAGCGGACGGCGCATTACAGCGCGCGCCATGTCCGGTACCGAGCTGTCCCGCGTGCGAACCGAATACCGGTTCCGTCCACCCGAACCTGCCGTCTAAAGCCGCCCGAGTCGAGCGGGGCCGACATTGTTATGCAATCAAGTGGGTACTGGAACGAAGTTGTCCGGTTACCTACGCAGCAGACCCCAAGCCACGTTGGCGGTGGAAAACACCACACCCAAGATGAAACAGCCCAACGCTGCGAAGAGAAGTATCGGGAATCGATGACCCCGCGTTGAACCGTCCCTGGTAAGGAAACTCGAAATCAGCCAAACAAGAGATGCGAAGGCAATCAGTAGAAAGCCTAGGAGTCCGGTCGTTGGGTTGAGGGGACGCGGCTTTAATCGAGCAATGCTAAAATAGGCGAACCCGAAAAACGTGCAGACGAGGAATATCAAAAGCTGCCAGTAAAAGGCGCCGAACGAGACATTTCCGACCCGCAACCATAGGTTTGCACGGGGAAGCATGCGCAACCTACCGAGGATTGCAACGAGAAATGTTAAGGCGGCCAGCCCCGCGAAGAAGATTGCGTTTAACATGATTGTTTATTCCTCGGGCGCGATTGTACACCTTGGTACAAGTAGTGCCTGATTAACGCTGCCGGTTCGGACGGTCGACGCTACACTTTGTTGAAGTCCACTCGCAGGAGTTTGGAATCCTAAAGTCTTTCTGGGACGCTGATTCAACCGCAGCGCTACTTTGTCCAGATCCGCTTGCGTATAGCCGGACAGGTTCAACACTGGCGCTGGACGTCTGCGGTTCGCGCGTTCATGTTGCATTGACCTAAGGTTGAACGCCGTTTCGTACTATGCTGTTGGTGATTGAGTTGGGTTTCTTGCACCGCCGTATGCTTCGGTGTAATTTGTGGCGCAGAGGTTCTGCCGGTGATCGCCCGATTCCTGCTGCTTTTTGTCACGTTTGCCGCGTCCGGCTTCGCTGGGCAGAGCGGCATGTACGGGCCGGTGACCAATCATCCCAAAGCGGGCGAGATCGCCCCGGAGATTAAGTTTACAAAAATCTTGAGCGCGCCGAGCGGGGCTTCGTGGCTTCCTACGAGCCTTGCCGGACACGTAACCGTGGTGGGATTTTATCCCGACACTTCGCACAATTCCAAAGCGGAGGCGCGTTGGAATGCGCTGGTGGATCGCTTTGCCCGGATGTCGGTGCAATTCGTCTGGGTTACCGGAGAGAAGGAGTCCACTCTCGGGCCGTGGCTTGAGGAGAACCCGTTGAAGGGTTTCGTGATGCTTGATCCGGAGGGCGCCACGGGCCGGTCATACGGAATCGAGCTGCCGGCGGCGGTGATCGTGGGAGCGGATGGACGGATCATCGGGTTCGACAGTGAGCCTGTGCCGAGCGCGGACACGCTGAACGCGGCGCTCGAAGGGCGGATCACGAACACGCCTACAAAACCGGCAGCAGCCGGATTCAATTCGTTTATAGACAAGCAGAAGGTGTTTCTGGAAGCGCGGGCGCCGGGTCGTCCAAGTGATGAACATAGGCCGGATTTTCCTCCGTCGTACGATCTCCATATTTCGCCGTCTCAGATCGCAGGCACCGGCGACTACGGGAGCGACGATTTCAAGAGCTTGCAGGGATTCGATGTGAAGAGCGCGCTGAGCAGGCTTTACGATGTCGGCCGCGTGCGCATCGAGCTTCCCAAAACGGTTGACGACGGCGAGCGTTACGATTTTTCGATGGTTCTGCCCAAGGCGGAAAGCAGCGATCAGGTGAACCAGCGGCTGGAGCAAGGGATTCTCGATCATTTCAACCTTGCCGCGAGCCGCGATACGCGAATGGCCGATGTTTACGTAGTGACCCGGGTGGACGACAAGCCGACGATGCTAAAGCCTCAGGCTGACGAAGACGGGGGAATTTCTTCCATCAACATCAGCTTTGAAAGACCGGCGACGCCGGGCGATGGAGGCGAAGCCACCGCGCCGCTGACAAGCATCAGCATGAGCGCCATCACCGGGATTTCGGCCGAAGGGACGATGGATCAGATCTGCAAGGAGCTGGAGAATTTTCTGGATCGGCCGGTGGTCAACGAAACAAACCTCAAGGGCCGGTACACGCTGAATGTGAAGGCGAGCGAGAGCGGGAAGAACGATTTCCTGGCGCGCCTGCGCGATCAATTTGGGCTGGACGTTGAGCCGGCGCAGCGAAACATCGAGATAATGGTCTTCCGTCCTCGCTGAGCTGCGGTCATCTTGGAGACTCGTTGCTGGATCCTTTGGGCGAGGCGCCCGGTTTAGGAGCCGGCGAGAGCGCCGCGGGTTCCACGCGGATCAGGCCCATCATGCCGTTGTCCTCGTGCTCCAGAAGATGGCAATGGAAGACGAAGTCGCCGACGGTGTTGGGATCGCGAAAATCCATGCGCAACCGGATACTGGGATAGACGAGCGCCTTGCCGTCGTAATACGGAACGTTGACGGTATCGCGAAGAAACGGCTCGTTGACAGGCTGGCCGAGATAATCGAGAAGCATGAAATGCAGCTGGTGAATGTGGAATGCGTGGAGTTCATTCGAGCGGTTTTCGATAATCCAGTCCTCGACGGTGCCCTGCCTGGCAACGATATTCGGGATCGCCGATCGGGGATCGAACGGCGCGGGCGTCTGCCCGTCCACGGTGATGTAGAACTCGGAGGCGCTATTGGGATTGTCCGGCTCGAGCAGTTTTTCTGAAAAATAAAGTCTCCGGGTGATGACCGGCGCGACGCTTCCCAGCCACGCTGCGGACGGAGGCGGAAGCGGCGCAGGCGTGGCGGAAAGCCGGGACGGCAAAGCCGGGGAATCGTCCGAGGCCGTAATGGTGGCGAGCGCGCGGTTGGTGTCGTTCTCGCCGCCGGGGCCGGTGTCCACGGTCCGCGTGACGAAGAGCGCAGTCACTCCCACGGGGGGACCTTTGACGACAAATTCCACACGCGAGCCCGGCGGCACACCCAGATGGGTCTGCGAGTCTACAAAATCCGCCGGCAAGCCATACCTATTGAGAGGCACGCCATCCAAAGCGACCAACCCGAGCGGTTGCGGCTTGCGATCAAAGAGCACTTCCAGATCCAGATAGGTGATCGCCGAGGCGTTCAAGACGCGCCAAAGTTCCGTTGCTTCGGGTTTCATCTTGATCGCGGCGGGCGGGTAATCGGGATAGGGCACGGGCACAAAATTGATGGAGAGATCCTTGGCCGGCTTGCCGAAACCGGTGCCGGTGTTGGCAGCATCTCCGTCGCGATCGTAAAGCATGCGCGGCACCACGGGTTCCGATTTGGACGGCGGCGCATTGGGGTTCAGCAAGTCCTGATCGCGAATGACCAAGACGCGCTCCGGCAATCCCGCCACGGCTTTATCGGCGCGCTCGATTCCTTCGACGATGATTGCTCCCGACGCTCCGCCGAGCACCTGGACTTTGGTGAGGCCGTGAAGGTGAGGGTGATACCAATACAATCCGGGCGGCTCGTCCGCGAGAATACGGAAGCGGTACTCGAACACGGGATCGCCCGGTTGAATCGAGGTTTTCAGCACATCGTCCTGATGGCAAAGCGGAGGGATGGTCAAGCCGTGAAAATGCAAATTGGTGGAAAGCGAGGTCATCGGAGCGCCGGCGCAGGGGTTCGACTTCCGAGCACCGGCGCCCATGCGATGCTGACCGCGGGCAGCAGCGGGGTGGCTGAAATCCGTCAAATCGTTTTTTAAGGTTAAGACGACGAGATCGCCGGGACTGACGCGGAGGGTGGGAGCCTGGTTGCCGTGCGCATCCATGTAACAGTAGCGGACGGAACCGTCGGGCTGGGCTTCGTTGCGAAGCGTCAGGTCAACGTGAAGCAGACCGTTGCGGCTGCGCAGATCCTGCGGCTCCGCGATCGGGCTGCCTGGCGACGGGCGGGGACAAACGCTGCCGCGGGTCACCGTCTGAGCGCAGATGCCGACTTGCCATGGCGAGAAACAGACGCACGCGGACGCGATCAGGACGAAATTTCTCAATCGAGTTCCACTTTCGGACATTGCGCTCATGCAGATTTCCGGCGCGCTCCACGAGACGCGTTCGCCGAAGAGCTTCCCGCTGCCGGATCAATGCTGAATGATTGTCGTATGAGCCGGTGAGAATGGGAAGGCGCGCAGCTCAATGCTCATGACTTCCAGAGGCTTTCGAGAAGTGCGGCGACTTCGCGGGGCCGTTCGAGCTGCCACCAATGGCCGCAGCCGGAGATGGAACAAAACGTGGCTCGAGTGCGAGCGGCCAAGCGCGCTCCGAATTCGGCGGCGGCGTAGGGATCTTTCTCTCCCCAGAGCACGAGGCCGCCGGGAGGCACGTTCGCGAGGTCCGCTTCCCACTCGTTTCCGACGTGGATGGCGGAGCGGTAGAGACTCAGGATGCAGGCTTTCATGGTGGCGTCCACACGTGCGGCCGTTTCAGCGGCGTCCGATGCCGGGACCGCCGCGGCGATGAGACCCTGGCGCAGCGCGTCGGGCGTGGTGGCTTCCATGACGCGTTCACCGACTTCCGGAGTCTGCCAACGGCTTGCGGCCGCGTGCCACTTGTAAGTGCTGTCCAGGGGCGCGCCTCCGGCGGCCCAGGTGCGGGCGAGGTTGGGACGCAGAGAGAGTGTCCGGTAGGCCAGGAGCGCGCCCCAATCGTGAGCTACGAGATCAATGGGCTGCGGAATGGCTTCCAGTTGCGCGATCAGCCAGTCCACGTACTGCTCTTTGACAGGGGTGAAGCCCTCCGGGAGCGGGGAGCCGAACCCCGGGAGCGACAGGGTCACCACGTCCTTGCGACTGAGGCTGGCGAGGAGCGGGTTCCACACGCGGTGGGTGTCGGGAACTCCGTGGACGAAGACTGCGGGCATGTTGTTTCGATGCTCGAGGATTGGGATTGGTCGCGAGAGTTTGGATGGTGCGCGGCCGGCGATGTCAAGTGTTCCAGTGTTATATTCGAGATCGAGCGGACGCGATTGCGTGAGGAGACTGCGCTATGAAAGCACGGCGGAAAATAATCGTATACATCGCCATGAGCGTGGACGGTTACATTGCGAGGCCGGATGGCGACGTGAAATGGCTGGATCGCGCGTCGAAGGGAGTGGATCACGGCATGCGCGCGTTCTACGCGAGCATTGACACCATCCTGTGGGGACGCAAGACGTACGACTGGCTTCTGGACTATTACGCGAAGAAAGGCCGGCGGAGCCAAGAGGGCATGTTCGATAAAAAGGTCGCCAACTACGTGTTCTCGCGGAAACCGCCGAAGAAGGCGGCGCCGGGCGCTGAATTTGTGACCGAACCTGTGAAAGCCTTTGCGCGGCGACTGCGCGCCACACCCGGAAAAAATATATGGATGATGGGCGGCGGGGAGCTGATCGCCTCGTTCCTGGACGCCGGCGAGATCGACGAATTCGACATTCACGTGATTCCCGTGTTCATCGGTAAAGGCATACCGCTGGTGGCGCCGCGCCACCGGGAAGTGCCGCTGCGGTTGCGATCCATGCGAAAGTATCCCGCCGGCGATATTCGCGTGCGCTACGAGGTGGAACGATAACTCTTGCGGGAGGCTGCGAGGCGCGCTCGCGTTTGCAGCGCGGCGCGGGTCACTTCGAGGGCGCCAGGGACTCGATGCGATCGAGGTCCAGATTCCCCTTTGCTCCCCAGCCAGTTACCCCGGCTGGAATCGGCGGCCGGAATTTCTCGTAAAGAGTGAAGGCGTTCTGCGAGAGCTGCTCCGGCCGGAAGGCTTTCGCCAATGCGCGCATCGCCGCGTACGCCGGGGCAAGCGAGTCGCCAAATTTGCTCTCGAGGTAGCGCTGCACGCTGGCGGCGTCGATCGGCCTGTTCTTGCTCACCGCCCTGACTCCATCCGCGGTGTTGACGGCCGACACTTGCCTTCCGCAGATTTCAATCAGGAATTCCTCTCCCTTTTTTTGGGTGCGCGCCTTTTTGATTTCCTGCGGGACGGGATTGAAAATGCCGAGCCGCCGGCCCTTGGATTGAGCAGTGAGACCGGCCACGGCCTTGCCGAGCGAGAGAGCCTCGTGGTGGTCAAAGCCCATGCGCTCGGCGACGGTAGTGGCCCAAAGCGTGAGCACCGGGGCACGATTGATCAGGATTTTGACTTCGGGCATGACTGAGAGCCTATCGAATGTGACCGCACAAGCGCAATCGCCGGCATCTGCGGCTTTGATGGCGCTGGAGCGACAGAGCCGCCGGGCCGGGGAAGATCAGTGGGTCATGGCGTAGGCGAGGTAGTTGATGCCGATGCGGAAGCCGAGATCGGAATAGCGCTCGGGATATACGGCGCGATCCGACCATTCCCAGGAATCGCCGAGATCGGAATTGAAAGAGATGGCGACCATGATGCGGCCCTTGTCGTCGTAGATGGCGCGCCAGTGCGCGCCCTTTCCATCATTAGGCCCCTGGGGATAATCCGGCACTTTGTAGCCCTGCCGCAGATGCTCGGCGCCGGGAATCTGATAGCGGTCGTCGAGATCGTAGATGGTGTGGAATATGGGATCGTTGTTGGGGATTTCGACGATCGGCCGATCCGGAAAAACCATGCGGATGCGCTTCTCGAACATCTGCCATTCGTAAGCGCCGTGAAAATCGTCGGCCATGAAGAAGCCGCCGCGCAATAAATAATCGCGCAGGACATCGGCCTGATGCTGGGTGATTCCCCATTCGCCGACTTGCACGGCGTAAAGCCAGGGCCAATTGTAGACTTCGTCGCCATCGTCGAGATTTACGTCCTGTTCGACCGAGCGCGCGTCAATGCGCGTGAGGCGGCGGACGGCGGCGGCAAAAAAGCGGTCGGCGGGCGGCCCATCCTGGGTCCACAGCGACATGCCCTGGCGCCAATCGCCATCGAAACGCCCGCGGTAACCGTCATTGGGGCCGGGTGGGTACATCAGGCGAGCGAAAGCCCATTCGCCGGGCCGCTGCCAGTCTGGCGGCAGCGGAGTGGATTCTCCGTATTCGACGGAGGGATATTCCCGGAACGGGCGCTGGGCGGAAATCGCGCCGACGAAGACAAGCAGGCAACACGAAATCAAAAGGGCCTTCATCAGACGCGATCGGACTCCTTCGCAGGATCTTTTCGTCACTCCCGGCAATCGCGCGTGGATTGCAAGTTTGCCGTTCTAATTCTAAGCCAGGTGCGACGTGGTTGGGCAACCGGGCGTGTTGATTGGCAGGTTCGGGAAGTTGTGGGGTAATGCGACTAAGCAGGAGTTAGAGGGCTCGTTGGTGGTCAGAAATACCAGTCGTCGAATTTTCGATTGTTCACATATTTGAATCTGTGACCGTGCTGCGAGAACCAATCCCGCCATTGCTTGATAATTGCGACTTGGGCATCTTTCGGTGCGACCCATACCGAGTCGCGGGACATCCACGTGCCGAAAAACAGGATTTGATCCTGCCCGTTCAGGCCCAGAAAGTGCGCCTCGTCTTCTGAGAGTTCTGCCGATGTGCTTGCCCTAAAATCCATTCCGGTAAGTGACCGTAGAGCCCGCACAATCCAAACAGCCTCTGGGTGCCGGCCCGTCAGATATTTTCCGCGTGCCGTGGGCTGAAGTGCCGCTATCAAGAGTTCGGTGCTGCGCTCGGGATTCTGATAGAAGATCTGAAAATGAACATCCGGGGACTGGAATCTGAAGTAGACGTTAATTTCTGAATCGCAGCGACGATGCGGGCGTCCGAGACCGGTGCTTGACCTTGGCAAGGTATGCCGGAAAGACAGACAGCCAAAAGCCCCGGACCAAACAATCGCAGATTCATTGGAAGGCCCACGAAATAACTAAACACCTAGCCAACGAAAAAGGGCAAATTCGGCTGCAATTTCGTGAAAGCAATCCGGCCTATCGTCTACGAGGACGGTTGGTCACCCACGCACGAAGAAAAACACAATCCCGAGTCCGAACAAGATCAGGGGCCAGTAACGAACGGAGATATGGAACAGCGAATTTTCAGGTGAGAGCCTGGATTCTTTGCCAGTCCTCGGTTCAATGTATACAGCCTCCTGCCCGCCACCCAACCATGAGCGGAGCGCATACACGAGCGCGGCAGCCAGCCAGAAACCGACAAGTTTCGGCCACCCATGATTTTGATAAAACCCCTTTTCACCGAATCGTGACCGTGTGAATAGCTCGACGAGTATTAGGGAGCCGAACGCGATGAGGACTACCGCGATCCCTCTACCCCGCCAGACAATCATTCAAATCTCCCTTGAACGGCGATTGGAAGAGAGTTCAGAATTCGGCCTGTTGGCCCGCTAAACACGACTCGCCAATTCTAGCCGATGTGAGCACTGCCGCGATCACTTCGAGTTCAGCTAAGTCCTGATTAACGCGGTGGTCTCAATGGGTCGACGCAACACTTTCTTGAAGTTTACTCGCAGGAGTCTGAAAACCTAAAGTCTCTCGTGGGCGTTGATTTAAGCGCAGCGCCACTTTGTCCAGATCCGACTGGGTGTAGTCGGACAGGTCGGTTTTCTTCGGGAAATATTGTCGTAACAGCCCGTTGGTGTTTTCGTTCGAGCCACGTTGCCAGGGACTCTGCGGATCACAGAAGTAGACTTTCACATCCGTGGCCACCGTAAAGTCCTTGTGTTTCGCCATCTCCAGTCCGCGGTCCCAGGTCAGCGAGCGTTTCAGCGTCGCGGGGAGTTTGCGAACGTGCTGACTCAAGGCAGCCACCACCGCTTCCGTTTCTTTGCTCGGCACCTTGATCAGCAGGACAAAGCGCGACTGGCGTTCCACCAAGGTGGCGATGTGACTGTTCCCTGAGCCGCGCAGGAGATCGCCCTCCCAGTGACCCGGAATGGCGCGGTCCTCCACTTCCGCGGGCCTTTCCCTGATGGAGATGGCCTCGGGGATTTGACCGCGCGCGTCTTTAAAAATACGAGAGTGCTGCGACCGGCGTATGCGGCGCTTGGACCGCAGGTGCTCCAGCAGCTCCTTTTTCAGCGCTCCACGTGCTTGGATGAACAGGCTTCGGTAAATGGTTTCGTGGGACACACGCATGCTCTCATCATCGGGGTACTGGGTTTTCAGCCAGCCGGAAATCTGTTCCGGCGACCAGTCCAGAATCAGTTTACTCGCAACGATGTCCCGCAACTTCAGGTGGATGGAAAGAAGGCAGCGCTTGGGCCGCAAGGCCAACTGCCAGGCTTCGCCGTCGGCTTGACTGGCTCGATACGCAGGACGGCCACCGTGCCGTGCGACCTCCCGGCTCACGGTCGATACCGCTCGCTGTAAACATTTGGCAATCTCACGGATCGAAGAACCGGAGGCCAGCCCGCGGGAGATTTCCTCGCGCTCACGCAGCGTGAGCGCGAGGAGCGCACGCCGCCGCACGGCCGGAGCAATCCCACCGTGACGCGACACCAAACAACGAATAGAGGAATGTTCTTTGCCAAAAGCGCGCCCGATCTCATGCAACGTCTGCCCTGACTTCCAACGACGCCACACGTCGTTCTTCTGCTCCGCTGAAAGCCCAAACCGTCTTCCTTGTCTCATAAACACCACCTTTGAAAACTGCTTTATACCAGATGGTGTTGCATCGACCGCCTGAACCGGCAGCCCTTACCCGACGTGTGGGTGCCGGGGCTAAAGTACTTGTTAGTCCGAGTTATCGTCCGCGAAGGTCCTGATTCGACTCGGCGCGTCGCGTGAAATGATTTGGAGTGGAAGATTTTTGGGGTGGATGTATTATTTCGGGCAAGTGCCCCGGCGCGGAAATGTTGAAGCGTGCGTCCGCCCAGAACGTGCGAGATTCGAGAAACGTCAGCCGCGGATTCAAACGCCAAGGAGATCTCAGGTGAAACGAATCATTGGATTGGTCGCGATTTGTGTTTTGCTGTTGGGAGTTTCGCTGCGGGCGCAGGCTCCGCAAGGACCGCCGAAACCCGGACCAGAAGTGAAACGGCTGGCATATTTTGTGGGCGACTGGAAAGAAGAGGGCAAATCCACCGCGCACGGCATGGCCGGACCGGTGTCGTCAGCTCAGAAGTGGGAATGGGTGTCCGGGGGATTTTTTATTGTGGGTCATTCGGACAACAAATCGCCCGTCGGTGAATTTAAGATCATGTCCGTATTGGGGTATGACCCAGAAACAAAAATGTACACCTACAACGCATTCGACAGTTGGGGCGACCAAATCACGGCAAAAGGGAATGTCAGCGGCGACACCTGGACCTGGATAAACGAGACGACGATGCAAGGCAAGACGATCAAGACGCGCTTGACCGACAAGGAAATTTCCAAGACGCAATACGCACACAAATATGAATCATCCACGGATGGCGGCAACACTTGGACATCCGATCTGGAATCGACGTTTACGAAGGTGACGGCTGTTGCTCCGGCGGCGAAATAAAAGGATGGGTGTCCGGCAAGAAACGCTTCTCGTCTCTGTTAGCTGATTCGACATGGCGCGGCACCGCAGTTCTATGGCAGTTGACGGAGCGCGAGGTTAAACTCGGGCCACGAGACGGATTTCGTGCGCCAGCGCCCCTTCATCCTGCTATTGCTCGCTGTGAGCCTAACCGGCGCCGCCGCCATATCTGCGCGCGCACAGGATCAGCCCGCCACGCCGGCGCCCAATCCCGATAAGCCGCAACAGCCGCCCGCAAACTCGCCGACGCCCACCGCGGCGCCTGACGAAAATCATCCTGAAAAGGCTGGCGATCCTGTACCCAAACCCCACCACGTGATCACCAACGACGACCTTTCAGGCAAGGGCGACGCCCTTGGAGGCGCGAGCGCGGACATCGACATCAGCAATATCAATTACTGCGACCGCAATTGCTTCGAGATGGTGCGGAGGAGCGCGCCGGGCCTGGCGGACCCGGCAGGACGGTGGAAGCACGAGTTGCTCCACGAGATTGACAAAGTGACCGCCGACGCAAAGTGGCAAGCGGCACTGGCAGGGCTGGCGAGCGCGAAGGGGCGATTCTGCCGGCTCGATCGGGAAAAGGCCGAAGCGCTGGCAAACAAGGCCGATGCGAAGAAGGTAACCGAAGAGGAGCTCTCGATCGACGAGGAATTCGACCGCAAGTACACAGCTGCGCAGTCGGAGCTGAATGACGCGTTCGCCGAAGCCGATGCGCAGATGCGAGGCTACGGCGGCATCGTGGTCCCGTTCATGAATCTTCAAAAGGCCCGCGTTTCGAACGCGCCGTGTATCCAGCCGGAGGCGCCGCGTTACCGGCCCTACCAACGGCCCGTGGACGATCCCGATGATCCGTAAAGCGTACTCCATGCGCCGGCTGGGCCTTTGCGTTCTCGCCTTGACCTGGCTGGGGTCAGTGCGTCCTGTTGCGGCGCAATCGCCTGGGAGCGGCAATCCCGTGCCTGCGCAAAATTCCACGAGCGCAACGCCGAGCACCCCCCTCGACAAAAAGCCGGACAAGGCGGCTGCGAACGGCGGATCTTCCGCTACACCGGCGCAAGGGAGAAAACCAAAAGTCATCACCAATGACGACATCAACGCGGATCGCGCGCTGCATCACGGTGGATCCGCGGGGAGCGCCGGCGATCTACACGCGATTCCGGGAACCGGCGTTTGCGACGATGAATGCGGCGACGAAGCGCGAGAGATGGCGGGATTCGGGCCGGATCAGGACGGCGAATGGAGGTTCGCGTTGACGGCTGCGCGGCGAAATCTGGCAGCGGATACGGCGTGGCCGGGCGCCTACGTGACGCTGGCGCGGGCGGTGAAACAGTACTGCACGCTGCAACAGCAGGTGCAGATGACGGCGGTTCCGAGCGGCAACGATTACAACTCGCAAGTGGAGCGCGCGAAGCGGCAGAAATATGTGGAGGACATGAGCCGCGTGCTGGGCCAGAACGTCGAGAACGCCAACGCGCAAATCGAACGCATGGCGCAAGGCGCGGAAGAATCCGAGCCGGCCCGGGCGGCGATCATGCGCGTGCTGGCGCAGCGCGTGAACGATTCGTGCGATCCGTAAGGGAGATGTCCGTCCGAGATGGAAATGAGCAGGAAGAAACTATTCGCGATGGCGGGCCTGGTGGCGGCAGGCGCGGTCCTATTGCTGCACCATTTTCTTTTCAGCGCCGCGCATTCCGGCGGCGCGGCGGCGGCCGGGGGTGCGGACGCGTCCTCACCACGCCTGAAGTGGAAATTCAATACGGACAGCAACAGCGCGGTTGCCAGCATCGTGCTGGGCAAGGACGGGACGATTTTCGCGGGAGCGAACAACGCGATTTACGCCATCGCTCCGGATGGCACGCGGCAGTGGAAAACGGTTCTGGCGGGATTCAGCTATCTGGCGGCGAGCGGAGATGGGACGCTGTACGTGGCCAGTTCGCACGGACTTGCTTTCAGCGTGCTGCCGAATGGGACGTTGGCCTGGAATCCGCGGCAAGGAATGATCGGATTCGGCGGGCCGCCGGCGATCGGCAGGAATGGATACGTGCTTTACGCCAATACGGTTTCGGACTTATTCGCGTTTCGTCCGGATAGCTCCGAATCACCGGAGTGGTCGCAGGGCACGTTTCGCCCGGGAATCATCAACGTGAACTCGTCGCTGCCCGGCGAAGCGACGGTGGGGATGAGCGTCCGGAATTCGCCCGCGATCTGGCGCGATGAGACGATCGCGCTGCCCAGACAGCACTGGATTCATCTTTTCAATCCGGATGGCGAATCCGCATGGTTCAGCGAATTGACTGCCGGACAATTGGGCGCCGCCGCGTTGGCAGACGACGGAACGATCTACGTGGCGGACGATCGAAGTGAATTTTTCGCGGTCGGCCGCTCGGGAAACACAATGTGGAGCTTCGCGACCGACGGGGCGTTGCAAGGCTCCGCAGTGGTGGGCGCCGATGGCACGATCTACCTGGCGACCTCGTCTTCCATCTACGCTCTGGAACCCGACGGATCGCCCAAATGGCAGACGCCGGCGCCGTTTCAGGCCACGACGCCGCCCGCGCTCGCCGAGGACGGCACTCTTTACGTCGGCGGCACCACGGGGATGTTTGCGATTCGCGCCGATGGAAGCGTCAAGTGGACCTTGCGGACGATGTCCGGTACGGGCGCGCCGACGATTGCGCCGGACGGGACGATCTATTACCCGTGCGGGTACTATTGGGTGTGTGCCGTGCAGGATGCGGGATCACCCCTGGCGCACAGTCCCTGGCCGCGGATGTTTCACGATGCCGCAAACACGAGCCGCATGTTGACCTCGTTCTGAGCGCCACCCTCGAACTTGTCCGGTAATCGACGAATCTGGAGTTAGCACGCATGGCGGAGTAGCAGCGGGCGCGTTTGCCTGCATTAAGGCGCTGGGGTAAACTCCATGGCCGATGACGGATACTTCCCCGATCGAAGGTCGCACCATCTCCCACTACAGCGTTTTAGAAAAGCTCGGCGGCGGTGGAATGGGTGTGGTCTATCGGGCCAAGGACACGCGTCTTGGCCGGAGTGTAGCCCTAAAATTTCTCCCCGACGGAGTTTCCCAGGAACCCCAGGCGATCGAGCGATTCCGCCGCGAAGCGCGCGCCGCATCCGCGCTCAATCATCCGAACATCTGCACAATTTACGATATTGGAGAATCCGAAGATCGGCCGTTTATCGCCATGGAGCTGCTGGAGGGCCAGACTCTCAAACATCGGATTGCCGGGAAACCCATCGAAATGTCGGAACTCCTGGAGATCGGGATTCAGATCGCCAACGGGCTCGATGCGGCGCACTCCAAGGGAGTCGTTCACCGTGACATCAAGCCTGCAAACATCTTTCTCGTGGAAAGAGGACAGGCAAAGATTCTGGATTTTGGATTGGCGAAGCTGACGCCCATCGTCCGGGCCGCCGCCGAATCGGTTGGCGCCACATCCATGCGCACGCAGACGCATGTTCTCAATGAAGACCAACTGACCAGCCCTGGGAGCTCGATGGGCACGATTGCGTATATGTCGCCGGAACAGGCGCGGGGCGAAGAGCTGAACGCACGGTCGGATTTGTTTTCGCTCGGCGTGGTGCTCTACGAGATGGCAACCGGGACAGTTCCGTTCTCCGGCGCAACCGCAGCGGTCATTTTCGATGGGATTCTGCATTCCGCACCGGCGCGTGCGAAAGAACTCAACCCTCGCCTGCCTTTGGCGATGGAAAACGTTTTCGACAAAGCGCTCGAGAAGGATCCCGACCTGCGTTACCAGACGGCTGCCGAACTCCGAACTGATTTGAAGCGCATAAAGCGAGATATGGATTCAAGCCATCACTCGGCAGCTGAGAAGGCCGAAGCGTCCAGCGCGCCCTCATCTGGCGCCCTGCCCGAGAGGAAATCGGTGGCGGTACTCTATTTCGAGAACCTGAGCGGGGCGGAGGAGGACAAGTACTTCCGGGACGGGATGACTGAAGATATCACCACCGAGCTGCTTAAGATCAAGGGCCTTCGCGTTTTTCCTCGCGCAACCGTGCTTACGTTCCGTGATAAGCCCGTGACTGCGCCGGAGGTGGGCCGGCAATTGAATGCTGGTTTTGTACTCAGCGGCAGCCTGCGTCGCGCCAGGAATCGCCTGCGGATCACGGCGCAACTTGTCGATACGCGCACCGATTTTCCCGTCTGGTCCGAACGCTACGACCGGGAGCTCGAAGACGTTTTCGAAGTGCAGGACGAAATCGCGCAGAAGATCGCCAAGTCTCTGCGCATTACGCTCTCGCCTCAGGAGCAGAAAGCGATTGCCCAAAAGCCGACGGAGAATGCCCAAGCTTACGACTGTTATCTGCGCGGGCGCAGCTACATGAGGCGGGTAACACGGACAGACCTGCAGTTTGCCCTGCAGCTCTACGAGCAAGCGGTCGCTCTCGATCCGAACTTCGCTTTGGCGCACGCGGGGATTGCCTACGTGTGTGCGCTATTTTATGAATGGCACGACCGTGATGACCGGGGAATCCAGAAGGGTTTGGCGGCATGCGAGCGCGCTTTGTCCCTCGAACCGCGGCTTCCCGACGCGCTGACCGCACGCGCCCGCATTTTCTGGGCGCAAAAGAATTACGACGAGGCCGTCCGCTATGCTCTCCAGGCGATCGAGCACAAGCCGGATTGTGATGGGGTTTATTGGATCCTGGGGCAAGCGTATTTCGCGTCGGACCGCCTGCAAGAGGCCGCCGCTTTGGCCGAGCAGGCGGTCGAGATGAACGGCGACGATTACAATGTGTACATTCCCTTTTTGCTGGTCCTGGAAAGGCTGGGAAAACCAGAGGCCGCGGCAGCGATCCACCAGCAACTTATTCACGCGTTGGAACAACAGTTGGAGTCCGTTCCAGAGGACGTTCGGGCGCGAATCTTGCTCGCTGTGCGGCATGCTGCAACGGGGAAGGCGATGGAGGCCATTCACCAACTCGAAATCGCCATCACCCTGCGTCCTAAAGACGCCAACATCCTATACAACGCTTCGTGTGTCTACGGCGTGCTTCAAAAGAAAGCCGAGGCTTTGGATCTGCTTAAAAGGGCCAAAGATGTGGGCTTTCCCAGCTTTGACTGGGCGGCCCGCGATCCGGATCTCAGCTGTCTGCATGACGACCCCGAGTTCCAGCAAATCCTTGAGGAAGTTAGACAGAAGGGTTAGTTGCGGCAGCCGGCCGTTCGAACAGGCACCCAACGAAGCCGAGGCCGCTCGATCACCCCACCACTGACCCGGATAACTGGCGTAGTTCCTGATTTACGCTGCCGGTTCAGACGGTCGACGCAACACCCTCTGATCAGTGCTTCCGATCGTACTTTTCAGAAAAGATTGACCTTCTAGACCACGCTCAATTAGACCTAATCAGGACGGGGTTTTCTTTGAACCGACACCGGCGAACGGATTTGGCCTTTTAAACCCCGCCAGATGAGCTTCGAACTAGTGTTGCATCGACCTATTGAGACCACCCGACTAATCAGGAGTTGGCCGCGTGGCCGCCTGGCATGTTCGCTGTACTCGGAACTTCTGGCGGCCCGTTGGTTTAGTGGATCTCCGCTTTGTCCAGGAGGTGCATAGCCAAACTACTGAGGCGCAGATACTCATAGGCGCGGACTGGATCGCTGATATTTCCGTCCGCAGTGTGGCTCTTTTCGTTTCGGAAACGATCAATAGCCATCGTAAGGAACTTTACACCATTCTGGAAATCGTCGACGTGCGCGGCTGCCGCTCCTTGGATGTACAGTCTCCCCTTTCCAAACGCTTCAGATCCAGTTTCGTAGCTGGTCAACGCGCGGAGCCTATCTCGAACAACCTTGAAACTCTTTTCGACCGTCTCGCCATAGTCCCCGCTATCGAACAGGCCGCGACATCTTGAGAGAATATCGGGGTGCAGGCTGTCCATAGCTGTGGCATCTGGTGATTGTGAGAGCGCGAGAGGCAATCCTTCAACGAAACTCTCGAGTTTGCGAATCCCATCCTGGGTTGCTGACCTCCTATGTTCGAACGTGTATTGCGCGGTAGAGCGCTCCGTCGTCTGTGTCACAGCCTCAAATTCCAGTGCAATATCTCTCCCCTCGCATGCGTTCTTGAGCGCCTTGATTGTGTCGTCGCGCCATTTCGCGAAGAGATCGAGCCAGTCGCGGTGTCTCCAGTTTTTCTCCGCGACCTCCGCCTTTGCATCGACATCTTCGCCTGCTCGAATGCGCTCGACGAGCATCTTCTTGACCTGTTCACGCGGCATCTGGAGTTTTGCCATGGCGTAATGATACGCCGTTACTTTCCGAAGACTAAGCTTCGCTGTATCTTCGCGAAGGGCGCGCGACTCCGCTACCGCCGCAGGGATCGTGTTACCCGTGCACGCACAGTCAGTCGGCGAATCGGAGTTGTGGTCCGCCATCTCGCTCGGGGCTCAGCTTGTGGCCGGGTCTGAAACTTTCAAACGTATTCTGTGGCTAACCCCCGAGCAATTATCAAAATCCAGTCAGGCTGAGTTGGCTCGTGCTTTCCGGCTGCGGCACGGGATTCCCGAGCTGATTTCCAATTCCAGCCTCAAGAGTTGCGTGTTTGTCCTCGACGGCGTTGAAAAATTCGAAGGTGAAGCCCGCAAACGCGTTCCCGAGGCATTATCGGGTCCGAAGTTATATAATCGTGGCATGGTGCGAGCGAGATCGTGTTGGTTTGTTTGCGCGATGGCCGTGTTAATGCTAACCGGCGTTTTCGCTCAGCTGACGGGCGGGCAACCTGCAACTACCGCCGCAGTTTCGACTCAACAGCATAGCCGGCCAACCCAAGCTGGCAACGGCCGGATGGTTCTTGACGTGGTCGTGACCGAGAAGTCCGGGGCGGCGGTGAGCGATCTGCAGCAGCAGGACTTCACTCTTTTGGATAACAAGGTTCCACAGACTCTCACCTCTTTCCGGACAGTTGACGGGAGGCAGGCTCCGATTGAAATCATCGTTCTTGTCGATGCTGTGAACATCGGTTATGACACCGTCGGCTATGAACGAGATCAGCTCGATAAATTCCTCCGCGCCGACGAAGGCCGGCTTGCTCACCCAACCGCACTCGCCGTCCTGACGGATAAAGGCGTCCAGATTCAGAACGACTTCTCGACCGACGGCAACGCGCTCAGCGCCTCGTTGGATCAGTTCACCGTCGCCCTCCGTACCGTCACGCGCTCCGCCGGGTATTGGGGCGCGACTGAACGCCTCCAGTATTCACTCAACGGCCTGCAAGGCCTTGCGGAACGCGAAGGTTCACGCCCGGGCCGCAAGCTCATTCTGTGTATATCGCCGGGCTGGCCGCTCCTCTCCGGGCCCGGAGTGGAACTCGACTCAAAGGAGCAGCAGGAGATTTTCGCGCAGATCATTGACCTCTCGTCTCTACTACAGCAAGCGCGCATCGCTCTCTACAGCATCGATCCCCTGGGCACCGCCGACGCCGCCAGCAATCGCACCTTTTACTGGGAGGAATTCGTGAAAGGCGTCAGCAAACCTGGCCAGGTCCAGGTCGGCGACTTAGCGGTGCAGGTGCTTGCCACTCAGAGCGGCGGCGTTGCTCTCAACTCCAGCAACGACATCACTGCCCAACTTGAAAAGTGCGTGCGCGATGCGGCGGCTTATTACGAACTCTCCTTCGACCCACCGCCGGGCGATCATCGGCAGGAATATCACGATCTACAAATTCATATCGCAAGGCCCGGCCTGACCGCGCGCACTCGTCAGGGCTATTACTCGCAGCCCTGAACACGCCATTGATGAATGCCACGTCGCTGCACACGCTCCAAACTCGGATGGGGATCGGGGTTTCCAACGCCGCCATCGCTGGGAGGTGTGCTTTACGAATTTCCGCCTGGGGATTTCAACTCCTGATTAACGCGGTGGTCTCAATGGGTCGACGCAACACTTTCTTGAAGTTTACTCGCAGGAGTCTGAAAACCTAAAGTTTCTCGTGGGCGTTGATTTAAGCGCAGCGCCACTTTGTCCAGATCCGACTGGGTATAGTCGGACAGGTTGGTTTTCTTCGGGAAATATTGTCGTAACAGCCCGTTGGTGTTTTCGTTCGAGCCACGTTGCCAGGGACTCTGCGGATCACAGAAGTAGACTTTCACATCCGTGGCCACC
Organism: uncultured Acidobacteriota bacterium; assembly: GCA_963814605.1. Taxonomy (GTDB): domain Bacteria; phylum Acidobacteriota; class Terriglobia; order Acidiferrales; family UBA7541; genus Palsa-295. The sequence continues at coordinate 63,391 of CAWFDD010000005.1, read as the reverse complement.
GTAAAGTCCTTGTGTTTCGCCATCTCCAGTCCGCGGTCCCAGGTCAGCGAGCGTTTCAGCGTAGCGGGGAGTTTGCGAACGTGCTGACTCAAGGCAGCCACCACCGCTTCCGTTTCTTTGCTCGGCACCTTGATCAGCAGGACAAAGCGCGACTGGCGTTCCACCAAGGTGGCGATGTGACTGTTCCCTGAGCCGCGCAACAGATCGCCCTCCCAGTGACCCGGAATGGCGCGGTCCTCCACTTCCGCGGGCCTTTCCCTGATGGAGATGGCCTCGGGGATTTGGCCGCGCGCGTCTTTAAAAATACGAGAGTGCCGCGACCGGCGTATGCGACGTTTGGTCCGAAGGTGCGCCATAAGCTCTTTTTTCAGCGCTCCACGTGCTTGGATGAACAGGCTTCGGTAAATGGTTTCGTGGGACACTCGCATGCTCTCATCATCGGGATACTGGGTTTTCAGCCAGCCGGAAATCTGCTTCGGCGACCAGTCCAGAATCAGTTTACTCGCAACGATGTCCCGCAACTTCAGGTGGATGGAAAGAAGGCAGCGCTTGGGCCGCAAGGCCAACTGCCAGGCTTCGCCGTCGGCTTGACTGGCTCGATACGCAGGACGGCCACCGTGCCGTGCGACCTCCCGGCTCACGGTCGATGCCGCTCGCTCTAAACACTTGGCAATCTCACGGATCGACGAACCGGAAGCCAGCCCGCGAGAGATCTCCTCGCGCTCACGCAGCGTGAGCGCGAGGAGCGCACGCCGCCGCACGGCCGGAGCAATCCCACCGTGACGCGACACCAAACAACGAATAGAGGAATGTTCTTTCCCAAAAGCACGCCCGATCTCATGCAGCGTCTGCCCTGACTTCCAACGACGCCACACGTCGTTCTTCTGCTCCGCTGAAAGCCCAAACCGTCTTCCTGGTCTCATAAACACCACCTTTGAAAACTGCTTTATACCAGATGGTGTTGCATCGACCGTCTGAACCGGCAGCGGTAACCGGACATCTCTAACAATGTCGGCCCTGTCAAATCGTTTTCGAGCGCACTTCTCCGTTCACTTCAATGAGTGTCGTTGTTCGTCGTGTTCTTTGGCCCTGTCGATGACCACGGCTCGTCTGTAATCTTTCGGTCGGTTTCGGTCCGACCCAAACATCTCTTCGATCTAGACTTCGACCATGATTACTCGTTCAAACTCCCTCTCGCGAGGGAGCGGGATGCTCATTCAAGTGGACGGCGCTTTCGTGCGCGCGCCATGTCCGGTACCGAGCTGTCCCGCGTTCGAACCGACTTCGACCCACTGCGAATACTCCCAACCTCTCCGCCACATCCAGTACAGCCGAACTGCGAGTCTTCGGGCCATCGCCACCTTGGCAATACTGTTTTGCCGACGCATCGCCAGATGCATGTACCGTCGTCTCCAGTCTGCATCCCAACGTGCCGCCGCTTGTGCTGCTTCTACCAGCAAGAAACGCAACAGGGAGTTGCCTTGTTTGGTGATGTGTCCCAGCCGTTGATGGCCGGCACTGGAGTCCTCGCACGGGATCAGTCCCACATAGCTGCCAATCTGCTTCCCGCATGGGAACCGCTCCGGAGTTCCGATGATCAACACGAAAGCCAGTGCCGTCAACGGACCTACGCCCGGATGCGTCATCAGCCGCAGCACCTCAGGCCATTTCTTCGCTTCCTGCTCGACCACCGCGGTTAACTCTTCGATGGTCGGGTTCATTCGGTCCAGCAACTCGAGTAGATCGTGCCGGCGCCGTGATGCCCAAGTTGCCAGCGGAAGCTTTTCCAGCTGTGCTCGTCCTGCTTCATTCCACAGCTTCTTCTTCCTTCGTGGGCCTTCGTTCATCGCCAGGGCCTGCAGCTGATTCATGATTCGCGTGCGCATCTGCACCATGCGGTGCCGATGCCACAGCAGTTGCCGTAGATCACGATTCCCGGGACTCGGTATCCAGATCGTTGGGAAGTTATTTTCCAGCAGCAGCTTCAACAGAAGGTGAGCATCGTTGCGGTCGGTCTTCTGCTTGCGGACTCGCCTCGTCTTGATCTCCGCCGCATCGCCCATCCACAGCTCAATACCCAACGCTGCCAGCAACCGCTCGAACCAACGTGAATAGCCGGTGGCCTCCATCCCCACGCGCACGCTGGCACCTCGCGCCGCCAGTTCCCGGTAGAACTTCTCCGCTTCTCCACCACTGTGGCTCAATCGCCGTTCGCCACTCTCGCCAGTCTCTGTATCCGTAAACGCGATGTACTGATCGCTCGGATGATAATCCACGCCTATAATCATCATGTTCGGCTCCTTCCTCCCGAACCTTGGTCTCGACAAACCAAAGTCTACCGGGTCTAAGGAGCCGACGTTGTTATGCAATCAAGTGAGTCCCAGTACCCAAGATGGCGGTTATCTGAATAATCAGAAGTTGCTACCCTATGGGTATGTCAACCGGACGCAAAGGAAACTGTGCAGAATGGAACGGTATTCACTTTACGCGCATGACATCATCCGTGCATGTCTAACAATAAGACCAAGAAACAGTCGTACCAGGAAGCGCTTGCAGACGTGAGGGCAGAAATGGCAGATCCTCGCGTCGGTGAGTCCACCCGAATCGAAGTCGTAAATGTCTCGGCCGCAATGGTCAAGGAGGCCGCAAAACCATGACCCTTCTGTTCGTCATCGCGGTGGTTCTGATCGTAGCGCTTCTGGGCAGCCTTCCAATTTGGCCCCACAGCAGGAGTTGGGGTTATTACCCGGTCGGCATAGGTGTGGTCATAGTGGTTATCTTAGCTCTCTTTTTTACCGGCCACCTGCACACGCACTAATCGTCGCAGTTCGCCCGTCAATCTCCGATTGCGGCTCGTTCCGGTCAAGGTGGTGAGCCGCGACCGCTACGTGCGACGCCTGGGCAAGGGCCTGATTAACGCCCAAACCGGAGATATTGGGTACTAGAATGGGATTTGTCCGGCTGCCTAACCGTCGAATTGGGATCATCCGGAAAGCCGAAACGTTATTTCTTCGGGTGGTCAATATACCGAATCTCGCAACAGTGCCCGTCAGCAACTGATTGCCGTCGCACCTGCCTGCCCAGACTCTCGCATCCTTTGGAACTTTTGCTCAATTCGACGCGGATTGTGGCGAAGCGGCTCTTTGCGTGGCGGGCCGGGATGCCCAAGTGATTGCGATGTCGAGTTCCTCGTAACCGAAGCTCTTCACCTCCGCCTGGACGAAAAGTCCGGCGATCTCCGGCGCGAAGCCGGCCAGCTTGCTGTCCGCCGCAATCGCAATCCTCTTTACCTCTCGATGATGATTGCGGACGAATCGCAAGTGCCGAAGGAAGCTTCCAACATTCTCCCAGCCGGGGAACTGGCGGACATGGATCACCAGTCCTTGCAGGTAACCATGCGTTTCGATCCAGTTATCGGCGGTGAACGCCAGGGCGTCGAAATCCTGCGCGCGCAGGGCTTGCTTGACTTCGACCACAATCACGCCCGAGTCGGGAAGGACACGATGAGACACAGCGGCGCCTTCGGGAAGCGAATTCAGCCAGCCGATGGCCTTGTCAATTTCTTGATTGCCGAATACCTGCACAGGACACGGCAGGAAGAACCCGACCACGCGCGTGGATTCCCGGATCCAACCTGCATCCGTGACGACGGCGCAACCATCGAAGAGCCGCAGAGAATGGAGGCCGATTTTTGCATCTTCCCACGCTGCGCCCGCAGTAAACCCCTCGAACTGCGGGCCCAGCTGATACAAAAATCTGATGTGACGCCCTTCTCGTCGCGCCTCGTCGAAAAGCGGTACGAGCACCTTTTCGTAGTCCTCTTTCGATATCTTCCCGATGGCCCGTACACCATCGATCCCCTCGGGAAGATCCTTCAGTATCTCGATCACCGCTCCTCCTTTTCAATCGGGGTTTTCCGATCTGGACCTTAGTTTCGCATCGTACGCTGCTCATGCACTGGAGACAACGAGTCGCCACGAGAGCCGCGAAGTCTTCGCATCCAAGTCCCGATTAACGCCGAAACCGAACAGGTGAGTTCCGGTGCGCAAATGTCCCAGAATCCGATGCTCAATTGGCCTTAGTATGCTCTGACTTCAATTCCTTTTCTGCGATGAGCCAATCCTCAAGATCTTGGCCATCTCTGCGGTCGCGTTGCAGGTAAAGTTCATGAGCGCGGGCCTCAATCTGCTCTTTTGTCGGGGGTGCTTGCTCAATCTTTGACCCCATCCGGTATGAGGGACCCCAGTGGATCCCGCCGTGCGCAGAAGAGTGTGTTCCAGTAGCCATACCCTGATTCAAATCCTGTTGTTCGTTTTGCTCGTCTGTGCGGCGCCCCTCTTGCCGTTGATCCATCTGTCCCCGCAACTCCTTTTCTGCTTCGAAGCTGCCGGATTTAGACTTTTCTGTCCCCGTACCAGCCATGTTTTGTCTCCTTGAGATTTCAAGTTCAAAAGGTCTGCTCAGGCCAGGAGCAATCTCCGGCCAACTCAGTGTTACGCTTTGCGTTCAGATCGCGCTGTGCAATTCGATACACTTTTTACCGCTTCGACTTTGAACCGCCGCCAAGCCTCCTCCGAGGTCATTGGCGCAGCCTGACTCCTGATTAACGCATTGACCGAGAAGTGGGTACTAGGCAGGTCTTGTTCGGCAATTCGACAGACCGGTCATTCAGGTCTATGTACTTGAGGCCTGGCGGAAGCCGAAAACGGTGGCGGCCCGAGGATTTCGATTCCGAACTTCTGTGCCGCTGCTCTCAGACGCTCCATGTTTGGAGGAGCAGGGGGTGGAAGTTCCGCGGTAGGTGCGATTGTTCCAGCTGCGAGGAAAAACCGGTCATGTCCTCCCGGCACATTGAGAACAAGAAGTCGGGTCACATCTGACATCATGAGAAAGGCATGAGGAACACCGGGGGGCACTACGACCGTATCCCCGCTACCAATCCGAATCTCCTGGCCAGCGATATGAAACAGGAGTTCTCCTTCGAGAACCCGGAATGTCTCACAGCTCGGATCGATGTGAAGGGGCGTGACATTCCCAGCGCGGCCAAGGACCTCGACTAAGTCGAATGCGTCGCTTGAATCCTTTCCTGGGACCTTTATGGTGGTCAACGAGCCGTTGAACCAAATGTGCTCACCTTCACCGTTGGTCGTGACCGTCGCTCCGTGTATGGCTGCCATAACGTTGCCGCCTCCTTTTTCAAATTGGCGGCTCATGGTAGCACATGCGAAAAGTCGTGGATGCACCGCCAACTCCTGATTAACGCTGCCGGACGAGTGGGTACTCGTCCATTTCTTTGATGAATGGACGCGATGCGACCGTCAGAATTCGCAGCGCCGAGGGGTATATCGTTTTTCCCGCGCTGCAAGCTAACCGCTCGCTTCGTTGACTTGACCCGGGTGGCAACCTAACATGTTCGCGGAATGGCGGCTTTTTTCGGCGGGATCGCGAGACGAACAAGACCCATAAACCCACATACATTTTTGTCTCGCAGGCTTTGCCGGTGAATTGCAGCGGAGGGAATTTATGCATGTCTGGAAAGCGGTGAACTGCGTTTTGGCAGGAGTGCTGATTGTTTGCGCGGCGTCCGCGCCCGCGGCGGCGCAGTCGAACTCCGCTTCGTCGAACAAGAACTCAGCACCGGCGGCTGCGAACGCGGGCGCGTCCGGATACGACAAACCGCCGAAAAATATTCTGGATGTGATGCACGCGCCCGCACCGCCGATACCGAGTGTGAGTCCGACAAATGAAATGATTCTTCTGGTGTCCTGGCAGGAATACCCGTCCATCGCGAGAGTGGCGACGCCTTTCCTGCGGCTTGCCGGCGTGCGGGTTGAGCCGAAAAACCACAGCCGGCACGATACGCCGGGCGGCTACGGCATCACACCGTGCGCCACCGGATTCGAGCTGGTGCGAATCGGCGATGGCACAGAAATTCCTGTGGCGCTTCCGGCGGGCATGTGCCCGGGCTTTCCCGTCTGGGCCGCGGACGGAAAGCGGTTTGCGTTCGTGAACATCGCTGCCGATGCCGTGGAACTATGGATCGGGGATGTCATGACCGGCAGAGTGCGCCAAGTGCCCGGAGCGCGGCTGAACCCGATGTTCTATGACGAGATGCAATGGATGCCCGATCAGAAAACATTGTTGGTCAAGCTGGTGCCGAAGGGGATGGGCGCGCCTCCGCCCGAGCCGGTGGTGCCGAGCGGTCCCAGCATCCAGGAGACCCAAGGCGAAAAAGGAGAGAGCAGCACGTACGAAAATCGCGACACGCTGGGAAGCAAGCACGATGAAGATCTCTTCGATTATTTCGCCGCCTCGCAACTGGCGTTCGTGGATCAGGCCACCGCGGCGATCACGCCCGTGGGGAAGCCGGCGAATTACGAGTTCGTTGCGCCCGCCCCGGATGGGCGGCACATACTGGTGTCCACCATCCACAAGCCCTACTCGTACGTGACCACCTACGACCGGTTCCCAAAGCAGGTGGAAGTGTGGGACGTAACGGATCGCGCGCATGTGGCGGCGCATACCATCACCTCGCTGCCACTCGCGGACCGTGTTCCGATTGCAGGCGTCCCGCTGGGACCGCGCGATTTTTCCTGGCGCGCCACGGAACCGGCGACGCTGGTATGGGCGGAAGCACTGGACGGCGGCGACTGGAATGTGAATGTCCCGGCCCGCGACAAAATCCTGCTGCAGAAGGCGCCGTTCAATTCACCGCCGGTCGAAATCGCGCGGACCGAGCAGCGTTATTACGGCTTTGGCTGGAGCGAAAAACGAAATGTCGCGCTCTTGAACGAATACGACGAAAACCGGCACTGGAGAAAGACCTTCCTTGTGGATGTGGATGATCCCCAAACAAAGCCGCGCTTGCTTTGGGATCTTTCAACGGACGAGCAGTATGCCGATCCAGGCGAACCCGTCGAACGCCAGCTTGCGAACGGTGTCCGCGTGGTGCGCCAGGACGGCGATTCGATCTACCTCGCCGGAACAGGCTCTTCGCCGGAGGGCGACCGCCCATTTCTCGATCGGCTCGATCTCCAGACGTTCAAATCGGAAAGATTATTTCGCAGCGACAGGACGTCCTACGAGAGATTCCTTTCTTTCATCGGGCCGGACACCAACAAATTTCTCACCTGGCACCAATCGCCGGCCGACCCGCCGAATGCCTTTGCGCGAACGCTGGGTTCATCCACTGATGCGGCGCCTGGGGAAGCGTCCTTTACTTCCACCAGCGTCGCTGTAACTCACATTCCCGACCCGACGCCGGAAGTGCGCGCGATCAAGAAGCGGCTGGTGAAGTACAAGCGCGACGACGGGCTGGATTTGTCGTTCACGCTGTACACTCCGCCCGGCTATCAAGAGGGCACGCGCGTCCCCACCATTCTTTATGCCTATCCACTCGACTACGCCGATCCGTCGAAAGCCGGCCAGGTGGTAGGCTCGCAGGAAACCTTCACGCGGCTGCGACAATACAGGCTGTTGCTATTGGCGGGCTACGCGATCATTGACGACGCTTCGTTCCCGATCGTCGGCGATCCGAAGAAAGCCTACGATACTTATCTGGAGCAGCTGGTTGCCGATGCGAAGGCCGCGGTGGGCGAGGCGGTGCGGCTCGGCGTTGCCGACCCCCAGCGAATTGGAGTCACCGGACACAGTCACGGCGCCTTAATGACCGCAAACCTGGTTGCGCATTCCGATTTATTCCGCGCCGGAGTGGCCACCAGCGGTTCCTACAATAAGACGCTCACCCCGTTTGGTTTTCAGAATGAGCGGCGATCGGTTTGGGCGGCAACGGATGTTTATCTGAAAGTGTCTCCTTTTTTCTATGCCGACAAACTGAAGACCCCGCTGCTGATCGTGCACGGCGAGGAAGACGCGAATCCCGGAACAACGCCACTGCAATCCGTCAGGCTGTACGAAGCCATTCGAGGCAACGGCGGCACCGCGCGCCTGGTGATGCTCCCGCATGAGCCGCATTGGTATACGGCCATGGAGTCGAACGAACAGCTGATTTACGAGATGCTTCGCTGGTTCGATAAATACGTAAAAAACGCACCGCCGCGGTGAGCAGACTAACCCTTGTCGAGATTCCGGCAGGGAGAGAGAATGGCATGCACTTTGGCGCTGAGTTCCGGGCGCAAATTGATGTGAGGCCGGGGGAGGATTGCGATGAGCGACAACCAAATACCTGAGCTGAAAAGTTGTCTGGTGATCCGCGTGCCGTTGTCAACCGACGGCTATGTATCGATCTATTTCGCGAGCAGCGATGGAAGACTGATGGGTGAGCGGGAGTGGTGGCACTTGAAGCAAGTGGTCGAGCTGGCCAGCGCAGTTTGTGTGAAGCCGGAAGAGAAGGCGCAAGCGGCAGCGGCCGCGGCCGCTGGATAACTGCGCGGAGGACTGGCCCGCGACGCGGCGGGCTGGAGGGAATCGCGGTGAGCGGCAGTTTGGTGAATTCGCCGATGATCATGGTTCTCGTCGCGATTCCCCGCGAGGTGATCTGGTCGTATCTTGCCGGCGGCGTGGTTCTGGCGATCGGGCTGGCGGTGATTTTTCTTCGCGGCGATTGGCAAAAGGCGCGGGGATACGACAAGCTGATTCTGTTCGGGCCGGTTTTTTACGCAGCGCCGCTGGCGGCATTCGGCACCGAACATTTCACGTTGACGGCGGCCATCGCGTCCATCGTACCGGCGTGGATTCCGTGGCATACGTTTTGGGCGTACTTCGTGGGCGCCTGCTTTATCGCGGCCGCGCTCAGCATGGTGACCAGGATTCAGGCGTGTCTGGCGGCGAGTTTGCTGGCCGCAACGTTTTTCCTTTTCGTGGCGCTGATGGACGCCCCGGCATGGGCGCAAGACCCGCGAGACCGGATCGCGCTGGCGCTCACGCTGCGGGAATTATCGTTCAGCGGCGGCGCTCTGGCGCTGGCAGCCAGCCTGACCGCGGAGGGACGCGAGCGCGGCGCAAACATTCTTGCGACCATTGCGCGATACTTCGTTGCAATTCCCATCCTGTTTTACAGCTTCGAGCAATTCCGGCACGCCAATTACGTTCCCGGCGTTCCGCTGGAGCGGCTGACCCCCGCATACATTTTCGGGGACGCTTTTTGGACGTACCTGGCGGCCGTGGTTTACGCCGTCGCGGGCATCTTCCTGCTGATCGGCAAGAAAACACGCGCAGCCGCAACGCTCGCGGGCTTGACCGTGCTGGTCATCGTGTTGGCGGTCTATGTGCCGATCGGAGTGGTGGATCGCGCCAGCCTCGACAACGGTCTGAATTACCTCGGAGATACTTTGATGTATTGCGGCGCCGTGCTTATGCTCGCGGGCGCCATGCCACGCGAAACGTAATTCTCGAACCTGGGCGATTAGCGACGCGCCATCGGGGAATTTGAAGTGACCTAGTGAATGCGAGCCGTGGCGGCGCTATAATTCAGCCCCCAGTCGCCGTGCCGCGAGCCACGGTTACGCGGCACGAAGGAGGAACCACACATGGGCCTCCAGATTTCATTGCGAACGTCCGGGAACGTGACCATTCTCGATGCGCGGGGCCGCATCTTGATCGGCGACAGCAACGATTCATTTGACGCCGAACTGCGCGGGCTTGCAGCCGATCCCTCGTGCAGGGTACTGATCAATTTGGCCGAGGTCACGCAGATGGATAGCTCGGGAATCAGCACCCTGGTGAAATCGTTTGTGACCTTGAAGCGCGACGGCGGCAGTTTGAAAATCCTCAACCCGAAAGGGTCCGTACGTGAAGTCCTGGACGTGACCGGTCTCATCCACTGCCTGCCTACTTTCACGGACGAGGCAACGGCACTCGCCAGCTTCGGCGATAGCGCCGCGCACGCCTGACCCGCGAATCGAGCACATGGTGAAGAAGACATCGCCCAGTCCGTTTGCGACGGCCGAGTACAAGGCAAATCCGTACGCATTGTACGAAGAACTCCGGCGCGAAATGCCGGTTCACAAGACGCTTCTCCCGAATGGAACGGAAGTGTGGGTCGTCAGCCGCTACGAAGACGTGCTCGCCGGACTGAAGGACAGCCGGCTGATCAAGGACATCAGCAAAGTGCGCGGGAAAAGTTTCCTGGAAATGATTGGAATCGGGCGCATGCGCGGCAAGAACATGCTTCGCGCCGATCCCCCCGAGCATGGCCGGCTGCGTTCGCTGGCCAACGAAGCCTTCAAACCCAAGTATGTTCGCGAGCTTCGCGGCCGCATTCAGCAGATCGCCGACGAATTGATCGACAAAGTGCAGGCCAAGGGGAGGATGGAGTTCATCTCCGAGTTCGCTTTCCCGCTGCCGATCCGGGTGATCAGCGAGATGCTCGGCGTGCCGGAGAAGGATCAGGACAAATTCCGGAAGTGGTCAGGCGATCTGATCAACTCAGGCGCGCTGAGCAGCGAGCGTCCGGCCATCTCCCCCGATCTGCTGCAACTGGTGCAGTACGTGCGGAAGGTGGTGGATGATCACCGCAAGAATCCGCGAGCGGACGTGGTCACGCAGTTGATCGAAGCGGAGGAGAAGGGCGACCGGCTGAGCGACGATGAAGTGGTCAGCACGGTGGTGTTGCTGCTCGTCGCCGGACACGAGACCACCGTGAATCTGATCGGCAACGGCATGCTGGCCCTGCTGCTGAATCCCGAACAGCTCGAAAAGCTGAAGCGGGACCCGGCGCTGATGAAGCCGGCGATCGAAGAGTTGCTGCGTTTCGTGAATCCGGTGCAGCTGGTGAACAGGTACGCCATCGAAAAAATTCAGATCGCCGGACAGGAGATTCCGGCCGGCGCTCACCTGGTGATGGCGGTGGGAGCCGCCGACCACGATCCGGCCTGCGCAGCCAGCCCGGAGCAACTGGACCTGGCGCGGGGGGACGCGAAACACGTCGCGTTCGGCCAAGGGATTCATTACTGTCTGGGAGCGCCGCTGGCGCGACTGGAGGGTGAAATCGCGTTTGCCACGTTACTGAACCGCTTGCCGAATATTCGGCTCGCGGTGCGGCCTGAATCCGTGCAATGGCGTCCCGCCATCGAATTGCGCGGCCTTGCCGAACTTCCTGTGACGTTCTGACGACCGCGCCGTTTTCCAGCCGCCGGGAACCCGCTTGCGGCCGCCCTGCGCGCAGGCTACACTCCCGCCGAGCCAGCTCCCAAAATTTTCGGTTCTCAGGAGGTTTCCAATGATTCGTCGCGCGCTTTCTGTCGCCGCCATTTTAGCGGTCGCGGTATTTGTGGTTGTGCATGGGGCATTCCCGCAGACCGGGACGCCGCCGACACGACGAGCGATCAACTTGCCGGACCGTTCTCCTCAGGCTCCCTTCAGCAACGCGATTCTGGCGGGCGATACGCTTTATATTTCCGGCAATCTCGGCCTGGACCCCAAGACGGGAAAGCCACCCGACAAGATCGAGGACGAAGTCACCAACTTGATGGAGTCCTACAAAACGCTGCTCGGCAGAGCGGGCTTCACCATGGATGATCTGGTCTATGTGCAGATCGCGTGCACCGATCTTTCCAACTTCGACAAATTCAACGCCATCTATAGAACCTATTTCACCAAGGACATGCCCGCGCGCGAATTCATCGGCGTCGCTTCGCTGGTGCGCGGCGGCCATTTTGAAATGCAGGCAATTGCGGTGCGCCACTAAACCGCCGGGATCAAAGCCAAGACCGACTGAATCGCAAGATCAGCCATGAATCGAGCTGCGTGGATGATTGGATATCGCCGCGCGCGACGATCCGCTAGCGGCTATCCTTCGCCGCCGATGTCACCTTCATGGAGCACGCACACGTGCCACTCGTCATCCCGTGCGTGTTCCGCGCAAAACCAGTGATCGCATTTCTCGCAGCGCGTGGTCACCGTGGCGATACAGGGCCGATCCAGATGGGCGTGGCAAGTCCGCGCGGCCTCTTCGCTGCTTTTTTCTCTGGCGGGTTGTGGCTGCATCGGGGCACCTCGTTGCGGCGATTCTACTCCCAAGGGCACTGGGGCGGTTAGCGCCTCAATCTGAATCTGCGGGCGGCGCCGTGGGCAGCCGCGCAGTCAGGAGCTTACGGCGGAACGTGCCCGGACCCGGTCCTTGAGAACGCGCCGCAGGATTTTCCCGGCGGGCGACTTTGGAATTTCCTGAACGAACTCGACTGCGCGGATCTTCTTGTGCGGCGCCACCCGCCCGGCGACATACTGCATCAACGCGTGCGCCTCCACAGCAGCGCCTGGTCGCAGCACCACGAACGCCATGGGGATTTCGCCCGTGGCCGGGTCCGGAGCGCCGACGACCGCGGCGTCCAGCACGGCCGGGTGAGACTGCAGAACGTCTTCGAGTTCGGCGGGAGCGACTTGCAGCGCGTTGTACTTGATCATTTCCTTGAGGCGGTCAACCAGGTAAACGCAGGAATCCGAATCGAAATATCCAATGTCGCCGGTTCTCATCCAGCCGTCCCGGACCAGCGTGTCCGAAGTCGCCGCGGGCTGGTTCCAGTAGCCCTTCATCATGTTCGGCCCGCGAACCCAGATTTCTCCTGTTTCTCCCACTCCGAGCGGCTTGAGCGTGTCGAGGTCCACGATCTGCGCTTCACACGAAGGCAGCAGATAGCCGCAACATCCGAGTTTCCGTTTCGCAGGATCGTGCGGAGTCATGGAAATGACCGCGGTGCCTTCGCTCATCCCCCAGGCTTGACAGAGCAGCAAACCGGTTCTGCGCTCGAATGCCTCATGGAGTTCGGCACCGAGCGGAGCGGCCCCGCAGGTGGCTCGCTTCAGGCTGTCGAGCCGGAACTTGTCCCAAAGCGGCGACTTGGTAAGCGCGAGAATTACCGGCGGCGGCGCAGCCATGGCCGTGGCGCGGTACCGTTCATTCAAGGTCAGGTAAAGTTCCAGGTCCCAACGGCGCATCAGCACCAGCGTGGCCCCAAGACCCAGATACACGTTCAAGCCGTTGAGTCCGGCCGCGTGATAGAGCGGGAAGATGCTGACGCTGATGTCTTGCGGCCCGACCCAGCCAAGTGAATAAAGCTGGCGCATGTTGGCGACGCTGGCTGCGTGCGTCAGCATCACGCCTTTGGGCTTGCCTGTGGTTCCGCTGGAATAGGGCAGGGATGCGAGATCATCCGGCCTGGGGCGGAACGCGGGTGCCGGCAGGTCGCACTCCAAAAGCTCGTTCCAATTGCCGCCGGTTACGTAAACTTTCTCCACGGCTTTTTCAAGCGCCGCCGCGCGCTCTGGAACGGTGATCAGGAATCGCGCGCCGGAATCCTTAATTAGGTGTTCGATCTCCGCCGGCGTGTAGAGCGGATTCAGGGCAACAACCCAGCCGCCGGCGAGCAGGACTCCGTACCAGGCCAAAACGAAATCAATGGAGTTGGGCAGCGCCACGGCGACGGGCTCGCCGGGTTTAAGGCCGGCGTTGGCAAGGCCCGCAGCCACCCGTGCCGTGCGCTCGAGGAGTTGGGCGTAGCTGAGGGACTCTCCTGTTTCGCCTTCGATGACCGCGGGTTTGTCGCCGAATTGTTTCGCGGCTCCGAGCACAGCGTCGCACAGCGAGAGCGAGGGCGAGACGATGTCGGGCCAAGGGCTGCGAAAGATCATAGGATGCAGGTCCCCGTCGGGTACGCTTTGGCCGAGACTATAGGCCAGATCGAGTGCGATGACAATTTGATTTCGAGACGGCGGCTCTCCGCGCCGATTTACGCGCGCCATGGGCTTTCGCCGCTGAAACGGACGTGCGTGGTTCGCGCGTGATTCAGGAGTTGAATCGGTTCGCCCGGCGGCGGTAAGCTCTTCTCCCTAAGGTGTCAAACCACAGGAATTCTCTGCTGGAAGGCCGCTGACGCGGGAATTCCGCAAGCACGGAGGGATTCATGAGCCGCAATCTTAGTGGAAGATTGGTACTGAGTGGACTCGCGTTGACGCTGATGCTTTGCTTGGCGCCGCAGGCTCGATCTGAGGATGTGAAAACAGACTATCCGAAGATGGCGCCGGTCGATCAATACATGATGGAACGAAACGCGGAGATCGCTTTGGCGCGTACCGCGGCGCCGCCCTCCATATCCAAGGATGCCGACGTTATGGTCCTCGGACGGCGCGGCTATGAAAATGCGGCCAAGGGCACGAACGGGTTCGTGTGTATTGTCGAACGATCATGGACGGCCAATTCGGACGACCCGGTTTTTTGGAATCCGAAGCTGCGTGCACCGATCTGTTTTAATCCGGCGGCGGCGCGAACCTATTTGCCCATCGTGGTCCGGAAGACAGAGTTGATCCTGGGCGGGAAATCCAAAGAGCAAATGTTTGACACGATCCGAGCCGCCTTCGATAAGAAGGAATTGGCGCTCCCGGAACGGAATTCGATGTGCTACATGATGTCGAGCCAGCAGTACCTAGGCGATGAAGCCAAGCGCTGGCACCCCCACCTGATGTTCTTTGTTCCACTGGCGGACAAGGACGCATGGGGCGCCGGGGTCTCCGGCTCTCCGATTATCAGCGCTCCGGATGTTGACGACCATTTGATCACGTTCATGATCGTCGTCAACAAGTGGTCGGACGGCACCGCTGCACCTCCGATGAAGGACGAGTAAACGGGGGTCGAATCGCCAGGGATTAGGCGGCGTTTGCAGGAGAAGATTCCGGACCAGCCGGTTTACTCGACAAATTCACCACGGGCGCCGGACAGCTTGTTGGGTCCGCTTCGCCGCTCGGTTGACTTGCTCGGGAGCGCAGCTTACCATTGCTCGCTCATGACGGATCCGCAACCCCTCATCGGTCGCACAATTTCCCACTATCGCATTCTGGAGAAGCTCGGTGGCGGCGGCATGGGTGTGGTTTATAAGGCTGAAGACACGGAGCTCGGGCGCTTCGTGGCCCTGAAGTTCCTGCCGGAAGACGTGGCGCACGATTCGCAGGCCCTGGAGCGTTTCCGCCGGGAAGCGCGGGCCGCTTCGGCGCTGAATCACCCCAACATTTGCACCATTTATGAGATCGGAAAACACGAAGGCTATCTCTTCATCGTGATGGAGTACCTGGACGGCATGACGCTGAAGCATATTATTACGGGCCGTCCGATGGAATTGGAACAACTGCTGGAAATTGCCATCGAGGTGACCGAGGCGCTGGAGGCAGCGCACGCCGAAGGGATTGTCCACCGCGACATCAAGCCGGCCAACATCCTGATGACCAAGCGAGGACACGCCAAAGTTTTGGATTTCGGTCTGGCCAAAGTGACTCTGAAGCGCGAGACGCTGGCGCGTCAAACCATGCTGAGCGCGCAGGAAACACGGGGCATGAGCGAAGAGCACCTGACCAGTCCCGGCGCCACGCTGGGCACGATCGCGTACATGTCGCCCGAGCAGGCTCTGGCGAAAGAGCTCGATGCGCGAACGGACTTGTTCTCGTTTGGAATCGTGCTGTACGAGATGGCCACGGGCGTCCTTCCGTTTCGCGGAGACAGCTCGGCCGCCATATTCGACTCGATTCTGCACAGCGCTCCCATTGCGCCGATTCGACTGAATCCAGAGCTCCCCGCCAAACTGGAGGAAGTGATCAACCAGGCTCTGGAGAAGGATCGCGAGATGCGCTCGCAGACCGCCTCGGAAATGAAGACGGACTTGAAGCGTCTGAAGCGCGACCTGGATTCGGGAAGCCGCAGCGGCGCGCCGAAAAGCACCACGACCACGGCGGCCCCGGCCGCCGCGCCGGCCGCAGAGAGGTCTGTGGCGGTACTTTATTTCGAGAATTTGAGCGGGGCAAAAGAAGACGAATACTTCCGCGACGGGATCACCGAGGACATCATCACCGAGCTATCGAAAATCCGCGAACTGAAGGTTTTTCCCCGGAATGCGGTGCTTGCTTACCGGGACAAACCGGTCACCGCGCCGCAAGTGGGCGCCGAATTGAACGCCGCGTTCATTCTGGGCGGAAGCATCCGGCGAGCCGGCAATCGCCTGCGGTTCACCACGCAGCTGCTGGAATCCCGCACCGGGCATTCGCTCTGGGCGGAGCGCTTCGATCGGCAAATGGAGGATGTTTTCGCGATTCAAGATGAAATCGCGCAGAGCATCGCGACGGCTTTGAAAGTGATGCTGACCGAGAGCGAGAAAAAGGCCATCGCCAAGGCGCCCACCGCGGATGTGAAGGCCTACGACTATTACCTGCGTGGGAGGCAATTCTTCTATCAGTTCCGGCGGCGGGGATATGATTTTGCGCGGCAGCTTTTTACACGGGCCATCGAAATCGATCCGGGCTACGCCCGCGCCTATGCGGGGGTATCGGACTGCTACTCCTACCTCTATATGTATTGGGATGCCAGCGAGGCAAACTTGCAGTCGGCCGACGATGCCAGCCGAAAAGCGTTGCTGCTCGATCCCGGGCTGGCCGAGGCCCACGTGTCCAGGGGGCTGGCCATCTCGCTAAGCAAGCGCTACGACGAGGCCGAACTCGAATTCCAGACGGCCATGCGCCTGGACCCGAAACTCTTCGAGGCCTACTACTTCTACGCCCGGGCGTGCTTCCAACAGGGCAAGCTGAAGGAAGCCGCAGAATTGTTCGAAAAAGCTTCCCGAGTGAAGCCCGAGGATTACCAGTCTCCGACATCTCTGGGGATGGTATATACCGGCTTGGGCCGGGCGGAGGACGCGGTGGATGCGTATCGCCGCGCCTGGCAAGTTGCGGAGAAGCATCTGGAACTGCATCCGGATGACGCGCGGGCGCTCTACCTGGGCGCTGTGGCGCTATTTCGGCTGGGCGAGCGGTCGCGAAGCCTGCAATGGGCGCGCAGCGCTCTGGCGATCGATCCGGAGGACTGCGGAATCCTCTACAACGTGGCGTGCACGTTTGCCCTGCAGGGAAAAATCGAAGACGCCATTGACTGCCTGGATAAAGCAATGACACATGCCTTCTGGTACAAGCGGTGGGCGCAGCACGACTCCGATCTGGACGCGCTGCGGAGCCATCCGCGTTTTCAGGCTCTGATGGCCCGCGAGTAATTTTCCCGGGATTATCATTCTCGCTTCTACGTCATCGCCCCTACCGCACCCGGAGGCGTATACTCTGGCTAGTGGTTTTTTTGTTGAAAACGAAGAAAGGATCAGCGATGCGAAAACGGATTTTGGCGGTCCTGATTACATTCATTCTTTGCGGTGTTGCCGCTCTACCCGCAGCCCGGGCGCAGCAACAACCGCAGGCTCAGCTTTCACACACCTTTCTTAAGGTGGGTGACGTCGCGCCCGATTTCAAGTTGCGCAGCGACCAGGGGACGATGGTGCAGCTGAGCGATTACCGGGGCAAGAAGACGGTGATTTTAGCGTTCTACGTGCTGGCCTTCACCGGGGGTTGAACGAAGGAGCTACAGGGATACCAGTCTGGTATCGACTCCGGCAAGATCGACCTCAACGACACCGCCGTGCTTGGCATCAGCATTGATGCTCCTCCCTCCAACGGCGCGTTTGCCGAGAAAATCGGCGTCAAATTCCCACTTCTAAGCGACATGAAGCGCGAAGTCACCAAGGCTTATGGCGTCTTGAACGAAGATGCCCAGTTTGCCAGCCGCACCACGTTTGTGGTGGACAAACAAGGCAAGATCCAGCACATCCAGGAGGGCGGCAGCGCGATTGACCCGACGAACGCGATAGACATCTGCACAGACCTGCATCATAAAGAGTCGGGCGGATCGAAGTGACGCTTGAGGGATCGAGAAAAACTCGCGGGATTGTAATCTAAACAGAAACGCATCTCGAGGGGCGCGAACGATGCTTGATGCCCCTCTTCGGGTTGATGCGTTGATCAGGACCTATCGTCGCGGCTCGATGTGCGGCTAGGCGAGGAATTCCACTTTGCCGGTGGCCAGGTCGTACATCGCGCCGACGATCTTGATCGATCCTTTCTTTTCCAGATCTTCCAAAATGGGGCTGCGCCGGCGGATATCGGCGAGTCCGAGGATCACGTTGGTGCGACCTACGGCATCCACGTAGGCTGCGTTTTTGCTCGATTTTTCGCCGTCAAATTTCGTTGCTGGAATCGCCGGCTTGATTCGGGCGAGGAGTCCGGTGAGATTACCCAGGACGACATCGTCTATGGCGCCCTTCACTGCGCCGCAGGCGGTGTGTCCCAGAACCACAGCAACCTTGGCGCCGGTGACCGCACAGGCAAACTCCATGCTGCCGAGCATGTCGTCGTTCACGACATTGCCCGCCACGCGAGCGTTGAAGGCGTCACCGATGCCCGCGTCGAATACGATCTCCGCGGGGACTCGCGAATCCACGCATCCCAGCACGACCGCCGCCGGATACTGGCCTGTGGCACTGGATTTCTGTTCGGCTAAGTAATCCCTGGCGACCGGCTTTCCGGTTCGAAAACGCTCATTGCCCTTCTTCAGCTCGTCAATCACCTGTGACGGAGTCATGCGGTCGCGTGCTTCCTTCGTCAGGGCGGCGGCGCCGCTGCCAGCGAGCTGCAAGGATAAGGAGGCAAGCGGAGTGATGGCGCAGGCGCCGAGAGCCGTGCCGAGAAAACCGCGGCGGTCCAAGGTCGGGTCACCAACGGATTGGTTTGTCGATTTCGTTTTCACGGGCTGCCTCCTCAATACGACTCGAGTGCTGCGGGACCTGGAGCAATTTTTTGCGGGGCCTTCTTTCGGTCAAAACTCATGCAATGTTTTGTCATAGTGTGCGGGCAATAGTCAAATTTCCGCGAGTGACCCTTGGAGGCGGCCTATTTGGACGCGCGAGACAGCGGGTAAAGACATAGCCAGGTTGGTTGGCTTTGCGCGGCAGTCGAATCTGGCGCTAACTTGGGAAATCGCGCTGCGGTTCATGGCATACTCGACGGAGTATCCCGGGAAAGAAGCGCATTCTCAATGTGGCCGGCGCGGGAGCCGATGCTGGGGAGCGGCGCTCTGTTTTTTCGGAGGTTAAATCATGGGAATTCGATTAAACGTGAATGGCGAGGTCCACGAGCTGGACGTGGAGCCGGATGCGCCGCTGCTCTGGGTGATCCGCGATGAACTGAATCTTACGGGCACAAAATTCGGATGCGGGATTGCGGCTTGCGGCGCCTGCACCGTGCATGTGGACGGCAAACCGATGCGGAGTTGCAGCGTTCCGGTGGGATCGGTAGCGGGAGCACAGATAAAAACGATTGAAAGCCTCGGCGCCGCGGCGTTGACGGCGGTTCAACAAGCATGGATCGATCATCAGGTGCCGCAATGCGGCTATTGCCAGTCCGGCATGATCATGGCGGTGAGCGCGTTTCTGGCGACCAATTCCGACCCAACGGACGATCAACTTGCGGCCGCGGTCACCAACATTTGCCGTTGCGGGACGTATCCGCGCATTCGCGCAGCGGTGCGCGCACTTGCGTCCGCGAAAGTTCAGGTGCACTCATGATCACGCGGCGAATGTTCCTGGTAGGGGGCGCGACAACAGCCGGTGCGCTGATCATTGGGTACGGGCTTTGGCCGAGCCGGCGTCTTGCCGAGGCCGATCTGATCGCGGCCACATCGGGCGAGCGATTTGTGGCCAACTGGATCAAGATTGCCGATGACGGCGTGATAACGGTGGTCATCCCGCATTGCGATATGGGCACGGGAATCTTCACCTCGCTCTCGCAAATGGCGGCCGACGAACTGGACGCCGATTGGGCGAAAGTGCGAGTGCAAACGGCGCCCGCCGATCCGCTGTTTGCCAACGGCGCGCTGGTCGAGGGATTCGCCTTCGATCAGATGAAATCGTCCGCCGATTCCATCCCGGCGATGCTGCGGGGGCCGGCCGCGAACTCGCTCCGTTTTCTCGCCGAAAAGCTCGATGTGCAGACCACGGGCGGCTCTTCCGCCGTTCGCTTTACGGGTGTTTACGGCATGCGCGTGGCCGGCGCCGCCGCGCGCGAGATGCTGATGCAAGCCGCCGCGGCGCGAATGAACGCGCCGATCGGAGAGTTTCACACGGAGCTGAGCCGGGTGATTCACTCGCCTTCGGGCAAGAGTTTCGATTATGGCGAACTTGCTTCGGCGGCTGCGGCGTATACGCCGTCGTCGCATCCCAAAATGAAGAACCGGGGCGAATTCAAGCTGATCGGCAAGCCCGTCTCGCGAATTGACATTCCCGCCAAGGTGCAGGGCGGCGTGCAATACGGCATAGACATCCAGGCGCCGGACATGTTGTACGCGGCAATCAGGATTTCGCCGACTTTCGGAGGGAAACTCGTTTCCGTGGGCGAAGTGCCGGCTGCCAACAGTCGCGGCGTAAAGAAAGTGGTAAAGCTCGACGACGCGGTCGTGGTGGTGGCCGACCGTTTCTGGCGCGCGCGCAACGCGGTGAACGCGCTGGAACCCAACTTCGATGGCGGCGCCAATCGAGAGGTCAGCTCGAAGTCCATTCGCGACAGCCATCTTGCCGCGCTGGAAAACGACAAAATCAAGAAGGACCGCACGCAAGGCTCGGGCGCCGATGCGCTAAAGCAGGGCAAGGTGGTGGAGCGTCTTTACAACGTGCCCTACCTGGCCCACGCTCCCATGGAGCCGGTGAACGCCACCGCGCTCTATAAGAATGGCTCGCTCGAAGTTTGGTCCGGAACGCAGGACGGCCTGGGTTCGCGTGCATTCTGCGCCAAAGCAGCCGGGATTCATTTCGACAAGGCCACGTTTCACTTGCTGCCGATGGGGAATGGTTTTGGGCGGCGCCTGCCGGGCCAATGGAATTTTCTGACCTACGCGGTGAAAACAGCCATGGCCGTTCCGGGCGCGCCGGTAAAGCTGATCTTCACCCGCGAGCAGGAGATGCAGCACGATTTTTATCGTCCGAATGTGACCAGCCGATTGCGGGCGGCGTTGAATCCGGCGTGCATGCCGGTGGCGTGGGTGAACGACTACACCACCGATGATGATCCCAATCCGCAGGCGCATATCGTGTACGACGTGCCCAATCAGGCGTATGGCACGGTGAAGGTGGCGGCGCACGTGCCGACGGGCCCGTGGCGCAGCGTGGAGGCGTCCTGGCACGGCTTCTTCGTGGAATCTTTCATGGATGAACTGGCGCATCAGGCCGGCAGGGATCCGCTCGAGTATCGCCGCGCACTGCTGACGCACAAGCCGCGTTATCTGGCAACACTGAACCTGGCCGCGGAAAAAGCGGGATGGGGCACGCCGCTTCCGGCGGGCCGCGGGCGCGGCATTGCGATCTTCGAATGCTTCGGCACAATCGTGGCGCACGTTGCGGAGGTCGAGGTCAGCGATGACGGCATGCTGAAAGTCCACCGCTTTACGACAGCAGCGGATTGCGGAATGGCGGTCAATCCCGATGGTTTCAAGGCGCAGATGGAGAGCGGGATTATCGTTGGGCTCAGCGCAGCGCTATACGGCGAAATCACCATAAATAACGGCGCCGTGGTGCAGCAGAATTTCCCCGACTACCCGGTGGTGCACCTCGCCGATTGTCCGGACATCGAAGTTTACGTGCACGAAAGCGACGCGTCGCTCGGGGGCGCGGGCGAACCCGGCGTACCGCCGGTTGCGCCGGCGGTGACGAATGCGATATTCGCGGCAACCGGGATTCGCATCCGCGAACTGCCGGTGAAAAACCACGCGCTCGGAAAGACAGCGCGGCAGGCGGCAAGCGCTAACGTTTTCTCAGAAAAACAACTGAGCTTCGCCTGAAAACGCGGTCGAGGGCGTTTTACGCGGCAGGCGTTCCGGGCGTGCCGGAAACTCCGATTTCCTTCCACAGAGTTCTGAAGTCGTGCAAAGGGTCGTTTTCGACGCGCGTGTTCTTATCGAAGATCAACGTGGCGCGAGTGGTGGCGTCGTAAGCGGGCCAATGCGGAATCGCCGCGCAGTTCGGGTCGCCGGTCCTGGCGAAAGCCACCCAGACGGACGCGGCCTTGTCGGCCATCATTCGCGATTCCGGATTGTCGCCTTCGATCAGACTGCGAGTATTGTGGAAGACCATGCCGACGTCGGTGCCGTGGATGGCGCCGAACTTGCCGCCAAACGCGGGTGAGTGCCACTCCCATACGTACAAATAAGCGGGCGCCTTGCCCAGGGCGGACTTGCGTTCGGCCTGCACGTAGGAATCGGCGCGATAGCCGCGATCGGTCATGATCTGCGCTTGAATGAGGAACGGAGAAAAATCGGGATAGGCTTTGCGGTAGACGGTGTAGACACGATCGGCTTGATTGCCGGCCACGCGCTGGATAATGGTCTTCAGGCCCGCTTCGTCGAGATCGTAGTTCGTGAGCGCGAGCGCGGCATCGTGCTGCGCGGTGCTGATGATCATGGGCACGTCCGCGGAAACGTCGGGCGCGGTGGGATCAAAGGGCTGGCGCGGAAGCACGGCGCCGTCCACCACCGGCATGAATCCGCCGAGCGGAGCGGAGGCGCCCACGGTGAGTTGCGCTTCCAGAATCTGCTCCCAAGGCAATTTTTGAATGTCCGGAATATTCTTGCGGTCAATTCCAAGCTGCTTGAGCAATTTTTCCGCCGAGGCAGATGCGCCCTCGCGCGTATAGACGCGGAGCATCGAGCCGCTTTGCACGCCGGCGCGCTGAAAAAGGCCCTTGGCGGAGGGCAAGGCCATGGTGACGGAGGTTTTTCTTCCGCCGCCGGACTGCCCGAAAATGAACACGGTGTTCGGGTCGCCGCCGAAGTTCTCGATGTTATCGCGAATCCACTCGAGCGATGCGACGAGGTCGAGCATGCCGACGTTGCCTGCCTGCGCGAATTCAGGCGGCGCGCCCAGATCGGCCAAATGCAGGAACCCCAGCGCTGAAAGGCGATGATTCATGGTGACAACGACTACGTCACCGAAACGCGCGAGGGGATCGCCGTAATAGCCCGGCAGATTCGCGGAACCCGTGGAGAACCCGCCACCGTGAAACGAGACCATGACCGGCCGCTTGCGGCCATCCTTGAGGCCGGGCGTCCAAACGTTCAGGACAAGGCAGTCTTCGCCCATGCCGCCGGTTTCCTTGTCCCATTCGATCGCTCGGACATACTCGCTGCGCGGATCGGCAAGGGATTGTGGCGAGATTTGTCCGTAGGTGAAGGCGTCGCGCACGCCGGTCCATGGAGCGGGTTTCTGCGGCGGCATGTAGCGGTTTTTGCCGGCAGTCGAGGCGCCGTAGGGAATTCCGTAAAATGTTTTGATGCCGTTGATGTCGAACCCCTGGACTTTGCCGGAGGTCGTCTCCGCGACGGCGAACATCCTTTCCGCAGCGACCTGGCCAAGCACCGATTTCGGGGATAGGAGCGCACCGGCGCCGGCGGTCGCGACCAGCAACGAAGTCTGTTTCAGGAAGGAGCGGCGGGTCGTTTCAATTTTCCGTCGAACGTTATGCGGCTTCTTGAATTCCATGGATTTGTCTCCCTCCCTGGCCGGATGCCTTCGTTGGCGGCGCACTCCGGCTCACCGTCCAAGCGCGCGACAATTTGTACCACACTTTGCGACAACTCCAGATCAGTCGAGCGGCGCGGTCAATTCGGCTTGCAGAAGCTGAAACACTAGATCAAGACACGGTTGAGGGGGTAGACTTCGCAAGGGATGTTGATACACCCGGACGCAAAGGAGCGGAACCATGAGGAACAGGATGATCGTACTGGCGCTTTGTTTGGTAGTTGCGTCTCCATTGTTCGCTCAGAACAAGGAAGACGAGCGGATCAGCAAGTCGGCGGACGTATTGCAGCAACTGCTGGCGGGCGACAACAGCTTGTCCAAGCACATTCTGGATCAGGCGGAGTGCGTGCTGATTTTTCCGAGCGTCAAGAAGGTGGCGATCGGGATCGGCAGCAGCTACGGACGCGGCGTGCTGGTATGCCGCAAGGGCGACATGATGAACGGCGCATGGGGCACCCCGGCAATGTACAAGCTGGACCAGGGCAGCATTGGCCTGCAACTGGGATCAACCGCAACGGATTTCTTGCTGGTGGTTATGACTAAAAAGGGCACGGATCAAATCTTGAATGGAAAGACAAAACTGGGATCAAACGCTGCCGCGGCCGCGGGTCCCTCCGGCGCTCAGGCAACAGCGTACAACGCGGCCAACATGAAAGTGGACATTCTGACCTATTCGCGCTCCAAGGGATTGTTCGCCGGAGTATCCCTGGAAGGCGCATCCATGGACACGGATGACGATGCGAACAAAGCTGTCTATGGCAAGAGCATAACCGCCAAGGAAATCATCACCGGGGGCCAGGCTCCGACGCCGGCAGCCAAGCCGTTGGACGACGTGCTCAACACGACCTCATCCACTCGTATGTAGATCGTTTAAGACAAGAGTGGCAAACCGCTTCTTACCGACCAACTAAAGCACCCGCTAAACAACGATCACACTGGCAAGCCAGCGGGCATCCGCCAGCGGAGGTCCGCGTTCGCGCGCTCCGCTCGCGGTCATCTCGAGGGCGCGGGTTCATTGCATTGAACTTTTTTCAATGCTCTGCGGAAGACGAGAGTGTTTCGGCTCTGCCGCCGACATCGTGGCGGTTCGTCAGCAGGAGCTTGCCGCCGCTTGCTTTGACGGTTTGAAGTTCGGACGAACCGACGAGAGCCTGGTAGTGAGGAAGGTCGGCTTGAAATGTAAGCAGGTAGCAGCGGTCCGGCCTCTCCCACAGAGTTTTGAACTCCGAATCGTTGATGAAAACCTGCGGCGCTCCGGGAGCATACGATCCGTATTCCAGGTTCACGCGCCGGTCAGCGAGCAGCAGGGCCGTACGGTTCGTGTAGAAGAAAAAAGCCGAAAAATCATAGTAATGGCCCTGGGCGATCAGTTTTCCGTCGGGCGACTGGAGGAACGCTTCCGCCAGCGGCCGCGATGAAAAAAAAGGGTCGAAGACCACCAGAGCGAGACGCGCGGCATGGAAGAACACAACCATCATCAGCGCCGCCGCGAGAAACGCACGCCTGCTCGCCGCTCGTAGCGTCCCCAACGCTCCTATCACGAACGCGACACCCGCCACGATCAGGGGAAGTCGTAAATAGGCGAATGAATCCAAGGTCAGATCCTGCATATGGCCCAGGGAGAGCGTGTACGCCTTCGGATGGTGCGTGAGCGCCACGGAAATGTCCCCTGGAGTCGGAATGTTCCTCACATAGAGAAGAATCGCAAAGATGGCTAAGGCTGCGACGCCGGCAAGCACCGTCAGCGCGCGCGTGCCGCGGCGAATCCAATCCCCTCCCGCGGCCATCGCCGATCCGAGGAGCAGGGCGAACGCCGGATAACAGGGCATCGAGTAGTATTCCTGGGTGGTCGAAAACGTAAAAAATACCAAGACGAACCCAACCCAGCAAAGAGCGAGCAGGCGCGCGCGGCCGGCGCGATCCACCGGTTTGAACGAGAGCTTGGCGACCGCCGGAAAATAGACGCTCCACGGGAAAATCCAGACCAGGTGCAACAACCAGAACTGCAGGCGCGGAACAGTGTTGTAGTCGTGCGGATAGCGCAGGTTCAGGAAACGGAGGACCTGCTCGTTGTAAAGGAAAAACCACAGGAAACCGTGCCACTGCCCGGGCCCTCCCACGGGAGTAAAGTCAAAATAGGGCGGATTGCGCAGGGCGGCCAGGACATGCCACGGAAGAGCAATCAACAGGATGATCCCCAGGCCAGTGAAGGGACGCAGGCGCTTCCAGGTGGCGGCGGAAAAAAGCTGGCGGGTGATCAGGAGATATACGATACCGGCGCCTAACGGGAAGATCAGCGAGAGAAAGCTCTTGAGGAGCATCCCGGCGCCGATGCTCGCGGCCATCGCGGCTGCCCAAAGCCGCGGGTGAGGTTCCTGCTCGTCGAGCGCCCTCAGGAATGCCCACATGGAAAAAGTGACCGTAAACGTGAGCATTACGTCTGGATTCAAAATCCTGGTGAACAGAAAAAGACCTGCGCACGTGGACAAGCAAAGCCCCGCGTAGAATCCCGCGCGTTTCCCGAATGCCCATATTCCGAAGGCGGCGATCAGCACGCAGAGTGCGATGGCCGAAAGAACAAGAGGAGTCCGCGCCGCCCAATCAGACACGCCGAGGATCTTGTAGGAGATTGCGATGAGCCAGTAGATGAGAGGAGCCCGGTCCAAGAAGATGACGCCGTCGAGATGTCCCGTGACCCAGTCGCCGGAAGTGATCATGTTCCGAGCGAGCTGCGCGTGAGCGGCATCTGCGTCGTCCACCAACCAGGGCGGAGAAACCATGCAGCCCAGATAGATCACGGCGGCGACGAGCAGAACAATCAGATATAGATGAATTTCTTTTGCGCTCGATTCCCTGCCGGTGTCCCCGAAAGTTTCCTCCAGAACCCTCATTTCCCCCCGCGCTGGAATTTGGATTGAGCTGGACTAAATGACATGCGGCTCGACTGCGGTGTCCCAATAAAGCAGGACATCATCATTACGTTTCCGGCGAATGCCTCGCTTGGCAGCGCAGATCAACGAATCGTTCACGGTTCCTGATCAACGCATGACGACCCGCTCGCTCCAGGCACGGATTGCCATGCCGATCGCCAAAGTTATGAACGCCGGATTATATAGCAATCGAGCGTTTTCACGCTTCGGATATGTCCGTTTTTCGAAGGATTCGATCCTGAATTGCCTGACCTGCAGCGACATACACACTTTCCCGACAATTTGCAGGATCGGCTAAACTGCCAGTTTAATTCCTGGTGGCGATGGGTGTAATGTGGACGCCACCAAGGCCGGTTGAATGAGAGGAGTTTGGAATCCCGTGTCACGCATTCGAATAGGCATGGCTTGTTTGCTGGCGTCCCTGCTGCTGGGTTCCTTCGCGTGGCCTGTGCAAGCCGACGATTCCTCGAAAGACGAAGAGACGCTGGGGAATGCCGCGACGGTGCTGAAGGGCATGCTGAATGACGAGAGCGTACCGGCGAGCCTGCTGGCGAAAGCCGATTGCGTGATCGTGCTGCCCAGCGTGAAAAAGGGAGCTTTTATCGTTGGCGGGACCGGAGGACGCGGCCCGATGACCTGCCGCGGCGGCAAGAATTTCGCTGGCCGATGGTCGGCGCCCGCTATGTACAGCATCGGCGGCGCCAGCGTGGGTTTACAGGTTGGCGGCACAACCACTGACTTCGTTCTTCTGGTAATGGCACCGGCCGCCGTGGAGAAAATGCTGGAGGGCAAGACCAAGATTGGCAGCGACATGACCGCGGCTGCCGGCCCAGGCGCGACATCGACAGGTTCGGTAGGCGGCGCGGACATTTTCACCTACCGCCGGGCCTCGGGGCTGTTCGCGGGCATTTCACTGAGCGGCGCTTCGCTATCGCCGGACGATGACGCCAACAAGCGGCTGTACGGGACAGCGATGAGTGCGCGGGAAATCGTGCGTGGCGGCAAAGCCAAGACGACAGCGGGTGGCCAGACTTTGGTTTCGATGCTAAACACCAAGGTAGCCAAGCACAGCGACTGAAGGCGGCCCGGTGGTATCTGACAGGCAAGTGATCCCACGGCTGCGGCAAGTTCTGATCGGTAAAAATGTTGGAGAAGTTTCGCGCCGGGTGCGTGGATTTGTCCTGTTGACGAGTTCATCAGAACGGAGCGAGGTTCTACTGCGAACTATGCCAAGCAAACCGTGGGCGATGTCGAACGTACCTTGGAAGGGAAAGGGGAGACTATGCAAAAGGTGATGAAAATCAGTCGCATATCGGTGGCCGTGGCGATCGTCGGGGTGGTCTTGCTGTTGAGTTTCCGCGGCGCGGCTCAGGAGAAGGCTTCCACGCGGGAGGTGTATCAAGCACAGGCCATGGGCCAGGGCACGGAGCTAGGGAAGACTTTTAATGTAACGATTCTCATTGACCAGTATTCGACGCCGGAGGATCGGCAGATACTGGTTGGCGCGTTCAAAGACGCCGGATCGCAGGGCCTGTCCAATGCGCTCTTTAAAATGCACGCCGATGGACGAATCTCGATTACCGGCACGCTGGGCTACGACATCAGCTTCGCGCGGAAGATAAAGACCGCCGACGGCTACCTGGTCCGCGTGCTGACCAATCGTCCCATCGCATTCGGCGAGGCCTGGTCGCAGTCGCGTTCGATGAACTACAATCTCTCGCTCATGGAACTGAATATCAACGACGACCCGAAAAAGAGCACGGGTACCCTGCTCCCCGCGTGCCAGATTGTGGTAGACAAAAAGACGGGCGAAGTGACCGCCGAGGCTTTTCGGAATCCGTGGAAGCTTGTAAATGTTCAGAACCGGAGCAAGGAATAGCACTGCGGCGTGGCGACTCCCGATCAGCCGGGTGAACGCACAAGTTTAGCGCTGAGCTCGGGCACAACAGTGGCGAGCGCACCGGCTGATTGTGGTTACGGAAGGCCGAACGCAAGCAGCACGTTTCCGGCGCGGCCGCCGTGCGTTCCGTACCCGGAATTGACATAGACCATTCCGGCGGCGACGGTGGGACCGGGCCCCATGATGGAAGCGCCGTTGGCGGGAACGCCGTTCAACGTCTGAAACTTCTGATTGGTGTCGTATTCCCAGATGATGGCGCCGTCCTTCGTGGAATACGCTCGAAATCCGCCGTCCACGGAGCCCGAGAAGACAACGCCGGGGATCGCCGTGATGGCGGCGGACTGGGCGGCGTTGCAGCCGCGCCCAGCTGCGCATTTCAGCGGTGGAGGAGGCGCAAACCATACTCGTTCACCCGTGGCGATATTTACCGCGTGCAGCCCGCCGGGTTTGGACAGAACAATGTCCGATACCGGGAAGTAGGCACGCTCCGCATCCACGGCCGAACCGAACTCCATACCGCCCAACGGGCTGCCCTCGCCGGCACGATATTGCCAGAGCACCGTTCCCTGCTTTTCAGGATCCATGGCGAAACCGAGCCCGGATTTCTGGCCGATGATGATGACGTCGCGGCCATTTGGGAGCCGGGTCAGAATCGGCGAATTGCCAAAATCAAAATCGGGTCCGTTCTGTCCTTCAGGGCAGTTGGGATTCTTGACGTCCGGACGGCACCCTCCCATGAAAACGTCGTGCGGCGTCTCCTGCTTTACCCATCGAATCCTCCCGGTCTTCATGTCGAACGCGACGACGGCGTCACTCGCCGGCTCGGGCGGGTCGCTATAACTGTTCCCCGTTGCCGCGTAGACAACTCCGCGTTTCGCGTCAACGGTGGGCGACGACCAGATGCCCGCGCCGGATGGACCCCAGAGCGTGACACCCGCGGTGCTTTTCCCTCTGGGCTTGGGCTGATCGCGAATCGTATAGGTCTTCCAGAGCACGGCGCCCGTCTTTGCGTCGAGAGCGGCAAGACTGCCGCGGAAAGTGCAGCAGGGGTAATCCGGGTTTGCTCCGTCAATTTCCTCGAAGGATGCCACGGGCACAAAAAGACGTCCCCGATACAGCGTTGGCGTGCCGGTGATCCGCGCGAGGGGATGGTCATCTACCTGGCGAACCCAAAGTTTTTCGCCGGTGGAGGCGTCCACCGCGTATGCATTCGCGCTCATGTCGGCAAAATAGACGACGAAGCCTTTCGAACCTTTCCGCGAAGCAATGGTGACGCCGGTACGCACACCCGATTGCGCGGTGAATGCCCAGTAGATGCATCCGGTCTTCGCATCAAGCGAGTACACCGTCCCATTCTCGCTCCCCACGAACACGCGTCCTCCGGCGACGCTCGGCTGGGCCCACGCGCTCACCGCGTCGGGAAAACCGAAAGCCCATTTCAAGACCAGATGAGGAACCTGCTCCGCGGTGAGTCCAGCTTGATCGGCGGGCTGGAAGTGCGTGTTGGTAAGCCCGGGTCCCCAGCCGTTCCACAGAGGACGCGAGGAAGAAATCTGGAAAGGAGGATGCGCGGAGCAACGTCCGGTGATTGATCCGGTGACATCGCCACCGAGCGTTTTTCCGGTGATGAATTCCGCGACGGCGCGGCGTTCGGCGCCGTTCAGCCGGGAGGCCGGCACGCGCATGACCGTGTTCAAGGCCGTCAAAACGGATTCGGGCGAGCGAGCGCGCAATACTTCGGGAGCGGGAGCGCGTGAATTGACATCGCCATTGTGGCAGGTGGCGCAATGCGCTTTGAACAGCGCGGCGCCATCAGGAGCCTGCGCCCGCGCAGAAGGCACATTGCCCGCCAGCAGCAGACCTGCTGCGATCAACGCCAGACAAAAGATTTTCACGCGCGAAAAGTTGCCCCTTCCCGTCGAGATCGTTAATGCTTTGCGGCGGCGTCGGCCATGGCCGATTCGCGCGCGCGGCTGAGAATATAGCCCTCGATGGAGCGAACCTGCGCAGCGGTGAGGTCATTGGCAAACGACGGCATGCCGAGCTCGTGCAAGGCGCCGCCGCGAACGATCTCCTGAAAGATTTGGTGTTTCGAGTCGTTGGTGTAGCGCAGGTCGGGCACCAAGCCGCTGCTGACCGCGTCTCCGCCGTGGCAGCGGGAGCAGTACCCGGCAAACAGCGTAGCTCCCTGATCGATTTCGGTCTTGGACACAGCGAGCTTGAAGGTCGGCATGGGCACGGGCGGAGTGGTTATTTCAATTGGTTCGAGCTTGGCAGTTCCTCCGATCGCAAAAACAGCGAGCCTGCCGTGCGCGATTTTGCCTTTGCCCATGCCGCGGTTGCCAAGCGTGGTGGGTCCGCCCCATCCGGTCATGATGGCGACATATTGGGTTCCGTTGACGGAATAGGTCATCGGGCCGGCCATGATCCCCACGCCGGTGTCGAATTCCCAAAGCAGCTTGCCGTCGGTGGCGCGGTAGGCGTCGAACTGTCCATCCGCCCGGCCGTGAAACACTAGATTGCCCGCGGTGGTGAGAGTGCCGCTGCTGCGCGCAAAGGGCTGATCCACATGCCACACTTCGCGGCGGGCGACCGGATCCCAGGCGACCAAGCGTCCCGTTGATGAGAGCTTGAGAAATTGGTCGCGCGCGGGGCCGCGATAGTCCCGATTGGCACCGGTGGTTTGATCGTAGACATCAATTTTCCAGTCGTGCGCCGGGGCGTGGAGAGATGCGCCGTCGAGTACGCTGAGGTACACAAGGCCGGTGGAGGGATTGAAGGCGATGGGATTCCAATTGTGCGCGCCCTCCGTGGATGGCTTGACGATGGCGGCATCCTTAATCGCCCGGGCCGCCGGGTTTTCAATGGGGCGTCCGTTGGAATCAATGCCGGTGGCCCAGGTGATGTCCGTGATCGGAGTGGCCGAGATCAGCGAGCCCTTCTCGCGATCCAGAACGTAAAAGTAGCCGTTCTTGTTGGCCTGCATCAGCACGCGGCGCGGCTGCCCGTCGATGGTAAGGTTGGCGAGCAGAAGCGGCTGGGTCGCGTCGAAATCCCAGTTGTCGCCGGGCGTGGTTTGATAGGCCCACACCTGTTCGCCGGTATCGACGCGCAAAGCAAGGATGGAGGCAACGTAAAGATTGTCTCCCTTGCCGCGAATGTTGTCGTACCAGGGAGATCCGTTTCCGGTTCCCACATACACCAGTCCGAGATCGGGATCGTAGGCGATGCCTTCCCAGATCGTTCCGCCGCCGCCTGCTTTCCACCATTGGCCTTCCCAAGTTTTCGCGGCGCGCTGCAAGGCCGGGGATTCTCCCGGCTGCGAGGGATCGCCCGGCACGGTATAGGTTCTCCAATCCAATTTTCCAGTGTCCGCGTCGTAGGCGGAAAGATAGCCGCGAACGACATATTCCGACCCGGCGTTGCCGATCAGAACGCGACCCTTGGCGATGCGCGGCGCCGCGGTGATGGCGTAGGGCTTGTCCTTCGGCGTCGTTTGCACGTCCCACACGACGGCGCCGGTCTTGGCATCCAGCGCGATCAGGCGGCCGTCGAGCGTGCCCACATAGACGCGTCCTTTATAAAGCGCGACGCCGCGATTCACGACGTCGCAGCAGACGAATTTCGAGTGATCCTTGGCAAGCTGCGGATCATAGGTCCAAAGCTGCTTGCCGGTTTGTGCGTCAACTGCGTACACGATGCTCCAGGCGCCGGTTGTGTACATCACCCCGTCGCTCACCAGCGGCGTGGATTCATATGCACGCACGTACGGAAAATCCATGGACCACACCAGACCCAGGCGGCCGACGCTCTGCTCGTCAATTTGTTTTAGAGGGCTGAAACGCTGCTCGAAGTAATTGCGGCCGTAGGTGATCCAGTTGGCGGAATCAGAATCGGCATTTTGAAGCGCAGCGTCGTCCACCATGTGAGCGTGATGGCCGCAACCGGCAATAGTGATGATCGAGAGAGCTGCGATCGCCAGCAGTGCGCCACGATAGGAACCTCGATGCATAAAGCCTCCCCTGAAATTTTCCTGATTGGGCTGCGTGCCGCTCACTGAGCCCCGGTTTCCGCTTGGACCCGCATTTCCGTCTCGAATTGCCGGGTACACTTATACACCCGCAGCGCTTCCGACTGAACCGATGTGTTCTTCGTCGTTGATCGGAGTTTGAAAACGTTGCCGGATCCGACATGTGTTCTCGTAGCACGGATCCATTCGTAAAGCTGCGCGAAAACTTCAACGCGCACCCAATTCTCTGAACCTGGAAGCGGGGACTCAAGCGGCTCACGCTTTGTGCGGCAATCTGCTTTGAGCCATCCGAACACAATGTGGTACGTTCGGGAGGATTTGCTGCTTTCTTAAGTTTTGGAAAAATTTGGGGGAAGCATTGGCAGCACGGCTGGTGTCGGTCAACATCGGTTTGCCGCGAGACGTCAGTTGGCGCGGCAAGACGGTTCACACGGGAATCTGGAAGAGCTCCGCGCAGGGCCGTCTGATGGTCCGGCGCCTCAATATCGAAGGTGACGGTCAAGGAGACCTGGCCGGTCATGGCGGCGCAAACCGAGCCGTCATGGTTTATCAGATGGATTCCTACCGTTACTGGGAGCACGAACTCGGCCGCGCCGATTTCTCCTACGGACAATTTGGGGAAAACTTTACGGTGGATGGTTTGCCGGACGATGAAGTATGCATCGGCGATCGCTACCGGGTGAGCAACGCTCTATTCGAGGTTTCGCAGCCACGGGTCACTTGCTACCGCGTGGGAATCCGCATGGACGAACCGCAAATGGCGGCCCTGCTGGTGGCGCATCACCGGCCGGGATTTTATTTTCGCGTGTTGGAAGAGGGTGAGGTCGGAGCCGGAGACGAAATTGCAAAAGTGGCGGATGGGCCGGAGCATATCAGCGTCGCTGACATGGATGCGCTGCTTTATCTGAGCGCCCCCAACCGGGAGCGATTAACGCGCGCGCTGCGCATCCCGGCGTTGAGCCGGGGCTGGCAAGGTTCTCTTCAGGCCATCCTGGAAAAGGAGACTGGCGGGGATTCGGTGACAGGGAACGCCGGCCTGGCGCCGGAGAGCGGCCCGCCTCCTGCGTGGCCGGGATTCCGTCCGCTGAAGGTGTCACGAATCGAAAAAGAAAGCGCCAGCGTGCTCTCGCTATGGCTGGTGCCTGCGGATGGCCGGGCGCTGGTTCCCGCGCTTCCCGGCCAGTTCATCGTCCTGCGCATGAAACCGAAGCCCGAAGGTCCATCTTTGTTGCGCAACTACTCGCTGTCCGATTTACCTTCCGCCGACCATTACAGGGTAAGCATCAAGCTCGAGGAGCATGGCGCCGCCAGCAGCTACCTGCACCAGCAAGTCAGGTTGGGTGATCTGCTGGATGCAGCAGCGCCGCGCGGGGGTTTCACCTTGAAAGCGGGCGGCAATCAAGTGGTCCTGCTCAGTGCCGGCGTGGGAGCAACGCCGGTGCTGGCGATGCTGCACTCGCTTGTTGCCGAAGCTTCTCCACGCGAAGTTTGGTGGGTGTTCGGGGCGCGTGACGGCGAGGAGCATCCATTTGCGGAGGAGTCACGAAACCTGGTCAAAGCGCTGCCGCATGGCAAGAGCTTGATCGGTTACAGCCGCCCGGGTCCCCAGGATCACCCGGGCATAGACTTCGACATGCCGGGGCGGATCACCGTGGATGCGCTGAAGAAAATTTCCGTTCCACGCGATGCCGATTTCTATTTGTGCGGGCCTGCCGCTTTCCTGGAGGACATGACTGCTGGATTCGAGGCCTGGGGCGTTCCGGAAGATCGAGTGCACAAGGAGGTTTTCGGCCCGGGCAAGACGATCACACCCGGCGTGGTGGATTCTCCGCACCGGCGGCCGCACCCGCCAGAAGGGCCCGCAGGATCCGGCCACCAGGTGTCGTTCGCGCGCAGCGGCCTCAACATCTCCTGGGACTCAAAGTTTTCAAACCTGCTCGATTTCGCGGAAGCGTGCGACGTGCCGGTTCGCTGGGCCTGTCGAACCGGAGTCTGCCACACATGCGAAAGCGGTTTGGTCTCGGGAAAAGTCAGCTATAACCCCGAACCGCTCGAGCCGCCCGCGCAGGGCAACCTGCTGATTTGTTGCAGCCAACCTGAAGAGGACGTGGTGATCGACCTGTAACGGGCGGAAAAAAGTCAGGCCTGATGCGTCACGATGGGCACTTGCAAAACGCCGTCCGTCTAGGGCGCGACCGGCAAACTGATAAAACTGGCATCGCCCGGGGTATGCCAGATGCGCTGCGTCGCGGTCTGGTAATCGCCGGGCTGCGCATCAAAGATGTTCGGCACGAACGTCTGCGGGTTGCGGTCGTAGAGCGGGAAAAGCGTGGACTGCACCTGGACCATGATCCGATGTCCCGGCAAGAACACGTGATTCACCGTGGGCAGGCCAAAGCGGTAAAGCAACGGCTGGTTCGGCGCGATGGCATCGGCATGTTCGAAGCTGGTGCGGTACCGCCCGCGGAAAATGTCGAGGGAGATGGCCAGCTCATAACCGCCCATCCCCGGTTGTGACGGCACAGTAGGGGGATAGACGTCGATCAGCTTAACGGCCCAATCGCTATCCGTGCCGCTGGTGGAGGCGTAGAGATTCACAACTGGCGCACCGCTCACGCGAAGCGGCGCGGTGAGAGGCTCGGTCACAAACGTGAGTACGTCGGGACGGCCATCTACGAAACGCTGATCGTCAACCAGCCAGTGGTGCCATGCGTCGCTGTCTGAGTCAACTACAGGCCTCACCCTGTATGGCACCGGCTTCATCGGATCGGAAACGTATTCGGTGAATTTCGGGGCTGCCGCATCCGGTCCGTCAAACGACAACCCGCCGTTCGCCGCGAGATAGAGTGGCCGCGATTTGTTGGGGCAGCCCTGATCGCAGCTGAGCGGCCAGGACTGGAAACGCTCCCAATGATTTTCACCGGTGTTGTAAATCAGCACCGGTGGAGTATTCGCCTTGGGCGCGTTGTCCAGCAGGTATTGATTGAAAAACGGCAGAAGAGTATCGCGGCGGAACTGCAAGGCCGTGTCACCGTCCCAAAGCAACGGTCCAAGCGAATAGCCGTCGTAGTTCACCTGGCTATGCCGCCAGGGTCCCATCACCAGAAAGTTTTTGTCGTTGTTGGTGTCTTTTGGTTCGACGGCCGCATAACAGTGGATGGCGCCCCACATGTCTTCCTGGTCCCAGAGCCCCTGCAACCACATGACCGGGACGTTCAACGGCACCGAAGCCATAATTTTATCGAGAGCCTGCCCCTGCCAGAACTCATCGTAAGACGGATGCTTCTCAAACCGCAGCCAGAAAGGGAGCTGGTCCAAACCGCCGGCGCGCGCAAAATCGCCGGATGACCCTTTTCGGAGGAAGTTCGTGTAATCGTCATATGCTGCGCGGGGTATGGCCGGAGAGCGGCCCTGCGCGCTGGTCTGTTCCGCGATGTAGTCGAGATTGTTGACGCGAAACGCGCCGTAATGGAACCAATCGTCACCCATCCAGCCATCCACCATGGGGCTTTCGGGAGCGGTCACCTTCAGGGCCGGATGCGGATGGATCAGCGCCATCACGACGGTAAAACCTTCGTAGGAAGAACCGATCATGCCCACCTTGCCGTTCGACTCGGGCAGGTTCTTTACCAGCCAGTCGATGGTGTCGTAGGCGTCCGTGGTGTCGTCGATCCCGCTGGAGTTCAGCGGGCCAATCGGCGGAGGCGTCATGATGTAAGCGCCTTCGGAGCCATACTTGCCGCGGACGTCCTGGAATACGCGGATGTATCCGGCTTTGACAAACACCGCGTCACTCAAGGGAAGGATATCGAGCATATAGGGTGAATCTGAACGGGAGGCGCGTTCTTTGGCATTGTATGGAGTGCGCGTCAGCAGAATCGGCGCGTGCGCAGCGCCCTTGGGAGTCACAATCACCGTGTACAACTTCACGCCGTCGCGCATGGGGATCATCTGGACGCGCTTGATGTAGTTGTAGTCCGAAGTCGGCGCCTTGAAGTCCGCCGGTATGTCCGACTCGCTGGACTTGCCCTGCCCGAGCGACGGCAAACTGGCTAAAGTGAGAGCAAGTGCAACAACAACGGAACGATAGAATAAAGTCATAGGGTATCCCCGGGAGTCCTCGCAATTGCATCGCCCAGTTTCATGTTTTCCAGCCCGAATTTATCACATTTGCCTCTGAGGGCGGCTAAGCCGCGTGGCTGGAAATGCGCGTCCCGATTGCGCGGAGACGGTGCGGCGCGATGCGGGGTTGACACCAGCGGACGGGCCGCCGTATCGTGCTTCATTCTTTGCGGCGGACCACAATGAAGATACTGGTGATCGGCGGCGGCGGACGCGAGCACGCAATCGTGTGGAAGCTGGCGCAGAGCGCGTCGGTTGAAAAGGTATTCTGCGCGCCGGGTAACGGCGGAATCGCGAAAGAGGCGGAGTGCGTCCCGCTGGATGTGAAGGACGTGAAGGCCGCCGCGGATTTGGCGGCGAGACTGGGAGCGGATTTGACGATCGTGGGACCGGAGGCGCCATTGGTGCTGGGCATCGCCGACGAATTCGAGCGGCGCGGATTGAAATTGCTGGGCCCGGGAGAGACGGCGGCGCAGCTGGAGGGCAGCAAAGTATTCTCGAAGCGGTTCATGCAGGAACACCAGATTCCGACGGCGGGCGTGTACGGAGTGTATGTGGAAGCGCTGG
This sequence comes from uncultured Acidobacteriota bacterium, assembly GCA_963814605.1. Classification (GTDB taxonomy): domain Bacteria; phylum Acidobacteriota; class Terriglobia; order Acidiferrales; family UBA7541; genus Palsa-295. Next base: position 26,467 of record CAWFDD010000005.1, on the reverse strand, counting down.
AGGCATACACGGCGCTGGATTCCGTGGACTTGCCGGTGGTGATCAAGGCAGACGGATTGTGCGGGGGCAAGGGAGTGCTGGTGACATCGTCCGCGGACGAGGCCACGGAGTTCATCGAGCGCGCGATGGTGAAGGCCGAATTCGGCGAAGCCGGCTCGCGGGTGATGCTCGAAGAAGCGCTCGAGGGCGAAGAGCTTTCCTACATTATTCTGACGGACGGTACAAATTTCATTCGCATGGCGCCGGCGCGGGATTACAAACGCGTTTTCGACAATGACAAAGGGCCGAACACCGGAGGAATGGGAGTTTATTCGACGGACGACATTCTGGCGCCGGCGCTGGAGAAGACGATCGTGGAGACCATCGTGCGGCCGACGCTGGACGGGATGCGCGCGGACGGAATGCCCTATCGCGGCTTTCTCTATTTTGGGCTAATGCTCACGGATGAAGGACCGAAAGTCCTCGAATTCAATTGCCGGCTCGGCGATCCGGAGACAGAGGCGGTTCTGCCGCGCGCGGATTTCGATTTCGCGCAGGCCTGCATGCGCGCGGCGCTGGGCGACCTGAGCGGGATCGAGGCGAAGTGGCTGCCGGGGGCAAGCGTCGGCGGTGGTGATCGCGTCGAAGGGCTATCCGGGCGAGGCGCAGACGGGCGTGGAAATTGGCGGGCTTGCGGATGCGGCGAAAGTGCCCGGAGCCTTTATTTTCCACGCGGGCACGCGGGGGAGCGAACCAACCTGCTATACGAACGGTGGTAGAGTGCTGGTGGTCAGTGCGTTGGGTCAAGATCTTGCGAGCGCGCGGCGCGCGGCTTACGAGGCGGCGGGCAAAATCAAAATCGAGGGAGCGCACTATCGCAAGGATATCGGCGCGAAGGCAGCGAAACGCTTCAGGATTTGAAACCGCGGAAATGAGATCAGGCGCACGGCGAGCGATTTCCCGACTTCCGCTCACGGCGGAATGACACAAGGAGACTGACAAGAGTGGCCACGGGAAGCAAAGCGGGAGCGGCGCTGGTGGGAATCGTGATGGGTTCGGACACCGATTTTCCGGTGATGAGCGAAACGGGAAAAACGCTGGCGAAATTCGGCATCGCCTACGAAATGGAAGTTCTTTCCGCGCATCGCACTCCAGCGCGCGCGCATGAGTATGCGACGACGGCCGTGAAACGCGGACTGAAAGTGATGATTGCCGCGGCCGGAGCAGCGGCTCATCTGGCGGGAGTGATGGCTGCGAATACGACGCTGCCGGTGATCGGCGTGCCGATGGCCACCAGCACGCTGAATGGCCTGGACGCGCTGCTGGCGACCGTGCAGATGCCCGGCGGCATTCCCGTGGCGACCATGGCGATCGACAAAGCCGGAGCCGTGAACGCTGCGATTTTCGCGGCGGAAATTCTGGCGCTCTCCGATGCGGAGATTGCGCGGAAGCTTGTGGCGCACAAGGAAGATCTGGCGAAGTCCGTAGCCGAAAAGAACGCCCGCCTGCAGAAACAAATTTCCGAGATGAAGTAAGAGCGAGAAGCGGCCTGCAGTTCTTTGGCATCCTCTCCCATTGACATACTTCCCTGCACGAGCAGCGCCGACGACGCACTATTGGGAGGGGTGCAGGAGCGAGGGCGCGTCGGCGGGGCGGCCCGGCTGGTCCTTGAGCAGGCGTTTTTCCGCGGGCGGCGCAAGAATCCAGGCGAATCCATTTTCCTCGGTGATCACGGCCATGGTCTCGCGAGCATTGGGCGGAGCAATGGCATCGAGAGCTGCGCGAAGGAACTGCGTGGCGTCGGCCTGGAGCAATTTAGCGCTGTCGCCGGAAAGAAAAAGCCGCGCGGCGCCCGCCATCTTCGGATCCGAGGAGATTAATTTTTCGAGGCGCGGATCCTTCTGGCGCAGCAGCTGGAGCAGAGTCGGCGGCGCATTTTCCGGCGGATACGCGAATTCCATCAGGGTGTGTGGCTGGCCCTTTTCCGGCGGCCAGAGCTGCACGTAGCTGGGTAGCAGGACGCGCGTGGTCCAGTAGCCGGGTTCTTCCTCTCGCTGCTTCATGGCGTAGGCGAGCTGCCAGACTTCGGGACCGTACCCCGGCTGATAGCCGACAAGAATCAGCTCGGCGAGAGGTTCGTTCGCGGGCAGGTCCACCTTCTCGTGGAGATTTGCGGCGACCTCATTGAGACGGTCGAGCAATCCCCTGCCGACCGCTTCGAGGTCGGTGGCCTCCAGGCCGGTTGGATCGGGGCCGAGCTGCGGCGACTGGGCGACCTCGCGGCTGTGCAGATGCGGCAGATCCTCGTCGAGACGAGCAATTTCCTGTTGCGAGGAAGGCGACGACCAGCGCACCGCGCCAAGAATCACTCCGGCGCGCTCGCCGGCGATAGCTACTGGAGTGGGCGGGTGGGTGTCGGGCTCGATGGGATTTTCGATGGTGCCGATTAGAATCGCACCCTTCACCACGGCGACCACCACGCGGCCCGCGGCCAGACTCGCGACGGTTTCTTCGTTGGGCGCGCCGGCCTGGTTTTGTGCCGCCGCTCCAGGCGCGGCGAGCAGGATAGCGAATGCAAGGATCGCGAGATTCACCAGGCTTTCCATTGAGCTTAAATTAGCACACGCGCCCGGTAGTGGCACGACGTATAGGGATGCACGGCAACGCCGTCTCTAGTAAAATGCGGCGGAGAATCGAAGTCATCCGCGGGAGATTATGAGCATACTGAGCGCATTGAAAGGCGCAGGACTGCGGTCGCCGCAGAAAATCCGCATCAACGGCAAGACGCTGACGGATGTGCTGGCGGCGCACGCTCTGTTCGTGGCAGGCAAAGAGGGGGGAGCGCGCGCCGATCTGGAGGGCGCCGATCTTTCGCGCGCCGATCTATATAAAGCAAAGCTGGCTTACATGGATTTCCAGGGTGCGAATCTGGAAGGCGCCAATCTGCGGGAGGCGAAGCTCACTTTCGCGGATTTGAGCAAATCGAATCTGCGGAGCGCCGACCTGCGCAAGGCGGACCTGACCGAGGCCAATCTGAGCGGCGCGGACCTGACCGAAGCGCAAGTGGGCGGAGCAGAATTGTTTCGCGCGAGCCTGCGGGGAGCCATCCTGCGGCGCGCGGATTTCGGCGCGACCAATTTTCGCGAGGCGGATATCCACGGCGCGGATTTCGAGGGCGCAATCCTGAAAACCGCCATCCTGCGTGAAACAAAACTCGACGGCGTGGACCTGTCGCGCGCAACCGGGATGGAAACGGCGCTGATGCCCCGCGGATACAGCCCGCCCGGACCGCCGAAGAGCTGAACAGATCTGCAGCAAAAGGAACGGAGCGAATTTGCCCTGGATTCCCGTGGAAGATTACAAGCTGGCCGGCGGCTGGACGCGCCCCGAGCAGCGCGATTCAAGGTCGCGCACGTGGTGCGAGCTGCTCGAGCGCGGCCAGATACTTTTTTTTAGCGAGCCGCCCTTCGATCTGCCGCGCGAGGACCGGGATTTTCTGCTGGCCCAGGAATGGGCCGAGCTGCGAATGCACAAGAACGTCTCCTACCGTCCGACCGAGGACACATTGCGGGGCGTGACGGGCGACGCCGCCACGGTCGAGCGCGTGCACCTGATCCTGAGAAACTACAGCGCGCAATTGATCGATTTCCTGACGAAATTCCTGATGCCCTATGCCGGAAAATGGACCGTCGATTTTTCGAGCTTTCGGCCGTTTGAAGAGGAACGGCGCGGCCTGCCGCTGCACAAGCGCAACGATCTACTGCATGTGGACGCATTTCCAAGCCGTCCCACCCGCGGCGGGCGCATCCTGCGCGTGTTCACGAATCTGAACCCGGCGAAGCCGCGCGTTTGGAATACCACCGAGAGCTTCGAGGCGCTGGCGCGCCGCTACGCGATGGATGCCGGCCTGGAGCGGATCGCCGAAGATTCCTGGGTCAGCCGGACGGTGCAAGACCTCGGCGAGAAGCTGGGATTCCGCGGAATGGGCCGGACGCCCTACGACATGTTCATGCTCGGTTTTCACGATTATCTGAAGGAGAACGCGGATTTTCAGAAAAACTGCCCGAAGGCGAAACTGGAATTTCCGCCGCTTTCAACCTGGCTGGTGTTCACCGACGGAGTGGCGCACGCGGCCATGTCCGGCCAGTACGCGCTGGAGCAGACATTCCTGATTCCGCCCAGTGCCCTGGTCGCGCCGGATCACGCTCCCTATCGCATCCTCGAAAACATTGCCGGGCGCCCGCTGGTTTCCTGACAAATCCGAATTCCGAATACAGTGTTCCCGGTATGACCATTTGGCGTTTCGCCTGCGAGTTTGTCGCGCTTGAATCTCCGCTGATCGCGTCATATTTATAGGGAGCGATGATGAACGAGACCGGCGAAGATTCGGCGAAAGGCGGCGGCTTGGACGAACGGCGCAAAGATCTGGTGACGATCGGCGGGCTTGCGGTGATCTACTTCGTCGCCGGGAAGCTGGGGCTGAGCATGGCGTTCGTGCACCCGAGCTCAACGGCCGTATGGCCGCCGAGCGGCATCGCCTTGGCGGCGCTTCTGCTTCTCGGCTATCGCGTCTGGCCCGGCATATTCCTCGGAGCATTCCTTGTAAATCTGACGACGGCGGGCACGATTCTGACGTCTCTCGGAATCGCGACCGGAAACACGCTGGAAGGGCTGGTGGGCGCGTATCTGGTTACCCGCTTCGCAAATGGAAGAAATGCATTTGAGCGCGGGACGGATACCTTCAAATTCGCGATATTGGCAGGCACGGTCAGCACGGCGGTGGCTGCCACGTTGGGAGTCACTTCGCTATCGCTCGGCGGCTTCGCGCCGTGGGCAGGTTTCAGGGATATATGGCTGACCTGGTGGCTGGGCGACGGGGTTGGCGCAATCATTGTGGCTCCGCTGCTGATCCTGTGGCTTTCGAATTTCCACCTGCGATGGCGGTGGACGCGGCTTGGCGAGATCGTTGCGCTGGTCACAGGCTTATTGCTGGTCAGCGAAATCGTGTTCTGCGGACTCCTGTTTCGAGGGCCGAGGAATTATCCGCTCGAATATTTGTGCGTTCCCTTCCTGATCTGGGTGGCGCTGCGCTTCGGGCAGCGCGAAACGGCACTCGTTACAATGCTCCTGTCAGGCGTCGCGGTCTGGGGCACGCTGCACGGGTTCGGGCCTTTCGCGATTGGCACGAAAAACGAATCTCTCCTGCTGCTGCAATCGTTCATGGGCATTGCGGCGGTGATGACCATGGCTCTTGCAGCCATGGCGGCAGAGCGGCGTCACGTGGAAGAGCAGGTTCGAAATCTTGCGGTCACCGATGCGCTGACCGGCCTGGCGAATTATCGAAAACTGGTTGACGTGCTGGACACGGAAATCAGGCGTTACGGACGCACCGCCAGAACCTTCGCGGTACTGCTCATCGACCTGGACGGACTGAAGAAAATCAACGACCGGCACGGGCATTTGACGGGCAGCCGCGCATTGTGCAGGCTTGCGGACATTCTGCGCGTTCACTGCCGCGACATTGATACCGCTGCGCGCTACGGGGGAGACGAGTTTGCGCTGGTAATTCCGGAGGCGGGGCCAAACGAGGCGCTGCAGGTTGCCCAGCGCATCCGCGAGCGCATCGCCCAGGATCTCGAGGCGCCTCCGATTTCAGCGAGCATCGGTGCGGCGGTCTATCCGTCCGCGGGGGAAACGCGCGACGCGCTGCTCGGCGCGGCCGACCAAGCCTTATATGAAATGAAGCGGCAATCCAGGCAGGAGAAACGGGCGGCCTCGCCCGATCAGAAGTCCCTGTGGAATTCCTGATTCAATTTGAGTTGCAGGTTCGGCGCTATTTGCCGGCGGCGAATTCGGCGGCATCTTCGCCGTAGGGCATGCCCGGACCGCCGCGAGGCGCGCCGGGACGCCGGCGAGTTTCGATGCCCAGGCGCTTGATCTTCTGGTTGAGCGTAGAAAGAGGAATCTGAAAGCGCTCGGCGGCTTCGGTCTGATTCCAGTTGGTGCGCTCGAGCATGTCCACGATGATGCGCCGCTCCACTTCCTCCAGGATCTCAAAGAGGGAGGGAGGAGGAACCGCACCGCGCGAACCGATTTCGCCCGGCAGAGGCGGCAGGAATTCGGCGAGCTGCAGGCGAACGCCCTTGACGATCTCTCGCGTGCGGACGCTTTCGGGAAGCAGGTCGGCGTCCATGGATTCGTGCGTGGAAAGCACCACGGCGCGCTCGATGGCGTTCTCAAGCTCGCGGATATTCCCCGGCCAATCGTAATCCATCAGCAGTTTCATCGCGCCGTTGGTGAAACCCCGCGGCGGCTTGCCATTGTCCTTGCAGAACTGATCCAGGAAGCGCCCCACCAGCAGCGGAATGTCTTCCTTGCGGTCGCGCAGCGGCGGCAAATGAATGGAGATGACATTCAAGCGGTGAAACAGGTCCTCGCGGAAGCGGCCTTCGCGGACCAGCTTGCGAAGATCCTCGTTGGAAGCCGCGAGGATGCGGACATCCACTTTGACGGTCTCGGTGCCGCCGAGGCGCATGAATTCGCGCTCCTGAATCACGCGCAGAAGCTTCGCCTGGGTTTCCGGGCTGATGGTGGAGATTTCGTCGAAGAAAATGGTGCCCTGGTCAGCGACTTCAAACAGGCCCTTTTTTGAAGCGATGGCGCTGGTGAAAGCGCCCTTGACGTGCCCAAAAAGCTGCGATTCAAGCAGGTCAACGGGAATCGAGCCGGTGTTGATGGGAATGAAAGCTTTGTCCGCGCGCGTGGAAGCGGCATGAATGGCCTTGGCGATCAATTCCTTGCCGGTGCCGCTTTCGCCGGAGATGAGCACGGTCGAGCGCGACGGGGCGACTTGCGTAACCAGATCGAACACCGCCAGCATCTTTTCGCTCTTGCCGACAATGTTCGGGAAATTGTAGCGCTGCTTGAGCGCGCGCTTGAGGTGAACGTTTTCCTCGCGCAAGCGGCGTCCTTCAATGGCCAGCGAAACCTGGGCGATCAGCTCGTCGTTGGACCACGGCTTGGTGATGTAGTCCTGCGCGCCGCCCTTGAACGCCGCGCGGGCCATGTCAATCGAGCCATAGGCGGTGATCAGAATGATGGCCAGGCTCGGGTCGCGCAGGCGGATTTCGCGCAGCATATCGAGCCCGTTGCGGTCCGGCAGGCTCACGTCGAGCAGGATCAGATCGAAGGGCTTGTCTTCGAGCTTCTGAAGTCCCGCCTGGCCGGTTTCGGCGACGGTGACTTCGAAGTTTTCCGAAGTCAGCAGAGCCTCGAGACCCTCGCGGATCTCCAGCTCGTCGTCAACGACAAGTACCGATCCTCTAGGCATGAACGGCTTTCCTGGCTACGGGAAACTCGAGGCGGAACGATGTTCCCTTTCCGGGAGTCGAGCGCACATCCACCTTGCCAGCATGTTCTTTGATGATTCCATAGCTCACCGAGAGGCCTAGCCCCGTTCCGCGGCCGGTGGCTTTGGTGGTGAAAAAGGGATCGAAGATGCGGTGCAGATGTTCCGGCGGAATGCCCGCGCCGGTGTCGGTGACCTCGATTTCGACCGAGCCGTTGCGAGTGCCGGTGCGAACTTCCAGCATTCCGCCGCCCGGCATGGCGTCGCGGGCGTTCAAGAAAAGATTCAGGAACACTTGCTGCAGGCGCGTGGTCGAGCCGAGAATCACGGGCAGGCGTTCGGCATAGTTCTTGACCACATTCACCTGCGCGGTCTTGAACGGGTGCTGCACCAGAATCAGCGTTTCCTCGAGCACGGAGTTCAAATCCACTTCCACGGGTTCGGTGCCGCCGGTGCGCGAAAAATTGAGCAGGTTGTTGACGATTTCGCTGGCGCGGAAAGTCTGCTTCACGATTCGCTCGATGGTCTTTTGCCGCGGATCGTCCTCGGGAATCTGCTTGGCGAGCATCTGGATGTAATTGGAAATCACGGCGAGCGGAGTGTTCACTTCATGGGCCACGCCGGCGGCGAGCAAGCCGAGCGAAGTCAGCTTCTCGGTCTGCACCATTTGATCTTCCAGGCGCACGCGCTGGGTAATATCGTCGAGCAGAACCAGGCGGCCCAGGCGCGCGCCATTCTTGGCCAGCAGCGGCGCGATCGAAGCGTTGACGACCAGATGGCGATTGCTGCGCGTATTCAAATGAAACCGGTAGATTCCGGAAACGTGGTCGCTGGCGGCCTGGGCGCTGACCTCTCCGGCGAGATCGCGCGGCAGTACTTCCTCGAGTTTGCGGCGCAGTGCTTCGCTGCGGGGGATTTCGAGCAATTCTTCAAGCTGCGGATTCCAGGATTCGACGCGGTCCTCCAGGTCCACGGTGACCACGCCGATGCGCAGCGATTCGACAATGTTCTCGCTGAAATCCTTGAGCCGCTCGACTTGCAGCGCCTTCTGTTCGAGCGACTGGTAGAGCCGCGCGTTTTCGATGGCGATGGCCACGTAACCGGCGATGGTCGAAAGTAGTTCGAGGTCGTCGCTGGAAAGATAGTCGCCGTCAACCGTCTTGCCGAGGCCGATCACGGCGGCGGTGCGGTCGTGGAAGCGGCAGGCGATGAAATAGTTCAATTCCAGCTCTTCGATGGTGCGGCGAACCGATTCGGTTTCTTCCGTGGCCGCGCGCGCGGATTCGAAAAACAGGCAGCCGCGCTCGAGCGCCGGGCGCGCCGGATCGAGGAAACTCAAATCGAGCGGGCCTGCCGCACGCAGCCCCATGGAGCGGGAAAGCAGGAAGCGGCCGGGATGCGCAGGGTCCTCGAGGAAGACCGCCAGGCGATCCACCAGCAGAGTCTGCGAGATGCGGTCGAGCACGGAACCGAGCAGCGGTTCGAGGCGGACTTCATTGGCGAGGGCGCGGCCGAATTCGATGAGCGTGCGGCGATAGTCGAGCCGGTCGCGATAAAAGAAGTGATCGAGTCGAGCCTGCACCCAGTCGCGCAGCGGCTGGATCAGGAAGGCGGCGACCACGATGGCAATCACCGCACCGGTCGGACCGGTGGTCAGCGTGGTATGGGTCAGCTCGCCAACCAGCGCGATCGCCGAGAAATAGATGGCCACCACGGCCCCGGTTGCGAAAGTGTAAGCCAGGCCGCGCTTGAAGATGATGTCCACGTCCATCAGCCGGTAGCGGATGATGGCGTAACCGAAACACAGCGGGATCAACGCGAGGGACAGCGCGGATGCCTCCATCCAAGCCGAAGGTGCATCGACCGCCAGCCACGGCAGGACATACAGGGCGAAGAAGGGAACAATTCCGGCCAGCGTTCCGCCCGTCACCCACTTCAGTTGCTGGCGGAGGATGCCGCTCGGCGCTCGCAAATAGCTGGACAGGAAAATACCCGCCGCCAGCAGGAAATAAACGCCGAGGTAACACAGCTCAACTTTGTCCAACTGAACGCGAGATTCGAGCGAGGGAAGAAAATCGAGCGTCGCGGTTGCCACGGAGATGTGCAGCGCCAGCAGCGCCGCCGGAAGGCTATAGAGAGCGGCGAGCTTCATCCAGAGAGTGCCGCGGCGCTCCGGGAAAACCAGCGCGAAATGGACCAGCAGCGCGGGCTGCAGCAGAAGCGCCACCACATTGCCCCAGTAGATGATCCAATCGAACGAATTCAGTTTGCCGCTGTAATGAAAGCTATAGAGAACGAAAGAGACCAGGCAGAAGACGTAGAAGTGAATGGCGCGCGGCGCGTTCCACCGGCGCGCGAAAATGAACAGACCGATGAAGAGATACAGCAGCGCGGTGATACGCAGGTAGTTTTCAATCGAGGAGGGGTTCTCCTGCGGCGCGGTAACCAACGGAAGCTGTAGCAATTCGCCATCGCGGCGGATTCCGTAGCGCAGCTCCGTCCACGGACCGGCATGCCAGAGCACCTTGGTGACGTCCAGAGCGCGGTGAATCGCGGCGCCCTTGACGGTTTGAAGGTAATCGCCCTGCCGGATTCCCGCTCGATCACCGGGTGTTCCCGGTGCAACGTGCCAGGCCATCACACCGCTGGCGGTATCCATCCAGGTGACGCCGTCGTCGGGTACGATGAAGCGCGAGCGCTGCTGGAAGTTCAAAACGGCGAACACCAGCGCCGCGAGCGTGAGGAGCGCGAGAGTGACTGCGCCCAGCCGAATTCGAAGACCCTCGTTCATCAAACTCCACCCGAAACCCTATTGGGTATTCTACGCCAGCACGCCGAATTCCACGGAATCATTAATTCCAAACAATGCAAACTCCTCTTTTTGTGTGATTTGCGGCGGTGTGCCTGGACGGAGCCGAACTCCATCCCATTTGTGGAAGGTGCATTCCCGATTCCAGTAGCAGGCTAAAACGTCAGAACTGGAGGCTTAGGCCCCCTCGGAAATAGCGGTAGGCCGGAACGAGGAACACAGAGCCGTCGCCCGCAGAGATTGGGACGTATCCTTGAGCGAGTAGGTTACCCACATTGGCCTGGACTGACATATGGCAGGGAAAATAGCTCGGCAGCGGCTGGCGAATCTCCATACTCAGATAGGGGTCCAAGTGGTAGAGCGACTCGCCGTAGGGGTCCTGCTGCGAGACGGTCGGCCCGTTCAGCCATTTGTAGCTCGCGGTGAACTTCGTACCTGAGCGCGGGATGGTGGCCGAGACAGCCTGCCGCCAGGCTCTGGCGATAGCGCGTCGCCAACTCCTGGCGCATCATCGCGGACGAGACGCCATCCGGGGCGAGCGCTCCGGCATAGGCGTAGACGACCGTGGTGGTCAGGTTCTTGGAGATTCTTTCGCGGTACACCAGGCGAGCCCCGCCGGAACTTGACGCACCGCCGTCGTAAGCAAACGCCTCCGAAAAATAGTCCTGCAGGAAATCGGGGTTGCCGGCACCGGCGCCGCCACGGCCGATGACCGCCGTGTGCGTGGAGAGATCATGGAATACGGCAGCGATCAATTCCGCGCGAGGGCTCAGCCGATGTTCAATGGAGAGCTCTTCGTGCAGGCCGTTTTCGAGCACCGGGCGCCCATCGCGAACCAACATCGTCGGAAACGCATCGAGCGTATCGAGCGCCGATTGCACCGCGCCCTCCGAACCAACTTGATCCTGCCAGGGACGCGTTGCCACGATCGCCGAAGCCTGCCACGTAGGCGTCATCTGAACGGCGATCTCAGCACGCGGGCGGAGCGCCGAAGTAGTGCCGTTGAATCCGGCAACGATGAAATCGGCGCCGTAGCGCAGGCTTACCTTGTTGTTCAACGCAAGCTGATCGTCATGAGAAATCCGCAAGCCGCGGAAAATCGGACCCGTGGGCCCCAACTGCGACTCGCGCACCAGAATGGTGGTCACCGGGCCGACGCCGACCAGACCGGACGGGAGCCATTCGCCCGCAAAGCCGCCGGCGACGGCGCCGTCTTCGTGGCTGAACTGCCCGGCCATTACGAACTGGCTCTTGGCGCCGAGCCCGACGTCGTACACGAACTCCGTGCCCGGCGAATCGGCCAGACTGCCGATCGAACCGGGACGATCCGCGCCGGAAGTCAGCTCAATTCGCCCGTGAAGCTCTTGCGCCTGGGCGGTGTCGTTTGAATCCTGAATCCCCGCATCGGCGAGTGCGACGGAATCGTCCTGCCAGCGCAGTACAGGCCGCGTGGCGGCGGAACTGCGCAGCACCCAGGACCAATCGTCGGAATCGGGGGCCTGCTGGTCGGGCTGGCGGCGCAGTTTTTCAAACGAGGAAAACACGGAACCCAGAACGATTTCGAGCAAGGTCGCGTGCTGATCGTTGACCTCGACGTGCTGTTCGATCGTGGGCAGATATCCGGCCAGGGTCACGCGGATCGAATACAGGCCCGCGGGCAGGATGGCCGTCGAAAATCGTCCGCGATCATTCGTCAGCAGCTGCACCGGCGACGACGCGGCCAGCTGTTCGGAGGAGACCAGAACGGTCGCGCCCATCTGCGGAGTTCCGGCGGGGTCAACGACGACGCCGGAAATTTTACTAGCGTTCGGCGCGGGCGCAGCAGCACCCGACAGTGCGCCCAGGCACACGAAGCAACTGAGAACCAGCACACGAATCGCTCGGATACTCAAATGCTTCACCTCCCCTGCGGCGCGGCTGGCGGCGCGGGCTTTACCGTGAAGTCAGCCGTTGGCGTAATGGTCTGCTTTGCAATGTTGTCCGTCACCGCGATGGCCAGTTGATACTTGCCGGGCGGCAGCGATCCCAGCGTGATTCTATTTTCCAGCGTCATTTCCTCGCCGTGCTGCGGCAGCTTGTCGGCGGAAACGTTGAACTTCAGCGTGGGCTCGGTCTCTTTATCCTTGGTCACGCGATATTCAACCGAGGCGTCCGCCTTTTTCGTCTTGTCGTCCACCTTCAGGTTGTAAACCTGCAGAAAGATTCCCATGCTGTCGTCCGCGGCGAAGGAAGAGTCGAGCCGGGGGCGGACTTTCACGTCACCGAGGACGAACTGCCCCAGCCCGATATCCTTGGTGGAGACTTTTTGCATGTCGTCCGCCAGGATCAGCGAGCTGGAGCTGAGCTGATCGTCTTCGAAGCGCGGCACGGCGAGGCGCGTGTTGATCACGCCGACGTTGCCGCTATTGACGTCTTTCACCACGATATCGAGCCGGTAGAGACCCGGGCTCAGCGGGACGGCCTTTTGATAGATTCTCGAAGTGCCGAGCGATTTCTGCAGTAGCGCGACCGGGAAATCGGCGCGCAGAGAGTCCTCGAAGGTCTGCACGATCCGTCCGCTCAGCGTGGTGATTCGCGCGAACATGTTCATGGAGGACGAGTCCACGCCATCCTTCTCCTGGAAGGTCAGCTGGCGAACGGGAATTTGAATGGTGATGGGCACCAGAACCGTGTCCGAGGTAATGCGCAGAAAGTCGAACCGGTAATCAAATTTCACCTGATCGCGCACCAGGCGCGCCGTGGAGAGGGCTTCCAGGTCCTTATACTTGACCGGCGGCGGCCGCATGATGTCGGCGGTGAGCTCGATGCGGCTGAATTCATCCTTGCCCTGGACACCCGCGCCGGTTTCCGCCAGGTTGGTGCCGTCGCTGTTGGTGAACCGCTGGCTCTTGTCGGCCAGCCCCATGGATTCGGCGGTGGTCAAGCCGGCGCCCGGCACGTGCAGCAAGGCGTCTTTTTCGCTCGGGTCAGAGGTCAAGTGGTATTCGCCCGTGGACGTGGGATCCACGAACTCGAGCTCGACGTTCTCGCCGAGCCCGGGACCATCGAGATGCCGGTAGCGCCACGTTTCCCAAGGGTAGGTCGTCGTTTCTCCGCCGCCCTGGTCCGCGGGCCGGTCGTAGGTTCCGCCGGTCGGATGCGCATCTATTTCGTCCGGCGCACCCCAAATGATGTAGACCCTGCCGCGGTCGGTTTTCCAGCCCGGTATGCCGGACGCAAAATGTTCATTGGCATAGGCGATGCGGCGATAGTGCTCTTCCTTGAAGGTGTTCTCAGGCGAATCCGGATCGGGGTTGCGACGCTGCCAGAACGCTTCGATGAACTGCTCCCGCTCCTCGTTGGTCGCCAGATGCAGGAAGGAGTGGCGCTCTTCGGATGTGATGATGTAGGTCACATCTTCGTCCAGCCACTTCTTATAAGGGGATTCGAGCTCTTTCTTGAGCTGATTGTCGCTCTGCTGCCTGGCTTTGGCAGCCTTCTTAGCCGATTTTTGGTCTTGCTGGTCTTGCGGCTGGTTCTGTTGCTGGTCTTGTTGTGCGGGTTTGGCGTAACTCACCGGCGAGAGGGTCAGCGCCCCTGCCATTAACGACAAAAGGAACGTCCTAACAGACCGATCCATAGTGGCACCTTTTCTGATGGCAAATCTTAACCTGTACCAAAGTACAGGTCAACACAACTTTCCCCCGGCTCGGCCTTCGTCTTAGCGCTTGGAATGCCAAGTAACGCAACGGGTTGCCTTGGTAATCCCGGCCGCAAATCAACGCGTCGGCGGCTTCAAAACCTCCAAGCCAAGTCGGCCTGCGCACCTGCCAGCCGAGTGCCGACCCAACGGCGCAATAGCCTGCGCAATCGAGAACTATTTTCGTTTCCCGCGGGACAGAATCGAACTAGAATAGTAGCTGAACGTCGTCCTGGTGGTCGTGAGCGTGGGTTTGTACGCGCTGGGAGCTTGAGAATTTGACCGGAGGCGGTCCAGCTTCTCCCGTCCCAGTCCCGGACTTATCTTTTCACCGCCGCTGAGCCGAGAAACATTCTGCCCCGTCCAAACGTATGTAACAAGAGGTGGGCAGGTCTGTCAATAACGGCCGTCAAACCCAAGGGTCCTATCGATGAAGATCTGGCAAAAGGCAGCGATCGCGGGGGCGGGAGTCCTGGTGGTAGCGGGGATCGTCTGGTTCAGCGTCTATAAGGCGAACCAGGACGTCGTCACCGTGCAAACCGGGCGGGTCAGCCGGCAGGACCTGATCTCCTTGGTCACCGCCTCGGGTGAAATCCGTCCCAAGAACTACACCAACGTTCTGGGCGAGGGCATCGGGAAGATCACGGACATCGTGGTCAAAGAGGGCGACCACGTGAAGAAGGGAGACGTCCTTCTTCATTTGGAGAACATCCAGCCGGGAGCTGACGTGCAGGCGCAGGTGGCGAGCATCGACGCCGCACAGTCCGGGATGCAAGCCGCATCGGCAAACTACGACATGGCCGTGGCCACCGCGGCCCAGCGGCAGTCCGACTTGGACAAGGCGAAGCTCGATTGGCAGCGCGCGCAGCTGTCCTATAAAGAGCAGCTCATCTCCAAACAGGATTTCGACGCGGCCAAGGCAGCGTACAACAGTGCGGTCGACGCAGTGACCGCCAGCAAAGCGCAGGTGGATCAAGCGAAGGCAGCGCGCGACCAAGCACACTCAAATCTGGAGCAGGGCCAGGCTGTCCTGAAGCATACCCAGGACATTTTGCGCAAAACCACGTATACCGCACCGATTGACGGCATCATCAGTTACATCGCGGTGCGCGTGGGAGAAAACGTGGTGCCGGGCATCCAGGGCACGGCAGGCAGCTCGATCCTGACGATTTCCGATATGAGCGTGGTTACCGCGGAAGTGAAAGTGGACGAGACGGATATCACCAGCGTTCGGAATGGCCAGCCGGTGGACGTGACCATCGACGCGATTCCCGACAAAATCTTCAAGGGGCACGTCACGGAAGTCGGAGAGCTCGCCATTCTTCGCACATCGGGCGAAGCCTCCATGACACAAGTGACGGCGAACACGCAGGAAGCGCGCGATTTCAAGGTGGTGGTGACGCTCGACAATCCTCCCGATTCGTTGCGCCCCGGCCTTTCGGCGACGGCGAAGATCCAGACGGCGCAGAAGCAGAATGTGATCAGCATTCCGATCCAGGCGCTCGCCGAGCGTTCTCAGAAAGAGCTGGATGAAGCGAAAAACCACACCGGCAGCAACGTGACGCTCGCGGCATCCACTGCCGATGGCGCCGGCAGCGCGAAGGTGGATGTTCAGGGAGTGTTTGTGGTGCGCGGCGGAAAGGCGCAATTCGTTCCCGTGCAAACAGGAATCAGCGGCGTGACCGATATCGAGATCACCGGCGGACTGCAAGAGGGCGATTTGATCGTCACCGGCAACTTTAAGGCGCTGCGCACTCTGAAGCCCGGCGCGTCGGTGAAGGTTGACAACTCTGCGCCCAAGGCCGACCAGTCGGCGTCCGGCAGCTAAGCCGTATCCGTTCGAGGAGCCCAATGCCCATGGCTGTGGAAGAAGTCGGCTCGCAGAGCTTCCGCCAGGATCTGGTGGATTCCGGCGTGGTCATCCAGACGGAGGATCTCTGGAAGACCTACGAGATGGGAACCGAGCAGCTGCACGCTCTGCAGGGCGTGAACATCCTCATACGCAAGGGCGAGTACGTGGCGATCATGGGACCCTCGGGCTCGGGGAAATCCACGCTGATGAATTTGATCGGCTGCCTGGATTCGCCGACCAAGGGAAACTACTGGCTGGCGGGGCGCCTGGTCAGCCAGCTTGATGACGACGAGCTTGCCGCCATCCGCAACCGCGAGATCGGTTTCGTCTTCCAGACGTTCAATCTGCTGGCGCGCGCGACGGCGCTGCATAATGTCGAGCTTCCCATGATTTACAACGGTACGCCCTCCGAAGAGCGGCTGGAACGCGCCAAGAAAGCGCTCGCGCAGGTGGACCTGACGGACCGCATGATGCACAAGCCCAACGAACTTTCCGGCGGGCAGCGGCAGCGCGTGGCGATTGCCCGCGCGCTGGTCAATCAACCCTCGATCCTGCTGGCCGACGAGCCCACTGGAAATCTGGATTCCACCACGGGCGAAGAAATCATGGGGCTTTTTGCGCGGCTGCACGAAGGCGGCAACACCATCATCCTGGTGACGCACGAGCCGGACATCGCCACGCACGCCCATCGCGTGATCCGCGTGCGCGACGGCAAAGTGGAAAAAGACGAACGCACGCAGTAGGCGCTGCGTTCAGCAGCGAAATAGCTCCCGCAAAAACCTCACCCGAATGCGGCCGGCGGACGCGACCTCCATCATTGCCGCTCAGCTCGAGAAAAAATTCCGCACCAGGAACAGGACGTTCGCGGGGCGCTCGGCCAGCCTGCGCATGAACCAAGGAAACCAAAACGAGCCGTAGGAAATCAGCACGTCGCTGATATAACCCTCCCGCGCCAGGCGCAACTGTTCCGCGCGCTGGATGCCGAAGAGCATGGCGTATTCAAGCTGATTCTTGGCGATTCCCTGCGCGGCGGCCCAGCCGGCGATTCGTTCAATCAATGCGTGGTCATGCGTGGCCATCACCGCGCGAACTCCGGCGCGGCGCGCCTCCGTGACTCAACAGCTTTTGCGCCAGCCGAAAATAGTTTTCATCCACATCCTGTTTCCTGGGGAAGGCAATTTCCGGCGGCTCGCTATAGGCGCCCTTCACCAGGCGCACCGTCGCGCCCATGGAGACAAGCGACTCGACATCCTGTTCCGAGCGGTGGAGATACGCTTGCACGCAAACGCCGACGTTGGCATGCGCGGCACGCGCGCGGCCGTATAGTTCCAGCGTGGCTTCGACGTAGGCGCTCTGCTCCATGTCAATCCACAGCGTTTTTTCGGCGCTAGTTCCCGCCGCGCCGGAACGCTCGATCAGTTTCACCAGATTCGCGAAACAGAATTCGCGGTCGAGATCGAGACCCAGTTGCGTCAGCTTCACGGAAACTTCCACCGGCAGGTTTGCGCTGCGGATGCGGTCGAGCAGATTGAGATAGTGCGCGGTCACGCCCTCGGCCTCGCCGCGCTCCGCGATGTTTTCACCGAGCTGCGTCAGCAGGCTGCGGATGCCGCTCTCAGCGAGCCCGCGGGCAGCGGCCAGCGCGGCTTCCGGATTTTCGCCGGGCATGAACCTCGCGGCTGCGCGGCGCACGAACCCGAATCGCGGCGCGCGCTCGCGCAGCCAGCGCGATTCGGAGGCGTTCACGAGCATGCGCCGAATCAGATTCATCGGAAGTTTGTGCTCACACGCGGGTCATTGGGGCGAAGTGAGAGCCTTCAGGAAGCGCTCGTAGAAATCGAGCCCGCCGTAAAATGATTCGACGCGCAACCGCTCGTCGCGTCCATGCGCGCGCACATCGTCGAAATCCACCGCCAGGCCGGAGACCGCGTAGGTGGGAATTCCGGCGGCATTTGTGAATACGCCGTCGGAGGCTCCGGTGGCCATGGTGGGTATCACCGGGACTCCGGGCCACATGGCGCTGGCGACTTTTTCGAGCGGTTTCATCACCTCCGGCCGCAGCGCCACTGGCGCGCCGGACGGTTGGCTGGGCGCGGCGTCTTCGATCTCGCCCGCATCGCTGATGTATCGGACGGCGATCTTCGGATCATCCAGCGTCTGGATCAGATTCAGCCTCACTTCCTCGGCGGTGTGCCCCGGCAGAATACGGCAGTTGATGACCGCGCGCGCGGTTTGCGGAAGCGCGTTATTCGCGTGGCCGGCGTCGAGCCGCGTGGCCACGCAGGTGGTGCGCATGGTGGCGTGGGAGAGCGGATCGGCATCGAGGCGCGCGATCGAGGCGGCGTCCGGCGGATTCTTGAGGATGGCTCTCATGTCCGCGGCAACCTGGCCGGATTCGATTGTGGCCATCTGCTCGAAATACGCGCGCGTGATTTCGTTGAGCTCGAACGGGAATTGACGACGTTCGACTCGCCCGAGCCCATCGGTGAGATGGTAAATCGCATTGTCGGGGACGGGCAGCGAGCTGTGCCCTCCCGGGTTTTTCACCTCGAGCTGATAATCGGCGTAGAGTTTCTCGCTGGCGTCCACGGACATCATGGCGGGCTTGCCGCTGCGAGTGTAAACACCGCCGCCGTCGGGATTGAGCGCGAACTCCGCGTCAATCAAATCCCGATGATTCCGCAGCAGCCAATCAACGCCGTTGCAACACCCCGTTTCCTCATCCGCCGTCAGCGCCAGGATGATGTCGCGATCCGGATGAAAACCCTCCTTGCGCAGACGAATCAGGCTGGCCACCAGAATGGCGTCCGAGGATTTCATGTCCTGTGTGCCGCGGCCGTAGAAATAGCCGTCGCGCTCGAGAAATGTAAACGGATCCACGGACCAATCCTCCCGCCGCGCTTCGACCACGTCGAGATGGCCGATCAGGAGGATGGGACGGTGCGCGCCCGTGCCATGCAGCCGCGCGACCAGATTTCCCTTGCGCGAGTTCGGCCCCAGAACCTGCGCGTCGCTCGCTGGAAATCCGGCGTCGCGCAGGCGCTGAGCCATGGCCTCGGCGGCGAGAGTGGTGCTGCCCACCGAATCGGTCGTGTTGATTTCGATCAGCTGCTTGAAAATGTCGCGCGCGAACTGCTTCGCGGCGTCATCGGTCTGCGCGCGCAGCGCCGCCGCGGCGAAACATAGGAGAATGGCTTGCGCGAGCGCTGTTCTGATTTTCATTCGCGTAGCACCCGGGCGTTGCGATTGCGGGTGAGTCCCGGTAGAATACACCGGGTTCGTGAGGAATCGCTTGGGACCGATTAAATTCCCGCGGATCAGGCACCGCCGGCGCAGCTGCGCGGCGGGCTTACCCACCCAGCCCTGAGGGGTCGTAGCGGCCGCCATGGACGCAAGCCTATCCGTGCATTCGATCGTGATTGCCGCGTCCGAGCAGATCTCCTGCCCGCTCGGCGATGAGTCGGCCATCCTCAATTTGAAAAATACCGTCTATTACGGTTTGAATCCGGTCGGCGCGCGTGTGTGGAGCCTGCTGCAACGGCCGAGGAGAATCAGCGAAGTCCGCGACGCCTTGCTCGAGGAATATGAGGTGGATGCGGATAGCTGCGAACGCGACCTCCTTGAGCTGCTCCGAAAGATGCGAACCGAGGGGCTAATAGAAATAGTCAAGAGCGCTGCGGCCGGCTAGTTATTCCTGGCATTCCGTCCGGGCGCTTGCGTGCGGCTTCCAAACGGCGCGCCCTCTCCAGCCCAGGGAGGCGTCGCGGAACAGTGGCGCGACTTTCCGCGAGGTGGCGGGTTGAAAACAACGATGAAAACCTGGCGTGGATTCTGGCGCCTGAGCGGGCCGTCCCGCGGCGTGGCCCTTGAAGCGGCCGCGGGGTTCGCGGCCACCTGGCTCGGACTGCGCGTGGCCGGATTCCGGCGTTGGAAGGCTGTGCTCGTGCGGCTCAGTCCGCCCAGAGCCGGTCGCGCCGGCCAGGACGCAAGCCGGGACAAATCCGATCCGATCGCGATCGCGCGCGGAATCGCGCGCATCCAGGAAGCGGTTTCCCGGCATCTCATTTTTCACGCCAATTGTCTCGAGCGGTCGCTCGTGCTGTGGTGGCTGCTTCGCAGGCGCGGCATCCCAGCCGAGCTGCGCATCGGCGCCAGAAAACTGGCGGGGCGTTTCGAGGCCCACGCCTGGGTGGAATTGGGGAACGTGGTCCTGAACGACTCCGGCGAGGAGCATCGGCACTTCGCGCCCTTCGACGGTTCGATCGTTTCCATGGAGACGCAACTACATTGAGCGGCATCGCCGGAATTTTCGGGCGCGACGGTCGTCCAGTGAATCGCGCACTGTTGCAGTCCCTCGCTCATTTTCAATCGTATCGCGGCCCCGACGCGTGCGAGGTCTGGGCGGACGGGCCGGTCGGTTTCGGCCACGCGCTGCTTCGCACCACCTACGAATCCCTCGCGGAGAACCAGCCGGCAAGCATCGATCGTCAATTCTGGATCGTCGCCGACGCGCGGATCGACTGCCGCGCCGAACTGCAGGCGGAGCTCACCAACGCAGGGCGCAAAATTCGCCCCGCAGCGCCCGATCCCGAACTGATCTTGCACGCTTACGCTGCCTGGGGTGACGCGTGCGTCCAGCGCCTGCGCGGCGATTTTGCGTTCGTGATTTGGGACGCGCGGCGAAGGAGCCTGTTCTGCGCGCGCGACCATTTCGGCGTGAAACCGTTCTACTACGCCGAACTCGAAGGCGTATTTATTTTCAGCAACACGCTCGATTGCCTGCGTCTTCATCCCGGCATCTCCGGGGAACTCAACGAATCCGCGATAGGCGATTTTCTGCTTTTTGGATTGAACCGCAACGAGGCGACCACCACATTTCGCGATATTCGCCGCCTGCCGCCGGCTCACTACCTGACCGTTTCGGCGGATGGGCTGCTCAGCGAGCGCTATTGGTCGCCCCCCACGGACGGACGGGTTCGCTACCATCGGCCAGACGACTACATCGAGCATTTTCAGACCGTGATGCAGGCCGCCGTCGCCGATCGCCTGCGCGTCTCGCGCGCCGGAATCTGGCTGAGCGGCGGCATGGACTCTTCGTCGATCGCAGCCATGGCGCGGGAGCTTGCGGCGACGTCCGGCGGAACTGCCGATCTGCGCGCCTACACCGCGGTCTACGATTCAGTGATTCCCGATGGGGAGATTGCTCACGCGCGCACGGTGGCAGCGTTTCTCGGCATACCCCTGCGATGCTTTGCCGCGGACAGCCTGCCCCTGTTCGATCGCTTCGACAATCCGGCCTGTGCTCTTCCCGAGCCGGTGGAGGATCCCTTCGCCGCCGCCATATTCGACCACTACGGCGCCATCGCCGCGGATTGCCGCGTGGTACTTTCGGGCGAAGGCGGCGATGAGCTGATGTACTTCCAGATGTGGCCCTACACGCGCGACCTGCTCAGAAATCGCCAATATCGGCGATTGTTCAACGAAGTCCCGGCTTTCCTGCGAGCGCGGCCGTTTCCGTCGCGGGGCATTCGTCTCCGGATGCAGCGGCTGCTCGGCCGCAATCCCAGCGCGCCGGACTTCCCTTCCTGGTTCGCGCCGGATTTTGTGCAACGCCTGCAACTCAAAGAACGCTGGAATGAATGGAACGGCGGCGCGCACGCCATGGAACATCCGATCGTGCCCAAGGCCCACGCTTCTCTGGCTCTGCCGCAATGGACGCGGGTATTCGAACTTGCTGACCCGGGCCTCACGCGCGCCGCCGTGGAAGTGCGCTACCCATTGCTGGATCTGCGCGTCGTCAATTACCTGCTCTCCATTCCACCGTTCCCCTGGACGTTTCAGAAGCAAATCGTCCGCGCGGCCATGTCGGGTCACCTGCCGGAAACCATCCGCCAGCGGCCCAAGACTCCGCTCCACGGCGACCCGTTGCTGGAAATGCTGCAGCGTCCGGCGGCTGCTTCGGTGGATCGTGCTCGCTGGACTGAGCAGATCGAACGATACGTGCGCCCCAGCGCGCTCCCGAAGTTAAATGGCGAGAAGGATTCGGTTTGCGCTGGTCTGGCCATCCGGGCCCACTGTTTGAACTTTTGGTTGCAGTCGCTGAGCGGAGTCCGGTATAACAATTACGCGGAGGCAAATCATGGCTAAGCCGGCGAACGGCGGGCCGAAGAAGGCCTACACAGCGCCCGTCCTCACGGTTTACGGCACCGTCCGCGAACTCACCCAAAGTGTGGGATTTCATGGCAACAAGGACCATCCCCCGAAGGGCTTTCTCACCAAGACTCACCTGTGAGCGCAGGATTGCGCTAACGTCCTCGAGATCGCCCGTCGAATTACGCGCAGAATGATGTGAGTGTCTTCTCCTCCGTTTTCGGTTTGGTCCTTCGATCCAATCTTTCCATTCCCGGATTGGTTCCCATCCGTGCGCCGGCGAAAAATTTCGACGTGGACATCCGCTTGGGCTCGTCGCCGGACCTCCCGGCAGAATCATCGCCCGCCGGCGAAGAACTCATCTACGTCAGCTCCTACACCTCGGAAACCGGAGAGACTGCGCTACGCATCTGGAAAATTGCAGACGGCGCGTTTCTGCGCATGAATTACTTCGACGGCTCGCAATTTTGGCTCGACCCGAAAGGAAAAAATGTCTGGGCTCTGTGGCCCGCGGCATTGTCGCTGGAGGATGTGGGCACCTACCTTCTCGGCCCCGTTCTGGGCTTCTTGCTGCGGCTGCGCGGAGTTCCCTGCTTGCACGCCAGCGCCGTCGCATTCGGCGATTCCGCCGTTGCGTTTGCCGGCTCCGAGGGCGCGGGCAAATCCACCACGGCCGCGGCGCTGGCACGCCGTGGCCACGCGGTAATTTCCGACGATATCGTCGCCCTGATGGAGCGCGACGGTTCATTCTTCGCGCTTCCCGCGTATCCGTATCTTTCGCTGTGGCCCGCATCCGTGAAGATGTTGTACGGCGCGGAAAAAAATCTGCCCAGTTTCTCCGCCAATTACGACAAACGGCAACTGCTCCTGGCCGAAAATCGCCTGCGATTCCAGGAAAAGCCGATGGCCCTCGGCGCCGTGCTTCTGGTGGGCCAGAGGGTCGCGGACCCGGCCGCGCCTTTTGTCGAGACGCTGCCCGCGCGCGAGAATCTGGTCTCCCTGGTAGCGAGCTCGTACGCCACGAACCTGTTGGACAAAGAGATGCGCGCCCGCGAATTTGAAATGCTGGGCCGGCTGGTCGCGGCCGTTCCCGTATGGCGCGTGAGGCCGCACCAGGATCCTGCCAAAATCGAAGACCTGTGCAACGTGATTGAGGAGCGCTGCGGAAATTTGAGAGTCCGCTGCTAGAGCGGTCTCACGCGGAATTCAGCGGCGTTGCGAGACGCGGCGCGTGAGTGTGCGGCCTTTTTTGTTTCTTCCGGGGCTTTCTTCTGCGATATTCCCTTGCGGCGAATTTCCCCGTTGCCCCCGTTGGAAAGTGGCCCGGGAGGCAGGCCAACCCGAGAGGCGCAGGATGCCTCCAAGCAGGGGCGCTTCCCGTATGGATTCCCGAGGAGGATTCGGTAGATGAAGAAGCTAGTGGGGCTGTTCGGTTTGTTGGCGCTTTTCGTTGCGCCGGTGCTGGCGCAGGACAATCCGGCGCCGCCGCAGGATCAGGCGCCCACGGCGCCCACAGCACCCACTGCGCCGGTGAAGGTGAAGCGCACGTATATCACGCCCCGGTACGAGATTTCGGGGGGCTTCACTCTACGTACTTACTATTCTGCAAACCAGTCGTCAGTCAACATGCTGGGCGGATTCGGTTCGTTTGATTATAATTTTCGCAGCTGGCTTGGTTTTGAAGGCGAGGGACTAGCGGTCGGTGGCACCGTCCATTTCCCCGACTTCCCCCCGGAGAACGTAAAGATTTACACGCTGATGGCCGGCCCCAAGCTTTATCCGTTGGGTCATCGCAAGATCACGCCGTTCGGCCATGTTCTGTTCGGAGCGGGCATTGATGGCACATCGGTTCCCGCGTTCTCAGGCTATCCCGGAAATTCCGGCGGGAAAGTCGTCAGCGCCTGGGAAGTAGGAGGCGGCTTCGACTACAACCTAAAGTCCCGCTGGGGTATCCGCCTGTTTCAATTCGACTACGGCAACGCCAAATTCCTCGGAAACAACGTCACCGGCCAGGGCAGCAAGCGCATTTCCTTCGGCGTGGTCTACCGCTGGGGCCAGCGCTAGCGGAATCCAGATTACCCTTGCGGAGTGGCCACGGGTCATAGCAGATTACCGCTCGATGGAAATCCCTCTTGAAGGCGCGCGCGCGCGGGGCATCCTGCTCGCCGCGTCGCTCGTGATTGCCGCAGTGTTGATCTTTCAGGCCGGCGAAATCTGGCTCGCCAGCCATCGCCTGGATTCAGGAAAAATCGTGATCATGGAGCGGGGCGCGACTCTCGCGCCCGCAGACGCTTCGGCGTGGGACCGTCTGGGGCGCATGCGGCAGTGGGACTTCATGGATTCCGATTTGCCAGGCGCGATAAAGGATTATCAACAGGCGGTCCACTATGATCCTCTGTCGGCACACTACTGGATGGACCTTGCGAGCGCCTACGAGGCTTCGGGCGACGATGCGCGCGCGCGCGATGCCTACCTGCGCGCGAAATCGGTCTATCCGGCTTCCGCGGAGGTGGCTTTCCACTATGGAAACTTTCTGCTGCGCGAGCAGGAATTTCCCGCAGCATACGTGGAACTCCGGCGGGCCGTGGCCACCGATCCAACGCTTCTGCCTCTGGCGATTTCGCGGACCTGGCGCTCAAGCGAGGACGTGAACGAGCTCCTCGACAACGTGTTGCCCGCAAACGCGGATGCATATCTGCAGGCGCTCGATTTCTTCGCGTCCATCCATCAGGGAGAAGCTGCTCTGGCGGTCTGGCAGCGGCTGCTGGGACTTGGGAAACCGTTCCCGCTGCCGAGCGCGTTTCCGTTCATCGAAGAGCTGATCGCCGAGGACCGCGCGGACGACGCGCGCAGCGCGTGGCGGGCTGCGCTTGCTGCCGCCGGGCTGCCGCACGAAGAACCTGCGGACCAAAACCTGATCTGGAACGGAAAATTCCTGCAGGAGTTCGCGAATGGCGGACTCGACTGGCGCTGGCATCCGCTGATGGGAGTTGACATTGGTTTCGATCCCGTCGGCGCGCCGAACGGTTCGCGCGGGGTCCGCCTGGATTTCAACGGAGGCAGCAACCTGGCCGTGGACGAGCCCGCGCAGTATGTCCCGGTCGAGGCCGGCCGCAACTACCATTTCCACGCCTTCCTGCGCACCGAAGGGATCACCACGGAAAGCGGCATGCGTTTTCAGATCACCGATCCGAACCATGATGGCGCGCTGAATGTGATCACGGAGAATTTTATGGGCTCGCGCCCGTGGACAGCGGTGGACGCCGATCTCACCACGGGACCCACGACGCACTTCCTGCTGGTGCGATTGTTTCGCGATCCGAGCAGGCTCTTCGAGAACAAGCTGGAAGGCACGGTCTGGATTGCCGACATCTCGCTCGCTGCATCGGGCGCGCCGGCCGCGCAGACGCCGAGATGAAACTGCTGCGCATCGGCCTCTGCCTGCTGTTTGCCTTCAGCGTGCTGGCTTTGGGCGCGGTCGAGACGTGGTCGGAATCCATTCTGGAAATCGCGGCAGCGGCGCTTTTTCTTTGGTGGGCAATCGTAGTCTTCTGGAATGGCGAGGCCAAGGTTTACTGGAACCCTTTGAACTGGCCGCTGCTCGGGATCATCGCCATCGGCCTGCTGCAAATCTGCTTCCACGCGACGGCGTCTCCGTTTCTCACCCGCGCCATGCTGCTGAAGCTCGCGGCGTATTTTCTGGCGCTGTTTCTGACGGCACAATCATTTCGCGAGCGCAGGGATTTGTACCGGCTGGCGTGGTTCGTGATCCTGTTCTGTTTCGCGGTGTCGCTGCTCGCCATCATTCAGCATTTCACTGCCGGTTCGGAAATCTACTGGCTGAGCGCTCTCAAAATAGAGGGCGAACCATTCGGCCCGTACGTGAACCGCAATCACTTCGCCGGATTTCTGGAATTAACGCTGCCGACCGGACTAGCTCTGATGGCCTTTCGCGCCGTGAAGCGCGATCTGCTGCCGCTGACAATTCTGTTCACGATTGTCCCCGTGAGCGCGCTCATTCTGTCGGCCTCGCGAGCGGGAATCGTCGGATTCGGATTGGAAATCGGAGTTCTGGTGCTGCTGGCGCGCAATCGCAAGGCGTGGAAGGGCGAAAGAGCGACGGCCGCTGCGGTAGTGGCGCTCGCGGCCCTGGCGCTGGTCGCCTGGGTGGGGACGGGCAGAGCGGTCCAGCGCTTTTCCGGATTGAACGTGCATGATGTTTCTCTGGGGCGGCGCGCCTCCATGTTCCGCGCAACGGCACACATTTTCCTCGACCATCCGATCAAAGGCTGCGGCCTGGGAACGCTGGTGGAGGTCTTCCCGGGGTACGAAAACGCCTACGACGGCAGAGTGGTGGATCACGCCCACAACGACTACATCGAAGGCCTGGCGGAAACAGGACTTCTCGGCGGACTCTGCGGCGGGCTTTTCCTGTGGACGTTGTATCGCGAAGGTCGAACTAACTTCGTGGCCGAGCAGGGGCACTTCTCGCGCGGGCTCCATGCCGGGGCGATCATGGCCGTCAGCGGGATGCTGGTGCACAGCTTCGTGGACTTCAACCTGCAGATTCCCGCGAACGCGCTGCTTTTCCTGCTGCAAGCCTACCTGCTGACGTCGCCGCCATTGCCTTCCGAGACCATGGCGACGCGC
>CAWFDD010000004.1:0-19618 GCA_963814605.1 uncultured Acidobacteriota bacterium | reverse complement strand
AGACTTGCGAAATCGTAGTGGTAAGATCGCGGCCTAATAAAGCAGACGCCCGATTCGTAGTCGGGTGTCGTGGGCACTGGCCTGTGGTCTGAAGCTAGCACGGGGTGTGTCCAATGCAATCCTGCTATTTCGAAATCCCCGAGCAAATGAACCTTAGCAAAGCAGATAAAGCGTGGTTGTCCAAAGAAATTAGCGGGCAGCTCAACTCGCTTATTGATTCTCTAAGACCTCGCGGGTGGAAGAGACTTACCCACTGGCTTCGGGAGTGGGGAATAGTTGGCACAAACATTGCGATTATTGTTGCTCTCTTAGGCCTGAGTCTTACAGCCGCTGGATATGCTTTTTCAAGGGTCGGCAAAGAAGCGGCCTTTGAGGCGAGGACAGAGGCAGAGCTGAAGCAAATCGAAGCGGCACTTAAACTAATTCCAATCCAAGTCTCCGCTTCCAACCTATCGAGTCTGCCAGTAAATGACCTCCCAACCCATAAGCCCGAATTGGCCAAATTCAGACAAACCTTGACAGCGACAGACAGAAATACCCCCAATTTCTGGCCTACTAGTTTTCAGGTAATCAATTTGCTATCTAAAGCCACGTCTCCGGTAAAGGTTGAGCATCCATCGGCCATTGATCTGACTGATTCGACGTTCGGCCCTGGTGCGGTTGACTATCCTCCCGGAAGCGTTATAAGCCTCCATAAACACATCTACAATTCTACTTTCAAAGACGCCGTCATCTACTTGGATGCCAACGTAATTCTTCAAAACGTAACATTTATAAACTGCACGATAGTCCTGCCAGCTGTGGAGGTTCCTTCGGCACCGCTGCAGCAAGTCGGCAATCAGCTTTTAGAGGCATCGGACTTCTCGCACTTGGTCCTAACTTCCAGCTGACGGACCTAGAACTGAGTCGCCACCCGTAGCTTCCGGTTGACTCACGACCAAAATGAGTCACGACCCGCAATTACGCAATCCTCCACCGATCATGCACATCCCTGAATCCATTCACTTGTGGGCGCTTTTCGCCGCCGGCCACGGACTGCACGTCCTGAAACGCGCCAGCCTCTCGGCGGGATCTAAAATTTCGGGCACCAAATCGCGCGTCGAATGGTTGCGCACCAACGCGCTCAATCTGGCGATTCGCCTGTTCGTCAACGCCGCGGGATTTTCCTACTGGATCGCCCATCCCAACGCCGCCACGCAAATGGTCCACACGCTGGGCATCCCCTTCGACCTGACCATCGAGCCGGGCCACGCTACCGCCGCCATGTTCGGCCTCTCCGGCGACAGCATGGTGGACTGGGCCGCCGCCAAAGTCCCGTTCCTGCACAAGGAAATCCCGCCAGTCTCTTCGTAGGGGCGTCGCCGCGAGTCAGCAGTCACGAACTACAAATCACGGATTCTCGGCGTAAATATGCTTCACCGCATTGGGAATGGCATTGAGGTTCGGCCAATCGGGGTATCCCATTTTGAATTCGGCGATCAACAATTGCCCGGCTTCGTCCGGCGTCTTGCCCTCGAGTTTCAATTCCAGGGTGCGCGCCTGCAGCTGCTTGAAAAACCGGTAATCCTCCTGAATCATCCGGCCGTTGCCCGGCGGGCTGTGATCGGGCAGGACGTAGCGCGGTTCGAGCGCCTGCAGCTCCGCCAAAATCGCCAGCCAGCCGCGCATGCTGGCGTTGGCGTCCGGCAGATTCGGCACGGTGCGGTTCTGCACCACGTCGCCGGAAATCAGCGTGCTGTCCGGCT
Source organism: uncultured Acidobacteriota bacterium (assembly GCA_963814605.1). Classification (GTDB taxonomy): domain Bacteria; phylum Acidobacteriota; class Terriglobia; order Acidiferrales; family UBA7541; genus Palsa-295. The sequence continues at coordinate 17,873 of CAWFDD010000004.1, read as the reverse complement.
CGACGTCAATCAACTCGTCGCCGCGCGTGTGCGCCTGCCCCATCCAGAAAAGCCGCGCGGTCGCGCCGCCCAAATCGAGGGTGATCTCTTTTTCAAAGGTGATGTCCGGCGCGCGAAATTTCACTCCGGCCAGCAGTTCCTTCATTTGCGGCGACCGGTTGCTGAACGTCTGCACAAATTCCATGCCGCGCTGATCGAGTTCCTTCTGCTGCGCGATGGGCCGCACGATAATGGTATTCGCCGGGAAACCGCCTTCGCCCGCGGCGTGCTCCGGATGATAGTGCGTGGTGGTCAGGTAGAGCACCGGGCCCTTGGAAAGCTTTTGCGCCTCGTGCGCAGCGATTGCGCCGTTGCGCGGACCCAGGCCGGTATCCACCACCAGCGTCGCGCGGTCGCCCACCACGATGCCGATATTCGGAAATCCGATGATCGCCCACACGTGATCGGAAACGCGCGTCACCTGATTTTCCGGCAGCATCAGTTTGGGCGCCGCTTGCGGTGCCGTGGCCGGCGGCGGTGTCTGCGACGCCGGAGCAGCCGTTGCCGGAGCCTGCGGCGGACGCGCAGCGGCAATCGCAGCCGCTGAAAAAATAATCGCAGCCGCGAGCGTCACGAGCGGCGACACACGCTGCCGCATCCTGCTTCGAGATTTGAGATGAATTAACATCGCCGCTCCTATGTACTACACTCGCGACGAAATCCCAAGCGCCCGAACTCCACCTCGCCTTTGCACTTTCTTCGTAGGGGCACAGCATGCTGTGCCCGGCAAACGAACTTGGCTGGCCCACCACCATTCGTCACTGGCCGCGTAGGGGCACGACATATCGTGCCCGGCGCAGTTGCTTGGCGTGATGTGGCCCATAGATCTCTCGCGCCATTCGCCTCGGATGATGTGGAGTGCGGCGGCTTGCCGCCGCTGTATGCCGTCCCGGCTTGCCGGGACGTGCTGCAAGATCGTGCCATTCGCAAACACCGACGTTTGCCTGGGCTTGGCCTGCGCATTTACGGACTCCTCGGATCGGGCGAAGCAAGCTTCGCCCGAAAACAGCGGCGGCAAGCCGCCGCACTCCAAATACGCGGAGCCGACGGCTGATCGAACTTGATGGCCTGCATCACGCCAAGCAAGTTCGCCGGGCGCAGCGTGCTGCGCCCCTACAAAACCACCGGCCGCGCAGCACCCGCCGCGACTCTCTAGCCACTAGCCACTCGTCACTAGCCACTGCCGTTCCCCCCGGAGGCCCACGATGCCCGTCGTCCCCACCACGGCGTATTCGCAATGCGAGGACGCGCTCAATCTGGCGCGCGCGCTGCTCAACGACACGGCGGGCTCGGTCTTCACCGACACGCTGCTGATGCCGCTGCTGAACTCCGCCTATCGCGGCCTGCAGCGGGAGCTCGCGGAAAACGGCGTCAGCGTCCTCGCCGAGCAGCAGGACCTGAACCTCGCGACCGACCCGGTCAGCGGCATCACGCCCACGGAAATCAGCGACGTCTCCAGCCCGCAGCTTCCCACCGACTGTCTCGCTCCGCACATGCTATGGGAACGCGCCACCGCGAACACCACCGACGTCTTCGTGCCCATGGAAAAATTCACCAGCGGCGGCTCGATGCTGAACTTGCAGCCGAGCAGTTACTTGCGATTGTGGGAGTGGCGCGAGGACAAAGTGAATCTGATCGGCGCGACGCAGGCGATCACCGTCCGCATCCGCTACGAAAAGGTTCTGCCGTTGCTGACGCTGGGCACTGATCCGGTGCAGATTCGCTCGGCGACCGACCCGCTGGGCTTCGCCACCGCGGCGCTGGCGGCGCGTTCGCGCGGCGCGCGCGCGCTGGCGCAGGATCTGCTCGGCACCGCGCAGATGGCCACCGAAAATCTCATCGAGCGCTACGTTCGCCCGGAACAAACCAAGGGCCGTCGCCGCCAACCGTACAGCTTCCGCCGCCGCATCGTCTATCTGTGAGTGTGGTTTTGTAACGCCGCCATCTTGCCTCGCACTGCGGTTTTTCTTCGTACGGGCGCAGATGCTTGACGACCGTGCCCCCTATCGGTCGTGCGTTCGCATCGCCTCGGAGTATTTGGAGTGCGGCGGCTTGCCGCCGCTGTATGCCGTCCCGGCTTGCCGGGACGTGCTGCGAGACTGAGCCAATCGTAAATGCCGACGGTTGCCTGTGCGCGGCCTGCGTGTTTGGCAACTCCTCGGATCGGGCGAGGCAAGCCTCGCCCGAAAACAGCGGCGGCAAGCCGCCGCACTCCACAGACGCGGAGCCGACGGGCGATCGAACTTGATGGCCTGCATCACGCCGAGCAAGTTTGCCGGGCGCAGCATGCTGCGCCCCTACAACACCACCGCGCGCGCGTCTTTCTTAGCGCGGGCATCTCGCCGGCGTTTTTTGACGACGGCGCCTACTTGATCACATCCAGCATGATCTGCAATCCGCGGCCGGCATTCAACGAATTGCCGTTCGAATCGAGCGCGTTGGCCGTGACGTTCATCGTCGTCTCAGCGATGGGAGTGGCCGTCGAAGGCGTGGGCGTTTTGCTGCCGCAGCCGAGCAAAAACGCGCCGCAAATCATCGCCGTCGCAAAAATCGCGCCGGCCGCTCGGCGCTTCGAAACTGGCAGCGCGCGCAGGCTGGCGAAGCCAATCGCCGTCGCCGTCAAAATCGCCAGCAGGGCGGGGAAGAGCGGCACGCGGTCCAGGCGTTCCCTGATCGCGCGCACGATCGGCACCGCACCACGCCTGGCGCGCACGGCCGCCGCGGTGCTGTTGCACGGATTCGTCACCGGCGGCGCCGGCGATGTATTCGTCGAGGTCACGATCACGATGTTGAACGTCGTGGCTCCATTGACCGTCGGCGTGACCGGACACGGCGTAAACGCGCAGGTCGTGAAAATCGGCAAATTGATCGGGCACTGCAGCGTCACCGTTTCGCCGCTGGCGCCGAAGACTCCCACGGAATTGACCTGCGCCATGAACGTAGCCGTGCCGCCCTGCGCCACGCTGATCATAGGCGTACCGCCGGGCACAATCTGCATGCTGAAATCGTCGCCCGTCCCGGCCAGATCCTGCGTCGCCAGATCGGACGGGTTCGAATCCGTCACCGTCAGCGTTCCGGTGATCGGGCCGACGTTCAGCGGCGTGAACGCCACGTTGATCACGCAGCTCGCGCCCGGCCCCAGCGACACGGTGCAGCTTGTGCTCGTGGTCGTGAAATTTGTGGGGGGCGGGGTAGGCTTGGTGCCGGCCGGCTCAAATGCCGGAGTGATGGTGATGCCGCTCACCGCCGTCGCCGAAGTATTCGTCAGCGTAAAGGCAAACGACGGGGACGTTCCGGAGGTCGGCTCGTTGCAATAGGTGAACGTCGCGCCCTGCGCGCAGCCGGGGCCGCTGGGAGGCGCCGGCGCGGTGATGGTGACGTTGCTCGCCGGATCGCCGAGCGCGCCCAGCGCGATGATCCGGTTGCGCCCCTGCTCGGAGACGAACAAATCGCCCTGCGGATCGAAGGCGATGTCTCCCGGCGCAATCATGCCAACCGCGGCGTCGCTGGTTTTGCCGCTGGTCGCGTCCACGCGCAGAATGTTTCCGCCATTCGCGTCAGCGACAAAAAGATTCCCGCGGCCATCCACGGCAAGACCCGCCGGACAAACGGACCGCGAACCCGCCGTTGCGGGAACTGCAGCCGGGATCGCCGGCGATTTCGTCGCGGTCGCGCTGGACTCCAGCGCTGCGCACGGACCTGCATTTGCCGCTTCCGCATCCGCTGCCGGAAGCGCAGGCGCGAACCCCGGAACGATCGCGATCGCCCGCGTCGCGGTCTGAATCGAAACCACCGCGCCGGTATCCGGCGACGCAACGAATACCTTGCTGCCGTCGAGCGTCACGGCGATGCTCGCCGGCGACGCGACGTGCGCCAGAATCGTCAGCTCCCCGGTCGTCTTCGACAGCACGCTCACGGTTCCGGCGGTGTGATCCGCGATATAAAGATTCCCCGCGCGGTCAACGGCAATTCCCAGTGGCTCGACCAGCGCCACATTCTGCGCCGGCGCCCATTTTCCCGCCACGCTGCGAATGATTTTGGGCTCGCTGCTCGATGGCCCAGCTACCGCGCGAATCGTGCTGTTTTTCGTGTCCGCGATGTAGAGCGTGCCGTCAGCCGCCGATGCGATCCCGCTGCGCTTTGTCAGCGAACCCTGGCTGAGGCTTAGCTCGGCCTTTGTCGCATCGCCGCCGTCACCCGCAAAGCCGATTTGGCCCGATCCCGCGAAGGCTAACCCAGAATCGGGAACGAACTGAAACATGCAAACGCCAACGCAAACTTCGCCGGCACCAACGAGGAGAACACGCGCAGCCGGAGCAGCAGCGGCGGTCAGAACGCCCACCCGCCTGCCAAACGCCACCGACGATCCCTGAGAACCGTTGTGAACGAGGAATATCCCCTGGGGCATTTGCGTATCTGAAGGCGGATCAATGCGAAACGACGACGGGTAGTTTTCGCCGGTCACCACGACCGCGCCCGCCGGCGCGCCATTCTGCGCCAACGCAACTGCCGCGCACACCATCACCGTCACCGCACAGACAGCCAGCAGTCGCCGCACCAAGCTCCCCCTTATGGCAAAAGGATTCGACGCTTTGGATTCACCAGCAGGCGTTCGGGTTGCGCCGTGCCCCGGCCCCGCGTGGGACCCGCCGGAGCCGCAAACCTGCCCGCCGATAGACAGGTCTCCCCGCCTCTCGACGGGCCGTCCATCATACCAGCGGCCAACGAGCGCTGCCTAGCGATTGGTAAGGGTAATCCCTACTTCGAGGAGGATTCGACGGAAGCCGCAGCGAGCCACGCCCGCGCGGATTCTTCGTCGCGGAACGTCTTCAATTCGCAGACGCCCTCGACCAGCGCCTCCAGGCCGCGCATCAGGTCGAGATTCGCGTCCGATGAAACGATGATGGCGATCGAACCCAGCGGGCCTTCGAGGTTCATTTCGTGCAGCAGCTCGGCAATTTGCTGAATATCGTCGGCCGTGGACTGCATGGCTGCGCCGCGTGCGTCGGCGAGTTCCGTATAGCGCAGGCTCTGCTCGCGCCGCCGGTGCAACCAGTGATCGCGCACATCCGACGCCGTGACCGTGCCAATGGCCACAACCCCAACGGTGCGGTGATCGTGATCTACGCCGGTGATCAGCGGCATAGCGTGAATGCTACTCCCGTTTCCGCGTTCCCGGCAAGCCGTATCACGCAGAGTACGAGCATATACCCCTTAAACACCGCGTTTCTATATCCCATTAGTTCCATTACGGCACAAGTACACACCCCGCATCGCCAGCCATCGCACGTCGCTTACCGATTTCACCTTTCTCCGGAGGAACCATGGCACTCACATTTTCACTCGTTGACACCTGGGACGACGGCAAGCGCATCCACGTCGCCGGGACCGCCGCCGCGTCGGGGAACTACACGACCAGCGGCGACACGCTCGATCTCTCGCAGTTTCCAATCATCGCCGCGACGCAGGCGCCGGTGCAGGGCACCGCGTGGATGGACGGCCTGTCGGGTTACGACTACGTTTTCTATCCCGGCTCGGCCATGAACAACGGCAAAGTCAAAATCTTCCAGCAGGGCGCAAGCGCGGGCGCGTTCCCGGAACTTGCCGCCGGCGCTTACCCCTCCGCCATCACCGCCGACACCATCACCTTCTACGGCATCTTCAAAAAACTGCTCTGAGCCGTCGAGGTGGCGCTACGCACCCCATCTCGGGTTCACAATCGCGAATCTCTAGCCACTAGCCACTAGCCACTGATCACTAGCCACTGATCACTCGCCACTGGTTCACCCACTTCCATGTCCATCGAATCCTTCTTTCCGCTGCCGCTGAACGTCTTCAGCACCCTGGTCACGCTGCTGGACCCCTCCGACGTGCCCATTGGAATGTCGCCCAATCTCGGCGACGTTGATTTCTTCCCGGGAGGGGTGCGCACGCGCTCCGGCCTGGTTTCCCAATTCCCGGTGATCGGCGGCACGCCGCTGATCAACGGCTTGAAATCCTACATCACCACGAACCTGGTGCAGCGCCTGCTGGTGCTCGATTCCAACGGAATCGTCTACAAGGAAACCTCGCCCGGAGTCCTCTCCGTCGTGGTGCCCGGCGGCGCGAAGCCCAATCTCTATCTCGCCTCGACCACGCTTTTCGGCCGCGAGTACATGGCCTTTGGCGACGGCGTCACCGGCCAGGATCTGCCGCGGCAGTACGACGACGTGAAATATGATCGCGTCAGCCAGATCGGACCGGCCGAAGGGCCCGCGCTCGCCGACGCGACCTCCGGGAGCATTTCGCCCGGCGTGCATCAGTGCGTGGTGGTGTTCGTCACGCGCCAGGGATACTGGACCGCGCCATCGCCTCCGGTTTCCTGGACCGCCGCCGGCGGCCTGGAAGTGAGCGTCACGAACATTCCCACCGGGCCAACCAACGTGGTGCAGCGGCTGCTGGCGTTCACCGCGTCGGGCGGCGCGAGTTTCTATCATGTGCCCGCGACCATGGTGATCAACGACAACACCACCACGTCCGTCACCGTGGATTTCAGCGACACCATTCTGCTTTCCGGCGTCAGCATGGATTATCTCTTCGGCCAGATCGAGCTGCCCGAGCAGCTCGGCGTCGTGGGCTACACCGAGCGGCTTTTCTGGTGGGGCGAGCGCGCCAACATGGACAACTGGCGGAATCTGACCTTCGATGGCGGATGGGACGCCTCGGGCAACGGTCGTCCGCTCGGCTGGCAGTTGGACACCGCGTTCGGCGCAGGCGGCAGCCGCCAGTCGGGCGATTCCGTGTGGGGCGACGCCTACATGATCACCGCCGACGGCGCCACCGCCGCGCGCGGCTACATTTTTCAGAACGCCATCCTGGACGACGACGGCGATCCGTTGTTCGTCGTCAACACCGACTATTCCGTGCGCGCGCGCGTGGCGCGTACCTCCGGCCTGACCACCGGCACGCTGCGGATCAACGCCTTCAGCCCCTCGCTCGGGCAGATCGGCACGGGACTCGCCGTCACCATCGTGCAAGCCACCACCGAGTATCAGGAATTTATCGCCGACCTTTTCGCGCCGCAGACTTCGCTGCCGTCTGATCTCACGCTGCGGGTTTACGCCGATGGCGTGCCCGCGCCATCGGGCCAGTCATTTCTGGTGGACGTGATCGAGGTTTTTCCCACCGCGGCGGCCGCGAATCCGTCGCTGGTGCGCGCCTCCGGTACGGAAACGCCCGAAGCATACGACGGCGTCAGCGGGATCATGAGCATCGCCGAAAACAACGGGCAGGGAATTCGCGCCGCGTTCACCCTGCGCAACAATCTCTACTTCGTCAAAGAACGCAGCATGTACGTCACCGCGAACGACGGCGTCAATGAGCCGGCGCTCTGGCAGGTGGAGGAAGTTTCGAACAAAGTCGGCACGCCTTCGCCGCGCGGCGTCGCGCTCGGCGAGGAGTGGGCCATCATCGCCGGGCGCTCCGGCGTATATCTGTTCGACGGCAGCGAGCCGGTGAAAATCTCGCAGGAAATTCAGCCCACCTGGGACGCCATCAACTGGCAATACGGCCAGCTCATCTGGGTGCAGGTGGATACGCAGCGCAAGCGCGTGTACGTCGGCGTGCCCATGGGCGCCGCGACGCAGCCGAATCAGGTGCTCATGCTCGATTACACCGAGGGATTCGGCGATCCGCTGATGGCCATGCTCACCGCGCCGGAACGCTCGCGCAAATGGTCGGTGTGGAATGTCTCCGCGAATTCCTGCGCGCTCGTCGAGCGCTCGACCGGCGTCGCGCAGCTTTTCTTCGGCTCCAATAACGCCAGCGGCAAAATCTACGCACTCACCCCGGGCGCCTATTCCGACGACGGCGCGGCCATCAATTCGTTCTACTCGACCGCGTTTCTCGCGGCCACCGGCGCGGCGCTCAGCGGACGCAATCTTTTCGGGTATCTTACCGCGTACGTGCAGGGCTCGGGATCGCTCGCGCTCGCCGCACTTTCACCGGGAGACGTCGTCTCCACCGCGCTCGGCGCCTGGACGCTCGCCTCGCCCGCATCGCGCGACATGGAGCAGTTCACCAACGTGCTCGCCGAGCGCGTCTCCTATCAAATCGGCACCAGCGCCGCCGGCTCCTGGTTCTCGATCACCAAGCTCGCGCCCTGGGCAAAGCCAGATCCCTTCGCCATCGTCCGTGGAGGGAACTAGAGCAGGTCACGGGGGCCCGCCTACCATCAAGGACCCGACGCAGCCGTTGTACATTGATACCTCGTCGTGTACATTAGTGGTGTACCAGCCGCTGTGGTACTTGGCGCTTGACACCACAGTGGGATGTTGATAAATACAGCGCGCGGCAGGAAGACGATTCCACTGCGGTGTAGGAAAGTGGTCTAGAATGAACTTTGGTCGCCGATGGGGAATCGGGGCGACCCTGCAAGTCACTGAATCAGTGAGTTTTGCTCACATGTTCCGTTGGCATCCAGCGTGCCACGCATTCTTGGGACACTGCATCCAATAGGGTGGAGTGGAACCGTGGGAGGAGCGGAATATGTTCGCTGCGATCGAGCGCAAGTACCGTTTTGCCCCTGTGCGCATACCGTTCTGTGAAAGTACCGGCAACGGCGCGACCGAGAGTTCCCCGAACGATAAGAGGAATCGATAGGAATGAATGAGTCCGCAGCAGTTTTGGCCCTTGAACAAAACAGAAAGTTCGGCAGCGTGCGGGAGCTGCTAGCATTTGTCGGCTTGCCCTCCAAGTCCGCGCCCAGGGATATTTCTGAGTCTGCAGTTGAGATCTTGAATGGGATAAAAAACGTCTTGGACGGGCTGTTGCTGCAAGCCATCGAAAGGCGAACAGCGGCTGAGTTCGATGCCACGCGAGAAGAAGTGTTCTCTAAGTACTTCAGCGCGGTTCTGTCGCTATCCAACCTGGCGCAAATCGTGGTGCCACAAGCGACGATACAAAGGTTGACGTGGGAATCTTTCTCAGAGACAGAAGCGGACTTGAGAGAGCAGGGGCTGTCGAGATTCGGCGAGACCGCAAGGGATCAAGCGGTCTTCACCGTGTGGACCCTGCGAAAGATCAATGCTTTGCTCGGTCGCATCGTCTCCGCGCCCCCCCTCCCGGCGGAGCATAAGCCGCTAGACAAAAAGCTGGTAAACGAGTTCTCGTTTTATTCGGCATGGGCGCAGTTTCACCTTGACTGCCTAATTGCGTCGATACGATTTGACAAGCCGATCAACCCCGAAATTTTGGACGAGATTTGTGACGGCCTGCGTGGTGCAGTGAACGCTTACGGACTCATTCACCAGGGTGTTGATCTCCGCGAATCGGTGGCCGAACCCCCAATGCAATCATATCTATGGGACGAGGAAGACCACGAATTGCTGAACTCATCGATGCGCGAGATAGAGACCGATCTCTGAAATGCAGATTCAACGGGGCGAAATTTATTGGGTCAGCGCCAAAGACCTGGATATTCAAGGCTCAGAGCAACAGAAAAGCCGCCCTTATGTAATCGTATCAAGAGCTCAGATCAACAAACTCGGCAGAAACGTGGTCGGCGTGCCGCTGTCCACAAAACTCCACAAAGCCTGTTCACATCGAATTCTTATCCAGCTCCAACACATGGTTCCGAACCCGTTGTGTTCGCGGAAATTGCAGGACAGCGTGGCACTGACCGATCATATTCGCGTACTTGATATGGATAGGTTAGAACAACCTATGATGGGAACATTGTCCGCTACAGCGATCGGCGGCCTCGAACTTGGTTTATCGTTCTTGTTCAATATCCTCTGACCGCCCTCAGACCGCTGTGCGGCTGCACAAATCGTTTCACGACTGCTATGCCGCACCGGGCGTAGCACCGCTACTCCCGGTGGCGAAACTCGACGAGATGGCGCCCATCCACCGACGGAGGCTTCGGCAACGCGCGCATTGGAATCTACACGTGGCGGGGAACCGGGATGCGATTCAGATGCAACGCAATCATCGCCAGACCGGTCATGGTGAGCAGCAGAAAGAAAACGGCGAACGCGTAATACCCGTAGCGGATCCGGGGCCAGAGCCACATCGGCCATTGGTCCACCAGCTTATCTCCCCAGGTTTCGTTTAAACGCGGGGGCGCTTCCGCCGCCGCCATTCCCGGATCCCAGAACGACGCGATCATCGTCGCGCGAATGTTGGAAAGCAGCAGCACGCATCCGATGATTTTCAGGATGCCGGGCGCGAAAATCGTGTCCGCGAAAAACAGAATAAAAACCACGACAGCCGCAAAGACGCTTCGCTGCCTCACGCCCACTCCGCCGAAGTAATAATAGAGCAGCGTGAAGAATCCAGCGATGGGGTGGATGAGTGCCGATCCGAGCAGCGAAAAAACCCCCGCGGCGGTGCAAATCCAGAAGCCCTGCGACCCCAGATAATCCACGTCTTCGGCGGTGTGAATCGTTGGCCAGAAAAGGCTTTTCAGCCGGTTCTCGGATTTCGGCGCGGTTCCGGAGAGGTCCAGCGTCTGCATGACGCGGATTACAACCCAAATCGCCCGCGCAGTCCAGAGATAATCTTAGCCGACCCGGTACCTGCCAAAGTGCGCATTACTCCATCTGCGTACAACCCGCGTGTGATACTCTCCGCGCACGGATGATGAAGAAGCGGTACTTGTTTCCACTGATAAACATCACCGCTCTGATTGGATGCGGACTGGCGATCTTCACGTTTCCGCCGCAGACAAGTTACAAGCTCTTCGCGTTTATCTCCTTTGGAACAATCGCCTGGATCAACATCGCGCTGTTTCTCGGGCTTCGCGCTGCGAATAAACGCGGTTACGTGGCTAAACCTCTAAGTAAACTCACCCTTTTCGTTGTGTGGATTGCATTCCTCGTCTTCCTGGCCGAGGCCATCCGTGGATTCCTCAAGTACTGGCGCGCGCCCTAGCGGGTTGCCGCCGCACTCCAAGTAAGCATCGTTCCCGATCGCGTTTCGCGCGCGAATCTCCGCGCCGAATTCGCCTGGGCTGTCGATGGCGCGAGAAAATCTAGTGCGTCGAGGTTTTGAGCTGATTGATCACGAGCATGGACGTCGTCGAATTCTGCCCCGCGGCTTGGCGGTAGCGGTCGATCGCCGCCGCTGTATCGTGCTTGCCGAGCATCGCGATTAATTCCGACCGCAGCGGATCCTTGATTCCATCCGCCAGTGACTTGTAATGCGCCTGCGCCTCGTTCCGCGCCGCGGCGCCATCGCGGAAAATCTTGAGCGATTGTTCCGCAACGCACGGCTGATCGGCGAACCAGCGCCCGTTTTCCTGCGCCAGCCAGAGCACCGCACTTCCCACATCGTTGCCCTGCTGGTAATCAATGTGCATTTCGCTCGTGGGATTCACCGGAAAGCGCGCCATGCTCTCGATGGCTTTGCGATTGCCGTCATTCACGGCCATCACGTTGAACGTGTAATTGGCCGGGATCGAGTCGCGCACGCTGTTCTGGAGCGCCCAGTCGTAATAATCCTTTGTGTCGGGCGTGATGCAGGCCACCGACTTCGGATGATAGAGCGTGAGCAGGCGCGGAATATCCTTGGCGTTCGTCGCCGCCACGTACTGCGCAGCGAAGGCCTTGGCTTCGGCAGGCGACGGCCGATCCTGCGTCTGTGCGCGCACGCAAGTCGCCGAGCAAACGGCCAGCAATAGTGCGCAGATGATGCGCTTCATCGTGGTGACCTCCCAGGGAAATGCAATTCTCCGATAGCTTCATCCGAGAATCACACGCAGCGCGCGCGAGGGCAATCGCTGCAGCGCCGGACGGCGCAGGAGAGTAAACCGTGCTCAGCATCCAGCAGATCGAAGCGCTGCGAAAAACCAATCCGCAGCTTTACGAAGCGCTGAAACGCCTCGGCGGCGCATCGCTCGGCCCGAACCAGGGCTGGAGCCTCGACAACCAGATCACCGACGGCACGAATTTCGCGCGCGTCGCCGCCACGGCGCTCACTTCCAATCAAATTGATCCCACCAAGCCTGGCGTGCTGATGCGCGGCTCGCTGCCGCCGTCGTGGTCCGGAGCCTTCACCTACGCCTCGACCACCTCGAGCCTCACCTGGTCATGGAGCGGCCTGGCGATCTACCGCGCCGACGGCACCACCACGGCGATTCCCAACGGTTCGGTTGCCGTCACCGGACTCACCGCCGCAACCAGCTACTATTTTTATCCCTACTGGAACGACAACACATCGTCGCTCGCATGGGTTGGCGGCGGCGCAGGTTCTCCCGCGAACGCGCAAACCGCGAAGACCAATATCGCCGCGCAGCAGCAGTCGTTGCAAGGATTCATTCCGCTTTCGCAGGGCGCCATGGTCGCCGCGACCACCAGCAGCGGGACGGGAGGCGGCTCCGGCGGCGGCAGCGGAAGCTGCCTGCGCGCGGGAACGATGGTGCTCACCCGCGAGCGCGGCACCGTCGAAATCGAATCGTGTGCGGTCGGGGAACACCTGCGCTGCCCGTCGGGCGCCGGCGGTGAATCGTGGACGCGCATCGTGCGCCTGGAAGTCCGCGACGCGGACACTTTTATCCGCCTGCATTTCTCGAACGCCGAATCGCTCGACGTGACCCCGCATCACATCTTCACTCTCGCCGACGGCTCGCCCATGCGCGCCGAGCGCCTCTGCCTCAGCGATATTTTGGTCGGCCGCTTCGGCCGCCTCACGCTCAAGCGCATCGAAGCGATCGTCGAAGCGGGGAGAAAAGTCACAGTGGGTTGCGAGCCGACCCACGAATTCTTCGCCGGCCACCACGCCGCCGCAATCCTCACGCATAACTACACGTTCAGCTCCTGACACCGACTTCTCATTTGACGCTTCTGGCACACAGGACTAAGCTGAGGGCAATTCGTGCCGAGGGGCATCGCCGTGGGCACAGACTTTCGGTGGGTGGACGCGATAGGTGCCGGAACGATATTCGCCTTGGGAATGTCGTGGCTTTTGTATTCGAATCGACAGAAGCCCGGCGAATTGCGAAGGCAAACGACCTTATTCTGGGGGCGCTGGGAATACGTCTTCGTGGTTCTCTCGTCCATCTCAATCGGAATAATGTACGGTTCCTCCGACGGCCGACTGTGGCGAGAGATGTTCGCCGTCGCCTTATTGCCGCTCGCTCCGGTAGGTGTCGTAAGATTCATTCTGTGGCGCCGTTTGCGCCGCGCGAGCGCGAACTCCTCGAGTTCTTGATCTCCGGTGGTTTTTCTTCGTAGGGGCACAGCATGCTGTGCCCGGCGCTGGACCTTGCCGACGCGTAACCCATCCAGCAATTTTTCCCGCCCGTAGATCGAATGGCGCGATTTCGCCAAGCACTTTTGCCGGGCGCAGCATGCTGCGCCCCTACAACCCCGTCTCGCGCCCTGGCACCGCTTAAACGTCTCGATTGGCTCAATCTCGCAGCACGTCCCGGCAAGCCGGGACGGCAAACAGCGGCGGCAAGCCGCCGCACTCCACAGACGCGGAGCCGGCGGTCGGTCTTCGTGTTGCCGGCGTCCACGCGGCGAATTGGACTTTTGTGCGGGGCGCGGGCTCCGGATTTTCGGCACTGATGTATCATGTCGCGCATGTCCATCGTGCAGTCCTTTTTTCGCGGCAAATCCGTGCTCATCACTGGCGCATCCTCGGGCATCGGCGAGGAGTTGGCGTGGCAACTCGGCCAGGCGGGTGCGCAGCTCACTCTCGCGGCGCGCCGCCAGGACCGCCTTGCGGCCATCGCGCAAAAAATCGCCGGAACCGGCAACCCGCTGCCGGTCAGCGTCGAATGCGACGTCACTCGCGATGGCGACCTCGAGCGCGCCGTCTCCGAAGCCGTCCGCAACTGGAACAAGCTCGACGTGGTCTTCGCCAACGCGGGCTTCGGCGTCGCCGCGCCGCTGAAAAAACTCACGGTCAACGATTACCGCCGCCAATTCGAAACGAATGTCTTCGGCGTGCTGCGCACGATTTACGCCGCGCTGCCGGAGCTCGAAAAAACCAGGGGAAATCTCGCCATTGTCTCGAGCGTTTCGGGATGGGTTTCGACGCCCGGCGCTTCGCCCTACTCGATGAGCAAGTTTGCGCTCCGCGCGCTCGCCGACGCCATCGGCCCGGAGCTTCGCGGCACGGGAGTCAAGGTCACGGTGATCAGCCCGGGCTACGTCGCGAGCGACATTCGCCGCACCGACAATCACGGAAAATTTCACGCCGCCGCGAAGGATCCCGTTCCCGAATGGCTGCAGCTGAGCACTCCGAAGGCGGTGCGCGCGACGCTGCGCGCCGTCGCCCGCGGCAAGCGCGAGGCGATTATTTCCGTCCACGGCAAAGTTTTCGTCGCCGTCGAGCGCTTCGTCCCCTGGCTCAGCCGCGTCATCACCTCGCGCATGACCACCATCCGTTCGAAAGACGACGCCAGCCGGTGGTGAGTGGCCCACTTTGGGAGGCTGGAATTGGCCCAAGCCCCTGCGTACACTGTGTGTTGCGGATTGCACAATTGAGCCCCCGAAGAGAAAAATCACCTTGCAATCGTGCTCCATCACGGATAATGTTCAGCCTCACGCACGAAGTGGCACTTTTTTCGGCATTTTCTGACACTTTTGGGGTTCCGGGGACGTCTAAGTGTGTGGGGCAAGCGTGCGATGCGAAGAAAACAAAAGAGTTACGCCTCCCGATTTGTTGGATACCAGATTGCGGGTATTTTAACTGCGGGTTGGTGTGTGCAATTTTTCTGTCTCGGCAGCACGGGGAACCAGGGCAAGCCGATATGGGGAGAACAGGAGGGTGAACACAATGCCGAATGACAAAAAGGAAAAGAAGTCCATCCTCAGCGTTAATTTCGTCAGCAACGACTTTTTCTTGGATCGAATCAAGGATTTCGAGAAAAAGTACGAGATGCAATGGGACCAATTTCTGGCACAATACAGTGCGGGTACATTGCATGACGGGCGCTGCAATCCTGACTTCGCAGAGTGGTCGCTCTTGTGCCATAG
The DNA here is from genome assembly GCA_963814605.1 of uncultured Acidobacteriota bacterium. Classification (GTDB taxonomy): domain Bacteria; phylum Acidobacteriota; class Terriglobia; order Acidiferrales; family UBA7541; genus Palsa-295. The sequence goes on along the minus strand of CAWFDD010000004.1, from coordinate 2,871 downwards.
CTACATGTCGGAACTATTGAAACCTGACGAGAGTCCGCCTGCGAGCGAGTCCAATCCAGAACGACAAAAGCCCGAGCGCGACTCGGGCTTTTTCTTTTTTGAGAGGCACTTTTGCTCGACGCACAAAACTATTTCGAGCGGGTCGGGAGGGTGCTCGACACCCACCTGGACCGGTATACTACCGAAACGGCTGGCGTCAACGTCGCGCCAATAGGGGATTGGCAGGGGTGGCATTTTATTTCGTGGAAAGCGACCATAACGTTTTGCACCGGTTATAGGCTGGTCGTCTCCGAGACTTACAGTAGACCACTGGACTCAAAGATGAATCGAGTCTTGAACTATCATTTCATGGGTGGCGACAGTAAATGCATTTTCCGTTTCGACACGCATGGCCAAGAATGGCCCGCCGACACACCGTGTCACCTTCACATCGGAGAAAATGAAGACAAATTTGAACATGGCGATCCGCGGCTGAACGGCCTGGACTTAACCAACATCGATTTTCTTGCAGCTTTTCAATACGCTTTCGGGCACGCGATCGAAGATAGGGCATTCCCCTGGGACTGAGACTTGCAGAAATCTAGCTCCATTCTGTATTTCGAGCACGAAGGGCGCGAGAATTTGCCCCAGGTCCTGAGGACTGTGCGGCGCGCTGTAAACAGACGTCCGGAACTCCGCACGCTAAAGTATGTGATCTTCACCTCAACTGGCGAGGGGCCGGCGCTTGCTTACTCACAGCTTCATGAATATGATCCTCGAATAATCGCGGTGACCTTTCCGCCCGACTTCTCCGTGATGAGGGGCCAAACAAGAGTTAGCCCGCGAATTTCAGAGAAACTTTGCGCCTTTTTCCAAGGTATCAACATTGAAGTGATTACCGACCGTCTTCCGTTCGACCGGATAGACGGCATGCAAGCGCATAATGAACAAATGCAAGTCGTCGCGGATGTGCTCGCTGTCTTTGGCGGTGGCTTCGCGCTCGGCATTCAAGCGGTACTTTCAGCATGCGATCACGGGGAAATAGCAATCGGAGAGAAGGTGATAGCTCTAACCGGCGACACTGCGGCAATCATCACCGCCTCGAACACCCGAAAGTTTTTGTCGAAGGACGGGGGGCTGGTCATAAATGAGATTCTTTGCAAGCCAAGGAATCTAACGATATCGCGATCGCCAAAGCCTAAGATTGTCGATGTTCCGTCGACGAAGTTCGACGAGAAGGCGGTGACAACCAAGGTCGCCGGCCTAAAAGCGCTGGCAGAAAAGAACCCCAGAAAAACACAGTGAATCCGCTCGACTCAAAACGTTCAGCAAGATTCGTGCGTTACTTCAGCTCGGCCGCGAACAGCGCCGTGAGCTTGGCGAACGCTTTCTCGGCCTGCGGCTTGTTGTACGCGGCGCTGTCGGCGACGGTCCAGCCGTGCAGCGCGTCCTCGTACACTTCGCTTTCGTATTTGCCGCCCCACGATTTCAGCGCGCCGTTCAATTTATCAATCGCTTCCTGCGGCATGGAGTGATCCTTCACCGCGTGGCCAAAATAAAGGTTCGGCCCATTTTTGGGAATGCGCGGCAGCGCCAGGTGCGGGCTGGTCGGCTTGTCGGTGAAAAGCCCGCCGCCGTGGAACGACGCGATCGCGCCCACGCGATCCGGCTTCGCCGCCGCCGTGCGCAGCGCCTCCTGCCCGGTGAAGCAATAGCCGATCGCGCCCATCTTCGCGCCGCTCACCGACGGCTGCGCCCCGAGAAAATCGATCAGCGCCGTGGCGTCGCGCTCCATCGCTTCCGGCGGCAGCGGACCTGCCAGCTCGCCGAAGCGCTGCATGGTCTTCGGGTCGCCGCCGAAATTCGGCGTGAAATCGAAACACTTCCCGCGCACCGTGCGATAGAACGGATTCGCCAGCAGCACGGTGTAGCCCGCGTCCGAAAGCCGCTTCGCCATCGCTCGATGCGACGGCCGAATGCCCATGATGTCGGGATAATGAATCACTCCGGGACGCTTTTTGCCGTCCCCCGCTTCGTACAGCACCGCGTCGCACACGCCGTCCGCCGTCTTGATCTCGATTTCTTTCTCGCTCATCGCGCTTCCTCCGTCGCTCGGTAGTGGAATTCGTCCGCCGGATATCATACGCGATTCGATGTGGTGTTTCGAATTTCGCGTTTCGATTTTCCAGTTTCGGCCTCACCATGACCGGCAAAGCCTACTACATCACGACGCTCGCCGACTGGCAGCGCCACGCCGCGCGCTTCGCGAATTCGCACTGGCTCGCGCTCGATCCCGCCGCGCCCGACGGCGCATCGCCAAATAACGATGCGCGCATCCTCGTGCTCATCGAGGCGGACGAAGGCGTGCACCTCGCGCTCGAGGACGATCCCGCCTTCGAGGCCCTGCCGCATCCGCTCGCGCAGAAACCGATCTCCGACGCGGCGCAATCCGCGCTCGCGCCGCACGGCGTCCCGCCCGGCGCCACCACATTCGACGCCGCCGAAACCCTCGCCCGCCTCCACCCGCTCCTCCGCCATCGAGTCTTTTGAGATTTGGCTACGTCCTCGGACCATGTGGAGTACGGCGGCTTGTCGCCGCTGTATGCGCAGAATGGGCTCCCAGGTCGACGGATTGTCAGGGCTCCCGAGGCCTCGGCAAGAGGCGCTCGGGAGATCATCGAGCTCCGGTCTTCGGAGTCCGGTGGACTCCACCGGAGTCCAGAAACCGGACCTGGGGAATCAGTCGTGCCCGGCAAACTTGCTTGGCGTGATGTAGCCCATAGATCTCTCGCGCCATTCGCCTCGGATGATGTGGAGTGCGGCGGCTTGCCGCCGCTGTTTTCGGGCGAAGCTTGCTTCGCCCGATCCGGGGCGTTGCCAAGCACGCGGACT
>CAWFDD010000003.1:0-950380 GCA_963814605.1 uncultured Acidobacteriota bacterium | reverse complement strand
AACGAAGCAGTCCAAATTGATGAAATCGGAAGAAGATGGGTCGCATCATCAAAGAAGCCGTGAGCCAGTCAGGACACCTTGAATAGTGGTCGCGCTCCGGCTCCAAATCCTTGCTGCACCGATGCGCGTGGCCTACTGCTCGAACTCTTCAAACGATGAACCACAGAAAACCCGTGTCATGTCGTTGCCATCCAGACCATATCTTTCGTCATAAGGTCCGTTGAAGATATCTCTAGGCAGTGGCACCCGCGCGTAGACGTTCTCCCAAACGATGACTCCTTGCTGTAGCTCTTCAAAGTAATCGGCACCAAAACGCTCACCCGCCAGATTGTGAGCGTCATCAAAAGTCATGCCCGGATTGTCTTGACGGACTCTGCGCAGCCTTCGTTTGCCGACCGCGATTCTTCGCAGCGTGATGAGCGCGCTAATCCTCGTGTTGTGATTAGGCTGGAACCATGCGCCCTGTGTGAACTCCGCTCTAAGCGGTGGTGCAGGTTCCGTAGGTGGGCCGTCACCTACATACAAGGGGACGCGGAAGGCGATTCTCCCGTAGATCGCGCCCAGAACAGCCGTTGGTTCCTCTAACATCATCGCGATGTTGCCGTTGTTTTGCATCACAACGCAACAAGGGAACTCCTTGAACTCTTTGAACTTCTTCTGCCCAGCCTTTATTCGCTCGATGATTTCAGGATGCGGATCCAATGAAAAAACCCGGCGGCATCACGTCAGGGTCTGCATCCTTCACGTCAAATAAATATGTGGCGCTGCCCAGAGCGACGCTGTAGTCCGGCCTCTTGCTCTTGCCCGGATACGACTTCTCAAATTCAAACGGATAGGCCATCGTCTTCAGATAGGCTTCAAATCGCCGTTCGCCCTCGGTGCGATTGTCTTGGGGCACGATGCGATTTTACACCAGCGTAGTTCAGTGTCCCGACTATTCATGCAGTTTCTTGACTACTCAAACCATATGTGACGGAAGAAGGAGCCGTCGCACATGACCAACATTCCATTGCTAGTGAGCCTTGCTCAACTCGCGGTCACCATCATTGGGCTTTTCCACCCGAACAGCTCGAAAAAGTAGTTCCAGCCTATTCGGTGGAATCCATGAAAGATTCCACTGGGTAGGCGTTCGCTGTGATATGAACCCAAGCCATTGTCAGGATTCAGTCGCTTCACTATTGTTCGCTCTGAGCTTCAACTGGTTCACAGAGCACTCGGCGCGATCAATGTCGTCGCGCACGTTGCCAAAATACTTCGCTTGGATGAGCTTTCCGTCGGCTCCGGGATGGCAGTAGAGGTACCGCACCTCCACAACCCGCCCCTCGTTCGGTAGTGGGTAGCGGTCGGGAACTCCCACGGTGCCCATGAAACGCCGTTGATCGCCGTCCAAGAGATACACGGCGATGGAGCGATGGCCGTCATCGGCCTTTTTGTCCGGCTTCGGGCCAACAATAAAGGATGCCGTAGTCGACGAACTTGCATTTATAGTGCTGTCCCGCTCGCCCGCCCGCATACGCAGCGTTCCGATTCTTGCAAACGAACCCTTCGGCGTTCGCATCGTGCATCGCTTTCACGAAAGCGCGCTTGGCTTTCGGGGTCATGGCCGTTTCGCAGACGCGCAACGTATCGTTGTCGCCGCGAAAGAATAGCGTCAAGTGCGCATAGCGGACCTCGTAAGGTTGGATGCGCAGGTTAGTGCCGTTCATGGTGAGTAGGTCCCAGATGTAGAAATGGGAATCCGTGATTTCGCCGTCCGCGAGGAAACCTTGCGCTTGCACAAGGTCCAAGGACTCGGCTAGCCGGGAGTCGATGGGAACGATCTGGCCGAGTTTGTTGATGCCGGAGTATTTGCCGTCGGCCTTTAGCACGGCGAGGCGCCGCCCATCAAATTTCTGCTGGAACCACCAAGAGATATCCTCTACCAACCGCAACGCATCCGGTTCGTCAATGGGAGTCAGCAATTCCGGCGAATGGCCGGAGAGTTCTTTGGTGGGGGGCAATCCAACGGAAATCGCCGCATTGCCATTGACCGCAGCTTCGGCGATTTGATAACCCTTGCCCGTTTTTTCCCGAAGAACGCGGTCGTAAATACGCTTCGCTTCCTCGTAGGTGGCGTTGCTTATCTTGGCGTCGCTCTGCAAGGCGGAACCGCGCCGCCCCCATTGCGCTTGGACGGACCATCGGTCTTGTACGTTTTCCAACTGCAAGTGGTACACCTTGTCGGAACTGCCTTGCCGGAAATACAGTTCTACTTTTTCTGTCCGCATGATTCGCTCCTTTGCTTTTGTGGTTTTGCTCTTTGTGCAACGCGGAGCGGTGCATAAGAAGCAAATGCCCTTCTAGCGGCGGTTGGCGCCTAGCTGTCCGCGCTGTCAAGGGCGCCGGGTTTGCGTTTATCGGAGCGAAGCGGAGACCCTTGACAGAACGAGCGGGCGGCTGGGCGCAGTCTTTCCGCAGGAAGGGCAGGCAAAGGAAAAAATTATTTGTTTTGGAATTCAGCGATCAGGCTTGCTGGGTTCAAGATTGGATAGGTGTGGGCGAACAACGAGACGGGAGCGGCGCTTTCCACTCGGGAGCGGGGTGTGACTAAAAAACCAAAGACCGAGAGCCGAGTTGCGAAACCTGGCGATGTGCTTGGAGGTGTTCCGAGGTATCGCTGAACATAGGTCGTTGCGGAGTCCACTCCATCGCGTGCGTGTTAATCAGGATACGCTGGGAACAAAACGGAGAGTCGAATGGATCGAGCCGAGCCCTGGATTGATTATGTTGATTCGGGTCAATTCGTTGTTCCGTAGAAGGCGTGAAGCGTCGCGATTATGCCCTTCGTCCTTGATTGCTAAGCAGCTCCGCAACTAGTTTCAAACCTCCCAGCAAAATCGCGCCGCCAATGATAGTGTCTCGCGTGGGGCTTCCGCTCCTTCCGCTCGTGCTCTTTGAAATGAAATCCTGGCAGTTATCAAATGGTGTCCAAAACTCTCCGCGGTCGATTGCAGCATATGCGTTCGCCAGCCACTCGTCCGCCTGCTGATTCGATATCGGCACCCACACCCGATAGGTCACTGGACCATCCACAAAACCTTCCGGCCCGGTGATGATCGGCCCCTCGGTCTTGGATTTGTGCAAGAGGAGTTGTTCACCGTCCTCATCGTAGTCCAGAAACCCGCAATGTTGAGGAAATGGGTCTAGCATGATGATCGTTCCATAGCGCCACGGCTTGCCGGAAGGGTCCATAAACGTGTAATGCGGCTGAAGCTCGCTAATGTACATGATGATCTCCTTAGCGCGGATCGAACTAACCGACTCCCGTCGCGCGGATAGGTATGACCTCGACCGGTTTTCCTTTTGATAAAGGAACAGACACGCCGGTTACGGTCAAGAACGTTTCGGGCGTGAAATGGAGCTCTCTGCACAGTTGTTCGAGAGTTATCTCTACTTTGGTTCCAAGAGCGCTTAGTGCTGTAGATAGTAGCTCGGGACCTTTGAAGTCCGGTTCGTTAGGTTCTCCACCTTTTCTCCAACCCCTCGCCGACATGTATTTGAAAGATTGCCGATACTGGACGGCATCTATCAGCTTCAATTCATAGGCACGTTTTATGATTGCCGCGGCGCTCGCTTTCCATCGCTTTTTCAGCTTGAAGACATGGTTGAACGAAAATGGCGATGTTCGAAACTCGCGGGCAAATGCGACTCGTGGAAGCAAAAGCGCGCCGGCAAATCTATCGGCTGCGGCCTCGGTTTCTTCTGCTCCCGTGTGTGTTCCTGAGTGCATAACCAAGTGACCACACTCATGACCGATATCGAAAATCCATCGCGAAGTACTGTGTACACCCTGGTTCAGAAAAATGACTGCCGTCGAACCATCGCGCGAGAAGGCATCTACTTCGGATGATTCGGCTAAGTGGGAAACGAGAATGACTCCGGCGTGCTCCATGACGCGGCCAATCTCGGCAATTGGCGCGTCAACTCCCAAACCCCAATGCTGACGGGTTTGCTCCGCAGCCCTCTCGATATCCTGGTCTGTGGACGCCGGTATCCTCGGAATGTTGAGTGCTGGAAATTTGAAATGACGGCGCAAGCGATCAAGAACCATCCCAAGCAAACTGGCGTGGGCGCGAATCCTGGTTTTTAAGCGTTCCGGCGTGCTGCGGCGATGTCTGAAACTGCACTCGCCTTCCTGAAAAACCTCTCCCGTAGGCTGATAGAAAAAATCGGCATCGAATCCGAGCACGGTTCCAAAGGCTTCGACGAGGTCAGTGGCCGGATCAGTTCGCTTGCCACTCTCGCAAAGTGATACGAGCGCGTGCGAAGCCACAACGGCCTCACCCAGTTGCTTCTGAGTCAGGTCGCGAAATTCGCGGGCAAGCTGCAGGCGTTGACCAACGAACATGTTCTTATTTAGAAGCGACATGGCGGTCATTCTTCTTCGTGGCTTCAGCCTCTTCCGCAAGAGGTTCGACCTGCGGCGGCCCGAGTTCGACAGGCTTGGGTTGAAGCAGGGTCACCTTTCCAACCACGCCATCCAACGGAACGCGATAGGTCTCTGTGACATTTCCAGCCGTGTCCATCTCTACCAAAATCACGTTTTCGACTTCGCCTGTTGCATCGATCTCTACGGCGAGACGGAGAATGCGATCAACTAAACGAAGACCGTCGATTTGAAAGGCAAGCTGCTGTTGATGTAGCTCGGCAAACGTTGGGTTTACGTAGTGCCCCGGCGCGTCGTTGGCTTCGCCTCGATAAAATCGAATCGGCACCGTGCCAATGGCAAAGGTGAAACGGAGCGGTTTGTCATCCTCGTGAAGAATCGTGATCCATGCGTGTTTTTCTGCCGCGGTCCGCACCGCGTGACACTCTCGGGCGTAAACGCGACAGCCCAGGCTCCACTCGTTATCGCCAGCCCCTGGCTCGTGCAGTAGCACAGCCTCGTGCCTGACGGTTTGCAGGATTTTGGCGATTACAAATAAGCGTTCTCTTTCAAGCGGGGGGTATTTGGACCACGGTTCGAAAGTGTCTATCATGTAAGGGCTTATACTACAGAGCGGACAATGGTGCAATAAATTTAACGGTGTTGTGAAATTTTACGTTGACTTTAAGGTTTAACGGCCCTCTTGAAATTTGACAGCATCTTTAAAATTTAACCACCGATTTCCAACCGTGGACGTGTGTGACTCTGCTGAATATTACTCCTGGAAGATACGGTCCTTCTCTAGTGTTTTTTCTGATTGCCTGTAAGTATAGGCGTTTGCGACGCGTTATGTCGACATAATACACTTGCAGTAACACAGCATGATTGACTTGTTGTGGAACGGCATAATATACTTGCATCCGTACAGCACAATAGACTTGTAGTGACACAGGCCGACCATGCCTACGCCGAACGAAAAACTAGCTGAATCTCTCGATGCACTCAGCGCGCTGCAGCAGGAGGGACGCCGTGTTTTCCGGTCCGAAGACCTAAGCCGCGTCAATCGCGAACGTCTGCTGACAAACGGATTTCTGCAGGAAGTCATGAAGGGATGGCTGATTTCCTCCAGCCCAAGCGTGCGTGATGGCGATAGCACACCTTGGTATGCGTCGTTCTGGGAATTCTGCGCCCACTACTGTAACGAGCGTTTCGGCGATGAGTGGCACCTTTCGTCCGAGCAGTCGCTTCTCCTCCATGGCGAGAGAACGGTGATTCCTGACCAGGTCGTCATCAACAGCCCGAGGGGCACGAACAATACGATCAAGCTTCTGTTCGGGACGTCGCTATACGATCTGAAAGTGGCGGAGATGCCCGCAAAACCGGAGCTTGTGACGCGAGACGGACTGCGCCTTTTCTCTCCGGTGGCTTCGCTGGTGAGGGCAGGTGAATCCTTCTTCGCTCGCAACCCGGTGGAGTCGCAGGTGGTTCTCGCGAGCCTCCGAGACGCAGCCGATCTACTCCGGCTTCTGCTGAACGGCGGGCACTCGGCCAAGGCGGGCTATCTCGCCGGTGCGTTCCGAGAAACCGGGCGCGCGTCGCTGGCGGACGAAATTATGGCCGCCATGTCCGGTGCTGGTTACGACGTGCGCGAACGCAATCCATTCGAGGCTAGTCAAGTCTTCGCGGTGCCGCGTCCGGCCGTTGCTCCGATTGTCGGCCGCATCGGAATGCTGTGGGAATCCATGCGCGGCGCTGTCATCGAGAATTTCCCGAAAGCGCCGGGACTGCCAAAAGATAAAGAAGCGTATCTGCATTTCATCGACGAAATCTACAAAAGCGACGCCTATCACTCGCTCTCGATTGAAGGATATTCAGTTACGCCGGCACTGATCGAGAGAGTGCGACAAGGCAATTGGGACCCAGACCATCACGAGAATGACCGCAAGAGCCGTGACGCGCTGGCCGCACGCGGATACTGGCAGGCCTTCCAGATGGTGAAGCAATCCGTCGAGAAAGTGATAGGGGGAGAAAATGCCGGCGCGCGCGCGCGCGACGCGCACAAGGACTGGTATCGCGAACTGTTCCAGCCCTGCGTTGCGGCCGGTCTTATCGAACCCGGTGCGCTCGCCGGATACCGCAACAGCCCCGTGTACCTGCGAACATCGCGCTACGTGCCGCCACGGTGGGAGGCCGTGCGCGACGCCATGCCAGCGTACTTCGACCTGCTCGAAAAAGAAACGGAACCGGGCGTGCGCGCTGTTCTCGGCCACTGGATGTTCGGCTACATCCATCCGTATCCGGACGGCAACGGGCGCATGGCCCGGTTCCTGATGAACGTGATGCTCGCTTCAGGCGGTTACCCATGGACCGTCATCCGCGTCAGGGATCGCAAAGCCTACCTGGCGGCGCTCGACCGCGCCAGCATCGACATGAATATCAAACCGTTCGCGGCGTTTGTCGGTGAGCGCGTCCTCTGGTCGCTTGGGCAACACGACCTGACGTTTCCGAAGCCAGACGAGAAATACAACGCGGACCGACATGTCGTAGTGTTCTCGGGAATGGACGCCAAGGCGAGGGTGCGGTGCGCCATCAGCGGTGAAGCGCTGGACGATCATTTCAAGGGCGATGCCCGAGACAAGCTCGACGTGTTCAGAAGACACCGCAAAGCAATCGAGCAAGAGTCACGGCGAAAATATCTGGCCGGCGATACGGAAGCGGACGGGTCTATCCTGATCCGAACGGGTGATCTCGGAGAGTAGAAATGCCTCTGTGGGATGTGGGCCCACTGACGAAAACGACGCAGGGGAAGAATCGACAAGACGCGGCTCAGTCAGATCACAATCGAGAATTGTCGGGATTATAAGCCCAAGATGTAAAGCTCGGCGACAGCGCCGTCAAGTGCGGTCGCCGCAAGTTGAGTCTCGTTTGCGGGGAAGATCCGGAAGCGAAGGTCAGGATCACATTGGGGGAGAGGGCCCAACCGATCGCGTGTAGATCGGTTCGTCGAGCCTTCCAAAACACGCGTTCTCGATTTGGAGAGCACAATTCTTGAAACATCCGAAAGTGGAGGCTGGGGCTAATTGCAACGAGGAATCTGCAAGTTGTGCCTTCGGGAGAGAGAGCTTCAAGCAAGCCACCTAATGCCCCGCGCGCTGTACAAGAAGGCCCGTGGGACAGGGAAAACGGGGAATCAAGATCCAACGGTCGTCACTGTAGACGGGCGCTGGCAATCGTCATTTCAGCCGAAAGATTACGTCCTGTGTCGGGAATGCGAAGCCCGCTTCAGCAAGCACGGAGAGCACTACACCATGCGACTGGTCAGCCAGCAGGACGGAACATTTCCGCTCCTCGAGATGTTAAGGAACGCGCCGAGCCGCATCCCTGGTCCAGCGTGGACAACTTACACGATAAAGGACACTCCGAACATCGATCGCGATAGGCTCGCGTACTTCGCCATGAGCGTGTTTTGGCGCGCTTCGGTTCACAAATGGAAAATGGCGAACGGTGAGACGACATCCATTCGCCTCGGAAAGAAATACGATGAGGAAACGCGGCAATACCTGCTCGGCGATATCTCGATTCCTCGTAATACGTCCCTCATCGTCTCGGTCTGCACCGACAAGACCAGCCAGCGAAGTTTCTTCGCTCCCAGCGAGAACGGAAAAACAAAAGACCGGTCCGTGGGGTTCGGGGCCCGCGGAATCATGTTCTTCCTGCGCATGACCAACACTCCGCTCCGCTTTCAACGTCGGCTTTCGATGGTGAACAACCCCGACAGCATCATCACCACATACGACTGTCGTCAGCACTCGATGTGGTGGGTTGGCTAGAGGACGTAGGATAAACTGTGGAGACTGGACTCTGTCCGCTGTGCAAGAAAACCAAAAAGATCGCCGATAGCCATTTCATTCCGAAGGCCGTATATCCGTATTGTCGCGACTCGGAAGGGAACACGATTGTCATTAACCCCGAATTTCTAGGATTCAGCGACCGCCAGATTCACACTCCTCTTCTGTGCTTCGATTGCGAGGATATTTTGAATAAGGGCGGGGAGGCGTGGCTCATGCCTCTTCTCGCGGAATACGACGGAAAGTTTCGGCTGCATGAAATGGTGACCGAACTGCCACCGGAGATTACCGACGGGGACGCGGATTGCTATGCGGCAGTGCGGAACCCTGCTGTCGAGTGTGAAAAGCTGACTCACTTTGCGATGGGGATCTTTTGGAAGGCAGCGGTTCATTCCTGGCGGCGCGCCAAAACCGAGCCCATCATCGAACTCGGCGGCTATCGGGAACCCGTGCGCACCTTTCTTTTGGGCGAGTCCGCCTTCCCGTCGCACATGGCTCTGACAGTTGGCATTTTGCCCGCTCCCACGAAACTCGCTTCCTTTGAGTTGCCCACAAGGGAAGGCGAGGCGGACTGGCACGAATTCTCTTTCTACATTCCGGGAATCAAGTTTGTTCTTGCGGTCGGAAAATCGGTCTCGCCCGACGTGACCAACAGTTGTTTTACCGGTAATCCAGGGCGTCCAATTCTGGTGATGAATTTCTCCGGACCCATATATCAAAGAATCCGCGGAGAATTGATGTCACCCAAGAACATCAAGCAGTTTGAAAGACTGGGCAAGCGGATCAAACGACCAACCTGAGCGGCCGCATCGATCCTAGACGTCGGCGGACTGTGGGTCCGCCAAGCCGGGAATCCCCGTTTGCAGCAGACCAAAGCGAAGACGAACAAGGGAAGCAGCCAGAGCAGGAGAAAGCGACCACGGAGCGGGCAAAGAAAGACTCCGCATGGCGAGCTCAACGTGCGGTTTGCGTCCGGCGTGAGCTACACTGCGCTATCGATATGACCGGCGAAAAACTCATCCGAGAAATTCTCCGCCAAGCGGACAAACAACCGTACGGAAGAGACGCAGGCTGGATCGTAATCCGCGTTGCAGGAGTTTCCGATCGCGACTTGTCCCTTCATATCGCAGAAGCCAGTAGACGCAGTCTTCTAAAAGCTGTTGACGTCACTACGCAAACCTCTCCATATGATGAATGGAGAGTTCTGGATATCACGGCGACCGGTTTGCAGTTTTTGCAGGACACGAAGACCTCCAAGAAGATCCGACTCGCTATCTGGGCTGGGCTGGGAGTGGTCGTAGCGTTTCTGGCTTGGCTGATTCCTGTACTGGTCTCTCTGCTCAAGAAATGACGCCCAGAAGGCAGTGACGTAATCAGTGGCTTAGCTACTGTTGTGAGTGACAAGGGCCAACACAGAGCCGCGAGCCGGGAGTCCCCGTTTGCGGGCAGGCCTCAGCCTCCTCCTTCAGCAAGAAGGCCGGGAAACTCCCTCTCGATCAGGTCCCGGAGAGCATCTTCTGCGGCTGTGCCCGAGGGACTAGAAAATTCGACTGCGTCGTCCGAACCTTGAGGCATCCCGCGAACGATTTCCCATTCATTCGTATCGGGGTTGAAGTTCCAGGAGAAATCCGTCGGAATAGCCCCCACAGCGACCCCGCGAGCTGAATTCCGGACCCGCCCAAGGGCGCCCGCCACTACGGACCAAGTGAAGAAAGTGATTGCCAGTCTGGAAGCTATCGTGGAGAGCCCCTTGGTGCGTCAGCAACACCTTGCAACACGCCGTCTGCGTTGCGATGGCATTCCTCGTGAAGGGCGGCCCGGGGCCATAGCCATTTTCAAAACGCGTCGGATCTCGGCCCGCTCATCGCTGGTAAAGTCGTCCAACAAGAATCGGGGACCTTTGGCTGCATACATCCGCCGCGCCAGAATGGGTGCGACGCACCAAAAATCCACGCCCTTCTTTTCGAACAGTACAAAGTGGTCGAAGGTGACAAAGGGGCCGCGCCATCCAGGGAACATCGTAGCGTTTGGTTTTGTCTTGTGCGCACCAACGCCGATCCAGTTGATTTTATAACTGATTCCCTGCGCTTCAGGCTGGGAGCCAGTTCCACCCACACCAATGACCGCATCGAAGGCCATGTTTCTGAGCCTGCCCATGCAATCCCAAATCCCAAAGCAACCCATCTTGTCCGGATCGCCCTGGTGCGTTCGCTTGTAGATCAACGTTCGCATGTTCGTCTCCTGCGGTGTCGTAGTCTGTTCTGGACACAGGATAGAACCAAATGCTAGCGTTTTTGGCATGCTTACTCCGCGGATTACGCACATTCAACGGGAGCGGATTGTTCTGGACGATCTGGAAACAAGCTTCCCCGACTTCACGGGACGCGGGCTGGTTTGGACGGAAGTTCAAGCTGGACAGGATCCGCCCGATTTTATCGGCCACGGTCAGTCCGGGCCGGTCGGCCTCGAATTAGTCGAATGGCTCGACGGTGATCAGATGACGCCGGCAAAGAGCCGAGAATCACGCCGGGACCAGACTCACCACATACTCGCCGATGGTTGGGAGCAGGAATATCAGCCTCGAAACATTCGCGGCGCATTTCCGTCGCTTTCGAACGCGGGACGCGTTGCGCGCGGTGATGAGCTACCGTTACAGCGGGAATTCTACGCTTACGCCGCCGACGTGGATCGTGGCTGGTTGACGGATCGCGAGCGCTGGGGGTCTTCTGACTGCCGCAGGGAGTTTCCCGGCTACCCCTTGCTAACAAAATATTTTACTTCGATCAATTTCGTTGGAGGCGAACCGCTTGGTCTGTGCTGGATCCACCAGGACGGAGATGGCGGAGCAATTGATCCGTATCGGCCGGTCGAAACATTAAAGCAGGCGATGAATAGGAAGTTGGAAGAATACGCCACGCCCGAAAAGCGGGGGCACCTGAATGCTCACGGCTTGATCGAACTCGATTTGCTAGTGCACGGCGGCTTTAACTTTTTCGCGTACAACACGTCCTCGGGACATTTGACGTTCGAAGACATTGCCCGGTACGGAGCGGATTATTACGCGGTTCATTCCCAGCGACAAGTATTCGATCGCGTTTGGTTCTTTCATGCTCTTGATTCAGCGGATGACTGGAATCAACTGGTTGGCTTTGCTCCGGGCGAAGGACGCGTGCGCTGGTTGACGCAGCTTTGGCCGACGCTCGTGGTTTATCGCGGCTCGATTGCCGCCTGAACGTAAATCGGAACGAAGGTCCTGGAAGGCGGGTTGATTGCAGCAAACTCGATCGCGCCTCGCTGGACGGCACCCCCCTCGCCAGCCTGAAGGAAGAAACAGGATTTCTTCAAACCAATACCCGCATTACCAAGCCACAGCAACACGTTATCTGCGCCTTCTTTAACTCGGATTTCATCAGGCCGCACAACGTCCCGTTTCGAGAGGTAGTCCCCAAGGACTCCTGCCGCGAGGTCAGGCAGACTCAACAGATCGTCCGTTTCCAAACTCCGTTTCGTGAAGGGCGTCGCCCCACCCATCTTCCCAAATACAGTCCCGGGCCTCTGATAGAGCAGCAACACGCGGGCAAACGCTTCTAACAGTTGCATATGCTGGTTTGGCGTTGGACAAATCTGGTCATGATCGGTCATCCAGAAAACATTTTGACCATCGTGCCCGAGAAGCGCCGTCAGATAGGCGGTGAGATGCACTATGCGAAGCAGCTTCTCCGCGACGTCTGGTTTCCGGACGGCGAGTCCAATGCCATCAAGAGCGGCGACCAAGAGTCGTCGGGCGTCTTGTTCGATCGCAAAAACGCTCCTAATTCGCTTGTCTACGGCAACCGTGCATAGGAACCCTGGAAGCTCGTCGGCCGCGGCGAGATAGTCAGGTAGAACGCGGCATACCTGCCCCATCGTCAAATCTTTGTAGGCGATCTCCTTCTCCCCGAGTCCGAACCGTCGTCGTATCTCTTGCGTGCGTGCTCCGAAGGGTCCGCTCATATTGAGACCGCAGACAAGGACGGAGTACACAAAATAGCGTCCCGAGCCTTCGCCGGAGTAATCGGAGAAGATCCCGAGTGAGCGATTGTTGAACGCACTTAGTTCAGGAAGAATCAGTTTTCGCTGACGATGACTTTCGAGAAGCAAATACTCGATCGATTCAATCAAGGTCGAATACTGTGTCGTGGGAGGATCACGCCGGAGAAACGGAAGAGGGATGTTCTTCATCGCAAGCTGATTAGCGAACCAGATCGTGCGACGCAAGCGCTCGGGGTCAATTGTAGATGTTTCAGACGCGAGTTTATCCACGGTTTCTTTGAAGTCTTACATAACCAATTTATTCCAGGTTGGCCTAATCTACAAACACAACCTGAAGGTCGTGGACTCGCCCTAGAATCGACGATGCGCGCGATCGCCATCCCGAGGAGCTACGGCGTTGGGCGCCCAGGCCTACGAACCTAGATCGCGGCGGACCGGAAACATACGGTTTCTACTACGAAACCCCTGGCGGTGTACTGGTGGAAGTAAGCACGATGAACATTGCCGAATGGACGAAGGGAACCACGTGCCTAGTGAGCACGGGCTCTGCCACAACGGATCGTCAGTTCAAATCAAGCCGCCGCAAGCAAAGCACCTTGCGGAGGAACTGAGCGTTATATGAGGAGCCAGAGGATCTTTGCCCAGCATTCTCGCTTACGCAAACTCCTCGACAAAAAGTCTTTCGAACAGCCGAACGATTTCTCGCAACGCCTTGCAAGAAACTGTTAAGCCTACCCACACCAACCATGGGAACTGCCACCCGGAAATCAGCGGACCAAACAGCGCCCATGCCATCAGCAGCGGCAGCGCCGTTCCAGCGAACCACACGAAAGGTATCTCGACGCGTTGGAACAGGCGACCGGCTGCGGCACACGCAAAGGCAGCCAATGGCAGTGCCGCGTGCTGCGGGACCAACCAACCGAAAACCGCGGCGAGGCACACACCCAAAGTGGCGCTTAGCAAAAGGGCCTTCGTCAGAGACGTCGGAAAGATGCGCTCCCCAGCGTACACGCTGCAATAGCCCGCCGTAACGGCGCCGAAACCGAAAACTTCCTGATGGATGCCCCTCAAGATCGATACAGCTGAAATCCCAGTACAAATCGCAGCGATCAACTGCACAGCGCCAATCACCACAACCACAGCCATCGTGGACGCAGTAACTAACATGACCGACTGAAGGATAAGTTTCGCCAATCGTTCCGGCGCGTAAACAGAAGCGAATGCTCCGGCAATCTCATCCGCCTCGCCGAACCGCATTCTGACGATTCGGTTCACGGCCTCCTCGTCATAGCCTTGGGATCGCACCTCCTCCGCAAGATCCTCCAGGTGCGTTCGTAGTTCCTCCGCCGTTGCCGCGCGGCGGTTATTGCCGGGAAGCTTAGCCAGCAAAATTATCCGAGAAACGACGCGATCCAGATGCATCACGCGTTGGCCTTCGACAGTATGGCGTTTACCACCTTGGTGAAAGAAAGCCATTCTTGTTGACTGCGGCGGGCCGCTTTTCGGCCAGCGGCGGTCAAACCATAATACTTCCGCTGCTTCCCATTCTTTCCCGTGCGCCATTCCGAGTGGAGATAGCCGCGCTTGTGCAGCTGGTGGAGCGCGGGGTACAGGGTGCCCTCCTTGAATTCAAATGCATCCTGGCTGCGGCGCAGCGACTCCTGGATGATTTCGTATCCGTACATGTCGCGTTCGGATAGGAGCTTCAGTATTAACAGCGCGATGCTGCCTTTTAGCAATTCCCTATCGAATGGCATTCCGAGCACCTGGGATAGTCAGTTACATCGGCTACGGAGGCAGTGTACTTCCGAACGGGTTTGGAAAAAAGCGGTGAGTTCATACCCATCAGGCGGCCAAGAGCATAAAAATTACGCCGCCGTTGACGTTTGCTCGCGATCGGCGTAGCCTTATGCATCGTATAACGATGTATAGAAAAAAAGAGCCAATCATGAAAACTGAGAAGCTACTGCGCATAGCCCCCGTACTGATCGTCGCGGGACAACTGTTGGGCACCATAGCCGACAGTCTGGCTCGAACTTTAGTGGAGATGCCTGCCTGGCGTCATCTCGGGCCGGAAGCCTGGGCCGCATTCAGCCGAAGCGCGGATCTTGGCAATGGCAGGATTCTGTACCCGCTCGCGGGGATCGGGGGAACGCTGCTGATTTTGGCAGGCGCGATTGCCTTTCGCCTGAGTCCGAGAAGGCCTCTGTCCGTGGCCATTCCTCTTTACGGTGCCGCCCTGATGGCGATCTGCGTCATGCTCACCACCACTCAAGCTGCTCCTATCATGTTGAGTCTGCATCGAATCGGCAATGATCCTGCAACGCTGCGGCAAGCCTTTGAAGGTTTTTATCGATGGGATTCGATCCGAGCCGTCTTTGGAGCACTAGAGGGCTGTGCGGAGATATGGGCGCTGGTGGCGCTTCTTTCCGTACCGGTTGGGAATCGGGTGCCAGCGCACGAAAACCTTCGCTCGGCCGAGAAATCGTAGCCAGCACCGCGCTTCGATCGCAGGGACCAAGAACTTGAAGTGCGGACCCTGTCGCAAACGTCATTTGAAGTTGACGGGATTGGAATGCTCTTCAAATCGTCCGCTTTCTTCCCAATGTTGGGGGTCCATATTCTTGCCGGATTGGTCTGTGTAGTCACGGGGATCGTGGCTATAGCCAGCGGGAAGCGAGCGGGGCTGCATCCGATATGCGGGACGATTTACCATTGGAGTCTCGCCGCACTCGTCATCTCCGCAGGTTTTTTGGCGGCGGCGCGCTGGATAGATGACCGCGTGCTCTTCGTCCTGGGAGTCATTTCCTTCGTTGCGTCATCCGTGGGACGCTCGACCCGAACGCGACGCCGGCAGACCTGGGTCGGCACACACATCATTTCTATGGGTTGCTCCTTCATTGTTATGCTCACCGCGTTCTGCGTTGAGGAAGGAAAAAGCTTACGCGGTCTGAGCGAGTTGCCCCGCTTAACTTATTGGTTCTTGCCCACGTTGGTCGGAACGCCTTTGATCATGCGCGGACTCTTCCGCCACCGAATGAGCCGTCGGCGCGGTGCGGCAAGTCTTACAAACCGTGTATAGCCTTGTAATACGACGCATGGCGCACAAGGAGGGGCAACTATGGAAGTCCACTGCATAGGGAGCAGGTGCTCCGCAGCCTCGGGCCTCACGGCTGCAAGAATCGCGTACATCCGCATTGGAAAACCGCAACTCGGGGGCTCTTGTGCTGTAGACCTTTTCCCAATGGTGCTTTACACTCGCGATTCATTTCAATTCTTCTCCTCGGTTGCCCCGAGGCACTTGCGATGAGGAACTTATATTGGTACGCGACGCTGGTTGTCCTGGCGCATGCCGTACTAGTGTTTTGGCATCTTGGGCTCCTTGCCGGACTTGGGTCCGCTTTGACGCCAGAGCGAGTGCCGCTTTTCGCGATTCTCGCAAATCTGATTCCTATGGCTGCCGTGATTTTGTTGTGGGCACATTTTCCCAGAGTAGGTGCGTGGCTACTTCTCTTTTTGGCTGTTCCATTAACCATTGGAGGGTATTCACATTTTCTGAGCCCAGGTTCTGACAATGTTTTCCGGATGGCGCCAGGCGAATTGACTCTCGCTTTCCGGGTGAGTGCAGTGCTGCTTTTGGTCCTAGAGCTCTTGAGTTGCTGGGTGGCCGTTCAAATTCTCAGAGACTCATCATTGTCCGTCGCCGGCGCATAACTCGGGACCATGTTCGCTCCCACCGTGGACACGATTCTCTGTTCGGAAAAGGATAGGAATACAGATGAATTCACCTTTTCGATTCTTCTTCGGGCCGACGACGGGGCCTGCGAGCGTTGTGCTCATTCGCCTGGCTGTCGGGCTGATCTTTGTTACACAGGGCATTCTCAAGTACATCGATCCCAATATGGGTGTAGTTCGCTTCACTAGAATTGGATTTCCGCACCCTTATTTCACGGCGCACTTTGTGGGAACCTTTGAGATTGTCTGTGGCTTGTTGGTGCTGCTCGGGCTATGGACGCGAGCAGCTGCGATTCCGCTGCTGATTGTGATCATCCACCGCGATTGTGACCACGAAGATTCCAGAGCTATTTCGTGCGAATCAAGGTTTCTGGTACATGGTGAGCGACGTGCGCACCGATTTTGCGATGCTGTGCTCGCTGCTTTTCCTCATTTCAGTGGGAGGCGGAGCGTGGTCGCTTGACGCGAAGCGCAACGCTTAGACTTTCCGGAGAGCTCATGAGCGATTTTCAGGAGGCGAGGCGTCGATTTCTAAAGGCAACCGGCCTGGCAGCCGGGGCGATAGTCGCTTTCCCCTAGAGAAAGTCTTGCGCATATCTCCGACGCAATCGCTGCATTGCTCAAGCAGCGGCGCAAGACGACTCCAGTCGCAGCCGACTACACGCTGCACATCAAGAATCTCCCATCGAAATCGCGCCCAATCGCATCATCTCCGCCACAACCTACAACGGCCAATTTCCCGGGCCACTTCTGCGTTTCAAGGAAGGCCAGCCCGCGACGTGGATATATACAACGACATCGACGCGCCCGAACAGCTGCATTGGCACGGCCAGAACGTTTCCACCGAAGTGGACGGAGCCGCCGAAGAGGGCACGCCCTTCATTCCCGCGCGTGGCAAACGGCGCATCACGTTCACTCCAAACCCTTCCGGCTTCCGCTTCTATCACACGCATAATCGCGCGGGCGCAGATCTTTACGCTGGACAATACAGCGGCCAAGTAGGCCCGGTCTATATCGAGCCAAAACACGATCCCGGCGGATTACGACCGCGAAGTGTTTCCTCATGCTGAAGGAATTTGAGCCGACGTTTAGCCGCGGCGGCGACATGGCGCAGGATTTCCTCTCGCCCGCTGCAACTCGAAAAAGTCACTCGAAAGACGCGGCGAATCCGCGATGAAAGCGTCGCTCGCCAAAGGCATGCCTCACGGATATGAAGTCGGCTACGGCTCGTTCACCATCAATGGACGCATGCTCGGCCACGGCGAACCGATTCGGGTAAAGCACGGCGAACGAGTTCTTTTTCATGTTTTGAACGGCAGCGCCACCGAAATTCGCAGCCTCGCTCTGCCGGGCCACTCTTTTCAGCGTTGTCGCGCTCGATGGCAATCCGGTCCCGAATCCGGCCACGTGTCCCGTGCTCTGGATTGGCACCGCCGAACGCATATCCGCCGATCGTCGAGATGAATCATCCTGGCGTCTGGATCATGGGCGACCTCGATGACGACGACCGACGACCACGGCATGGGAATCGTAGTCGAGTACGCCGGCGCTACGGCAAACCGCAATGGATCGCTCCGCCGCCCTTCAAGTGGAACTATGCGCGTTTCGCGAAACCCGGAGCGCGCCGCGCCCGCGCCCGATGACACTATCGATATGACGTTCGCCAAAGAAAACGCCGCCGAGCGAAGGCTTCAATCGCTGGACCATCAACGGCGTCGTCTTCCCGATGAGCATCAGCAACCGGCTCCCGCCGTCTTTTCATTTGAGCAAGGAAGCGCTACCGCATCCGCATGCGCAACGCGAGCGACGACATCCATCCTATTCATCTTCATCGTCACACCTTCGAGATCACTTCGATTGCGGGCAATCCCACGGCGGAGTATTCGAAAGACGTTCTCATGCTCAACGGCTACCAGGAAGCGGAAATTGATTTCGTTGCCGATAATCCCGGACTCACGCTCTTCCACTGCCACCAGCAGCTTCATATGGATTTCGGATTCATGACTCTCTTCGATTATGCGTAGTGCGGACTCTTCCCGCCGCCCTAAACAGAGCCTCACTCTCCGACCTCGCTAAATTTTTTCTACGGCTGGGTACCACCGCCTTTGGCGGGCCCGCGGCCCACATCGCGATTATGGAAGATGAACTCGTCCTTGACTGTGCACGTTGTCGCAGAAATCGCCGCTGTGCATGAACTGTGCAAGAATGCATCGTTTTCAACAGATAGGAGTTAGCTTTGAGCGAAAAGCAGATTCCCCGATTTGTTGTAAACGTTAGTAGTTAGAGAAAACGGAAAGAGTTGTTGGAGGCGATTGTCCGGCTTTGCAAGCAGGGGGTCACCGGTTCGATCCCGGTCACGTCCACCAAATCTTTATTTTCAATAAGATACCGTCGGAGTTTCTCACGTCTACCACCTGCTATTCAGGCAGGGGCACATCCGCATGGATGGAAAGTCCTTGAATTTGGTGGTTCATGTTGTTTCCTTCTTTAGCCGCGCTGATACGTGTGCGCAATTCGATGATCGGGAGGTCGGCTATTCGGAAAATGGTGCATTCGCGACGACATCGGCAAAGTTGGGGGATGTGTACCCCTCGACATATCGAACGCCGAAATCCCGGACGATGTTGTCAAAGGTGGACTCCGGCTTCCGACGAGCGATGTTGCAAAGGCACTCTTTGAGTCCGTTTTTAAGTGCCAGGCGCGGAAACTCGGCTAGGATCGCGCCTTGTTTGCCCTGCGGAATTCGATCAAGTCCTGCCCCCAGAACATCCGCCGTTATTCCCGCATGTGTCATAACCACTTCGGGCTCTTTGTGAAGAGCGATGGATCGTGTGGTATGAAGTGCGATGGCATCCCAAACAACTTGCGTCTGCTGCGTCGAGATGCCTCGCCCCTTCAGAAACGAGCGCGCCGCGTTGGCGCCATCCACCTCGAAACGATTTTCCGCCGTATAGCGGTCAGTCAAGCCCAGATCATGCAGAATCGTGGCTATTGCCAGCAACTCGGCATCCGGAGCACGTTCAGCGCTTTCTGAAAGCAATACGCCGAATAGCCAGGAGCGCATCACATGGTTGAAGAGAAATGGCTCTGACGCGCTCCGTGACAAATCAATCGCGTCGCGAACCAGAACTGTGTCGGGCACTTCGATTCCTGCTAAAACCATTCCCTACCTCTCTCGCTTTCAGATAGTCCGTAGTCGGCGATTGGCTTAGTCCGCCTTTCAGTTCTCCCTTTTGTTGTGGTCTTAGTGGCCTAGTATTCAAACCACTGGCTGAGCGCCTTGACCTTTTCCTCCGTGTAGGGCGGGAACAAATGTTCGATGGCCACGTCAGGCGGCGAGATGAGAACCGATTTCGCGTGCGTGAGAGCGTCAAAACCGGCCTTACCGTAGTAGTGGCCGATGCCGGAGAATCCGACGCCCCCGAAAGGCATGCTTTCGATGAAAAGATGAATGTTCACTTGGTTGATCGCGCCGCCGCCGAAGGACAAGCTCGAGAGGAAGTGGTCGATCGCCTTCTGGTCACGGCTGAAAAGGAAACCGGAAAGGGGTTTTGGATGCTTCTTCACCTCACGAATGGCCCCATCCATGTCTTTATACGTAAGGATTGGGAGAATCGGCCCGAAGATTTCGTCCTCCATGATCGGGTCGTCCCACGTGACCGGATACAAGATCGTGGGATCGAGGTAGCGCGCTTCGCGGTCGGCAGAACCTCCGGCCACAACCTTGCTCTGATCAATTAGTGATACGAACCGGTCAACGGCTTTCGGGCTGATAATGCGCGAGTAGTCCTCCGACCTGCTCTTCGGGTCGGTTCCGTACAACTCGATCACGGCCTTCTTGGATTCTCTTACAAACTCCTTAGCAATCGATTCGTGCACATAGGCGTACCCGGGAGAGGTGCACCACTGCCCACCCCAGGCTGTTGCGCCCCAGACAATTTTCTTGGCCGCATCCGGGATGTTCGCGGTCGGATCAACGAAAGCAGGATTCTGTCCGCCAAGCTCCAGAAGAATGGGAGTCAGGTTCTTTGCAGCAGCCGCCATGACGATCTTGCCCACCTTGACGCTGCCGGTGAAAAAAATGAAGTCGAAAGGTAGCTTGAGCAGTTCCGTCACCCCGTCCTTACTTCCCGTGACGGCAGTAACGGCCCGAGGATCGAAATATTTCGGAATGACATCCAGTAAGACCTTGCTAGTAGCGGGCAAACCCTCGGAGAGTTTGAGAATGCACGGATTGCCCGCCGCAAGAACTTGGCACGCCGGGTCGAAAAGCAGCGTCAATGGCCCATTGAATGGACCAATCACCAAAGTGACACCGTACGGTTCTCGATAGATCTTGGCAGTATGCCCGCTCTCCCGAAGGGCTTTCGGCACGACGACATCTACCGGCTTCATCCACTCTTTCAGCTCTTGCTTCGCGAAGGTGGCGGTTCCAACCGGCGCCATAATCTCGAAGACTTTTTCCTGACTGGCGGTCTTGAAGTCACTGCTCATCGCGGCCTCTAGAGCCTCGGCGTTCTCATTGCACAAATTCTCAAGGCGTGTCAGCTGATCGATGCGCCACTCATACGATTTGGTCGCGTCCGAATCGAAGTACGCCTTCTGTTTGCTAAAGATTTCCTGGAATGAATTCATCCAAGTCTCCCTCTGGGACGTTCGGTTTGTGCTCCGTCTTGGCGCAGGCCTTTAAGCCTGTTTAGCTCATAGTGAGCACGACTCGGAAGCGTGCCGTGCCATCCATCATTCGTTTGTATGCT
Organism: uncultured Acidobacteriota bacterium; assembly: GCA_963814605.1. Taxonomy (GTDB): domain Bacteria; phylum Acidobacteriota; class Terriglobia; order Acidiferrales; family UBA7541; genus Palsa-295. The sequence continues at coordinate 929,603 of CAWFDD010000003.1, read as the reverse complement.
TCCTCGGCTTTTGCAAGCGGAAGTGTTTCGATCATTGGATGGACATCTGTGAGTACGCTGAAATCAAGCGTGTCTTGAGTCTCGATCGCTCTTCCGGTGAGACTTCCGACAACTGACCGTCCCCCGAAGATAAGCGGCACGCCGTTGACTGGGATGGCATCACCTGAGACTCCGACAACCGCAAGTTTGCCCCGAGTCTTAAGGCCGGGAAGCAAGCTACCGATTGCGGCCCCACTTGGCGCGGTCGCAAGGATTACATCTGCGCCTCCGAGTTTTTGCAGAGCTGCCCCCGCGTCTTCTGCCTTGGCATCGATGTAAATGTGCGCGCCCAATTTCTGCGCCAGGTGCTCTTTGTCGGGTCCCCCGCCAATCGCCACGGTGCGCAGGCCCATTTTTCGCGCAAACTGCACGCCAAGGTGGCCAAGCCCGCCTACTCCCTGTATAGCGACGGTGTCGCCGGCGCGCGCAGCGTTACGAAGCGCGTTGAAGGTTGTTACGCCGGCACATACCAAGGGGGCCGCATCTTCTGACTTGAGCGCGTCTGGTATCAAAGCAAGCGCGCGCGCCTCCGCAATCATCGACTCCGCGTAGCCACCGTCAGTAGTGATGCCGGTCATAATTGCATTCTGGCAATAGGCGGTTTCACCGCGGCGGCAGGCCTCGCAGGTTCCGTCTTCACCTCCGAAAAATCCAACTCCGACACGCTGGTCGACCTTCCACGCTGTCACGCCAGGACCCACTTCCTCTATTCGTCCAATGACCTCGTGGCCAGGCACGCGCGGATAAGCAAGGTTGGGGAATTGCGCTTCCACAGTTGCCGCATCCGAATGGCATACACCGCAAGCCTCGACGCGGATACGCACCTGTCCAGGGCCGGGGAAGGCAACCTTTTTTTCGACCAAGGAGAAAACGCCCGGTGAAGAAATCTCGACGGCCCTGTATGTGCTCGCCATCCTTATCCTCCAACTTCACATTCCGCCCAACAGAAATGACCCGAGAGCTCAATGGCTTTATATGTTGTGTTCATGGAAGCCTTCGCATTCGAACTAACGGTAGGGGTTGGCCGGACTGGCTGCAATGACATATAATCCACTTTTCCGGCCATTGTGAATATCATGCCTGGGCTGACAATGAAACCGATACTGGCAAGCAGGCGACCCCCCATATCGGTGGTTATCCTTGCGGTACCTCCCGTGGAGGAGCTCGATCTGATTGGTCCACTTGAGGTTTTTGCCGGCGCGAACATCGTACTCGGCGCGCGGGGCCCAGCTTACGACGTTCGAGTCGTAAGCTCCCAACCTGAACCGATCATTGCGGGCGAATGCGGAGTTTCTTTGTTAGCGCATGGCTATTACGGGAGACTGCGCGAGCCCATAGACACACTGGTCGTAGTTTGCGGACCGACCTCGAAAGACACACGTGACAGCCGCTTTTCTCTTTGGCTACAAAAGACTGCGGGCCGCGCACGACGAGTGGCATCCGTGTGCGTCGCGGCCTTTGTCTTGGCTGAAGCGGGTTTACTCCATAACAAGCGAGCAACAACTCACTGGGCCTTTGCTGCCGATTTGCAGAAGAAATATCCAGATGTCAAAGTCGATGCGAATCCGATCTGGATACAAGATGGGAATATCTATACCTCTGCCGGAATCACGGCTGGCATCGATCTCGCTCTGGCGATGGTAGAAGAGGACCACGGTGCGTCCGTGGCATTGGATGTAGCGCGCAACCTCATCGTGTTTCTGCGCAGACCTGGCGGTCAGGCGCAATTCAGCGTTTCCCTATCAACGCAAGCTTCGGGACGTAAGGTGCTACAGGACCTTCAGGTGTGGATGGCGGAAAATCTGAATAAGAATCTCTCTGTTGATGTACTCGCCAGGCGTGCTGCTATGAGCCCGCGGAACTTCAGTCGCGTCTTCAAAAAGGAAACTGGGATTACACCCGCTAAATTCGCGGAACGCTTGCGCGTGGAGTCTGCACGCCGACAGCTAGAACAAACCGTTAAGGCCGTCAAGGAAATCGCTGCTTCGTGTGGTTTCAGCGGCTCTGAGATCATGAGACGTACTTTTCTCTCACAACTGCAGGTTACACCCAGCGCTTACCGGCTCCGTTTTCAGCGCCGTAGTACACCTGGGACAAGCCGCTCGTAGCGATATCGGAGTACGAGCGAGCGCGGCAAGCCGAAGGTCAACTGCTCCTTTTGATTCGGAGCAACGTTGGAGCAATCTAAGTATGCCCGAAGGTGATAAGCGCAACCAAAGCGACGACTTAGATTGAGATTACCCTAGCTTTGCAAGCAGGGGGTCACCGGTTCGATCCCGGTCACGTCCACCAACACTTCCCCGCTGCGACGCGCTGCTACGGTTTACCCGGCAGACGGTCGCACGCACGGATGCGCTGTTCGAAAAACTGCCGCTCCATCGGATTCCGTCCGAGCGCGCACGCCTCCCGGAAATGTTTGCGCGCGATTTCGCGCCTGCCACTGCGCAGTTCAAACTCACCGAGCGCGGCGTGATAGAAAGGATATTTGGCCAGGCGATCTGAGTTAGCGATCGCCCGGATCTCTTCGAGCCCGCGCTGCGGGCCGTCGCGCTGCGCGATGGCGATGGCGCGGTTCAGCGCTACGACAGGCGAAGGGCGAATGTCCATCAGCTTGCCGTAGAGCGAAACGATCATTTCCCAGTTTGTCTCGTCGGCGGTTTGCGCGGTTGCGTGGACCCAGGCAATCGCAGCCTCCAGGTGATACTCGGTCAGTTCGGAACCGGCGGCCGAAAGATCGAGCAGCCTCTGTCCTTCGGCGACAAGGTTTTCGTCCCATCGCGAGCGGTCCTGATCGAAAAGCGAACGCAAATCGCCCGACGCGTCCACGCGGGCCGGCAAACGCGCGGCATGGAGGCACATCAGCGCCGCGAGCGCGCTTGTCGACGGAGTCGCCGCCAGAGGATGCTCGCGAAGCAGGGCCGCGAGGCGCATGGACTCCTGGCACAGTTCCGCGCGAACCGCCGATTCGGGGGACGCGCCGTGATAACCCTCGTTAAAGAGGAGGTAGAGCGCGCGCTGCACGGCGGGAAACCGGGCGAGGAAGTCGTCCGCATCCGCGATGTCGAAGAGCTTCTTTGATCCGGCGAGCGTTTTCTTGGCGCGCGTGATCCGCTTCTCCATCGCTGCATGGCCGCTGACGAAGGCGCTGGCGATTTCGTCCACGCTGAAGCCGCACAGGATGTGCAGCACCAGCGCAACCTGGGCCTCCTCGGGCAGCCGAGGGTGGCAGCAGGAAAACATCATGCGAAGCTGGTCGTCTTTGATCGCGTCCGCCGCAAAGAGTTCCTCGACTGCAGGGGCGAGTGTCGATTCGCTCTCGAGCAGCCGCGCAAGTTCGGGTTCGAAGGTGCGCGCGGTGCGCTCGCGGCGCAAAACGTCGAGGGCCCGGTTCTTCGCAGTGGTCATCAGCCAAGCGGACGGATTTTCCGGCACGCCGCGGAATTTCCACACTTCGACCGCGCGGCAGAAGGCGTCCTGTACGACGTCCTCCGCCAGCGCAAGGTTCTGGACTCCGAAGATGCGCGTCAACGTGGCGACCATGCGCCCCGCTTCGCGCCGGAAGAGATGATCGCTGAGCTCCATCACATGGTCATCTTCCGGATCGGCCGAACTTCCACGGCGCCGTCGGTCTCAAACGTCGGGCAGCCCTTGGAAAGTTCGACGGCGTGCGCCAGATCGCGAGCTTCGACGATCGAGAAGCCGCCGATCGCATCTTTGGCTTCGGCAAACGGCCCGTCTGTCACTGTCTTCTGTTTGCCTTTCACGAGCTTGCCGGTCCGTTCGAGCGGATGGCCCTCGTTCTTGAGGTGGCCTTTTTCACCGAGCTCCTTCATCCACGCCGTCCACTTCTGCATCGTCTTTTGCAATTGCTCCGGCGATCCTTGCGGTGCCGCGCTGCGATAAAGAAATAGAAATTCGCTCATAGTTTGTTCTCCTTTGATTTTGATGATGTTACTTCCAACCGTTCATAAACGGTGCGACGAATTCTCTTACGCGAAGGGATTTTCGTCTGCGCTGCGGCCGTAAATCACAGGAACAGGGACTTCCAGCAGCCGTAGGTAGACGGACAGTTGACCGCGATGGTGGTACCAGTGGTTCAACATGAGTTTTCTGAGCACATCCACGCGGGACTTGGAGAGGATTTCTTTCCCATTCACTTTCAGGCGCCAGGTGCCTCGGGCTGTTTCTTCGCTCATCGCGCTCAGGCATTTCTCGGCCGCCTGCACGCTCTCTTGGAACGCGGAATGAATTGCGTCCAGGTTGTTCGCGGCGCGCGGCTCGAACCCCGATGGCGGAACTTCAAATTCGTCGGATTGCCCGATCTTCGCAAACGTTCCTGGAATGCTCGCGATGTGAGTCGCCAGCTGGCCGAGCGACATCGATTTGGGATGCGGCTTCCACGACAGTTTGTCCGCCGGAACTTTTTCGAGGATACGCCCAGTGATGGCGGCCTCCTCGCGGAATTCACTCAACATCGGTTCAAGCATTTGAGTCATTCTCGTTTCTCCTTTTATCGTTTGCGGATTTTCAAATTCCCGAAAAGGCGCGGATCGCGCCCCTTCGGGCAAAGCAACAAGCCCTTGCAAATGGGCCGTATCGATCACTTCGAGCCGCCTTCGGCCGAGGAGTGCTGCATGCCATCCATTCCTGCGTGCGTCGCGACGGGAACGATGATGATCGCTTGAGGACCGCCTTCCGCGGCGACGAGGACGATGCCGTCGTCGCTGCCGTTTACGCCGAGATCAGCATTCGTTACGCCCGGAGCGAAAAACATCACGTGCGGCGGGTAGTGCTCGGGGACGCCCGTTCCCGCATTGCTAGGCGGCAAATTTTCGGTGGACAACATGTAATCGACGCTCAGTTTCGTGGCTTGGGGAAAAACACCCTTGGCGAATGCGTCGGCCATGTAGCTCTTGATCTCGGCTGGACTCTTTCCTTGAGCGCGGAGTTCGGCAACCTTCAGAATCGGTGGGATGTGCGTTCGCGCGGCTTCCGCACTCATGCACTGCGGTTCCACGCTCGTGGGCAGTAGATGCCCGACGATCGCCGTGAAACCGTTCTCGCTGTCCCGCACCTTAACGTAGCCAGACTTTTCGAGCACATAGACCGCCGCTTTGTCGGCCAAGGTCGGCGGGCAGGCGCTGAGAGCCAGGGCGATCTCTTTTTGCCGATCCATGAGCGGTGGCTGCTGGCTTGCGCCTGCCGGTGTCGTCTGGGCCATGGCGCACGCGCTCACGGCCAGCAGGGCGGCAAACGTCAACACGCAGATGCGAATCTTTTGCTTTTTCATGGTGTTCCTCCTTTTTATTGCCCTTCTGTGTTCAAGACGTTCGAGTGGCTCGCCGCCGGACATTTTTCTTAATGTATTTTCACGCTCAACGGCTCACGTGGGGCGTCTTTGCGAGACAGCGGCTGCGCGCGAAACGCGCCCAAATTGAATGTTCTCAATGGATTGGGGCTAAGTCGTCAACGCTCACTTGGAGACGGTTTCAGCATCGCCCGGCACGACAACGAGGCGAAGGCCGCACGGTTGCGGTAAGCTAATAGTTCTGCGTCCAGCTTTGGGCGCTAGTGGGAGCCGGCATCCCGCAACTTTGCACGCGCACCGAGAATGATCCCAAGGATGGAGCTGCGTTTCGCGCGATGAGAAATCTCACCCAACAAGGGCTGGCCATTCGCGAACTCTGCCGGGAGCGCATCCTGGTTATTGACGGGGCGATGGGCACCATGCTGCAGCAACAGAATCTGACTGCTGCCGACTTCGGCGGCCCGCAATTTGAGGGATGCAATGAGCATCTTGTTGTTACGCGTCCCGACGTGGTCACGTCCATTCATCGCGGCTACCTGCTTGCCGGCGCGGACATCATCAAAACAAATTCTTTCGGCGGCACGCCAATCGTCCTCGGAGAATATGGGCTGAGCGACCGCGCGCGAGAGACGAACCGGCGCGCCGCGGAGCTCGCTCGCCAGGCGGCCGATGAAGTCTCCACGCCGGCGAAACCTCGCTTCGTCGCCGGAGCCATGGGTCCGACGACGAAAGCCATCAGCGTCACCGGCGGAGTGACGTTTGATCAGCTCCGGAGCAATTACCTGGAACAAGCCCGTGGGCTGATTGACGGCGGGGCCGATCTGCTTCTGCTCGAGACCTGCCAGGACACGCGCAACATCAAAGCGGGCGTTCTGGCCATACGAGAACTGAGCCGCGAATTGGGCCAGCCCGTGCCTTTGATGATCTCTGTAACCATCGAGGCCATGGGCACCATGCTCGCGGGACAAAACATTGAAGCCCTGTGGGCCTCGCTCGATCATGTGGAAGCGCTGTCGCTCGGTTTGAATTGTGCGACGGGTCCGGACTTCATGACCGACCATCTTCGAACGCTGCAATCGCTCACCCCTCGATTTGTGTCCTGCTATCCCAACGCAGGATTGCCGGACGAGGAAGGCCGCTATTTGGAAACGCCCACAACGCTTTCCGAACAGCTCGAGCGCTTCGCCACGCGAGGCTGGGTCAACATGGTCGGAGGTTGTTGCGGAACCACTCCGGAACACATTCGCGCCATCGCGCAAATGACGGCGGGGAAGGCGCCGCGGCGCCCTTTGGCGTCGAGCCATCGCGCCATTTACTCCGGGATCGAATCGATTGAAGCGGAAGAGAGCACACGCCCGCTGGTCGTCGGTGAACGGACGAACGTGATCGGCTCACGCCTGTTCAAAAATCTGGTCGCCGCCGAACAGTGGGAGGAAGCCACGGAGATTGCCCGCCGCCAGGTGAAGAGCGGAGCGCATATCGTTGACGTCTGCCTGCAAAGCACCGAACGCGAGGAGATGAAGGACATCCCCCCGTTCTACGAAAAGCTCATTCGCAAGGTCAAAGTACCGATCATGATTGATACGACCGACCATCGCGCGATCGAGCTGGCACTCACGTACTGCCAGGGCAAGAGCATCATCAATTCGATCAATCTGGAAGACGGCGAGGAAAAATTCGAGCGTGTCTGCCCTTTGGCGAGCGCCTACGGCGCGGCGGTGGTGGTCGGCTGCATTGACCAGGACCCGGTGCAGGCGCAAGCCTTCACCCGCGAGCGCAAACTCGAGATCGCCGAGCGCTCCTACGCGCTGCTGGTCGAGAGATTCGGCATTCGCGCCGAAAATATTATCTTCGATCCCCTGGTTTTCCCCTGCGCTACGGGCGACGAAAACTACATCGGCGGCGCACTGGAGACCATCGAGGGCGTCCGTCTGATTAAGGAAAGAATCCCGCACGCGCGCACCATCCTGGGAATCTCCAATGTGTCGTTCGGCCTGCCCACCGGCGCCCGCGAGGTGATCAATTCCGTTTTTCTCTACCACTGCACGAAGGCCGGCCTCGACCTGGCCATCGTGAACGCGGAACGCATCGAGCGATTCGCTTCCATTCCGGAGCGCGAACGAAAATTGGCGGAAGATTTGCTTTTCAACTGGCCGCCCCTGGATATCCCCGCGGATCATACGCAAGCCGGTTTGTTCAGGGACGCTCCCAGGGACTGGCGCGCACAGGCGCGCGAACAGAGAGCGGCGATCAATCAATTTCACATCGCCGCGATTGCCGATCATTTTCGCACTGCGGTCAAGGCGCAAAAGGTCAGCCCGCAGAGTTTGCCGCTCGACCAGAGACTCTCCAATTACATTCTGGAAGGATCGAAGGACGGTCTGATCGGAGATCTGGACCGCAAACTCGCGGAGGGCGTCGCGCCACTGGATGTGATCAACGGTCCCCTGATGGCCGGGATGGCCGAGGTAGGCAGGCTATTCAACGCCAATGAGCTGATCGTCGCGGAAGTTCTGCAATCCGCCGAGTCCATGAAGGCCGCCGTCGGCCATCTGGAAAAGTTCATGGACAAGAGCGATATGGCCAAGCGCGTCAAGGTTCTTTTGGCGACCGTAAAGGGCGACGTGCACGATATCGGGAAAAATCTGGTCGAAATTATTCTTAGAAACAACGGCTACGACATCGTAAACCTCGGCATCAAAGTGCCGCCGGAAGATTTGATTCGCGCCTACAAGGAGCATCAGCCCGATGCCATCGGTCTTTCGGGGCTGCTGGTAAAGAGCGCTCAACAGATGGTCATCACCGCAACGGATCTGCGCGAAGCGGGTATCCGCATTCCCTTGCTTGTCGGAGGAGCCGCCCTTTCGGAACGATTCACGCGCCAAAAAATCGCTCCGCAGTACGCCACGGCCGTCTGCTATGCGAAAGACGCCATGACCGGCCTGCGCCTGATGAATGAATTGAGCGACGCCGAGCGACGCGAGTCCATTCTGCGCGAGCATACTTTTGCCGGCGCCGTTGTCGCCGAGGAGGTTGCTCCTCAACCTGCCGCCGCACCAAGCACCGAGCGCTCTCCCGCGGTGCGCGCCGAGCTCGACATTCCCAAAGTCGCCTATCTCGATCGCAAGGTGCGCAATATCCCGACTTTGAATGAAATATGGAGCTACGTGAATCCTTACATGCTCTTCGGGCGCCATCTGGGATTCCGCGGCAATTTTGAAAAGGCTCTTGCCGAGCGGGATCCCCGCGCGCTGGAACTTTTCAACGCCATGGAAGACGTGAAACGCGATGCCGCGTCCTTCATGAAATTTGGCGCGGTATGGCAGTTTTTCGAAGCCGAACGCGACGGAAACTCGATCGCGCTTTTCGCGCCCGGTGCAGTTTCTCCTGTCCATACCTTTCATTTCCAGCGGCAGGGTGTGGGAACCAAGCTTTGCCTGAGCGATTACATTCTTCCCGCTCGCGACGGCGCTCGGGATCACATGGCGTTGTTCGTGGTCACTGCCGGCGCCGGCATCCGTCAAAGGTCTGAAAATGCGAAAGCCGAGGGGCGCTATCTCTACTCGCACGGCTTGCAGGCGCTGGCTCTGGAATCAGCGGAGGCGTGCGCCGAGTGGCTGCATCGCCGGATTCGCGATGATTGGGGATTCCCGGACCCGCCCACACTCACTATGGCCGACCGCTTCACGTCGCGCTACCGCGGCAAGCGCTATAGTTTCGGTTATCCAGCCTGCCCGAATCTCGAAGATCAGGCCGGCGTCTGGCTGTTGCTGCAACCGGACGAAATCGGCGTCAATCTCACGGAAGGAATGATGATGGACCCTGAAGCGAGCGTCAGCGCGCTGGTCTTCCATCACCCCGATTGCACGTATTTCTCCGTGGGCGAGCAGACGGGCTCGTCATCGTGACGCTTTAACTCAGCTGGCGGGCCGCGGTGCTCGCCGCCGCACGGGTCGGTATAATTGGCAGTCAGGTTCGTCAGGGGCTCGCGAGCAAATGCGCATTGAAGATTTCAACGACCGCTTGAAACAGGCCATCCTGGTCTGCGACGGAGGCATGGGCTCGCTGCTGCATGAAAGCGTCAGCCACCATCGCTCCAGCGACGAGCTGAACTCGACCCACGGTGAAATCGTCTTTCGCCTCCATGAGTTGTATATCCAGGCCGGCGCGCAAATCATCGAGACCAATACGTTCAGCGCGAATCGCCACAAGCTCGGAAACATCGGCCTCGCCGATCGCGTCGTGGAATTCAATCATCGCGGCGTGAAACTCGCACGCGAAGCGCGGGACGCCGCGCCGCATGAAGTATTGATCGCCGGATCAATCGGCCCTCTCGGGGTATTCAGCCAGGTTCGTCAATTGCCCGCGGAAGAGGTCCTCGCCATTTTCAAGGAGCAGGCCGGCGCCCTCGAAGAGCGGGGCGTGGATTTCTTTATCCTCGAAACTTTCAGCGACGCCGAGGAGCAGCTCGCCGCGATTCAGGCGATCCGCTCGTTTTCGAATTTGCCGATCGTCGCGCAAATGACCTATTCGCAGGAAGGGACGACCTTCGGCGGTCGCGGCCCCAAGGAAGTGTGGGAACAGCTCAAGGACAAAAACGTTCAGGCCATCGGCGCCAACTGCACGGTCGGCCCGGACGGGCTCCTGGCGGTCTTGCGGCAGTTCGCAAACCAGCCTTCGATTCCGCTTTCCGCGATGCCCAACGCAGGCTTCCCGCAGCGAATTGGCGATCGCACGATTTATCCGCACTCTTCGCCCGAATATTTTGCGCTTTTTGCGCAGGAAGCCGCGGCGCTCGGAGCCCGTATTCTCGGCGGATGTTGCGGCACAACGCCGGATCACATACGCGCCATGGCCGACGCAGCCAAACAGATGAAGCTCGGAGGCCGTGGTTCCGGCAAACACGCTGGAGCGACCGTCGAAATTCTTGAGCCCGAGGAGCGCATTCGTCGCACTGCCATCGCGCGGACCGGAAAGCCGCCTATGGGGCAAGATTCAGGCCGGGAAGTTTGCCGTCTCGATCGAGGTTGATCCTCCCAAGGGAATCGCGGTCAATCGCCTGGTGGAACAGGTCGCCAAGATCATGGCGTCGGGCCACGTGGATACCGTGGACATCAACAGCGGGACGCTGGCCCGCGTCGGCATGGACGCACTCGCTGTCGCCGGCGCTCTGGAAGCGCACGGCTTCGAAACCATTCCGCATTTGACGACCCGCGACTCCAACATCATCGGTCTGCAGGCCATGTTGCTGGGAGCGTGGGCCGTAGGCGGCGTGCGCAACATTCTTGCCATCACCGGCGATCCGCCGAGCGTCGGGGATTATCCGGAAACTTCGGGCGTTTATGAGCTGGATTCGATCGGACTCGTGAAAGTTCTATCGCGTCTCAACCAGGGGACGGACTGGGCAGGAAAGAATCTCGGCGGCGCGACGAATTTCACCATCGGAGTCGCCGTCAATCCCCTGGCGAATAACCTGGACGAGGAGGTTGCCCGGTTCGAAGAGAAAATCAAGGCCGGAGCGCACTTCGCCATGACCCAGCCGGTTTTTGATCCCGAACATTGGCATCGAATTCTGCAAACGGCTTGGCGGCAAATCGCCCGTTCCGGTCATCGTCGGCCTCTGGCCTCTGACCAGTTACAAACAGGCGCTTCGGCTGAACAACGAAGTTCCCGGAATCGTCATTCCGCAACCGGTTCTCGATCGGATGGCAGCCGCCGGTGATGGTGCGCGGGATTGCGGATTCTCGCTTGCCCGCAACATGCTCGAATGGGCGCGCTCGGAGCGCGCCTCGGGCATCGCCGGCGCTTATTTGATTCCTCCGTTCAAGCGCTACGAGGAAATTCTGGAGCTTTTCGCTTAGACGAGAGAATTCCCGGGTCTCTCGCGGTTTTCATTTCTTGATTTCGTGTCAAGGCGCATCACAGCCTGGAAATCGCAGACGTGCACATCGTTGCGTCCGCCGTTACTGTGTGATTAGATGCGAGAGTTCTCTCTCTCGTAATGCATTCGAACGGAGGAGCGCGTGGAAGCCGCCGAACTCCGGCCTCTGAGTCTGGGAGAGCTGCTGGACCGCACCTTTACTCTGTATCGCAATAATTTCTGGTTGTTCGTGGGCATCATGGCCATTCCCGCATCGTTCGGGATCCCGGTTAATTACCTGCTTCTTTCGTTCCAGGGGGCCATGCTTTCCGCGCCGGGGAAGCCTCCGCAAATTCCGTCTCCCGGCCTGATCATGGGAGCGGCCGCCGGCTATTTTGCATACCTGATTCTGGTGATATCCGTATATGCGATTGCCGTGGCGGCCGTCACTCACGCCGTGTCCGAAGCCTATCTCGGCCGAGGCTCAACAGTTCGCGCCTCCTACCGCAGCATCGAAGGAAAGTTCTGGAGGCTGATAGGAGTCGTCTTCAACATCGCCATTCGCATCTTCGGAATTCTGATATTGGTGATGATGGTGGTGGGGGGCGTGGGCGGAGTCCTCATTGCCGCCACTGCTGCCTCCACCGGACAAGCCGTGATGGCGGCTGCCATTGGATTATTCGTAATTCTGCTTTATGGCTTTGGAATTGCCGCGGCCGTCTACCTGGCGCTTCGCTACGCCGTTTCGATTCCTGCGTTAATGCTCGAGAATCTCAGCGTGCTCGCCGCAGTTCGCCGCAGCGTGCAGCTCACCCGCGGGCGCCGCGGCCACATTTTCATCGCGTTCCTCCTGGCCTGGATCGTCGGTCTGGTCGGATATATGGTCTTCCAGGCGCCGTTTTCGATCGCGACGATGATTGACTTCTTCAGCAATCGGCATCTGCCAACCTGGCTCGCCCTTGCGACGGCCGTTGCCGGAGCCGTGGGCGGCGCGACCACCGGCCCAATCTCCATGATCGTCCTGGTTCTGTGCTACTACGACACGCGCATCCGCAAAGAAGCCTTCGACCTGCAATTCATGATGGCCTCGCTCGATCGGCCTTCGCCCGCAGCAGGCGCGGTGCCTTCGGCGTGAGTCGCGTGCCCGAAACGAACAGTTCATGGCGAGCGATTTCAAAGCTGGCGCCGCGCCTGATGCTGTCGTTCGCAGTTCTCGCCGTTTTCGCTCCGATCGTTCGCTGCCAGTCCGACGCTTCACTTGTGCCGTCAACATCGCTCAGCTTGCCGGAGTACATCTCGGAGCTCGACCGCTGCTCGGCAGCCCTCAGCGGCTCACCTGCTTCGCCGGCGGTGCATGATCTGCGCGTTTCGCTGCCCGCGAATTGGACGGTGACAGTCGGTGACACGCACTACAACGTGGCCACAGACTGGCTCACCGGCCCGCTTCAAGCGATCGAGAAGAATCCCGGCGCGAACCCGGACTCGCTCGCGCAAACGCGGCGGAAGCTCCAAACCTACCGCGATGCGGCGCAGGCCATGTCAGCGTCCACAGCGTCTCAGAATCTTTCGCAGTCGCGCACCCGGCTGAACGCTATCTTGAGCGCCCGGGAGTTTAGCGGATTGCGCGGGCCTTCCTGGCTGGACGTTCTAAAGGCGCGCGTCTACGGCTGGATTAGCCGTCAGCTTGAAAGGCTCTTTGGCCGCGTCGGACGCGCGAAATCCATCGGCAACCTGATCGCCTGGATCGTAGTTATTCTGGCGGGCCTGTTGCTGCTGCTTTGGACAGTGCGCTTCCTGATGCACGCGGGGGCGCGATCGGAATTGGACCTGAGCGGCGCTACTCCGCTCAACCGCGACTGGCATCGCTGGCTGCGCGAAGCGCGGGATGCCGCCGCGCGCGGAGATTACCGCGCCGCAATCCACGCCGGGTATTGGACGGCCATCGTGCGCATGGAGGAGACGAAATCCCTGCCGGAGGATCGCTCCAGAACGCCCAGGGAATCTTTGCGCCTGATTCGCAGGGAGAGCGCGGAGTACGCGCCGCTGTTGCAGCTCACGCGCCGTTTTGAGCTGGTGTGGTACGGCTACCGCTCCGCCACCGCGGCGGATTGGAGCGATGCAGTACAGCAATTGGAGACACTCGGATGCCTTCGTTCCTCGACTCCCGCGATCTCCGCTTCCTGATCGGAGCGGGAGTCCTCATGGTCGTGCTGCTCGCGCTCACCTTCACTCTGGGACCGGCGCCGGCGCAGCAATCCATCGGCTATCCGTCGAGCTACTCGCCTGAGTGGGCCGGCGCGAAAGCGGCGTTCCTATTGCTGCAGGAGCAGGGCTATCGCGTGGAGCGCTGGGAAAAATCTCCCGAAGATCTTCCCGCGCAGTCGGAGGGCGCCGTCCTCGTTTTGGCCGAACCGACCGCGAGCGGCTCGACCACCGAACTCACGGCAATTCGCCGGTTCGTCACCGGCGGAGGACGCATTCTGGCGATCGGCGGGCAGGCGGCGGATCTGGCTCCAGATATAGACACCGCCGAGGCTGGAGAATTCGACCCGCAGCCCAAAACCTTTTCCGCGCTTCTGCCTTCGCCGGTCACGCGCGACGCCCCGGAAATCACCATGGTCTCGCCGGATAAATTTATTTCGAGCAACCACCCGTGGCTCGCGCTCTACGGGCAGCAGGGCGAAATTGCGGTCGTTTCCTATCCCGTCGGGAAAGGCGAGGTCATCTGGTGGGCTTCGGCCACACCGCTATCGAACGGCTCGATTCGCGACAAAAACAATTTGGCGTTCTTTTTGAATTGCATCGGTTCGCGCGCGCAAACACGCGTGTATTGGGATGAATACTTTCATGGCGCTCGCGCGTCCCTCTATTCCTACTTCGCAAAAGGACCCCTGCCCTGGGCCGCACTTCAGGTTGGTATCGCGTTCCTCGCCGTTCTGTTCACATTCTCCCGGCGATCGGGGCCCATGCGCATGCCTGGGACTGAATCTCGCCTTTCGCCGCTGGAATTCGTGGAAACCCTCGGCGATCTATATCATTCCGCGCACGCCTCCCCCGCCGCCGTGGCGGTCGCCTATCGCCGCTTTCGGCTGGCGCTTTCCCGCAAGCTCGCCATCTCTGCCAAGGCCAAGCTGCCGGAAATCTGCCGAACCGCCTCCGTCCGATTCGGCTGGCCGGAAGAGCCGCTTGTGGATACACTCGGTCGCTCCGAGCGAGCGATGCGCAACATCAATCTCGAAGAAAAAGAGGCGCTCTACCTGGTGCGCCAGCTGCACGATTACTCGGCGCGCCTGGAGCCCAAGGGCCGCCCTGAACAGGAGATGCCTGCATGGAGATGAACGCCGCCTCGCTGGCTGCGCACGTCCGAAAAGAGTTCTCGAAAGTCATCGTGGGCCAGACCGACGCGGTGGACCAGCTCTTCGTCGTAATCCTCACCGGCGGACACGCGCTGATTGAAGGCGTCCCGGGACTCGCCAAGACTCTCGCCGTGAAATGCCTCGCGCACATTTTCAACCTGGAGTTTCAGCGCGTGCAGTGCACGCCCGATTTGATCCCCGCGGATATTCTTGGCGGCAATATTTTTCAGCCTGCCGACGGAACTTTTCGCATGAATCGCGGCCCGGTTTTCACCGATCTGCTGCTGGTTGATGAAATCAACCGCATGCCGCCGCGCACGCAATCGGCGCTGCTCGAATCCATGGAGGAGTATCAGGTGACGATTGACGGCGTCAGCTACCCGCTGTCCCGCTCCTTCGCGGTCTTCGCCACCCAGAATCCGGTGGAGTTTGAGGGCACCTATCCGCTGCCCGAAGCCCAGCTCGACCGTTTTCTGATGAAAATTCGCATCGGCTATCCCGAGGCTTCGCAGGAATCGGAAATCCTCTCGCGCTATCAGGGCGGATTCGAGGCGCGCGACCTTGAACGCGCCGGACTCGAGCGTCTCTCGAAGGATGCCCTGCAAGCCGCCCGGGCGGAAGCGGCGCGAGTTCGCGTCGAACCGAAGCTCTTCGATTACATTGTCGCCATCGTCCGCGCCACGCGCGATTCCGCGGCGGTCAGCCTGGGAGCGAGCCCGCGCGCTGCGGTGGCCATGATGCTCGCGGCCAAGGCGATTTCCGCCACCGAGGGCCGCGACTTCCTGATCCCGGACGACGTGAAGACTGCGGCTCCGGCGATCCTGCGCCATCGCATGTCGCTGAAACCGGAAGCGGATCTCGAAGGCATCACTCCCGACCAGGTAATCGCCGAAGTGCTGGCGGGAATCGCCGTCCCCAAATAACGTCGTGAACCGACTCGCCCCTTCGAATGTTTCCGCGCCAGCGGAGCGCGCCGGCCGTTTTCCGGTCGCGTTCGGCCGGCGATTTTTCCTTCTCCTTTTTGCAGGTCTCGTCTGGATCGCTCCCGCCTGGCGCGAGCCGCGGTTCCTGTACGTGCTCGCTCTCTGGGACGTTCTTGCTCTGCTGCTGTGGGCCTGGGATCTGGGCCGCATGGCAAGTCCCAATCAGATCGAAGTCCGTCGCCTCTGGAATCAGCCTCTCAGCCTCGCGAAACAGATGTCCATCACCCTCGAGCTGCGCAATTCCTCCGGCAGCGCCATTTCCGCGAAACTGACCGACGAACCCCCCGAGACTTTCCGCCGCGATCTGCCCGGCGTGGAAATTTCGGCGCCGGCCAAGGACGCCGGCAGCGCTTCGTATTCGATCGAGCCCCGCTCGCGCGGCGACGCGCGTTTCGGCGATGTCTGGCTGCGCTACCAGAGCCCGGTGGGCCTTGCCGAACGCTGGGCGCGTGCGCGCTTGCCGCAAAGCGTGCGCGTCTACCCCAATCTCGAGGAAGCGCAGCGGATGCGCATCTACCTGATCCGCAGCCGCCAGATCGAGCTGGAAAAACGGCTGAAGCGCCAGCGCGGACACGGACGCGAGTTCGAAAGCTTGCGTGATTATCGCGATGGCGACGAATTCCGCGACATCTGCTGGAGCGTGACGGCGCGGCGCGGCAAGCTGATCACCAAGGTCCATCAGATCGAGCGCAGCCAGACCATCTGGCTGGTGCTCGACGCCGGACGCCTGTTGCGCGCGCGCGTGGATCGCCTGACCAAGCTCGACTACACCATCAGCGCGGCGCTCAGCCTCGCCCAAGTGGCATTTTATTCGGGCGACCGCGTCGCACTTCTCGCTTACGGACGCAAGCCGCAGCAGCGCGTCGGCCCGGGACGGGGAGTGCATCATCTGCGTGTGCTAATGGAAAGCATGGCCCAGGTGCGCGCCGAGTCCTTCGAGGCCGATCATCTGCTCGCCGCGGAAAGCCTGCTCTCGCAGCAGAGCCGCCGCAGCCTGATCGTGTGGCTCACGGATCTTGCGGAAACGGCGGCGACGCCGGAGGTCATCGAGTGCGCCGCAAAAATGGCCACGCGTCATCTGGTGCTGCTCGGGATCATCGGACAGCCGGAGCTGCGCCGTCTGGTCGCGGCAGTTCCTGAGGACGCGACTGCCATGTATCACTACACCGCCGCGCTCGAAGTTGTGCAGCGCCGCGATCTTCTGTTGCGGAGATTGCGCCAGCAAGGTGCGCTGACCTTGGAAGTGGACGCCTCGCGAATGTCCACCGCGCTCGTTAATCGCTATCTCGAAGTGAAGGAACGCAGCCTGCTCTAGAAGCTTGCGGAAGCTTTTAGGTCAGGTCCGGTGCGGCCTTCACAACTTCATCGTTTGCGGATTTGGTCGAAGTCCTGGGGACTTTTCGCATTACGTAGAGAAGCAGCAAGCAGAAGAGTCCCGCGGCAACCGTGTATTTCCACTTCGCCGGCAGATCGGTCGGTGAAATAAACCCTTCCACGGTGCCCGCCACGATGAGCATCGGAATAATCCCCAGCACCAGACGAACCGCCCGCCCGCCTTCCAATGCCAGCGACGCGCGACGCGGCAGCGATCCGGGAAAAAGCATTCCTTTTGCCAGCATCAATCCCGCGCCACCGGCGATGAATATGGCCGGCAACTCGATCACTCCATGCGGCGCAACGAAACTCATCAGTTGCCCGAGCATCCCGGCGTGCCAACAGGCCCCGGAAATCACGCCGAAGAGCAGCCCGTTGAACGCCAGCATGAAAACCGTCCCAAGCCCGCCGGTTACTCCTAGCGCAAAGGTCGTCAGCGAAACCGACAGGTTGTTCGTCATGATGGCGCTCGATTCCAGCGGCTTTACCGTGACGATCGAGTGCGTCCACATCTGTTGTTTCTCGATCGTGTCCATCATCGCGGGACCCAGAAAATACCTCTGGAAGCCGGGATCGAAGAGCGCCACCATCAGCCCCGCTGCGGCCGTAGCGAAGAAGATCGCCGTCGCCGTGATCGTGTAGGGCAGCGTTTCGTGAAATATTTGCGGGAAAGTCTCGCGGTAGAATTTGATAATTCCGGCAGGACGCGAGCGGCGTCCCATGTAGATCAGGTTGTGCGCGCGTCCGAGCAGCTGATTCAGGTAGTGCGCCAGATTGCGGCTGGAAGCATCTTCGCGGATCGTTGCCAGGTCCGAAGCGGTCTGGCGATATAATAGAGCCAATTCCTGAAGTTCGGTGTGAGTCAGGGCGCTCACGCCGCTCCGGCCCGAGCGCGCCAGCAGCTCGTCAATGCGCGCCCAGTACGGACGCCGCTTCTGAAGCCAGCTCGTGGAGATCACCGGATGTCCTCGACGGACAAGCTTACCATCGAAACTCCAGAGCAGACTTCACTCGAGTTTCCGCTTGCCGGAATCGGCAGCCGCTTTCTGGCTGTCGCGCTGGATACGCTGCTGCAAATCGCGGCGTATATCGTGCTCTTCCTGATCGCGGGCCTGGTGGCCTCGATCGGCATTTTGGGAGTTCTGGGAAAGCAGTGGGGCCTCGCGGTCCTCATCTTCATCGTCTTCCTGGTGCAATTCGGCTACTTCTCCACCTTCGAGGTTCTGTGGAACGGGCAGACTCCCGGTAAGCGCTGGACTCACCTGCGCGTCATCCAGGATTCCGGCCGTCCGATTACCCCCTACGACGCCATCCTGCGGAATCTGCTGCGCATCGTGGACTCGCTACCAAGCCTCTACGCCATCGGAATCGTTACCATGCTGATCAGCAAGGAAAACAAGCGCGTGGGCGACTACGCCGCGGGCACGGTCGTGATTCACGAAAAGCCGCTGGAAGGCGTGAACTCGATCTGGAGCGTGGCCGCTCCCGCGCAAGCCGCGCCGACCGTTCCGTCCGCGCAGCTCAATATGGATGAGTTGCAGCTCGTCGAGACCTTTTTCGAACGCCGCTTGAGCTTGGATCCCGAAGTGCGCCGCTCCATGGCGCGGCAGATCGCGCAGCGCCTTGGCGAGCGGCTAAACGTGCCCTTTGAAGCGCGCCCGGACGCGGAGAAATTCCTCGAAGCCCTCGCCGAACAGCGTCGCAGCTCGGCCCGCTACCATTAATCTGCATCGCTTAGTCCAAGCGCCTCCCTGCCGGCGGTCAGTAGAGCTTCAGAGATGAATTGAAGAACCCCTCTTCAACTTATGCCAATCATCAATGCCGACCGCGCCGCATAGCCTGTAGAATTGCTTTCAGATGAGAAAATGTCTGTTTCTGTTCTTCGCGTGCGCCGCTGGGCTCTGCGCTCAGAGCAATCGCGGCGAACTCCGCCTTAAGGTGACCGATCCTTCGGGCCGCGCTGTGAAAACCACGGTTCAAATCACCAGCGCAGCGAATGGCTATCGAAATATCCTGGCAACCAACGAGGAAGGCCAACTGGACGTTCAACGCCTGCCTTACGGTGTCTACCAGGTCGAAATCGAGCAGACCAGTTTCGCCGACGTGTCCCAGTCCGTCGAGATTCGTTCCTCCATTCCAACCGACTACGCCATCCAGCTCAAGCTGCGAACCGTGAACCAAACCTCCACCGTGACCACGGGCAATACTCTGGTCGATCCCGACCAACCCGGCGCCGTTAGTCAGATCGGCTCGGATCAGATCCAGAACCGGCTCACCTCCATCCCGGGCCGTTCTTTGCAGGATTTGGTGAACTCCCAGCCCGGCTGGCTATACGAAGGCAACGCCGTCCTGCACCCTCGCGGCTCCGAATATCAGACCCAATTCGTCGTGGATGGCATCCCCTTGACCGATAACCGCTCGCCCAGCTTCGGACCCGAGATTGGCGCGGACGACGTGCAATCCATGAGCATCTACACTGCGGGAATCCCCGCCGAGTACGGCAGGAAAATGGGCGGCGTGGTTGAAGTCAATACCGTTGAGGATTCCGAGCCGGGCTTCCACGGGCAAGCGGTGCTCTCGGGTGGTAGTTTCGACACCGGCGGCGCTTTTGCAGAAGCTCAATACGTTTGGGGCAACAATACCTTAAGCGGGACCGCCAGCGGCAATATGACCGCCCATTATCTCAACCCGGTGGTCCCGCAGAATTTCACCAATACTGGTACGGTGGCGTACTTCACCGCGCGTTACGCCCGCCAGCTCTCGTCGAAGGACCGTCTCAGCCTAAGCGTATTCCACGAGCTTGCCCGCTACTTGATTCCCAACGAACAAATCCAGCAAACCTTTTGCTATGCGCCGGGACAGACGACCGGACCCCCGTGCCAGGTCCAGAACGCCGGTAATTTCGAGACCATGGGCATCGCCTCCTACCAGCACACCTTTTCGTCTGATGTCGTCGCCGACTTCCACGGCATGGTTCGCGAAAATTCGAATGATTTCAATTCCAACGCCCTTTCAAACCCGATATTGGTATTCCAGCACAATTGGTTTCGCGAAGGGTATTTCCGCGGCAACGTCACCATCAACCATGGCCGCCATGAAATTAAGGCCGGCGTGGAATCGGACAATATGTTTCTGAACGAGAATTTCAGTTACATCATCAGCGATCCGGCTCAGTTCGATCCGGACACGCCTCTGAGTTTCGCCTTCCGCGCAAACCGTCCCGACCTGGAGCAATCCGCCTACGTGCAGGATATGATTCGCCTGGGTAACTTGACCATCAGCGCCGGACTCCGCTGGGATCACTATCAACTCATATTGAACAACCAGTCGGTGGATCCGCGCTTTTCAATTTCGCGCTATTTTCCTTCCGCCAATCTCGTGTTGCATTTTTCCTACGACAGAATCTTTCAGACGCCTTCCTTTGAAAACATACTGCTCTCGAGTTCTACGGCGGCCACCGAGCTCAACCCGATCTCCCTTCAACTGCCCGTCGAGCCTTCCGTCGGAAACTACTACGAAGCGGGGCTGACCAAAGGCTTCTTCAATAAGTTCAAACTGGACGCCAATTATTTTCGCCGCGTCGTGAACAACTACGCGGACGACGATCAGATCGACAACACCACCATCAGCTTTCCCATCGCATTCCGCAAAGCCATCATTTATGGCGCGGAAGCCAAAATCGAAATGCCCGAGTCGCACGGCTTCTCCGGATTCCTCAGCTATTCCTGGGAAGTCGGCAATGCTTTCTTCCCCGTGACCGGCGGCCTCTTTCTCGGAGACGACGCGGTGATACCCCTCTCCGGCCATTTCCCGGATTCACAGGATCAGCGCAATACCGTTCGCGGTCGGGTCCGTTACCAGGTGAACAAACGTCTCTGGATCGCCGGTGGCATTCAATTCGACACGGGTCTCCCGTTCGATTTCCAGTGCCCGGACGGCGAGACACAGGCTCAATGCATTGCCGGGGTCACCGCAACTTACGGCTCGCAGGTAGTAAGCCGCATCAACTTCAATCTCGGGCGCATCTATCCGTCCTTTCAGGTGAATGCATCCGCAGGCGCCAACATCTATAAATCCGATCGCATCAACATGCAGCTGCAGGTTGACGGGCTGAACCTCACCAACGTCCTCGACGTGATTGACTTCGGCGGCCTCTTCTCCGGCAACGCCATCGGCCCGCCGCGCAGCTGGGCCGCTCGCCTGACCACCAACTTCTAGGACGCTTTCCGCTGCCGGCCCGCGTGCATCCGGCCGGAAGCCTTTTGCCGGATCACTTCGACCATTTCCTGCGCGGCCGCAGTCAACGGCCGGTCCCGCCGGTACACCAGATACAGTTTTCGCGTCACGCGCATCTGGCGGATTCTCAATTCGCGCAACTCGCCTGCGGCCACCTCGCGCTCCACGCACATTCGCGGCACGATGGCCACGCCCTGCTTCCGCTCCACAAAAAGCTTGATGCTCTCGATCGTCGGCAGTTCCACGTCCATCTGCAGCGGCACCCGGTGGCGCGCGAACATCTGTACCACGCGCTGCCGGTAGGGCGATTCGACAATGTGTGCCACAAATGTCTCCTGCCCGAGATCGCTGATGTCCACATCACGTCGCTTTGCCAGCCGATGTCCCGGCCAGACCACCAGCACCAGTGAGTCGCGGTGAAATTCCACGGTCTCCAGGTCGCGTTCCTCCGGCAAATAGGAAATCACCCCGATGTCCAGCTGATGATTCATCACCTCGCGCGGCACGTCGCGCGAAAACACGCGGTGCACCCGCACATGAATTCCGGGATGCAGCTGCCGGTAGCGCTCCAGCGCCGGCAGCAGCGCGTGGATGGCGCTTTCATTCACGCCCAAGGAGACTTGTCCGCGCTCCAGCCCGCGCAGCTCCTTCATCCCTTTGCGAATTTCCTCGCGCAGATTCAGCATCCGGTCGGAGTATTCAACCAGCAGCAGCCCCGCGTCGGTCAGCGTTCGCGCACCCGAGCCTCGCACAAACAGCGGCTGGCCCACCCACTCCTCCAGCTTGCGGATGGAAATGCTCACCGCTGGCTGCGTTCGATAAAGCTTCTCGGCCGCCCGGGAAAAGCTTCGCTCGCGCACCACCGCTTGAAATACCTGCAAGGACGCCAGATCCACATTTGCCCCCGGAAAACTCGGATTCCCCTATATAAGAGAGATTTATCCTCCTTGCAACCATTATAAATTGGACTCCTTGCCCCTTTCGCGGTTCACTGGCACTATGAAAGGAGCTGCCATGGACAACGTGCAGATTTTCGACACCACGCTGCGCGACGGCGAACAGTCTCCCGGTTTTTCGATGAATCGCGAGGAGAAGCTGCAGCTCGCCCGCCAGATCGAGCAGCTCGGCGTGGACGTCATCGAGGCCGGCTTCCCGATTGCCTCGCCCGGCGATCTCGACGCCACGCGCGCCGTGGCCGCCGAAATCAAGCACTGCCGCGTAGCGGCGCTCGCCCGCGCGAAACAGGACGACGTAGAAGCGGCCCTGCGCGGACTCGAGCCCGCCGCCAAACCCCGCCTGCATGTTTTCCTCGCCACCTCGGACCTGCACCTGAAACACAAATTGCGAACCACGCGCGAACAGGCGCTCGAGCAGATCGCCAGCATGATTCGCTTCGGCCGGCAGAATTGCGAAGAGGTGGAATTCTCCGCCGAAGATGCCAGCCGCTCGGACATCGACTACCTCTGCCAGGTGGTTCTGGCCGCGGTTGAATCCGGCGCCACCATCATCAACCTGCCCGACACCGTCGGATATTCCACGCCGGACGATTACGGAGCGATGTTCCGCAAAGTTCGCGCGCAATTGGGCGCGCATCCCGAAGTCGTTCTCAGCGCGCACTGCCACGACGACCTCGGCATGGCCCTCTCGAACTCGCTCGCCGCGATTGATGCAGGTGTCCGCCAGATTGAATGCACCATCAACGGTATCGGCGAACGCGCCGGAAACGCCTCGCTCGAAGAACTGGCGGTAGCGCTGCACGTGCGCCGGGATCGCTTCAAAGTAACCACGAATCTGAAGCTTGAAATGCTCTATCCCACCAGCCGCATGCTCACCAAGATCACCAACGTTTCCGTGCCGCCGAATAAGGCCGTAGTCGGCGCCAACGCCTTTGCCCACGAAGCCGGAATCCATCAGGACGGCATCCTGAAAAATCCGCTCACTTACGAGATCATGGCGCCGGAGATGGTGGGCGTGCCCGCGCGCCGTCTGGTCCTCGGAAAGCATTCCGGCCGCAACGCCTATCGCGCGCGCCTGGCGGAGCTCGGCTACGAAACCACCGACGCCGAGCTTGCCGAATGCTACCGACTGGCGACCCTGCAGGCCGACGCCGAGAAGGAAATCACCGATCGCGATTTGATCAACATCATCCACAAGGTTCGCCGCCAGCCGGCCGCGGCGAACGCCCGCTGATGCGCATGGAAATCTCTCGATGACCGCAATCCGGAAGACGATCGCGGTTTTGCCGGGGGACGGCATCGGCCCGGAAGTCACCCGCGCCGCGATTCAGATTCTCAAAGACTGCGCTTCCGCCTTCGGCCACCAATTCGAATTTCGCGAATTCCCCTTTGGAGGCAACGCCATTGACACGTGCGGCGCGCCGCTGCCGCCCGAAACACTGGCCGGGTGCCGCGCGTCGCACGCCGTTCTTCTCGGCGCCATCGGCGGCCCGAAATGGGAGTCGCTTCCCTTCGGCACGCGGCCCGAAGCCGGCCTGCTTGGAATCCGCAAGGAACTCGGCCTCTACATCAATCTGCGGCCCATTCGCCTGCGCCCGGCGCTGCGCGGGATTTCGCCTCTTCGTCCGGAGCGGCTCGGCAACTGCGACTTTGAAATCGTGCGCGAGCTGGCCGGAGACATCTACTTCGGCGAACACAAAATATCCAGGGAAAAGGCCAGCGACCTTGCGGAATATTCCGTTTCTGAAATCGAGCGCGTGGCCCGCTATTCCTTCGAGCGCGCTGCCGCACGCAACGGCCACTTGACCAGCGTGGACAAAGCGAACGTGCTGGCCAGCTCCACGCTCTGGCGCGACACGGTCACCGCACTTTCGCGCCAATACCCGGGCGTCACTCTCGATCATCTCTATGTGGACAACGCCGCCATGCAGATCCTGCTGCGTCCCGCGCAGTTCGACGTGATTCTGACTGGAAATATGTTCGGAGATATTTTGAGCGACGAAGCGGCGGCGCTGGCCGGATCAATCGGCTTGATTCCCTCGCTCAGCCGCGGCCGCGCCGGCCAGCCCGCGCTCTATGAACCGATTCACGGTTCGGCGCCCACGCTCGCGGGCAAGGACGTGGCCTGTCCTCTCGGCGCGATTTTTTCGGCGACGCTGATGTTGCGGGAGTCGTTCGGCCTGCATGCCGAATCGCAATGGATTGAGGATGCCGTTGACCGCGCGCTCGAAAAGGGATATCGCACCGTGGATATAGCCGAAGCGGGCAGCCGCGTGGTCGGCGGCTCGGAATTCACGGCCAGGATTCGCAACGAATTGCAGGCTGCGCCGGCGCACTCCGCACAGCGCGGCTCGGGCGCCTAGCGCGCACCACGGCATATTCCGAGTCCTGCGAACTCCTGAAAAACAGTTAGATTTTCCTTACCACCAGGCACCCCGCGATCATGTCGTGAAGCCCCTGTTTCTTTTCCGTAAAGCCGATCATCGCGAATCCAAAGAAAAAAGTCAGGACCGAAAGGAATTTCGCGAAGTGGCGGCCGGTCGCGCGCAAAAAACTGATTCGTTTGCCTGCCATATCTGTAACTGCAAGGTTCAACGCCTTCTTCCCGGGCGTTGCCTGCCATTTCGAACTCTCAAACGAGGCGAAGTACAGCCAGTTCGCCAGATCGAACAGTAGCGCGATCGCCGTTGCCTGCCGGCTGCCACCGTTGTAGAACGTCCACATGTCGCGCAGGTTTGGCGCCACGTGATTGTTCTGTAGGACAGGAAACAAGACAAACATTCCCAGCACCAGCCCGAGTACTGCCGAATCAATCAAATAGGCGATCGCCCGCAACCAGAAACCCGCATAGACGGCGCGCGGGACTGCCAATCTGGTTGTGGCCGCGGAGCCGGAGTTCGACGAGGGATCGGGAATCGGCTCGCCGCACTGAGCGCACGACTCCGCACCGCCGGTCACCTCCGCACCGCATTTGGGACAAATCAATTCGGTCTCTCTTGTGGGAGATTACGAAGCCTTTTTTCAAGCCTTCCGCAACACCAGACAACTCGCGATCATGTCGTGGAGCGCCTGCTTTTTTTCCGTGAACCCGGCCATGATATAGCCAATCGCGAGCGGCACCAGTCCGGTAATCAGCTTTGAAAAGAAACGCCCGCTGGCGCGAGCGAAACTGACCGGCTGGCCGTTCATGTCGGTCACCACAAGTCCCAGCGCCATCTTGCCGAGCGTTCCCTGGAACTTGGAACTTTCCATGCCGGCAAAATAGAGCCACTGCGCGAGCACCGAAACAGTCGCCAGAACCAGGATAGCGGCGAATAGCCCCCAGGGGAAAACAGGATTTGGCTGATTCATTCCTCGACCCGTCTGATCGAGCGCCTCGCGAATGCCTTCGGTTCCCAGAAAACCAATCGAGATCGCGGCCACAACTACCACGGCTGCGCCCACTATCAGCCCGTCAATTACATACGCCACGAATCGCAGCCAGAATCCTGCATACGTTCGTGTGGCAGCCGCGGCCGCGTCGGGAGCAGCGCCAACAGCGGGCGCCGCAGCCGAGGCCTGTGCCACGCTATACCCGATGATGGGTCGGCCGCAGGAACCGCAGAACGCCGAGCCGTCCGCGGTCGCTGCCCCGCACGAGGAACAATGCACGAAAGCCTCCTTCACCGCCAGCCGCGCGCGATCCAGCTATTTTGCGGTGGCGCGCTCGGCGTCCAGTTCTTTCAGAAACACCCCTTCGGCGCGAAGAATGTACGCCTGGTAGCCCCAGGGATCAATGAACGGATTCTGCGCCGGGTTCCTGGCAAGCACTCCGCGCTTTTCCGTCAGCGAATAAAACGATCCATGGGGCGCCAGAAACACATCGCACGGCAGAGAGCGCAGCACGCGGAAAGTTTTCTCGAAGTCCTGCTCCATGCCGGGATACGTCGCCGGAGCGCCCGGCCGGTCGATCAGTTTGTACTGCGGCAGCACCGTGGCGCTGCCGACGAAAACCACCCGGTACGATTTCCCGCCGTCCTGGACCGTGGTCGTCCAGGTCGTGCATCCGCGCGTATGCCCCGGCGTCAGGTGCGCGGTCATGATCGTGCCGCCCAGCTTCACCGTGTCGCCATCGTGAATCACTCGGTCGGGCGTAGCCGCGGGAAACGACGTGCCGGCCGTAAGCCCCGCCACGTCTCCATCCATCGCTACAAATTTCGCCCCCGTGACGCTCTTTAACTCCGCGAATGCCTCCGGCATGATCGATATGCGCGTGGCTATTGAGGATGAATTTCACGTCCGTCAGCTTGAATCCGAGCTTGGGAATGTTCGCTTCGATTTGCGGAACGGTCTCCACGAAGCCGCCGTCGAGCAGAATATCTCCGGCCGGAGTGACGATCAGATAAATGCCGATGTCCGATGCCCCGACGTAATAAATGTTGCCGATGATATGGAACGGCGCGATGGGCTGATTCATGGCCCGGAACTGCTCGGTTGACTGACAGAACGCCGCAGCCGAAATCATCAGCCAGATCCCCACAACGAAAAACAATGCTCGCACCGCGCCGCGCAACCACTGATTCACGTTCATTCAGGCACTCCCTTTTGGGTTCACGGGGAGCACGCTACCAGAAGTGCCAACCTTGCAGCAAATGGTTGTTAAAGCGGATTTCGCAGACGGAATGGAATCCTACAGTGCCCGTGGTATTGATTGCCGGACGCGCCCGTAGAAAATTGACGCAGGAGGAGATCCATGATCAAAAAAGTGAAGGGCGGCTACAAAGTGCTGTCGTCGAAGGGGCGGAACATGGGCGGCCCGTACAAGACGCGGGAAGAGGCGGTGAAGCGGCTCCGTCAGGTCGAATTCTTCAAGCGGAACAAGGGTTAGCCGGCCGGCTCAGGGCTGAATCTGCACCAGCGCGTCTTCGTCGCTGGGACGCGGGGCGCCCGGAGTCCAGCGATCCGGTCTGGCCGCGCGCGATTTCAGCCGGTTGGCGAGAAGTCCCACCTTCACCGACGCGCCGATGAAATGACCGACCTTCAGTCCGGCTGCCACATTCACGGCTTTCACCATGTGCATGCCCATGCTCGCCGCGCACCCGCATTGCGAACAGTCCGGCGTGCCGCCGAATACGCACGGTTCCACGCGGCTGGCGAGATCGGCTGAATAATTCGCCGACATTTTCGCGAAAAGGCAATCGTCGGGATTTTCCGGCGGATGAAGAAAGGCCTTGGCCAGGCGGTCGTTGAACAAAAACTTCGGATAACGCTTGGCCAGCGCGGGTAGCTCCCGGCCCAGCGTAGCGCGGTTTTCCGCGGTCAGCATTTCGGCGCTGCTCTCGCCGATTTGCGGTGTGTACATGCTCACCCAGACGCGGTTCACCTCGGATCGATTGCTCCAGAAGGCGACATATTCCTCGAGGTAGCCGGCCCTCTCGAACATGGGACGCGTGATCACCCAGTGAATGTTGACTTCGCAGCCGGCGATATTCTTGAGGATCTTTTCATAGGTCGCCGGTTTGCGCCGGATGTCGTGATGTTCCGGCAAACCATCCACGGAAATGGCCACGCGCAGCCGCGGAATCTTCATCCATTCCGGCGGAACCGGAATCACGCCGCTGGTCACCACCAGCGCGAACACTCCCATTTCGCTCAGCGCCGGAAGAATTCGGCTGAGCTCGCGATGGCGGATCATGGGCTCGCCACCGACGAGTGAGACGTGAAGCGGTTTGCGCTTGCGAACCATTTCGATCACGCCGTGGACCAATTCGTCGCCGCGCGAATCGTTGAGTTCGCTCAAGGTGACGCCGCCGCCCAGATGCGTGTCACCGTAGGCGTAACATCCCGGACAGCTTAACGGGCATTCCCGGGTGATTTCGATGGAGAGCATGGGAACGTTGCCGGTGAGGATCCGGCCCCAGGCGGCCAGCACCTCTCGCGCGGTTATGCTGGGATTCGGAGTGGTCACGTTCATACGGATAAGATGCCACAAGCGCGGCCAAAGGTGTTCGGATTTCGCAGGGTTGCTCGGCAAATAAACGCGTGAGCCAATGCCCCGCGGCGGAACAGCGAGGCGGTCAGGTGTTCCCGATGACCACGTTCCAGGGGCGAACCTCCCAGCGCTTCACCAGACCGTTGAGCACATAGGGATCGTGACCTGCGAAGGACTCGGGCACGCCGCGATCCTCGGCGCGAAAAACGAGCAGGGCCTTGTCCGGCGGCTCGGCGAACGCTCCGGCGATGACGATTTCGCCGCGGGCGTTCGATTCCCGGGCAAGCTTGAGATGCTCGTCCCGAAACGCTCCGCGGCGCGCGATATAGTCGTCCACCAGCTCGTAAATCAGCGCGAAGTAAGCCACGGCCAGCCTCCTAAGCCAGCGTTTTCAGCACCTCTGGGGTGAATGCGGTAAGCTCCGCGAAACGGCCGTCGCGCACCTTGGCCGCCCAACTGGGATCGGCCAGCAGCGCACGGCCTACGGCGACGAGGTCGAAATCGCCGCGCGCCAGCATCTCGACCAGGCGATCCATCTCGGCGGCGGGGCTGTTTCCATTGCCACCCGGTGCCTCTGACTCCGGAACCCTGCCCAGCGAAACGATGAAATCCACGTCCAGGGAGACCGATCCGACGGTGATGGTCGGCTTGCCGGTGAGTTTCTTGGTCCAGCCCGCCAGATTCATGTCACTGCAATCAAACTCAGGCTCCCAGAAGCGGCGCTGCGAGCAGTGAAACGCGTCGAGCCCGGCTGCGGCCAGCGGCGCGAGAAAGCGCGACAGCTCATCGGGCGTGGTGGCGAGGCGCTCGTTGTAGTCCTGCAATTTCCATTGCGAGAAGCGCAGCACGATCGGAAATTTCGTTCCGGTGCGGCGGCGGCATTCCTGAATCACTTCGACCGCAAAACGGGTGCGGGCCGGCAGGTCGCCGCCGTATTTGTCGGTGCGCTGATTGGTGCCCTTCCAGAAAAACTGGTCAATCAGGTAGCCGTGGGCGCCGTGGAGTTCGATGCCGTCGAAGCCGACGAGTTGAGCGTCCGCCGCGGCCTGGGCGTAGGCGTTGATCATGCCTTCGATTTCGGCCAGGGTCATCGGCTCGCCAATCTGCTTGCCCGGGCGCAAGAGGCCCGACGGGCTGATGGGCGAAAGCGGAAGTTTCGGAGGAGCGCCGGGAGTTTTCACCGCTCCGACATGCCAGATTTGGGAGAAGATCCGGCCGCCCGCGGAGTGCACGCCTTCGACTACTTTTTTCCAACCCGCGAGCGCTTCTTCACCGTAGAGATGCGGGATCTGCGGCATGTTGGCGGCCTGCGGATGATTCGGCGAGGTGCCTTCGGTCATGATCAGGCCGACGCCGCCCTCCGCGCGCCGCCGGTAATACGCGGCGACGTCCGGTCCGGGCACGCCGTTCGGCGAATGATTGCGGGTCATCGGCGCCATGACGATGCGATTGGCAAGCGTGACTCCGTTTAGAGTGAACGGTTCGAATAGTTTTGCGTAGGCTGGGGGCATTAAGTTTTCCTGTAGTGGCGATTTATTGTACAAGGAGTTGATGCTTCGCGCTCGCCGAGCGATTCGCGGGTAGTGTCCTAATTTGAGTAATAAGGACCAAAGCGAGAAGCATCAAGCCGACATCAGATGCAGAAGGAGGGAATGTCATGGACAAACTAAAAGGAAAAACCGCGGTAATTACCGGCGCAACCTCCGGAATGGCTTTGGCTACCGCCAAACTCTTCGTCGAAGAGGGCGCTTACGTTTTCATTACGGGCCGCCGTCAGCAAGCGCTCGACGAAGCCGAAAAGGCGATCGGCAGAAACGTCACGGGCGTCCAGGGCGACGCCGGGAGCCTGGCCGATCTCGACCGGTTGTACGAAACGGTCAAACTAAAGAAGGGGCAAATTGACATTCTGTACGCGAGCGCAGGCGTCGGGGAATTTAACGTTCCCCTCGGCTCAATCACCCAGGCGAATTTCGACAATACTTTCAATGTCAACGTCCGGGGAACACTGTTCACTGTGCAAAAAGCCTTACCGCTCATGCGGGATGGCGGCTCAATCATCATGACTGGCTCCATTGCCGGTGTGAAAGGCTTTCCGGGCATGAGCGTTTACAACGCGAGCAAGGCTGCTGTTCGATCTTTCGCGCGCACCTGGACGATGGATCTGAAGGCCCGAAAGATTCGTGTGAATGTGCTCAGTCCCGGCACTATCGACACCAGCGTATTCGTCGGAGTTCCAAAGGAGGTCAAGGATCAATTCATCTCCCTGATTCCAATGGGCCGGATCGGCGAGTCGCATGAAATCGCAACGGCAGCGCTCTTTCTTGCCTCCGACGATTCCAGTTTTGTTACCGGCATCGAATTGTTCGTCGATGGTGGTACTGCCCAAGTCTAGGAGGGCGGCACTTCATACTCCTGTATAGGGGCGGGTGGCGCCCGCCTTTCATGCTCCCGTGTTTTCCCGGGCTTGACTATCACGCGGCGGGATGTGAACAGGGCCTCCCACCCTTACAAGGCAAAGGGTGGGGCACCCTGCGGCGTGGATTGGGACCGCGCTCGAGTTTCAGAGTTGTGCCGCTGCGACGCGCGGAGTCAGACACATATCGGAGTTTCAAGGATGGGCCACCGGCCGAACCAACTAGGCCCAGGCTCCCCAGTCCGTATTCGGAACGCCTGGCTGAAAAACTTTCGGATCATCCTGAGAGAGCGCTTCGGCTAAGGTTCGCAGGCTTATGTTCTCTGAAGGTTTCTCACCACCGGCGACATCCGGATGTTGCCAGCTGCTGGTTTGTATGAATTTGGGAATGCCCTTGCATCGAGGAAAATTTCTGAGTAGGACTTCGTCTGGCAGGAAAAGACGCTCACGCGGAAAGCGGTAAAGCAGGAAACGTAGCAGATCGACCTCACGCAGCGTACCTGGACCCGGAGGGCCATCTATTGTCATACCTGCGCGCGCGTATTCCTCGCGTGTCGGCGATAGCGAGACGATTTCGTTTCCCAATTTTACTGACCAGCGACTCCAATCAGCGATGCATTCCCGAGTCTCGTGATCAAACAATGGCCGATCGTCCGTCGAACTCAGCGCTATTTCCTCGCCAATGAAGCCCTCTTCTCAACGCAGGAACCGTAAGCATAGATATTGTTCACGAACTCGACTTCTCGATTCGAGAACCCGATGACCTCGAAGATTAGCAGCCAATTCTCTCGACTCAGAAAGGTGCTCAGCCGAGCGCCAGCGAACTCGATATATGCATTGTCCAAGACTGGGAAGTTGAACTCAGCAGCATGTTTATCGAGCCTCGCTAGAACCTGTGTGTAGTTCATGATCACTTTGGCCGCTGCGACATTACCGGCGAGCTCCTGCTCGGCCGGTGGGCCACCCGCCTACGGGAGCGCTTCGCGATTGGTTTTGGAATTCGCGTGATTTGAGCAATCGAGAAGCTCGCCAGTGTCCATGCTTCGCTGCCCGTCTAAGCCAGACACCCGCAAGTCGTAAGTTCCTTCTGACACCGCTTCCTTCAAGATACTCGAGGCCAAGATTGTAATGAGCCTTCGGATCTGATTTGCGAGCGGCCAGCTTCAACCAATGTATTGCCAACGGAAGATTCTTGGTCACTCCAAGACCGTCCAAATAGGCAACCGCTAGATTGCATTGCGCGGCCGCGTCCCCTAACTGTGCGCCTTTCTTGTAAAGGGCGAAGGCCCTCCTGTAATCTCGACGCACGCCTCGGCCGCGGTCATACATTAGAGCCAAATTGAAGAGCGCGCCTGGATGGCCCTTTCGCGCGGCTTTTGCGTACCAGCGGCGCGCGGCACGGAGGTCCCGCTTCACGCCCAGCCCGTGAGCCAAGTAGTACGCCGCTATACTGCCGGTGGACCCACCATTCGCGAGCGGCCCGCAAGATTAGAGGAAAGTCTTTTCGGTCGTTCCTCTTTCTTCGGGCCCCGTAGAAGAGCGCACGCCCGAGTTCGGACCTGGTCGGTCGTGCATTTTTCTCCGTCAAGATTCTATGTGTGGTCTTTCGCGGGTGGCCCACGCTTTCACGCTCCCGTGTTTTCCCGGGCTTGACCATCGCGCGGCGGGACCCCCGTAAAGAGGGTGCCCCATCCTTGCCCAGGCAAAGGGTGGGGCACGCTGCGGCGTGGATTGGGCGGCGTTCGAGTTTCAGAGTTGTGCCGATGCGATGCGCGGAGTCGGACGCATCTCGGATTTCGAAGGATGGGCTACCCGCCAACGGATAATGGGCGTGACCAGTGAGGTTTTTATGTCACATCGGTTCCCTTACCGTCCTTGACGGCCTGTAAGACGAGGATAACTTCTCCAAAGTCGGCCTGCCCCATTGCTCTTCTTCGACACAATGGTTTTCCCGTCGGTTGTCGTTTCCACGATATAGCTCTCACCGTTCAATGTCAGTTGCTTCTTCACACGTCACCTCGGGCGGGAGCTTACCACGGCGCGGGTTAACAGGCGCAGCACTTACCGTGCGTGATACACTCCGCCCGATGAGTTCTCCAGCTCAGCCGCCTCTGCGAGATATTGAGCGAAAAATGTCCGGATGGTATTCAGGATTGCTTCGGAATTCAGAGGAAAAATCCCTCACTCGGACTTCCTCACACGCTTTTAACTGCGCTTACGCATGAGCACGAAGTCGTTGCGGACTTGGCCTACGAGAACGCCGAAGGCAGTGACGTTGGAAGATCGGGCACTCTCGACCCTTCAGCTCATGAAGGCGGGCGCGGAGCGGATATATCAAGGCGTCCTTCTAGCAACCCAAGAGAGTGAAATTCCGATCTCCTCGACAATGAACCAAGCAACCACGGACGAACTTTTAAAATCCGTGGGAATACCGAAGACCAGAAGCGGTATGAGACGCAGAAATGAACACTTAACTGACACATGAACTTAGCACTACGGACGCTCCTGAAACACGTAAAGCGAACAGTTCCACAAGTAAGGCAGCGAAATGGTGAGCCGTGCCAGGAACAGAATTCTCTATCCCCTCGACCGGTTCAGCGCTGCCTATCAGGAAACGCTTGCCGAGATTCGATTACTCGCGAACGGGGCGAAGGCGGATGAGCCTGCGCTTTGCTCCGAATGCGGCGCTTACCACTGGTCGAGGCACTGCGAGAAGGTATCTCGTTGCAGCGGACGACGTGACCTTGCTCTCTGAGGTGGGCCGCAGCAAGAAAATCGCGCTGAACAGCGTCGGCGTGAGGTCTATCCGCGACATACCGCCGTTCGACTTTCTCGCGGGTGAAGCTGAAAGGAATCAGGCCAAAAACGATTGAGTCAATGAAACTCGCTGCGATCTCGGTGCTGTCAAACAAGCTCCAAGTCCTCGCCAAAGCCGCGCTCCCTAACCCGCCTCGTAAGGTTTACCTCGAGTTTGAGACGCCGACGGAGACTTCTATTCTCGGGATGTGTTGACTTCATCAAAGGACTCTATTACAGGGCTATTCGCCGCAAGGTAGGAGAGGAAAGGATTTGGGCGGAATTCCAGCGGCTCTGTGTCTCCATCGCATCCGAGGACTATGCCGTATTTCACTATTCCGCCTACGAGAGGACGAAGATCAATGCACTCGAACGCAAGTACGCCGTGTTTGAGAAGGATGCACTCGAACTATTCAGGAGCAGGATCGTCGACCTTTATCCAATCGTGAAGCGCAGTGCGATCCTCCCTTCAAGTGGTATGGTCTCAAGCGCATCGTCACCTTTATTGGCGTGAATTATTCCGCCCAAGCTGCCGCGTAGGAGCACAGTCCATCGTTTGGTTTCAGGAATACCAGCAGAATCCAAACAGGCAGGACGTCCTCGAAACTCTACTCACCTACAACCGTGAAGACTGTGTTGCGATGAAGTCCGTGGAGGAATGGCTGAGGCGACTTTAGGAACCCGGCGGCCAATGGGCAATGGCGATGTTCATCGAGGGCGGAAGCTCAACTGCCGGCGGCCCACCCTTTCATGCTCCGTGTTTTTCCGGCCCGGCTTGAAAGCAGCACGCTATGCGTTCGCCCTGGACGGCATTCTCTCCCGCGCGTGCGGCATACCAAATCGGCTATAATCGCGCGCTCCGGGGGTGAGTCCTATGAGTGGCGCTTCATTTGGAATTTCGCTGCGAATTGCTCTGGTGACATTGCTTGTAACCGCGAGTCTTGCGCCGACCACGCGCGCGCAGCAACTTTCCGCGCAGCAGCAGCGCGCGCACGATATTTATAAGGAGCTGCTCGAAATCAATACGGTGACCACGAGGGGCGATACCGGCAAGGCCGCGGACGCCATGGCGGCGCGACTGCGCAATGCGGGCTTCGCCGACGCCGACGTGCAGGTGTTCAAGCCCGCTGCCGGCAAGGGCGACGTGATCGCAAGGCTGCACGGGACCGGAGCGCGCAAGCCGATCCTGCTGGTGGCGCACCTCGATGTGGTGGAAGCGCGGCGCGAGGATTGGTCCTTCGACCCATTCCAACTGATTGAGAAGGACGGGTATTACTACGCGCGCGGCTCGGGCGACGACAAGTTCATGGCGGCGACGTTCGTCTCCAATTTGATCCGTTACAAAGAGGCGGGATATAAGCCGGATCGCGACATCATCCTGGTGCTGGAAACGGACGAAGAAATTCTCGACCGCAACAATGTGGGCATGCACTGGCTGGTGAGCAATCATCGCGACCTGCTGGAGGCCGAGTTCGCTCTGAATGAGGGCGGCGGAGTGGGCACACGGGGCGGCAAGGTGTTGCGCAACGACGTGCAGACCAGCGAAAAAGTCCCCTGCGATTTCACGCTCACGGTGACGAATCCGGGCGGGCACAGCTCGGTGCCGCGAAAGGACAATGCCATTTACGAGCTGGCCGCCGGGCTGACGCGCCTCTCGCAATTTGAATTTCCGGTGGAACTGAACGACACGACGCGCACATGGCTCAAGCAGGCCGCGGCGTTCGAGGACAAGCAACTGGGCGCGGACATGATTGCGGTGGCCTCGGGAAAACCCGATCCGGCGGCGGTGGCGCGATTATCCGCCAAGCCCGCCTACAACGCGCAACTGCGTACCACGTGCGTGGCCACGCTGCTGGAGGGAGGCCATGCGGACAACGCGCTGCCGCAGAAGGCGCAAGCCACGGTCAATTGCAGGGTGCTGCCGGGCGATTCAATTGACGAAGTACAAAAAACCCTGGTGCGGGTGGTGAACGACGATCAAATTACGGTCGCGCCGACCTGGATTCATGTGCAGAGTCCACCCTCGCCGCTGAGCCCGGAGGTTTTCAACGCCGTCAAGCAAGTGACCGCGCAACTCTGGCCCGGCGTAGCCGTGATTCCGACGATGAGCACAGGCGCGACCGATGGCAGCTTCCTTCGCAACATCGGCATTCCCACGTATGGCACGTCGGGGCTGGCGGCCGACGTGGACGATATTCGCGCACACGGCAAGGACGAGCGCGTGGCGGTCAAATCGTTCTACGACGGGCAGGAATATCTCTACCGGCTGGTGAAGATTCTGGCCGGCGGGAACTAAGCCCGGGCTGTTTTCCACAAGGAGCGGTGAAATCCACAGGTGAAGGGCCAAAAAAGATCCAAAAGAATTATGAATGCAACTTGACGGAAATTTGGATTTTGATATACTGGCGGGAAGTTGGTAGAGCCCTGATTCGGGGGAACGACTGCTGACGGACCGGGCCTGCCGACTCATCCAGAGGTGAGGTTGGTTACGAATACCGGATAGAAAGAAATCGAGCTTCGAGCACATCCGCCCAAGAGGCGCGCGGAACTAGCGCCTCAAGAGATGGACGGATTCGCCCGGCGCTCGTCGCCGGGTTTTTTATTTTGTGCGAGTTTTTTCGCGGATTCGGCTCCAAACCGAATTCGCGCTCCGCCGGGAGCGGAGACGTTCCGATCGGAAGCAGATGAGCGGAACGGACGATCTTTGACAACTGAATGAAGTAGGCATCGCGTTATGCGGATTTCAAGGTCCGTATAGCGTGATAAACCGCAAGTTTTGCTCGAGAGTAGCGTTTTGTGGAAAGGCGAACTTGCCTCTTCACGCCGCTCATGTGTGCGAAATGGGCCTGAAAATGGCCTAAATCGAGTGCATGGCACCCTCCGAATGGACGACGACGGGATGCAAGACCCGTGGTCACGAAGTTCCGAGGTTCTCGATCCTTAACGGGACGAGACGTGTTGGGTAAGTTTTATGGTCAAGCTACTAAGGGCGTACGGTGGATGCCTTGGCGCCAACAGGCGAAGAAGGACGCGGTAAGCTGCGAAAAGCTTCGGGGAGCCGCAAACAGGCTTTGATCCGGAGATATCCGAATGGGGAAACCCTATCTGGTAAAACCAGATAACGGCCCGCTGAATACATAGGCGGGTACGAGCAAACCCAGGGAAGTGAACCATCTCAGTACCTGGAGGAAAATAAATCAAAGAGATTCCGAAAGTAGCGGCGAGCGAAATCGGAACAGCCCAAACCGGTGTGTTTACACGCCGGGGTTGTAGGACCGCGAGAGTAGAGTTACCAATCCGAAAGCTAGGCGAACCCGCTGGAAAGCGGGGCGAAACAATGTGATAGCCATGTAGCCGAAAGCTTATCGGACTCGAAGCGGTATCCTGAGTACCACGGGGCACGAGAAACCCAGTGGGAAACCGGGGAGACCACTCTCCAAGGCTAAATACTCGTTGGCGACCGATAGTGAACTAGTACCGTGAGGGAAAGGCGAAAAGCACCCCTGCGAGGGGAGTGAAATAGAACCTGAAACCGTATGCCTACAAGCAGTCAGAGGGCTATGCCGCATCTTCGGATGCGGAATGCCTGATGGCGTGCCTCTTGCTTAATGAGCCGGCTAGTTATTCTCACAGGCAAGGTTAAGCGTAAGCGAGCCGTAGCGAAAGCGAGTCCGAATAGGGCGTTCAGTCTGTGGGAATAGACGCGAAGCGGGATGATCTACCCTTGGCCAGGTTGAAGGTCGCTTAACCGCGACTGGAGGACCGAACCGTTGTGAGTTGAAAATCGCTCGGATGAGCTGAGGGTAGGGGTGAAAGGCTAATCAAATTCCGTGATAGCTCGTTCTCCCCGAAATGCCTTTAGGGGCAGCCTTGCATGATTTGCCACGGTGGTAGAGCACTGAATGGACTAGGGTCCCATCCAGGATACCGAATCCAATCAAACTCCGAATGCCGTGGACAAAAGTGCAGGAGTGAGACTACGGGGGATAAGCTCCGTGGTCGAGAGGGAAAGAACCCAGATCGCCAGCTAAGGTCCCAAACTATAGACTAAGTGGGAAAGGACGTGTGAGCGCACAGACAGCCAGGAGGTTGGCTTAGAAGCAGCCATCCTTTAAAGAAAGCGTAACAGCTCACTGGTCAAGTGTTCACGCACCGACAATCCAACGGGGCTCAAGTCTATGACCGAAGCTGCGAAATTGATGGTTTCTACGGAAGCCGTCATTTGGTAGGGGAGCATTCTGTGGTGGCAAAGGTAGAGCGAGAGCACTACTGAACGCCACGGAAGAGACTCTGCCGGCATAAGTAGCGATAAACACGATGAGAACTCGTGTCGCCGAAAGTCTAAGGTTTCCTGAGGAAGGTTAATCCGCTCAGGGTTAGGCGGGTCCTAAGGTGAGGCCGAGAGGCGTAGCTGATGGATAGCAGGTCAACATTCCTGCCCCGCCATGCGAACGTTTGACGATGGGGTGACGCAGAAGGATAAGGGAGTCGGGTGATGGATGTCCCGATTGGCCAGTGCAAGCCGGATCCCGCAGGCAAATCCACGGGGTCATTCAACGGTGAGACTGGTGACGAGGCCACACGGCCGCAAAGTCCCTGATTTCACGCTGCCGGGAAAACCCCCTAAGGAGTTCGTATGGTGCCCGTACCTCAAACCGACACAGGTAGACAAGGTGAATATCCACAGGCGCTCGAGAGAACGCTCGCTCAGGAACTAGGCACATTAGCCCCGTAACTTCGGGAGAAGGGGTGCCGCGCTAGGGTTTATAGCCCGAGGCGGCCGCAGTGAAATGCGTTCGGCGACTGTTTAACAAAAACACAGCTCTCTGCTAAGTCGAATACGACGTATAGGGGGTGACGCCTGCCCAGTGCCGGAAGGTTAAAGGGAGGGCTTAGAGCCGCAAGGCTCGAAGGCTTGATCTGAAGCCCCGGTGAACGGCGGCCGTAACTATAACGGTCCTAAGGTAGCGAAATTCCTTGTCGGGTAAGTTCCGACCTGCACGAATGGCGTACCGATCGAACGACTGTCTTGGCGAACGGCTCGGCGAATTTGTGGTTCCGGTGAAGACGCCGGATGCCCGCATCTAGACGGAAAGACCCCGTGCACCTTTACTGCACTCTGGTCATGATTAACGGTACTGCCTGCGTAGGATAGGTGGGAGTCTGGGAACCCTCGGTCTCGGCTGGGGGGGAGACAACGGTGAAATACCACCCTGATAGTTCTGTCGTTCTAACTTACGCCCCTAGACGGGGCGGAGGACACGGCCAGACGGGTAGTTTGACTGGGGCGGTCGCCTCCCAAATTGTAACGGAGGCGCTCAAAGCTTGGCTCAGGCGGATTGGAAACCCGCCGTGGAGTGCAAGAGCATAAGCCAGGTTAACTGCGAGACACACAGGTCGAGCAGGCACGAAAGTGGGATCTAGTGATCCGGTGGTTCTGCGTGGAAGGGCCATCGCTCAACGGATAAAAGGTACGCCGGGGATAACAGGCTGATCTAAGCCAAGAGTTCACATCGACGCTTAGGTTTGGCACCTCGATGTCGGCTCATCGCATCCTGGGGCTGTAGAAGGTCCCAAGGGTTAGGCTGTTCGCCTATTAAAGCGGTACGTGAGCTGGGTTCAGAACGTCGCGAGACAGTTCGGTCCCTATCTGGTGTGGGCGCAGGAAACTTGAGAGGAGCTGTCCCTAGTACGAGAGGACCGGGATGGACGGACCTCTTGTGATCGAGTTGTCACGCCCGTGGCATAGCTCGGTAGCGAAGTCCGGAAGAGATAATCGCTGAATGCATCTAAGCGAGAAGCTCGCCTCGAGATAAGGTTTCCCAAGGGGGCTGCGGTCCCCTAAGAAGGCCAGTCGTAGACTACGACTTTGATAGGCGGGAGGTGGAAGCGCAGCAATGCGTGTAGCTGACCCGTACTAATCGGCCGTTCGGCTTGACCATAAAACTTTCCCAACGCGTAGCGTTAGTCTTCGAAATTTGCCAGCTTTACGGCGGATGACGAAGGTTACGCGGCGGAGGGAATGTACGCTTTTCCGCAAAACACTACGTTCAAGCGGATTTGCGGTTTAACCTACTTCATTCAGTTGCTCATCGAATCTCGGATTCGAAGCCCGGAATGCGCCGCTGGCGTGTTGCGGGCTTCGTCTCTTGAGTTTCGATTTCCAGTTTCCTGGTGGTCTTACCGCGAGGGTCACACCCGTTCCCATCCCGAACACGGAAGTTAAGCCTCGCTGGGCCGATGATACTGCGCTGGTAACGGCGCGGGAACGTAGGTCACCGCCAGGATTAAAATTCAAAGGCCGGTCCGATTCCTCGGACCGGCCTTTTTGTTTTTGCGCGGGATTATTTGCGCCCGGCTGCGATATCTTTAAGCGTCGAGGCGCGAATGCAAGCGATGGGAATTCACGGCATCGAGCTGGTCGTTCTGCTGATGATGATTCTGGTGGTGGCGTTTGCGGCGGCGGCAAAGCGCCTGCAGACTCCCTACCCGATTATTCTGGTCATCGGCGGGCTGATTCTAAGCCTGGTCCCGCACGGGCCGCACATCGAGCTGAATCCCCAGCTCGTATTTCTGGCCATACTTCCGCCCCTGCTGTTCGCGGCGGCCTACGTCACGTCGTGGCGCGATTTTCGCTACAACCTGGTCAGCATTGCGATGCTGGCATTCGGCCTGGTCGGTTTCACGGTTTTTGGAGTGGCCGCGGCGTCGCGCTGGATCCTGCCGGGCTTCGATTGGCGCATGGGCCTGGTGCTGGGGGCGGTGGTTTCGACCACCGACGCAATCGCCGCAACGTCCATCTTCGGGCGGCTGGGCCTGCCCAAACGGATCGTTGATGTCGTGGAAGGAGAAAGCCTGGTCAACGACGCGACGGGCTTGCTGGCTCTCCAATTTTCGACGGCATTGATCGTTACCGGGCATACTCCGGGTGTCGCCGAAGGGGCCTGGATGCTGCTCTACCTCGTCTTCGGGAGCATTGCGATCGGGCTGCTGATGGGCCATCTGATTTATCTGATCACCCTGAAAATCACCGATGCACCGATTGAAATTACGATCAGCTTGATC
Organism: uncultured Acidobacteriota bacterium; assembly: GCA_963814605.1. Lineage (GTDB taxonomy): Bacteria > Acidobacteriota > Terriglobia > Acidiferrales > UBA7541 > Palsa-295. The sequence goes on along the minus strand of CAWFDD010000003.1, from coordinate 889,246 downwards.
GCGCCGTATTTTGCCTACTTCGCGGCGGAAAGCCTGCGTGCATCGGGGGTCATGGCCACGGTCGCTTGCGGACTTTACCTGGGCCACAAAAGCTCGCTGTTTCTTTCACGGGGCGCGCGGCTCACCGGCCAGGCCGTCTGGGAGACTCTAACTTTCATCCTCAACGGATTCGTCTTCCTGCTCATCGGATTTCAGCTGCCCTACGTTCTGGATGGGATTCGCAACCATCGCCTTGGCGGGCTGTTGCTTCTGGGCCTGTTGTTCAGCGGAGTGGTGATTCTTCTCCGTTTCATCTGGGTCTATCCCGGGGCAGCAATTTCCTATTTCATCCGCCGGCGCCTATTTAACCAGGCAGAAACTTTGCCGAGGCCAACGGCGCTTTTCGTGATCGGTTGGAGCGGCATGCGCGGCGTGGTTGCACTCGCCGCCGCCATTTCGCTGCCTAGAATCCTGAACAGCGGAAAGCCCTTCCCCGAGCGCGATCTGATGATCTTCCTGACCTTCAGCGTGATTTTCGTCACACTGGTCGTGCAGGGCCTGACGCTTCCCTCGCTAATCCGGCGCCTGGGTTTGGCGGGTACGGCCGGGCACAATGTGGAAGAAGAAGCGGCGCGCCGCGCCATGGTCGAAGCCGCGCTGGCGTATCTGGAACAGAATCGCGACGACGCGCCCGGGGAGTTCGCGTCGCTATACGATGAACTGATCCGCTCACAACGGCGCCGGCTGAGCACTCTGGAGAAGACCGATTCGGCCGAAGACGGCGCCCGTCCCGAGGACTACCAGCGGTGGCGGGACCTTACGCGGCAGGTCGGCGCGATCCAGCGCGCGACCGTTCTTCTTCTCCGAAACCAGAACAAGATAAACGACGAAGTGATGCGCAAACTGGAGCGCGAACTCGATTTGAACGAGGCCAGGTTCGCTCTCTCGGAACATGGATGATCCCGTCGGAACCGCGTGGTGAACCCAAAATCCAAGCCGGCGCGGTTCATGGCCCGGATCTACAGGATCTGGATGATGCGGCACGTGGACGTGCCGGACGAAATCGCGCGCGATCTCCTGAAGCGGATGGCGAGAGCAAACTCCGCCGGCAAGCGCGGAAAGGCGGCCAAGCCGAAGTACATTCCCGTGGTCGCCGTCGTCGGCGGCAAGAGCACGCGCACGACGCTGGTGCCCGCAGGTGGGGGACACTACCGCATGCAGATCAACACGGCGCAACGTAAGGCGGTCGGGGCGGATGCGGGCGACGCAGTGAGCGTCGAATTGAGAATTGATCTCGCCTCACGAGCCGTGGCGGTCCCAGCCGATTTGCGCGCCGCGCTCGCCGAACATCCCAAAGCCCAAAAAGCGTTCGAAGAAATGCCGCCCGGACATCGCCGGCAATTCCTGATGTGGTGCGCTTCGGGGAAGCGGCCGGAGACGCGGCGCAAGCATCTGGAACGCGCCATTGATCATCTGCTCGAGCGCGCGCTGCTGCGGCGATCGCGCTAGCCTGCCTCCCGCACTTCCCCACTGGCGCGCGCATCGCGGAGGCGCAGGTTGCAGGGCGTCGTCTTCATCGAGTAGGATTTCAGCCATGCGAAATGTTGCCACGCTCCTGACTGTGCTGCTCGTTTTGGGCGGTTCGGCGCTCGCGCAGACCCAAGCGCAAAAGAACGCAGCCCAGCAAGCGGCGAAAGCCGACCCGGAGTCGATGACCTGCCGGCAGATTCTGGCGATTCCGTCGTCCGAGTACATTGCACGATTTACAGCGATCGATGATTCATATCAGGACGGGCAGCTTCGCGGCCTAAAACGATATGGCGCCTGCTACGACGCGCGCACCGATGCGCTGGCGGCTTCCCTGGCGCGAAGCGGCAAAGGTCCGTTGATGGGTGCGCGAGGCGACTTTCGTGACTTTGAAGCGGCGCTGAAGGATTTCACCACCAAAGCGCTGGCGGACGCGCAGCCTCCCGCCGACAGCAAAAGGACCGCCTACGCGAATCTCTACGAAAAGCAATTCCGCTACATGTTTTATCAGGAGTACGAAACGAAGGCGGTGAAGACAACTAAACCCGCCGCGCAGGCGACGAAGACTCCCGCTGCGACTGCGCCAACGCCGCCAACGGGAACCGCTCACACCGCACCCGCTCCTGCGACGCCCCAAGAACAGGCGCGCAGCAACGCCGATCCCGTGACCATGGCCAAGAATCGCTTCGGAAAACTTCTCGAAGGCCTCCCCGACGACAAAATGCACGAGCTCCACGAGGCCTTCGGAAAGGTCATCGGGCCGTTTCAAATCAGCGAAGCGACGCGCCTGACCGCTTACCGCTATGCGATATTTATTCTTGAGCCGCCTTCTGACACGCCTTTTTCGCCGCCGCCGTTTTGATCTTAGTTTGGAAACGGTGCTCAGGTCAGCGCGGGGTGGGGCCAGCTATGGTCGTTGGCCGCGTTTGGATGGGCGCTGCGCCGCACAAAAATCACGGGCACGCTGGCGCATATCCAGAAAAGCTGCCGCCATCCAACCGAATGCAGCGCGGCTGGCAGCGAAGGGCTACCGTCCGAGGAATCTCTCGAGTATCGTGGCCTGAGTCTCGGCCTTGTCCAAATACTCCTTGGCCTGGTCCACGTTTCCGGCTTGCAGCGCCGATTGGGCCCTGGAGAGATTGATTTGCATCATCTGCTCGGCCTGCACGATGTCTCCGCGCAGCCCGTAACCTTGCGCCTCTTGCGCCCGCCGCAGATTATTCAGGCTCTGGGTGATCGCCGCGGAGCGAGCCTCCAGGTTATCCGTTTGATTCTCCGCTTCCTTTAGCAGCGCCGCCTTGCGCGCCGCCTCCGCTCGCTCTTTCTGCGCGGCTTCCATGCGAGCCTTGGCGATGGCGGGGTCCTCTTGAGCGACGGGCGCAAGAGGCGCCGGCGCAGGAGCTGCGGGTACAGCACTCGCGGGTACGGCGTCCGGCGGAGGAGCGGAAATATCCACGGGAGCATCGGCGGGTTGCTTGACAGGCTGCGAATTCGCTGAACCCGGGCTCGCGTTGGTTTTGATGATTCGCGGGACGTAGTAGCCCGCCGCGAACAGAATGGCGAGCACGATCAATCCGCCGAGTGCCATGTAAACGCCTCGGCGGCTCTTTTGCGCGGCCGGCGTAGCGGAGGCCGCGGCGGCCACCGCCATCGGCACGGTCGCCTGGACTGGAACTCGCGAAGCGGCCGCAGCAGCCGCGCCCTGCGGCACGCGGACCGTCCCGGGAATCGGGCTCACAATCCCACCACCTGGGATTGACAACCCGCTACTCTTGAGCGCGTTCGAAAACGCCTCCGCGGTCTGGAATCGGTCGCGCGGATCCTTGGCCATGGCCATCAAAATAATGTCGCTCAGCCCCTTCGGCAGATCGGGACGTATCACGATGGGAGGTTGCGGCGGCTCCTGCAAATGAGCCGACATCACCGAGTAATTGCTGTGCCCGCGGAACGGCAATTGACCCGTCACCATCTCGTACAGCGACACACCCATGGAATACAAATCGGAGCGCGGATCAACGGGCTCACCGCGCACCTGCTCGGGCGACATATAATTCAGCGAGCCGAGCGTGGTGCCCGTCACCGTCATGCCCGCCTCGTTGTTGGGACGGGCGATGCCGAAATCCATCAGCTTAACCACGCCCTGCGGCGTCAACATCATGTTGGCGGGCTTGACGTCCCGGTGGATCACGTTCAACTTGTGCGCGTAGCCCAACGCACCGAGCAGCTGGTCGGAGTAGTTGATCGCATCTGCGGGAGCAATCGGCCCCTGCTGCAAGCGGGAGGCCAGCGTCACGCCGTCCACGTACTCCATCATCATCACGAGTTGGTTATCCAGTGTCAGGGCAGTGTTGAGCGCGGCGATATTCGGATGATTCAAGCTGGCGAGGAGCTTGATTTCGCGCAGGAAGCGGTCGGCGAGTTCCTTCTGTACGGCGAGGTTGGCGAGCAGGACCTTCATCGCCTCGACGCGGTCGGAGATTACGTTCCTTACCTTGTAAACCTTGCCCATTCCCCCGGCGCCGAGCACTCCGAGAACTTCGTAGTCGCCAATGCGTTGCCCCGGAACGAAATCGTCGCTCATTGAGGAACTCCTTTTGACCGTCTAATCGGCGAATTCTATCCGCAGGGGGCGCGCCGGGCAATACTATTCGGCGCGGGGACGGGCCGGGATCTCAGACGGACGCCCTGGACTCCGCGCGAAGCAGGCGCGTGACCAGCTTTTCCACGCGAATCGCATCTGGCTGGCTGAGTTCGGTGAATTGCACGCCCATTCCCTCTCCGGGCATGACGTTGCGCACCACGGCGCGGCTGCGGATTTCGCCCTCCGGCACGGAGAGCAGCAGAGTGACGGTGCTACCCAGAGCGAGTGGCGTAGGCGTGGCGATGAAGAGTCCTCCGGCGTTCAGGTCGCGGACGCGCGACACGTTTTGCTGCTTGCCATCCTGCCACGCCACCCAAACACCCTTCGGCGTAGCAATTCGTTCATACCGCCGGTCGGACTTGGAACTCTCTTTGGTCATCGAACCAGGGGCTCCGAAATAACATCGAGCTATAGTCGAACTGCCCAGCGAATCCATCCCTTGTCGAATGGCAAGCCAGCCGCACCACCGCCGTCTATGATACCAACCGTGCCAACGCCTGCGATGGCCATTTCGTTTGTGCGTTGCAATCCGAGCGAATGAGCCGCGCGGGTACACCTTTGAGAGTCGCCAGCCGCGTATTAAGATTGCTCTCGAGCGCGCAGCAGTTGAATTCGGCTATGGTTCTGGCGCCCGAGGGGAGCCTGGCGGCGCAATTCAAAGTTCGTTTCGCCCAATCATGTACACTAAGGAATTGCGGAGGGTGCGAGGCGCCCGGTAATGAAGGTTCCTGTTCTCGATCTGAAGGCGGAATACGAAGAGCTGCGGGACGAAATCCTGCCAGCGCTGGATCGCGTCTGCCGCAATTCTTCGTTCGTGCTGGGGGAAGAAGTCGAGGCATTCGAGCGGGAATTCGCCGATTTCTGCGGCACGAAGCATTGCGTCGCGCTCAGCACCGGAACGGCGGCGCTTCATCTGGGCTTGTTGGCGCTCGGCGTGCAGACCGACGACGAAGTCATCACCAGCCCCAACACATTCCTGGCCAGCGCCGAAGCCATTACCTACTGCGGAGCGGTGCCCGTCTTCGTGGACATAGACCCGGCGACGGCGAATCTCGACCCGAGTCTCATCGAGCGCGCCATTACGCCGCGCACCCGCGCGATCATGCCGATTCATCTCTACGGCCGTCCCGCGGATATGGACCCGATTCGCGAGATTGCCGCCAAGCATAACATCCTTATTCTGGAAGACGCGGCACAGGCCCATGGAGCGCTCTATCGCGGCCGTCGTGTCGGAGGATTGGGCCACGCGGCGGGATTCAGTTTTTATCCCACCAAAAACCTCGGCGCTTATGGCGAAGGAGGCGCGCTCACCACCGACGACGACCAGATCGCCAAGTACGTGCGCGCCGCGCGCAACCACGGACAAACCGCGCGCTACGAACACGAGTTTGTCGGTTTCAACTACCGAATGCAGGGATTTCAGGGCGCGGTGCTGAGGATCAAGCTGCGGCGCCTGTATGCGTGGACCAAACGCCGGCAAGAAATCGCTCGCGAGTACCGACGCCTGCTGGCGGGAGCGCGGCTGGAGATACCGGTGGACGATCCACGCGACGAGTGTGCCTACCACCAATTTGTGATTTACGCGGCGAATCGGAATGCGATGATTGCGCAGCTCGCCGCGCGGGAAATCGAAACGGTGGTGCACTACCCCAAGCCGGTGCATCTGCAGCCGGCGTATTCCTCGCTGGGCCTTCCGCCCGGCACCTTCCCTCGCGTGGAGCGCGCCTGCGACCGCGTGCTCAGTCTGCCCGTTCATCCGCGATTGACGGCCGAGCAAGTTGCATTCGTGGCGAGTGCGGTGCGGGAAGCGGCGGGAGAGAAACAAGCAGCGGCCGGATAGTTCGATTCAACGACTGCGGCGGCTGCGGTTTCTAGGCGTTTGCGCCCTTGGACGCGGCTTGATTGTGCGGGGCGGGCGATTCTCCGGGTTCGCGGCCCGGAGCAGGCGCAAATCCCGGAATGGCGGCCGCATTTGTGGCGCGGTCCCTCATCAATTCGGATAGCCCCTCGAAGACCTTCGAGCACGAATCACGCAAAGACTGATCGGCGGAGCGCATCAGGGATTCGATCACGTTCTGGCCGTGCTCGTTGAGCCGGCGCACGGAAGAGACCATCCAGGAATCACACGCCGCTTCCATGCGGTCCTGATATTTTTCCGCTGCTTCAGCGCTCACGCGATCCAGCTTCTCGGCCCAGACCTTGTCATGCGCGTCGCGTTCGGCGCGATATCCATCGAGAGCCGAAGCAAATTCGGCGGCTAACGCGCCGCGGCCCGCGGCAACGCTGGCTTCCAGTTGCGAATCCAATTGCGTCCGGAAACGTTCCGTCAGCGCCACGGCGCTCCCGTCGAGTTTGCGGAGCAGTTGCTCCGAGAAACTCTGAAGCTCCTGCTTGCGATCCTCGACCGCGCTGCGGCTGTGACTCTCAAATTGACCGGTTTCCTCGACGGAAATTCCGCGGAGCACCTGCCCGAAAGAAGCTGCGGCGGCCTCCGCTGCCTGGTCGAGCTGGGTGCGCGTGCGGGCCGTAATCTCGCCGGCGACACCATCCAGTTGTTGATGAATTTGAGCGAGGCGGCCGTTGGACTGCTCTTCCAGGCGCGCTGTGAACTTGAGCCCGGCCTCGGACGTCTTTTCCTCGAAGCCGCTTCCTGCCGTCACCAGCGCCTGTTCGACCAACACCTGCAAGCGGGCGCGCGCCTCCTGCTGGAACCACTCCGAAGACTTGCCGATCGATTCGGCGGCCGCATGCGAAGCGCGCACCCCGCTGGCGTCCAGCTCTTCGCTCCACTTCGCCAAAGCTTCCTTCCGCGCGCCTTCGAAGTCGTGATGGAGATTCGCGAGGGTAGCCGAAATCTGAGCGCCGACTTCGCGCTGGCTGTTCTCCGATACCTGGCGCAGGCGCTCGCGATGCAGACGCAGCCCGTCTTCGGCCTCGATGGAACGATTCGAGAGTTCGCGCAGCAATTCGGGAACGCGCTCCATGCGCGGCGCGAGTTTCGATTCGACTTCCGCCAGCGTGCGTTCGACAAACTGACTGGCCAGGGCGTTGAGGGACGGCGCCAGGCGCTCCGGGACGCCGGCCGCGGCAATTTCGGCTCGCCGGTTCATCTCATCGGTTTGCGCTTCCAGGATATTTTCCAGCCGGCGATGCAATTCGTTGAGCGTGTCGTGGCTGGCGGCCTCCAGCTGCGCGGAATATTCCTTCATCCGGCTGGCTGCGTGCTCGATTTCCGAAAGCGACGACCGCGCGCGCCCGACCTCGTGTTCGAGCGCCGACTTCACGCTGGAGAGCGCTTCGCGCGCCTCGGTATACATCTGGCCCAGCGGCTGGCGAAGCTCGGCGAAGCGTTCCGACATGCGCTCTTCGGCGCCGCGAAGAATGTCCAGCGAACGCCCGGAGAGTTGCTCGACCAATCTTTCGATGCCGCCATCGAGCGACGACTGCAGGAGCTCGTTCCACTGCGCCTGCGCCAGGGCCATTTCGGATTCCAGCCGGCGTCGCCATTCCGACGCCGCAGCTTCCGTGAACGCGACCGCCTCTTTCGAGGCTTCCGCCGACTGCTGCTGGGCTCGCGATGCTTCCACGGCGTCCAGTTGCAGCCGCGCCTGCGCCATGCGGCTGGTGGATTCCAGCGCCGCTTCGCTTTCGGCGCGCAGCGCCTCCGCCCTGCGGTCCAGATCCTGTACGAGCTCGCGGGCTTGCTGAAGCCCGCTCTCGAACTGGGATTTCAATGCATTGAGGAATTCTTCCTGCTTGGCGGTCACTTCCGATGAAAAACTTCCGCGCGCTGAATCGTGCGCTCGCTCGAACTCCTCGACGGAGCGGCGGATTTGTTCCCCGGCGCGCGCCGCCGCAGTCTCCGCGGCCCGGGACGCCTGCCGTTCGATTTCCGCGTTCCATTCGCGCAGCAACGGGCTTTCCACCGCGGCTTCCGGACCCTGCTCGATGGAGGAAGCCGGCGAAAATGGGGGAGCGCTAGCAGATTCAAACAATGGATTCGTCATGTCGGCCGTCGCTCTCTCCCCGAAGGTTTCCGTCGCTTCCGAAATCGCACTCGTGCCCGGCTCGGCCGCGATTCGCGCGTTTAGTTCCGCCGCCAGTTCCTCGGCTGGAAGATTTGCAGTTTCCACCACGTTCCAATCGGCCGGCGGATCTTCAACACCCCAGACATTCGCCGGGTTTTCCAGCTCCACGGCAATCTGGAAAAACTCCCGGACCGAATGAGGCCGCTGAATCCACGCTACTCGCGCGCGCAGGTTGCGCCGCTGGTCCCCTTGAGGAAGCTCCAGCGTGACCCAGGTGTTTTTCGGCAAGTGATGCTTCGAGGAGTACCTGCAGCCGTTGAGATTCAAAGCCAGCGTCGAGGTGCGTTCCTCGAACGGCTGGCCCAACAGATCAATTCCGCGAATGATCAGCGGCACGGACTTGGAAATTCGCTCGCTTCGCCGACGCTGGGTATTCGGTTGGTTGGATGCCAATTCGTGCCCCAAGATCTTCTGAGATACTTGCGAGAGGATAGCACTCCTGCACGCTCGGGTCGAGAGGTGACCCGGCCCAAGAGATGGCCGCGATCGGAAACGGAATAGCGCGTCGGAAAGCGGCGAGCTACGGCGTTGCCTGAATGGGCCTCAGGACTTCTTCTTTTTCCTGGTGCCCACGGTCGTGGCGTCGCCTCCGGCCATGGTCGCCAGCGTGTCGAGCATGGACTTGCACTGCGCCGAATACGGCCCGGTTGGGTCGGCGTCCACGCACTTCTGATACGCGTCGCTTGTGCCCGGAGGGATGATATAGGTCATCTTGTCGCCCTCCTGCTTCGAATCAATCGTGCCGGTGTAGGCGCTTCCGAGCAGGAACCACGCCTGAGCGTCCTTCGGGTCCGCGGTGGTGGCCTTCACCAGCGGTGGAATCGCGTCCTTCAAGTCTCCCTTGTTGCTCAGAATAATGCCGATGTTCTTCCAGCAAGATTTCGCCGCTCCCGGGGTCGGATCGAGCGACGCCGCCTTGTCGCAGTCTGCGCCGGCGTCCGCCAGTTTTTTCTGAGCGACCGCCGGATCGGTCTGCGAGGCGGCGATGGTCGCGAGGGCTGTGCCCTGAGCGATGTACGAGCTCGGTGCAGGCTGGAGATCAATGGCCTTCTGATAGGCATCCACCGCGTCTTGCGGCTGGTTGGCGCGATCGTACGCCTGAGCGAGGTTCGACCATACCACCGCGTGGTTCTTCACGTCCTTGGGCTGCACTCCCTGTTCGGCCAGCTGGAATTCGGAGATGGCGGTCTTGGTATCGGCAGCCATCTTGTCCTGCAGGGCGGACTTTTGATCGGCCGGCGTGGTGCTCAGCTGCTTGTGAAGCGCGTCCCAATCATCCATGGCAGTGCGCCCAGCCACAAAATGGGTCTGCATCTCCTTGAACAGGTTTTGTTGCTCCTGCTGTTGCTTTACCGCCTCCGGGCTCGGCCCGACTTTTCCCTGCTCTTTAAGCGCTTTGAAATCGATCGTGACGTTGGTTTCCCCGTTGCCGCTGACCTGCTGTTGCATCCCAAGATTCGCGGTGCCCGCCTGGTTGCTGAGAGTAATTGTGTACAATCCCACGGTCAGCCCGATCTGCGTAAACTCCCCGTTCTTGTCGGTCTTCAGCGTGAATGTCCGGCCGTTGTCGCTCTTCAGAACCACGGTGATGTCCGGCCAGGGTTTCCCATCGTAGTCCATCACCTGACCATTGATGCGCCCGCTCTGCGCCGCGGCAATCGTGGCGCCGGCGAGTATGGCGGCAAGCATTATCAAGGCACGAGTGAGTCGCTTCATCTGTTTGTCCCCCCAATTAACAAAATGCGGCATGCCCCGCAGCCGCCATTATGGCGCAATTCGCGTCCGATAGGCGATAGGGTCGCGCATCCCCGCCTCCTCGAACGCCCGCACCCGCAGCCGGCAACTATCGCACGTACCGCACGCTGCGTCATCAAATTGATAGCACGACCAGGTGCGCTCGAGCGGCGCCCCCAGCTCCGCGCCGCGGCGAACGATTTCGCTTTTCTTCATGCCGATCACCGGCGCCACGATCTCGATGTGCGTTTCCGGACGCGTGCCCTCGCGGATCAGCGCCTCAAACGCCCGGTAATATTCCGGGCGGCAATCCGGATAGCCCGAGCTGTCTTCTGCCACCGCGCCGACGAAAATCGCCGTCGCGCCGATCACCTCCGCCCAGCTGACGGCCGCGGACAGAAAATGGGCGTTGCGGAAGGGAACGTAAGTAACAGGAATCCCGGCATGCGGCGCCAACGTTGCGCCCGATTCCGGCACGGCGATGCTCTCATCCGTGAGCGCCGAGCCGCCGATTTGCGCGAACGCGTCGAACCGCACCACCAGCCTCTGGCGCACGCCGTAGAAATCCGCAATCTCGTCGAACGCGCGGCGCTCGCGCTGCTCGGTCCGCTGGCCGTAGCTCGCGTGCAGCAGCGCCAGACGGTGCGTCTGATTCGCAATCGCCGTGGTCACGCACGAATCCATGCCCCCGCTCAGCAGCACGATCCCCTTCGGCTTTTCCGCCATGGTCTCGAAATAAAGCTAAACCCCTTTCATCGCCGGGTCCCAGATGAACTTATGCAGTTGAAGGCCCAGCCGCACAGGCAATGCGTCCGCCAAAATCCATTCGGTGAGCTCCCGGGCATTGAGTCCGGGCCAGTTGCCCGCCGGATCCGCAAACACCGGAGAAAACAATACCTGATGAACGCGTTCGCTGAGCCGATGTCGGGATGTAAATTCGCGCGCGAAATCGTAATCCCGCCGGCTGGCGATGACAAATTTAATTTCATCGCCGCGGCCCACGGCCTCGAGGTTGGCCATATCAAAAGTCCCGGCTTCGCCCGAATCCGGACACTTCACATCCACGATCTTGATGACCCCGGGCGACAGCAGGCCGACAAATCGCTCGCCGCTGGTTTCAACCATCACGGTGTAACCGCCCGCGAGCAGTTTTTCGGCAAGCGCCGGAGTTTCCGGCTGGAGCAAGGGTTCGCCGCCGGTGATTTCGACCAGCGAGATGCGGGCGGCGCCATCCCCGGAAAGCGCGTCCACTCGCGCGAGGACTTCGTCAACGGTTTGCTTCGTCCCGCCGTGAAACGCGTACGCCGTATCGCACCACGTGCAGCGCAGATTGCAGCCCGTAAGCCGCACGAAAATGCACGGCAATCCCGCGCGCGTGCCTTCCCCTTGAATGGATTTGAATATTTCGGTGATCTGCATGGTGGAAGCGCGGGGCTTCAGCCCCGCGAAAAAGCCCAGGCACTCATCAGGGCCTTAGCCCTGGAACTTCGCATTCAAGGGCGATACCTATCCCCGATAGGTCGCCGCGCTCGTTTCCGTCTCCCAAACGGTGACGCTCGAAATCGCCGCCGCGTTGGGCGCCTGCGTCAGCTCTGTGGCAGTACGGTCGAAAATGTGCCGCGCAATATTTTCGGCTGACGGGTTCAGCGTGTCGAAAGGCGCCAGCTCGTTCAGGTACTTGTGGTCGAGCGAACCGATCACGCCCTGAATGACGCGCTTCAGGTGCACGAAATCGTAGAGCAGCCCTGTGGAATCGAGTTCCTTGCCCGCCAGCACCACGCGCACCTTGTAATTGTGCCCGTGCAAGTCCTCGCACTTGCCGTGGTAATCGCGCAGGTTGTGCGCCGCCGCGAATGTCTCGTCAACGCTGATTTCGTACACGCGCCGTCCTTTGCAGCGAAAGTGCGCTATTTCGCATGGTGTTCCATGAACCGCGCGACTTCCGCGAGGTCCTGCGTGGTTGTGTATTCGGGCAGGGACTCGAGGAAAATTTTACCATAGTGCATCCGCCGGATGCGGTTATCGAGAATTGACAGGATGCCGCGGTCCGTCTTCGAACGAATCAGCCGGCCGAAGCCCTGCTTCAGCGCCAGCACCGCCTCGGGCACCTGATATTCCGCGAAGGCGTTGCGGCCATCTTCTTCGAGCGCGCGCACGCGCGCCGCGACGATTGGATCGCTCGGCACGGAGAACGGCAATTTATCAATAATCACGCAGGAAAGCTGTGCGCCGGGCACGTCCACGCCCTGCCAGAAACTGGACGTGGCAAAAAGCACGGCGTTCGGCGTCGTGCGAAAGCGATCGAGCAGAATCGAACGCGGCGCCGTCCCCTGCAAGAGCATAGGAAAAGTAACTCGCCCCGAGACGCGTTCGTAGAGATCCTTCATCTGCGCGTAGCTGGTGAACAGGCAGAACGCACGGCCCTGCGAAATCTCCAGCAGGCGCGTGATTTCATCCGCGGCGCTGGCCGCAAAGGTGGGCTGCCGCACGTCCGGCAGGGCCGGGGGCAAGTAGAGCAGCGCCTGCGTGGGGTAATCGAACTCCTGCGGCAGCACGCTCTCACTCGACGGCGAGACGCCCAGGCGCTGCTTCAAATAGTCGAATTTCCCGCCCACGGCGAGCGTCGCCGACGTGAGGATGACGGTGTCGAACTGGTCGAAGAGCTTTTCGCGCAGAATTTCGCTGACGTCAATGGGCGTCGCCGCCAGAAAAACTCCGCGCCCGCGGCGCTCGTACCAATAGACGTAGCCCTTCTCGTCGCTTTCCAGCAAAAACGCCAGCTCGCGGCGCATTTCGGCCGTGCGCCGCGCCATGGCCACCACCTCTTCGGGCTTGGGCGTCAGCGCCGAAAGCTCCGCTTCGATTCGTTTTACCGCCGCTGCCAGATCGTCATATTCCTCACGATTCTGATCGAGGAAGGCGCTGCGCTCCGCCGGACCGAACGAGTAGCGCCCTTCGCGTTCCGGAAAACGCTCGAAGAAGCTGCGCGCGCGTTCGCGCATGCGCCCGAGTTGCCGCCGCAGCGCAGCCGACTCGATTTGCAGCACGCGCAGCATGTTTTCGGCGTCGCGCCCCAGTTCCTCGAAGCGGTAGCTCGATAGCTGCCGGCCGAAATAATCGCTGGCCACGTCCTCGATCTCGTGCGCCTCGTCAAACACCACGGCGGAATATTCGGGCAGGATCGAGCCGAAGTCGTCCTGGCGAATCGCCAGATCGGCGAAAAATAAATGATGGTTGACGATGATGAGGTCCGCTTCCTGCGCGCGCTGGTGCATCGCGGTAATGAAGCAGCGTTGAAATTCAGAGCATTTCTGGCCGGTGCAGAGGTCGCTGCGCGCGTCAATGCGATTCCACAGCTCGGCGTCGTCCGGCAGAAACGTCAGCTCGTTGCGGTCGCCCGTTTCGGTCAGCTTCTCCCAGTCGCGAATCTGCGAGAACCAGTCAACTTCGTCAATGCCCTTCAGGACCGGCTGGCCGTCCATCTGGTGCACTTTCTGGCGGCACAGAAAATTGGCGCGGCCCTTCATCAGCGCGGCCTTCAGGTTGGGCGCGAAATGTTTTTGCAGGAAGGGTACGTCCTTCTGAAAAAGTTGCTCCTGGAGCGACTTCGTGGCCGTTGAAATGACCACGCGCCGGCCGCTGCGAATCGCGGGAATCAGGTACGCGAGCGTTTTGCCGGTTCCCGTGCCCGCTTCGATCACCACGTGCTGGTGTTTCGCAAAAGCGTCGTCGGCAATTTGCGCCATGGCCAACTGCGACGGCCGGAATTCGTATCCCGGATGGCGTTTCGCAAGCAGCCCGCCGGGCCCGAAAATGCCTTCGACGGTAATTTCTTCAGCTTTGGCGGTAGCAGCTTTTTTCGGCATTCGCGGTTCTCTGTGCCTCGGCGCCTCTGTGGCCAATTCTTCTACTTCCGCGCCGCCTCCTCCAAACTCTTCGCCCAATGCGCCAAAAACTCCAGCGACGGCCCATGCGTCTGATCGATCTCCAGCGGCGTAATCGAGACCGCCCCGTCGCGTATCGCCGCGTGATCGGTCCCCGGTTCGATTTCGTCCTTGAAATGCTGCTCGCTCAGCCAGTAATAACGCCGCCCCCGCGGATCGTTCCCGGGCTGCAGAACATTCCGCGTGATCTTCGCCGATTGGCGCGTGATGCGCACCTCACCGCCCCAATCCTGCGGCACGTTGACGTTGAGCATTACGCCGTTCGGCAACCCCTCGCCCAGCACCAGGGGTATCAAGCTGCGCGTGAACCGCGCCGCCGGCTCGAAATCGAATCCTCTCCGGCGGTAGACCACAGAAACGGCGATGGCCGGCGTGTGATTGATCGCCGCCTCCTTCGCCGCGCCGACCGTGCCCGAGTAATAGACGTTTTCGCCCAGGTTGCCACCGGGGTTGATCCCGGAAACCACGATGTCCGGCTTTTCCTTGAGCAAGGTGTGAAACGCCAGAATCATGGCGTCGGCGGGCGTGCCTTCAATCGAGTATTCGCGCTCCGCGATCTGGTCGCAATAAATCGGCTGCCGCAGCGTCAGCGACTGCGCCGCCGCGCTCCGCTCATGGGAAGGCGCAACCACCGTGATGGTTCCCAGGCCCGCCAGCCCTTCGACCAGCGCGCGCAGTCCCGGCGCGTGAATCCCATCGTCATTTGTGATCAGAATATTCGGCATGCGATTCTATTTTATTCCGGGCGAACTACGGACAATCCAAGCAACTTCTCGAACGGTGCAAAGTCGCTGTCTCGGTGCAACAGGGAATGCCCGTGCAGGATGCAAAAACTGGCGATCAGGCAATCGATGGTCTTGCGAACCGTCAGGCCTTTTTTCCGAATCGCCCTGAAATTCTGCGCCGCGGCCACCGCCAGGCGCTCTCCGCCTGTTTCAAACAGCTCAAACTTTAGAAGTTCCTGAAGGACTTGATCGAATTCGCGGTCGCTCCGCACACCCTGCAGGACCTCGCAGAGCGTCAAATCGGTCAGGCCGAGTCTGGTCTTGTCAGCCTCGCGCTCCAGCCATTCAGTTTCAGGAGTTCGCGTACCTCGCAGGTAATCCACCCAAACCGTGGTGTCGACGATAACCACACGCGCACTCTACTCTATATTTCGCCCGAGGCGCGATTGGCTCAAATTGCCTTCCCACCGGACCTTGCCCCGCAGACGCCGGATGCCCGCCTGCCGGCGGACCTGGATCAGCAATCGCAAAGCAGCCTCCACGGTCGCCCGCTTCGTTCGCGTGCCGCCTCGGCGCATCGCCTCTTTCATCAGCCCATCATCGATGTCGATGTTTGTCCGCATGAGTTACGCTTCTCCTGATGTGTAAGTTTCTCACATTTTTGTGTATGCGTCAAAGGGGGTCACGGCAGTCACGCAGGATCAGTTCGGCCATGGGAAGTGTAATGGTCGGGACGACTGGATTTGAACCAGCGACCTCACGCACCCCAAGCGTGCGCGCTACCAGGCTGCGCCACGTCCCGACCGGATCGGCGCCACATCGCACTGCTGTGGGCCGTTGTCGAGCGTATCACTCGCGTTCGAGAAGGGTCAAGACGGCCAGAAGCTCTTCGTGGAGGTCGAGCAGGAATTTTCGGTGCGCGCGCGATGTGGGCGCATGTCTCGCGGGTGCTTCCGCGGCGCGCGCGAATTCGCGCGGTGTCTCGTCGCGTGCGCCGGCAGCTCCGTTGCTGCCGTTCAGATCCGCCAGATGCTTCCGCGCACCGGCGATGGTAAAGCCCTCTTCGTAAAGCAGCCGCTTGATTTCGAAGACCGTCTCGATATCCTCGCGCCGGTAAAGACGGTGCCCGCTGGGACTTTTCACCGGCTGCAAGTTCGGAAATTCGGATTCCCAGTAGCGCAGCACGAACGTCTTCGTGGCCGTCAGACGGCTCACTTCCCCGATGCGGAAAAGACTCTTCTCCGGGAGTTGCTGCGCAGCTTGGGCCGCACTCGCCATGACTTGCAAGTATCCTAGGCCGATTTGGCGCGGTGTCAACCCCTGAGCGGAGTGTGGTAACGGGCAAGGCAGGGCGCGACTAGCGGCGGTCGCGCTTCTTCTTCTCGGGATGCCACTTGCGTTTGTCGCTGTGGCGAGGCTCGTGCTTGGTGATGCGGCGAGGCTCGCGATCCCCGTCCTTGTGCAGCGCGCGCTTTTTCAGCCGCATGGTGAAACGAATCGGCGTGCCGACGAAATCAAACGCCTCGCGCAGGCGATTCTCGAGAAACCGCTGATAGCTGAAATGCAGCGGCTTGGTCTGATTTGTGAACAGCACAAACGTGGGCGGCCCGGTGGTCGCCTGCGTCAGGTAATAAATTTTCACCTTGCGGCTCGCCGGAGAAGTTCCGCGGTCGAGATCAACGCCGGCCAGCCAGCGGTTGAGCTCGCCGGTTGAAATGCGCCGGTAACGCGCCTGGGCGACGCGGTCAATCAGCGTATAGAGCTTCTCGACGCGCTCGCCCGTCAGCGCGGAAAGAAACACAATGGGCGCGTAGGCGAGAAATTTGAATTTTTCACGCACGATCGGCTCGTAATCCGCCAGGAGCTTGCTCGGATTTCCACCCGCGCCCTTTTCGCCGTGTTTTTTCTCGCGCGCGGCTTTTTCCTGAGCGGCCTGGAGCGCCAGATCCCATTTGTTCATGGCGATGATCACCGAGCGGCCGGACTGCTCGGCGTAACTCGCGATGGTCGCGTCGTGCGATGTCACTCCGACCGATCCATCCACGACGATCACCGCAATGTCCGCGCGTTCCAGGTGCCGCCGCGCCATGATCACGCTCAATTTTTCGGCGATCAGTTTCGTCTTGCCCTTGCGGCGGATTCCGGCGGTGTCGAGAAACCGATAGGTTTTGCCGTGGCGCTCGACCACCGTATCCACGGCGTCCCGCGTCGTGCCTGGTTCTGCCGAGACGATGGACCGCTCCGCGCCCACCAGCTGGTTCAGCAGCGTGGATTTGCCAACGTTGGGCCGCCCGATGATGGCGATGTTGATGTCCGGCTTGCCCTCGGGCGCCTCACCCAGCGCGAAATCCTTGGTCAGCGAATCGAGCAGCGTGTCAATTCCGAATCCGTGCTCCGCCGAAATCGGAAAGACTTCGTCGCCCAGCTCGTAAAACTGCGCCGCCATTTGCGTCTGCTGCGGCAAATCCACTTTGTTCACCGCAAGCACGGGCGGCTTGCCGGCGCGGCGCAGCAATTGGGCGAGCTCCGCGTCGAGCGGCACCGGCCCTTCGCGGCCGTCCACCACCTGCACCACGCGCGCCGCGTTTTCAATCGCCACGTGCGCCTGCCGCAGAATTTCGCCGGGAATGCCGGCCTTGTCTTCCGGCACGATTCCGCCGGTGTCCACGACTTCGAACGCGCGGCCTTCCCAGTGGGCGACGCCGTAGATGCGGTCGCGGGTGATGCCGGGCTCGTTGGTGACGATGGAGCGCCGCGTGCCGGTCAGGCGGTTAAATAGCGTGGACTTGCCCACGTTGGGGCGGCCGACGATCACGATGGACGGAAGTTTCGAAGGCATTTTCAGGTCGTTTTCAGGTCGTTTTTCAGGTCAATCTCAGCGTTGCGCCAGTTTTTTCTGCAGTTCCAATCGTTGGGTAAGTAAGCGATTTAATTCGCTGGGGGAAGCTTTGGATTCAATCTTTCGCTGCAACTCAGCGAGCTCGAGTTCGTCGCGGCGGCTCCGCAGGACGCTCAAGCAGCTTTCCGCCGATTCCCAGGTCGCTTCGCCGGAGGACTCGAAGAGAACCTCGAACAACAACCGGCGGTCTTTCTCTTCCAGGGCCGCGGCGAGCGCAGTCGGATCAGGCGCATCGCCCACCTTGGAGATTAGCAGGTCCAGGATTTTTTCGCTCTCCAGACCGCGATGCAACGCGTCCGCGGCCAGCTCGTGCGCCAGTTTTTCGCGGAAGCCCCCGGATTCGATCAGCATGCGGATCAGTTGCCGCTCGGCGGGTTTCACCACCGGCGCCAGCAAGCCCGCTTTCGGCTTCACTTCGCTGCGACGCTCGATGGCCGCGCGGCGGAGCTCTTCGCGCAGCACGGGCTCGTCCACGCGCAATTCCGAAGCGACGCGCGTGGCCCATTCCGAACGCAGCAGGCGGTTCGGAAGGCGCTGAATGTAGGGCATCAGAAAATTCAGCGCGGCGACTTTTCCAGCGGCCGTCGAACGGTCCATGTGCCGCGCGCGCCCGATCAGGTAATCGAGATACGGCGGCGCCTGCGCGAGCAATTTGCGATAGGCCTCCGCGCCGTGCTCCTTCAGGAATTTGTCGGGGTCCGCGCCGCCCGGCAGCGCCAGCACGCGCACGTCAAATTCTTTTTCGAGCAGGAGCGTCACCGATCGCTCGGTCGCCACCTGTCCCGCGGTATCGGGATCGTAATTCACCACCACGCGGCGCGTGAAGCGGCCCAGCAGTTTGATCTGCGGCTCCGCCAGGCTGGTGCCGCAGCTGGCGACCACGTTCGCGATTCCCGCGCGCGCCACGGCGATTGCGTCCATGTAACCTTCGACGAGAATGCCGAAATCGCTTTTTCGCAGCTCTTCCTTGGCGCGATCCAGATGGTAGAGCACGTTGCTTTTGGAATAGATCGGCGTCTCGGGCGAGTTCATGTACTTCGGCAAGTCGTCGCCCATGGCGCGCCCGCCGAAGGCAATCACTTTCCCGGCTTCGTTGGCGATGGGGAACATGATGCGGCGGCGGAAGCGGTCGTACAGACGTCCGCCCTCGTTGCGCGAGAAAAGGCCGGAGGCTTCGAGCAGCTTTTCGGGATATTTCTGTTTCAGCAGGCGCAGCAGCGCGTCGCCCGAAGCGGGCGCCCATCCGAGGCCGAAACGCGCGATCGCCTCGCGATTCAATCCGCGGTCTTCGAGATACGCTTCGGAGATTTTGCCTTCGTGACTTTCGCGAAGCTGGCGCGCAAAGAATGCCGCCGCCTCCCGCTGCATTTCCACCAGCGCACTGCGCTGCTGATTTTCGCGGTGCTCCTCCGGCGAACGCTCGCGCGGCCTGGGAATCGGGATTCCGCATTTCTCGGCGACGATGCGTATCGCCTCGGGAAACGGGCACTTGTCCATTTCCTGCACGAATTTGAAAACGTCGCCGCCCGCGCCGCAGCCGAAGCAGTGATAGATCTGGCGGACCGGATGGACGGCGAACGAAGGAGTCTTTTCCTGGTGGAACGGGCACAGCCCTGTAAAATTCTGCCCGGTCTTCTTCAGACGGACGTATTCGCCGATGACGCGGACGATGTCCGCCTGCTGCTTTACCTTCTCCGCGAATGAGCCGGCTTCAGCCATAGTGACGAAACTCGAAAAGCGAAATTCGAAACTCGTTTCTCCTTAATTCGCTGGTCGGCTATTCATCGCCAACCGTTGAGTCGCGCGGATGTAACCGTTCAGGACCTGAATTACCCTTTGCGCGGCCGTATCAATTTCTTTCCATTCTGGGTATGAGATGTACGCGGCATCAAGCGCCGAAGTTAAGTGATCCCGCAGTTCGAAGGCTGAGCCCCGGGCGTGTCGACAGAACTGGATATTCTCTTTATAGGAGAACCGGCCAAAGCCTTCCGCAACGTTCGCAGTGACCGAAAGAGCCGGGCGGCGCATTTGATCGGTCAAGGCGCGTTTCTCATCACTCGGAAATCTTCGGGTGATCGCGTAAATGGTCTTTCGCAATTCCTTTCCAAGTTTCCAGACATCCAAGTCAGTGAAATCCCGCACCTCACCGGTATTTATGGGCGTCGGTTTGGCGAGTTTCGGATTTCGAGTTTCGATTTTCGCCATTGCCATGCCCTGGAGAGCACGTTTAGCATCATGTGATCAGGATTTCAACTCGGCGATGGTTATCGCTGTGCCGCCTCGATCTTCCGCCTCGGCGTGAATGCTGGCGACGAGAGGGTGCGAAGACAAGTATTCGGCGAGGCCCCTGCGCAGAGCTCCGGTGCCATGGCCGTGAATGATTCGAACGCGGAGAAGATCGCGCAGGGCCGCTTCGTCGATGAACTTGTCCACGCGACTGGTCGCTTCTTCCACGGTGCAGCCGATCACGTTGATTTCCTCGGCGGCGGGCTCGTCGCTTGGCTGCGCGTGAACAGTGATCCCGCGGCGGCGCTCCGGCGCAGCGGCTTTCCGATTCGCAGAAGCTGCATCGCCCTCGAAGCCGACGATATCGGCCAGCGGAACCTTCATGCGCATGGGTCCGGCTTCGACTTCGGCGGTTCGCCCATCATGGCGGCGAAACACGAGGCCTTGCTTGAATCCCTTCACCTGCACGCGCGCTCCTTCGGCGAGAAGTTCCGGCGCGACCGGCGCCGCGAGCGCGACCGCCGAAGCGCCCAAATCGGCCTGAGACGCAGCGAGGGTTTCGACGACTGCGGCGTCGGCTTCGGCGCGCGCATCGGAGGCCAGCTTTCCCATGCGCCGGCCGGCTTGTTTTTCGAGCTGCGCGCGCGCGGCGCGATCCTTGATTTCGGCGGCGAGGCGTTCGACTTCGCTTTCGAGCCGCTTCTGCGTGGCCAGAAAACTCTTTTCCAATTCCGCGATGCGCCTCTTCTGCCGCTCGACCCATTCCGTTTGCAGCAGGCGACGCTCGCCCTCGAGCCGCGCCAGTTCCTCGCGGCCCTGGCGGGTCACCTGCTCCATTTCGTCGCGGCTGCGGTGCAAATAGGCGATCAGGTCGCGGGCCTCGCGCGATTCCGGCGAAAGGCTCGCCTGCGCGTGTTCCAGCACGCGCGAGGGCAAGCCGAGCCGCCGCGCGATTTCAATTCCGCTGGACGTTCCCGGGACGCCCACGAGCAGCCGGTAGGTCGGCCGCAAATTGACCTGATCGAATTCCATCGCGGCGTTGACGATTCCCGGCGTGGTGGAGGCGTAGGCCTTCAGGCGATCGTGGTGAGTGGTGGCCAGCGTCAGCGGGCGGCGCGCGCGAAATTCCTCGAGCAGCGCAACGGCGAGCGCGGCGCCTTCCTCCGGCGCCGTGCCGGTGCCCATTTCGTCCACCAGAATCAACGAGCGGTCGGTGGCGATCTCCAGCATCGATTTCAGATTCAGCATGTGCGCCGAGAATGTGGAAAGGTCCGCGGCAATGGACTGCTCGTCGCCGATGTCCGCGAGGACGCGGTCGAAAACCGGCATTTCGGCGCGATCCGCCGCGACGGGAATTCCGGACTGAGCGGAAAGCGCCGCGAGGCCCACAGTTTTGAGCGAAACGGTCTTGCCGCCGGTGTTCGGCCCGCTGACAACCATCACCGTCTCGTCGCCGCCGAGGGCCAGGGACATGGGGACCGCCTTGCGTCCCTGGGGGCGCAGCGTCGCTTCGAGCACCGGATTGCGCGCGGCTTCCAGGCGCAGCAGATTCCCGGTTGCAAATACCGGCACGACGCAATCGAATTCCCGCGCAAACCGGGCGCGCGCGAAAATCGAATCGAGATGGGCGATGGAGGATGCCGCAGCATCGAGCGGACCTCGTTCCCCGCGCACGCGATCGGTAAGCTCCTCGAGGATGCGCGCGATTTCGGAGGTTTCGTCCTCGCTCAACTGCACCAAGCGGTTATTCAGATCAATGGCCTCAAGAGGCTCGACGAAAACGGTCTGACCCGTGGCGCTTGCGGCGTGGACCACTCCCGGCACCCCGCGGCGGTCCGAGGCGCGCACCGGAATGACGAAGCGATCGTTGCGCAGCGTGACGTAGTCTTCGCCCGTCGGCTCGCCGCGGGCGCGCAGAATGGATTCGAGCGAGCGCCGAATTTTTTCGCGCGCCTGGATTTTGTGCGCGCGAATTCGCTTCAACTGCGGCGAGGCATCGTCGCTGATTTCGCCGTTGGGCATTACCGCGCGGCGAATCGCGGTCAGTAGCGACCGGAAATCGGCAAGGGCCGCTGCGCGTTCCGCCAGGCGCGGATACTTCGCGGCTTCGCCCTTGAAGGTCTGCCGGACGCCGCCGGCGGTTTCCGCAAGCGAGGCGACGTCGAGGAGCTCCGCGGGAACGAGCACCGAGGCCGGCACGGCGATTCGCGCGATCCACGTGTCCGGATCGGCCAGTGAACCGAAACCCAGCTCCGAACCTGCGCGCAGATAGGCGACGGCTTCGCGGACCAGGGCAAATTCGGTTTCGAGCGAGGCGACATCCTGTCGCGGCGCAAGCGCTTCGATCGCTCGCCGGCCGGGCGCACACGTGGTTGAGAGGCCGACAATTTCCTTCAGCCGGTCGAATTCGAGAAGCTGTTCTGCGGAACGAGACATTGGCGACGTATCGATTGTAGCCCGGTTGTCTGTGGGAAATCAGCGCGCGACAAAACTCGCGGCAAGAAAGGTGGCCGCGTCGGACGGCGAACATGCGATGCGGACGAGCTGGCCGTCGCGCTGGCCCCAAGGCGAAGGATGGCCGAGCTCGACTTCGCGCACCCGGTCGATAATCGGTTGCCAGAAATCGCCCAGCACGACCAGCGGTTTCTTTTTCATGGCTCCTTTATTCAGCATCTCCCAGACCACGGCGAGTTCGACCAGAGTTCCCGTGCCGCCGGGGCAGGTAACGTAGCCGTGGCCGCGCTTGATCAGCTCGAAAAGGCGGTCCTGCCAGGTTTTCGTGCGAATCTCTTCGTCCACCCAGCGGTTGGCGCGGCCTTTGAAAAACTTGGAGGTGATGCCGAGCGTTTTCCCGCCCGCGTCTTTCGCGCCGCGCGAAACGGCCTCCATCACGCCCGCGTAACCGCCGCTGCAAACGACGAAGCCCGCTGCGGCCAGCGCGGCTCCGAGTGCATGGGCCTGCGCGCAGTGCGCGTCGCCTTCGCGCGACCGCGAGCTGCCGAATACGGTGATGACTTTGGCGCGCCGCTTCATTTTTTGGCGGCCAGCGGCGATGGACCCAGCGTTTCGATCATGGCGGTGGCGATGGAATCGACCGGGATGGCGGTTCCCGCGCCATGCTGCGGATCGTTGTTGTAGAAAATCGAGAAGACCAGGGACTCGCCGCGGAGCGTGGTGGCGTAGCCGGAGAGCGCGCGCACGTGATCGACCTCGCCGGTCTTGGCTTCGATCAGGCCCGACGCAGCGCTGCCGGTCATGCGTCCTTCGAGCGTGCCGTCCACGCCGGCTACCGGCAGCGTCGTGAGAAAATCCGTGCCCCAGGGCTGGCGGGCGATGTAACGCAGCAGCGTGACGATCCCGCGAGGCGTGACCAGATCGTCGCGAGCGAGCCCCGAGCCGTCCGAAAGCAAAATGTCGCCGTCTGCCACTCCGGCGGTTCGCAAGAATTCGCGCTCGACTTTCAACCCCGCGGCGGTTGAGCCGACACCGAGCTTTGCGCGCCCGACTGTGCGCAGGAATAGTTCGGTGTGCAGATTGTGGCTCATCTTGTTGGTGAGGCGAATGCTTTCCAAGAGCGGCGGAGAAATGTGCTCCGCAAGAATGGCGGCATTCGGCTCCGGCAATTGCGGAAGCGGATCTGGGATGATCGGCTCGCCGCCGGCATTCGAGAAGGGCGGTGGCGCGTGCTGCACGCGAGTTTCACCGGTGACACGCACGCCGCGCGCTTCGAGCAGCTGTCTGAGCGCGAGCGCGGCCGTTTCCGCGGGCGCGGTCATGGCAACGTCGAGCCGCATGGGCGCGTGTCCCAGCGCGATGGCGCCGCGCAGCAGGATAAAATTGACTCCCGGCTGGCGGACGACCGCGAAATCCGAAGGCGTGTTGGGCGGGCCGGTGGTGATTTCTGTCGTTATGGCGCTGAGAGCAGCTGCGGGCTCGGTTCGGATGGTGGCCGGATCGCCGGTGAGCTGGCCGGGCTCGATAGCGATCGAAACAACGTTGTCATTGAAGTCGATGGCGGTGACCGGCGAGCCGAAGGAGAAAAACAGATCGCCGGTGGTCCATCCCGCGGGATAGGGATCGTAGGGAAAATAGCTGTCGTCCGCGACGATATCCCCATCCACTTCGCGAAGTCCCTTGGCGACAGCTTCATCGGCCAGCTCGGCCAGAATTTTCTCGACGACGCCGACGCGGTCGCCGCGGCCCGCGTAGGGGAAGCGGCGATTGGAAAGATCGGGGTCGCCGCGTCCGACGAGAATCAGAGATCCGGCGAGGCGGCCGTCGCTGCCGACGGGGGATTTCGATTCCAGCGTGGTGTGAAACCGGTAATCGCCGCCGAGCGTGGCCAGCGCGAGCGCAGTGGTGATAATTTTAGCGTTCGATGCGGGCGTGAAGAAATGATCCGCGTTCAGCTCGTAAAGGGTTTCGCCCGTGTCTCGATCCGTAATTTGAATTCCCCAGTAGAGCTTCGCGGCGTTGGCCCGGCCGAGCTCGGTCTCCAGGCGCGCGCGAAAACGAGCCACATCCGGGCGCTCCTTCGCGGGCGCGGCTGGGTGCGTCACTTTGGTGTGCGAAGCGGTCTGCGCCGCCGCATGCGGGGCAGCCATGGCAACCGCAGCCCAAATGACCGTGGCAGCCGCAAGCGCGTGCAGGCCGCGATGGGCGCATTGAAAATTGACAAGTGATTTCACGCGATGCGCGATTCCCATATCGTTCGTCCAATTATATGGCAGCAAACGCCGCGATGCCCCGGGCTTTAGCGGCAGGGTTGCGCGACGCCGCCCGAAACAACTATCATGGTGCCCCGCCCATCGGAGGAGGCACTCATGGCAAGGAAAACGCTGTCGTTGATGCTGTGCGCTACGTTGCTAGGCCTGGTAGCCCTGTGCAGCCCGGCGCGGGGAGACGACAAGGAAAAAGACGAAGATCGCCTGCGCAATGCCGGAACGGTATTGAAAGAGATTCTGAATATTCCGGACGACATTCCGCAAAGCCTAATAGACAAGGCGGACTGCGTGGTGGTCATCCCCACGGTTTTGAAAGCCGCGTTTATCGTGGGCGGCAGCTACGGGCGCGGCGCCATGACCTGCCGGAGCGGCGACACCATGCAAGGCCCGTGGGGCGCGCCGAGCATGATGGCGCTGGAAGGCGGCAGCTTCGGATTCCAGATCGGCGCGCAGGCGACGGATTTCGTCCTGCTGATCATGAACAAGGAAGGCGCTGGCGCGATTCTGAGCAGCAAAGTGAAGCTGGGCGCGGACGCTTCCGCGGCAGCGGGACCGGTGGGCCGGGACGCCGAGGCGGACACCGACGTCACCATGCGCGCGGAGGTTTTGACCTATTCGCGGGCGCGAGGACTGTTCGCGGGCATTTCGCTTGAGGGATCCACGCTGCGTCCGGATGAAGATGCGAACGAGCGCATATACGGCAAGCATATTCCGTCGAAGGATATCGTGCTGCACGGCGCGGTTCCCGTGCCGCCGGCGGCGAGGATGCTGACGGCCACGTTGAATCAGCACACCCCCAAGAATCTTTCGAAGTAGCGGCTTCTTTGCGAGCCGCGCCGGAGGATCACTCCTTCGGCGCAAGCGATTCCCGCCTGGAGGTTCCGGCCGGTCGCCGGTTGCAGCAGATCTTGACCGGCACTCAAATATGACTTAAAGTCGAATATGTCGGTCCGTCTTACTGGGAGAACGTTTGTGGCATCGTCCACCGCCACCGCAACACGCGTCGTCGTGGGGCAAACAGGCCGCCGCGAACGCCATCGCACGGAAATCCGCGAGCGTCTGTTTCGCGCTGCGCTTCGTCTTTTTGCCGAGCGCGGCTACCTGGAAACCACCGTCGAGGACATCACCGACGCGGCGGACGTGGGCAAAGGCACCTTCTTCAATTACTTTGAAACGAAGGAGCACGTGCTGGCGACGTTCGGCGCCGAGCGCATCGCCGCGGTCGAACGCGCGCTCGAACGCGCGAAATCCGAACCCGTTCTTCCGCTGATGAGGCAACTGGCGACCGACATGGCAGGCCAGGCCAAGGAGAGCCCCGCCCTGCTTCGCGCCATCTACGCGGCGCACGCTTCGTGCGCACCCGTGCGCGCGCAATTGCACAAGCGGTTGGTGTTCGCTCGCCGTCTGCTGGCGGAAATTTTCGAGATCGCGCAGGAGCGAGGCGAGGTGCGACGCGACATGGCGGCTGCGGAGTTGGCGCGGCTGGTTCAAATTCAGCTGTTCGGCGTGACCCTGGCATGGGCGCTGCATCCGGACTCGTCGTTGCGCGGCACGGCTCAGGCGGCGTGGGACCTGTTCTTGCCCGGGCTGCTTGCCGATACGAAACGCAGGAGCGCCAAGCATCGCCGGAGCGTCCGATGAGCAGCCGGAAAGCGCATGTCGAAACTTTTTCGCGCGGAAGCGCTGCGACCGCGACGCGCCCGGAATCATCCAAAACGAGACGGCTTTCGGGAGGAAAAGCAGTGATGCGCCGGCTGGCAATCACGTCCCTGGTTTTTATTGCGCTGTGGGCACTGGCAGCGAAGCCCTCCGGCGCGCAAGATGTGCCGTTGGGCTTCCCTGCCCCGCCCGCCGGGCCGGTGGCCTCCCAAAATCCGTATTCCGGCAGCGTCCCTTCCAAGCTCGAGCCTGGAGTTTTGCAACTTACGTTGAGGGATGCGTTCGCTCGCGGGTTGAAGCAGAATCTGGGCGTGCTGCTTTCGAGCGCGGACGCACGTTCGGCTCGCGGAGCGCGCTGGCAGCAGTTGAGTTCGCTGCTGCCCAATCTCACTACGTCGTCTTACATGAACGGCTCGCAAGTGGATCTGGCGGAGTTTGGATTTAATTTCAAATTTCCGCCCGGCGCAGGATTTTCGATTCCCTCCGTCGTCGGACCGTTCGCCTATTTCGATTCGCGAGCGTATCTGACGCAATCCGTTTTTGACTGGAAGGCAATCAACAACTCGCGCGCGGCGGCGCAAAGCGTGAAATCCGCGCAGTCCACCTACAAGGACGCGCGCGACCTGGTGATTTTGTCGGTCGGCTACACGTATTTGCAGGCCGTAGCGGATGAAGCGCGCGTCGAGACGGCAGATGCGCAGACGAAAACGGCGCAGTCGCTTTACGACCAGGCCGCCGATCAAGTGACCGCGGGAACCTCGCCTGCCATTGACGGACTGCGAGCGCTGGTCGAACTGAAAACGCGCCAGCAACGATTGATCCAGGCAAGGAACGATTTCGCCATTGAGAAGCTGACGCTCGCGCGCGTGATCGGGCTCGCTCCCGGGCAGGAATTCGAACTTGCAGACAAGTCGCCGTACGAGCCGTTTGCCGGCATGACCGTCGAAGAAGCGCTCAAACGCGCATACGACACGCGTTCCGATTATCAAGCGGCGCTCGCGGATGTGCGCGCCAGCGAATATTCGCGCAAGGCCGCCGAAGGGGGATATCTCCCTTCCTTTGGCGTCAGCGCAGACTACGGCCTAGCAGGAACCTTTCCGAGCATTCAGACGCACGGGGTCTTCGACGCGCGCGGCACGCTGACCATTCCGATCTTTCAAGGCGGCCGCGTGCAGGGCGACGTCCTCGAAGCGACGGCGCAGCTTGAGCGAAGCCGCGAGCGGCTTGAAAATATTCGCGCTCAAATTGACGCGGACGTTCGCACGGCGCTGCTCAACGTCGAATCGGGCGAGGAACAGGTTGCCGTGGCGCGGAGCAATATTGACCTCGCCGATCAAACGCTGGCGCAGTCTCAAGACCGCTTCCGCGCCGGTGTGACCGACACGGTGGAAGTTGTGCAGGCCCAGGAGGCCGTGGCCACGGCGCACGAAAACTATATTTCGAGCCTGTACACCGATAACTACGCCAAGATTTCATTGGCCCGCGCGATGGGCGCGGCCGAAGAAGGCGTGAAAGTGTATTTCAAAGGAAACTAAATCATGGCACAGAACACCGAAACCGAGACCTCACCTGCTGCCCCCGCGGAAAGCCCGGCGGCAGCGGAAACCCGCCCGGCCCAGTCGCCTGCCGCGTCTCGCGCCTCCGACTACCTTCGCAGGCGGCCCAACACCCGGCTTTTCCTGATTGGCGCGGTGATCGTTTTGCTGGTGGGCGGTTTCTTCGCGTGGCGATATTTCTCGAGCTACGAATCAACCGACGACGCGGAGGTGGATGGCCATGTGATGCCGGTCAGCGCGCGCATTTCCGGCTACGTCGCAAAAGTGAACGTAGACGACAACCAGGCCGTGCAAGCCGGCCAAGTTCTCGTCGAAATCGACCCGCGCGATTATCAAGTTGCCGTGGACCAGGCCCGCGCCAACCAGGCCGACGCGCAGGCGAGCGCACAATCGCAGAATATCAATGTGCCAGTCATGTCGGTAAATACGACCAGCCAGACTTCCTCGTCCGAGGCTGACGTCGCCAATGCCGAGGCGGGAATTAGCGCGGCGCAGCAGCAGTACGACGCGGCTCAGGCGTCTCTGGTGGAGGCGGAAGCGAACAATGTGAAGGCGCAAAACGACCTGGTGAGGTACAAACAGCTGGTGGACAAACAGGAAATTTCCCAGCAGCAATACGATCAGGCCGTGGCAACTGCCGCGGCAGATGCCGCCGGCGTCGCGGCTGCGAAGGCCTCGGCCGCAGCCGCCGCGCAGCAGGTGACGCAAGCGCGCAGCCGCCTGACCACAGCGCAGGCAAATTTCAGGGCGTCGCAAACCGGCCCCAGCCAGGTCGCCTCCATGCGGGCCCGCGCCAATTCGGCGGACGCCAACGCACAAGCGAAGCAAGCCGCGCTGGAACAGGCTGAGCTCAATCTCCAGTACACAAAGATCACGGCTCCGGCGACCGGCGTGGTGATGAAGAATGTGGAAGTGGGCATGAACGTCCAGCCGGGGCAGCAGCTCGCCACCGTGGTCCCGTTGGACGACGTCTGGGTAACCGCGAATTTCAAGGAAACACAACTCAAATACATGCATCCCGGCCAGCGCGCGGAAATCAAAGCGGACACGAATGGGCGCGTCTACAAAGCGCACGTGGACAGCATCGCCGGATCGAGCGGCGCGCGGCTGAGTTTGCTGCCGCCGGAGAACGCGACCGGGAATTACGTGAAGGTAGTGCAGAGGGTTCCCGTCAAGATCGTCCTCGATCCGGGAGAGAACTCCGATCACTCGCTGCGCATCGGAATGTCAGTTGAGCCCAAGGTGTTCTTGAAGTAAAGAGACGGGATTCGTCGCACTCCTCACTCGCCGCAGGATCGTCCTGCTGGTCCTGGCGGGCGACGAATCGTTCGCTCGCAAGTTCCGTTCGCTCGCTTGCCGCTGTCCGGATCTTCCCGTAATCTGTTCGCCTGCGCGCCGGCCGAACGCATCAATCGTCAGGAGACTGAATGAGCTGTGCCATCTGCGAGAAGCGGCCGCCGAAACGGTTTTGTCCCGCCATGGGAGAGAAAATCTGCGCCATCTGCTGCGGCCGCGAGCGCGAAGTCACCATTGACTGCCCGCTCCGATTGTTCGCATCTCGTCGCGGCGCACCGATATGAAGCAGAGCACCGCAAACCCCTCTCGGCTGACGATTACCCGTACCGCGATATTCATGTGCGGGAAGACTTCGTCTACGAACGCTGGCCGGTGATTGCCGGACTGGCGGGCGCCATTCTGAATTTTCAGATCCAGCACAAGGAACTGAGCGATAGCGCGGTATGCGCCGCGATCGAGGCTCTGGCTGAAACGCTGCGAACTCTGGGATCGGGCATCTATTACGAGAAGCCGCCGGATGCGCCGATCGCGCGGGCGCTCTACGGTCAAATCGCCGAGTTCCTGCAGGAATTCAAGAAGAACGAATCGGGAATGCCCGCGCTGAAGGATTCGGACGCGTTTCTGCTGCTGGTATTTCTGCTGCGCATCGCGAAGCGGGAAACCAACGGGCGTTCGCGTTCGCGCGCGTTTCTAAATTTTCTGCACGCGCGCTTCCCTCTTTCGGCCGGAGCAGCAAAAGAAGCGCCGCGAATCATTATTCCGTAGGCGGCGCAGGCGCGCTTACGTTTCCTTGATCTTGAATTTCGGATTCTGGATGACGCCCAGCGTGTTTCCAAACGGGTCGTGCACGGCACCGATCAGAATTCCGTCGCCGACGTCCTGAATCGGATCTTGCCCCGTGGCGCCGAGATCGATCAGGCGCTTGTAGGCGATCTGCGCGTCTTCGACGCCCCAGTACGCGATCCCGGCCGGCGTCCGCTTGGGGCCGGCTCCCGCATCGGGCACAAGTCCCAGCTCATATCCGCCAACGTTAAACCCCACGTAGAATGGTTGATCAAAGTATGGCTGCAAGCCCAACACGTTGCTGTACCAGGCTTTGGCTTTGGCGAGATCTTTTACCTGGTAAGCGGCGGTGCGTAGTCCGAGAAACATGAGCGGCTCCCTTGGTCTCGTGGCCGCCAGCGGCGCCCATGGCGGAGGCCGGCGGGCGACCGGCGGCAAATGCCGCTACGCAGAGTAGCGCAAAAACCAACGTAGATGTGGAGACGGTCTTCAGCTTCACGCCGCGAACGGGCTTTTCTTCCACCGGAACGGCCGCCGTCGCGGGTACGAGCGCCAGTCTCGGCTGTGCCGCTCGCCGATGCCTGCCACGCGGCTGCTTTCTACGCGCTGCTACGTTCGGCATTACTGTTCTCCTTTATCGAGGGCGAGTTGCATTTGCGGTGATTGCCATGACCGCGCCGGAGGTGTCTCCGGGCGCGAGCCCAAGCCATACTTGCGGCGGAGGTTCTCGATGCGCGCGGACATTTCCTTGCGATAAATCTCCGGAGCGTCCACATTCCTGCCATACCATTCGCGATATCGCGCCACGAGCCGGGGAAATTTGGCCTCGAGAAACGCCAGGAACGTGCGCCACGAATCGGGCATGAGATAAAGAACCCTCGCCGCGAGCCATTCTGCATTTGCATCGCGCGCTCCTCGGGCCAGCGCATCCAGATCTTCCTCGCGGTCGGTGAGCCACGGCAGGATCGGCATGGCGAATACGCCCGCTGAAATTCCCGCCTCGCGCAGCCGGCGCACAGCCGCCAGCCGCAGGTCCGGGCGCGGCGCCCGCGGCTCGAGCAGCCGGGCCAGGTGAGGCCGCAGCGTGGTAATGGACAGATTGACGGTCAGCGACGAGCGCGCTGAAATCTTCTGCAGCAGGTCAATGTCGCGCACCACCTGATCCGACTTCGTGGTGATCGAAACGCTCAGCCCTTCGCGCTCCGCCATTTTCTCCAGAATTGCGCGCGTCGCTCCGAACTCGCGCTCCGCCGGCTGATACGGGTCAGTCGCTGCTCCGATGGCGATGTGTTCGCCCCATATTTTCTCGCGGCTTAGATCGCGCTCCGCCAGCGCACCGGTGTCCTTCTTTACATAGATCTTGGATTCGAAATCCGAGGTCTCCAGCTCCATGTATCCGTGGGTGTAGCGCGCGTAGCAGTAGCGGCAGCCGAATTCGCAGCCGCGATAGGGGTTCACCGTCCAGCGGAAGGGCACTCGTTCAGAGTGGCATTCGTTCAGGATTGACTTTACAGGCAGAACAAAATACTCCGTCCCGCGCTTGGCTTCAGCGAGGGGGGAGGATGCGGCGAGGCGCGCAATGCCGACCAGTTCCGTCGCGGGCTTCGTTCTCCGGTCTGGCACCGGAGGGGGCGCGGAAGCACCGCTTGGCGACTCACAGTTGCCGTGGCGAGCGGCTTGGGGGAATAAGGTGAGACTGGTTTGCTTCGCACCAGCCGGGCGGCGCCGAAGCGTCGTCGGAACCGGTCGAAGTATGGGAGAAGTGGCCATTGGCAGCCTCGCCGCACAGGGGCCGACTATATTCGCCTTTTGTTCGCTATGTCAAGAATTATTTTTCGCTTTTATTTCGCCTGTTCCGCTGTACAAGCTCTCCCCAGGAAAACCTGTCCCAAGGCCTTATTTCGCACTGTACTGCAGCCGATATACTTGGAGACTCGACCTCCGTGGAGACCCAGCCGTGGAAGATGTTGGAATCCTGATCGTTGACGACGATGTGGCCAGCCAGCGCGCGCTGAAAAACGTCCTCGATTCGGAGGGCTGGCGTGTGCGCATCGTTCAGCTCGTAGCCCAGGCGCTGACGGAGCTGTCCACTGGCACCTGGAGCCTGGTGATCGTCAATATCACGCTGGCCGACCCGCGCGGGCCGCTCTTCGCCATACTCAAGGAGCTCGCCGAAGCCGAGCCCATCCCCTCGCCTCTGGAACCCGAGAAGCCTCCGAAAGGCATTCGCGCGCTCTACCTCGTGCCGGTCGCGCGTGCGAAGGACTTGCAGCCAATTCTTGAACGTGAAGGTCTTCCCTACTCGCTCAAGCCATACCATCTCCACGATTTCCTCGAGAAGGTCAGCGAACTTCTGGTCGAAGCCGGCGCCATCGCCGAACCGATCCGAAGCATCGGTGGCTTCGGCGCGGGCAAAAGGAAGAAGCGTAATCCCCACTTCTCGCGCGACACTCGCCGCGGAACGATGTTCGCGTCGCGCGAGGACTACCAGATGACCGACGAAGAGATGGCCGACTTCGAACGCGAGGAAGAAGAAGGCCGCAAGAAACGCGAAAAAGAGCTGCACGATATCAAAGACCGTGGCGGACACTCGTGACAATCCGATGAGGATCGTCATCCCGGGCGACCAACGGGAGCGGAGGGATCTCTCTTCGCGGCTTTCGTCTCCCACCCAAATAACACTCCCAAAAACCCTGCAAGGAATTGCCCCTCGTTCGTTCTGAGTAATGCAGCCCGCCTGACCATAGGTTGAATAACCACGCGGGCCATCGAGGAGGCACCATGTCTGCCAATCGTCGAAAAGTGTTCGGGATTCTGACTGCGGCTATCCTGGTTTCCGTGGGAGCGGGCGTCGCAGCGATCAACTTTGGAACGTGCGCCAGGGCGTCGAGCGGACATCGCACGGTCGCGCAGACCGGCTGGCGGCTGGAGTCACCGGTCACCTACCAAAACCTCACCGTATTCCCCGTAGTCGCGGCGCAGGATGCCGATACCAGCGAATTCGCGACGCTCGACGAAGCGCTGGCCTCCGGCGACGCGCTCGTCACCGAGCAGGGCTCCTACATGCGCCGCACGCGCGACGGAAGCATCCCGCCGAATTTCTCGAGTGGCCCGCAAGTGAACCAACTCGTGCTGATCAATCGCGGCAAGCGCCCGCTGATTCTTCTGGCCGGTGAAATCGTTTCCGGCGGCAAGCAGGACCGCGTGATCGGCAAGGACCGGATCGTGCCCGCCGGCTCGGCGCCCCTGCCGCTCGACGTGTTTTGCGTCGAACACGGCCGCTGGACTCCCGGCGCGGAGCAATTTTCCGCGGCGCAGGTGATGGTCTATCCGACGGTGCGCGAGAAAGCCGCAATCGAACAGGATCAGAAGCAGGTATGGGCCGCGGTGCGCGGTGAAGCGGCTCCGGTGGGAGCCAGCTCCGAATCGGCGATGGCAGATGGGGCCGTCGCTGGAAGCGGCCACGGAAGGGGCAACGGCGTTGGACTGAGTGCCGCTCCGCAGATTTCCCGCGCCGCAGTGGCCGGCGCGATCGAAGCTTCGGGAACACAGTCGTACCAGAAAATCTACCAGGCGTCGCCGATCGGCACATCGGTCGAGACATTCGCCGAGGAAATCCAGCGTCGCTTCGATCGCGCGACCAGCAATCTTAAGGGCGAGCGGGTCGTCGGTGTGGTCGTGGCATTCGGCGCCGAGCCAGCATGGAGCGACATTTTCGCGTCGTCGCAGCTTTTCGATTCCTACTGGCCGAAGCTGCTGCGCAGCTATGTGGTCGAGGCTATGACTCGCCCCGGCATACCCCGCCTGGCTTCACTTGACGACGCCCGGGATTTCCTGCGGCCCGCCACCGGCCACATCGAGGAAGAATCCGAGCCGGGAATTTATCGCTGGCGCAAACAGTCCGAAGGCCGCCTGGCCGAAATCGATCTCGAGGCCCTCGCGCCCAAAACGCTCACGTTGCACTGGCTCCGCGTCCTGCACGGCAACGCATCAGCCCGTTTTGGTATCGTCGAGTAAGCTACTTTGGCGCAGGCGCAGGATTGCCCTGCGCCTTGCGGTAGGGCTCGAAGTCGCTCCAAATCGCGTCGATCGTGGATTGATCCAGCGGCTTGACGATCGGCGGCGCGTCCTTCGCGGAATAAATCTCCAGGGTCGGCTGCGCGCAGCCTGGTCCGATCGCGTCGGGCGGGTAGTCGTAGATTCCCACGTAGGTTGTGTCGTTGATGGCCACGGACCCCGAAGTGTCCGCCACCAACTTGAATTTTCCGGGCCGGATGGGCGTGACTTCCTGCGCGCCACAGAGCAAACGCATCCGGTAGAAATCGTTCTTAAACCGCGCCTTCACCTGCCCCTTGGGTGCGGCCACCGAAGCCCAGAATTTCACCTTCAACTGCGGGCCGACGCGAATCCTGATCTCGGACCCGTGTTCGCCCGCCTCCCAGTTCTTGACATCCGGGGCGGAAGGAGCTTCGTTCGCACTTTCTCCGCGTTTACTGTCGCGCTTCTCGCGCTCTTTTTCGGCGAGCTTCTGTTGCTCCATCAGGACACGGTATTCGAACGCGGGAGTAACAAACGTCACCTCGAAATCTCCGACCGGAAAGGAATGAGCGGTCAGATAAGCTTTGTCCACCGCAACCGGCTCGAGTGCATCAACGGGAAACGGCCCGGGAGGTTCCACGGGCAGCAGCGTCGCCGCGGGCGGTGACCCGCCGGCCGTTTTCGCCTTCGCCTGCTCGATGAGTGCGGCTGCCTCCTCGATCCGCACGATTCCGGAGAGTCCCGGGCCGTGGCTGGCCTGCTGCGTAAAAGTCGTTACGCCGATCACATTTCCCGCGGAGTTGAATAGCGGCCCTCCCGAATTTCCGGGATTGATGTTGATGTCGGAGATGATCGCGTCGGGAGCGACGCGGCTTACCACGCCCGTTGTCAGGACCTTCTGCTGATTCAGCGGGCTGCCGATGGTGAACACCCGATCACCTTCGGCGACCGGGGACTTGCCCGCCTCCGGCTTGGCGATCGGCGCGACCACGGCGTCCGCGTCCGCGCTCAGGTTCGCCCACAGCACGGCGACGTCTTTCTTCGAATCGAATACCAGAAGCCGGGCGGCTACCTTACGCTTCTCGTCAAACTGCACGGCAAGGTACTCCGAGTTTTCCACGACGTGCTGGTTCGTCACCACCAAGCCGCTGGGGTCCACGACGAATCCCGTGCCATGGCCGGATTCGCTGTAGACCGTCACGACGCTGTTGCGCAGACGCCTGAATTGCGCGCCCAGATCGTCCGGCGGATGCGCTGACGCCTCCGTTTCCACGGGCGCAGTTTTCGCATTGTCGTTGCCCAGCTCCAGCGAGAAATCAGTCCCTGCGAGCGTGAAATCCGTTTGCCATCCGTAACTTTTGCCCTGAAATTCGACGGGCTGCGGCGTGGTCAGTCTGTATCTGCCGGCCGGGAGCGAGACCTCGGCGCTGCCGTCGAATCCAGTCTTCAATGTCGTCGGCTCTCCGGCCGCGTCAAGCTGCTGAACCGCGAGATCGAAATGCGGGACGGGTTTCTGGTTCAGATCCTTGTCCACAAGAATCACACGAACCTTCAGCCGCACGGCGGCGACCTGCGATTGCGCAGCAGTGGCGAAGGCGAGAATAAGCAAAACGGTCGGAATGAGGTAACGCACAATTTCACCTCAAGACGGGGAGCACACTCTGCGAATGAGAATGCTGCGTGGCGTATGGCTTGTCAAGCGCGCTCGAACGCGCGCACCTCGCTGCGGTCCGGCGTCTCCGCCAGAAGCTCGGCGATGGTCTTTTTGAGAACGGGATGCTCCACTCCGCCGGCAATCTCCGCCAGCGGCACGAGCACGAATTTTCGTCTCGCCATTCGCGGATGTGGAATCTCCACATCCGGCTCGCCGACCACGCTCGAGCCAAACAGCAGCACATCTATGTCAATCGTGCGCGACTCCTTGGGGCCCTCGGAAACCGGCCGCCGCTTTCGTCCCAGCGACCGTTCGATGATCAGCAGCGTCTGCATCAATTGCCGCGGCAGCATTTTCGTTTCGGCCTCAACTACGCCATTCAGAAACCAGCCGCCGCGCACGTCCACCGGCTCCGTTTCGTACAGCGACGATTGCCGTATCACGCGTACCCCGCGCGCCTCGAGCGCCTTGATCGCCCGCGCGATATTCTCCGCGCGGTCTCCCAGGTTCGATCCCAGCGACAGGTAAACGGTGCTCATGCGTGGGCACACATTCTAGCCTGCACGGTTCTACATAGGACTGCCTTTCCTCTGCGGGTCTTGTGCCTGCCGCGCCGGCTGCTGCCGGGCCTCCGCCGTAATAGTTCCCTCGTTCAGGCTAGAATGCACCCTTACGGAGGCGCCTATGGCGGAGTCGAAAATCCTCGCGTGGCCGCGGACGAATCGAATCGAGATCGTGCACGCCGCGCGGACGACGGTAGCAGTCGTCGTTTCTCTTTTGATCGCGCGACTCTTCCGATTGCCGGAGTCCTACTGGGCCGCCGTCACAACTGTCGTGGTCATGCAATCAACGCTCGGCGAGGCGTGGACCGTTTCGACTCAGCGTTTCCTGGGCACCGCGCTCGGCGCTGCGGCGGGCGGGTTGTTGACGACCTATGCGGGACAAAATGTAGCCGTGTTCGGCGCCGGAGTGTTTGTCCTGGGGCTGATCTGCATCGTGCTGCACATCGAGCGCGGCGCGTATCGCTACGCCGGGATTACCCTGGCCGTCGTCATGCTCGTGGCGCGTACGGAGCCAGCGTGGATCACCGCCGTCCACCGCTTCTTCGAAATCTCCGTGGGAATCGCGGTCGGCTTGGTCCTCACCGCTGTCTGGCCGGAGCCTGAGCGGATTGCAGCTTGAATTTTGAAACCGTCCCGCCCGGCGTTTTCTCACACATGGAGGCCCACTTGACTTCACACATTGTTCTGTGTGACGTTTGTCAAGGAGAATCCGCATGCCCACCAATCTAGCCCTCGATGACCGCCTGATTGAAGAAGCTCGAAAGCTCGGGCGTCATCGCACGAAGAAAGAGACTGTTACCGCCGCTCTTGACGAGTACATCGAGCGCCGGAAACAACAGAACATCCTCTCGCTCTTTGGCACGATCAACTACGAAGAGGGCTATGACCCCAAGCGCGAACGGCGATCAAAACGCGCGTGAACGTTCTGGTTGATACCTCCGTGTGGTCGCTGGCCCTTCGCCGGAAGGCCCAGGATCTGAGCGGTGCCGAAAGATCCACGGTCGATGAACTGGCCGAATTGGTTAGGGAAGGGCGTGCGAGAATGATGGGCCCAATCCGCCAGGAATTGCTCTCCGGCATCAAGACGCCCGCGCAATATGAAAAGCTCCGCATCACGCTCATGTCATTTCCCGATGAACCCATCGACGCCTCTGACTACGAGGCAGCAGCGAGGGCTAGTAATGACTGCAGAGCAAAGGGAATCATTGTCTCCGTGGTGGACATTCTGATTTGCTCGATCGCGATGAGCCGCCGATGGTCCATTTTCACGGCAGACCCTGACTTCACAAACTATGCAAGGGTCCTCGCAATAAGGCTTCATGTTCCGCGTCGCTGATAGGGGCAACTGATGCCAGTCTTGGTTGCACTGCTCCGTGGAGTAAACGTCGGCGGAAACATTTTGAAGATGGATCGGCTGCGTGAATTGTGCGCGGCGCTCGGCGCGAAAAACGCCCGGACGTACGTACAGAGCGGCAACATTGTCTTCGAAGCGGCTGGAAGCCCGTCCAGCTGGGAAGCGAAGCTTGAGAAAAAACTCGCCGGCGAATCGCGGCTGCCTGTCTCCGTGATGGTCAGGAGCGCCGCGGAAATGTCGACTGTCCTCGCCGGCAATCCGTTCATGAAAGAAAAAGCGATCGAAACGGCGCGGCTTGCCGTCACGTTTCTGCAGCAAGTCCCCGCAAAACCCGCCCTCGCAGCACTCGCCGCATTGAAAATCGGCTCCGAACGCTACCACCACGCCGGCCGAGAGATTTACCTGCACTGCCCCAACGGCTTCGCCGACGCCAAGCTCTATACGCTCGACAGAGTCCTCAAGCAGCGCACCACCACGCGCAACTGGAACACGGTCACAAAACTCTGCGAAATGTCGGCGGAATGATTTGCTGTCCGCCGAGCTCGCCGCCGGCTCGCTGCTCCTGGCCAGTAGAAGTACGCCACCAGAGCAGACACAATCCCCAACGCGGTCTTACCCGCGCAGCGTACCGCTCGCAACCGGTTCGAGGCTAACCACGGGGAATCTAGCGTCCTGCTTGCTCCGCCGTTCGTGCGCAACGGCGGTCCGAATCTGCCCTTGCACCAGTGGCTTTCGGCGATCCTTCAGCCTCTGCGCCACCTGTCGGGGAACTTGTCGGGATCGGGCGGAAAGAAGCCCGCGAATCTTTCGGTCCATCGCTGTAGCGCCAACCGGCTGGCGAAGAACAAAATACATGGGAAAGATCACAAGAAGGATACTGAACACACCCAGATATATCGAATCTGAAATCGCCGCCGACGCAAACGCGCGGATCCCGACCGCTACAAATCCGCTCGTCAGCACGATAATGGAAAGCACCAGGGTGTAGAACAAGCGGGCGCTCAGCTTTTCGGTCATTTCGTCTCCCAAGAAACGCAGGGCATCGTTCGTCCCCGGTTCGCGGGGTACGGGCGGGCGGCGTCATTCCAGCGTCCCGTCCTCGGCGCTAAGGACGGAACGCGCTCTTCGTTGTTCGATGAATCGTCCTAGTTAGTCGTGATCTGGATGTTCGTGGCGCCAATTCCAGTAGTTCCTCTGCGTTCTGTGATTCTGTTTATCGTACTCACGATAGGTAATGTGCTGTTCTGCCAGATAGCCTCGGTAGGCGCGGTCTTCGCGGTCGTCCCAGTTGTGATAGTCCTTGTGGTCCCGGTCATAGACTCGAACCTGAACGCCGGAC
The DNA here is from genome assembly GCA_963814605.1 of uncultured Acidobacteriota bacterium. Lineage (GTDB taxonomy): Bacteria > Acidobacteriota > Terriglobia > Acidiferrales > UBA7541 > Palsa-295. Next base: position 850,517 of record CAWFDD010000003.1, on the reverse strand, counting down.
TGCGGCGCCGGGGCGGCCAGCACGGACACGGGTGTCACGATGGCAGCAGCGAGGAATAGCGAAGCGACGAAACGATAGGAACGATGCACGGTGTAGTCCTCCAGATCGCAGATTCCGCCCTCGGAATCGCGACGGCCATCACTATGCATCCTGCTGCGGTCAATAGATGTCCCATAGAACACACACGTAGCGGCTCGCAGGGGCACCATGGCAACTACGATGGGTTGTGCCTCAGGCGGGGCGGCGAGGGCGCTGCCTCGTCTCTGTCAGAAAAGTCCCGGCTGGCGCTTCGGCTCGGGCTTGCCGAAATGCTTGTAGGCGAGCGCGGTGGCCACGCGGCCGCGCTGGGTGCGGTCAAGCAAGCCAAGTTGCATCAGGTACGGTTCGTACATTTCCTCGATGGCGTCTTCTTCCTCGCTAAGCGACGCGGCGATCGTATTCAATCCCACCGGGCCGCCGGAATATTTCTCGATGATGGTCAGCATCAGGTTGCGGTCAATCTCATCCAGGCCGTGTTCGTCCACGCGCAGCATGGCCAGAGCGTCGCGCGCCACGTCGAGCGTGATGTGGCCCTTGGCGCGCACTTCGGCATAGTCCCGCACCCGCCGCAGAAGCCGATTCGCTACGCGCGGAGTGCCCCGGCTGCGCCTGGCGATTTCCGCGCCGCCTTCCTCGTCCATGGTGATGCCCAAAATCTTCGCCGAGCGCGCCACGATTCGCTGCAAATCCTGCGGCGTATAGAACTCGAGCCGGTGCACGATCCCGAAACGCGAACGCAGCGGCGCCATGATCAGGCCCGCGCGCGTGGTCGCGCCGATCAGCGTGAACTTGTTGAGCTGGTAAGGATGAACGCGCGCGCCGGGCCCCTGCCCGATGATCAGGTCCACGCGAAAATCCTCCATGGCGGGATAGAGAATTTCCTCGAGCGCCGGCTGCAGGCGATGAATCTCGTCGAGAAAAAGAAAGTCGCCCGCGTCGAGCGAGGTGAGCACCGCCGTAAGGTCCCCTTTTTTCTCCAGCAGCGGACCGGAGCTGATCTTGATGGACGAACCCATTTCATTGGCCAGGATTTGCGCGAGCGTGGTCTTGCCCAGGCCCGGCGGCCCGTAAAGCAACACGTGGTCGAGCGCCTCGCCCCGCGCGCGTGCCGCCTCGACGGCGATTTGCAGGTTCTCCTTCACGCGATCCTGCCCGATGTAGTCCCCGAAATTCGCCGGGCGCACGCTGGCTTCGATGCGCGCATCCTCATCGAACGCTTTTCCGGATACCAGACGGTTGCGCGTATCAGGCTGTCTTTTCGGCTCCGGCATTTAAGATTCTCCGCCCGCGCGCGCGCTCTTGTGCATCGCGGAACTCCCCAGAAGTTGCAGCGAGGCGCGCAATAGACTCTCGAAATCGGCGTCGGCCGATGCACGCGCCTTCTCGATGGCCCGCTCGACCGAGCGTTCATCGTAGCCGAGATTGACGAGCGCCGAAGCCACGTCCGATTCCAGCTGCGAGCGCGTCGCCGGCTTGCCCGCTTCGCGGACGTCCACCACGGCGAGTTTGTCGCGCAGCTCCACGACCATGCGCTCGGCGGTCTTTCGGCCCACGCCGGGAATGCGCACCAGTTGCGCCAGATCGCCCTTGCGGATCGCGGGCACCAGTTCTTCCAGGCTCATCCCCGAAAGAATCTTCAGGGCGAGTGAAGGCCCCACGCCGGAAGCGGAAATCAGCAGCTCGAAGCAGTGTTTCTCGCGCGCGGTAATAAATCCGAAAAGATTGAACTGATCTTCGCGCACATGCGTATGAATCAGTAGGGTGGTTTCGTCGTGAAGCACGCCTAAAGCGGCAAACGTGGAGAGTGGAATATGCACCTGATAACCCACTCCACCGACGTCCAGCAGAATCTGATTCGGGCGCTTGTCAACGAGCTTGCCGCGGAGCGAGCCAATCATGTCCAGCGATTATCGGTTAGCGCCGCAAGGGTGTCAACGCAGCGGCGCTTAACGCAAACACAGGACTCGAGAAAACGCCGCTGCAGAATTGCGCGCGTGTATACGGAAATTCGGATGCGGTGGCATTTCTACTCCGTGAATAAAAACCAAATTGGCCCAACAAATAAATCGGTGAACTCTACACCGAATTGCTTCCCTCGCGGACACGCCCGCGTCTAAGCACGTGCAGGCAGCGAATTCAATCGTGGAGGAAAAAACAATGGCTCGTCGTGGAAGAAATCTGTTGTTGCCAGTTCTTGTCGCACTGCTTTTCGCGTTGCCGCTCGCGGCCCGCGACACAGCAAAGAGCGAAAATGCCACCACCACCCAGGTGGACGTGCTGAGCACGATCACGCTGGCTGGAAAACAGCTCAAGCCCGGATCGTACGTCGTCAAGGCGGACGATTCAAAAGTGACGCTGCTGCTCAACGGCAAAGTCGTCGCGGAAGCGCCGGTCGAGTGGAAGGACGAGACCAACAAACCAAAGTATTCGCAGATCGTGACGACTGACTCTCAGGTGAAGGAAATTCACTTCAGCGGCAAGATGCGCTACGTCACGATCATGGCTTAGCGGTTTTCGGGTGGGGAACCGGCGGGCGGCCCGCGGTCACGGGCTCCCGCCGTGTTTCAGCGGTGAGCGCGATCTCTGCGGACTGCTTCATCAATCAACGATTCGAGCTCTCGCCGAGTCAGTGTGACGCGGCCGGTTTCGGTAGTGTCCGCAATTCCGGCGTCCTGCGGTGCCGGTGGCTGATCGGGTTGGGCCGCAGCGCCATAGCGCGCGCGGGCGGCAACGAGTTTTTCCACGTCCGTGCCGGAGAGCAGGACTTTCTTCCCGAGGCGCTCGGTCACCAGCGAAACCTGCGCGAAATGCTCCGTGGTTTCCATGCGCAGAAAAGACGTCAGCAGATCCGGTCCGTAGGTCACCACTCCATGATTGGCCATCAGAATGGCGTCGTGGCCCTGCACGTACGGCTCGATTTCCGTGCACAGTTCCGAAGTGCCCGGAGTTCCATACCTCGCCACAGGGATGCATCCCAATCCAATTACCAGCTCGCAGAGGATGGGCTTGTCGAGCGGAATTCCCGCTGCGGCGTAGCCCGTCGCCGTCGGCGGATGCGCGTGGCAAACCGCGTTGACATCGGGCCGGAGGCGGTAGATCAAAAGATGCATGCCCAGCTCGGACGAAGGCTTGCGCAGGCCGCCGACGCGCTTTCCTTCGAGGTCAATGACGACCATATCGTTCGGGTTCATCATGCCCTTGCTCACCGCCGTGGGCGTGATGAGGATGCGGTCGGGGCCCAGCCGCACGGAGATGTTGCCGTCGGTGGATGCGACGTAGCCGCGGTCGTGGATCCAGCGGCCCACCGAGCATATGTCGCTCCGATGCTCGGTCTCGGACTTTACCGCCCCATGGGTAATCGAGTCAGATTGCATGCGCGCCTCCGCACCCGCCTCTTAGGCGGGGCGTAGTTTAAGCATAAAATCCCCTCAATTTCAAGGCTCGAGCGACCCGGTCAATGGCCACGATGTAGGCGGCGATGCGGTTGTTCACCCCGTGCATTTCCGCGTAGCGCACCACCGTATCGAAACTTAGCTCCATCACATCCTTCAGGCGCTCGTTCACTTCACTTTCGCGCCAGAAAAATCCCTGGCGGTCCTGCACCCATTCGAAGTAGCTGACGGTGACGCCGCCGGCGTTTCCAAGAATGTCGGGGATGATGAAAATCCCCTTTTTCTCGATGATCGGGTCAGCGTGAGAAGTGGTGGGGCCGTTGGCACCCTCGCAGAGAATGCGGCATTCCACGCGGGCAGCATTTTGGGTAGTAATTTGATTCTCGGTTGCGGCAGGCACCAGAATGTCGGTGGGGCGGAAGAGAACCTCCTGCGAGGACATTTTTTCTCCGCCGCCGGGAAATTCCGGCAGATGTTTTTTCTGCGTGTAAACCCAATCGTATAATTTTGGAATGTCAATTCCCTTCTCGTTGTAGAGTCCGCCGTTGACGTCCGCCGCGCCGATGATTTTGTAACCAGCGGCCTGCATCAGCAGCGCGCCCTGCGAGCCGACGTTGCCGAAACCCTGGATGATCACGCGGCAACCCTCGCGCTTCATCTTCAGTTTCGTGAGCGCCTTGTCGCAGCACATCATCACGCCGCGTCCGGTGGCTTCACGGCGGCCTTGCGATCCGCCCAGGTCGAGCGGTTTCCCGGTGACCACGGCGGTCATCGCCTGGCGCGAGTGCATCGAGTAAGTGTCCATCACCCAAGCCATGGTCTGTTCGTTTGTGCCGATATCGGGAGCGGGAATATCGCGCTCCGGTCCGAGCCAGTCCGATAGCGAGGCGGTGTAACGGCGGGTGACGCGCTCAAGCTCGGCCTTGGAGAGTTTCGACGGATCGCAGATCACGCCGCCCTTTGCGCCTCCGAAGGGAATGTTGACCACCGCGCATTTCCAGGTCATCCACGCCGCGAGCGCGCGCACTTCGTCAATGGAGACGTCCGGCGCGAAACGGATTCCGCCCTTGCCTGGCCCGCGCACGGTGGAATGCAGCACGCGGTAGCCGGTGAAGACTTCCAATTTGCCGGTGTCCAGCGCCACCGGGATGTAAACCGTGATTTCCCGCTCTGGACATTTCAGGAAGCGGTAAACGCCCTGCTCCAGACCCAGTCTTTTGGCGGCGATTTCAAATCGCGCTTCCGCCGACTCGTAAACATTTAACTCACCCGTAACCGGCGCAACCATATCATTCCCCCCGTTTCGTGTCGGCCTTCTTTAGCTCATCTTTGATTTTTTCGCAAATCGCGTCCGGTCATCTCGCGCGGCTCGGGAAGACCTAGAACGCCGAGCATAGTCGGAGAGATATCCCGCAGGGAGCCTCCCGGCTGCAACTGCGCGCGACCATCATCGCTGACTAGGATGAACGGCACCGGGTTGGTGGTGTGATATGTGTGCGGCCCGCCGGTGACAGGATCAATCATGGTTTCCGCGTTGCCGTGGTCGGCGGTGATGATCCATGCCCCTCCTCGGGCACGCAGCGCCTGAAAAATCCTGCCGAGATTTTCGTCCACTGTTTCGACGGCCTTGATCGTGGCTTCAAGCTTGCCCGAGTGCCCGACCATGTCCGCATTCGCGAAATTCATGATAATGGCGTCAAAATCTCCTTTTTCAATGGCGTGAATCACGGCGTCGGCGACTCCAGCGGCGGACATTTCCGGCTTCAGGTTGTAAGTGGGCACCTTGGGAGAGGGCACCAAGACGCGCTCCTCTCCCGGAAACGGTTTCTCGACGCCGCCATTGAAAAAATAGGTCACGTGCGCGTATTTCTCCGTTTCCGCGACGCGCAGATTCTTGTACCGCAGCTCGGCGAAAACATTGGCCAGGATGTGTTCCAACTTTTCGGGCGCGAGCAGATGGCGCAGCCATGGCCAGCTTTTCTCATACTGGGTCATGCCGACAAAAGCGAGATTTGTCGGGCGCGCGGGATCGACGAATTCCTTGAAGCCCGGCTCAATGAGCGCGCGCGTGATTTGCCGGGCGCGATCGGCGCGGAAATTGTAGAAGACGACGGCATCGTCGTCGCGAATCAAGCCACGAGGAACGGCGGGTTTCCCGGGAGCTGCCTGCGTGGTGATGACGGCGGGGATCACGAATTCGTCGGTGACACCCTTTTCGTAGCTGGCGCGAATTGCGCCGATGGGATCGGCGAATTTTGCTTCGGAATCGCCGTGGACCACGGCGCGATAGGCTTTTTCGATGCGCTCCCAGCGATTGTCGCGGTCCATGGCGTAGTAACGGCCGCTGACGGTGGCGATTTGGCCGACGCCATATTCGCGCATCTTCTGTTCCAGGGCCCGGAGGAAATCGATGCCGCTTTCGGGCGGAGTGTCGCGGCCATCCATGAAGCAGTGGACGAAGACCTTCGAGACCTTGTTTTCGCGTGCCATGCGCAGCAGAGCGAACAGATGCTCGATGTGGGAATGAACGCCGCCATCGCTGAGCAGGCCGAGCAGATGCAGCTGGTGCGTGCGGCCGCGCTCCATCGCTTCGAGAAGCAGCGGCTGGCGCGCAAATTCGCCGCTGGCGATGAGCTGATCCACGCGGGTGATATCCATTTGCACGATGCGGCCGGCGCCGATGTTCAGGTGACCCACTTCGCTATTGCCCATCTGTCCTTCGGGCAGACCGACGAAGGGGCCGGAGGTGTGAATCAGGGTGTTGGGAAATTCCTTGAGGAGGCGGTCGTAGTTTGGTTTGCGCGCGAGGGCAATGGCGTTGCCTTTGGTGTCCGCGCGATAGCCCCAGCCGTCGAGGACGGTGAGGACGATGGGTCTTGGTCGCTTAGCCATGGTTGTTCGGCTTCGTGCTACCGAGTTCCAAGTATTCCATCATCACAAATTACGTTAGCACGAGGGAGGGCGGTTGCAAGAGTGATGTTGGCACAAAAATGAGGGAGCACGGGAAGCTGTTCCGAGGCCATTCAATTCGATTCGTTGGTTGCGAGTGGCGAGCGAGCATCATCGTCAATTTCCCAGAACTTCGTTGCAAGAACGACATTCGGTTGCCAAGCAGGATGGCACTCGCGATAATCGCTGACGATAAATAGCCCTCGGTTCGGAGACAGGCAACCATCATGCTCAACAGGAACGGAATTTGCCGGCTTTCGCGGATCGTGCTTTCTGCAATGCTGGTATTCAGCGCGCTCTTCGTCCTGACCTCGGCGGCGGACGCGCAGACTGCGGGCAGCAATTCGTTTGTGCGACGCGCCGGCAGCAAACTGATGCTCGATGGCACACCGTTCCGCTACAGCGGACCAAACATCGAATGGCTCGGATTGGAGGGATACGGACCCCACGATCCGATCGGGACGCGCTACCCAAGCAAATTCGAAATCGAGGACGCCTTCGCGACCGCCGCCGAAATGGGCGCGCGCGTGGTGCGGTCGCAGACCATGGGCGATACGGTGGGTTGCCCGCTGTGCGTTGAACCAGAGCTGGGAAAGTTCAACGGCGCCGGATTTCAGGCGTCGGACTACGCGTTGGCCACGGCGAGGAAGCATGGAATGAAAGTGATCGTCACTCTGATCGGCGATTGCGCAACATGCACGCTGGGCGGCATCGGACAATACATCGCCTGGGAAAAGAAGCAGAATCCTCAGGAGTTCTTCACCGACCCGGCGCTGATCGCCGCGTACGAAAAGCATGTGGATGCGGTGCTCAACCACATGAATCCGTTGACGGGCATTCGCTACAAGGACGACCCGACGATTCTGGCCTGGGAAAACTGCAACATGTGCGGGCTGATCGCGCTGCTGTCGAGCGGAAATGCCGACGCGCTAAGGCAGGTTTCCGACTGGGTGGAAACTGTGGGGAAACACATCAAGGCGGGGGATTCGCGTCATCTCTATCCGGACACGTCCGGAATCTTCCGTGCCTATCCCAAGGTGCTGGACAACCAGACTCCGGACCTAGTCACGTTCGAGTATTACCCGCACTGGGACGCATTAATTGGCGGCAGTGCGGAGCGCACGACGGCCGCCTCGTTTTCGCGCGACGCGGCCTTAATCACGGGCCACGGGAAGGCGTACATCGTGAATGAGTTTGGCTGGGATCGCACCGACTGGAAAACGCAGGACGATTTGCAGGCGGTGCTGAGCACGTTGGCCAACGATCCCAATGTTTCCGGCGACGACTTCTGGGCGTTGCAGGCGCATGCCGAAAATTTCGGCTTTCAGCTAATTCCCGCGAACGTAACAAATCACGCATATGCGGAGCTGGGCGAAAGCGGCCAGTGGTGGGCGCTGTATTATCCCGGGGTCAGCACGATGGTGAATACGCGGGAGGACATGGCGGCACGCGCGCAACAATTGCGCGCGCACGCGTATGCGATGGCGGGCGCCGCGGTTCCGAAACACGCGACTCCTCCGCCGCCGGTGATTACCTCGATTGTGTTCGGCAGCCTGGTCGCCTGGCGCGGCTCGGCCGGCGCGATACGTTATTCAATCGAGCGCATCGACGCGTCCACCAAGGAATGGAAAACCATTTGCGATCGCTGCGCCACCGACGAGGACGATCCGTGGCCCGACCCGCATCCGAGCTTTCTCGGCGTGCAGTACCGCGTAACGGCCTACAACGCCGATGGCGTGCCCAGCGCGCCCTCCGCTCCGCGATGATGATTCAACGCAGTCGCTCGCGCTCAACTGGCGGGCGGGGCGTCTACACTGTTGAATCGGGCGACGGGAACTTTTCCGGTTCGTGGGCAAATCAGGCATTATAGGCGCTGCGCCGTTGGTTGCCGGCAAACTGGGAATGAAAGGACTCAGGTCGCATGGCTAGAGCGAAGGAGTTTACGGTGACGATTGAAGACAAGCCGGGTGCGCTCGGGGCGTGTTTCCTGGCCTTGGCGGAACGAGGGGTGAATGTTCTCGCTTTCCAGTCCTACGTGGAGGAAGGTGAGAGCCTGACGCGGTTCCTGGTGGACGATCAGGCGACGGCGAAGGCAGTGCTTGGAAAAATGCGCATGATTTTTGAGGAGACGGAAGTCGCCGTCGGCAGGCTGACGCATCGTCCCGGTGAATTGGGCCGCACGGCCTCGCGGTTGGGCGAGAGGCAGATCAATATCGACTACTGCTACTGCGGAGTGGAGCCGGGATCGATGCGGCCGCTGGTGGTGTTCGGGGTTGATAACCTGACCAAGGCCGCGAGTCTGCTGGACGAGCTCGCCGCCACGGCGGGCTAAGTTCGCCGTCTGGCCTTCACTGGGGTTCGCCGCAGAGTAGCGGCGCGATAGTAGGAGAAACCGGCAGTGCTCACTTCGTTCGAAAACGTTGTTGTTATTTTGGTTTGTATTTCCGCGGCGCTGTTATTCCTCTGGATCCTGCAACGAATTTGGCCCCCTTCCCGACGCCGCGACCACAACGACATCATTGGATGGCAAGTCAGCGTTCTCGGCACGACCTACGCAGTGGTCATCGGCTTCATGCTGTACGCGGTCTGGACCGCGTATCAGACCGCGGAAGCCGACGCCGACAGCGAGGCGAACTGCCTGGTAAATGTTTATCGGCTGGCGGACGGGCTGCCCGCGGCGCAAAGGATCCAGGTTCGTCAACTGGCGCGTGAATATGCGGATGTGGTCATCAACGAGGAGTGGCCGGCGATGCACCAAGGCAAATTGGGCGTCTCCGGCCATGCCACGATCGAGAAGCTGTGGGCGGCTGCCATGCAGACCAAGCCCAGCACATACGGCGAGCAGACCAGCATGAATTTGACTCTCGCCGAGATTTCGACCATGACGGAGCACCGGCGATTGCGGCAACTGGAGAGCCAATCCAAGCTGCCGATGATCCTGTGGCTGCTGATGATTTCCGGCGGAGTGATCACGACGCTATCGGCGTGTCTGTTCGGTACCGACCACTTCAAGCTGCACGCTTTGCAGGTCACTTCGCTGACGCTGATGCTGTCGCTGGCCCTGGTGGCGATCGCGGACATCGACCGCCCGTATCAGGGCAGCGTGCACATCCAGCCGAGCGGATTTGAACGCGCTCGGGCGACCTTTGCGCAGCAGCCTGCCGACACGCCGTAGGCACCGGCGGATTTTCGAACGTCGGCCGAGGAAAGCAACGATCGGGTTTGGAGATGGGAATGAGTGAATTGAAGCATCGTGTGGTGGAAACCAACGGCATTCGAATGCACCTGGCCGAGCAGGGTGAAGGTCCGCTGGTACTGATGTGCCACGGGTTTCCGGAGTCGTGGTATTCGTGGCGGCATCAACTGGGGGCGCTCGCGGAAGCGGGATTTCAGGCGGTGGCACCGGACATGCGGGGCTATGGCGGGACGGATCGCCCCGAGCAAATCGATCAGTACACGATGCTGCATCTGGTCGGCGACATGGTTGGCGTGCTCGATGCATTGGGCGCGGAGACAGCAGTGATTGCCGGGCACGACTGGGGCGCGCCGGTGGCGTGGCATTCGGCTCTGCTGCGCCCCGATCGCTTTCGCGCGGTGATCGGGTTGAGCGTGCCGTTCGTGCCGCGCGGGCGATCGCGTCCCACGACGGTGATGCCTCAAAACGAGGAGGCGCAGTTCTACCAGCTGTACTTCCAGACTCCGGGTGTGGCCGAGGCGGAGCTCGAGCGCGATGTGCGGATGACGATCCGCAGCGTCCTTTACTGGGGCTCTGGGGACGCGCCGCGGCGGGAAAGCGCCGGTACGTTTGGCGGCGACGCGGGCAACGTGGGGATGGTGCGGCGCGGAGGCGGATTTGTTTCGGGAAGAGCCATTTCCACGGCGTTGCCGGCGTGGCTGACGGAAGCGGATGTTGATTTCTACGCCGGCGAATTTACGCGCACGGGATTTCGCGGTGGCCTGAACTGGTATCGCAATATTGACCGCAACTGGGAAGTACTGGGCAGCATGGCCGGCGCGCGGGTGACGATTCCGGCGCTGTATGTCGCCGGAGACCGCGATCTGGTGACCGCGTTTCGGGGAATGAGCGGCGTGATCGAGAATCTGGCGAAATTCGTGCCGCAACTTCGCAGGACGCTGTTGTTGCCCGGCTGCGGTCACTGGACGCAGCAGGAACGCGCACGCGAAGTTAACGACGCGATGATTCATTTCCTGCGGCAACTTTAGAATTCTTTCGACGCAGTAGCACGAGAGGACACGAACTGATGTGCCTGCGTCGCGAAATCGCGATGCCCGCTAGCCCTTCCGATTCTCAAACTTTTCCCGAGTGCTTCGCTGTGCGCGCATAGATGTAGTGCTTCACGCTGGTCGGTTGGAGCGCGCAACTGAGTACGCGTTTTTCGAGTTCGCGATCGGCGACGGTGAAGCGCGTGTGTTGGCGTTCGTGCTCGGCCCAGGAATCCACGATGAAAGTCTCGAGGTAAACGTTCGGGGCTTGCGTGTCGTAATAAATTCCCCAGCGCGTGGCGCCATCGCGGCGGCGAACTCGCTGGTAGCGATGGATCTCTTTCAAGAATTCGGGCGCCTTGGCGGGATCGACGACATATCTCACTGTCACCAGGACCGGCCCGAGGTCGGGGGCGGGCTCCTCGAAAAGTTTCGGGACGTTCCAGTGGTTCCAGGAGCTTAAATCCATCGACGTGTTGGGCAGCCGCCAGGGGATTTGCAACAGGAGGCAAGCGCCCATGCCGGCGCTGGAAATAAAAATCGCGAGGCGGGGGCTGGAATGCTCGGCCGCGAAACCCCAGAGCGTGCTGCCGAGCGCGACACTGCCCTGAAATACAAACAGATAGACGGCGAGAACTCGTGCGCGAACCCAATCGGGCGCGAGCTGCTGAATCATGGTGTTGAAAAGGGACATGAAGACGGTCCAGGCGGCGCCGCCGAAGAGCATCGAGGCGCACAGAAGCACGAGATTGTGCAGGGTGGCCGTGCACAGAAGAATTGCGGCGAAGACCGCGGTGGCGACGGAGATGACCGTCTCCGTCGAGAATTTCGCTCGGGCGCTCTGCAGCGCGATGGCGCCGAGAACCGCGCCGACGCCGAAAAAGCCCAGCAGGAAGCCGTATCCGAGGGCGCTATTGCTCAGCTCCTTGGCGACGGTTGGCAGCAGGGCCCAAAAGGAACTTGCGAAGAAAATGACGGCTCCCGATCGCAGCAACAGCCTGCGGATTCCGGGCGAGTAGCGCGTGTAGCGAATGGCCGCGAGGTTAGCTCCGCGGAACGTCTCGGCGGGCAGCGCACTTTTTCGCAGCGGGCGCTTCCAGCGGAAGATGACCAGGATCACGCCGAGAAACGAGAGCGCATTCAAGACGAAGGCGGTGGTAACGCCTACAGCGGCGATGATCACTCCGGCGAGCCCCGGACCCACAGCCCGCGCGAGATTGAACTCGATTCCGTTGAGAGCAAGCGCGGGGCTGAGATCTTCCCTCTTCACCAGGTCGGGGAAAATCGCGCGCCAGGCGGGAGATTCCACGGCATCGCCGAGAGAGAGAGCCAAAGTCAGCAGCAGAAGGAGCCACGGCGTCATTCCGCCGGAGAAGGTGACAACGGCGAGAACCACGGCAATTCCGAACATCCAGATTTCGGTGCCGAGGATGAGCTTGCGGCGATCGAAAATATCGCCAATCGAACCGGCCGGCAGCGCCAGCAGGAAAAAGGGGAGGGCCGAGGCAGTCTGGATCAAGGCGATGTAAACGGGCCGAGCGGTCAGCGTGGTCATCAGCCAGGCCGCACCCACGGTCTGCATGAACGTGCCGACATCCGAAACCAGATCGGCAATCAACAGATTGCGGAAAATGGGGATCCGCAAGGGATGCCAGGGGCCGACTGCAACAGGCGCGTCGCGGAGGCTTGGCTCGGGCACGATTCACGGACTCTACAACATTGGCGTTCCGGGCAAGAACGCGGAAATGCATACAAGTTCGGTTCGCGAGGCGCGCCCTCGCGCGAAATCACAAACCGTCACGGGCAGTGAAGCTGAATACTAGAGAAACTTCATCAGGGCGTCGGTGGTTTCCTCGGGGCGCTCTTCCATCACCCAGTGCCCGGTGTCTTTCAGTATGACGACGGTCACGTCGGTGGCGACCAGATTCGCCTGCTGGGACAACACCTGCCCCGATGCTTTGTCGCCGCCGATCACCAGAACCGGAATGTTCAGCTTGGTCTTGGAAAATTCGGCGAAATCCTTGGCGGCCTGCTGGAAGGACACGAAGTACGCCCATCCCGCGTGCATGCGACCCGGCCGCGAGTAGGAAGCGATGTAGGCCTCGCGGTCCGCTGCGGGAAGCGAGTGATTTTTGTCGGCGGCGAGCTCGTTCCAGAAATATTCGAAATATTCCCGTTCGCGTCCCTGCACGAGCGCTTCGGGCGTGGGGCCGTTGAAACGGAAGTGCCAAAGATTCGGATTGTTGTAAATCGTTTCCCAACCGGGGACACCCGGCAGAAAGGCGTCCATCAGGGCCAGCTTTGTCACCTCGCCCGGAAATTGCGCAGCGTATGCGTAGGCGACCATCAAGCCGATATCGTGCCCCACGACCTCGGCTCTGCTCACTCCGAGCGATGCGGCGATTCCGTGCATGCGGATGGCGGCGGTTTTCATGTCCAGGCCTTCCAACGGTATTTCCGAATCGCCGAAGCCCGGCAGGTCGGGCGCGATCACCATGAATCTCTTAGCCAGCACGGGCATGATGGGGCGCCACATGCGCGAGGTTTCGGCGTAACCGTGCAGCAGGATGAGCGGCGTGCCGCGGCCGGCAACGAGGTAATGGAGCCTGATGCCGCCGACATCCGCGATGCGCGAGACGATGGAATTGTCAAATTCGTCGGCACGAGCGGAGGCGGCAAAGAAAAGCAAGCAGAACAACGCCGAGGCAGCTAGCGGAAAGATCTTCAACGCGCGTTTCATGAAAGCTCCTTGGTGACGATGGCGGACTGCGAATTCGATCCCCTGACCGCTGCAAAAACTCGGGGCGGGGATATGGTTCGCCCTGGAAAAACACGATATCTTACCGCAACCTTCGTCACTCAGGGCAAGCAGAGGCAGACGACGCGGATAAAATCCGGCAGGCTCGGCGACACCGACGCGGAGCATTAGCGAGGGATGGTGCGTGAAGGGGAACAGAGGCGGCGCTAGTCAACGCCGCCCCTGTTCAACGACTTAGCCGTTTTGCGGCTACCGCTTTAGATTCTCGGTCCTTCGCGGGCCTCAGGTTGGCTTAGCTGGCGTATTCGTGAATCGCATGCAACAAGGTCCTGGCGGAGGCCGGAACCGCTACTTTGCCGCTCAGGATCTCGTGGCGATCCACTTCGTCGCCATACATGGCGCGGTCGCCGCTCTTATCGGCTTGAACCACAGCGCCATCCAAGCTGACACCGGCGAAAACGCCGTGGGTGCGAGAGTAAGACAGTATCTCGGCATTCAGCTTGATGTCGGTGGCAGCGGTGGCGTCGCGACCGACGGGACCAGCGGCGACAGTGGCATCGCCGCCGAGTTTGAACTTGTCGCTCAGAAGGCTATGTAGCGCGCGATCGTTCATGAAGAGCATGACCAGGTCGGTCGAGGAGCCACCGATCTGATAGCCGACGCTGCCTCCATCAACTGCCACGAACATTGGGGCGCTCCAGCCACCATTGCCCGTGCGGCAGGTTGCCACTCCCCGACCGTAGTTGCCTCCCAAAATAAAGGCAAACTTCAGATCCCCGGGGATAATCGCGATGCATTTCGCCGAATTGAGAAGATCGTGCGGAATGCCCTTATCCGGCGCGCTCATGATCTCCTGGAAAACTTGAGCGGCTCGATGGGTACGAGTTACGTCGTCCTCGCGGTCGGATGATGCAAACGCGGTCAGACCGCTGAGAAGAGCCAGAACGGAAAGAATTAGAATGCGTTTCAACATGAATTTATCTCCTTTCAGGTTTCGTTCTTCCAAGCTGCATGTGTCGCCGATTCGACAGTGCGACTGAGCCGGCTGGGGGCGCTCGTTTTCAGCTACTAGTCCAACAGGGAAGGCGAGATCCGGCAATACGGGATTCCGGGTAGAAACGCCGTAGGGCGGACCCTAAGCGCTAAGTGTTTGAGGGGAAAGCATTTCAGGACGCCGTTCGGGCTGGACGCGTTGAATTTTCGCGTCGCGGGCACGGTCGAACTTTGCCAGGAACATCAAAGCCGGCGATTGATTTGATTCGGGCGGAAGGACTACTATCTTGCGATGATCAAACTTTTTTGTATGGCGGGCGCGCTGTTGCTGGCTGGATTTCTGCCGCCGGGAGCTTTCGCTGCCAAGGCCGGAACGCCGGCTCTCCAGGATACGTACGTGAAAGTGAATGGCATTCGCCTGCACTGCGTCACCGCGGGCAAAGGTCCGCTGATTCTATTCCTGCACGGATTCCCGGAATTCTGGTACGAGTGGAAGAACCAGCTCACCGAATTCGGGAGAGACCATTTGGCCGTCGCTCCCGATATGCGCGGTTACAATCTTTCCGATAAACCCGCCGGAGTGGAAAATTACCGCGTGGATATTCTGGTCGAAGACATTCGCCAGCTCGCGGACCACTACCGGCACGGCAAGAAATTCGTTCTGGTGGCGCACGACTGGGGCGGCGCGGTGGCGTGGGCGTTTGCAATCGCGCATCCCGACTATTTGCAGAAGCTGGTGATCATCAACGCGCCGAACCCCGCCGTATTCAGCCGCCTGCTAACCTCCGACCCCGCGCAACAGAAGGCCAGCCAATACATGCTGCTGTTTCGCAGCCCGCGAGCCGAGTCGATACTCTCCGCGAATAACTACGCGTCGCTGACCGAAGCGGTTCTGGGAGAAGGATTGAAGACCGGAGTTTTCACGGAAGATGATAAGGCGGCTTACATCAAGGCTTGGTCGCAGCCGGGTGCATTGACCGGCGGCCTCAATTATTATCGCGCCAGCCGCGTGGGGCCGCCAGCGCCTCCGCAGATGGCGGTCGAGATCGGCGCTTCCTCGACCGATTTTGGGCTGAATCAGGACGCGAACATGGTGAAAGTTCCGACGTTGGTGATCTGGGGCGAGAAAGACACGGCCTTGACGATCGGCAATCTCGACGGGCTGAACGAGTACGTTCCGCAATTGACAATCAAGCGCATTCCCGATGGATCGCACTGGGTGATCCACGAGAAACCCGCCGAGGTGAACGGATATATCCGCGAGTTTATTCAGTAAAGCCTGGCGACCGGCGTCTTGGTCGGATACTCCCGCGCGACCCCCCGCGCACGAAATCGGCTTGCCTCAGGGGCTGATGCCCCAATTCAGGACGCCTTTTATGTAGGAGCTCAAGCTTCGACCCCCATAAGGTCCGATTACGAGACTGGTTCTAGACTGTTGGCGTTATAGCGAAACTCGCGCTAGTGGCGCGGCTCGCTCGAAGGCGGGACGATGCCTTTCAAGCGCAAATAGACGGCCATGCTGCCGTAGCCCTCATTGTCGTGCGCCACGTTGAAAGCGAGCACGGCCAGACGGGGCGACGGACCCCGAAAGCTTTGCACCGTGTCGTTCGCGTTCGCGTCATTCAGAGCCGCGTAGGCCGCATCGCAGAGATCGAAGGAATCCTTGAGCGCGGCGACCAGATCGGCCTTGCTGGTCTTCGATGCGGCGCTCGGAGCCTTTGGCGTGCCCAGCGCGCGGGAGCATATAGCGGTTTGCGCGTCGGCGATGTGCGCGACCCATGCCCCGAAGTTGCGTTCTTCCGGGGTAGGCTGGAAGGCGTAGCCGGCGTCCGGCATTTTGTCGGCAGCTTTCAGCAGGTTGCCCTTGACCGCGCTGTAGCTCTGGCGAATGGCGTCGCCGACGCTTGGAGCTGGACCTGAAGCCTGAGCCGGCGCCGGAGCCGGCGCCTGAGCGTGGGTAAAGATTGGCGAAACTAGAATTCCGGCGAGACCGAAAACAATAGCGGCATAGCGTTTCATCACGTTCCCCCCATGACTTCGTTAAAGTTCAATCCAACGGATTATAGACCTGAATAGCCTTGGACGATTAATGAACGAAGGACGATGAGACTCTCGCGAAAGCGTTAGTGGCAGCGTAACTCTCGCTCCTGCGGCGCGTAATTAACAGGTGAGGGAGGTGAGTGATGGAGGCAAAAGCTTACAAAGGCATGGGAATGGAGGGTCCGATAGCGAAGTGGTACGCGAAAACGACGTACAAAGATCTGGATGAATTCAAAACGCTGGCGAAGCGGATGTCGGAGGAACTTGCCGAAGGATCGAGCGTGCTCGAAGTGGCGCCGGGCCCGGCGTATTTTTCAATCGAGCTCGGCAAACGCGGGAAATACAAAATCACTGGCCTGGACATCAGCCGGACATTCGTCGAAATCGCGCGGAAGAATGCGCGGCAGGAAGGCCTGGAGGTTGATTTTCGGCTGGGCAACGCGTCGCGGATGCCGTTTGCAGACGACTCGTTTGATTTGATCATGTGCCGCGCGGCGTTCAAGAATTTCACGGAACCGGTCGAGGCGCTGCGCGAAATGCGCCGCGTGCTGAAGAAAGGCGGAAAGGCCGTGATCATTGATCTCCGCAAGGACACGCCCAGGGAAGAGATCGACGCCTATATCGACAACCTGAATCCCGGCAAACTGAACTCGGCGGTCATGAAGATGACCTTTCGGATGATGCTGCTGAAGCGCGCGTACACGAGAGGCGATTTCGAGCGATTCATCTCCGAGAGCGGATTTCAAAACTCGCAGATTGCGGCGGCGCCGCTGGGATTTGAAATAGCGCTGGTCAAGTGAGACTCGTTGGGGGCGGCGGAGCAGATTGTCGCGCGACAGAGAAAGAGGATGCGGGAAAAATCGAAAACATGGCTTCAGGGGCTGAAGGCCGGTGCGCATTGATGACTCACGGCGGGGTTGAAACCCCGCCCTAGCGTTCTTGAGGAATACTCCCAAGAGCTCCACGGCGACGCCTGCGTGAGACTGCCTCTTACACTGCCAGAGCGGCGCGGCCGGGGTAGCGGGCGGATTGGCCTAACTCCTCCTCGATGCGCAGGAGCTGATTGTATTTGGCGACGCGGTCGGTGCGCGATGCGGAGCCGGTCTTGATCTGCCCGACGCCCATGGCCACGGCGAAATCGGCGATGAAGGCGTCCTCGGTCTCGCCGGAGCGGTGCGAAATGATGGAGGCGTATTTCGCTTTGCGGGCCATTTCGACGGCGTCGATGGTTTCGCTGACGCTGCCGATTTGATTCAGCTTGATGAGAATCGCGTTGGCGATGCCGTCGGAAATGCCGCGCGCGAAAATTTTCGGGTTGGTTACGAACACGTCATCGCCCACGAGCTGTATTTTCTTGCCGAGTTCCCTGGTGATGAGCTTCCAGCCGTCCGAATCGTTTTCGGCGAGGCCGTCCTCGATGGAAACGATCGGATACTTGCGGACCCAGTCGGCCCAGAACGCGACCATCTGTTCGGAAGTGCGTGTGGATTTGTCCGATTTCTTGAAGACGTATTTCTTGCTGCCGCTGTCGTAGAACTCGCTCGCTGCCGGATCGAGGGCGATGGCGATTTGATCGCCGGGCTCATATCCGGCAGCAGTGATGGCTTCGAGGACGAGGTCGACGGCCTCCTCGTTGGACTTCAGGTTGGGCGCGAATCCGCCTTCGTCGCCGACCGCGGTAGAGTAACCGTTCTTTTTCAGAACCGCTTTGAGGTTATGGAATACCTCGACGCCCCAGCGGAGGCCCTCATGGAAACTCGGCGCGCCGATGGGCATGACCATGAATTCCTGCGGGTCCACGGAATTATCGGCGTGAGCGCCGCCGTTGAGAATGTTCATCATGGGCACGGGCAATATGGCGGCGGATTTTTCGCTCGAGTATTTCGAGAGGTATTTGTAGAGCGGTTGGCCTGCGGCAACGGCGGCGGCGCGGGCGGCGGCCATCGAAACGGCGAGAATGGCGTTGGCGCCGAAATTCGATTTGTTAGGCGTGCCATCGGCTTCGATCATACGGCGATCGAGCGCGCGCTGGTCGCTCGCGTCCATTCCGGCAATGGCCTTGGCGATGACGGTGTTCGCGTGCGCGACGGCCTTGAGCACGCCCTTGCCGAGATAGCGGGATTTGTCGCCGTCGCGCAGCTCGATGGCTTCGTGCTCGCCGGTGGATGCGCCGGAAGGAACCGCCGCGCGGCCGAATGCTCCGCCTTCCAGGCGGACGTCGGCCTCAATCGTGGGATTGCCGCGCGAATCGAGAATCTGGCGGCCGTGAACAGCGACAATTTTCGTGGACATGATTTCTCCGAACCTGGTTTTTCCCCGCAAGCAAGGACTACGGATTGAAGTCTACGGGAATCCTTTCATTCGGCCAAGCCCGCAAGAAGTTTCCGGCCACGCGCGCGCATGGCGGGAGTTCCTATCTCCGTCAGTTCCTTGAGGAGTGGAAGAATTTTCGCTTCGAGTGCGGCGTCATGCGCGGCGAGACCGGCGAGTCCCTGCATGGCGCAACTTTTAACGATGCTGCTTTTGTCGCGGAGATAATCGAACAGGATGTCTGCCGCGACGCCGCGTTCTTTCGCGCGAAGATTCATCCGCGGACAAAGTAGCGCCATGTGCCAGCGGACCTCTTGCTGGCGTGCCCGCCCTGCAATTTCGAGCAAAGCGTTTTTGTGAGGCTGAAGAAGCTCGGGTCGCTGCGCGGTGACTTTTTCCAGGGCATCGGCCGCGCGCATGCAAACGACGGGATCTTCGCTCTTCAATCCTTCCACCAGGATCCGGAAGAGAGCTGGACGGGCAAGCACTTCGGCAGCGACTTCGTTGGAATGTCCAATGCTGCGACGGTCACCGCCGGCGAGTTTCTTGAGAATTTTATGAGGCATTTGAGCGAGAAGCGCCGGATGGACCGCTACTCCGGCTCTTCGATCATGGATTCGGGGCGGACGACCACGACAATGCCGTTATCGGAGACGGAATAGCGCGCGCGGTCGGCCTCAAGATCGTGACCGATCACCGTCCCTTCGGGCAGCTCCACATGGCGGTCTATGATCGCCCGGCGGATCCGGCAGTGGCGCCCGATGCTGACGTGGTTGAAGATGATCGATTCCTCCACCTCGCTGAAGCTGTTTACGCGGACATCGTAGCCGAGCACAGATTTCCTCACGCGCCCGCCAGAAAGGATTGACCCGCCGGCGACGATGGAATCGAGCGCAACGCCCATGCGCTCGGGGTCGGCAAAAACGGTTTTCACCGGAGGATACTGCCGCTGCCAGCTGTGCAGCGGCCAGCTTGCGTCGTACAGATTGAAAACCGGCGTGACCGACACCAAGTCCATGTTCGCTTCGTGGTAAGCGTCGATCGTTCCGACGTCGCGCCAATAAGATCCTTCCTTTTTGTTTTCGTCGCGGAAGTTATAGGCGAAGACGCGATGTTTGCCGATGATGCGCGGAAGGATATCCTTGCCGAAATCGTGGGACGACGCGGCATTTTCGGCGTCGTCAATGAGAATAGGCACGAGGAGCTGGGTATTAAAGAGGTAAACGCCCATCGAGGCATTGCACTTCTCGGCGTTTGCGCCGGAAGGCTTGGGATTGGCGGGCTTCTCTTCAAACCCGGTTATCCGCCACTGCCGGTCCGTTTCCAGAACGCCGAATTTGCCGGCTACGTCGGCCGGGGCCATCTCGATGGTCGCTACGGTGACATCCGCGCCGGAGTCCACGTGCTGCTCAAGCATCTTCTGGTAATTCATCTTGTAAATGTGGTCGCCCGAGAGGATGAAGACGTAATCCGAGTGCTCGCTGCCAATCGAATAAATGTTTTGGTAAACCGCGTCGGCCGTGCCCTGATACCAGTGCTGCGAGACGCGCATCTGCGGAGGCAAAACCTCCATGAAATCCCCGTGTCCCATGAGCGAGGACCAGCCGCGGCGCACGTGGCGGTTGAGACTGAGTGCTTTGTATTGCGTGAGGACGAAAACGCGGCGCAAGTCGCTGTTGAGGCAATTCGAGAGGGTCATGTCAATGATGCGGTAGACGCCGCCGAACGGTACGGCGGGTTTCGCGCGGTCGCGTGTGAGGGGCCAAAGCCGTTCGCCCTGGCCGCCGGCCAGGAGAACACCGAGCGCATTGCGCATGATGGGCATGGACGCCGTCAACCGGCCATCGCCGCCGGTGGAAAGCCATTCTATCAGCATGTCGGTCGCGCCGCAGGCCCAGCGAGCCCCGGCGCTGAATTTTTCCGGAGGCTGGGTGGCAGGGGCGCGGCGGGAACGAAGATTTACTGAAATGTTAACAAGAGCTCTCGTTCGGGCTTAATAAGTAATTTAAGTCTTGACTTGGAGGATAGCCTCCGATAGAAGAAGTGGTCAATAGCCGGTTCGCATGGATGCCGGTTACGCTTGCTGGAATTCGTTGGTCCAAGCCAAGACAAAGGGACGGGGGTGAATACGCGTGGCAGAGGTTGTAATTCAAGAGGGCGAATCGTTGGAAAACGCTCTCCGGCGCTTCAAGAGGAAGGTGCAGTCGGAAGATATCATCAAGGAAATCAAGAAGCACAGCTACTACATGAAGCCGGGGGAAAAGCGTCGCGCCAAACAGGCCCTTTCGCGTAAGCGTCTCCGTAAAAAGCAGCGGCGTGAGCAAGACTAGGCAACCGCATCACTTCAGTCTTTCCAAGCAGCTTCGGGCCAGCGGACGGATGAGAACCACCGTCAGAGGTGGATTCTCGTCCGGCCGCCAGCCATGGACTGCGCCGCTGCCTGCCCCGAGCGAACCCGGCCCCCGGAGCAGCGTATGGAATACCATGACAAGGTCCTGAAGTGCGCCGATTGTGGAGCGGAGTTCGTTTTCACGGCCGGCGAGCAGATGTTTTTTGCGGACAAGGGATTCAAGAACGAGCCCAAGCGCTGCAAGGCCTGCAAGGCAAATCGAGCACAAGGGAATGAAGCGGGTTCGGGAAGCGTCCAGCGCGTAGAGACGAAGACGGTTTGCTCGCAGTGCGGAAAAGAGACGACCGTCCCGTTCAAGCCGACGCAGGGGCGCCCGGTGTATTGCCGCGAGTGCTTTCAGCATCGGCGAACGGCCGGAGCTCCAAGCGCCACAGCGTAATTCGAGGCTCGAGGCGTCGCGGATCTGACGCCGGTACGTCGCTCTCACATCGCAGATACGGGAGTCGCCATGGCGGATTTGGACCTGCGCCCCTTGTCGTTGGGAGAAATCCTCGATCGAACGTTTTCTCTTTATCGCAGTCATTTCGCGCTCTTCGTGGGAATAACCGCGATTCCTCAGCTTCTGGTACTCGCCTTCAACCTGCTGGGCGGGAATATGCCCGGACGGACGGCGAAGCCCATCGGCGGGCCGATGGAAGCCGCGACGTTGCCGCCATTCCCCACGGCCACAGCTATTATCCTCTTCGTCGTCGGTATACTGATTTACGTGGTCGTTTACCTCTATGCGCAAGGTGGAACTTTTTTCGCGGTATCGGAGATTTATTTAGGGCGAACGGCTACGATTGGCGCATCTCTGAGCCGCATGCGCGGCCGTGTGTTGAAACTTCTCGGCGTGACCATCCTCAATGGACTGGTTGTCGGCGCGGCGACGATCCTGTTGATTGTTCCCGGGATCTACATGGCGTGCCGGCTGCTAACCTGCGTGCCCGCGGCGCTCTTCGAGGATTTAGGCGCGGGCGATTCGCTCACGCGCAGCTATGAATTGACGAGAGACGAAGCGGGACGTGCGTTCGTGATCCTGCTGCTGTACGTCGTGCTGAGCATCACCGCCTCCATGCTGGTGGTGTTTCCGTTCCAGGTGATGGCCGGTCTTTCCGTGAAGGACCCGGGAATGACCCATCTATGGATATCTCTAATGCACGTGGGAAACTTCCTGGCCAGGGTGCTGGTGGCTCCTTACCTTACGATCGCGACCTCGATATTCTATTTCGATCTGCGCGTGCGGAAAGAGGCGTTTGATTTGCAGCTGATGCTGAATGCCAGCGGCCAGGGTCTCCCGGGCGCTTCGGGAATCGCGCCGTCGATCTCCTGATTCCGCCCGCCTGCCGGCCCCGCCCGCAGCTTATGATTCGAGTCGGTACTTGGTTGATGCCACTCTGTACAAGCGGCGCCAAACGAGGCGGTTGATCGTCAGGACGATGAGCGCCATGAGCATCGTCGCCACCAACAGGACGGGATAATTTGCCTTGTCCGCTGCGTCGCTGACCACGGCGCCCAGGCCGATGGTCGAGAAGGTCCGGCCGTTTAGATGAAAATATTCCGCAAGGATGCTGGCGTTCCAGGCGCCGCCCGAAGCCGTCACCAGACCCGTGATCAAATAGGGGAAAATCCCGGGCAAAATCAGATTTCGCCAGCGTTCCCAACTCCCGAACCGGAAGACGGAGCATACCTCCTTCAAATCGGTCGGCAAGGCGATCGCGCCGGCGATGACGTTGAACAGGATGTACCATTGCGTTCCGAGCAGCATCAAGACGATTGAACCTACCGCCAATCCTCCGCCGACCCTGGTCAGCAGAAGTACGATGATCGGAAACAGTGCCGTGGCGGGCACGGACGCCACCACCTGTACGACCGGTTGCAGCAAGGCGGAAAGTCTGGCGTTCGATCCGATCATCACGCCGGCAGGCACGGTCCATAGGGTTGCGAGTAGCAGCGTAAGCTCGACTCTAAGGAAAGTGGCGCCGCCTCCTACAAGGATCCCGCGGAGTTCGGTACCGGTCACCAAAATCGCCAGACCAGTCATCTTCACAACGCCGAAGATGATGGCAACCAAGGTTGCCGCGGCCAGCAGGAAGGCGATCCAGCGAGAAGCGAGATTCGCCGGTCGAACCACGGGGCGATGGTCCCACGACCTGGCGAGCCGCAAATTGAGGCGTTCGCGCGCCGGACCGATGAACAGGCGCCCCACCAGCGGCAAAACGCGCGAGCTTCTGAAGAGATCGAGAACGGGTGAGTGCTGAGCCTGGGCGCTTTCCACCTGTTCGAACTTGAATTTTTCCGCCCAAGCAATCACGGGCCGCCAGATGAGTTGGTCCATCGCCACGATTACGCCGACCATGACGACCAGGCCCCAGACAATCGCGCGCATGTTGGCCGCGTTCGCCGCAGTCTGCAGGTAGGAGCCGAGCCCGGGAAGGCGAAAATCCCGGTCTCCCAGAACAAACATTTCGCAGGCAATCAGATAAAACCACGCGCTGGCCACCGAGATCATCGAATTCCAGACCAGTCCGATGGTGGAGAACGGAAGCTCCATCTGCACGAGTTTTTGCCAGGGACTCCAGCGATAGACTTCGGCGACTTCGTGCATTTCGCTCGGAATCGACTTGAGCGAGGAATAAAAGCTGAAAGCCATGTTCCAGGCCTGGCCGGAAAAAATCAGCAATATCGACCCAAGCTCAATCCCGAGCTGGCGACGGGGAAACAAGGCAACCATGGCCAGCATCACGCCGGGCAGAAAACTCAGCACAGGAATGGACTGCAGCGTGTCGAGGAGCGGAATCATGACGCGCTCGGCCCTGGGGTTGTACGCCGCGACGTATCCGTAGACGACAGCGAAAATCAGGCTGATGAAGTAAGAAATCGCGATGCGCGTGACGGAAAACATGGCGTACATCGGCAGCGCCCCGGGGCTCAGGCTGATCTCCGCTTGCGAACTGAGCGGAGTGAGCCAATACCTGGCCATAGCGAGGAAGGCGTAGAAGACCGAAAAAGCCGCCAGAAAAATCGGCAGCTCCTTCAGCATTGACGGCGCTTCGTGCGGAAAAAAACCCCATACAAGGGCTTTCGCAGACTCGAGTTGGACGGGCCGCTTCATTCTTTCGCGCGTACGTTTTCGCTGCCGAGATGGCTGGTGGCATGCAGCTGGAGGTTGTCGCTTTCCGGATCGTAGCTGAAGATCTCGGCATAACGGCCCCAGTTCAGTGCCGTTTCGAGCTGTTTCTCGACCTCGGATTCCGTGAAGTGCTCATCGAGGATGTCGTGGAAGAATTCGAGCGGCATGACGTGGTCCGATTTGCTGTCGAGGGCCGACTTCATCTTTTGGATCAAGTCCACGCGAGCCAGAAGAGCCGTCCGGAATAGAGACTGGCGCGTGGGAATATCCGCCTCGGCGAACGCCTTACCTTCGGGTGTGATCTTGACGTCGCCTTCGCGCGCGCTGGCGAATCTAAGCAATGTCGCGCCGTCGAGAATGGGGAGCAGGTCATCCACTTCGAGAAGAAGCTGTTCGGCCACGTGGTACAAATCCTCTTCCCCGCCGTGATCGAGGAGCAACTCGAGCAAGCCGGCAATGCTGCCCGGGCGTGTATGCGGGAGAATCTGCCAGTGCGCCCTGGTGGTGCCGGCGGCGGCAGGCGTTGGAGGAGCGAGTTCCAGCCGGGGCTGGGTCATCACTTTGTAGATGTAGTCGACATAAAGCAGAAATGCCGCGGATTTGCGGTCCCTTGGCTGTGCCAAGGGAATGCGAAAATCCGCACGAATGGTGGCCGGGTTGCTCCCCAGGACGACGATGCGGTCGGCCAGGAGAACAGCTTCTTCGATATTGTGGGTGACGAGAAAAATGCTGCGCGTGGAGATTTTTTTGTCGGTCCAAAGTTCCATCAGTTCACGGCGCAGGTTTTCAGCAGTCAGGACGTCGAGAGCGGAAAACGGTTCATCCATGAAGAGGATTTCCGGCTCCACGGCGAGCGCTCGCGCAAAACCAACACGTTGTTTCATGCCTCCAGACAACTCCTTTGGGTAGGCAGTCTCGAATCCCTTCAGTCCCACCGCGCCGATCGCCTGCAGCGCCCGGCTGTGCCGATCGGGATGAGCCATGCCGCGCGCCAGCAGCGGCGCTTCCACGTTTTCGAGAACGGTGAGCCACGGGAACAGGGCGAAACTCTGAAAAACGATTGCGACGTTTGGATGCGATCCCTGCAATGGTTGTCCATGCCAGAGGATTTCTCCTTTGGACGGCGCGAGCAGTCCGGAAAGCATCCTCAAAATGGTGGACTTGCCGGAACCTGAGGGGCCGAGGACGGCGAGAATCGTGTTTGGTTCTATAGACAGGTCAATCGGCGCCACCACCTGAATTTGTCGTCCTTCGGGCTGCTGATAAAACTTTTCGATTTGGCGGGCCTCAATGATCGGCTGCAGGTCGGCAGGAGGCAACGCCGGCGCGGGCGCTTCGTGGGTCTCCGGGGCTACCAGTTCGGGCGGCGTCATCCCTGAACGGACCTCGTCCAGAGTTTTCATGAGGCTCTGCCAAGTCTCCTCCGGAAGCGCATCCATGAACTTGTCGCGTTCGCTGGAAGGCATTGCTTCAACGGTCGCCGCGATTTCGGAAGCAGGCAGCGAATAGAGCAGAACGTACGCGTGGAAATACGGAAAGTGGCCCACCAACATCCCTGCCAGTTGTGCAGGCAGTTGGCGAAACAAGGGTTGCTGCTGGGCGAAGGGCAGAGCCGATATGGCGTCGGCCGCCTGGTCCGGCTTGAGCTCGCGAAGCAGCTCGGACGCATCGTCCCATCGAGATTGGGTGACCAGATCGCGAAGATTTTGAACCGGAGCAGCCATATTCGCGGCGATAGCCTACTACAGGTTTATACAGAGTTTGTTAAATGGAGAATTACGGCCGACCGGACACCTGATTTGACGGCCTGAGAGCGGCGTCCTAATATCTATCGGGTTTGGAGGATTGGATTCCATGGACGAGAAAGTTCTGCGCGATTATCTGCGGCGCTCGCTAAGCTGGCACGAGGCTCACGTGGATTGGATCAAGGCGGTTTCCGGGATTCCGGAAAAGCTGCGGGGCATGCGGCCCAAGGGCGCGGAGCATTCGCCATGGGAATTGCTCGAACACATGCGCATCTCGACGTGGGACATTTTCGAGTTCTCGCGCGACGCGAAACATGTCTCGCCGAAGTGGCCCGCGGGCTACTGGCCCAAGAAGCCGGCGCCGCCGAATGTCGCCGCGTGGGACAAGAGTGTCGGGGCGCTTGAGCGGGACCTGGAAGCGATGGGAGAACTGGTGACCAATCCGAAGACCGACCTGCTCGCGCCGATCCCACACGGTTCGGGTCAAACAATCCTGCGCGAGTTGCTGCTGATCGTGGACCACAATTCCTACCATCTCGGCCAGTTGGTTATGGTCCGGCGGATGCTGGGTTGCTGGCCGGAAAACTGAGCAGTAGTTCTTGCCTCGCACGCCAAACCTGGAACTCTAAAATTGATACAATGAGTGTGCAGCGGAAAAAGGTCCAAGGGGCGCGCAAGATATGAGCCGGGAACAAGCGATCGCGGAGTCGGCGTCTTCGAAGGACGCGCAGGAGCGCGTCTGGGAATCGTTTCGTCGGTGGGGGTATCTGCAGGCGAATCTTGATCCGCTGGGCGACCTAGCACCCGCGCCGATGCCCGAATTGGATGTTACCGGTCCCGAAGCCGAAGCGGCTCGCCGCGTATATTGCGGCAGCATCGGCGCCGAATTCATGCACATCCCGGATCGCGAGCGCCGCCTGTGGGTGCAGGAGCGCATGGAATCGGAAGTGGCGGAGCCCGATCGTGCGCGAATTCTCGATCTGCTCATACGAGCGGACATTTTCGAGCAGGTACTGCAGACGCGTTACCTCGGCACGAAGCGCTATTCACTCGAAGGCGAGTCGTCACTGATCCCGCTGCTCGATTCGATCCTGAGCGCGGCTGCCGAACAAGGCGCCGAAAAGGCCATGTTGGCCATGAGCCACCGCGGAAGACTCAATGTGATGGTGCACGTTGTCGGGCGCGCCGCCGCAGACGTCTTCGCGCGATTCGAGGACGTGGACCCGCGAAGCATTCTTGGCGGCGGCGATGTGAAATACCACATGGGAGCGACCGGGACGTTCCGCGCCGCCGACGGCCGGGAGTTGGGAATCCACCTGGTATCCAACCCCAGCCATCTGGAAGCAGCCGATCCGGTGCTTATCGGGCGCACACGGGCGAAGCAAATGCGCCGCGGCCAGAAGGGCCGCCGACTGGTGGTGCCCATCGCGATGCATGGCGACGCCGCGTTCGCGGGCCAGGGAATCTGCGCGGAGACGCTGAACATGGCCGCCGTCGAAGGATTTGCGGTGGGCGGCTCGGTGCACATCATCGTCAACAACCTGATTGGTTTCACGACTTCACCAAAAGACGCCGGATCGTCGCGTTATTGTTCCGACCTGGCCAAGCGGCTGCCGATTCCGATTTTTCACGTGAATGCGGAAGACCCCGACGCCGTGGTGCGGGTGGGCCGGATCGCGCTCGACTATCGCTACGAGTTCGGAACGCCGGTGGTCGTGGATTTGGTCGGCTATCGCCGCCACGGCCACAGCGAAGTGGACGATCCCACGATCACGCAGCCCAGCCGCTATCGCAAGATCGAGGCGCATCCGGAGTTGTGGCAGATCTACGCGGAGAGAATCGGCGCCGACACCGAGCGCACTGTCCAGCGTGTGCGGGAGGAATTGGACGCCGCGCAAAAAGAAGCGCAGGAAATCGAGAAAAGTCCGCCCATGCGCCGCCTGCCGCGCTATTGGGGCGCATTTCAGGGAGGGCGATACGACCCGTCGTTCGAAGTGGATACGGCGGTTGCCGCGGAGTCGCTGACGTTAGTCGGCGAAGGAGTGGTCAGTTATCCGCACGGATTTCACGTCCACGCCAAAGTGAAAAAGCTTCTTGAGCAGCGTCTGGAAATGGCGCAGGGCAAGCGCGCGACCGACTTCGGAATGGCCGAAGCGCTGGCGTTCGGTTCGCTGCTAAAACAGGGCGTTCCAGTCAGGCTTTCCGGACAGGATAGCCGCCGCGGAACATTCAATCAGCGGCATGCCGCGCTGACCGACATCGAAACCGAGGAAGAGTACGTTCCCCTGCAGCATCTGGCTGCGGACCAGGCCTGGTGCGAAATCTACAACTCGCCGCTTTCCGAGGCTTCCGTGCTCGGCTTCGAATACGGCTTCAGCCGGGATTATCCCGAAGCGCTGGATTTATGGGAAGCGCAGTTCGGTGATTTCGCAAATGGCGCACAGATCATCATTGATCAATTCATCGCGGCAAGCGAGGACAAATGGAATTTGCTGTCCGGCATCGTGATGCTTTTGCCGCATGGCTATGAGGGCCAGGGCCCGGAACATTCCAGCGCGCGTATCGAACGCTTTCTGCAACTGGCGGCGCGCGACAATATGCAGATTTGCCAGCCGTCGACCGCGGCGCAGTATTTTCACCTGCTGCGGCGTCAGGCGCTGCGCAAGTGGCGAAAACCTCTGATTGTCTTTACGCCGAAGAGCATGCTGCGCAATCCAGCGGCTGCTTCGCCCCTGGCTGATTTCACCGGCGGCCACTTTCAGAACGTGATTCCGGATGGCGGCGACGGCTCCGCCGAGCGCGTCCTGCTGTGCAGCGGCAAAATCGGCCATGAACTTGTCGCCGAGCGAAAACGCCATACCGAGAATCCTCCGTCGATCATCTTCCTCGAACAGATGTATCCACTTCCAGAAGCGGAACTCGCCGCCGAGATGGATCGTCACGCCACTGCGCGCGAATTTGTATGGGTGCAGGAAGAGCCGCGCAACATGGGCGCGCACGAATATATTATTCCGGAGCTGGAACGGCTGGCGCGCGGGCGCGCGGTCCTGTCGGTGAATCGGTCCTCGGCAGCAAGTCCCGCGACCGGCTCGCACAAAGCTCACGAACTCGAGCAGAAGACGCTCCTCGCCCTGGCCTTCGGCAAGTAACGAAGTTCATCCCAAAATCTCCATCGAGCCAGCGCTCTAAATCGTCCGCGTCGCCGGAACATCGGCGACAATGGCTCTTGCAACTGCGCGTCACCCACGATTCTGGCGCTCAAAAACTGCTTCCTTACAAGGTACACTTGGACAGCCGCGGAATATCTGGTCGTTGGGCGCGCGGAGTCGCGGGCGGCCAAACGCAGGCGTTTGATTTCAGCCGCGCGCACTGTGAAAACGTTGGGAGGAAACTTGAAGCGCATCCTGGTGGCCGACGACGACGTCACGACCCGTCAGTGGATTTCCGAAATCCTCCGCGCCGAGAAATACGAGGTCACGGCGGTGGCCGACGGCCGCGCCGCCTGGAGAAAACTCCAGAAGACGAAATTCGATCTGGTGGTGCTCGACGTCTGGATGCCGAAAATGAACGGCCTGGACGTTCTCGCGGCCCTGCGCGGGAAAAAATCGCGTCCCAAGGTGATCGCGATCACCTCCGACGACACGCCCGGTACTCTGCTAGCCGCCATACGAGAGTGCGCCTATAACTACGTTGCCAAACCAATTGAACGCGAGACACTGATCACGCTGGTGCGCGAGACGCTGGGCCAGAAATCTCGCGTGCCGCCGATCGAAGTGGTTTCCGCGCGCCCGGAATGGATCGAGTTGCTGGTGCCCTGCTCGATGGAAGCGGCCACGCGCCTGGAGGCTTTCATGGCGCACCTGGAAACCGGACTGCCCGACGAGGTGCGCAACTCGGTGGGGCAGGCCTTCCACGAACTCCTGATGAACGCGATCGAATGGGGCGGCAAGCTCAATCCGAAACGGAAGGTCCGCATCTCCTACCTGCACGCGAAAAGAATGGTGCTTTACCGTATTGCCGACCCGGGTCCCGGATTCAAGTTCACGGATCTCGATCACGCGGCCATCACCCACGACGATTCGCCCATCGAGCACGGGGCAATTCGCGAGAAAAAGGGATTGCGTCCCGGAGGGTTCGGTCTCGTGCTGGTGCAGGCGAAGGTGGATGAGCTGCTCTACAACGAAGCTCAAAACGAAGTCGTATTCGTAAAGTACCTCGACTGACGCTATTCGTCCCAGTAGCGCTCCAACACGCCGCAGCAAATGCTGGTACTACGGTAACATTGACCCGTACGGAGCCAGACGTTACCTTGCGATTAACCCCCTGCGATGCTTCGGCTTAGCCGGACGCTGGCGGATACCGGGGCGCAATTATTGCCGCGCGAACCGCGTGTCGCGGGAGCTACGTGGAATCTCAATGATGGCAATACTCATCGGAGCTGTTTCGCTGGCCGCGCTCGCGCAGGTCTTCGTATCTTACTGCCGCTCAGTGCTGGCCTCCGCCTGCAAAGTGGCATTGTCGGACCGAGTACGCGAACTGACGGGCATGAATGGCAAGAACCTGGCCGCGGACGACTTCGACCGGGTCGTGCAACTTGTCCGTCTTTGCGCGGAGCACGACGTTGATCGAGCAGGAGTTCGCGCTGTCGGCGCCTACTACCGCCTGGTGGGTCTCCTCGGTGGCAAGTCTGAGGCGCCTGTAACTGGCCTGAGCGCATGGGCGTCACGCGAGCGGGAGAATTGCTCGCATTTTGCCGCCGTCGTTCTCGACCGATGCATATCGTCCAGCCGCAGTCTGTTCGCGCAGCAGGCCGGCGACCGCTTGTAGTCTGCGTCGCTCGACCCTGCCCCATCTGGCTGCTAACATGGATGGCGGCCGGCATTCCCGGCCGAAAAGCGGCGGTCCGTGAAATCACTCACAAGTAGCGTGTTTGAAACCATTCGCCAGGAGCGAATGCTGGCGCCTGGAGATCGCGCGGGTATCGCCGTTTCCGGCGGCGCGGATTCGGTGGCGCTCCTGCGGCTGCTGGAAATCCTGCGCGACCGGCTCGGAATCGCTGTACTGGTCGTTCATTTCAATCACAAACTTCGCGGCGCGGAATCGGACGCCGACGCTGAGTTCGTCGCCAAGCTGGCGCAGGCTCGCGGCCTGGAATGCATCGTCGGATTCGAAGATGTCGCGGCGGCGGCAGCCGCGCACAAATGGAATCTCGAGGACGCCGCACGGCGCCTCCGCTACACATTTTTCGAGCGCCTGGTCGCCGAAGGCCGGGCCACGCGCATCGTGGTCGCGCACACGGCAGACGATCAGGCCGAGACGGTTCTCGCCCACATCCTTCGAGGCACGGGCCCGGCGGGCCTTGCGGGAATTTATCCCATGGTAGGTTCGGTTGTGCGGCCTCTACTGGGTGTGCGCCGCGAGGAACTTCGAAAGCATTTGCGGGGGCTGGGGCAATCCTGGCGCGAAGACGCAACCAATCGCGATTTGAACAAGCAACGCGCGCGGATTCGCGAGCATCTCCTGCCGCTGCTGGAACGCGATTTTAGTCCGCGCGCCGTGGATCGGCTGGCTGGGTTGGCTGGGCTGGCCCGGGAGGAGCAAGTTTTCTGGAGCGCGCTGGTGGAAGACCGGTTCCGCGCGCTGGTCCGCGCCGACAAAGGTAAATTCGAAGTTCGCATTCACGATCTGCTGGCGCCTCTGGACTTGTCGAATCGTTCCATGCCCGCTGCACCAGCCGCTGATCGCGCACTGACAGAGCGATTGATTCGCCGCATCTACCATGAGCTGCGCGGCAGCTTGGCCGGGCTCGGCGCGGTTCACGTGCAACAGGTGATTCGCCTCGCGTCCGCATCCGCGAGCGGCCGCCGCGCCGAACTCCCCGGCGGCGTTGTCGTGGAGCGAAGTTTCGGTGGCTTAATTTTTCGCCGGGCTCAAGGAACCGGACGCGCAGCGCGGCTCGAGGAAACCGGCGCGCAGCCGAGTGCGTATCTGTATGTAGTGAGCCTTCCCTCGCACGGCGTCGCGACCATTTCCGTTCCAGAACTGAACAGCCGCTTCTGCCTGAAAGTGATTGACTGGTCTGTCTCAGAGCGCGACACTAAAAGGGATAGCGCCGCTCTCGATGCCGAATTGCTTCGCGAACCACTGGTCCTGCGAAACTGGCGGCCCGGAGATGCCTATCGGCCGCGGGGGCGCCGGCAGACAAAGAAACTGAAGGAGATGTTCCTGGCGGGGCGAGTTCCGAGCCGCGACCGTGCCGGCTGGCCGGTGCTGGAAAGCGGCGGGCGTGTGGTTTGGGCACGCGGGCTCCCTCCGGCGGAAGAGTTTTGTGCCCGGGAGGGCACCCAGGCGGGCTTGGTGATCGAAGAAGTTCGGCTTTGAGGACACCATGAGGGTCGCGTTTACTCGACAACGTCTTGCGACAAGGGTTGGCCAGCTCGGCCGAGCCATTTCGAAGGACTATGCCGGGCGGACGGTTGACGTAGTCGTGGTGCTCGAGAATTCGTTTCTATTCGCCGCGGATCTGGTGCGCGAGATCTCCAGGCCGGTTTCCTGCCACTTCGTGCGCTCGGAAACGCGCGACGTTCGATTCGGTGGACAGGAGTACCGTGAGATTTTTTTCAGCACGGCGCCGGCGCTTCGCGGCCGCGATGTGCTCGTGGTGGACGCGGTGCTCAACACCGGAGTCACGCAGGATTTCTTGCTGAAGCGCCTTGAGGAAGGCCAGCCGCGCACTCTTCGCATGGCGGTGCTGTTCGATAAGCCGGCCTCGCGCAAAGTGAACCTGAAAGCTGAATACACTGGCTTCGCGGCTGCATCTAAAGAGTGGGTAGGGTATGGACTCAGCGGTGAAGGCGGGTTGTATCGGAATCTGCCGTACGTCGCGTCGAGGGGCGCGCGCGCGAGCGGCAGGGTACGGCGTTCGGGCGCTCGCAAGAAAGCATCCAGAGGGTGAGGTAATCCCGTGAACTCAACAGTGCGCACAGTTTTATTCTGGGTCATGATGATCGCACTTGCGGTCGTGTTGTGGGAGATGGCTTCCAGGCCCAACGCGACGACGAAAGAAGACGAGCCCAACTACTCCAACTTCCTCGCCAAGGTGGACAGCGGCAACGTCAAGGACGTCTCCATCCTGCTCTCGCCGAATAGCGCCGAGCTCCAGGGCGAATACCGCGATGGCGGCAAGTTCCGCGGCGTGACCGTGGCCAACACCGCGATTCCTGACGTCACCAAGGCACTGCAGGATAAAGGCGTGCTCTTCAATTACAAAGAAGTGAAGGAAGCCAATTGGGTCAGCTTGCTGATCAATTTCTCGCCGATTCTGCTGATTGTGGGTATCTGGATCTTCATGATGCGCCAGATGCAGGCCGGCGGTAACAAGGCTCTGAGCTTCGGAAAATCTCGCGCGCGCTTGTTGACTGCGCAGCAGAAGAAAGCGACGTTCAAGGATGTCGCAGGAATCGACGAAGCCAAGGAAGAGCTTTACGAAATCATCGACTTTTTGAAGGATCCGCAGAAATTCCAGAAACTCGGTGGACGCATTCCCAAGGGAGTTCTGCTGGTCGGGCCTCCGGGCACGGGCAAGACTTTGTTGGCGCGCGCGATTGCCGGCGAAGCCAACGTTCCCTTCTTTTCGATTTCCGGTTCGGACTTTGTGGAGATGTTTGTCGGCGTCGGCGCCAGCCGCGTCCGCGATCTCTTCGAGCAGGGCAAGAAGAACGCTCCCTGCATCATCTTCATCGATGAGATTGACGCCGTGGGCCGCCATCGCGGCGCCGGCCTGGGCGGCGGCCACGATGAGCGCGAACAAACGCTGAATGCTCTGCTCGTCGAAATGGATGGATTCGAATCGAACGAAGGCGTCATCCTGATCGCCGCGACCAACCGGCCAGACGTGCTCGATCCGGCGCTGTTGCGGCCGGGCCGATTCGATCGGCGCGTGGTGGTGCCTCGGCCGGACGTGCGCGGGCGCGAGGAAATCCTCCGCGTCCACACGCGCAAGGTTCCGCTCTCTGAAGACGTGGATCTCTCCGTCATCGCCCGCGGCACTCCAGGATTTTCGGGAGCGGACGTTGCCAACCTGGTAAACGAAGCGGCGCTCTGGGCGGCTCGCATGAACCGGAAATTCGTCGCCATGGTCGACTTTGAGATGTCCAAGGACAAGGTCCTCATGGGCGCCGAGCGCCGGTCTATGATTTTGTCGGACGATGAGAAGAAAAACACGGCGTACCACGAGGCGGGCCATGCGCTCGTCGCCGCCATGACGCCGGGCGCTGACCCGCTGCACAAGGTGACCATTATTCCGCGCGGCATGGCTCTGGGCGTCACCATGCAGCTGCCCATTGACGACAAGCATACCTACACCAAGGAATTTCTCGAATCGCAGCTCGCCGTGCTGATGGGCGGACGCGCGGCCGAGGAGATGTTCCTGAACCACATCACCACCGGCGCGGGCAACGACATCGAGCGCGCCACGGAAATCGCGCGCCAGATGGTCTGCGAATGGGGAATGAGCGCGCTGGGGCCGCTGACTTTCGGCAGGAAGGAAGAAGCGATTTTCCTGGGCCGCGAGATCGCCCAGCACCGCGACTACTCCGAGGACACCGCGATCAAGATTGACGTGGAAGTTCGCGGAATCGTTAACATGGGATATTCGCGCGCGCGGCAGATTCTGGAAACAAACAGCGACGCGCTCGAACGCGTGGCTCGCGCGCTCCTCGATCGCGAAGTCCTCGACGCGACCGAATTGAAGCTCCTCATGGACGGCAAGCCACTACCGGACAAGATTCCGCCGCCATCCGCGCCGCCCGTGGCGACGCGGGAACCCACGATGACTCTGCGCCCCGAGCCGCGGCCCATTCCCGGCCTCGCCAAGGGCGAAAAACCCGCTCCGGCTTAGCCAAAACTGTCGGCGCGAAGCCCTGCTACGAAGTTCTTACAAACGCAGACATATTGAAGCCCGCGCTATACGCGGAGCGCTGTCCCGGCGGCGGCGCCACCAAATGCACGGCGTTGCGCAGCCGCTGCGGCTCACACGGCCTCATCATGCAGACAACGGCTCCCGCGCGGTAACTTGCAGAGTAGTCGGACGGCAGCGCTGAGTTCGTGAGTAAGATCACGGGGATGTGCCGTAGGCGGACGTTCTTCTTGGCGATGGCACAGAGTTCCCGGCCAGTAACGCCATTCCCCTCCGCCTCCGCAATCAGCACGTCCGGGGTGTCGCTCTCCAGAATGTCCAGCGCCTGCTGACCCGTGGAGACCAGGACCACCTGATATCCATCCTGCTCGAATAGAACGCGCAGGGCGTTGGCGATTGACGGATCGGCTTCCACTCCGAGGACACGAACCTGGCCCGGGAGCCGCGCGGTGGTTAGGGGAATTTCACTTGCGAGCGATGCTTCCTTATCGAACTCAACAGCCACGGCGTAACTGAAGTCCGGC
Source organism: uncultured Acidobacteriota bacterium (assembly GCA_963814605.1). Lineage (GTDB taxonomy): Bacteria > Acidobacteriota > Terriglobia > Acidiferrales > UBA7541 > Palsa-295. The sequence goes on along the minus strand of CAWFDD010000003.1, from coordinate 815,104 downwards.
AGAAGCAGGTTTCGCACGACTCGCGCCCTGCGCGCCTGATTGATGGCCGTGGGCGACGTCCAATACGGAAACGTGACTTCAAGAAACTGGCCAACCCAGTAACCGCCCCGCGAAGTGGACCAGAGAATGCCGTCGAGCGAGACGTCGATGCTCTTGCCGACGTCCTCGAACAGATCAAGCGTTCCAACTCCGCCACGCGCGTGTACGCGGGCGACAACCTTCGCGCGGCAACGTCTGCGCCTATCGGCGCCTGTGCCGATTGGATGTTTCGCGGGCGAAGATGAAGGAAGAGACGCCCGGGAATTTGAAGTTATCAAGGTTTGCTCCAGACTGGGCCGTTGTAATGGGATTGTCCGCCGGTGGTACGTGCGAGAAAACCAAGGCAGCGACCGCCGCACGCGCCGGAAGTCGCTCTTTGGAGTTATCGGCCGATGCTCCCGAGTCTTTAGGGCGTCGAGCGCGCGGTGTTAGCGTCTTCTTACGGACACGAGCTTCTCGACAGCGGGAAAATTGGCGTAGAATACCGGCGTGGCGAAGCAAACCCATGACACATTCGAGCTCGATTGTCCCTGCTGCCACGCGAAATTGACCGTGGACCGGGCGCTCGGGGTGGTCCTCGCGCACGTCGCGCCCGTGAGACCGCCGTCCGTGGATCTCGACGACACCGCCAAGCTGCTGCGCGACCACGACGATTCCGTGGAAGCGAAATTCCGCGCGTCGGTGGAAGCTGAGCGAAACAAAGAAGACGTGCTCGCGCGCAAATTTGCCGAGGGTTTGAAGAAAGCCAAGGACGCTCCCATCGAAAAGCCCATCCGCGATTTCGATCTCGACTGACTCCTCCCATGCGCTCGCGGCCACGCTCCCGGCTCGATGAAGGCAGGGCGGCGGCAAATCGTTGCACCAATCCGTTCGTGCTTTGCCTTTCGATCGCGACCCTTTGGATTTGGTTCGTCGCAATCCCCGTGGGCGCCCAACAATCGAAGCCCGCCAAGAAACCCATCCAGCTCGATCGCGGTATCAAATGGCAACGCGACCCCGCCACCGGCGAACTCCGCACCGTAGCGGACTTAAACGCGACGACCGGGCTCGACAGCAAGGGCGCTCCGTCGGGCCCGACCCCGATGAAGGTCGTCACACAGATGGTCCCCGTTACCTGCATCGTCTCGACCGCCGACGGCGCCGCGGTGCCGGGACTGCGCCGGGAGGATTTTCGCATTTTCGAGGACGGCGTCGCACAGCCGATCGCATACTTCGACGCCTCGACCGCGCCGGCCAGCGTGGCTCTGGTCATTGACGCCAGCCCAAGCGTATTGCGCGATTCCGACGACATGAAGCAGGCCGCGGACGCGCTGATCTCCGCGCTCGCCCCGCTCGATCAGGCCGCGGTCGTGGACTTCTCCGCGCACACCTATTTGCAGCTTCCTTTCTCCGACGTGCGCGAACAGGTGCGCCGCGCGGTCGAGCGCGTGGACGTGCGCGCTCTGCTGGGTGATACCGGCGGCTCGAACATCTATCAATCGGTGTATCTCACCGCCCGCGAGCTTTTTCCCGGTCGCACCGGACGCAAAGCGATTCTCCTATTAACCGACGGACAGGACAGCGGCCTCGGACTGACGCTTGATCCCGCCAGCGCCACGCCGGTGCCCGGCCGGTCCGCGGACCGGCTGACTTTCGATGACGTCGCTCGAAAGCTAGCGGCGGAGGATATTCAAATTTTCGCGGTCTCGACCGAGACCCGCCCGAAAATCATGACGCCGGAATGGCTCGAGGAGCACCAAATCGCAACGCTCGTCTCGCCCAACGCGCGCACGCTGGGAATCCCGCCCTATACGCTCTATCTCGCCGAACTGGTTCGGCGCGCCGGCGGCCAGCTCTATTTCCTTCGCGAAGCCGAAACCATGGCGGACACTTTCCGGAAAATTGCCGAGAAGATCCGAGCGGAATACAACCTGGGGTTTTATCCCGCTGGGGGCGCAAACGGCTCCGGCGCCTCGCCTGGCTGGCATTCGCTTCGCGTGGAAGTTGTCGACCAGCCCGGCGTGCGCGTCGCCCACCGCGCGGCGTATTACGTTCCGGCCACGCCTTGACCTGCCATCACGCACGTTGCGATAGCCTTTTCGATTCGCGAATATCCGTGATTCAATAGCGCTTCGTGTTTCAGCGCAAGAGATTTCGGTTGCGACTTCCCTCCCGCGTGCTCGCGCTCGGCGAGCGCACGCTGATCATGGGCGTGCTCAACGTCACACCGGACAGCTTTTCCGATGGCGGGCTTTTTCTCAACGCGGACGCAGCCGTCGCGCGCGCCCTCGAAATCGAACGCGCCGGCGCCGATATTCTGGACATCGGCGGCGAATCCACGCGGCCCGGTTCCGTCGGAATTTCCGCCGAGGAAGAGTTGCGTCGAATCATCCCGGTGCTCGAAAGGCTTCGCGGACGGCTCAAAATCCCCATCTCGGTGGACACCAGCAAATCCGCGGTGGCCGAAGGGGCGGCTGACGCAGGCGCCGAAATCCTTAATGACGTGACTGCGCTCCGTGCGGATCCGCAACTCGCCGAAGTCGCTCGCCAGCGCGAGCTGCCATTGATACTGATGCACATGCGCGGTGATCCCTGCAGCATGCAGAAAAAGCCGTTTGCTCGCGACGTGCTGCGCGATGTTTCCGCGGGTCTGCGCCGTGCCGTGGCACTGGCGCGCCGCACGGGCGTTCACAAGTCGCAGATCGTGCTCGACCCAGGCATCGGCTTCGGCAAGAGTGCTGCGCAGAATTTCGAATTGCTGGAAAAACTGCCGGATCTGGCGCGCCTGGGTTTTCCGCTGTTGGTGGGCGCCTCGCGGAAGGGCTTCATCGGAAAAACGCTCGGCGGCCAGCCGGAGACCGAACGCCTCTGGGGCACGGCGGCCACCGTAGCCGCGAGCGTTCTCGGCGGTGCCCACATCGTGCGCGTCCACGACGTCTGCGAAATGGCGCAAGCGGCGCGGGTCTCCGATGCTATCGTGAATCCCAGGTTGCGGCCGGCAGGTCCGCCATCTCGATGAGCGAAGCGGCTTCCCAAGGCCGAAAGGCTCCGCTGGCATTTCTCGCGGGATTCTTTGGCTGGACCTTCGACGCGTTTGATTTTTTCATCCTCACCTACGTGGTCGCACAAGTGGCCGCGGATTTCCACCGTCCGGTTGACAGCATTGCCTTCACCCTGACCGCCAGCCTGTTGATGCGTCCCGTCGGTGCGGTGCTCTTCGGCTTGATGGCCGACCGTTGGGGGCGCCGCCTGCCGCTGATCCTCGACATCATCTTTTACTCTGTCGTAGAAGTTCTATCCGGATTCGCGCCCACCTACCGCGTTTTTCTCATCCTGCGCCTGCTCTACGGAGTGGGGATGGGCGGTGCGTGGGGCGTGGGAGCTTCGCTGGCGATGGAATCGGTGCCCGCCAAGTGGCGCGGAATTCTCTCCGGCATCCTGCAGGAGGGCTACGCGCTCGGCAATCTGCTTGCGGCCGTCGCTTTCTGGACCGTGTTTCCGCGCTGGGGCTGGCGCCCCATGTTTTTCCTGGGCGTCATCCCAGCCGTGGTGACGCTGGTGATCTTGCTGAACGTGGAAGAAAGCGACGCGTGGAAGGCCACCGCGGCGAAGAATACGAGTTGGGGCGAGTATTTTCGCACGCTCGCCGCAAACTGGAAGCGCTTCCTCTATTTAGTGGTGTTTATGGCCATGATGAATTTCATGTCCCACGGCACGCAGGATCTCTTCCCGACCTTCCTGCAAAAGCAGCGCCACTTCAGTACCGGCACCACGGCCGTCATCAGCGTGATTTCGATGCTTGGTGCGATTACGGGTGGCGTGCTCGTAGGGCTTTACTCCGATCGCTATGGCAGGCGCCGCGCCATGATCACTTCCGCGGCTTTCGCGCTGGCATTGATTCCATTGTGGGTTTTCGCGCCGTCGGTCGCTCTGCTGGCGCTCGGTGCGTTCCTGATGCAGTTCATGGTGCAAGGTGCATTTGGCGTGGTTCCCGCGCATCTCAACGAGCTTTCTCCCGGTGCCTCGCGCGGATTTCTGCCGGGATTCGCATACCAGTGCGGAGTCTTGATCGCCGCGAGCTCCCCTTACATCGAGGCGCGCATGACGCACCACTACAGTTACGCCCAGTCGATGGGCACTTTCGCGGCTGCGGCGTTCGTCATCGGCATCATAGTGATTGCCGCCGGGCCTGAGGCGCATCGCGTTTCCTTCGGCCCGTCGGAAACCTAGCGGCGAAGTTATCTGTTCTTCTTTGCAGCGCGATCCGGCTTGCGTCGAGTGTTCGGCAGCGCATCTTCGTCCACTGGCGCTCGTGCGTCGTCGTTCAGCGTGGTGACAAGTTTCTGCAGTGTGCTGATGAAAACTCTCTGCTCGCGCGGCGTAAATGGCGACAAAACGCGTTCTCGCGCGCGAGCCAGGCTCGGCTGAACGCGTTTCAGCATATCTAGTCCCTGCGCGCTCGGTCGCAGGCAATAGCGCCGATGATCGGTGGAGCTGCGCTCGCGGATGATCAGCTTGCGCTTGATTAGATTGGTCAACACCAGCGCCGTGGTAAACCGGTCCAGCCCTGCGATTCGCGAAACGCTCACCTGGTCGGTTCCAGGAGTTTCTTTCACCACAGCGAGCACTACGTATTGCGACGACGTGATGCCGAAATCGCGGCATTCGTACGCGTAAATTGAATCCGCGATGTGCCGCGCGCGCCACAGCAAATAGCCCGGCCTCTCGTTCAGCGGCCGATTGAGCTTGAGCTTCCTTTCGGCGCCCTGATCACCCGCGAAACGTTTTCTCGCCTTCCAGGCACGACGATTCAGATCAGCTCTCGTAGTTCCTCGCATGGCCTGGCTTCGCCCGATCGTCATCTCTTCATTCTCCTTACCGTGTGCGTAACCCGCGTGGAGCGGAATGTCCCTCAACTAGAATGCCGGCATCGGCGCGATTCATCCCTCAAACTCGCGCCCTGGCGCTGCGCGAGTCATCGAAGGCTCGTAATCTACGTGTACAATACACTGAAAGCCGGACTCCAAGCACATTAGTTATTGCCGTGAGCGGTACGTGCGTCCACTGGATGATTATGGATGAGATTTACCTGCGGATAGGATGCATCTGCACCTGATATTTCGGGAGGGTTTGGGGGCGTACCGTGTGGCGCAACTCCACGTCGCTCCCGGCCCGGCGGGATGGCGGCTTTGGCCCGTGCATGCTAAAATAGATTTGCGTTTGTTGCTCCCGCACTTCCTTCTGTGGAATTCACCGGGGCCGCAAGACCGCACTTGCCGCCCATTCCGTCTGGTCGCAGGGACGCCGCGAAACCTATGACTACGCCGATCCGCAACATCGCCATCATCGCCCATGTGGATCATGGGAAGACGACGCTCGTGGATGCCATGCTCCATCAGAGCGGCATCTTCCGCGAGAATCAGGAAGTCGTGCGCCGCGTCATGGACTCCAACGAGCTCGAGCGCGAGCGCGGCATCACCATTCTCGCCAAAAATACGGCGATCACCTATCGCGGCACCAAGATCAATATCGTGGACACGCCCGGACACAGCGACTTCGGCGGTGAAGTCGAGCGCGCCCTGCGCATGGTGGATGGCGTGCTCGTCCTGGTGGATGCGAGCGAAGGTCCGTTGCCTCAGACGCGCTACGTCCTGCAGAAAGCCCTGGCCGCAAAGCTGCAGCCGATCATGGTGCTGAACAAGATTGACCGCCCGGACGCCCGGCCCGCAGCCGTGCTGGACGAGATCTACGACCTTTTCATAGATCTCGACGCCACCGAAGACCAGCTCGACTTTCCGGTCCTGTACACGAACGCGAAAACCGGGGTCGCACACCGCACGATCGGCGATGGTTCCACGACGCTTCAGCCGCTTTTCGAACAGATCGTCGCTTCGATTCCTCCGCCGTCGGGCGACCCAGAAGCCGTGCTGCAGATTCAGGTCACCAATCTCGATTACAGCGACTTTCTCGGGCGCCTGGCGATTGCGCGCGTTTTTCAGGGAACGCTCAAGCGAGGAACAGAAGTGGCCATCTCCAAGCTGGACGGTACGATTCAACCGACTAAGATCACGAAGCTCTTCACCTTCCGCGGCCTCGAGCGCGACGAAGCGGAACAGGTTGCCGCGGGCGACATCGTAGCCATTGCGGGCGTCGAAGGCATTCAAATCGGCGAGAGCATCACCGATCTCGCGAATCCAGCACCGCTCGAGCCTCTTACGATTGATGAACCCACGCTGACCATGGTCTTCACCATCAACACCTCTCCGTTCGCCGGCCGTGAGGGACAGTACGTGACCTCGCGCGATTTGCGCGCGCGGCTTGAAAAGGAGCTGCTCACCAACGTCTCTCTGCGCGTGGAGGACACCGGAACCACCGACGCCTTCCGCGTTCTCGGCCGCGGCGAACTCCAGCTCGCCATCCTGATCGAAACCATGCGCCGCGAGGGCTATGAGCTGATGGTCGGCAAGCCCGAGATCGTAACGCGCACCGAAAACGGTCGCCGCATCGAGCCGCTGGAGCTGCTGATCGTGGATTGCCCGGAAAATTTTATCGGCATCGTCATGGAATTACTGGGCGGCCGCCGCGGCGAAATGAAGAAAATGGTGAATCATCACTCCGGCCGGGTACGCATGGAGTTCAGCATCCCCTCGCGCGGATTGATTGGTCTGCGCAGCCAATTGCTTACGGACACTCGCGGCACCGCGCTAATTCATTCCCTGCTCGAAGGTTGGACCGACTACGCCGGGGACATGGCCATGCGCCCCACCGGCGCCCTGGTGTGCGACCGCGCGGGAGTCTCAGTCGCGTACGCCATCTGGGGCATCCAGGAGCGCGGCGAAATGTTTGTCGGGCCGGGCATCGAAGTCTACGAAGGAATGATCGTCGGCGAAAATGCGCGCGAAGACGACATGAACGTCAACATCACCAAGGAAAAAAAGCAGACCAACATGCGTTCGTCATCCGCCGACGAAGCCATCCGACTGATCCCGCCGCGCGACATGACTCTGGAAAAAGCCATCGAGTTTATTGCCGATGATGAGTATGTGGAAGTCACTCCGAAATCCATCCGCATCCGCAAGAAAGTCCTCGACGCCAAGAAGCGCCCCAAGCGCTGGCAGGAAATCCGCGCCAGCGTTGACGCTTCGTGACGTGCTTCGCGAATAAGGCCGCTTCACAATGTTCTGCGAGGTAGCTGCGAGAGGTGGGCGTGCGAGACCCGTGCGTGTATAAGGGGGAGCGGGTCTCGCACGTATCGAGGGATTAATGCACGTCGTCACAATTGCAACGGACTCGCCAAAGTCTCCGCTTGTAACCGATTGATTGTGCATATCTTAGGTTGGAGCAGCCTCAGCCCGCCGAGTAAATCTTGCACGCCGGTGCAGAGATTGGGTTCCAGGACCACTCCCTCTTGCTACTCGGCGACGAAGGCGTCCGCCTCAATCTCCACCAGCATGTTCGGCGCGATCAACCGGCTGATCTCAATCATGCTCGTTGCAGGCAGTATCTTCCCGAAGACCTCGCCGTGGGCCCGGCCGATCTTTTCCCAGTCGGCGATCCGCGTCACGTAAATGCGCGTGCGAACTACATCGGACAACTTCGCGCCTGCTTTCTCGAGCGCCGATTCGATGTTCCGCAGAATCTGAATCGTCTGCGCATAGGGATCATCCGTGCCGACAATCTGACCCTCATCGCCGGTGGCCGTGGTGCCCGACACGTGAACGTAGGGTCCCACGCGCACCGCCCGCGAGTAGCCGACGATCGGCTCCCAGGCCGTGCCCGACGAGAAGTTCTTTCGTTCCATTTTTCCTCCCGGTGTCACTACGCCTCGAACCGTCGGCGCAAATCGGCCGGTACGATAGGGCATAATTCGTCTCGCGTGCCAAATACGCGATAGCGGATCCGTGCGATGAAATCATAAACGGTATCCCTGACCGGCCGGGGAATCAGACCGAGTGCACCGCCAAGAAGCTTCCAGCAGCCTCCCAGCCGCCGCAGAATATGCAGGAAGGCATTCGAGCGCACCAGCAGCACTCCCTCCTCGGTGAGCACCACAATGCTATCCGGCAATCCAGCACGCTGGCTTGCCGGAACCCGAGACTGAAATGTCGTACCTTGTAGCGGAGCAAATCGAAACGCGTTCCCCGAGCGGTCATGCTTGAGTACAAACTTCACGGAGTGATGGCAAAGCGCGCAGTGTCCATCGTAGAAAAGGAGCTCGGCTAGCGGCGCGGCTGGCGACATGTTCGGAAAAGCATAGCACGCCCTTCGCGCGCCGATTCCGCAGGCGTCAAAACCCCTGGTTGCGCGAGTCTCAGAGGCGAAACTGCCGCTGGACAGAGTTTCGCGAAGCTTCTAAGCTACCCCGGTCCATCGAGTTCCAGGAGAGGTTTTCCCTCGTGAAGTGCAATCACGTTCTCGACGCCATCGGCCACACGCCCCTCATCCGGCTGAATCGCCTGACGAAGGACCTGGCGGCGGAAATCTACGTCAAAGCCGATTACCTCAATCCCGGCGGCTCCATGAAGGACCGCATCGCGGTCTGGATGATTGACGAGGCCGAGCGCAAGGGCTTGTTAAGGCCCGGCGGAACGATTGTCGAAGGAACCTCCGGCAATACCGGCGTGGGACTCGCGCTGGTCGCGGCGGTGCGCGGTTACAAAGTCGTCTTCACGATTACGGACAAGCAGTCGCGCGAGAAAATTGATCTTCTCAAAGCATTCGGCGCCGAAGTCATCGTCTGCCCCACGGCAGTCGAGCCGGAGGATCCGCGCAGCTACTATTCCGTGGCGAAAAAACTGGCACGCGAAATTCCCAACGCCTATTACCCCAATCAATATGAGAATCCGGCCAACCCCGACGCCCACTTCCGCACTACGGGTCCCGAAATCTGGAAGGATACCGACGGGAAAATCACCCACTTTGTCTGCGGCCTGGGAACGGGCGGCACGGCCACCGGCGTGGGCCGATTCCTGAAGGGAAAAAATCCGAAGATAAGAATCATCGGCGTGGATCCCCACGGCTCGCTGTTTTACGAGTACTGGAAGACCGGCAACATCGGCAAGGCACGCACGTATGTGGTGGAAGGAATCGGCGAGGATATTTTGCCGGGCACCATGGATTTCTCCGTGCTGGACGACGTTCTTCAGGTGAACGACGAGGAATGTTTCCTCTGGGCGCGGCGGCTGGCCAAGCGCGAGGGCATTTTCGCGGGTGGCTCAGCGGGCGGCTGCGTTTCGGCGGCGCTTCGCGTCGCCAAGGAATGCCGCAAAGGCGATCTGCTTGTCGCATTTCTGCCGGACTCTGGATCGCGCTACCTGAGCAAAATCTATAATGACAGCTGGATGCGCGAGCTGGGATACGCGGACACGGAAGTGACCCTCACGGCCGGCGACGTGATTCGCGTCAAGCGCCAGAACGGAAAGACGCGCGATCTGATCGTCGTCAGCGCCAACCGCACCGTATTTCAGGCGTTGCAAACCATGCAGCAGGCGGATATTTCGCAGATTCCCGTATTCGAAGACGAGCAATCGATCGGCACCATGTACGAAGATAAGATTCTGAACCTGGCGCTCCAGGGAAAAGACCTCCGCAAACTGATCGTTCGCGAAGTGATGGGTCCGGCACTGCCGCAGGTGCCCTCGAACGCGCCCGTCGAGCGCGTCACGCATTTGCTGAGCCACGAAAGCCCGGCCGTCTTCGTCGAGATGGAGACAGGCAATCTGGAAGTCCTCACGAAATTCGACCTGATGGACACCATCGCCGGTCTGGTCGGCCAGAAGCGCTGATTTTCATGAGGGGATTACGTTCGATTCGTGTCTCCCGACGGCAACCCCGCCCGCCCGGGCGAAGCGCATTCCCAGCGCCCAAATCGCTTCCTGCTTGGGGAAAACTCTGATAGCATGAAATTTCGCGGTTCTCATAATCCTCCCAGTCTGGAGCAACCGAAACATGGCACTCGCTTGTGAAATTTGCGGCAAGAAGCCGCTCTATGGCAATACGATCAGCCACGCGCACAACGTTACGCGCCGCCGCTGGAATCCCAACCTGCGCCGCGTGCGCGCCGTCATCAAGGGCGTGCGCAAGCAGGTGCGCGTCTGCACCGCTTGCATCCGCGCGGGCCGCGTGAAGAAAGCAGCCTGAACCGGATTCCCATGCCGAAGGAACCCCGTTTGACACGGACCACGCTGGCGCTCGCAGCGCTGATCGTCTGCGCGCTGGGTGCGGGCTGCAGGCATGAAATCGCGCCGGGGCCCGACGTGTGGGCCGTGGTGAACGGCAAGGAAATTCTTCGCCAAGACGTCGAAAAAATCTTCCGCTCGCGCGTAACGCCGGACGCGCCCGCACCTTCGCAGGAAGAATCGCTCTCCCTGCAGCTCAGCATCCTCGACGAACTCGTCAACAGCGAAATCCTGCTGCAGCGCGCCAACAAGATGAATTTGGTGGCGAGCGACGCGGAAGTCGAAGACAAATTCGCCGAATCGAAGAGTCCCTACACCGAAGAGGAATTTCAAAGGAAGCTCAAGGAAACCGGGCTGACCGTCGAAGATCTGCGAAGCGATATTCGCCGGCAGCTCTCCATTCAAAAGCTGTTGAACCGCGAAGTCGTCGCGAAAATTTCCATCAGCGACCAGGACATCTCCGATTTCTACAATAAGAACCGGGCGCAATTCAACGTCACCGAGCCGCAGTATCACATCGCGCAGATCATAATCACTCCAAAAGCCGATCCCACGGTTCACAACCGCAAGAACGACAAGGCTACCAACGAGGCCGAAGCAGGGCGCAAGGCCGCCATGTTGATGCAGAAACTCGATGCCGGTGCGGACTTCGCGGAGCTGGCAGCGGACTATTCCGAGGACGCCAGCGCCTCCACGGGCGGCGATCTTGGATTTCAGCCGGAGTCGGCGTTCAACAAGTCCGACCCGGTGCTGAAGAAGGCAGTCCTCTCGCTGAAGCCAGGGGGGTTCACGCAGCCCATCCCGGTGAGGAATGGCGGCTATATCATTATTCGACTGATTGCCAAGGAAGCGGCCGGAGAACGCCAGTTCTCCGACGTGCAGGTGCAACAGGCCATCCGCGACGCTCTGCGCACACGCAAGGAACAGCTGCTCCGTTCGGCGTACCTGGTCGAGGCGCGCGACGAAGCGCACGTCACCAACTATCTCGCGCGGCAAATTCTCGAGTTCGCCGGCAAACTTCCGCCCTCGAAGTAAGACCTGCACCGAATTGCAGTGAACCCCGCCTCAAAACTGACCGCGGCCGGGACGATTTCGAGAGAATTTCACCCGGTCTCGCGGGCTTGGCAAGTCTGCGCCAAGCGGCTATCATGGCCGCGCCCCAGCCAGCGGAGGATTGCCTCCGAAAGTGAGCGGGCCAATGGATGCTCTGGAGCAAAATCAGTGGAAGAAGGCGGCGGCGGAAGCGGCCGCGAAGTTGGTCGAAGACGGCATGGTGGTCGGGCTCGGCACCGGGTCAACTGCGGCATATTTCGTCGCGGCGCTCGGCTGGCGCGTCGCCGGGTCAAATCTGCGATTTACCGGAATCCCCACTTCGGAGCATACCGCGGCGCAGGCGCGCAGCTTGAAGATTCCTCTCACCAGCTTTGCGGAACATGACCGCATCGATCTGACAGTGGATGGCGCCGACGAAATCGAAAAGGAAACGCTCTACCTGATCAAAGGGCATGGCGGCGCACTGCTGCGCGAGAAAATAGTGGCGGCGGCGAGCAAGCGGATGATCGTGATCGCAGACGAGACCAAATTGAGCGCGAGGCTTGGGTCGCTGGTTTCCGTGCCCGTGGAGGTAGTGCAGTTTGGCTGGCAGGCGACGCAGAGACGTCTTCGCGAGTTAAGCGGAAATCCCACGCTGCGCCTTGGCAAAGATGGCCAGCCCTACGTCACCGATGGCGGCCACTACATCATTGATTGTGCGTTCGGGCCCCTGGAGAATCCGAAGGACACCGCACACCATCTCGACCACGTGGTCGGCGCAGTCGAACACGGCTTGTTCCTGAACTATGCGCGAGAGGCATTCGTCGGAGGGCGCGGCGGAGTGACGATGCTGCGGGTCACCAACGGGTAAAAGCCCGAAATAGGAGTTGCGCGGTGCGACGCCGCGAACCGGATCCTGCGTCGCGAGTTCCCTTCTCCGCAGGCAATCCTTCGGAGTTCATGCGAGCGAGCCCGGCTTCTTGAGATAGCGGTCAATCACCGCGTCTACAGTCCGGTAGGCCAGCGCCAAAACCGTCGGCGTGGGATTGGCTGCGCCCTGGCACGGCATCGTGGATGCGCCAATTACAAAGAGATTCTGCGCCTGCCAGTGCTGGCCCCAGGTGTTCACCACCGAACCTTCCGGCGATTTTCCCATGATCGTGCCGCCCTGGACGTGCGTGGACTGGTAGCGCCGCGTGTCGTAGTGGCCAAACGGAGGCTGCGCCACGATTTCCTTCGGTCCCATGGCCTTGGCAATTTCCGCGCCTTTGGCGCTGGCGTACTTCACCATCTCGCGCTCGTTGTCGCGCCAATCAATGGTCAAACGCAACAGCGGGTCGCCGAGGTGATCCTTGTACGACGGGTCGAGATCCATAAAGTTCGTCTTGTAGGGAATGTGCTCGCCCGAGAAACCAATGGCGCCCACGCGGTCGTACCAATAGACCGCAGCCTTCTTCCATTCCGAACCCCAACGCGCCTTCGCCGCGGACGGAGGCACGTTGCCGAAGCTGGAGATCGGCTGGGAGCCTCCGGACACCACGCGGAACATGCCTCCTCGAATAAACGGAAGACTGGTGTGATCGAAGTTGTCGCCGTCGAAATCGCTGACGGCAATGCCCGAAGCCGCCGCACCCATGAAGCGGTTGAGCGGTTTATCCATGAATAAAACGCCGCCGGACGCATTGACCTGATGAGTCAGATTGCGTCCCACGCCTCCCTTTCCCGTCGCGGGATCGTAGGGCTCACCGATGCCCGAAAGCAGCAGAAGGCGCGTGTTGTTCAGGGTCCAGGAACACAGCAGCACGACGTCAGCGGGCTGGAAGCACTCCTCGCCTGCCGCGTCCACGTAATTGACGCCGCGCGCGTGATTGCCTTCGTACACGATCTTGCGCACCGAGCAGTTATTCCGCAGGGCTACGCTCTTCTGCTTTTCGACGACCGGCAACAGCGTATTCGTGGGCTGCGATTTGGCGTTCACCATGCAGCCGAAGCGCTCGCAGTATCCGCAGTAATAACAAGCCGGCCGCGCGACGCCATCGGGATTCGTGTAGGCGCTGCTCAGAATCGCCGAAGGGTTCGGATAAGGGTGATAGCCGAGCGATTTCGCCGCGTCCTGAAACAGGGATGAGAAATACGAGATTTTCAGCGGGGCCGTGGGATATTCCTCGCTGCGCGGCCCCTCAAAAGGATTGCCGCCTTCGACGATCTTCCCGCGAAGATTTCCAGCTTTGCCACTGGTGCCGATCAGCTTGTCGGATCTCGCGTAGTACGGCTCGATGTCCGCCCAGGTAATGCCCCAGTCCACGACGGCATGATCTTCGGGCAGCTTCTTCGCTCCATAGCGCTCGACCGTTTTCGTGTACATCTCGAAAAGATCGGACACGTGCCGCGGATACATGGCGCTCCAGTGCTCGCCTGCGCCGCCGGTGCCGGTGCCGGGAAGAAAATTGCCGAGCTGCCGGATCGGAATAGCACGCTCACTCGGAGCATGCCGTAAGGTGACGGTTTCCTTGGAGTAGTCCTGCATCATGGAAAGGCGGACGTTGAAATCCAGCTCATCCATGTCATTCGCGTAGTCCTCCTGGTGCCGGGGACCTCCGCGTTCGAGGATCACCACGTTGAGCGCGGTGCGCTGGCCGATTTCCTTGGCCACCAGCAGGCCGGTCCAGCCGCCACCCACGATGACGACGTCGGTTTTCGGCAGAGTCTTCAAATGGGCTCGTCCTCGCTCGGCCGGTGCGGCTTCTTGGTGACCTGTGAAAGACTTCTCGGCGTAGGACGGAATTCCTCGCCGCGATATTTATCGAATTGGGCGGCATTGCTCATCCGCGGGCCGGGGAAGCCGACCAGCTGCCAGCCCACCATATCCACATTTCCGCCATGCAGCGGATCGCAGAACATTCCCTCGATGGTGTTGCGGCGCAGTAGATCGAAAAACGCCGTGCGCTCGATCTGCGCGAGCCGCGCATCCTGCTCGGACGGCGAGAGCTGGTCAAAACCCGCAAGTTGCTTCAAGTTTTCACGATAGATCTTCTGCGGCGGGGCCGCACCCTGGTAGCCGAATTCCGGCGCGACGTTATCGTCGAACGGCTCGTGCGTGTAGCGTCGCGCGTCGCGTCCCCACGGCCCCGCAAGCTGCCGGTCAATATAGATCACGACGCCGGCCTCGCGCGCGCCCGGCCCGGTTTCATCGGTGGGAATGATGCGCGCAGCAGCCGCCGCGACGATCAGCGCTTCCTGTTCGGTGAAAAAGCGCAGCGGAATCTTGACGGTGCCGCTTTCCTGCGCGGCAAGCGGCAAAAGCCGGCCGTCGAGTGAGTACACAAGCACTCCGCCCAGACTGGCTGCCGACAGCACCAGGAAATGACGGCGTTTCATGCGCTGGAGTCTATCACAAGGTGGAAGCAGCGGTTACGCGATGCGGGTGACGGCAACAAACAGCGAGATCGCGGGCGAGATTCAAAAAGGAATGATGGGCGCCTGCCAGAATCTCAGTGTAAACCCGACCAATCGTCGGCGAGGAGAATGGAGTTGCTGGGGTTCGAGGGATCGTACTTCACGCTGGCGGTCTGGCCGGATGCGACGCGCGTGAGATGTAAGCGCTCTTCGAGCCCGGTAATGTCCTGCGCGGTTTCATACGTCACCCCGGAAATTGCGTAGGTGTAGTAGAGCAGCCTCTGCAAGGCGTGCGTTTCCGCAGCAGTGCGGATCTTGCCAAGGGCGACGCCGCGCTTGGAGTCTGCCGGGGCCGCCGGCGTGGAGCGGCCATGCTCCACGATCTCGAGCACTTGCCCCTCTACGATGCGTCCGACACGATTCAAGTAAGCACGCCGCTCCCGCTCGACCTGGCTGGGGTCCACCGGCTTGCGCCGGAGCCAGAAAAACACACCCACGGCCGCCAGCAGCACCAGCCCGGCCACAGGAATCAGATTTTGCCATTCCGAGAGGAAAGTTGTCAACGCACGTATCTTAGCGCAGCCCGGCGTTTCTACAAGTTGTCTCGCAGCGGGTGATGTAGGTGAGTAAACGGGGTGCCGCGACAGCGCGACCAGCGATTGACGCAAAAACGCGGGTGCTAATCCTTCTGGGCGACGCAGGTGTTGCGAAGAGTTCCGATTCCGCCGACCCGCACTTCCACCACGTCGCCGGCAACCAGCGGCCCGACTCCGGCCGGGGTGCCGGTCGAGATCACGTCGCCCGGCTCGAGCGTCATGGCCTCGGCAATCCAGCGGAACACGACGTCCATCGAGAAAACCATATCGGCCACTCGGCCGGACTGTTTCCTGGCGCCGTTGACGAAGGTTTCGATAGTTGTATCGGCAGCGGGGTGGGTGGTTTCCACCACCGGGCCGAACGGGCAGAACGTATCGAAGCCCTTGGCGCGAGTATATTGCCCGTCGACCCGCTGCAGGTCGCGCGCGGTGACGTCGTTCAGGCACGTATATCCGGCGATGAAGGGCCGAATGTCGTCGGTCGAGCGCGGGTGCGAGCAGCGACGCCCGATGATCAAGGCCAGCTCGCCTTCGAAATCCACGCGCTGCGAAATCCGTGGAAGCACGATGGCATCTTCGGGCGCGATGATCGAGGACGGAGGCTTCGAGAAAATCACCGGCGATTTGGGCGCCTCGGAGTTCATCTCAGCGGCGTGGTCCATGTAGTTCTTGGCCATGCAGATGATTTTGCTGGGCCAAGAAGGCGCCACGAACCGTACCGCGGTGACCGACCACTCGCGGCCGGTAGTCTGGCGATCGCCCCAAATCTCACCGGCAATTTCGCGGACGATGCCGCCATCCACGATTCCGGCGTAGGAGTTGGCGTAGGCCTGTGCCGGAGTTTGCCCAGGATGTCGGGCGGCGACGTCGAGCGGCTGGAATCGGCAGAGTTTCATGGCGTCGCCTGACTTTCGGCCGGCACGCTGCTCGAGACAGGTTCGCTGAGGGGGCTCTCGTTCCCGGAGCGGTCAACGGCAGTGACAGTATAAAAATAGTGGCGGCCGGACTGCACGTTCATATCCCGGAACGCAGGCGTAAGCAACAATTCCGTATTCACTCGAGTCCCCCGAGTCTCCATTTGTTCGCTCCTATAGACGTTGTAGCCTACGATATCGGTTTCAGGATTGATGGCCCACGATAATTCCAGATGCGCCGCTGCGTCCCCTTGCGCCGGGATCAGGACGACGACGAGGCCCTGCGGCTTGGCCGGAGGAAACGTATTCCGCGGAGTGACGGCGGCAAGATTCGAGTCTGCGGACTCCAGCGCTCCACCCGGAGCTTGCACGACGCTGCGAACAGAGTAAACGTAAGCGTGGCCAAACTCGAATTGCGTATCCTGATAGGAAGCGGATTGAGTTTCGCCGATCCGTACCAGCGCAGACTTTAGTTTCGTTTTATCCGCCGCAGCGGCGCCAGGCTCCGACTCACCACGATAGACGCGATAGCCGGTGATCGCCGGCGCGGAACCGGCGATCGACTTACCGGGCGCGGTCCACGCGAGTACCAGGGCCGAGCGGGTGATCTCCGCCTGCAAATCCGCAATGGCGTCTGCGGCCGGGAAAATGCGCACGGCTGCAACATTCGAATTCGCCGAAGGTTTTCTCTCCGACAGTTCCGTCCGCACGGTATAGATCGCGACATCATCCGGATGCTGCACGAAATCCTCGGCTCGGAGCGAATCGGCGTAGTGGATGTGGCCCTCTGCGGTGTAGCGACCCTCGCTCGCGGCAGGGATCGTGACCAACAGGGTTGCGTTCGGGGGGGCGGCGGCGCGCGCCTGGCCCGGCGCCGGTGGTTTGCCAAAATCGCGATAGATCTTGATTGCGGGCAATTCTTTCAGCGGGCGGCGATCCACGGACTGTTGCGGCAAGGTGAAAGTAAGGAGGACGTCGTCACCCGCCTGCGTGGCAGCAAGGTCCGTCACGGGCTCCGGCGTAAGCGGCTTGCGTTCGTATGGTTCGCCGGGCGCGGCGCAGCCGCCAAGAAAAACGGAAAAAACGAAAATCGAAACTAGAAACTCGAAAATCGGACCACGGCGGTCAGACGTAGCACCCGGCAAGCGGCAGGAGGCTCGCGAGTTTCGAATTTCCATTTTCGAGTGTCGAGCCCTTAGAGGATGTAGCGGCTCAGGTCCTGATCCTTGACGATGTCCGCGAGCTGCTTCTGGACGTAGGCCGCGTCCAGCTTGACCGTCTTTTTCTTCATCTCGGGCGCCTCAAAGGAAATCTCCTCGAGCACTTTTTCAAGAATCGTATGCAGTCGCCGCGCGCCGATATTTTCGGTGTGTTCGTTGACGCGTGCGGCGTAGCGGGCGATGGACGCAATGGCGTCGTCGCTGAACGAAAGCTTCAGTCCCTCGGTATCGAGCAGGGCGATGTACTGCTTGATGAGCGCGTTTTTCGGCTCGGTGAGAATGCGCACGAAATCGGCCTCGGAAAGCGAGCTGAGCTCGACGCGAATCGGGAAGCGGCCCTGCAGCTCCGGAATCAGGTCAGAAGGCTTGGCCGTATGGAACGCGCCCGCGGCGATAAACAGAATGTGGTCCGTGCGTACCATGCCATAGCGCGTGTTGACGGTGGTGCCCTCGACGATGGGCAGAATGTCGCGCTGCACGCCTTCGCGGGAGACATCCGGGCCGTGCCCGCTCTCGCGCCCGGCGATTTTGTCCACTTCGTCTATGAATAGAATACCCATTTGTTCGACGCGGTCCACGGCGATGCGCGTGACCTGGTCCATGTCAATCAGGCGGTTCTCTTCCTCCTGAATCAGGTAGTCGAACGCCTCCGACACGGTCATCTTGCGCTTCTTTTTCTGCTGGCCGAACATGCCGGAGAGCATGTCCTTAACGTTGATGTCCATTTCCTCTACGCCCTGATTGGTGATGATTTCAAACGAGGGCATGGACCGCTCGCGGACTTCCACTTCGACCAGGCGCTGGTCGAGCTTTCCTTCGCGGAGCTGGACGCGCAGCTTGTCGCGGGTGCGCTGGACCTGTTCGCGGCGCTGGGCCTCGGTGGTGGGGCCGGCGTCAGCGGGCACAGGCGACGCGGGCAAGAGCAGATCGAGAAGGCGCTCCTCGGCGGATTGCTCGGCGCGTTCGGCGACTTCGTCGAGCTTTTCCTCGCGCACCATGTCAATGGAGGTTTCGACGAGATCGCGGACCATGGATTCCACGTCGCGCCCGACGTAACCGACCTCCGTATATTTCGAGGCTTCCACTTTCACGAAAGGGCATCCCGCCAGACGCGCCAGCCGCCGCGCGATTTCCGTCTTGCCGACGCCGGTGGGCCCGATCATCAGGATATTCTTCGGCAGGATTTCCTCGGCCAGCTCGGGCTGCAGTTTCTGGCGCCGGACGCGATTTCGCAGGGCGATGGCCACGGCTTTCTTCGCCGCGTTCTGCCCGACGATGTACTTATCGAGCTCGACCACGATTTCGCGCGGAGTCAGCTCGTCGAACGACGGAAGAGGTTCGGGCTCCGCAGCCTGTTGATCTCCGGCCAAATAGATCACCATGTCTTTCTCCGACTTGCCCGTCATAGTTCTTCGATGCTGAAATTCGCGTTGGTGAAGATGCAAATTTCGCTGGCGATGCGCATGGCCTCCTGGGCGATGTCCTTGGCGCTCATCTTGGTGTGCTTGGCGAGAGCGCGCGCGGATGCCAGCGCATAGGGGCCGCCCGAGCCGATAGCGCAGATGCCGTCGTCCGGCTCGATTACGTCGCCATTCCCGGAAAGCAGGAAGGTGGCTTTGGCGTCGGCCACGATCAGCAGAGCATCCAGATGGCGCAGCGAGCGGTCCGTCCGCCACTCCTTGGCCAGTTCCACGGCGCTACGCGCCAGGTTGCCATGGTATTCCTGCAGCTTGTTTTCGAAACGCGCGAAAAGCGATAGCGCGTCTGCGGTGCTGCCGGCAAATCCTGCAATGATCTTGTCGTTGTAGAGTCGGCGCGTCTTCCTGGCGTTGTGCTTGATAACGCCTTCGCCCAAAGTGACCTGTCCGTCGGCGGCGAGCACCACTTTGCTGTCCTTGCGGACGCACAGGACCGTGGTGCCGTGCATCTGTGGGCTTTTCTGCGCAGTTCGCATCCGGCGATTATACCCCGCCAGAGCATGATGAGCTACCTGGAGACGAAAGCGGAAAGAAATATAGGAAAAATGTGGGAGCGAAGTTCGACGCTAATTCTTGCTGTCGCTACCTGAATCCTGATCGGCCTGTTGCTTGGCCTTCAACCGGTCCATTTGTTTTTTGTCCTCGACCTTGTCCCGGTTGGGGATCTGGGCCCAGCGATCTTCAAGAGACTGCTTGGTGAAAAGGGCGTCGGCGACTCCGGTGTTGTATTCGCACTTGTCGAAGAAAACCTGGAAGATCTTGATGCGGTTTCGTTCGCGCGTGATCTGGAAAGGCGTCTGCACACCGTCAATCGGATGGAAGTTTGAGTAGTACTCGATCTCCTCGCTCTTCAGCCGCGTTCGAGAATCGCGGGTCTCGACCGTCTTGCGGATCGGCAGGTGCGTTTTGTCCGCAAACGCGATGCGAAATGTGCGGTTATCGCTATCCACCAGCTCGACCCACTGCGCCTCTTCCAAATCCACGACGTCGGGACCGCCGTAGCGCAGAACCATGCTTGGCTCATGACTGCGGTGGCGCAAGATATTGTCAATGTCCTTGAGAGTCTGTTCCTGGTTGTCCGTGATGTCGGCTTTCGGCGCGTCGCTCACGCCGCCGCGGTCAAGTGTCCACCCCTTGTCCCCGTTGAATACCTCGATGATATTGCGTTTCGGGAGATTCTCCTGGCGTTCCTTCGACGGCGGCTGCGCATAGTCGATAAATTTGCCGAACCCGGTCACCTCTCCCGCGTGATCGAACGATCCGATCCGCCCGGTGCAGGTCACGTCGTGGACATTCAAGTAGGCGTTGCCGCCCAGCGCCGCGACGGCCTCATCGAGAATCTGTCTGGCCTTGGCCGCGCTTTGCTCGGGCATCAGGAATTGATCGTCCTGCGCCGCAGCAGTGGCCGGCAGGGCGAGGCAAACTCCCGCCAACACCGACACAGTCAGAATTTCGCGCCACGTTACCCGCACGGGAAGGAGCCTCCGTTCACGTTGATGACTTCGCCGGTCACAAAAGTGGCCAAATCCGACACCGCGAAAAGTATCGGACCGGCAACTTCTTCCGCGGTGGCGATGCGTTTCAAAGGATACACCGAGAGCCAGGCCTTGACTCTTTTCTTATTCCCGGCGGCCGATTTCCACATGTCCGTATCCACGAAACCGGGTGCCACGCAGTTCACCAGAATGTTGTGGCGCGCCAGCTCCGCGGCCAGGGCTTTGGTGAAGCTGATAATCGCGCCCTTGGTGGCCGAATAGTGCGTGCGGAAAGCCGTGCCGCGCTGCCCGGCCACCGAGCTCAGGGTCACGATGCGGCCGCCGCCTTGCGCGATCATGTGCGGGACAGCGTGATGAACCGTGGCGTAGACGCTCTTCAAATTCACGCGAATCATCTCATCCCACTCACGCTCGCTCATCTGTTCGATGGGCGAATCCTTCTCGTTCCAGATGCCTGCATTGGCGACGAGGATGTCCAGCCGGCCCAGTCGCTCGTGCGCGAATTCGACGAGCTTCTTGGCGTCCGCCATCTTTCCCAGATCGGCCCTGCAGGATTCGACGCGTGTCCCGTGCTTGCGCGATTCCTGCTCGACCTGCGTGGCCGCTTCGCGGTTGCGGTGATAGCCGAAGACGACGTCGGCGCCCGCCCGGGCGAAAAGCTTCACGGTCGCCGCCCCGATGCCCCGCGAACCACCCGTCACGAGTGCCGCCTTACCCGCCAGCGAGATCATGTATCCCCCAGGAACAAACCAGAAGCAGAAGCCGGGCGCCGAGAATCAGGAATCATTTCGCCGAGTTCCGAATGCCGGAATCCCGGATCAAATTCGCGCGAGCGTCTTTCGTGCCGCGGCGGCGGAAACGAGCCCGCGAAACAGCGATTGTGCGAGGGCATCGGTGCCCGCCATGCGTTCCGGATGCCACTGCACGCCCATCACCCAATTCAAATCACCGGTCCATTCGATCGCTTCAATCACGCCGTCCGGGGCACGCGCGACGACGCGCAGGCCGCGGCCCGGCTCTTGAATCGATTGGTGGTGCGAGCTGTTTACGGTCGCCTCAGCGGCGCCGGCCAACCGCGCGAGTTGCGATCCAGGCTCCAAGTGTGCGGCATGGAAGGTCTCCGGAGCGCCCTTTTCGCTCTCCCAGTCGTGCTCAATCTGCGTCCGAAGCTCGCTGGGAATATCCTGTATCAGCGTACCGCCCAGGAAAACATTGAGGCTCTGTACCCCGAAACAGATGGCCAGAACCGGTTTGTGCTCGGCGAAGGCGTGGTCCAGCAGCGCGAAATCGGTCCGCTCACGTTCGGGGTCCGGATCGTCGCATTCGGGCCGCCTGGCGGCGCCAAAACGCGCTGGATCCACATCTGCGGGGCTTCCGGTCAGTAACACGCCGTCGAGTGTCTGCGCCAGTTGCCGGAGTTCGCTTGGTAAAAGAAGCAGCGATACGGGAACGGGCTCCGCGCCGCCTTGGCGGACCGCATCGAGATACTTTTCGAGCTTGAATCTCTTGCCCGTAACCTCTTCATTTTTAGTGCGATACGGGACACCGATGCGCGGTCGGCGGCTGGATTCGGGGCTCATTGAAGAAACATCCTACCACCGCGGCAATATCCTCGGCAACCGGGGACGTTCGCTACCTGGGACGCGAGGCTAGCAGCATTCGGCGGAAATCGGTATCGCGCGACGCGGCGCGTTGGCACCGGGCGAGCGCGTGGCAGGTTTCCTGGGCGGGTGCGTTCCAAGCCAGGCGGCATAGTTCAGTGCCATCTGATCCAAATGGTGCGGTATATGTCGTTCCTGGCGTTCGATCCAACACTCCAGGCTGACGACGCCTTCCTTGGGATACTCCACGGTATGCCACCACACCGGCTCGGGAACCGACACGAGGAGTTGATAGGTCATCTTTCGCAGCCGGCGGATAATCTCGAGCGCCTCGCGCGTGCTCTGATGGAAGTAGCCCAAATTTCCGGCCCACAGAGCGGGATCAAACTGGGCGACCGCCACTCCCGGTTCGGCAATCAGGTGCCGACAGCGCACGTAGGAGCTGGCCTCGGTGTCCGCAAGATGAAGAATAATTTCGTGGATGCTCCAGCGCTCGGGCGAAGGCTTGTACAACCACATCTTCTTGGGAAGCTGACGCAGCAGGGCGGAAAGCAGCGCGGGAGCGCGCCCAAATGACTCCAGTATCTTCCGGCGTTCGTCGCGTGTCATACGGTCCACTACCCCGATATCTAACTTAGACGCGTGTAGGCCAATTTCGCTGCCTGCCATATTCGAATAAACGAGTAAACTGCGCCAAATGTTCACCGGCAGTATCAAGATTCCTCTAAATGCGGAACTTCGCGGGCGAACACTCTAAAGTCTAGGGAATCGTTGTCGTCTCGCCAACGGCCAAATTGGCCAAATGGAGAGAAAAGTGTTTCACTCGCAACTCTCCGAATTTTCGGAGATGCCCGACAGTTTCTGTCGGAAACTTCTAAGGCTTTTGTAACGAGGGACCTAGGACCGTGCTGTCTGCGGTAAGACGCGCGATGCAGTACGACTATGCCAGTAGCCGCGCAGGTCGCCCACCAGATACAGAGAGCCCGTGGCGAAGACTGCGTCTTCCGGGGAGGCCATGGCGATCGCGCGTTCAAGGGCTTCGGCAGGATCGCGGACCACGACCGAGTCTTTGGCGAGGTGAGCGGTCATTTCCGCAAGAAGAGATGCGGAAATGGCGCGCGGCTGCCGCGGTTCGGTGAAGACCACGAAATCGGTGTGCGGAAAAAGCAATCCGGCGATTTCGTCAACCGCTTTATCGCGCATCGCGCCGTAGACCAATAGAATACGCCGGCCCGCAAAATTATCGCGCCAGAATTCGAGCAGCTCTTTGGCGCCGGCAGGATTATGTGTGCCGTCGAGATAGACGGTTGGGCGCTCGGAGAGCCGCTCGAGACGTCCGGGCCAGCGAACCGCGCGAATTCCCTGCTCGATGGCGCCATCGGTCACCGCGAATCCACGTTCGGCGAGCAGCCGCGCGGCGGTGGCGGCCGCGAGCGCGTTACGCAGCTGGAAGCGGCCGGGGAGCGGCGGCTCGATGGCGATTTTATTCAACGAATCCTTACCAGTGATAACGGCGCGGTAACAACCGCCCGTCGCTCCAGTTTGTTCGACCTGCCACGCCGCGTCCACTTCCACCAGGCGCGCATTCTGCTCGCTGCATCGCTGGGCGATAACCGCACGCGCTTCCGCGCGCTCCGCGGAGCTGACGACCCAAGCGCCCGGCTTGATGATCCCCGCCTTTTCCGCCGCGATTTCCGCGATGGAATGGCCGAGAAAACTCTCGTGATCGAAATCAATCGAAGTGATCACCGCGACCTCCGGCACGACGATGTTCGTCGCGTCTAGCCGGCCGCCGAGGCCCACTTCGTACACGGCTAAATCAAGTTCACTTTCGGCGAAGGCCACGAACGCCAGCGCGGTAATGCATTCAAAGTACGTCGGGTGCGCGGCGAGCTTGCCGCTCGCCAGCAGCGATTCGATCGAAGCCTGCACGCGTGTCCAGGCTGCGGCGAATCTCTCATCCGCGATGTTTTCGCCATTGATGCGAATGCGCTCGTTGATTCGCTCAAGATGCGGCGAGGTGTAAAGTCCGGCGCGCAATCCGGCAGCGCGGAGTATGGATTCGAGCATCGCCGCCGTCGAGCCCTTGCCATTGGTTCCGGCGATGTGCACACACGGCGTCTTGCGGTGCGGGTCGCCGAGAGCCTCGGCGAGGGTGGTGATGTTGAAAAGGCCGAACTTCTGCACGCGGGCCTGCTGCGGCGACGCCAGCTCGCGCCCCAGGGCCATCAGCGCCTGCACGGATTCGCTGTAGTTCATGAATCGAGAAAGAAACCGAGGGCCTGCGCGATGTAGGATTTCATTTCCTTGCGGGGAACAATGGCGTCGAGAAATCCGTGCTCGAGTAGGAATTCGGCGCGCTGGAAACCTTCGGGTAGTTTCTGGCGGATGGTTTGCTCGATTACGCGCGGGCCGGCAAAGCCGATCATCGCGCCCGGCTCGGCGATATTCAGATCGCCCAGCATCGCGTAGCTGGCGGTCACGCCGCCGGTGGTCGGATCGGTGAGCACGGAAATGAACGGCACGCGCGCCTCATCGAGGCGAGCCAGAGCCGACGAAACTTTGGCGAGCTGCATCAGGCTCACCGCGCCTTCCATCATCCGCGCGCCGGCGGAACAGGAAACGATAACCAGCGGCTCGCGCTGGGCCAGCGAACGCCCGATCGCGCGCGCGACTTTTTCGCCTACTACCGCGCCCATCGACCCGCCGATGAAGCCGAATTCCATCGAGCAACAGATCACCTGCCGACCATTCAGTTTTCCTTCGGCGGCGACAATGGCGTCCTTCATGCCGAGCTTCTGCTCGGCTTCCTCGAGGCGCTGCGCGTAGGGCTTCGTATCGGTGAAATGCAGCGGATCGGTCGAGAAAAGATCGGCGTCGTGTTCCGTCCACGGCTCTTCATCAAACAGCAGATCCAACCGCCGGCGCGCGCCCAGGCGAAAATGGTGCTCGCACTTCGGACAGACCTCCCAATTCGTTTCCAGATCCTTTTTCCAGATAATCGCGCGGCAGGAGTTGCACTTCGTCCACAGGCCTTCCGTGAGGACCCGGCGCTCGTCCACCGGTGTCGGCTTTTCAATCGCGCTTTTTTCTCGCTTGAACCAGGCCATGAAATTCCAGTCAAAAGTTTGGAGTTCAGAGTGAAAACCAAAGCCTGCGAATGCTAGTAATCGATTCCGCGCTGCGCCAGAATTCCCTTCACGTACGGATGCTTCACTTCCTTCATCTCCGTGACCAGATCGGCGGCCTCGACCAGCTTGGGATGCGCGTTTCGCCCGGTGCAGATCACGTGCACGCGCTCAGGACGCCTGGCGAGCGCTTCCACCACGCGCTCCGCATCGAGCATTTTATAGCTGATCACGTAATTGATCTCATCGAGCACCACGAGATCGTATTTCTCGCTGTAAATCTGCTCGCGGCCGTATTCCCATGCCTGCTCGCACATGCGTATATCTTCCGGATCGGTTTCCGCGCCGCCCACTTTCACGAAGCCGCGGCCCATGGGGCGGATTTCGAATTTGTCGTCGCCCAGCATTTTCGCGGCGTCGAGTTCCCCATAGTGCCACGATCCCTTGATGAACTGCACCATCAGCACGCGCAGCCCCTGTCCCACGGCGCGAAACGCGGTGCCCAGCGCGCAGGTCGTCTTGCCCTTGCCGGGCCCGGTGTAAACAATTAGCAGTCCCTTTCCTTCCGGCATCGAATCGCGCCCCGCGACGACAGTTTCTCATACTCGCCGTGCCGCACGAAAACGTCAAGCGCGCGAACTTGTCACAGAGACACAGAGGCACGCAGCTCACACTGAAGATTTGATTAGAGACTGGATTCTCTGCGGCTGTGTGCCTTTGCGGCCGACCCTGCGTCAAGAAGGCGTAAACTACACCACTTCAGCCGCGCGCAACTGCGCGATCTCTTCCTTCGAATACTTCAGCTCGCGCAGGACTTCCTCCGTATGTTCGCCGAGCGTCGCGGCGCGACGATGTATGCCGCCGGGAGTCACCGAAAGCCGCACGGCAGTATTGGCCAACGGCACCGCCTTGACCGCGCCCGGGTAATCCACGTACTTCAACAGTTCGCGCGCTTTCACCTGAGGGTCATCGAGCACTTCAGCCAGCTTCAGCACCGGCCCCGCAGGAACTCGCGCCGCTTCGAGGTCAGCGATCGCCTGAGCGGTGGTCCGCGTTGCCAGCCACGCGTTCATCGCCTCCGTGATTATCTGGCGGTGGTCCGCTCGCCGCAGATCGTCCGCGAATCGCGGATCGCCGATCAGATCCTCGCGGCCGACCAGACGCGCCCAGCGCGCGAACATGTCGCCGCCAATCACGGAAATCACCACCCAGCCGTCCCGCGTGCGATAGGCATCGGCCGGCGCGGCGTAGAAACCGGCGTTGCCGCGCTGCTCCCGCACGGTGCCGACCACGTGCCGTTCGGCCAGCATTGCCTGCATGAACGTAACGCTGGTTGCCAGCAGCGATCCGTCCACGATCTGTCCTTCTCCGGTTTTCGCGCGATGGTGCAGCGCGATCATGATTCCAAACGCCGTGTGCAGCGCCGTTCCGTAGTCCGCGAAAGGAACCAGCGAGCGCATCGGCGTGTCCGGAAAACCATTCAGGCTCATCGCCCCGCACATCGCCTGCGCCACGGTATCGAATCCCACGCGATTCGCGTACGGCCCGTCCGGGCCGAACGTCGAGATGCGCGCCAGGATGATGTCGGGCTTGATTGCGCGCAGCGAATCGTAATCAATGCCCATTTTCTTCAGCACGATGACCGGCAGATTGGCGATGACGACGTCAGCGCCCTTCGCGAGCCGGCGAATGATTTCGGCCGACGCAGGCTTGGACGTGTCCAGCGTCAGGCTGCGCTTGTTGCGATTCATGGAAATGAACGCGCCGCCCTCGCCGTCCTTCGTCACCGGACCGGTATAACGGTCTTCGCTGCCCTGCCGGCGGTCAATGCGAATCACGTCGGCGCCCATGTCGGAAAGAAGCATGCCGCAATAGGGACCGGCGATATATCGTCCAAAATCGATGACGCGAATTCCCGCGAGAGGCAGTGGAGTGGCCATGGGCGGGCCGTACGATATCAGACCCCGCGAAATATTCCCAGCGTGGGGAACCGCGGTCGGGGCGTAACATAACGGAGTAGTGAGGTCTGCATGTTCGTGCCGTGGTGGGGATTTGCAATCGGCGTGCTCGTAATTCTAGCCGTGGCATACGGCTACGGGCGCTACAGGACCGCCGCGCTCGAAAAGGAAATCGCCCGCCTGAAAGCACAGCTCGAACACGAGCAGGAATTCAGCAACGAGCTGATTTCCCTGATGCCCGAAGACGAGGAAGAACCGAAATAAAGCGTCCGGCCGGTTTCCGTGCAGCCGGCCAACCGCCGGCAATCGCCGCGTGATAGACTCGCACGCGTTGAGCGAGAATCATCCAACCCGCCGCGAGGTCCTGCTCGGAATGGCAGCTGCTCCCTTCGTCAAGAGCGCACTCGAGACTCAGACGTCCACCTCCTCTCTTTGTCTTACAAGCGCGGTGGAAATGGCACGCCTGATTCGCACGAAGAAACTTTCGGCGCGCGAAGCGCTCGCCGCACACCTGAAACAGATCGAGCTGGTAAATCCCAAGGTCAACGCCATCGTGACCTTGGCGCCGGAAATGGCCGCGGACGCCGCCGCAAAGGCCGACGAAATGCAGGCGCACGGCGAAACATTAGGGCCGCTGCACGGTCTGCCGGTCGCGCACAAGGACCTGTTCGAAACCCGCGGCATCCGCACCACCTTTGGCTCGCCTCTGTACAAGGACTACATACCCACCGAAGACGATATCGTTGTTGAGCGGATGCGGCGCGCGGGCGCCATCACCATCGGCAAGACCAACACGCCGGAATTCGGTGCGGGATCGCAAACGTTCAACAAAGTCTTCGGCGCAACACACAATCCCTACGATCTGACGAAGACCTGCGGCGGATCGTCGGGCGGCGCCGCCGTCGCACTCGCCTGCGGACTCGCGCCAGTGGCCAGCGGCTCCGATAGCGGAGGTTCGCTCCGCAATCCAGCGGCGTTCTGCAATGTCGTCGGCTTCCGGCCCTCGATCGGCCGCGTGCCGAGCCCGAAAGCGGCGTTCGCCTGGTCAACGCTGAGCACTTCGGGATGCCTGGGTCGTTCGGTGGCTGACCTGGCTTTCGCGCTTAGCACGATCGCCGGACCCGACTCCAACTCTCCGCTCTCCATCAATGAACCGGGAGAGGTCTTCGCAGCCCCTTTCGGCCGCAGTTTCAAGGGAGTGCGCGTGGCCTGGTTCAAGGATTTGGGCGGGGTGCCCTTCGATCCGCGCGTGCGCGCCGTGGTGGATGCGCATCGCGCCACATTCGAATCGCTGGGGTGCATCGTGGAACAGGCGGAGCCGGATTTCTCTCCAGCGGAGATCTCCTTCCGCACGCTGCGCGCCTGGAATTCGGCGAATTCGTACGCCGAGCGGCTGCACGAGCACCCGGACGCTTTCAAGCAGACGCTCAAACGCGAGATCGAAGAAGGTCTGCGGTTGACGGGCATGGACCTCGCGCGCGCCGAGACGGCACACGGAGTGATATGGCGGCGTTTTCAGGCGTTCCTCGAAAAATACGAGTACTTCGTTCTGCCCACCACGCAGTTGCCTCCGTTCGACGTAACCACGGAGTATCCGACGGAGATCGCAGGCGTGAAGTTCGATAACTACATCGACTGGATGAAATGTTGCTGGTACATTTCGGCAACGGGCAATCCGGCGGCCTCCGTGCCGGCAGGTTTCACATCGGAAGGTCTTCCGGTCGGCTTGCAGATCGTCGGCCGCGACAAGCAGGACTTCAGCGTCCTGCAGATGGCGCACGCTTTCGAACAGGCGACTGGCTTCGGCAAAAAGCACCCCGCCATCGCGTAGAGCGCGCAGGATTCGTTCGCTGCAAACCCAGCCTTCGGCGTGCGGCCCGCGTCAATCTATTTCGGATAAGGGTGACCGGCAAGGATCGCGAAGGCGCGATAGATCTGTTCGGCCAGAACTACGCGCGCAAACTCGTGCGGCATGGTCAGAGTCGAAAGGGAAATGCGCTGCGTCGCGCGGGAACGGAGTTCGGCGGGAAACCCTTCCGCGTCGCCGCAAAGGAATACCACCTCGCGCGCGGCTCGGTCGCGCAGATCGCCGAGCCAGCGCGCAAAATGCTGCGAGGTGAACTGGTTTCCGCCGGCGTCGAGCAGCACCAGTGTTGCGCCCGGCTCGATTTTCAATTTGCGGAGCGCGGCGGGCGAGGCTTCGCGCAGTTCCGTAACTTCAATTTCAGCGTAGCGGCGAATGCGCGCGGCGTAATCGTCGAAAAGCGTGCGAGTTTCCTCGCGTCGCGTTTTTCCCAGCATTACCAGGCGGATTTTCATGGCGGGAGGACGGCAATAACCAGCGTCACATCAATCCGTATTTCTTGCGCTTCTCGAGCAAAGTCTTGCGGCTGATGCCCAGAACCTCGGCCGCGCGCCCGATTTTATAGTGCGTGGCCTCCAGCGTCGCTTTGATCGCTTCCTTTTCCAAATCCTCAAGCGATCGCAGCGCGCCGAACGAACTGCCCGCCTCGCCCGTGGCGCGCACAACCTCCGGAAAATCCCCCGGCGTGATCAAGGCTTCCTTCCCAAACACCAGCGCATGTTCGATGGCGTTTTTCATCTCGCGCACGTTTCCCGGCCACGCGTATGCTCCGAGCAGCAGCAGCGCCCCCGGATCGAACGCCGCTTCAGCCCTGGCGTGAATCGGCCCCAGCCGCGCGAGAAAATGAGCAGCCAGCGGAGCAACGTCCGCGGGGCGCTCCCGCAAGGGGGGCACGGGAATCGCAAGCACGTTCAGGCGAAAAAAAAGGTCCTCGCGAAAGCGGCCCGCGGCGACGGCCCGGGCCAGATCCGTATTCGTCAGCGCCATCAGCCGCGCATCCATGCGCAGAGTTTCCGTGCCGCCGAGGCGTTCGAAGGTGCGCTCCTCAAGAACGCGCAACAGCTTCGCCTGCATTCCGGGCGCGAGCGCGGCCACTTCATCGAGAACGATCGTGCCGCCCTGGGCCATCTCGAGCCGCCCCGGCTTGCGCGCCACCGCTCCCGTGAAAGCCCCGCGCTCGTGGCCGAAAAGCTCGGATTCAACCAGCTCCGAAGGAAGGCTGGCGCAATCGATTTTCAGGAAAGGCGCATCGTGCCGCGGCCCGCGCTCGTGAATCCAGCGCGCCAGTTGATCCTTGCCCGTGCCGCTCTCGCCGGTGATCAGAAGCGTGGTCGTCGTCTCGGCGAGTTTCTCGGCGAGTTCCAGAACGCGCAGCGACGCGGGATCAGCCGCCACCCACACGATGTTTGGTGCGCTCATGCCTCGGTCGCGCCGCCCTGGGACGCGCTTCGCGGCTCTCGCAGCCGCTCGGGCGCGGGAAAATCCTGCCGCTCCGCGGTGCGCCAGAGCCGCTCCAGATCGTAAAATTGCCGCGCGCGCTCGCTGAAAATGTGCACCACGAACCCGCCGTAATCGAGCAGCACCCACTCCGCCCCGATTTTCCCCTCGCGATGAGCCAGACGCACGCGCTCCCGGCCAAGCCGTTCCTCGATGGCGTCGCTGATGGCCTGGAGCTGGGGCGTGCTTTGGCCGGAGCACAGCAGAAAATATTCCGCGAAGGCGCCGGAAAGCTTCAGCACCGTGATGTCCACGGCCTGCTTTTCCTGAGCCGCTTCTACGGCCCAACGAATTTCGGGACGAAGGGGTTCCAGTGTCACCGGTACAGGGCCTGTCCGAGAATGTATTCCTCCACGCGTGCGGGCACAAGCCCGTGAATGCTTTGCTTGCGCTCCAGCCTTTCGCGAACCTCGGTCGAAGAGACGTGGCTCGCCACGGTGGTCAGCAAATGAATCTCCGATTTGCGCAACGCAATCTTGTGCGGGTCCGCGGCGGGCGTCCGGCCGAACTTTTCCGGCGGAATCACCAGCCGCAGCGCGTCCAGCCGGAATCCCGGGCGGCTGGCGATGATGAAATCGCAGGCGTCGAGCAGCGACTCGTAGTTTTTCCAGGTGGGGATTTCGAGGAACTGGTCCGCGCCCACAATAAAATACAAGTGATCGTCGGGATGCTCGCGGTGGAATCGCCGCACGGTGTCGATGGTGTAGAACACGTGCGGCGCAACGCCCGGGACCGGCGCTTCTGCAAGTGACGGCACAAACCCGGAGTGATCCGCGCAGGCCAGCGCCACCATCGTATAGCGGTGAACGAACGCCGTGAGGTCGCGCCGCGATTTGTGCGGAGGACGCGAGGACGGGATGAAATAGATCGCGTCGAGGTGGAACCTCCGCTGCGCCGCCTGCGCCACAGTGATGTGGCCCGCGTGAACGGGATCGAACGTGCCTCCAAAGAGCGCGACCGAACGCCGATGCGATCCGCCGGACGGTTTATGCGCGCCGTGCGATGTCAACTCTTCTCCCGGTGGGGCGCGGCGGCTTCGTCCTCGGCGCCATGAACTTCGCCGGAACGATCTTCGCCGGGAAACGACGCGTGCGGTTCGTCCGGAGTGTGCGCGCCCGCGTAGGGCACTTCGGAAGCATCGGATGCGGGAGCGGGCTGGGGAATGCGATCGAGCGCGTCGGCGATCGCGCGCACCAGTTCGACGACGCCTTCACCCGTGGCGGACGAGATGGCGTGAAATTCCAGGCCGCGCTTCTCGGCAAACGCGCGCAAATTCTCGAGGCGGCTGCGGTCCGTGGTCGCGTCGAGCTTCGTCGCGACCACAATCGTCGGCTCCTCGGCCAGCGTCGGGCTGAAGGCAGCAAGCTCGCGCTCGATAATTTCGAAATCGTTGACGGGGTCTCGGTCGCTCGCGTCGCTGGTATCCACCAGATGCGCGATCAGCCGCGTGCGTTCCACGTGTTTCAGGAAGCGGATCCCCAGGCCCACTCCCTCGTGCGCTCCTTCGATCAATCCCGGCAGATCGGCGACGACAAATGTGCGGCCCTGTCCCGGAGCGGCACCCGGATCAGCGGAAACGACGCCCAGATGGGGCTCGAGAGTGGTGAAGGGATACGCGGCGATTTTGGGGCGTGCCGCGGAAATGCGCGAGATGAACGTGGACTTTCCCGCATTCGGGAAACCGACGAGGCCGACGTCCGCGAGCAGCTTGAGTTCGAGCCGCAGATGGCGCTCCTGGCCCGGACGCCCGTCCTCATGTTCGCGCGGCGCCTGATGCCAAGGGCGCACAAACGCGGGATGGCCGTTGCCGCGGCCGCCGTGCCCTCCGCGCGCCGCGAGGTATCGCTGGCCCGGCTCGGTGAGATCGAATAGCTGCGCGCCGGAATCGGCGTCGAAGACCACCGTGCCCACGGGAACTTTCAGAATGGTGTCGACGCCCGATTTGCCGTGGCAATCGGAACCCTCGCCGTGGCCTCCGCGCTGCGCCCGGAACTCGCGATTGTAGCGATAGCGCAGCAGCGTGTTGTCGTTGGGGTTCGCCTCGAGATAAATGTCGCCGCCGTTGCCGCCGTCGCCGCCCGAAGGGCCGCCGCGCGGGACGTACTTCTCCCTGCGGAACGCCATGCAGCCGTTGCCGCCGTCGCCCGCCTTTACCAGAATTTTGGCTTCGTCAACAAACATGAGACACCCGTTCCGAGAGGGTACAGCAGTAGAGCATACGCCACGACGGAGGAGAAAAACAAAAGTGGGTGACGCCCGGAGTGAGGCCGGAATGCAGCGTCATGCAAATCAATGCTTCAGTTTGCCGCCGGCGAAGCGGACGCTTTCGCGGCTGCGCGCGACGCGGTTTCCTCGACGCTCAGCACGCTGATGAAGCGGCCCTTGCCGCCCTTGTCCTCGAAAAGCACAATGCCATCCATCATCGCGAAAAGAGAATCGTCCTTGGCGCGGCCGACGTTCTTGCCCGCCTTGTAGTGCGTCCCGCGCTGGCGGATCAGAATGCTGCCACCGGTAACCGCCTGCCCGCCAAAACGCTTGATGCCGAGCCGCTGGCCCTGCGAGTCGCGCCCGTTTGTGGATGATCCGCCGCCCTTTTTATGTGCCATGAGATCCTCGAAGAAGCTTGCCCGTTGCGGGGCGCGTTATGAAATTTGCCCTGGACAGATTGCCCTAAGAAAGTTGAATGTCCACTTCCACGGACGTCAGACCCTGCCGGTGGCCGGTTTGAATCTTGTATTGCCCGCCGGTCTTGTACTTGAGCGTCTTGAGCTTGGGGCCGCGCAGATGCTTCACAATCTTGCCGGTCACTTTGGCTTTCGCCGCGGCGGCGCCCAGAATCTTTTTGTCGTCGGTGCGGACGGCGACGACGTCGTCAAACGTGACCTTGCCGCCGACCTTGCCCTCGAGACGCTCGACCTCGATCGTCTCGCCCGGCGCGACGCGGTACTGCTTTCCCCCCGTGCGAATAACAGCGTACATGCTGCCTCCCAGCCCTATCGGCAAACCCCTATTATATCGGGCGCTAGCGGGCTTCGTCAACGAAGAGTGCGAGGGCCTGAAGTCGAGCTTGGCCCCGCCGCGGCTGCGGATAACCATGCGGCTCCACAGACCGCGTCCAATCTCTTCTGGATGCGCGAGTGACTGCTCCCAATCCGGAGATCGATGCAACGGAATTCCGCGAAAACGGACAGCTACGGCGGGCTGATTTCCGGCTCGATCTCGCTTGGCTGCTGGCTGCGGGATTTTCGGGTGCGCGGCGGCGAGACCAGGATGGGCACGATCGCCGAAACGACCAACATGCCGGCGAGGAGGCGGAGTCCCTGGTTGTAATCGCCGGTCGTTTGCCGCAGGTAGGCGAAAAGCTGCGGACCAAATGCCGCCGCGAAAGCCCAGGGCATCAGCATCAATCCAAAAATGGGCCCGACGTTCCTGGGTCCGAAATAGTCCGCCGCAAATGCCGGGGTAATTCCGTAGGCGCCGCCGTAGCAGACCACGATGATGAAGGTGACGATCACCAGGAGAAGAACCGACGCAATATCGTGGTAGAAAAAGAACAGCACCGCCTGCAACAGAAACATTACGGCGAAGGCTCCCTTTCTGGTAATCACATCCGAGATCCAGGCCCACGCCACGCGCCCTACGCCGTTGCCGATGCTCACGATAGCGACGAAGCTGGCCGCCGCTGCGGCGCTCACCTTGCCCATCTCCTGAAAGATCGGCGCGGCCTGCGAAACAATGGACAGGCCGGCCATGGTGTTCAGCGATAGCAGCAGGCAGAGCGCCCACCACTGCCAGGTCGCCACTGCTTCGCCGAGCGTGTAATCGCGATCGGCGAGCTGCGCGCTTTGCAATTCGCTGGGCGCCCATCCCGCAGGCCGCCATCCTTCCGGCGGATTTTGCATGAATGAGCCGCCGGCCAACGCCACGATCGCGTAGGCGATCCCCAGATACGCTAGAGTCGGCATGACGCCAGCCCGCTCCATCAGCCAGCGCGCCACCGGAGCTACGATCAGCGGCGCGGCTCCGAATCCGCCGACCGCCAGACCGGTGATCAGGCCGCGATGTTCGGGAAACCACTTCACGAGAACGGCCACCGGAACGATGTAGCCCATGCCCACTCCGGCGCCGCCAATCACTCCGTAGGTCAGATACAGCCACCACAGCCTGCCCGCAGCAAAGCTGCTCAAGAACACGCCGCCGCCCCACAATAATGCGGCCGTGAGCGCAACGACGCGCGGCCCTTTGCGGGTGAGCCACAGGCCGCCCAGCACCGAGGTGCATCCCAGGAAAAACCAGCAGATCGTGAACGGGAGCGTGGCTTGCGGAATGGTCCAACCGTAAAGCTTCGACAAGGGAATACGAAATACGCTCCAAGCGTAGCCCGCGCCGAGCGCCATCTGCATGCACACGCCGGCGACCAGAATCCACCATCGGTTCACGCCGCGCATCATTCCCCCTTCTGCGCTTTCCCAAAGCCCGGCTGTGTACAGCCGCTCGAACGGAATGGCGCCATTATGTTCCCGGTGGAGCGAATCGGGCAAGGAAGAATCGTTAAGCGATCCGCAAGAGGGCCCCGCTGAGCGCAAAACGCGTGGTGCGAAAAGTGTGACGGTCGAGGTGTGCCACTTTTCTTTGTTTTCAGTGAGTTAGAGAGAATATTAATCGACACCTTGTGTCGATTGATTTGTGCGCGACCGAGTGCGAGAAATCGGCGGGGACTCTCGATCCGAGGGACGAAGGCCGGAAACGGCGAGTGCTTGCCGCGAGAGCGGCTGCAACTACTCCTGGAGCGGGTCGATTGATTTCACCTTGGACACAAGGCATTACCACAGAGTTCACAGAGGAGGCACAGAGATCACGGAGAAGGCGTAAGGAATCG
Organism: uncultured Acidobacteriota bacterium; assembly: GCA_963814605.1. GTDB lineage: Bacteria > Acidobacteriota > Terriglobia > Acidiferrales > UBA7541 > Palsa-295. Next base: position 779,849 of record CAWFDD010000003.1, on the reverse strand, counting down.
CGGCTACGGTTTCCACTGCGGCGAGGTGGCGAAGGTGGAGATGGGATGGACTTCGCGAAAGATCTTCGCCACCTCGCGGTCAAATCCGCGCCGTGTGGCGGCCGAAGGCGCGAGTTTTCTTCGCACGATCCAGGCGCGCAGCTTTTTCCAGTCCTCGGGATTCACGGGCCAGCCTTTGTGCGTGGCCCATTCGCCCTTTTCGGTGGCGTACCAATAGCTTTCGTATTTCCTTCCCAGGCGCCGCTGCTGGCGCGCGATCCATTGCGAATGTTCGCGCCCGCGCGCGCGGCCGAATTGGACCAGGCGCGAATCGCGGCCCTCGCTATAGACGCGAAAGCCGCAGGTGACTGTGTCCGTCGAGAGACCGACATAGAGCTGGCCGCTCGCGCCGTCTGGTTCAGAAAAATAGAGATACATCTGCGTGCGGTAGGGCGATTTGTCGCGGGCGAAGCGGATATCGCGGTTGATGCGAGAGAAGTTTGCGCCGACGCGGCCGTTGACCACGATTTGCGGATTCAGTTTCTGCGCCGCGGGTCCCAGCCGGTCGAGCAGCACGCGGAACGGTTCAACGACCACGGCGCGATAGCGTTCGCGGTTTTCGTCCATCCAGGGTTTGCGGTTGTTGCGGCCAAGCTCGCGGAAGAAGCGGAAAATTTCCGGTGAAAAAATCGCGCCCGATCCAGCCGCCGCTAACTTCATCAGACGATCTCGGACAATTCCTGAACTTCCAGCTTCGCCTGTTCCTGCGGCCGGTTGCTCTTGCGCAGGGGGATTTCGCGGAGGAAGAGGACGATCAGCGTGGCCGCGATCATCACAAATGTCGCCGCCAGAAACACGCGTTGGATTGACACGGCCAGGCCCGTCCGCGCGGCGGATTGCAGGGTGAGCCATACGGCGTGGCCCTGCGGACCAAACGCGGAGAATCTCGCGTCGATCGCCTTGGCGGCATCGGGCGACATGTAGATCTGAGGATTGTCGAGGTTCGCCAGCACCCAGGCAGGCAGTACCGCCGCGGTCTGGCGCGGAATGGCCTGATGAAACGCGGGCACGAAATTGTTGGTGACGATGCTGCCGAAAATCGCCACGCCCAGCGCCGCGCCGATGGAGCGCATGAACTGGACGAGCGAGGTGGCGGCGCCCACCAGGCGAATGTCCACGGCGTTCTGAATGGTGAGATTGAAGACGGGAGACGCGATTCCCATTCCCATGCCGGCAATGACGCTATCTCGAATGACCTCGGCATAAGAACTCTGCAGTCCCAGGCGCGAAAGCATGTACATCCCCACGGTCATGACCGCAGTTCCGGAGATGGCCATGGGCCGGTAGCGGCCGAGTTTGGTGATCAACTGGCCCGAAATCAGCGCGGTCACCACGACGGCCATGGTCAGGGGCGTCAGGATCGTGCCGCTCTGCGTGGCCGTCTTTCCTATTACGGTCTGGACGAAGAGCGGGATGAACAGCGTGGCGCCGAAGAGCCCCGCGGAAATCAGCGCGGCGACGACAATGGCGTTGGAAACGATCGGATTCAGAAAGAGCCTGACCGGGAGCACAGGTTCGCTCGCGCGAATCTCGACCATCAGAAAAATCGCGAGGCAAAGCATTCCCGCGCCGGATAGCGAGTAGATCATCGGCGAACGCCAGGGGTAATCGCGGCCGCCCCAGCTAAGCGCCAGAAGAATGGGAACCACCCAGGCGACGAGCATGACGGAACCGAGGTAATCAATCTTCGTTTTTCCCTGGATCACGGGACGAATGTGGGGAAAATAAAAAAACAGAATGATGAGCGCGATCGCGCCCACGGGGAGGTTGACGTAGAAAACCCAGCGCCAGCCGGGGCCGTCGGTCAAAACACCGCCGATGAATGGTCCGACGACGCTGCCGAGGGCATAGACGGACACGACCCAGCCGATGACCCGGCCGCGCTCTGCCGGCGGATAGAGGTCGGCGATGGTGGTGAACGCCATGGCCTGCAGCACGCCCGCTCCGACGCCCTGAAGGCCGCGGAACATCACCAGCTGGAACATGCTGTGGGACATGCCGCAGAGCGCGCTCGCGGCCACGAACCAGAAAACGCTGCCGACCAGGAAAAGTTTGCGCCCGTAGAGATCGCTCAACTTCCCGGCGATCGGAAGGGCGGCGGTGGAGGCCACCAGGTACGCCGTGACTACGCCGGAATAGTGCTCGAAGCCGTGAAGCTCGGCGACGATACGCGGCATGGCGGTGGCGACGATGGTCGAATCGAGCGTGGCGATGAGCAGGGCGAGCATCAAGCCCGCCATGGTGGCGATCACGGCGCTGCGAGGCAGGTCCTGGAACGAGGTGTGCTTGGTTGTGGCGCTACTCACTTTTCAAAGGCCTCGCGTCCGGGTTAAGGAACGGCCGCTGGATGCAAACCGCCGCTCCGTGATTTTCGTCGCTGTGTAGCTTGATTCGGAATTCAACGCACATCAATGGCAGCCGCACGCGCCGCCACAGCAGCCGCCGCCGGAAGACGAGGACCCTGAAGACGGCCCGGAGGATTTCGTCCCGTTCGCGGGAGCGGCGAAAACGGAAAGCTGAATAGTGTGCCTGGCGCTCGAGCACTTCGGGCATTCGATTTTGGTGCTGCGGCTGAGCACGATGCGCTCGTAGTGCTCGCCGCAATCGTCGCAAAGGTATTCGTAGATCGGCATCGAAATCCGTCCTGAAATTCGAAATTAAGGTGAAGCTATTGTATCAAAATCGGCAGACGGACGCCGCTTAGGCAGGCAATCCCGGGCGGCGGTATAAGGCGCGAAATCTTCGCGTCCACGGCGGCTCGGCGTCCGCATAGTCCTCGAACGCGACTTCTTCGAGACCGGCGCGGCGGAATCCGTCGATTTCAGCGCGCGTCAGTGGCCACGGCGGACCTTGCCCTTCGGGCTCGTTTTCTTCGCGGCCGCGTGCGATGGCGAGCAGGTGTCCGCTCGGTGCGACAAACTCTGCGATTTTCGTGATCGCCCGCGCGCGCAGATCTCCAGTGAATGCCTGCACGGTGTAAACCTCGAGGACGAAATCGAAGGCGCGCAGCCATTTGGCTGGAGCGTCGAAAAGATCGGCGGCGACGTATTCGACCTTTGTCGCGGGATAGCGTTTTTTCGCAGCGGCGATGGCGGTCGGCGCAATGTCGAACGCCGTGGTTTTGAATCCCCAGGCGGCGAGTTGCTCGGAGTCGTCGCCGAAGCCGCTGCCGATGACGAGCGCGGTCTGCCCTCGTGATTCGAGCGGATGTTTTTGCCAGAACTCGAGCAGGCGCGGGTTCGGCTCCATGTCGGCCCACGGGACTGCGGCGATGTCTGGGCCGGCCTCAGCGTAGAGCGCCTCGAACCAACCGAGCTGATCGCCCTTTTGTGTGAATTCGGAGGCAAGTTGGCGCACGCGGGCGCGTTTATCGGCCATGAAACGGATTTTACAGGTGTTTGGGTGCAGAGGGTGAGAAGTCGCGCGGTGGCGAAGGGACGTTGTGGTCAATCGTCCCTCCGGGACTTTCGGTGTGGCGCTTCTCGTCCCCTGCGCGGCGCTGCGCTCCGTGCCGGTCCAATAGCAATCGCCGCACCGCGGCTGAAGTGTGCGGCGCCAAAGCCGGCGATGCGATATCGGCAGCCGCACTCACTGCCTGGGCAAAAAAAAGCCCCGGCCGGAGCCGGGGCTATTGAGGAAAAGCCGTCAGGTTGAGAAAGCTAAACTAGTCGCCGGCGACGGCGGCTTCGGATTGCTCAGCCGCAGTGGCGCCGTTGCCGTTGGCGGGCTCGATTCGTTTCACCGTTGTGCCCGGAACAGCGGACAGAATTTCGTCCATCGAACCGATCTGCATGAGTGGCTCGGACTTCTTCTTCAGGACGAGTTCTTCGTAAATCTTGCGGACCTTGGCCGCTTCCTCGAAGGCCTGCTTGCGGCGGATGCGGTCTTCCTCGGCTGCGGTGAGCGGGATATCGTGCTCGAGGTGGCGGACGCGGGCGGCATCTTCAGCGTCAATCTTCAGCGAATGTTCGTAATCGTTGAGCGCGACGCTCTTGTTCTTAGCGTAGATCTCGTGTTTGCCGTGCTTCTTGTACCACTCGGCGACGGTGGCATTCTTGTGCATGTTCTCGATGATCTGCCGCCAGCCCACGCCGGTGTTGTACGCGCAGAACGAAATTTCGCCCTTCTGCGTGGCGTAGGGGATGATGCACATTTCGGTGCGGCGGAAATCGTAGTTGAAAAGATCCTGGAACCACATGCCGGCGATGAAGAGCATGTTCCAGGGATCTTGGGTGCGGCGCTTCATGGCGTCTTCCAGCGTGCGGTTCGGATTGGTGCGTCCGTACTTGGATTCCGAGCCCTTGGAGACGGCCCAGGTCTTGTCAAACTTCTTCAAAATGTCCTTGACCTTCAGGCTGGGAGGCGCCTGGAAGGGGGAATAGTTGCGGAGCATCGCCAGGGCCATCATGAACGCGGAAAATTTCCTGCCGCGCGCCGCGTCCGTAATGGCCGATACGTCCTTTACGAGCTGAGGCGCGTTCAGGAAGCGCGAGATCGGCGCCCACTCCTTGGTTTCCTTGTGCACCATCAGCGCCGTGCCTACGCCGCAGTTCGGGTGGCAGCCGCAGGAAAGGGCGCCCCACATGGCGTCCGGTCCGTGGATGAGATCGGCGAATCCGGCAAAGGGTGAAATAAAGGAGAGCGGGAACCAGTCGCGCGTCGGTTCTACTTTTCCGACCTGATTGCTGACGTCCTGCGCCAGGTGCGAAAGCGTGTAGCGCTGTCGGATTCTGCGTTCCGGGGTGATGTCCTCGTCGCGTCCGGTGAAAGAAACCGGCTGGAAGGAGACGAACGAAATTTTCTTGGGGTTTTCCATGGCGAACTTAACGATCGGGCCGACCTGATCGTTGTTCACGTTGTTAACGATGGTGGTAACCAGCACGATTTCAACGCCCGCGCTGTGGAGGTTTTCGATGGCGCGCAGCTTCACGTCAAAGAGGTTGCCGACCTGGCGATGGCTGTTGGCATCGTTGCCGATGCCGTCGAATTGCAGGTAGGCGTAACGCAAGCCGGCTTCAAAGGCCTTCTCCGCGAATTCCTTGCTCTTGGCGAATTCGATTCCGTTGGTCGCCGCCTGCACGCTGTTGTAGCCGACCTTGCGCGCGTAGCGGACCGCGTCGAGAAAATACGGCGACATGGTGGGTTCGCCGCCGGAGAACTGGACGGACATTTGCCGGCGCGGCTTGATCTTGGTGGCGTTGTCCAGGATTTCCTGGATCTCTTCCCAGCTCAATTCGTGAACGTAGCCGACCTGATTGGCGTCCATGAAGCAGGGGTCGCACATCATGTTGCAGCGGTTGGTCAGATCGACCGTAAGCACCGCGCCGCGGCCATGGCGGACCGTGCTGGAACCGTGGTTATGAAGTTTTTCGTCGCTGTGCGCCGGAATATCGCGGCCCGGGAAATTGGTTTCAATCCACTCGAGGAACTTCGCGTCAACGGCCATCAGGTCTTCGTACTTCCCATGGATGGCGCACTCTTTCACCATCCAGACCTGGCCGTCCCGCTCGATAATCTGGGCCTTGATTTCGCCAACCTTCTCGTGGACCAAGTCGGTCCAATCTTTCTTGCCGTCAATGATGGCCTCGCGCGCTTCCTTGACGCAGGCGGGGCACAGCGAGTCCGTCGTACGCGGCCAGCCGAGCGTGGGCTTGGACTTCTCCCAGGATTTCAGCAGCGGTTTGTCGGACCATTTCGGCGTGAAAGACGGGTTGGGATTGTGCTTGTTGAAGAATTGAATCGTGTCGAAGGTTACTCCTGCGGTCTTGCAGAGCGCCCAGTCAAATGACTTCCAGAGTTGATTCCTCAGTGTCGTCGGCATCTAGCTGCACCTCTTCCTTAAGATTCCTTCATCACCCTAGAACTTATTTGGACTCAAAGCCCCGCGAAACGGCTGGAAAACTCGCCCCCACGGGCTGGCCCCAGCCCGTAAGCGGTTACGGTACCAGAGTTTGCCCGGATTCCAACACCCCGTCTAGGCCCATGCGTCGAAAGGTGCAAATGGGGGGTTAAACGGCGCAAAACCCGCAGCTAAAGGGAGTACCGCGTAGTACCAATATCCCCGAATCGGATGCTGAACGGGGGTACTAGCGCCACCAAAGCACGCCGAAATGTGAGGCCGGCTTGGCGGGCTGGAATCAATCCAGGTTCAGCGGCGTACGCAGGACGCCGACGGCGAAATGCGCCAGAAGCGGCGCCTCGTCATCCAGCTGAATCCAGCGAAGGACGCAGTGGTCCTTCATGTATTGCGAAACCTTCGCTTCGCCGATGCCCAAGTACTCGGCAAGCTTGGCCTTCAGGTCCGTGTTGGAGGCGTAGCCGCGCCCACCGCGGGTGTTCTTACTCGAGCGCCCGCCGCGCACCAGATTTCCCGCGCCGATGCGCAGCGTCTGGCAGGCCTCCACGTAATACGAAGTAATTTGGTCGGAATCGGAGAGCAGGAACACGCCGGGGCCCGCCGGAGCCTCTTCCGCCTCCTCCAGCCGATGCAGAGGACTGGTGACGAGCCGGCGCAGCAGAGATTCCAGGTGCGCCATCCGCGACGCAAGTGCAGGATCGCCGCGTCCATGAGCGGCGCGTTCGGACGGAAGTTGCGGCGCGGGCAACTCCTCGCGCATGGTGCGTTCTGGCGCGGGAGTTGGCGGCTCATAAGCAGGCCGGGCAGGCGCGGACCGCTCGAACACCGGCGCACGCGAAACCTCCGGCCGCGGCTGTTGAGGGTCGGTTGAGGGCGCGAAAGCTTGCGAAGGAAGTCCAGGTGAAGCCGCCGCTGCACCTTTGCGGCGGCGCCCCCTGCCACCGCGACGGCCGCGGCGGCGTTTTCTCTTGCCCAGCGGAGAACCGCCGGCCGCGTCACCGGGCGTAGCGGCTGCTTGGGATGACGCGCCCTCTTCGAACGATTCGGAAATCTCGCCGAGCGCGAGAGGCATGCCCTCCGCGGACGACTCCGCGGATTCATTCGCGGCCTGGTGAGACGATTCTTCGTCTCCTTGGCTTTCGCCCACGGACGCTGCGGACGACTCCGCCGCCGTGCGTGAATACTGTTCGGCTGGCGTCAACGGGGCCGGCAGTTCGATGCCCAGGCGCGTGAGGGCTTCTTCGGCTTTCTTCCGCCAATCGGCGCGACGAAAGCGCTGGGCCGCAATCGTGTACCATTTTCCCGCTTCTTCTTGGCGTTCGGCTTTTTCTTCGATGAGGGCCAGTTCCCACGCAACCATAGCATCGCGCGTGCGTTGGAAAAGTTCGTTGAGTTTTGCGTGCGCGTCGGTGCTGTTCTTCGCCTTGCGGATGCGCGCCTGGATTTGCCGCCAATCAGCCATGCCCGAGTATTGTAGCAGCCGCTTGGATTCTAAGCCAATGAACAGTGTCCGTGCGTGACGCGCCGACCGGCGGATAGGCGGGTTTCCGACGAGCGCGGCGCGCCAATGAGCTAAAATCTCAAGCCGAATCGGGTGAAGCGAATTCCGCCCGAAGATGATACGAAATCGGGGAGCGCAAATGCCGTCCATGAGGGCAGTCCAGGTACGCGAAGCCGGCGGAGATTTCGAGCTGGTCGAAAAAGAGATTCCGGAGCCCAAGTCCGGAGAGGTACTCATCAAGGTCGAAGCATGCGGAATATGCGCCGGCGACGAGCTAGCCAAAGACGGCGGCGGTCCATTTCCGATCAAGTATCCGATCACGCCGGGGCACGAAGTGGCTGGGAAGGTGGCCAAAATCGGCGCCGGAGAAACCGTCTGGAAATTGGGGCAACGCGTGGGCGTGGGCTGGCATGGCGGTCACTGCATGCAGTGCATGGCGTGTCGCAATGGCGATATCGCCGCCTGCGCAAACTCGTTGATCACCGGGCTTACGATCAACGGCGGCTACGCCGAATACATGCTGGCGCGCGCGGAGTCGCTCGTTGCCATGCCGGACGAATTCGGTGCAGCTGAGGCTGCGCCTTTGCTATGCGCAGGCGTGACGGTGTTTGGCGGGCTTCAAAAGAGCGGCGCCAAAGCGGGCGATCTGGTTGCCGTTCACGGGATCGGGGGACTCGGCCACCTGGCGCTCCAGTTCTCGAAAAAACTTGGATTTCGAACCGTGGCGCTCTCGCGCGGGCGCGACAAAGAAGCGCTGTCGTATCAGATGGGGGCGCACGCGTATGTTGATACCAAAGAAGGAAAGGCTGCGGCTGAACTGCAGAAAATGGGCGGCGCCAATGCAATTATCTGCACGGCGGCTAATAGCGCGGAGATTGCGGCGCTGGTGGGCGGGCTGGCGCGCGGCGGACATCTGGTGATGGTGTCGGCTCCGCACGAGCCGCTGACGATTCCACCGTTTCTTTTATTAGGCGGCTCGCGTTCGGTGAGCGGATGGGTGGGCGGCAGCCAGGCAGCTACACTGCGCTTCAGCGTGAACGCGGGAGTAAAGCCGATGATTGAAGAGTTTCCGCTGGAGCGAGCCGCGGAAGCGTATGCGAAAATGAAAAGTGCGAAGGTGCGGTTTCGGTCGGTGCTGAAAATGCAGGCGGAGTGAGTGTAGTTTGCGGCAAGCCGCGGCGGTTGCGGTAGAATTGGCGAACGGTGGAAGGTAACGCGGGGGACCAAATGAAAATCAGCCGCATGATCTCGGTCTTGGCGCTTTTGATCGTCAGCCAGAGTGCGACGTTCGGCCAGCAGAAAGCAGCTGCTTTCGAACCCTTTGATCGGTGGACGGCGGCGGTGACCGCCGGCAATCAATCCGCCCTTTCGGCGCTCTATACCACAGCTCCGCCATCGCAAAATCAGACGCCCGCGGGGAAAACGCAGAATCCCAACGAAGAGCCGATGTTCTGGTCGGCCTTCGCCGCGCAGGGGCTCAGCGATCTGCAGCCCAAAGTTCTATCCATCTCGCGGCCTCAGCCCGGCGAAGTCGCGCTGGTCCTTCGAATCGAATTCAAACTAAAGACGAACTCCGGGGTGCAGCCATTCACGGTCGAGGGCGCTCAGGTCTGGATCCAGCAGGGATCTGACTGGCGCATCGCCATGACGCGACGCAGTGATCTCACACCGAGTCCGACTTTCCGGCTGCCCGTGCCTGCGAAACCGAATACCGCGCTTTATCCTCCGCCCGAGGAAGCGCAGTCCGAAATCAGCGCCGCGCTCGCCAGCGCTGCCAAGGATCACAAGCGCGTGATCCTGGTCTTCGGGGCGAACTGGTGCTACGACTGCCATGTCCTTGACGCCACGTTTCGCTCGAAGCAATTCGCCGCCACCGTCACCGCGAACTATCACGTGGTGCACATCAACGTAGGTGACGAAGGCGACAAGAATCTCGACCTCGCCGAGCACTATGGGGTGCCGCTCAAGGGACACGTCCGCGTTCCGAGCCTCGCCGTGCTCGAGCTCGGACGGCACAGTCGTCTACGCGCAGAAAAACGGAGAATTCGACGATAGCGTGAAGCTCGCCCCCGTCAGACATCGCCGCCTTCCTCAAGAAATGGGCGCCGCCGCACGCCTAGGCACGCGAACGTCGCGACCGCTGTAGACCTCGGCCGATCTAGTTCTTGTTGCCGCCCAGATCCTTCAGCTTCTGTTCGTCCGCTTCCTGAAGCCCGTTGCGAAAGTCCGCGGGATCTTTCGTGTCGCCGGACAGGAGCTCCAGCGCTTTCTTGACGTTCTGAAGCGCCAGGTTCTTTTGCCCGGCGGCGATGTAGGCATCGGACAGGCTGTCGAAGGTATTGGGGGATTCGGGATAGGCGGCCACGTTGAGCTTGAAGATCTCGATGGCGTCCTGGATTTGGCCGGCTTGCAAGTGCTCGTAGCCCATGATGTTCACCGGCGCCTCGGGGAAAAGCGTCGCTTTCGGATCGCTCTTGCGCGCTTCCGCCAGTGTCGCCGCGACCTTGACCGCGCCGCCCGGCTGATCGATCAGGTCCAGATTCCGCGCCTCCGCCGAAATCTTTGGGACTTCCTTCTGCGCCGGCGCTCGCCCGGGCGTCTTGATCAGCGTGGTCACGTACCAATCCACAATCGCGTCCATCAGTTCCGGGTGCACCGGAAACATGTCCGCGCCGTGCCCGCCTTTGGCGTAGTGGACCAATTGCTTGCCGGGATTCGAGGTCAGCGCATAGAGCCACTCGATCTCCGTCTGCGAGCCGAATTCGTCGTCGTCGGCGGCTGCAAAGAACACCGGGGTCTTGGCCGAGTTTCGCAGGTAGTTGCGGCCGTTGAAGTCCGTCGGTCCGGAAAGCAGCACGAGCGAGCGCACCTCGGGATGGCGCCGCGCCAGTTGGAGCGAATTATTCACGCCGCAGCTCGCCCCGCCCACGCCGATCATGTCGCGCGTTATGCCCGGCTGAGATTCAAGGTACTGCATGGCCACGTCGAAATCCCCCGGCCACTTCTCCGTCTCGACCTTTGCTTCATCCGCTGGCGAGAGCTTGTCGTGCGGCGTGCCTCCGCTTTCGCCGAATCCGCGATTGTCCAGCGTCAGCACATTGATCCCAGCGCCCGAAAGCTGCGTCGCCAGCCCATCCCAAACCTTGCGCTGACGATTGCACTGGTGCAGCAGCAGCACGCCCGGCCCCGGCTTCCCGGCGTCAAAATACGTGGCCTTGAGTTTCGTTCCGTCCGCCGCGGTCAGATCCACCACGCGCTCAGTGCACATCGTCGGCGCCGCACACGCGAAAACGAGCGCGGGGAAAACCAACAAGCGAACAAACCTACGGGACGCATTCATGGGACCTCCTGTGCGGGGCAATCATAGCGCCCGGCGGCGAACTTTGCACCGGAATCAAGTCACTCCTCATGCGTCAGCGTCCTTCCGAACTTGCTCAGCAGGATCTGTATGCCGAAGTAGCCGAGGTACTCGGGCTGGCCGCTGGAATTTCCGCTGAAACTGCGGCCGGCCATGAAAAGCAGGATGAAGCCGTCGTGAAGCTTGTACCGCCCGCCGAAATCCCAGGTGGTGTCGTGCGGCAGAGCGCCCATGGCGCGATCGTTGTAGATTTCGCCGTCCAGCTCAAAGCGCGGTGAAAAAGTGTGGCCGGCTACGAATCCGATGATTCGTTCGTCCGGCCCGTGCCAGGGGAAGAAATAGCCGACCTCGAAGTTAAGATCGAGAGGGCCGGCCTTTTTCGCGATTTCCAACGGGAGAAAAAGGCGAGGACCGTTGATCGCAATCCCTTTCTCCCGCGCCAGCATCGAACCGGCGGTCTCGAACTGAGGAAACGTGGAAATCTGCCAGCCATCCTCGCCCCGATCCAGGAAACGCCATTTCACCCCCGCAAGGGCATTGCTCCAGCCGGACTGCAGTGGCTGACCGCTGCTGGTCTGCACGACAAACGGCACCTCGTAGGTCAACTGAATGCGATCGCCGAGCCCAAAATTTATGTCCAACTGAGGAACCTGATACGAAGCCCCGCCTCGAACGACGGTCTGCATCGACGCAATATTGATTTCCCAATTGTCGTTGCCCGGAGTGCCGGGATCATTGGTCAAATACGGAGGACCGCCCTGTGCGCGAGCCGCGCCGGGCAAAGAAAGCGCCGCAGCGAATACGCAGACAAAGTGGATGAGCAACGCGTTTCTAAAATAGGATTTCCGCATCGCGTTCAATGACGCTCATGTCTCAAATTCACGAACAAGTCTAATGCCTGTCGATTCAGACAAAAAGAAACTTGAAATCGACGCCCTAGGATAGCGTGCAATTCGGGCCTCAGGTAGACAGCTCGTTGCCCTTTCTCGCCTCTTCTGCCACTTGATGCCACATCGTCCTGCAAGTTACGATGGTTTCCACACGACCGGGTTTGCCAACTTTCACTCGAGGTACGGATGTGAGTTCTGTTGCAGCCGCCGATGCGATAGATTGCGAGGCAATATGAAGTCTTTCGTCCGTATGCTCGCGTTGCTGTCGTTCGCCGCGCCGGCATTCGCCGCACATCCCTTCCATGTGGAAGATATGCAGAAACTCTCGCGCGTCGGCGCACCCTGGGTTTCACCGGACGGGAAATGGGTTGCGTTCACGGTGACGCGCAGCGACGTGGCGAAGAATAAAACCGTGACCAACATCTGGATCGTTGCGGCAACGGGCGGCGAACCACGACAGCTGACCTTTGGAGAGCAGGGATCGAACGAGCGCGTTCGCTGGTCTCCTGACGGGCGATATCTGTACTTTCTGAGTTCACGTGTGGGCGACAAGTCGCAGATTTTTCGCCTGCCCGTTGCTGGGGGCGAGGCCAAACAGATCACGAATCTGCCGACCGGCGTCGTGGGCTACGTTGTGTCACCGGATGGCAAAACGATCGCGATTACCGCAAGCGTTTTCCCGACCTGCACGGACATGGCCTGCAACGAGAAAATGGCCAAGGAGCGCGCCGACAATCCAGTGAAAGTGCGCGTGATCACGGAAATGCCCTTCCGCAGATGGGACACCTGGGTGGACGGCCAGCGCAACCACATTTTCGTCATGCCGGCGGATGGCGGCCCGGCCACGGACATCACGCCCGGCGATTTCGACTCGCCGATCTGGACGGAAGACGGCAGCGAGGAAGTCGCCTTTTCTCCGGACAGCCGCGAAATCTGTTTTTCGCGCTATGTCGAAAACGAGGCGCTGACCGGAAACAGCGATCTGTTCGTGATGCCGGTCGTTGGCGGCACACCGAAAGCGATCACCACGAACAATTCCGGCGACCGCACCCCGCTCTATTCACCGGATGGACGCTACATCGCGTACAGCGCCACGCTGCGGCCCATGCAGGAAACGGATCTTGTGCGGCTGTTTCTATATGACAGGGCAACCGGAGAGCACAAGAACATATTCGAGGCTACGGATCGCTCCGTGGATTCCTACGCGTGGTCGCAGGACAGCGCGAGCCTGTACGTGACCTACGAAGATCAGGGCCAGGAGCCTCTCGCGCGACTCGATATCGCCACCATGAAAATTACGCCTCTGGTCACCTCCGGCACATCCGGCGGCGCGGACGTCTCGAAAGACGGCACATTCGTGGCGTTTTCGAAGATGGACCTTTCTCACCCGGCGGATTTGTTCCGGCTTAACCTTCTGGCGACCGCTGGCGCGGCCCCGACGCAGTTGACGCAGATGAACGCCGAGGCGCTGAAGGACATCGAGATGGGCGAGGCGTCCAGCTTCACTTTCAAAGGCTGGAACGGCGACATGGTGCAAGCGTGGCAGGTCAAGCCGCCGGGGTTCGATGCGAACAAGAAATATCCACTGCTGTTGCTGATGCACGGCGGACCGGAGAACTCCTGGGGCAATCTCTTCCACTATCGTTGGAACGGGCAATTATTTGCCGCAGCCGGCTATGTGGTGATCGAACCTAATTTCCACGGCTCATCCGGCTTCGGCCTGAAGTTCATGGATGCGATCAAGGGACAATGGGGAGGCGCGCCCTATGAAGATCAAATGAAGGCGGTCGATACTGCGCTGACTTGGCCCTACATTGATTCAACGCGAATCGCAGCCGCCGGCGCGAGTTACGGCGGCTACATGGCAAACTGGGTCGAGGGGCATACTGACCGATTCCGAACCATCGTGTCGCACGATGGTCTCTATGACCTCGTCAGCATGCTGTACTCGGGAGATTTTGTGGGCGGCACGATGCAGGAATTCAAAGGCACGCCGTGGGAGAATCAGCAGGCTCTGATTGATCAGGCGCCCTCGACCTACGCGAAAAATTTCAAGACGCCGATGTTGATCGTTCACGGCGGCAACGACTATCGCGTCGATCAGAGCCAGGGCTTCGCGATGTTTCAAGTGCTTCAGGCGAAGCACGTGCCGTCCAAGCTGCTCTACTTCGAGGAAGAAAACCACTGGGTGCTCAAGCCAGCGGACAGCATTCTGTGGTACCACACCGTTTTGGATTGGCTGGATGAGTGGGTGAAGCCCGATTCTGCGGCGTATCAGGAGCAACTCAAAGCGGCGTCTGGGAAGTAAGCGTGGCCGAGAACGAGTAGTTCGTTTCCCGAGTGAAACAACCTCTTGCGATTGTGTGCATCCAATCCCCACAAGTTTTCACTTGCTTGCCGGGGTGCGGTGGATGTCGCGGTCAATTGCGTATTACGTTCACGAGGGTTGGTGGGAAGGCCAGTTTACCGTGGCCGTCCATCGCGGTGATTGCATCCGCTGCAACGACGGCAAAGGGCAGAGCGTCGGCTCTTTCTTGCGCCGCGGCAAATGGCACGGCCCCTACTCAAGCCGAAGCGTCGCGGTAACCAAGCTTACCTCCGCTTCGAGCATCATGGTGCGCGTAACCTGCGAATGTACGGAAACCGAGGCGGAACGCATTTCGCCGTGATACTCGGTCAATCGTCGCTTCGTTAGGCTCCTTTCAGGTCTGCGGCAGGCATCCCGTCCAGCCGATGAATCATTTTGGCGAACACTTCGATTTGACTGTGCATCAACTGCCCGCTGAGTTTTTCGATGCAGCCATTCGCGGGACCCGCGAGCAGGTAGCTGGGCATGGGAATGTAGCCGACGGTGGGTATGCCCGCGCGCGAAAGCGGGCCGCCTTCACCGAAGTATCCTCCCTTCACGGGATTCACGGCGGCGGTCTTGCGGTCCAGACTGCCTTGCACGCATTCCAACATTACATCCGCGAGCGGCTTGCGTGTGGTGATGGCGACGCTCCACTCATTCTCGCCGGTAGGCTTATAGTTGAGCGCGTCGTCGTCTTTCCATTCCATGCAGCCGAGGTGTTCCACGGTCAGCGCGGCCACGGTTTTCTTGATGAGATAGGGCTGGCTCTCAATCACGCCGCGAATGGACGGCACGTAGGGCAACGCAAAATGGCCGGTGGTAAGCGGAAAGACAAGAGTTCGTTTTCGATCCGACTTCGGGAGCTTGGCGAAATATTTCGCCAGCGCCAGTATGCCCACTCCGCCGTTCTCCTCCGTGGCATTCGGCCCGTCGGTATGCGTGTTGACGATGATCACCTCGTCTTCCGAGCTGCCCGGCAGTGTGGCCATCAGCGTGTCGGTGGGCGAATCCGGAGTCATGTCCGCCTCCAGAGTGACGGTCGCGGTCGCTCCTGCCGCCGCCATGGCGCGCAGCTTCGCGCCGGTTTCGTGCCCCACCCACAGCCCGGGAATATTCTGCAGGGGCCGCGAAAACGGCGCGTACTGATCGGCCGCGTTGGCGTCGGAAATATCGGTCCATCCCAGAATCACGGCCAGGGCGCCGGCCTTCTGGAACGGCGCGAGGTCGTTCACCGGCGCGCGAGCGGGACGATTTTCCTTCGGAAACTTCGCATCCTGTGGATAGACGCCCCAAACGTCGTACCACTCGCCGTATAGGCGCGGCTCGATGGGGCAATCAATGAACGCGATATTCCCCTGCACCGCCGAGAGATTGAATGTGGGATTCGTTCCTGCATAGACCAGCTCGCCGGTAACGCCGCCAGCCGGCGTTTGCCCGGAATAGGGGAAATACGAAGTGACCGGCGCGCTGAATTTTTTCTTCTCGGCCGATACGACTTCGATCGCGCAGCGATGCGCCTCCCAACGATTAAATTTGTAGCTCACTCTGGCCACGTCCAGCCCGCTCGCCCGCAAATGCGAATCGAGAAAATCAACGTACTTGCGGTGCGCAGTGTTCCCCGTGTATTTCGGGCCGAGCCTGGCCATCCAGACGAGCTGGTCCCAGACCTCTTTTTCCGTGGGCATCAGCGAGGATTGATATCCATCGGCGGACGAACCGTCGTACAACGACATGCCCTTCGACCGGCCGGGAATCGCGAGCGTAGTTGCCGCCGCGAGCCAGGCCATGAAATCCCGCCGCGAATGGCTCATGTGTATCTCTCCTCGAGCGCAGAGGCGCTCCGAAGTTGTCGCCCGCAAAATGAGCCGAATTCCGCGCGAAAGCAAGCGGATTTGCAGGCGATGGTCGTCGCGTCAGTTTCCGGTGCTCAGTTTGATTTCGCCGGTGTCACCCTTGATTTCAACGGTCGTACCGAAGGGCTTCGACGCGTCAGCCAGGCGCTGCAGGATATAACCTGCTCTCGCGCCGGTCGCTGGAGCCGGCAAACCGCGCGTGTCGAGGAATTCGTTGTTGGTGCGCCCATCGTGAACATCGGGCTGGCCGTTGCCAATATTGTTCAAGACAATCGGCCGGAGGGAGATGGATTGTAGCTTGTTCCCCTGAAATTGCACGTACGCCACCACGCTTTCCCAATTGATCGGCTCGTCAATGTAGGTCAACACCGGCGGCACGTTGTAAATGAAGTTGCCCAGGTCATAGAAAATGGGCCGGCCTTTGTAAATTTCCACGCCATGCAGCAGAGGCGCGCCATGCATCACCACGATGTCCGCGCCGGCATCCACCTCCGCATGCGTCCATTTCTTCAGCCAGTCATTCGGCGCCAGCCGCTCCGGCATCCCTTCGGTGAAAATTGTGGCGAAGGAGTGGTTCGCGAACACGTGGTTGTGCTGGTAAACGATCACCAGGTCGGCGTGCTGCCGGGCGTCGCGAATGCTTTGCAGAATACGTTGCGAGTCCTCCGGATTGGGCGTATTCCCGGGCGCGCCGGGCAAATCCTCCGTCGCCTCATTTTCTTTGTCGCCGGCTTCGATGCGCAGCTCGTTCACTCCCGGCCGGTCCGCTGTGGCGCTTCCGCCTGGCGCAATCAGGCCGGACGAGCTGGCGATCAGCGCAATGGTGCCTTTCGGCGTGCGCAAATACGCAGGAGCCGCAGCTTCGGCCAGATTATTTCCGGTTCCGGCGTGAACGATGCTCCGGCGGTTGGCTTCGCGGATCGTGTTCTGAATTCCAGTCACTTTCATATCGAATGCGTGGTTGTCGGCGAGGGACAGCAAGTTAAACCCGAAAGTCGTCAGCGCATCGAGCGCCTCCGGCGGAGTGAGAAATCCCCTTCCTTCCTGGACCGACTCACCCTTTTCGGCGACCGCGCCCTCCAAGTTTGTAAATCTCACATCGCCCTTCAAGAGCGATTGGATCACCGCCACTTCGGTTGGCGCCGTCGCACGTATATCCGAGCGGATCATGGACTGACCCACCAGCGTTATTGTTATCGGCGCAGACAGTGGCAGCACTACAACGCCCGTCGCACACACAATCGCCAACAGCACCGCAAGCCGTGCTGATCTCGATCCCAACCGGCTGGACTTCAACATTTTCCCCATTTGCATTGCCCTCGCGTCTCTGTGTGCGTGTTCGATGTACCCGCGAGATGCCTGAATTTCGCCGTTCAAGCGAACACGCGTCGCGCTACCTCCGCTGATTTTCTCTTTGTTGCGCGTCCCGTATCACCCAGGCGGCAGAATATATCACGTTGGCGAGTTTCAACGGCCCGATGAGTCTGGTTTCCACAGGTGTCGGTCAGGTTTCAGAAATAGCGACACTGCGGCGAACAATAGAGCGTGCGAAGGCAGCAACCCAGTCTAACTGACCTCCGATAACGCAGCTGCAGCGCCATGCGAAATTTCCGGAACCACGCCGGGCCACTTTGACATAATCCGCACCGATTGAAAACTTATCCGCGATCGCATCCCTGCGTAGCTGGACGCCCCAGGATAAGCGGACTAAGATGGATTTGCGATGGCAGTCAAACTTCCAATTTACATGGACAATCAGGCCACCACGGCGGTTGATCCGCGCGTCCTCGAGGCCATGCTGCCCTATTTCACCGAGAAATTCGGCAATGCCGCGAGCCGCAACCACGAATTCGGCTGGAAGGCCGAGGAAGCGGTCGAGAACGCCCGCGCGCAGATCGCCCGGCTGATCCGCGCCAATCCGCGGGAGATTGTCTTCACCAGCGGCGCGACCGAATCGGACAACCTCGCCATCAAAGGCGTGGTCGAAGCCTACCGCGAGAAAGGGAATCACATCATCACCCAGGCGACCGAGCATAAAGCGGTGCTCGACGTATGCAAACACCTCGAAAAATCCGGCTGCGAGGTCACCTACCTGCCAGTCGCGCCCGATGGCTTGATTGATCTCGAGGGTCTCCGCCGCGCGGTCGCGCCGAAAACGATCCTTGTCTCCATCATGTACGCCAATAACGAAATCGGCGTCATTCAACCCATCGAGGAGATCGGCAAGATCGCCAAGGAAAAGAAAATCGTTTTCCATGTGGACGCTGTGCAGGCCCTGGGCAAAATCCCCGTGGACGTGCAAAGGGACGGCATCGATCTGCTTTCGATTTCCGCGCATAAAATTCACGGACCGAAAGGCGTCGGCGCGCTCTACGTCCGCCGCAAAGACCCGCGCGTGGCGATTGCGGCCATGATTGACGGCGGAGGACACGAGCGCGGCATGCGCTCGGGCACGCTCAACGTTCCGGGAATCGTCGGCCTCGGCAAAGCCTGCGAGCTTTGCATGAAGGAAATGCCGGAGGAAAGCGAACGTCTGCGGCGCCTTCGCGACAGGCTGAAAGAGGCGATCATGAGCCGTCTCGACGGAACTGCGGTCAATGGCTCGCTACCGCGCCGGCTGCCAAACAATCTGAATCTCAGCTTTTCCGGCGTCGAAGGCGATGCGCTGCTGATGGGGATTAACGACGTGGCCGTTTCCAGCGGCTCGGCCTGCACTTCCGCGATGATCGAGCCAAGCTATGTGCTGCGCGCGCTGGGTGTTTCCGAGGATCTCGCGCACAGCTCGATTCGGTTTGGTCTGGGGCGATTCAACACCGAGGAAGAAGTGGACTACGTGGCCGACCGCGTCGTCGAAACCGTAAAGCGCCTCCGCGAGCTCTCGCCACTATACGAAGCAGCAAAACCCCGCGCCAGCTGCTAGCCGCTAGCCCCGCCAAATTGGACCTTGCACGTCGCGCCTGTGATCGCGAGATAATAATCCGCGGGAGACATCACATGGAACCAGATCTGCGCTACCCAGTCGGTAAATTCGAGTCGGTCATGCGCCTCACGCCCGAGCAGCGCCGCGAATACATTGAGGTGATTGCCGACGCTCCCGCGCACCTCGCCTCCGCCGTTGCGAATCTGTCGCCCGCGCAGATCGATACGCCGTATCGTCCGGGCGGCTGGACCGTCCGCCAGTTGGTCCACCACATCGCCGACAGCCACATGAACGCCCTCGCGCGCTTCAAGCTCACGCTCACGGAAGACGAGCCCACCGTCAAGACCTACGACGAGTCCCTGTGGGCTGAACTTGCTGATACCAAGACGCCGCCGATCGAGCCTTCCCTTGTGCTGATTGACAATCTCCACCAGCGCTGGGTGATTCTCCTGCGCTCGCTCGGCGCCACCGACTGGCCGCGCAAGTTCCGCCATCCGCAGTGGGGCGCGGCGACGGTGGATTTTTTGCTGGCGCAATATTCCTGGCACTGCAGGCATCACGTGGCGCACATCACCTCGCTGCGCGAACGCAACGGTTGGCGCTAGCCCTCCCAACGCGCGATTCGAGGCTACGCGGCCTTCTTCCTCCAGGCGCCCAGGATCGCGCCCATCACGCACATTCCCACCAGCGGATAGAATTCGTTGATGGCGAAAAGTTCCATCGGCCGACCCTCGTACATGTACGTGGTGTAAACAATCGGGCCTACGATTCCGATCCACAAGATAATGCCGATCGCCGCGCCGCGAGAAGCAGTGTTGGCGTTGCGCCATGCACAGATCTGGGCGAGGATTAGCGCGATCAGCAGGTCCAGCAGGAACGAAATGATGTAAGGAAGCGTCGGATTCACGGCGTTCGGCAGCGGACCTTCCAGCGCCATCCACGGCTTGGCGAAGAGCACCGCATACCAGACCGCGCCCAGCAGCCAGTAAACCACTGCGCAAACGACCACCGCGGGATAGTTCGTCTTCATGATGTCGCCTCCGCCGAGTATGGGCCGCCCCGTGTTGGCGGGAGTCTGCCCGTGGTCCGGCGCGTTGTCAAGCACGCACTCCGTGCTCCGGTCGCGTTCACCGCCGCCCCAAATTCCCGATTGAGCACATGCAACATTTTGCGAGCCGGAGTGTTCTAATATAATGGACAAATCGCCATGACCGAGGGGAGTTGTGCCCGCGGCGCGGCATTCATACTGAATGATTCCCGGCCAAAACGCCGGGCGGAAGGAGATTCGAAAGTGAAGAAACTTATAGTCCTGATGGCGATCGTACTGTTTGCCGGAGTTGCAGGCGCCGGACCCGAAACCGGAGCCAAGCCGCTGAAGCTCGTTATGGCGCGTCAATCGAACGTTCCGGCGGTGGACGTGATGAAGAATCTAAGCGAAAAATGCCCGAACGTCAGCATCACCACCAACCCGGAGCGTTCCGATTTCTTGCTGGACGCCCGCGGATGGCCGGGTGAGTACCGCTTCATGATCGTCGCCAAGGGCGGTGACATGCTCTACGCAACGAAAACACAGTTGCTGAGTAACGCCGTCAAGGACGTCTGCAAGTACCTCAATACCCACTAGCAAATTGATTTCGAATTTGTCGCGACAAGAGTGCGACGCCGCGCGGTTCATCAGCCGCGCGGCGTTTCGCATTCGGTTACCGGTCCTCAAACAGCTGCAATTGTCTGGCGCGAGGACTACGACCCCAGGCGCACGTCGAACTCGATGCGAACTTCGTCTTTGGCCCTAACACCCGCCATTCCCGGAGGCTTGATCCCGAAGTCAGTTTGCTTCACCGTGGCGTCGCCTGTGTAGTGGCCGTCCTTCAGCGTTACTTGCACCGTGACTGGCCTGGTCTGCCCATGGAGCGTCAGATTTCCGCGCAGCGTCCAGCGCCCCTGGCCCGCAGGCTCCGCCCCTGTGGACTTGAACACGATCTCGGGATAGTGCTCGCTATCGAGCACATCCGCTCCCAGCATGGTGCCCTGCACCTGGGCCCGATCATTGTCGGAAGCGTCCTTGTCCATCACGCGCAAATCCCGCGCATTCACATGTACTTCAACTGCGGGATGCGCACCGGTGTCCGCCGTGCCGCCATGAATCGGCGCACTCACTTCGTGCTCGTGTCCGAAGCTTGAGAACGCGCCTGTCTTGCCCACGTGGATCCTGAGCGTGGACTTCTGCGTATCGATGCTGTGCTGTTGCGCGCTTGCGCCCAGCACGAACACCAGGCTCGCTGCTGTCAGGAACACGATTCGCTTCATCGTTCACCTCAAATGGATTTTTCAATCGGACCCAAGTTGCGGCCGTCAATCAGCAATGTCTCTTCACTTAGGTACATCGCGAGCGCGAATCGTTGCCTGAGGGGACTCGGCCAAGCTGTCGTCGAAGCTCATCAAGGGCGCAACGCTGAAGGTAATTCCCGGCGCGCCGCACGGCATGTGCTCGACGCTTAAAGACACGATCAACGCGGAGCTGCTGGCCTTCCTGCAGAAGAGCCATCAAGCAACCGCATGACGCAAAAGCAACCGCCCCGCCGTTCGTAATCCGAAGGGTGGGGCACTCGCCTGCGCGCCGCGATTACTTGTCAGCACGGAACGGGGGGATACTTTAGCGGTTTGGCGGCTTGGAGTTTCTTGGCGTTCTTGAGCTGCTTCGTGGGTTTCTTCGCTTTCTTGCCTGGCATGGCTTCTCCTCCTGAGGCACGTATTGCAATGGTTCGGCCGGACTATCGCCGTACTAGTGGCTTGGTGGCTTCGAGCTTCTTCGCCTTCTTCAAACCCTTCTTCGATTTCTTGGGTGCCATGTAGTTTCTCCTTTCCGTGGATGCCGCCTTAGGCGGACAACTGCTTATATGCAAACCGCTCGCCAATGTCCAGAACTCCTGCCGCGACGGCGCATCCGCTGCGGATTCAAAGGGATGCGCTGGAGAAACCGATGCCGGCTGCGTGCGAGTCTGTTGAACTATTCAACGCGATGGTGAAATTCTCAGCATGCCCGGCCGGACGTCTGAACAGCGCGGGAGGTTGTAAACTGGAGGCGGGAGGCAGGCGATGATTCGCAGGTGCCACGACACGGAGTTTGAAGTGATTCACGCGATCATCAACGACGCAGCGATTGCCTATGAGGGCGTCATTCCCGCGGACTGCGCGAAAGAGCCGTATATGTCCAAGGACGAGCTGCGGCGGGAGATCACGCACGGTATCGAGTTTTGGGGATTCGAGCAAGGCGCCGAGCTGGCCGGCGTGATGGGCATCCAGGATGTTCTGGACGTCACGCTCATCCGCCATGCCTACGTGCGCACCTCGCACCGCAATCAGGGCATCGGTGGAAAATTACTGTCCCACCTTCTCGGCCGGACCGAACGCCCGATCATGATCGGCACCTGGGCGGATGCCACCTGGGCGGTGCGATTCTATCAGCAGCGTGGCTTCCGATTCGTTCCCGCCGAGGAGAAGGACGGCCTGCTGAAGAAATACTGGGGCATCCCGCAGCGTCAGATTGAAACGTCGGTCGCGTTAGCCGACCAGCGCTGGTTTGAATCGCGAAAGAATAAATAGCCGCGTGCCCGAGAAGCGCGATGGCCCGACGCTAGTTCAAGATCTTTACGGTATGGCGCCGCAGGTACCAGCAGGGTGCGTCGTCGAGCCAGGGGAATATCGAACGCACGCAGGTTTGGATTTGCGGCTGGTCGAAATAGACGTTGAACTTATTGTTCTTCAGCAACGCGGCTTGGAAGGTCGTTACCTTCTGCGTGACCCCCTCTACTCCTTGCGCGGCGATTCGAATCTGCAGCACCAGAAAATCACCTGCAAATAGGACGATAAGCGACACGCACACAACGAGGCCTGCATTCGAAAGCCGCCGGCGAAGAGTCTCGAGCGTCATCTCTGGCGGGTCAATTGTAGCGCGTGCGTTCCGGAAGCTCGAGATCAGGGGGCGGCGTGGACTCGCGAGCCGGATCTCACAAAAACCAGCGATGTCGAGACAACCGCGAAGGCCAAGTCCGAGGCCCCATCCTTCACAATTCGAAGGATGGGGCTCCCGGCTATCTCAGAATTTGGAATTCGGCCTCATCCACATGACTACTTGCGGATGTAAATGCCGACGTCGAACAGGTTATGATCCCATTCGGCTTTGTGTTCGCGGCACCAAGCGCGTTCCTGATCGAGCCTGGCGACGTCGTTGGCGACTCTGTTGCTGTGCTCGCCGTATTTGGCGGCGTCGCGGTCAATCTTGGCCTTGGCATTGTTCAATCGCTGGTGGCAGTCCTCGCTATAATCATGGTCGGCTCGCGCCGCACCACAGAGTGGCAAGGTCAGCCCTACAGCGAGTGCACCCATCAACACGAATCGGATTGGTTTGGTCATGTGTGTTTCCTCCACGGTTAGCGTTGTACGCCTGACAAGGGTGCAAGCCCATCCGATGAATCGGTTAAATGGGCAGGGCGATCCCTGTAGGTCGTAACTAAAAGACTTATCGGCCGGATTCGAAATATTGTTGACAGTTTAAGGATAAATCTGTAGAGTTGGCGATTGTCTGCCTACCTTCCAGCTGGCCTGGGAGTACCTGCTCTTTGACAATCGAGTGAAACAAGCCAGAACCCGTTTGGTTTCGGTCTTTGTTCCGGGTGTACCGGGATGAAGGCCGTTTGAGAGCCCTTTTCCGATTCGTCGGAGGAGGGTAAGAAATCGAGCGATTTACAGTTCGTCCAAATCGTGAGGCGAAAGCTTCACGGTTAGGAGACAGGTTTCAAATGAGAGTTTGATCCTGGCTCAGAGCGAACGCTGGCGGCGTGCTTAACACATGCAAGTCGAACGGGTGTAGCAATACATCCGTGGCGAACGGGTGCGTAACACGTGGATAACCTTCCTTCAGGTGGGGAATAACCCAGTGAAAATTGGGCTAATACCGCATAACAAGACGAGGGCACATGCTTTTGTCTTCAAAGCAGCAATGCGCCAGAAGAGGGATCCGCGGCCGATTAGCTTGTTGGCGAGGTAATGGCTCACCAAGGCAATGATCGGTAGCCGGACTGAGAGGTTGGCCGGCCACACTGGAACTGAGACACGGTCCAGACTCCTACGGGAGGCAGCAGTGGGGAATCTTGCACAATGGGCGAAAGCCTGATGCAGCAACGCCGCGTGGGGGATGAAGCTTCTCGGAGTGTAAACCCCTTTCGACCCGGAAGAATGTCCGCAAGGACTTGACGGTACGGGTATAAGAAGCCCCGGCTAACTACGTGCCAGCAGCCGCGGTAATACGTAGGGGGCCAGCGTTGCTCGGAATTACTGGGCGTAAAGGGTCCGTAGGCGGTGTGGCAAGTCGGGAGTGAAATCTCTGGGCTTAACCCAGAGGCTGCTTCCGAAACTGCCGTGCTAGAGTGTGAGAGAGGCGAGTGGAATTGCGGGTGTAGCGGTGAAATGCGTAGATATCCGCAGGAACATCCGAGGCGAAAGCGGCTCGCTGGATCACAACTGACGCTGAGGGACGAAAGCTAGGGGAGCAAACAGGATTAGATACCCTGGTAGTCCTAGCCCTAAACCATCAGGACTTGGGGTTTGCCCTGTACGGGGCAAGTCCCGTAGCTAACGCGTTAAGTCCTGCGCCTGGGGAGTACGGTCGCAAGACTGAAACTCAAAGGAATTGACGGGGGCCCGCACAAGCGGTGGAACATGTGGTTCAATTCGACGCAACGCGAAGAACCTTACCTGGGCTTGAACCGCACAGGACCAGTTCTAGAAATAGGACCTTCCCGCAAGGGACCTGTGTAGAGGTGCTGCATGGCTGTCGTCAGCTCGTGCCGTGAGGTGTTGGGTTAAGTCCCGCAACGAGCGCAACCCTTACTCATAGTTGCCACCCGCAAGGGGGAACTCTATGAGGACTGCTCCGGATAACGGAGAGGAAGGTGGGGATGAGGTCAAGTCAGCATGGCCTTTATGTCCAGGGCTACACACGTGTTACAATGCGCGCCACAAAGCGTTGCAAACCCGCGAGGGGGAGCTAATCGCAAAAAAGCGCGCTCAGTTCGGATTGCAGTCTGCAACTCGACTGCATGAAGCCGGAATCGCTAGTAATGGCGCATCAGAACGGCGCCGTGAATACGTTCCCGGGCCTTGTACACACCGCCCGTCACATCACGAAAGTGGGCTGTACTAGAAATCGCCGTGCCAACCGCAAGGAGGCAGGCGCTCAAGGTATGACTCATGATTGGGGTGAAGTCGTAACAAGGTAGCCGTAGGAGAACCTGCGGCTGGATCACCTCCTTTCTAAAAGAAAAGGGAGCACGATCTGCGTCGGTAGCAGATACGGCTCTCCATCCCGGATCTCACGACCCGGGACGTTCGGTTCTCTCAGCCGAACGGGTTCTGGCCTGTTTTACTCGATCTCGTCAGAGAGCCTTCAGACAAAAAGCCCGGTCCGCTGAGCGGCGGACCGGGCTTTTTTTATTTTCCTGGCGTCCCTTGTTCTGCGCCATCGGCTGCGCGGAACGGCGGCAAGCAATTGCGTGCGGAGATGGCAGGTCGGTACCTGCCCGGGGCGCTAAAGCGAATCCAGTCACCGGCCGCAAATCCGCCTCGTCGACGCTGGGCACTTTTTGCCGCGAACCGTCCGTGCGTCGTTAGCGGCCGGGCACCCAGACATGCCGCGCGCCTGAAATTTCCACGTTTTGCTGCTCGGTGCTGACCCGGAAACTGCGGTACTCCCCGTTCTTTTTGGTGCTGCTCAGGGTGGTAAACGTCAGGAAATACTGGTTGTGCAGAACCATGTCCAGTTGATCAAGGAACGGCGTGAACGAAATGGGCGTATCGAAGCCCTGGAAAAATGATTCGCCGCCCGTCTCGTCGGTCATCTGTGCGAGATTGCTCTGGCCGTAGCCCGCGCGAAACGAGTTCCGGCCGGCCCGGTCGCTGTCGCGCGCGAACAGTGTGTGGATCATGATCCCGGCCTTCTGTGCCCTCTGGATAGTCAAGATAACGTCTGGACTATTCGGATCGCCGCGGAAGCGGTCAATCCCGTCGGCGATGACCAGGATTTCGCGGCGCGCCCCGCTCGGGCGCCATTTTGACATCAGATCCATAATTGCGAGATAGATGCTCGTCGAGATTCTGAACTGGCCGAGGGTGATGCGGAGTTTCTGGGCCACGGCATCATGATCGGTGCTAAAGGGCGAAACCGCCTGGGTCAGTCCGCTGCTCGCGTAGAACAAACCCACGCTGGTGGCCTTCGACTGCGCCCGGATGAATTTGCGGAGGTCGTCGAGCTGATTTCCGATGTTGGTGCCGTCGTCAATCAGGATCGCGAGCTCGAGCGCGGATTTATCTCCCTGCGCCGCGTCCCATCCGACGATGTCTTCGCGGACTTTGCCCGTGCGCACGACGACATCGGACTTCCCCACAGCCGGCGGCGCACTGTAATTCGGGCCCAAAACGCTTACGACCGTAGTGATTGGGACTTTCGCAACGCCGGCTTGCGGCTCGGCGCTCGATGTGCGCGCGGTGAACAAGGTGAACGACAATAGCAACAGGCCTGCGAGAAGTTTCATGTGGTTGGACATGTCCGCCTCCTCTACTTTCGATGCCTATGCGGGGATGAAAGGTTACGCGCTGGATGTTACACCGAGTTGAGGCCCGGATGAAGCCGCGCCGGTAGGGTCGAAATATAGCGCGTGGGCCGAGCGACCGAAGAAACAGTTAAAAGCTAAAACTCGCTTGCAGGTAGATTACCCGACTTGCCACCGTGGTCGAATACTGTTGGCCTGCCAGCGCCGTCGACACTCCGAACAAAGTAGAGACCTGCGCGGGAGCCGTAGCGGTCGGTGGAATCAGCACCCCGCTCGGCGTCGCCAGATTTACGTAGTTGAAAAGATTCCTGGCCTGCACGCTCAGGGTGACGTTGTAGCGCTGGATTGATGTGGGGCCGCCACCTCCGCGCGGGCCTCCGCCGCCGAACGGTCCGCGCCCACCGCCCCCGCCGCCTCCCGGCACGCCGAATCCGCCGCCTCCCGGTCCCTGGCCTCTTCCCCCTCCCGCGCCCGTGCCTTTGGATTCCCCGCCAAAACCAAACGTTTTGCTCACGCGGAGGTTGAAGCTAAAAAGCGCCGGGCCGGTGAGGTCGTTGACGGGTACGAGGGTCTCGCCGGGCTGAGGGACTGTATCCAGGGCTCCCAGGACCGGAACGTTTACGACGGCGTTGGGATTGGACGCGCTGGTCGCGAAGGCCGGACGCTGGTTGAACTGTGCGCTGCCAATCAGATCCTGGCTCAAATTGACGTTGTAAGGCACGCCGGAACTCGCAGTCACGAACGGACTGAGGCGGAAGCCATACGGGAGCGCGAGCGAGCCGCCCATGAACACGCGGTTCCGAATGTCGAAGGACGCCCGCCCATAGTCCTGGACGATATTGTAGGGATTCGAAGGGAAGCTCGTCGGTCCGGATGTATCGCTGTCAACGTAGTTCAGAACGTAGTAGCCGAACAGCAGCAGCTTCGCGCTGGCGCGCACATTCATGTTCACGATGAATTGGTTCTGACGGAAGATAGCGGCCGATTGGTATTCGTAGATGTTTCCCGGGCTGTTGCCGAATGGCCGCTCGCCGGTGGCCGGATTCAAGTAATACGGATACCCAAAAGTTCCGGGCAGCGGCGAATTAATGTTGTTCGTCAGGAGCTGGTCATTACCGCGCGAGTTGAGATAGGTGAGCGATAGGGTGGAAGCCTTTGTAAGCTGGCGTTCAAGCGTCGCAGCCGTCTGCATGGTGTAAGGTGCGTGCAGTCCCGGCTGAATCCGGTAGATGGTGGAGAGCGTCTCCGGTGCTGGCGGCAGAACGGGTGGCGGCGTTGCAAAGAACTGGGGGTTTGCGACCAAAAACTGCTCCTGTTCGATTCCGTTGAGGCGCAACGCCTGCTGCACGAGATTGGACGTAAATCGATCATAGAAGATGCCGTAGCCAAGACGCAGAACCGTCTTGGGTGGATTTTTTCCGCGAGACAGCCCCCAGGCAAGGCCCAGCCGAGGCGCCCAGTCCGCATGGTTGCTGATTTGGTTTTGCGACTCGAAACGCAACCCGTAACTCAGCATGATTTTCGGACGTATGCGCCAGTCGTCCTCCACGTACAACCCCACGTCCACCAAACTGTAGTTCACCGTCGGTTGCGCAACATTCAGGAGCTGAGTAACCGAGAATTGGCTGGCCGCGAAACCCATTCCCTGCAGCGTGGCTGAGTAAGCTTGAATGGATGGAAATACGAATGAGCTGTTGAATCCAGAGGTTGAGGTGTAAGCATCGGTCAAATCCCTAAGCCGCCCTCCGAACCTCAGGAAGTGCGTGCCGAGTGCGACCGAGGTGTAGTTCTGCAATTCGTAGTGATTCTGGCTGTCGAGGACCGTCCCAGAACTGTTGCCGCCGCCGCTGAACGCTCCCAGCACGTAAATCGTCGGCTGAGTGCTTACCGGGACCTGGGTGACTTCGTCCCGCAGGTACTGGAATCGTGTTTCGTTGACGATCTTGGTGCCGAACATCTGCGTGTCGCTTGCTTGCAGCGTCTGTTCGGTGGTGAGCAGACTGTACGCCTGGGACGGCAGAGCAAATTGCCCGACTCCGTCATTTGACTGATTGTCCCGGTAAAATTGATAGCGCACCGTGAGCGTGTTGTTTTTGCCGAGCTGATAATCAATGCGGGGAGTGACATTCACGCGCGAACGCGGAGCAGGCACCGCTTCGACAAGTCGAACCTCCTCGAAACTCGAATTCAATGTTTCGGCGTTGACGATGTTGACGTTGTTGATGTCCCGGAAGTCCCCGTTGAAAAAAAACGACGCTTTCTTGCCCAGCGGCCCGCCGACGTTGACGCTGTATTGAACGGAATCGTAGCCGGGAATATCGCTTGTAAACGGATTTCCGGAGTTGAAAGCGGAGTCGTTTCCATTTACGGAGAACTGGCCGTGCCATTGATCGGTTCCGGGCTTCGTAAAGATTTCCACTCGGCCAAATCCCAGCTTGTCGTACTCGGCAGAGAACGGATTCTGATTGATTCGAATTTCGCGGATCGAGGATTTCGGCGGAAGCTGGCCTGCGGTGAATCCATCAATGTAAAACTGCCCTCCGTTCGGTCCTGCTGACGGACCGGCGAGCGCCGCCAGGTCGGCCTGCAGTTCATCGGGGTCATCTGGAAGCGCGTCGAGCTCTTTTCCGGATATGGTGATGGAGTTTGAGTTGTTTTCGGGACTAACGTCCACAGTTGGAGCGTCGCTATTGACAACAACTTGCTGCTTCGCCTGTTCAATCGTCAGCGAAACGTCGAAATTCTTGCTCTGACCGGCGGTGACATCCACGTCAGCCTTGAATAGTGCGAAACCGGTTGAAATGACCTCCAGGTTATATTTCCCGGGTGGAAGATTCTGGAAGGTGTAGACGCCCTGCCCGCTCGAAGTTGCCGCGTGCGAAGTGCCGTCCGCAGCGGTGGCTAGGACAGCAGCCCCAGCCACGACTGCGCCCGAAGGATCCACAACTTTCCCCTGAATCGATCCGCTAGTCGTCTGCGCCGATGCGCCCTTCACGCCCAGTAGACCCCAAAACAGCAAGACGACCCCCGCTAGGAGCCTCCGGTGACCTCGAAACGTCATTCCGCCTCCGCGAAAATTAGCATCGAATAATTCGGCAACCGGATTATGGACTTTCGTTCTCAGCGTCTCCCCCGCCCGCTCCGAGACTCCACGGCAAGAGATTCATCGCCTGTCCTGCGCCCGGTGACGCAGCCAGGATTGGTTCGACGCCGCCCAAAAGGGTGATGGCCGTGACGCCGCCGGCATCCGAGCCTTCTGTGGAGACCACCATCACCACATCCCCTTTTTGAAAGTCGCTGAGCGCGGCCGCGGGGATCCGATTGACGATTTGCTGCAGGTCAGGCGCACCGCCGCGCGGCCGGGCGCCGCCCGTTGCTCCGCCTGCGTTTTGAGTTGCTCCTCCGGAGGGCGGCTGGTTTGAGCCTGCGGGCTGCCCGCTAGCTGCGGCGCCCGGCGAAGCAGCTCCAGGCCCCTTGAGCCGAAATGCAATTCGCTGCGCAACCTCGGGAGGCAACTTTCGGATTTGCGATTGGCTGGTGATTTTGACCATCACGGCTTTTTTCGAGATCAAGTCCATGACGCTGATCGAGCCCGCCGAGGCATCCACGGAATTGACCGTCCCTGCGATATTGCGAAAGGATCCGGAGACAATCTCATCCGCCGAAAACTCAGTGCCGTCCGCATTTTTGGTCCCGCGCGCGCGGAGTTGATCGCCAACCTTGATGCGGTCAAGCGGCGCGGGCGCGGCGTCGTCAAAGTTAACCGAGTCCGGAGCGTAGCGCCGCAGGATGGTGTTCTTTGCCGTTCGAATCACGATGCTTTTCGTCGCTCCAGGCCCCCCGGCTGAAATCGTCACGGTTCCGTTCGCCGGATCCACGCTGCTGACCAGCCCTCCGATGCCGCGCTTTTGCCAATCCTGCCGGTCTTGCGCCTGCTTTGCGGCGACATCGGAACGGCTCATGGCGATGATGCCCGCCGCGACAAACGATTTGCCGTCGTCTGAGGGGATTCCGCGGACCAGCACTCGATCGCCCGGGTGGAGATCGGTGATGTGAATCGGCGTCGCGCTCTTCAGATCCGTTTGTCCCGGCGCGACACTCACAATCTTCGTGGCATCCATGACAACTACCTTCACGTTCGTCCCAGAGTCCTGCGTAAGCGTCAGTGTATTGCCGCTGATCTCTTTCACGGTTCCGACCTGCCGCGCGACTGCCGTCTGGGAGCCAGGCTGGGCCGCCGGCTGTCCCTGCGCAGCTCGCGCAAGCGGCGAAGATGCGAGGGCCGCGCCAGGAATGCTCGCGACTACGAAGGCTACGGCCACGATCGCGGCTGTATTTTTGAAGTTCTTTAGCACAAGCGACTCCTTTCCCGGACAGTTCCCGCGCGTCAGCCTGCCGCAACGAAGGGGCGAGCCCCGCGTTCACCCGGCATTCATACGCACACAACCGCACCCAGTTTGAGACGCACATTGAGCCGCCGGAGTTACCCGCAGATGTAAAAATGGAGGTCGAGTCCAAGAAGTGGACTCTCAGGATGTTTTCGGCTGCGGCGGCGCGCCTGCTTATCGAGCGTTCGCCTTCTTGACGCCGGAAGCCGCGCTGGCGCAGCCCGGATTGGGCGCCAGCCGCATCGCGGATGCGCCTGACCGCCTGAGAGTCAACTCTCCCGGCGCTCCCGATTTTTACAGACGCGCGCAGCTGATCATCGGCGCTGGCAATAAAATCGACGGATTCGAGGTCCTGGCTGCGCCGTCCGACACTCTAGACGTCGCCGACATTCTCGAACAGGCGGACCATTACGATTTTACGAGCGACAAAGATCCGCAAACCCAAAAAGTCTTTTTCACGGCGCGGAGCAAGGACAGGAAAATCGTCATCCAATTTGACGTGCAAGGTCACCGCACCATCTTGTCACGGGTCACGTACTCCTACTACTAGCCGCCGCGGCGCGTTTGACCTCAGGGATTGCGCGTGAGATCGGCCGTCGGGAGAAAATGCGGCGCGGCGCGATGCCGGGTGGCCTGCTCGAATGCGTAAGCGATCTTGATCAGCTGCGGCTCGCTCCAGGCGCGGCCAAAAAATGAAATTCCCACCGGCATGCCGAACACAAACCCCGCCGGCACGTTGATATTCGGATAGCCGGCCACGGCTGCGAGCGACGAACTTCCGCCCGTATCGTGATCGCCGTCCACCAGATCAATCAGCCAAGTCGGTCCGGCAGTCGGCGCGACCAGCGCGTCCAGGCGATACTTGTCCATCACGGCGTCGATTCCCTGGGCCCGCGTGAGCAGATGATTTTTCGCCAGTGCGTCCTGATAGGCCTTGTCCGTAAGCGGCCCTTTTTTCTCGGCTTTTTCGAAGAGATCCTGCCCGAAATAGGCCAGCTCCTTGTCGGCGTGTTGTTCGTTGAACGCGATCACTTCCTTGAGCGAATGCACGGGCGCGTGAGCCCCGGCCGCGTCCAGATAGGCGTTCAAATCGTGCTTGAATTCGTAGAGCAGCACGTCCAATTCGGATTCGTCGAATTTTCCAAGCGAAGCTATCTCGACCGGATCGACCAGCACCGCGCCTTCGTGCTTCATGGCGTCGAAGGCCGCGCGCAGCACGCCGGCCACGCTCTCATCGAAATCGTAAGCCTTGCGAACGATCCCGATTCGCGCCCCGCGCAATCCGCCGCGATCGAGAAACTGCGTGTACTCGGTCACCGCCTTGCGTCCCGGAACCTTCGTAGCCGGATCGTCGGGATCCGCCCCGGTCAGCGCGCCGAGCAGCGTGGCCGCATCCGCAACCGTGCGGCCCATGGGACCGGCGGTATCCTGGCTGTGCGAGATGGGAATAATCCCGGCCCGGCTCACCAGACCGACCGTAGGCTTGATGCCCACGATTCCATTGGCCGACGACGGGCAAACGATCGATCCATCCGTCTCCGAGCCGACAGCCACGGCGCAGAGATTCGCCGCAACACCCGCCCCCGAACCCGAACTCGATCCGCACGGGCTGCGGTCGTGGGCGTAGGGATTGTGCGTCTGCCCGCCGCGCCCGCTCCAGCCGCTCGAGGAATGCGACGAGCGGAAATTCGCCCACTCACTCAAATTTGTTTTGCCCAGTATCACCGCGCCCGATTCTCGCAGCCCGCGCGCCACGCCAGAATCCTTCGGCGGCGTGAAACCCACCAGCGCCAGCGATCCGGCGGTGGTCATCATGCCGTCCGCGGTGCCGATGTTGTCCTTGATCAGCACCGGAATTCCGTGGAGCGGGCCGCGCGGCCCTTTGGATTTGCGCTCGGCGTCGAGCGCGTCGGCGATCGCCAGCGCGTCGCGGTTCAGTTCAATGACGGAGTTCAGCGCGGGCCCGGCGGCGTCCACTTCGGCGATTCGCGCGATATACTTTTCGGCAAGCGAGCGCGCCGTAAACTTCCCCGATTTCAAGCCGTCCTGCAGATCGGACAACGTCACTTCATCCAGCTCGAATGGTCTCACGTCCGGGGCCGGCACAGCCGCGCTCGCAGAGCGCGCCAACCCGGGCAGCACGAGCGACGCGGCGCCCATTCCCACGCTCGACGCGAGAAAAGAGCGCCGGGACGACAACGACCGTTCGCGATCTTTGTTGTTTTTGGGATTCATGGACTCGAGATTGTACCAATGTCACGGTTGCGAATCATGCGGAAAGCGGACTCACGATCGCAAGCCGGCTACGATGCACTGGCACTCGCCTGCGCCGATTGAGATTGCGCAATCATGGACGCGGCGCGATGCGCCGAAAGCGCGGCGCCCTCCTGCCAGCCGATCAGGTGGCTCAGATGGTCGCCCGCGAAGAAAATCGGCCCGTCCGGCTCCAGGACGCGGTTGTATCCGGGAAACATGGTCGGCTCCCTGACCTGAATCCACGATCCCAGGTTGTAGGGTATGCGCCCCCAGCAGACGCAGACCGGCTTCGCGAGTTCCTGCGAGTGCCCCGCGTGCAGAGCCTCGACCGCTCGCCGCGAAGCATCGAGTTTTCCTGCAAGGTCCATGGTCTCGAGAATGCTGCCATGCTCCACGCCGTAACCTGCCAACAGCACGCCTCTATCCGAAAACAGCCGCGCGCTTGGGTACCACACAAGATTAACCGGCTGGTTCAGGAACGAAATGCCTCCATAAATGGAATATTCTTTCTCCCAGAAGCGCGGAGATTCCCACGCGATTTTGTATCCGTCATCGTAGCTGACGCCATCAATCACCTGCTTCACGTCCGGCGAAAAATCGGTGTCCAGGTGTTTCAGCACCGAAAATGGCAGCGCGCAGATGCAATAGTTCGCGTCTACGCTGCTGGCGACGCCGGTCTTTTTATCGCGGTACGACACGCGAACGCCGCCAGGAGTTTTTCGGATCCGCTCGATCGGGCAGTCGAAGCGGATCGCGGGCCCCAGGCGCTTCTCAAACGCCGCCGGAATCCGGTCCATGCCGCCCACGGGCTGAAACATCGTTGCCTGCCAGGCGAATTCTTCCTCGGACATCACCCCACTCCACAGGTCCGCATTCAGCAGAGCGCGCATGTCCAGGGGATCCTTGATCGTCCCGGCCAGGGTCGCCGCTCCCGGCATCACCGTGTAGCCCGAGCGGGACGACCCCCGGTAGAAATAGTCCGGCGAAAGATCGCCATACTCCACCAGGAACTCGAGCATGCGCTGTTTGTCTTCCGCTGAAATCTCCTGGTCGAGCGAATTGCGATTTACCGCTTTGGCCAGCAGTTCGGCGACGTGGCCGCGCGTGTCGTTGAAGACCTGGCGCTGCTGGACCGGCTTGCCGCCGTTCAAGCCGTCGCTCTGCATCAGTGCGCTGCGGGACGTATTCACTTCCACTTCGAGCGGCACTCCGAATTCGCGGCAGTAGCCGAGCATGGTGACGTGCTGCGAAGGCAATCGCGCCGGACCGGCGTTGAAATAGTTCGGTTCGTCGAACGTGCAGGTCTGTACCGTCCCGTCGGTCATCTCCACGCGCGAGCCGTTGCGAATGGTCCAGTTGCGTCCGCCCGCGCGGCCGCGCGCTTCGAGGATCACACAGCGGTAGCCGGCCTTCGAAAGCTCCCACGCCGAAACGAGCCCCGCAATCCCCGCCCCCAGGATCACGACGCTCTTGCCCTTGCCCGATCCCGCGGGCAATTGCAGCCTGCTGGCTTCGCTGGCCGCAATGGGCAGCAGCCCCAGCGATTGCATGATGAGATATGTCGCGCCAAGTCCTCCGGCGCGGCCAACCTGCGTCAGGAAATTGCGTCGTGTCGTCACGATGGGCTTGCTACCTCGCGAGTACGCGAACTCGACGGCCGCCGCCGGTACGCGTACATTCGCGTCACGTTACAGACGACGACAGCGGAGTGTCAAGCCGGATTCGTCTATCGGGTGGATTCGTTCGGGGCGCAAGACGAAACGCGCGCGACGGGACGCGCGAAACATCTGAAAACAGGCCGGCACGCAGCGCAACGGACTGCCGGGTGAGCCTGTTTTCGAGGTTGGCCCTTCGCAAGACCCTGCCCATCGCGCTATTCAGCCTGAGAGAGTGCGTGCTAGAATTGTGGGCGTTGTCCGCATCATTTCCGCACGCACGATGGGCCTGTAGCTCAGGTGGCTAGAGCGCGCCCCTGATAAGGGCGAGGTCGGTGGTTCAAGTCCACCCAGGCCCACCATTCAAGACTTTCACGCGATCGCTTTCCGGAACGTCAGAGCTTATTGAGCCCATCAAGCGCAGCAACCTTGTACGCTTCGGCGAGAGTCGGATAATTGAAGACCGTGTCGCGGAAATAATCGATCAAGCCACCGTAGGCGAGCACTGCCTGGCCGATGTGCACGATCTCTGTGGCCCGCTGACCGAGGATGTGCACGCCCAGCAGCTTGCGCGTGTGGCGATCAAACAGCAGCTTCAGCATTCCGGTTTCATCGCCCAGCATCATGCTCTTGGCGAGTTCGTTGAACTTCGAAATGCCCACCTCATAGGGTATCTTCGCCGCCGTGAGTTGTTCTTCGGTCTGGCCCACCGTGGAAATTTCCGGAATCGTATAAATTCCGTAGGGAAATAGTTCCGGCATGTGCTCGGAAGGCGCCCCGAACATGCGGCAGCTCGCCAGGCGGCCCTGCTCCATGGAGGTGCTGGCCAGCGCCGGGAATCCAATGATGTCCCCGGCCGCGTAAATGTGCGGCACGGCGGTCTGGTAGTCCTGGTTTACCTTGATTTTGCCGCGCGAATCCGCCTGCAATCCCGCCGCTTCCAGGCGCAGCAAGTCGCCGTTCGCCTGCCGGCCCACGGCGTAGAGCAGCATGTCGCCCTGGACTTTCTTGCCGCTTTCGAGCTCGGCGAACACCTTGTCGCGCTTCTCGTCAGTGCCCACGCGCGTGACTTTTTCCCCGAGCCGGAACGTCGTGCCCATCTGCCGCAGGTGGTAGGCGAGCGCCTCCACGATTTCGCGGTCCACAAAATCCAGAATCACCGGCCGCTGATCAATCAGCGTCACTTCCGCACCCACCGCGGCCATGAACGAAGCGTACTCCAGGCCCACCACACCCGCGCCCACCACGATGATTTCCCGCGGCAGGCTGCCAATGCAGGTGAACTCGTCCGTATCAATAATCCGCTTTCCGTCGAACGGGATATCGGAGCTGCGCGCCGGGCGCGTGCCGCAGGCGATCAGTATGTGTTCGCCGCGCAGTGTCACTTTTTCGCTCTCGCCGTTCACTTCGATTGAATTCGCGTCGGCAAAATGCGCCATGCCCTGGTAAATGGCGACCCCGTTGCGCCGCAGTTGCGCGCGGATCACCTCCGTTTCGCGCGAAACGATGTTCGTGACCCGGGAGGCGAGATCGAGGATCGAGACGTCCCCCTTGCCCCGATAATTGCTGCCGTAAAACGTCCTGACGGCGATTCCCGTCAGTTGAAAAATTGCCTCGCGAACGCTCTTACTGGGAATCGTTCCGGTGTGCACGCATACGCCGCCCATCATCAGCGTGCGGTCAACCATGGCGACGCGCTTGCGCAGCTTTGCGGCGCAGATGGCGCCCTTCTGGCCGGCCGGGCCGCTGCCGATCACGATCAGATCGTAGGATTGGTCGCTCATGAAAACAGGAACCGTTCTTTCTTATGAATGGATTTACGGCGATTTCCGGCATCCACTCTCAACGACGAATGTTACAGGAATATGTATGCGCCCGCGAATTCAGGGAACGAATGCAGTCGATAGAGCCGGCCGGCGCGCCGCGTCGAATAACATACCGGCGAAGATTCGCGGCTCATCAGACAGCCACAATCAAGTCAATTTCCACGCGCACGTCGCGTGGCAGGCGCGCAACCTCCACCGTTGAACGCGCCGGAAAATTCGCCGGAAAATAACGCGCGAACATTTCGTTCATCGCCGCAAAATCGTTCATGTCCTTCAGGTAGACCGTCGCTTTCACCGCCTGGTCGAGCGACGATCCCCCCGCTTCCACGATCGCTTTCAGATTCTCCATCACGCGAGCCGTTTGCCGCGCCACGTCGCCTTCCACAATCTGCCCCGTCGCGGGATCGAACGCCACCTGCCCGGCGGTGAAAATAAATCCATTGGCCTTGGTCGCCTGCGAATACGGCCCAATCGCCTTCGGCCCCTTATTCGTCGAAATGATTTCTTTCATTGAATCTCCTGTGTTACGGCTTAGCCGGCGTTCGTTCGCTTATTTCACACCTTTCGCAGCGGCCACATCCGAATAGCGTGCGCGGAACTCCGCGGGAATCCCCTTTTCATAGAGCCAGGTGCGAAACAGAGCGTCCGTCTCCGCGGTTCGCCCGCATTCGATGCTCACCGCGGCGCGCAGATCCTCGTAGCCGTACTCCGAGCCTCGCAAGTCTGAAAGCATGGTGCCGATACCGCGGCGAACAACTGCCGGCTTGCAAACATCCTCCAGAGCATAGAGAAAAAGGTTGGCTTTGTTGACAGCCATATTGAGCTGGTCGGCTTGATTCGAGCCGTTCGAGGTTGTCTGCGCGATGGGTTTCTCCTCGGCACGCGAATGGGACTCGTCGTATTGGCGCAGATATTCTGCGATTTTCTTCTCGCGATACGGCGCTCCCTCGCGCGATTCATTGAACGCGTCGACCATGTAGGGCCCGAGAGTATCCTTCAGCATCGGCTCACCGTCTTTGGAAGACGCCATCCATCGAAGCCACGTGTCGGCTAGCAAGCTGATTTCGCTGCCGGAAACCTGGCCGCGGCCGACATGCTCGCGCAAGTTAACACTGTCCAACAGGATCCCGTCCGGAAACGACTGCCTGGGGTTGACGACTTGGTCCGACACGTTGAAGACCTGATGCTCGGGGATTTCCGCAACCCAGAACGGCGACTTGGTTTTCGCCCGGGCGGTGAAATCGTTGTCGAAAAACTGCGCGGCCGCTGCGATTTCATCGCCGGCACTTTTCACCGCATCGTCGGACAAACCTTGAAACGTCCAGAAGTAAACCGCCGTTCCTTTGCTTTTCGCAACCTGCTGCTTGTAGCGCCCAGCGACCACGAAGGCGGCGCCGTCCTTCGCTCGCAATCGGAACCGGTATTCCACTGTTTCGCCGTGGATTTTTCGTCCCGTCTGCTGCCCGGATGCGATGGCCAGAAAATCCCGGGGAAGAACAATCGAGAGATCGGTTGGATCGGCGCGCTGCTCACCCTTGGCGAATATGCGATTCGGGGCATGGAAGGTTGGGAACCAGTAGCCGCCATCGAAAACGAAAGCGTCCGGCGCCATCATGGTTTCCGAGCCGAGTCCGGCAGTCAAATCACACGCGATTTCGATTTCCCGTGTTTCGTGAGGGCGCCAGGCAGGCTCGAACGCGATTTGCGCGGTTTCTGTCAAATGTTCGTCGGGGGGATGCACTGTAATTTGAGCGTCCTTTCCGTCCACGGTGACGCGCAGGTTCTGGCGTCCGAGAAAATCCTTTTCCGGCACGGTGAGTTCCAGAGAAGTGAGCGGGGCGTTGCCGATGTTTTCCAGGTGATAGCGGCCTCGCAAATGGAGGAGCGGCTTGGGCTGGTCCGCGAAATTCAACTCTACCGTTTCTTTTTCGATGCGATAGCCGGGAGCGAGCGGAACGGCGCACGCGGACATGCAGAGCGCAATTGCGACGGCGATGACGGCGGCGAACGAGCGCGGCAATTTCTCGCTCGCCTCGCGATTCAAGCTGGGATTCAAGTCCCGATTCAAGGTAGGAGGATTCTACCGAGCCTGCGCGAGCGGCGAAAGGCGGAAAATCTTTGTGCGCTAAAGCGGCGCGAAGTGGCTGAGGATTTGCGCGTCCGTCGCGCCATGCTTGCGATAGGAAATAATCGCGGACGCCTGCGAATCGGGGACGCCGCGGCGCGCCAGCTCCAGCAGCGTCAGCTCGCGGACGCCCGCGTTTTTCAGGTTCGCGAGCGACGCGCCGGCGAGAACCGGCTGGCCTGCCGCGCGATGCCGGGCAACTTCGAGGAGAATGGCGTCGGAAAGGCCGGCGAGACGCATGGCTTCCATTTCACCGGCGCTCAATCCCAGCTCATTCAGTTTCGCCAACTCGACAATCGTTTCTGCGCTCACCTGCGCGCGGAGCAAGCCGGCAATATCGTCGCCCGCGTCGAACGGCTGGTTGCGGCCACGATAAATCTGCACGGCCTGAACGCAGTTCGCATCGGAAAATCCACCCTGCCGCGCGGTGGCCAGCTGGGCGACTTCTGGCTGGGTGATATTGAGCGCCGTCAATTGCTTGATGGTGTCGTAAGTCATCCCTGCGGAATCGAGCGGCTTGGTGTCCAGCGGCGGCACGGGATGGCACCCAGCCACGCACAGCGCGCAGGCCAGCGTGATGACCAGCGCGGCGAGCGCAAACGGCCGGTGTACGCGGACAGCTCCGTGAATTGCGCCCGAGGGGCGCGTTCCCAGGATGTTCCCCATGTAACAATTGTACGCGCGCCGTGACGTGGCGCGGCGGCGTGTCGCGGAAGGATTACCGGGTAGCCAACGCGGACAGGCTGTATCAGACGTTGTAAACGCGTTCGATGTCGAATACGCCGGGGATGCGCTTGATGGCGGCGATGATGTGCTCGAGCTGCTTGCGGTCGCGGACGTCGAGCGCCACTTCGATGCGCGCGCGGGTATTGTCGTCGCCGCCGCTTTCAAAGCTGCGTATATTCGCGCCGGTATCGCTGATGATGTTGGAAATCCCGGCGATCATTCCCGGCCGGTCCTCGGTGAGGATGCGCAAGCGCACCGGAAATTCCGCCTGCGTGGAGGTAGCCCATTCGACGGCAATGCGGCGATCGGCTTCATAGAGCAGATTTTCCACATTCGGACAGTTCTTGCTGTGGACGGCGATGCCGCGGCCGCGGGTGACATAGCCGATGATGTCGTCGCCAAGAATGGGGTTGCAGCATTTCGAGCGATAGACCATCAAGTCGTCGTGGCCGCGCACCACGATGGCTGCGTCGTCCATGCCGAGCATGCGCTTGACGGTGGAGGCAATTTTCGGAAGCGGTTCTTCGGGGGCCGCGCCCGCCACGGGGTTGCCGCTAGCCTTCGCCAGCACCTGCCGCGCGGACCATTTCCCGTAGCCGAGATCGGCGTAGAGGTCCTCGACGCGCGAGCAGCCGTATTCGGCGGCTACGCGCAGCCACTCCTCCTCCGCAATTTTCTTCAGGCTTATACCCGCCTGCCGCGCTTCCTTCTCAAGCAGCTTGCGCCCGACATCGGTGGCCTCCTGACGCTCGTGCAGATGAATCCACTGGCGGATCTTGCTGCGCGCACGCGAAGTCTTGACGAACGAGAGCCAGTCGCGCGACGGCCCGTGTCCCTTCTGCGTGACGATGTCAACGACGTCGCCATTGGCGACCGCGTGGCGCAGCGGAACCATCTCTCCGTTCACCTTCGCACCGGTGCACTGATGCCCGACCTCGGTGTGAACGGCGTAGGCAAAATCAATCGGCGTGGCGCCGCGCGGCAGGACGACTACGCGTCCCTTGGGCGTGAAGGTGTAAACCTCTTCGGGATACAGGTCCACGCGCAGAGTGGAGAGGAATTCGCTGGGCTCCTGCATCTCCTGCACCCACTCGATCAGGTGGCGCATCCAGACGATGCGCTGATCGTCGGCCGCCGTCGCGCCCTCGTGCCCGGCCTTGTACTTCCAGTGGGCGGCGACACCCTGTTCGGCGATGCGGTGCATCTCCTGGGTGCGTATCTGGACTTCGAAGGGCTGCCCGGAATGAATCACCGCGGTGTGCAGCGACTGGTAGAGGTTCGGGCGCGGCATGGCGATATAGTCTTTGAAGCGTCCGGGGACGGGCCGCCAGATCTGGTGGATGACGCCGAGCGCCGCGTAGCAGTTCTTCACCGTGTCGGTGACCACGCGCACGGCCAGCAAATCGTAAATCTGGTCGAGATTGCGCTGCTGCTTCTGCACTTTTTGATGCACGGAGTAGAGACGCTTGATGCGCGCCTGAACTTCAGCGGGAATGCCGCTTTCGACCATTTTTTCCCGAATGGTTTCCTGGACTTCGGTGAGGAATTTGTCGAAGGTGTTCTGCTTGTTGGCGACTCTTTTCTGCAGCTCGAGAAACGCGTCGGTCTCGAGATAGCGGAAGGCGAGGTCCTCGAGTTCGCCGCGGATCAAGCCCATGCCCAGTCGGTTGGCGACGGGCGCGTAGATATCGAGCGTTTCGCGGGCGATGCGCTGCTGGCGCTCGGGCGCGAGATATTCGAGCGTGCGCATGTTGTGCAGGCGGTCGGCGAGTTTGACCATCACCACGCGGACGTCGTTGACCATGGCGAGGAGCATCTTGCGGACGTTTTCGGCCTGGCGGTCTTCCGGGGCGAGCAGGTCGAGCTTGCTGATCTTGGTGACGCCTTCGACCAGGCGCGCGACATCGGCGCCAAACTGTTCGGCGATTTTCTCGATGGGCTGCTTGGTGTCTTCGACAACATCATGGAGAAGCGCGGCGCAGAGCGAGGTTACGTCGAGCTTCATGTCCGCGAGCAAGTGGGCAACTTCGACGGGATGCGATAGATAGGGTTCGCCGGAAAGGCGGGTTTGCGACTTGTGCTGCTCGGCGGCGAAATCATAGGCGCGGCGAAGCAGGTCGAAATCATCGCCGGGACGATTCTTGCGGACCTTGTCCAGCAGCTCGGAGAAGCGCAAATCAACGGTGCGCCGCGCGGCTATGCTGATGAGAGGTTTGCTCGCCGAGTCCATTGCCAAATCCATTGTAATCCCGTTTGGAAAAGCAGTGATGGGTGACTGGTGATTCGTGACTCGTATCCGGTTAGCGGACTAATCAGGGGTTGAGGCGGAACCGCCGGTGTGCCAACAGGAATTCCGGCTCGCACGCCGGGTCAACTGCCACCAGCGGTGCAGTGAAAAGCCGGAATCTCCGACGGACCGCCTGGTTGCAGCCAGCGTGTGCTGCAAGGGAGCGGGCTAATCGTTCTGTCGCTTCAGCCATGCGAAACCGGCCGTTGCTACAGAGGTGACCAGCAGGAGCATCGCTCCATTCACAAAAGTGAGGGGCGAGATGGGGTTGCCGCCGGTCTGGAGGAGCATATTGGACAGCCCGAAGATGTTGAGAACGCGCGTCACGATAGCGATTACAACAGAGGCCAACCCCAGCCAGTAGCTCCACCGCATAATGTGCTTTTCCATTCGAGTTCTCCTTGGTGCGAAGTTCGTTCGAGCCCAACGTCTTTCGAATTGCGTCATGGTACGCGCGTACCGGCTTGGACACAACAAACTTGCCGTCCAAGCGGCGCCTAAAGCTCGGGGAGGTCGCCGATGCTGGTCAACTGCTGATTGACGCGCGAACGGAAGAGGACTGCGGACCTGCGCTATTGGCTCGGGTCCGCTGGCGGCGCTGCCGCCTTCTGTTTTGCCGCGCGAATTGCGGTCATGATCTCGGCGTCGCGTTCGCCCTCGGTGCAGAAATATTCGACCATGTCGCTGGTCGGGAGCAGGATTTCGGTAACCTGCACGGTGACCGGTTTCGTGAGCATGACCGGGTCGTCGACGGTGATGTCGATGTCCAGGTGGCCGAAATCGCGGCGGTGGAAGCGTTCCTGGATGTGCATGGACTCACTGTGCGGAAAACCGCCGGGGAGCCGCGTTCTGGTGTTGTATCCGTTCGAGTCCACGATGAGGGTATCGCCGTCCCAGCGCCCGGTGGAGTAGCCCAGCCAGGAAGGAGAGGGGTCCTCGGGCAATTTGCGCCCGTCGGTGTGGATTTCGCGGAAAGCGCCGTCTGCTTCATAGTAGATTCCCAGTTGCTTGGGAGTCTGAAAAATCGTGAGCGGCCGGTCGAAGAACCAGCGGTTCGGCATTCCAGTGGGCAGACAGTACGAAAGCGGCGAGCGTTCGGCTACGCTCTGGCTGGGCCGGACCATCGCGGCGCGCGCTGCCGGAGTGATCGGTTCTTCACCGCGTTTATAATCGATGAAGATGTTCATGAAGTACTTGCTGTGATCGTTGACGTCGTCACCAACGATGGCGAGAGGACCGTCGGAGACGCCTTTTCCGTAAAGCCGCTCAATTTCTCCCGGCGGGGGCGGCTCGACTTGCCAGACTCCTGAAAAATCGGGCTTGCCGTCCGCGGTTCGCGGCGCTTTGGCGGAAGGATCCGGCTTTCCGTCACGCGTCAACGGAGTGGCGGGATCCAAATAGTCCAGCCACTGAGCGCTGCAGGAGGTCGCCAAGGAAGTCAGAAGCGCGCCCTGAACAATCAGCTGTCGAAGCTTAGCAGAAAGCATCTCAATTCCTGTCCGTCCCGGGGGTCAGCACTGGAAAACAACGAGCGACCGCACAATCGCTCGTTCCCGTGACTGCAAACCACAAACCAGATCTGTCGAAACGAATCGCTACGTGACAAGTTAGATTCGAATTTCAATTCCGTCAAGGGAAGCCGGAACGATGGTATGAGCGCAGACGAGGGTGTCCAGGCCGCTGAAAACCTTAGCTGTGGATCCGCCGGTGCACGGTGGTGTGACGATCTCCTGTTGAAACGAAATCGAGATCACTGGAATGTGCTGATTCGAGGTGGCTGGCCTGGACGCGTTATTTCGCGAACTCCGACAGTTTGAGGAGGCGGAGACTGGGGTTGCTGGCGAAATCGTAGCGCAGCCAGCCAAGATGTCCCGCGCCGAAGATGACCAGCACGCGTTCATCACGAGAGTCGATGAGCTGCATGACGTTAGCGTAGATCCGTGCGTTGCGGCGGAACCATTCGGTAATCAGATCGGCGCCAGCCCAATCGCCGGGCTCCCCGAAAATCGCCTCGCGGTAATAGTAACCAACGTCCTGGGCGACTTTTTCGTCAGAGTTCATGTGAAGCAGCGTTT
Source organism: uncultured Acidobacteriota bacterium (assembly GCA_963814605.1). Classification (GTDB taxonomy): domain Bacteria; phylum Acidobacteriota; class Terriglobia; order Acidiferrales; family UBA7541; genus Palsa-295. The sequence goes on along the minus strand of CAWFDD010000003.1, from coordinate 736,136 downwards.
CGAGCACCGTGTGAGAGTGGAGGTAGTCATCCTGCGCCTTCACCATGGCGCCGACCTCGCCCATCAGTGCGTCGAGTTCCTTTGAGCGGCCGCTGGCCTTGGCATAATCAATTACGCGCTGAAAAGGGAAATCGCCGTCGGTGTCCACGGGGTAGATGGTCTTGTGTCCGAGTTCCCTGGCGAGGCGGAAGCCGAGCTGCTGGGTTTCGTTGCGCGTGAGTTCTTGCTTGCCGGCCAGGTAGTCGAGGTAGAGTTTGGGGGCGCTGTCGGTGGCGACGTCGCTTTCCACAGCGATTTTCGTGGGATGGAATTTCTTGAGAGCCTCCACGACGTCAGCGATTTCGGCTTGACGCTTGGGGGCCAGAACATCGTCGGCCTGCATGTTGAAGATGTCGCGGCCCGGATTGGCCATGTGGTAGACGCCGAGGACCAGCACTTCGGCGCGAGCGGGGGTCGCGGACTTGTCCGCTGGCGCTTGCTGGCAGACGGCGGGAAATACCGCACAGAGCGTGACCACGAAAATGCGACAAAATTTCTTCATGCTTTACCCCCTCGCACACCATGCTGCGCGTGAATCTTAAAATCAGCGCCCGGAGCCGAGGAGCTTTGCCTCGAGCGAACCGACTCGCGTCAGGGTACGCCGGTCGGAGAACTGACTCCACTTGATACGTTAGTCGCGGCGGGAAAGTTCCGAATGTCTTATCTCCACAACAATCCTTCTGGATTTGCGCAGTGGGATTTTGTGAGGACGACGCCCTAGGATTTGGCAACACTAGCGAAGGCGTTCGAGCTGACATATTTCGAGCAAGACGGCCTGATCACTCATAACATGCGCACGATTCTAGTGGCGCCTGACGGAAACGTGGCCAACGCATGGGACGGGAGCGAATGGAGACAGCTTTACTTTGCCGGTTACGCTTACTTTTCCGGATTTTCCGGACGGCCTAGCAATCGTTGACCTGGGTCAGAACCTGACCATCAAGGTGATGGCCACGAATGACGGCCGCAAGGGCGCGACCTGGACTTGCGAGGGCGACGCCTGCGGCAAGATGACCACGACCACCAAATGGGCGACGTTCTACGCGTCAGGCATAACGGGAACGGCAACGATCGCCGCGACATCGATCAAGCGACCGAGCGTGAGCACGAGCATCAAGGTTACTGCTCATTTGAATGCAACGCCGACCATGCTTTGCGATGGGGGTTTCCTGCGCCGCGAGCTAGGCGCTCGCGTGGCGTTCGGAAACGATCTGGAGCGAGCGCTGAAATCGCGGAGCGCGCGCGTTCTGCAACAGCTGGTTCAGGTGAACCCTGCCGTACTGCAGCTTCGCTTCGTCCGTTGCCAGACTGATTTCGCCCGCCCAGGTGCGGTTATGAAACTCCCGGAAGTTCGGGACGTTCGCGTCCGGTGCCACCGGCTTGCCGGAAGAAGCAATCAATAGGAAGACCGAAGAGTAGGAAATGTGGAGTATCTGGCGCATGAGGTAGAACCTGGCGAGCTGGTATTCCGAAGCTGCTTCCCCGAAATAGTTGCGGAGATAAGCGGCCTCTTCCGCATCATTGGTCACGATGAAATTTGCGGCCACCGCCAGGTCGGCGTAACGGTCGTTCAGGAAAGCCGCTTCCCAGTCCACGAGCCAGACGCGGTCTCCATCGAAAAGGATATTTTCCGGCTTCAGATCGTTGTGGCAGGAGACCATGTCCGAATCGAGCCGGGAATAGACGCTCCGCACGCGGGCGTAGACCTGGAAGTGTTCCTCGGTTTCGCTCTTCGGCAGAGTCCCGGCGGATTGGAATTTCTTGACGAATCCATCCATGAGGTCGAGGTAATTCCCCAATTTGGGCATCGGGAACGGCGGCAGCGCGTGCAACGCCCGAAGGGTAACGGGTAGTCGAACGAGGGCCTCCGCCAAGGGAAATGGGTGCGCCTGGACGAAATCGGTGATCGAAAGCCTGTCTTCCACGCTCGCATACCAAATGCGCGGGGCGAGCCCCGCTTCGGCGGCGCTCCTCATGCACGCAAACTGACGCGTAGGGTCGCTCATTTCGCCGGTGCGGGTGATGACGCGCAGCAGGTACGGGCGTCCTCGCACCACGATGCGAAAGACGAGGGCCGAGCTAAGCCCCGCGGTCAGCATGCGGATGTCTTCGAATTCGGCCACATCAAAGGCTTCGCGCAGGGCGCGCACCACGGCGGCATTTTTGGATTCCGGGATCATGTGAGTCTCCTGAGTGCCTGGCAACACTACGCATAAGAAATTTGAAAAAACAGTCTGTTTTTTGATTTGCGGGAGTTGCTATACTGGAAGTAGAGAGATCGTTCCCTCGCCGGAATTTCCCTCAGAAATTGCTTCACCGACGCGCGCAACTTTTCACCGGCTGCGGGGTTTAATCGGAGACAGCTATAACTATATCCGCTGTCCGGGAGTGCCGTTTACCCTTTGTCCGCCGGGAAATTGACAGCCGAAACGGCCGGACCTTAGGATAAAAGCAGGGGATTCGTCCATGCCGTCGCGCCAATGCCCACATTGCGGGAAGGAAGTGTCGTCGCTGCTGACGCGGTGCAACTATTGCCGCGAAGCGCTGCGAGCGGTCCCGCAGATCCGCACGGGGGACAGCTTCCGACGCTCGCAAGGGCGATGGAAAATCCGCCAGGGGCTGCTGTGCATCCTGCTGGCCGGGGTGGTTCATTATTTCGCCGGCGGTTATAGCGGCATGCGACTTCCCTACCCGATTGATCCAGTCGTGACGGTTTATCTATCGCCGCTGCTTTTGCTGTGCGGACTGGGCTTGAGCTTGTTCGGCTTGTACATGCAGCAGACGGCTTAAGAACCGGCAGCAAGAGATCAAAACCCCGGCTTCAGCGGCTGAAGCCCCGGAACCTGATCATGGCGTATGGCGGGGTTGAAACCCGCTCTTCCGGTTCGACGCTCCGGTCCGCAGTCGGTCTAATCCCCACGAATTAATTTCAGCAAAAAAAACGGCGGGCTACTGCAGCCCGCCGGGAAAAAAACCACGATTGAGAATTCGCAGAGCAGCTAGGAAGTCGGCGAAATATTCGCTTTCTTCTGCTTGATCGCCTTGACCTTGTCAACCAGATCGTCGGCCTGCTTGAAGTCCTCATCGCGCGCCGATGCGGATGTCTCGGTATCGGCTTTCTGGCGATAGAGCAGGTTGAGATAGGCCATGGCGTCGTCGTAATCGGCTCGCTTCTGGATGGCCGTGTTCAGATTCATGATCCCCTCGTCAATGGTCGGGCCATACTTCTGGGCGAATTGAGTGGCGAGAGCGGGGGGCATTGGATCGCTTTCCTTGATCGGCTTCTTGGAAGTGTGGTTGAAGGCGTCGCGCATGTCCTTGTTTGCGCGATAGGCAAGCGACCAGTCGATGACGCCGACCCAGTAATAGGGTTCGGGATCGTCGGGCTTCAACTGAATGTGTTTCATGTGATAGGACTTCGAATCCTCGAGCTTCTTTTCGTCGAAGGGCGTGCCGCCCATGTTGTAGAGAATCGAGCCAATGCCATCAATGGCGGAGACGTTGGTGGGATCGGTATCGAGAATATTCTTGAACTCCGCCAAGGCCTGCTCACCATTCTTGATGTTCTCGGGCGACGGTGCGCCGGGAATGTACTGGCTGGCGTAGGCAGTGGCGAGGTAGAGCTGGGCGTTGGTCAGCGTGGGGTCGAGTTCCTTGGCCGTCTTGAAATCCTCGATGGCGTCGTCGAACTGGGCGTTCTTGTAGGCGTTCACGCCCTTATTGAGCTTGTCGCGGGCTCGGAGCTTGTCGCAGCCGGCTCCGGCTGCTAGCGCGGCCGAAACGACAGCCACGAGAAGTAGTACGTGAGGCTTGCGCGGCATTACGGCTCTCCTTCGATCAGTGGCTGCGCGAGCCGGATTGCTGCCCGCGCCGGTAGATCCGTCGGTTGGACGGCTATACGTTCCGGGCTACTGGCCCGCTTCAATCTTGGCGGTGATGAGGCCTACGTGGTCAATACCCGAGCCGCGCATAATGTCAATGGCGCGCGCGATTTCGGCGAACTCGACACTATCATCACCCTTGACGAAAGCAATCTTGTCGGCGCGTTCCTTGAAAATATCAAAGAGGCGCGGGCCAAGATCGTTCCAGTTGCTGTCGTCCTGATTAATCTTCAGTTTTCCGCCGTTCATGACCTGAACCACGATGGTGCGATTATCGGGCTCTGAGGGTTTCTGATTCGGAGGCGGAGGCTGCGGAACGATGGTCTGCAGTCCCGTGGGAGTCCTCGGAGTGATGACCATGAAGATGATGATCAGGACGAGGAGCACGTCAATCAACGGGACGATGTTCGGCTCCGAAACGGGACCGCCTTTAGTTCCACCAACTGCCATTCCCATAGGAAGACTCCTTACGCGTATTGCCGGACCGACTAATCCGAACCGCTGGGCGGGGGCGGCGGAGCGTTCTTACCCTGAGGCTTCTCGGTCAAAAGGCCGAGATTTTCGACGCCGGCGGAGCGGACTTCGTCAACCGCCTTGACGACTGCGCCGTATTGCGCCCGAGCATCGGAGCGAACGTAGACGGTTTTGTCGAGGCGGTTGGAAAGCTGGTCTTTCACTTCGCCGGTAATTTCGTTGAGCTGAATCTCACGGCTGCCGAGGAAATAGTGCCCGTCGCGCGTGACGGCGACGATGATGGCATCGTCGCGATCGGCATTGGGCATCTTCTCGGCGTTTTCGGCCTTGGCCATATTCACCGGGAGTCCCTTCTGCAGCATGGGCGTGATGACCATGAAGATGATCAGCAGCACCAGCATGATGTCCGCCATCGGAATGACGTTGGGCGCCGCCATGACCGGCGGCGCTTTGGGTTTATATCCCATGGGCTTACTTCTTTCCGCCTCGGCGCGTGATGAAGTAGTTGATCAGCTCCATCGAGGAGTTGTCCATCTCAACGTCGAAGGCTTCCACGCGGTTCGTGAAATAGTTGAAGGTCCAGACGGCGGGAACGGCAACGAGCAAGCCGAGAGCCGTGGTCACCAGGGCCTCCGCAATACCGCCGGCGACGGCCGACAGACCGGTGACCTTCTGGTTGGAAATGCCCTTGAACGCGTTGATGATGCCCATGACGGTGCCGAAGAGGCCGACGAACGGGGCGGTGGAGCCGATGGTGGCGAGACCGGAGAGGCCGCGCTTCATTTCGGCGTGCACGATGGCCACCGAGCGTTCGAGGCCGCGCTTGGCGGCTTCGATAACTTCCTCATCGCTTACCTGCGAAGAGGCCGCCTGGAACTCGGAGAGACCGGTCGCCACGACCTTGGCGATATGGCTCTTCTTGTTGCGCTCGGCGATGGAGATGGCTTCGTCGAGCTTGTTGTCCTTGAGGGCGCCGGCGACCTGCTGCACGAACACGCGGGACTGCTTGCGCGCCGCACTGTACATAAGCGCACGGTCAATCATGATGCCCACCGACCAAGCGGACATGATGAAAAGAATAAATACGACGCTGCGGGCCGGCCAGCCCATATTGTGCCACATGGTAATCAGGTCCCAGCCAACCTCCGGCTCTCCCTGGAACATCGCCAACAGTGCATATGCAAACATAAAGTTCGATCCTCCTCCGTCACCGCAAATCGATCTCGGCAGCAATATTCTGCCGGTCGGAAATCCCCTCCCAAGCCATCCGGAACCGCAAGCGGGCCCGGCCCTGCTTAACCACCCAGCGTAAAGACAACCTGAACCGTGGTATCCACTTCGACGGGCTCACCGTTGAGCATCGTGGGCTTGTAGCGCCACTCGTGGACTGCGTCCATCGCCGCCTTCATCAGCAGCGCCGGACCGGAAATGTACTGCAGCTCCTGAATCGAGCCATCCTTGGCGATAATCGCGTGAAGAATGACGGTGCCCGATACGTGAGCGGTCTTGGCAATCGGCGGATAGACCGGCTGAACCTGGCGGATCAGCGAAGCACTCTGCACGTTACCACCGACCTTGATGCGGCTGGGAGTAGCCTTCGGCGGAGGCGGCGGAGCCGTGTTCAGAATGCCGCCACCAAGCGCATCACCGGTACCGCCGGCGACGCCGAATCCGTTCGAGCCGGCGCCAACGTCCGGCGCCTCGTCATGAAGCATCGCAACTTGTTTGGGGATCACGGTGGGCGCAACCATCGTCTGCGGCTGAACGATGCGCGGCCTGACGATCTTCACGGGAGCAGCCGGCGGAGGCGGCGGAGGCGGCGGAGCAGGAGCGACCAAGAACGTGCTGAGCATCCCCTTGGGCAGGGCTTCCGTGTAAATGAGCGGAATCAAGATCATGACACCCACAATCACCAACTGAACCAGGAACGACATGGTCACGGCCCAGGGCTTGTGGGTCCCTTCTTGATTCACACCGGATACGACGAGTTGATTGAACATGTCCTAACTCCTCGCTGCTACCGGCGCGCGCTTAGGGGCTGCGGATCCGGCGCGGACGGTTGAACCCTGCCCACCGTGATATTTGTTCCAGAGGACCACGATGGGTGCGGCAATGCCAAAACTGGAGTAAGTTCCTACCACAACTCCCACTACCATGGCAAAAGAGAACGCGCGAAGAACTTCCCCACCCATAAGGAACAGCACCAAAACAGTGAGGAAGGTCAGACCGCTGGTGAGGATGGTACGGGAGAGAGTCTGGTTGATGGACTTGTTCACGACGTCCTTGAACGGCTCACGCCTCATGAGCCGGAGATTCTCTCGCACGCGGTCGAAGATTACAATCGTATCGTTCATCGAGTAGCCGACCAAAGTGAGCAACGCCGCAATCACCGTCAGTGAAATCTCATAGTGAAAGAGCGAAAAGAAACCCAGCGTGATCAGCACGTCGTGGAAGACGGCGATGACGGCCGCGGCCCCGTATACCCACTCGAAGCGGAACGCAATATACACCAACATGCCCGCCAGGGCATAGAGAGTTGCGAAGAAAGCCTGACGGCGGAGCTGCGCGCCGACCTTGGGACCCACGATCTCCGCGTCGCGTATCGCGAACGTACTCAGTGAGTAATTGTTGGAGAGCGATGCAAGCACGGCCGGAGTGACGCCCGCGACGCCCTTGAGCTGATCGAAGCTGGTGACGACGCCCTCATGGTCCTTATCGCGCGCATCGGTGAGTTGCGTCGCCAACTGCGTGTAACGGTCGCCGGCGTTTGTCCCGAGTGAGAGGGGATCTTTCTGGGTGAGGTCCGTCGCGAGAGCCGATGAACTGATGGAATTGAAATCGGGCTTGCCGGAGCTATCCGTACCGAATGTCCTGTGAAGAACGTCGAGAATTTTCTGTTTCCCGGCGTCCAGCGATTCATCCCCCTGGCTCTGCTCGAGTCCAATCACAACGTCATTCTGCGAGCCCAGGTTTTGCGTATCGCTGATGCCCTGAATGGAGCTGTTGGACAAACCAGCCTGTTGCAATCCCGCGCGAATCTGCTCGATCGGAGGTTTGCCGGCGAAACGGACGTACACGAGCGTGCCGCCGCGGAAGTCGATGCCATACATGACGCCGGGATTTTTCGAGACCCGGAGGTAAATGGAGATCCATCCCACGGCCAGTAGAATCACGGAAAGGGAGACGAAGTACTTCGCCTTCCCCATCCAATCAACGTTGACGCCGTGGAAGAATTCCATACCTAGTCCCACCCGTTTAGTTTGACACCGCAGCCGACCGGTTTGTGCCCGGCGGCCACACGCGCCATAAGCTCGTTCTAGTACTGCAGCTAAATGCTCAACTGCGCCTGCCGATCCATCCGCGACAGGTGATAGTCAAAAATTGCTCGCGAAACATAGATGGACGTGAATACGTTAGCGAGCAAACCAATCACCAACGTGATGGCAAATCCCTGAACCGGGGTGCCCGACCCGAAAAGGAATAGAAACACGGCAGATACGATGGTGGTCACGTGTGTGTCAATGATCGTCAAAAACGCCCGGCTGAAGCCAGTCTCCACGGCAGGGGCAGGCAGCTTCCCATTGCGCAATTCCTCTCGGATGCGCTCAAAGACCAAAACGTTGGAATCCACGCCCATGCCGATGGTCAAAATCACGCCGGCGATTCCCGGCAGGGTTAGCACCGCCCCTGCATAGGCCATGAAAGCGACGAGGATCACCAGGTTAAGGACAAGGGCCACCACAGCATTGACACCACTGAGGCGGTAATAGAACACAAGGAAGATCATGACCACGACCATGCTGCCGATCGAAGCCCGGACGCCCTGGCGGATCGAGTCGGCTCCCAGGGAGGGACCGACGGTGCGTTCTTCGAGATACTTGATCGAAGCGGGGAGCGCGCCGGCGCGAAGCACGAGCGCAAGATCCTGCGCGGAGTCCTGGCTGAACTGTCCTTCGATCACGCCGGAATCTTCGATGCGGCTATTGATAACGGGAGCGGTATAGACCTTGTTGTCGAGAACGATAGCCATGCGATGAGTGACATTGGCTTCCGTAAACGGACCAAACCGCGCCGCAGCGGAAGTAGACAAGTGAAAGTTGACCTCATACTGGCCCGGGTTATTTGTACTCGGCTGGGGATTGGCGCCGACAAGGTCTTGTCCGGTGACGATCGGCGCGCGGGAAAGTATGTAATAAACCTGCTGAGCCTGCTGTCCGGCAGGGGTATTGTCGGCCCTGCCCGGAACGATGATTGTGCCGGCGGGGAGGACGCCGCCATTGGCGGCCAGCGCCGCAACCTCGGAAGGATAAGTTTGATCGCCTACGACCAGAGTAAGTTGCAGTTGCCCACCGGCTTGAATCACGGACTTGGCGCGCGTCGGATCGCCTTCCCCCGGAAGCTGAATGAGGATCTCGTCGTCGCTGCGGCCGGTGAATGCGATCGTAGGCTCTGTAAGTCCGAGCGCGTTGATGCGGCGGGTGAGGACTTCGAGCGATTGATCCATGGCGGACTTGCGCAGGTCGGAAACGACGCTGGGCTTCAAGGTCAGCAAGTAGCCGTTGATTTTCCCTGGGTCTGGAGCCATCGCCCAATCCGTGAATTGATTGTTGACCAGATCGCGGAAGCTGCCGGAAGTGGCGGGTTCTACGTCGAGAACTTCGATGTGCGTGTCGTCCACTTCGCGGATTTCACCGGTGACGATGTTTTTTTCGTGAAGCTGCTTCTTAATCTGATCCACGGTCTGATCGCAGTGCTGACGGATGGCCTCTTCGACCTGCACTTGCAGGACGAGATGGCTACCGCCCTTCAAGTCGAGACCGAGCTTGATGCGGTCCGCGAGATTGTCCTTCAGAATCGCCGGCGAGGTGGGAAAAGCGGGCAGGCCAATGACGCCGTAAATGCAAACGAGCAGCACGGCCAGAATGAAAACAAACTTCCACTTGAGCTGGGGATTCATGCGGGCCGCTAGCTCTCCTTGCTTTCGAGCTGGAGTCCAGCGACGGCACTGCGCGACACTTTGATTTTTACCTGATCGGCGATGCGAAGCTGGATGGCGTCACCCTCCAGGCCCACGATGGTGCCGTAGATTCCGCCGTTGGTGATGACCTTGTCGCCGTTCTTCAAGTTCTTGAGCATTTCGTTCACTTTTTTCTGGCGGCGCTGAGCGGGCATGATCATCAGGAAATAGAAGATCACCATGATGAGCACGAGCGGGAGGAACAGCGTGATGCCGCTCGGCTGCGCTGCCTGCACGAAAATCGCCAGGCTCGTTGGAACGATCATTCCAGAAGTCAAAAGCATTTCGCCTTTTCCGCCTACGGCGGACAAGCCCGCCGCGCCCGGCAGGCCGCACAATTCAAATTCCGAAGATGCTGCCCTGCCTTTGATGCACCCAGCGCCCTCTTATGTTTGCCTACGTTAGGCGTGCCTGAAGGTCAGAGCGGAATCTTTCCAGGTTCCCAAACTCGATAGCCTTACGAATTTGGCGCATGATGTCAAGGTAAAAGTAGAGATTGTGGTGGGTGTTCAAGATGATCGAGAGAAATTCTCCCGTGGAATAGAGATGCCGCAAGTAGGCGCGGGAATATCGGCGGCAAACCGCGCAGGCGCAGTTCTCGTCAATCGGCCGCGGGTCGCTGGCGTACTGCGCGTTGCGAATCAGCAGACGGCCCTCAGAAGTGAACAGGCAGCCGTGGCGCGCGCTGCGCGTGGGCAGCACGCAGTCCATCATGTCCACGCCCAATGCGACGTAGTCGAGGATCTGCTCGGGCTTGCCCACGCCCATCAGGTAGCGCGGGCGATTCGCCGGAAGACGTGAGGCCACGACTTGCGTCATCTCGCACGTAACGGCGTGAGACTCGCCGACGGCGAGCCCTCCGATCGCATAGCCGCGAAAATCGAGATCCACGAGCGCGTCCGCGTTGGCGCGGCGAAGCTCCGCGTGCGTGCCGCCCTGCACGATGCCGAACAGCGTCTGGCGCCCGGCATCGCCGTGGCTATTGAAATACTCGCGCGAACGGCGCGCCCAATCGAGTGTCCGCGCGGCGGCTTCGCGTGCATGGGATTCCTCGCACGGCGCTTCGATGCATTCGTCGAGCGCCATAATAATGTCCGCCCCGAGAGCGATCTGAATCTCCATGGACTTTTCTGGCGAAAGAAAGTGCTCGGAGCCATCGAGGTGGGAACGGAAAGTGACGCCATCGTCTGCTACTTTGCGCAGGTCGCTCAAGCTGAAGACCTGAAAGCCCCCCGAATCGGTGAGGATCGGGCGCGGCCAAGACATGAATTTGTGAAGGCCGCTCATATTGCGAATCAGCTCGTGCCCCGGGCGCAGAAAAAGATGGTAGGTATTCGCGAGAATGATCTGCGCGTCGAGGTTCTCGAGATCCTGCTGGGTCTGACCTTTGACCGTCGCCGCCGTGCCCACGGGCATGAAGGCGGGCGTGTCGATCACGCCGTGCGGAGTGGTGAGACGTCCGAGACGCGCGCCGGTCGGATCGGTTGCCAGGACTTCGAATTGAAAACTCATCCGGCGAAGTGTATCAGGAGAAGGCGGCCGCAAAACCGACCTTGCAAACTACCAAAATCGTCCAAAGGACGAAAATCGTGACAAACGCTGTGCCGAAGGACAGTTTTTTGGGCGCTGCGGCGCTGTAGCCTATGGCCATGAGAATCATGTACCAGAATGCAAAAAGGTCGAGGGAAGTGAGAAGTGACGTCAGCCATTTCGCGGAATCGCTCGACACAAAAGCGCCCGCGTTCGACGCGACCAGGTTCTGCAAATCGATCGTGGAAGGGTCTTTGAGAAATATGACGACCACTCCCAACAACGCCAGTATCATGCCCGGAACCCAGGAGTGCGCCACGATCGCCATCGACGTTTTGAATCCGAACTTTGCGCCCATCACTCCATTGAAGACCCCCCACAAAATTGCGGCCACAACCGCGGCTCCAAGCACCGAGGTAAGCGCCGCCGTGACATAAACAATAGGAACGCCGTACTTAATCTGAGCTTCCAGCGATTGCCTCTGTTGTTCCGGGCTTAGCTGTTCAAAACGCGAAGAGTTCGCATCCTGCTTTTCGAAAAAGGCTCGCCATCCAACCCGCTTTCCGAATACCCCGATCACGCAGAGAGTGAGAACGGTCAAAAGGACAATGGGCAAAACCCACGTGGGCCGGCGAGCGATGGATGCGAATGTCTCTTTGGGGCTGAAGATCACTCCGACGAGGCGGCCGAACGAATTGTCGCGCTCGGGCGATTCCGCGGACTGCAAGGTTGCACTGGCCATTGAAATTCTCCTTGGCACCCAAGTGTGGCGAGATTCTAACGCGGTCTACGGGGGAGGCGAGAAAAAAGTTTCAGTCGTCGGCAGCGCCGCTAGCGCTTCAGCACGGTTGTGACGGTTGGGGAGACGAGTTCGTAGCGGATGCCGCGCCAACGGATGCGTTTGGTCAGAAGTGAGGCGATGAAGTTCCATGCGAAAAGAAATGGGACGACTGGAGCGAGGACGATCCAGACCCAACTCCACTGGCTCAGTTGCGCCTTCCACTCCGGAAGCATTTCGTTGACGGCGAGCGTGCGCAGTGCGCCTTTCATGGCCGCGAGCAGAACAATCACGAATGCCATGAGCACGAGGTTGATCCAGGGATCGCCGCCGGCCATTTGCACCAGGATGGCAAACGCCGCGTAGATCAACGTTACGGCATAGGTCAGATGCACGGCCGCGCCCATTCCCCACTTTCGCGGCGAGTAAATTCGCGTGATCAGAATTTGCCGGTTGGTGAATTCGAGCAGGCTGGCGCCGGTCCAGGGATGCAGAGTGGCAGCGAGACACTCGGCGCAGAAAATGATGGGCTTGCCGGCGGTCTCCAGCGCGCGCGTGATCGCAAAGTCGTCGCTGACGGCGCCTTCCCAGGCTTCCAGCACGTGAACATCGTTGAACGTGCTGCGGCGAATCGCCGTGCCGCCGCCCCAGCAGAAATTTTCGCGGGCGCGGCCGAGCATAGTGGCGACCGACGCGTTCCATGCGGACGCGAGAGCGCTCGCCAATCCGCCGGAGCCGATCGAGCGGCTTGGGATGATCCAGCGATAGGCGGTGGTCGCGCCGGTGCGCCCGTCCTGCAACGGCGCTATCAATTTGGTAAGCCACCCATGGGTGAGGCGCACATCAGAATCGGTGAAGACGATCACTTCGATCGTTTCGGGAAGCGATTCAACGGCGCGGCGAAGATTGTGCACCTTCTCGCTGCAGTTTTCGGGCGGCCCGGCGATCACGATGTGCACGGGCCGCTTGCTCGCCGCCTTCACGCGCTCGACAATTTTCAGCGCGGGGTCGAGGCTGGTGGCCAACGAAAAATAAATCTCGTAGTTCGCGTAGTCAAACTTGGTGAGCGCCATCAGATTTTCTTCCAGGCCGGGCTCGATGCCCTTGCACGGACAGATCAGAGCGGCGACCGGAGAGTAAAATCCGGCGTGCGACGACAACCTTCCCCGAACCACGCGAAACCATTCGTATCCGTCCCAGAGCGAATAGAGCCCCAGGGCGATCTCCAGAATCACCAGAATGTAGAAGAGTTGCAGCACTGGCGCGAGAATAACAAAAACATGCCGCCAACGGGGCTTCCGCGAGCGTTGACTTGCCAGATCAGCACGGGTAGAATCCAGCCCAATTCTTGACTTTTTCGTTAGGCATACTCCCGGCTCGCGTTCCAACAGGAGGAAACCGTGTCTGCCTCTGCATCTCAACCGATCAACGAAGCGAAGCTCCATGAATTCGTAATGAAGGCCGTGGGTGAAATGGGCGCTGCAATGAATGCGGCGCTCATCCTCATCGGCGACAAATTGGGACTTTACAAGGCAATGGCCGGCGCCGGACCGATGACTTCCACCGAGCTCGCCGCGAAAACCAAAACCACGGAGCGATACGTCCGCGAATGGCTTTCGGCGCAGGCGGCCGGGGGATTCGTCAGCTACGATGCGACCACCGCGAAATTCACTCTACCGCCGGAGCAGGCCATGGCGCTTGCCGACGAGCAGAGTCCCGTTTTTCTCCCGGGCTTTTTCCAATTGCTAAGCGCCTGCTTCAGAGATGAGCCGAAAATCTCCGAGGCCTTCCGCACCGGCGAAGGCGTTGGCTGGCACGAACACGATCACCAGCTCTTCGCCGGAACGGAGCGGTTCTTTCGCCCGAACTACCGCGCGCATTTGATTACTGAATGGATTCCAGCGCTCGGCGACACGGAGTCGAAACTCAAAGCGGGCGCAAAAGTTGCCGATGTGGGATGCGGTCTGGGAACCTCGACAATCCTGATGGCACAGGCCTATCCGAAATCCACATTCGTGGGTTTCGATTATCATCCGGCGTCCATTGAACAGGCAAACGCAGCGGCAGCGAAAGCGGGCGTGGGGGACCGCGTGAAATTCGAGATCGCGAAAGCCAAGGATTTCCCGGGCAAGGACTATCAACTCGTGGCGTTCTTCGATTGCCTGCACGATATGGGCGATCCGGAGGGCGCTGCACGGCACGTGCTGGGTACGCTCGCTGCGAACGGCGCATGGATGATTGTCGAGCCGTTCGCCAACGACAAACTGGAAGACAATCTGAATCCCATCGGGCGCGTTTTCTACGGTGCATCCACCATGTTGTGCACGCCCGCTTCGCTTTCGCAGGAAGTGGGACTGGGGCTTGGAGCGCAAGCCGGTCAGGGCCGCCTTTCAAAGATTCTGGCTTCGGCGGGATTCACGCACGTGCGGCGCGCGGCGGAAACGCCGTTCAACATCGTCCTCGAAGCGCGGCCGTAGATTTGCTCAGGAATTGCGCGGTCAATTGACGCGGCGGCGGGAGAATACTTTTCGCAGCACGCGGTCCGCGGCGGCGTTGATCTCGAGCTGGAATTTTCCGGCGGCGCGGCGGGCCTGCTCCATCAGCGAAGGATCCAGCAACAGCGCCACGCGGTCAACGAAGGGCCCCGAAGCGCCGGTGCGTCGCGACGGACGCGACGGTTCGCGAGCCGCGAGCATTTCGTAAAGTTCGAGGTCGCGCCAGAATTCCTGAGCGTCTTCCTCGCTCCAGCCGAGCGACTGCCCCAGCGCGACAAAGAACTCTTCGCGGAAGAGGTCGAGAAATGGAATGGCCATGTCGAGACCGGTGGTCCTGTGTCTCGACTTCGAGCGGGAGGCCTTGCGTCCCCTCTTCTTCTTTTGGGGCGGACGTCTGCCACCGCGCACGTTGACGCTAACCTTCAGCCGAGATGGAAGCGCGGCTTCGATGCGCAGCACCGCCGCGAGAATGGATTCGCGCCGAATCATCTGGAGCTGTTCGCGATAAAACGAGGGTTGGTCCGCGCGGCCCGGGCGGCGATGTTCGGCCGCGTACATGTCGAGGAAGCGCGCGACCATTTCGTTGCGGTCGAGCGTGGCCAGCACCACGGTGGCGGCTTCGCGCGCGCGAACCACGAGCTCTCGAGGACGGTAGGGCATCGGCTAGCTGTACGCGAATGCGCCGCGCCTCGCAACAGGAAAGGTTTTTCGTGCGCCCAAAAGAAAAGGCCCGGACATTTCATCTGCCTGGGCCTTCCTATTGCGAGATTGTCGCTTGGCATTCTTAGTGGACGGGACCCACGATCGGACGCTCTGCGCCGAGCGTGCCGCCAGTGGCCGGCCGCACCGGCTTGTCAAACTTGCCCAGTGCGATTTCGAGGGCTTGTTCGGCGTTGCGGACGAAGTGAACCTGGACGCCTTCAAGCATTTCCGGCGGCAGATCCTCCTTCACGTTCGGCTCGTTTTCCGAGGGCAGAATCACTTCGCGGATGCCGGCGCGTTTCGCACCGAGGACTTTCTCCTTGATCCCGCCGACCGGGAGCACGATCCCGGAGAGAGAAATCTCCCCGGTCATCGCCACGCGCGGCCGAACGGGACGCCCGGTGAGCAGGCTGACAAGCGCCGTGACCATGGCGACTCCCGCCGAAGGGCCGTCCTTGGGAACCGCACCCGATGGCACATGGATGTGCAGGTCGAGCTTGCGGAAGAAGTCCGCGTCGATGCCGTAGCGCTCCGAATTCGCGCGGACCCAGGTGAGCGCCGCGCGCATGGACTCCTGCATCACCTCGCCCAGATGCCCGGTCATGGTGAACTGTTTTCCACCGCGCATCTTGCTGGCCTCGATGAACACGATGTCCCCGCCGACGGGCGTCCAGACCAGCCCCACTGAAACGCCGGGTTTCTGCACGCGCTCCTCCACTTCCTTCTCGAGGCGAAACTTCGGAATTCCCAGAACCTCGTGGATGACGTCGGGCGTGACGACGAGCTTGTCCGTCTTGCCTTCGGCGATCCGCCGAGCCTGCTTGCGCACCAGTGTGGCGATCTCGCGTTCGAGATTGCGGACGCCCGCCTCGCGCGTGTAGTGATGGATCAAATCATGCAACGCCTCTTCGGTGAACTCGATCTGTTCGCCGAGCACCAATCCGTGCTCCTTGGTCTGTCGCGGGATCAGGAACCGCTTGGCGATGTGAATCTTTTCCTCCTCGGTATAGCCGGCCAGCTCGAGGACCTCCATGCGGTCGCGCAGCGCCTCGGGAATCGGATCCATCCAGTTCGCCGTGGCCACGAAGAGGACCTTGGACAAATCGAACGGCACGTCGAGATAGTGATCGCGGAACGTGGAGTTCTGTTCCGGATCGAGCACTTCCATCAATGCCGCCGACGGATCGCCGCGGAAATCGCGGCCGAGCTTGTCCACTTCATCGAGCATGAGCACCGGGTCCATCGTCTCGGCGCGCTTGATGCCCTGGATAATCTGTCCGGGGAGAGCGCCGATATAGGTGCGCCGGTGCCCGCGAATCTCGGCTTCATCATGCATCCCGCCCAGCGAGATGCGCACGAACTTGCGGCCGAGCGCCCGGGCAATGGATTTGCCGAGTGACGTCTTGCCCACTCCGGGAGGCCCGACGAAGCAAAGGATCGGACCCTTCATGCCCGGCTGCAGCTTCTTCACCGCGAAGTAGTCGAGGATGCGCTGTTTCACCTTTTCGAGGTCGTAGTGATCCTCGTCCAAAATCTCCTGGGCCTTGGCGATATCAATACCCTCTTCGCCTGTGCCGGAGGTCTTGTTCCACGGCAGCGCGGTCATCCATTCAAGGTAGGTCCGCGAAACCATGTATTCGGCGGAAGCCGGAGTCATCTTCGAAAGGCGCTTGAGCTCGCGTTCGCATTCCTTCTTGGCGTCCGCGGACATTCCCGACTCTTCGACCTTCTTGCGGAGTTCTTCCACTTCCGTTTGGCCGTCCTCGGATTCGCCCAATTCCTTCTGAATCGCCTTGATCTGCTCGCGCAGCAGAAATTCGCGCTGGCTCTGGTTCACCTGCTCCTGCACCTGGTCGTGAATCTTGGTGCGCAGTTCGAGGACTTCCTTTTCCTTGGAGAGCTCGTTGATCAAGATCTCCAGGCGCTTGCGGACATTAAAGGTTTCCAGCAGCTCCTGCCGCACCATGGTGTTCAGCGAAGGAAGGGTCGAAGCCACGAAATCCGCGAGACGCGCGGGCGTGTCGATGTTCGCCGCTTCAGTTTGCAGATCGTCCGAAAGTTGAGGAGACCGGGCGACCACTTCGCGGAACAGTTCCTGGACATTGCGCTCGAGGGCGGTCAGCTCGGCATCCGGTTGGTCTTCTAGGTCCGGCTGGTTTTCGACGCGAGCGCGCAGAAACGGCTTCAGGGCGATCACTTCGATTACGCGGAGGCGGCCGAGACCCTCGAGAAATGCCACCACGTTGCCGTTGGGCATCCGCACCATTTTGTGAACCTTGGCGAGCGTGCCAACGCTGTGCAGGTCCGTGCCGACGGGCAGTTCGACGCGCGGGTCAAGCTGCGCAACAACGCCCAGCAACTTTTCAGGACCTTCGAGAGAATCAAGCAGAGCGAGAGAACTTTCCCGGCCCACCGGCAACGGCATCACGGCTCCAGGAAAGAGAACGGTATCCCGCACGGGAAGTATTGCGAGTTCGGGTGGAACGACCCTCGTCTGTTTGCTCACTTTGACCCCCTTGGGCACCATACGCGAGACAATTGGAATTAGTCCATCTAGCAGTCTAATCGGCTGCTCAAAGCGTTAGATGCGGTATATCCCCGGAAGGATTTATCAATCTTCGCGCTAACATATAAACAAATGTGAGTAAATCGCGCTAATGTCATAAATGCAATGCCCCCGCGGAACGCTCGATGAATGCCGCTCGGAGGACGCCAGTAAGCTGCTTAGATACATACGTTTCCACCCATCGTTAGGCCTTCTTGAACGAGTCCTCTACCAGTCGCATAGCCGCCTCCCGGGTCGTGACCTTCCCGTTGAGCTGCGCCTCTTCTACAGCCTCCAGGATGGCATGGAAGGGCGGCCCAGGCCTGTAGCCCAGGGATATTAGGTCGTCCCCGGTCAGCAGCCGCGGCGGATGAACCTGCTCGGGAGGAGTCTCGGCCAGGAATCGGCGGACGAACTCGTAGTTGTCGAGGTGGCCGTGGCTCGAGCTGCAGTCGAGCCGGTGCAGCTCCATATGCTCCTCGAAGCGGTCGAGCCGCACGAAGCGTTTGATCGTCGAAGGTTTCATTTGGGGTACGTCCTTGAAGCGCAAATGGTTTGCGACGAGCGCAGCGATCTGCGCCGTGTCGTCGTTTGAAAAGCGCAGGCGCCGGCAGATCTCTTCGGCCATGCGCGTACCGACTTCCACGTGCTCGTCAAAGCGAATGCGGCCGTTGGGACCAGAAGGTGGAGTGAACGTGGGCGGCTTGCCTACGTCATGGAGCAGGACACCCCACGCCAGCGTCGGCGAGCAGCCGGCGGCCAATCCATCGAGCATGATCAGCGTGTGGGTCCATACGTCGCCTTCGGGATGAAATTGCGGCGGCTGTTCGACTCCCTTCATGCGCGCAACTTCGGGAAGCAGTTCGGGGAGGAGACGGGTTTCGTCGAGGAGTTCGAATCCGCGGCGCGCGGCCCCCTCAGTGAGTATTTTCGTCAGTTCGTCGCGCAGGCGCTCGGGCGAAACCTCGTGGACAGCCGGAGCCGATTGCACGATGGCGTTGAACGTGGCCGCCTCGATTGCATAGCGAAAGCGCGCGGCGAAACGCACGGCGCGAACCATGCGCAACTTGTCCTCGCGAAAGCGGTCGGCGGGACCGCCGATGGCGCGAATGATTCCGGCGCGCAGGTCGTCGCGGCCGCCAACGAAGTCGAGGATCTCGTTGGTCCCGGGATCGAGAAGCATCGCGTTGATGGTGAAGTCGCGGCGCTGGACGTCTTCTTGCGGCGTCACCGCGTACACGACCTGATCGGGATGGCGGCCATCCGAATAGCCCACGTCGGAACGAAACGTGGCGACCTCGACCTGTGTGGATGAGTCCGCGCCGGAATCCTCGGTGACCACGATGACGCCGAACTTTGCTCCGACCGCCAGGCTGTGCGGAAAAAGTTGCTGGACGCGATCCGGCGTGGCGTCCGTGGCGACATCGTAGTCGGCCGGCTCGCGCTCGAGAAGAATATCGCGCACGCATCCGCCGACGAAATAGGCCTGATGTCCGGCCGCGCGCAGCGTGCGGCATATGCGTTCCGCGAGTTCGCGACCGTCCATGGCTGCGATTATGATTGAAAACTCCCGATGTTGCTACGCGCTGACACGCAGCACGAGGCAGGTGATGTCATCATGCTGGCGCGCGTAGCCGACGAAAGTGTTTACATCCGCCATCACCCGTTTCAGCGTCTCGTCCGAGCTTTGCGGCCGCGCAGTCTGGATGCACGCGAGCAGGCGCCCCGCGCCATATTCGTCTCCCGCACTATTAACGGCCTCGACGACACCGTCCGTGAAGACGATAAGCAGATCGCCGGGCTGAAGCAGGACGCGTCCCGAGGGGTAGGGCAGAGGCTCGTCCGTAAACAGCGGAAGTCCGAACGGTGGCCCTCCGGTCGAGAGGCGTTCGATTTGACCGGAGGCGCGCCGCAGAATCGGATCGTTGTGGCCGGCATTGACGAATATCATCTCTCGGGATTTCGGATTGATCTCCGCGAGGAAAGCGGTGGTAAAGCGGCGTCCGTCGAGGCTGTGTGCGCGGCAATAGCGATCGAGACCCACCACGATTTCGTCGAGGGTCACCGGCGTGGCCGCGAGCGCGCGCAGGCTGGCCTGGAAGGTGGCCATGAGCAGAGCGGCAGGCACGCTTTTGCCGGCCACGTCCGCGACGACCACGAGCAGCGGCGGCGTCTCCGAGCCTTCCGGCGGCAGCGGGCGGAAGAATGCATCGTAATAATCGCCTGCAACAGTGTTCTGCGGCCGGGTGGCAAACGCGATGTCCATTCCGGCCACGATCGGCGGATGATCCGGGACGAGCCACTGCTGGATTTCACGTGCAATTTCGAGGTCGCGCTTCATGGTGACGCGATCCGCCAGTTCCATGGCCAGCAGAAGAAATAAAATGGCTACACCCAGGCCCCCGAAATCCAGACTGACTTCGCGCCCAGACTCCGAGTGAAAGGTGAACTGCAGCAACATGAGGACGATGGCGAGTAGCAAGAGCACGCGCCGAGCCGGCGTCAGTTTCATCAGCATGGCCTGGAACAATGCCCACACCGATCGCCAGATCTTTTTCAGTCCGCGCGAACCGCGGGTTACTTCGTCCCAATCAACGTCCTTGGAGTAGAGGCCGTAGCTCGCCTTCGCGTCGGAAACGAATTGACGGCCTAGTTGTCCGAGCGCTGCGCCTTCGGTGACGCGCGCCCAGAAATCACGTAGGCGATGGCGGCGTCGAGGCGCCGTGGCCGGTGCGGGAGTGGGTGTGGCAGCCATATGAAGGGAGATTATACGGCGCGAAGACGCCGCGGGTTGCGTCTCAATCCCGCTCCGGGCGATTTGCGAGCGAACCGCCGAGCTGGATTTTGGCGAATCCGAATTTGTCGCGCAGGCGATCGGTGGTTCGCGCCAGGCGCTCAAGTTTTTCCCGGCGGCCGGGATCGAGGAGGTCGAGCTGTCCCGAACCGCTGGAAAACGAGGTGAGCGCGACGCCGACGAGCCTGAGCATCGCGCGGCCGTTCCATGAGTGGGAAAAGAGATCGCGCACTATTTTCAGAAACTCGGTGTCGAGGTCGCAGGGCTCGGCAAGCGTATGGCTGCGGGTGATGGTGGTAAAGTCAGCGAAGCGAATCGTCAAGGTCACGGTGCGCGCGTGAAGACCGGCGTCGCGCAGTCGCTTGGAAACTTTCTGGCAAAGGTAGCTGAGCATTGCTTGCAGTTTTTCGGCGTCGTTGGTGTCCGCGCCGAAGGTCTGGTTGTGGGATAGAGATTTCGCTTCGGCATCCACGAAAAATTCATAGGAATCAATGCCGCGCGCTTTGCGATAAAGCGCCGTGCCCCATCGGCCAAACGATTCCTCCAAGCGTTCGAGCGGCAACGACTGCAACTGCGCAATTGTCTCGATGCCCAGAGATTTCAGCGCGGCGTCGGTGACCTTGCCGATGCCGGGAATTCTGCGCACGGCCAGCGGTGCGAGAAAAGCGGCTTCGCTGCCGGACGGAACCCAGACGAGGCCGCGCGGCTTGGCCTGCTCGCTCGCCACCTTAGCGACCAGACGCGTGGCGCCCAGACCACCGGAGCACGGCAATCCGGTAACGGCCGTAATCTCGCGGAGGAGCTTGTTCGTGGCGGAAAGCGGAGGACCGTGCAGCCGCTCGGTTCCGGCGAGATCGAGATAGGCTTCGTCAATCGAGGCCATTTCGACGATCGGAGAGTATTTCGCGAGAATCGCGGCGACGCGGTCGCTCCACTGGCTGTATAGATCGTGGTGGCCATCGAGGAAAACGGCTTGTGGGCAGAGCTTTGCGGCAGTTCGCAACGCCATGGCGGAATGAACGCCGAAACGGCGTGCTTCGTAGCTGGCCGAGGTGACCACGCCGCGCTGGTCGCGCTGTCCGCCGACGACTACAGGAAGACCCTTCAACTCGGGCCGCGCGAGAAGTTCGACCGAGACGAAGAACGCGTCCATATCAATGTGCAGAATCGCGGCAGTCGAATCTGCCCCAGCGGTCATTGGCGAGTCGTGCTTCGCGCGAAAATGCGCCAGCTTCGGCATGGCGTCCAATATAGCGCCGGAGACCGGGATATGCAGGGGTCAAAATCCTGTGGACAAGTCGCTCGCGGTGTCAGAACCGTCGAGGGTCAGACGCGCACCGCGGCTAGAACGCGGGGGATGCCGGCGAGGTCGTTGGTGATGCTCACGTTAGCCCAGCGCTGTTTCACGTGGAACATTTTGCGGACCTCGCCGGCAGAGTTGTAGCCGAGTTCGAGGACGAGAATTCCGCCTGGGCGAAGCAGCGCGCCCGACTGCTCGATCAATCGCGCGTAGATTTCGACTCCCGTGGGGCCTCCGACAAGGGCGCCGTCCGGTTCATGGTCGCGGACTTCGCGCTGAAGCGTCGCAGCCTCGTTTCGAGCGACGTACGGCGGATTGCTGACGACTAAATCGAGGGATGAGGGACGAGGGGCGAGGGGCGAGCCGGAGGATGGGCCCAGCAGATCGCATTCGATAAAATGGATGCGATCGGAGACGGCGTGGCGGACGGCGTTGCGGCGGGCGACCTCAAGCGCGGCGGCGGAAATATCGGTGGCGACGATCTCGGCGTGCGGCAGTTCATGCGCGAGAGCAACGGCGAGGCAGCCGGAGCCGGTGCCGACGTCCGCAACACGCAGCGGCGGGCTGAGGGCGCCGGTTTTCATGTTGATCTTGATTCCGCGTGCCCCCAGGCGCTCGAGCGCGACTTCGACGACGTGTTCGGTTTCTGGGCGCGGGATTAGAACGGCGGGAGTCACTTCGAATTCGAGGCCCCAGAATTCCTGTTTGCCGGTGAGATACTGCGTGGGCTCGCCGGAGGCGCGGCGGGAGATCAACGCGAAGTATTTTTCTCCCGCGGCGGGGTCGAGCAAGGATTCGGGATAGGTGTAGAGCCAGGTGCGGTCGCGGCCGAGCGCGTGCATCAAGAGAATTTCGGCGGCGAGCGTGTCGGACGGAACGTGCGCGGCGCGCAGGCGGGCGATTCCTTCTTTCAAAGCCGAGCGCACATCGAACGGCGTCGAGGCGATTGTTCGGCTTTCGCCGGGAGTGCTCACGCTTCGACGAGCTCCTGCTTGAGGCGCTCGGATTCAAAGTGGGTGACGAGCGCGTCCACGAGCGGGCCTAGTTTGCCATCCATTGCTTCCGTTAACTGGTGGAGCGTGAAATTGATGCGATGGTCGGTGACGCGGTTCTGCGGGAAATTGTACGTGCGAATTTTTTCCGAGCGGTCTCCGGTTTTGATCTGGCCGCGGCGCTCGGCGGCGAGCTGCTGATGTTGCTTCTCCTGTTCCATTTCATAGAGGCGGGTGCGGAGTACGCGCATGGCCTTGGCGCGATTCTTGATCTGCGATTTTTCGTCCTGTTGCGACACAACCAGGCCGCTGGGAATGTGCGTGATGCGCACGGCGGAGTAGGTGGTATTCACGGACTGCCCGCCCGGGCCGGAGGAGCAGAACGTGTCAATGCGCAAGTCCTTCGCTTCGATCTTGATGTCGATGTCGTCCGCTTCGGGAAGCACGGCGACAGTGGCGGCGGAGGTGTGGATGCGTCCCTGCTGCTCGGTTGAGGGCACGCGCTGCACTCGGTGAACGCCGCTTTCGTATTTCAGCTTGGAATAGACTTTGTTTCCAGAAATGGCGGCGACGACTTCCTTCATGCCGCCGACGGGCGAGGCGGAGCTTTCCAGAATCTCGACCTTCCACTTCTGCGATTCGGCGTAGCGCGAGTACATGCGAAAAAGTTCGGCTGCAAAGAGCGAGGCCTCGTCGCCACCGGTGCCGGCGCGAATTTCGAGGATCACGTTCTTTTCGTCGTTCGGATCCTTGGGGATGAGCTGAACTTTTATTTCGCGCTCGACGGCTTCACGGCGCGCTTCGAGCGTCTGCTGCTCGTCGTGCGCCATCTGCTTCATTTCGGGGTCATCGGCTTCGGCGAACAACTGTTTGGCGCCTTCGAGAGCCTTCTCAATTTCTTTCCACTCGCGGTATTTGGCGACGATTTCGCCCAGCTCCGAGTGGCTCTTGGCGAGTTTCTGGTAGCGCGCCGAATCGTCATGAACCTCGGGCGAAGAAAGCTCGCGGGTCATTTCGTCATAGCGCGATTCGATCTGCTCGAGTTTCTCAAAAAGCGTTAGATTTGCCATGGTCGTAACCCACAAAAACCGGTTCGTAACTTGTGAAATGGAAACACACGGGAACGGCGTGTCAGCGCCCCGAACGGGGCGGAGAGGAGAGAGCGCTAATAGAACGAGGCGAACATCTTCAACTAAGCATAGCGGCAAGCGGTCTGCGAGTCAAACGGTGGTGCACCCGAATTGATTGAACAGCGTGGGGCGCGGTGGTAGGCTCGCCCAAGCGAGAACCTCGGATTAGCCCGTGAGCGCCACAGGAACAAAACTCGAACGCGCTGCCTCGATTGAAGCGCAAACACTCGCAACGGTGCGCCAACTGCTGGTGGAACTGGGAGGATCGCGCGGGCCGGAGGAGCTGAGGGCGCGCGGAGCGGCAGCGCATCTGGAACGCGAGCTCGGGCTGGGGAGCCTCGAGCGCGTCGAGTTACTTGTGCGCCTCGGCGACGTATGCGGGGTACGGCTTCCGGACCGCGTGGTGGCGGAGGCCGACACGGTTCAAGACCTCGCCGACGCAATACTCCGCCTCAACGCGGACGAACATCCCAGCGATGCGGAGCGTGGCGCCGGGATGCGCGCGGCGGCCGCTCCGCCCGCGTTCATTTCGACTGCGGCCACGCCGGCGGCCGGCCTCGAAGAAAAAATCCGCGCGGCCGAATCGCTGACGGAGATCCTGCGTCTGCGCGGCCTGGGCGAGCCGGGTCGCGCGCACGTCCATCTTTACGACGAAGACGAAAAACTCCACACGATCACTTTCGGCGAGCTCTACGAGCGCGCGTCGGCCGTCGCACTGGAATTGCAGCAGCGCGGGCTCGAACCCGCTCAGACGGTGGCGATCATGCTGCCAACCTGCGCGGAGTTCTTCTACACGTTCGCGGGAATTCTGTTGGCCGGGGGAATACCCGTGCCGATCTATCCGCCTTTTCGCGCGGACCGCATCGCGGAATACGCCACGCGGCAAGCCGCGATTCTGCGCAACGCGGAAACACGATTCCTGATTACGTTTCGACAGGCGGAAGGGCTGGCGCGTCTGCTGCAGCCGCGGGTTCCGACACTGCGAGAAGTATTGAACGCGGAGCGGATGGCGAGCGCGCCGATGCAGGCGGAGCCCACCTCCGCGTCGTGGCGGCCGGTGGAGATTCTCTCGCATCACGCGCGCGGCGAGGACATCGCGTTCCTGCAGTACACATCGGGATCCACGGGCGACCCCAAGGGCGTCATTCTCACGCACGCAAACTTGCTCGCGAACATTCGATCCATCGTGGCGGGCGTGGAGCTGCGGCCGGACGATGTGGCGGTGAGCTGGCTGCCGCTGTATCACGATATGGGATTGATTGGCGCGTGGTTTGTGCCGATTTATTCAGGAGTTCCACTGGTGGTGATGTCGCCGCTCGCGTTTCTGAGCCGGCCGGAGCGGTGGCTGTGGGCCATTCACCGGCATCGCGGGACGATCAGCCCGGCGCCGAACTTCGGGTACGAGCTTTGCGTGCGAAAGATTGCGGACAAGGAACTGGAGGGACTCGATCTGAGTTCTTGGCGCGCGGCTTTCAACGGCGCCGAGCCGGTACACGCCGAAACTTTGGAGCGATTTGCGGCGCGCTTCGCGGCATATGGATTCCGCCGAGCAGCGCTGCTTCCGGTTTACGGGCTGGCGGAAGCGACGCTGGGCGTTTCGGCGTCGAGGGAAGGGGGCTACAAGGTGGACCGAATCGAGCGTGCCACCTTCGAGTCAGAAGGCCGCGCCGTTCCGGCAGCGTCTGGTGACGCCGCGGCCTTGGAATTCGTGAGCGCGGGAGAACCGTTTCCAGATGTCGAAATACGAATCGTGGAACGCGATGGACAAGATGCAGGCGAGCGGCGCGAGGGCCAATTGTGGTTCCGAAGCCCGGCGGCAACGAGCGGATATTACCGGAATCCCGCGGCGACGAGCGCGCTGATACGTGAGCCGGGTTGGCTGAATTCGGGGGACCTTGCCTACCGGGCAGGCAGCGAGTTTTACATCACGGGTCGGGCCAAAGACGTAATCATCAAGGCAGGACGCAATATGTATCCGCACGAGATTGAGGATATCGCGGGGCAGGTGGCCGGAGTGCGGACGGGATGCGTGGTGGCGTTTGGCGCACCCGACGCGCGAAGCGGGACGGAGAGGCTGGTGGTCGCGGCCGAAGTGCGCGATCGAGGGGTCGGGAAACGGATCTCAGCGGAGATTACCCGCGCCGTGCACGAGGCGATGGGCGTGCCGCCTGATGTGATCGAGTTGCTGCCGCCGCATTCGATACCCAAGACCTCCAGCGGAAAATTGCGGCGCGGCGAGACGCGACGGCTTTTCCTGGACGGGAAGCTGGGCAAGAAAGTAGCACCGCCATGGATGCAGATAGGGAGACTGGCGGCGCGCTCGGCGGCGCCGCGCGCGTGGGCGCTGATCAAGCACGGCACCAAAGCGACGCTTGAATTCTTGTACGGCGTGTACGCGCTGACGGTATGCGCGCTCATATTCATTCCACTGTGGATTGCCATTGGTATCACCCGGAATCAAAAACGAGCGGCGCGTTTCCTGCACGTAGCGACGCGCTGGATTCTCTTTGCGGCCGGAATCCCGGTGCGGGTCGTGGGTGGAGAACTGCTGGCCGCAGCAAAGAAGTCAGGGCCGTGGATCTTCGCGCCGAATCATTCGAGCTACGTGGATATTCTGGTATCGCTGGCGTACTTGCCGGCGAATACAAAGTTCGTGGTGAAGGGCGAGGTGCTGGCGATGCCCTTCTTGGGAATGATGGCGCGGCGGAGCGGGCAATTTACCTTCGACCGCAGCGACCCGCAGGCTCGAATCGAACAAACCGAGCAGGTGAACGCGGCGCTCGGCCGCGGGGAACCAGTCGGGATCTATCCCGAAGGAACGTTCACGGCTTCAACGGGCATTCGGCCCTTCCAGTTGGGCGCGTTCAAGGCTGCGGTGGATGCGCGGAAGCCGATTTGCCCGGTATCTGTGCGCGGCGCGCGACACATTATGCGCGACGGCACGTTGCTGCCCCGGCCAGGGCGCGTGACAGTGACGATCGGACCGCTCGTCGTGCCCGATCCTGCCGCAGGCGACGACTGGCACGAGATTGTGCGGCTGCGTGATGCGACGCGCGAGATTATCGCGCGCAATTCAGGCGAACCGCTGCTGTAAGAACGATCCCACCTAGCCGCGAATTCGCTCCGCCAGGAAGACACTTACGCTGGGTAAATCCTTGCGAGTAGGACGCGGGCGAATTTCAGGTCGTACAGCTTGGCGCCTAGAAAGGTTCCCAGAGTGTTCGTGATCAGGTCGGTGGTGCCTGAGTCCCGGGTCGGAATGTAAGACTGCAATACTTCGATGGTGAGGCTGACGGCGAAACCGAGAAGAGTGGTGACCAAGAGCGCGTGCTTGATGGGCCGCACGGCGGACCAATAGGCGACGAAAACGAAGCCGAGAGGCATGAGGCCAACAATGTTTATGAGTAGGTTTTTCCAATAGGATCGGCGAGGCACGAATTCTTCCCAAAAGGGCTGGAGAAAAATCTGGTGAACCAGCGCATACCGTTTTGGAATATATAGGTCGGGACCGGGAGGGACCGCGTTGTGAACGACGCTGCCGGCACGCTCGTCGAACAAGTATAGTGCGACGACGCGCTCGTCATCAGACGACTCCGGACGCCCCTGTGCGGTCCAAGTTTCAAAGTGCTGGAGAACCTGCGCAGCGGTGAGCTCCTGGCCGTAAACGGCGAGCCCTCGCAGCTTACCGGCCCAACTTTCGTCCATGACGGGAGACGTGCCGATGACCAGTTGGCCCGTGCAGCCCTCTGCAAACCGAGACCCTGGAAACGTCCGTTTCAGGGCGCCGTCAAGGTACATTGCGGATTGCTGTGGTCCTGATGTGATCGTTACGAATGCGGGTCTGGTTTGATGAAAAATGCCTTCCGTTCCGATGGTCGCCTTTCGACGCCGGCCGTCCTGAATCTCGCGGTCGAGTATTAGAAGGGAGCGATATTGGTGCAGGGTGAACTGAAGCGGATTTTCCGGCACGGAAAATGAAAGAATC
Organism: uncultured Acidobacteriota bacterium; assembly: GCA_963814605.1. Classification (GTDB taxonomy): domain Bacteria; phylum Acidobacteriota; class Terriglobia; order Acidiferrales; family UBA7541; genus Palsa-295. The sequence continues at coordinate 708,474 of CAWFDD010000003.1, read as the reverse complement.
GTATTTGAATCGCGAGCAGGGCCGGGTTGCAGCCAGATCTCGAGACTACATACCTCTTCACCATGCCGACCCGTTTTTTGAAATAGTCGGCTGCTCCAGAGCGTCGCGTGACCGGAGAGACGCAGACCATGCTCATCCTCCAGCCAGGTAACCCCATTTCGCGGACCTCGAAATGGCCAGAGCCCAGCCACCAAAATCCCGGACAGCACCAACAAACAAAGCAGGCCGGGAACCCTCGCCCGCATTTTTGTCCAGCGTGATTCGATGATCATCCGCAGACATTGTCGCCCGCCCCCGCTGTGGCATTCCAGCGGAATGAGCGACTGGCCTGATTCTCATTTTGCGACAAGTAGGACTCGACCACTATTTTATCAGTTGCTCTGAGCGGGTGAGCCCAGCGCGTCTCATTGAAAGCCCGCCGAGATAATGGATCGGCGGCGGCTTGACCTAGGGCAAGTACCGATGTCCTCACGAACAGGCAGGAGACCTGCCCTTTCTCTATCCTTCCGTCCAGTAGATAAGGGCTCCCGCGGCTCCCTAGACTGTGCGTGCCATGAAACTGCGCACGCGAGACGACAGCAAAGCCGTTCGCACCAGCGGGGAGATTTCGTACCGAGATCCGAGCTTTTGCAAGCTGTTACCTCTACTCGCGACCTTCGCCGTCATTCTAGCAGTCGCCGGACTCTCGAGTTGCTCCGGCTACACCACTGCCGCATCGGTCAGCGGAACCGGAGGCGGGGGCGAGGGCGGCAACCCGGGAGACCCGGGCGCAGGCGTGCTTTCGGCCAACTCAACGAGCCTCAGTTTCGGAAACGTCGCCGTAGGGAGCACTGGGTCACAAAGCGTAAAGGTAACCAATAGCGGAACCGCCACAGTCAATATCGCTTCAGCAACGATTACGGGCGCTGCGTTCACCGTGGTTGGGGGAAATCCTGCCTCCTCGATTGCGGTAGGCCAGAGCGCCACGGTTCAGATCCAGCTTGCGCCGACCGCGGCCGGAGCGGTCACCGGCACTTTCACGATTATCAGCGATGCTTCGAACTCGCCGCTGGCAATTTCGCTGAGCGGGACCGGGACGCAGCCTGTGCTGACGATGGCTCCTCCGTCGTTGAATTTCAACAACGTACCGGTGGCACAGACCAGCACGCAGACGGTTACGTTAACAAACAGCGGGAATGCCAGTCTGAACCTGAGTCAGGCGACGGTTTCGGGAACTGGCTTCGCCATGAGCGGCCTTTCGCTTCCGAAGACGATCACAGCCGGCCAGAACATATCGTTTAGCGTTCAATTCACGCCGACGTCAACGACTGGCGCGAGCGGAAGCATCGCCTTCACCGACAACGGATCGGGATCCCCGCAGTTACTCACGATGACCGGTAGCGCCGTCGCGACGGGAAGTTCGCTCGGAGCGAATCCCGGGAGCTTCAACTTCGACAGTGTGGTCGTCGGAAAAACAAGTCCTCAGAGCATCACGCTGACTAACTCCGGGAACGCGACGGTAACGATTAACCAGGTGACCACCACCGGATCGGGATTCAGCGCAAGCGGGCTGGCCGCAAATCAAACGATCGCCGCCGGGGCAAGCACGTCGTTCACGGCCACATTCGCGCCGACGGGGCCCGGAACCGTCTCGGGCAACATAGCGATTACGTCATCGGCAACAAACGCGACGCTGAACATCCCATTGAGCGGAACCGGAACGCAGGGGGCTCTCACTGCAAACCCGCCAAGCATAAACTTTTCGGGCCTGGCGCTGGGCACGAGTGGATCAGTGCCAGTGACGCTGTCAAACACTGGCACTTCATCGGTGTCAATTACCGCGCACAGTATTACGGGAACGGGTTTCACGTTGACTGGCTGGACCGCTCCGGCAAGCCTCAACCCGGGTCAAACAACGTCCTTTACGGTCACGTTTGCACCGACAGCACCTGGGGCGGCCAGCGGCAGTGTTTCCATTTCGAACAGTGCACCGGGATCACCGCTTACGATCGCCCTTACAGGTTCTGGCCTCCAAGCGCAAATTTCGGCCAATCCGACGAGCGTTGCGTTCACAAACGTGGTGGTCGGGAACAGCAATTCGCAACCGATAACACTGCAGAACAAAGGAACCGGGACGCTGACGTTCTCAAACGTAGCGGTGACGGGCACAGGCATGACGATCACAGGCCTTTCGACATCCACAACGATTGCGGCCGATGGCAGCATGAGCTTCAACGCCATCTACAAGCCGACTTCTACGACAGCCGTCAATGGCTCCATTACGTTAACGACGAACGGAACGCCTGCTTCGCTGGCGATCAGTCTGAACGGAACCAGCGTGGCTGCGACGCGACTTCTTGGGGCGAATCCGCCGAGCCTGAGCTTCGGCACCGTCAATGTGAACAGTTCCGACCCGCTGACTTCGACTCTGACGAACAACGGGAACTCCAACCTCACCATCTCCGGCGTGACCGCTGTCGGCGCAGGATTCAGCGCCAGCGGCGTCGCCAACGGCACGATTCTGACCCCGGGACAAACGGCCACACTTACCGTGACTTTTGCGCCAACGACAGGAGGCGCCGTGAATGGCGCGAGCGTAAGCGTGGCGAGCAACGCCACGGGCTCGCCCATGTCGATCCCGCTATCCGGAACGGGACAGGCGAGTTCCTCTAGTTCGGTGTTGCTGCAGTGGGACGCCAGTCCGACGCCCGGCATCAGCGGCTACAACATCTTCCGAGCGACGACCTCCGGCGGGTATGGTTCTACACCGCTGAATCTTTCACCGGTTTCCGGGCTCAGCTACTCGGATACGTCAGTGTCACCAGGCGTGAAGTACTTCTACGTCGTCACCGCGGTGAATTCGGCCGGGAACAGCGCCGATTCGAACGAGGCTTCGGCCACTCCCTGAGCGCGCCGACCGGGGTAGGAGCAACGGCGGCGAGGCGTTGTCAGGCAGGTCGCCAGGATTGAGAGAGGATAGCGACCCGGCGAGTTGATTGAAGAAGCTGTCCTTCCGGACAGGTGGCTACACCTGTCCCCCATCTGTACGTGTGTCCAGTAGTTTTCCTTCAGTCGTCCGTTCGACAATCCGTCTGTCTGTAAGGGGTGTAGCCATTTCTGCGCGTCCTCTAGCACGCCCAAAGAATCGTCGCATCGCCAGAGGTCTCGATTCTGGAATCGCACTTCTTCCGCTGGCGATAGCTTTGATCGCGATGGTTAGCGCGAGCGGTTGCGGGCTTCTGTTGGGACCAGGCTCCGGTGGTTCTTCGAACGGCAACGGCGGATCTTCAGGCGGGGAGCCCGCTGTCTCATCTGAGCTGTCGCCAAGCTCGCCGACCCTGACCTTCGGGAACGTAACCGTCGGAAGCCCCACCTCGCAGCTCGTGACCATAACCGACGTCGGCACGGCCAATGTAACCATCTCCGGTGTCTCCGCCACGGGAACTGGTTTCACCGCGAGCGGCGGATCACACGTCACATTGACACCCAATCAGTCGGTCACGGTTTCTGTGAACTTTGATCCGACGGTGCCCGGAGGGGTGCAAGGCATCCTCTCGATTTCAAGTAACGCTAAGAACGCGGCGCTGCAAGTTGGGCTGTTCGGCACGGGCGTGTCGGACGTTGTGGTTCACAAGGTGGCTCTCAACTGGCAGCCGAGCGCCTCCGCGGTTATTGGATACTTCGTTTATCGCGGCGCTTCAGCAAACGGATTGTCAAAGCTGAGCGGATCGTTGGACACTTCGACGTCCTATACCGATTCCAGCGTGGCGGCTGGGCAAACTTACTACTACGCCGTGACGTCGGTAGATTCCAGCAAAGTGGAAAGCGCGCCGTCCACTCCGATCTCCGTGACCATACCCAACCAATAGGGGCACGCGCGACGCAGTCCCGATCCGCAATCATTCCAATATTTCGGTCACTAATTCGCTCACGTGCTCGGCAATCGCGGGAGCGGAAGTAAGCCCTGGCGACTCGATGCCGATCAGCTGCACCACTCGCGGGAATTCAGGATCGCGCTCAATGATGAAATCAGCCGTGCCATTGCCGTGGGGATGGGGCGATGAACCCGCCGGCGGTATCAGCTTGGCGCGTATCCCGGAGTAAGCCAGCGTGAGGTCGGAGGCCTCGATCCCCGGCAAGAGCGCTTTTGCCAGATCGGCGAAGTATTCGACGGGTTCACGATCGCGCTCGTAGTCATTCTTGTCGTCGACATATCGGGCGGTTGGACCGACCAAAACACCACCCCAGAGAGTTTTGGTCAGATGCGTACCGAGACTTAATCCGTCGGTATGAGGCATAGGATAGACGAGGCCACGTACCCAATCCTGCTTTGGGCGCGCGACCTCGCAGTATTCTCCCCGGACCGGATAGATGCGATGCCGAGCCATTTTTGAACCGAGCAATCCCGCGATCTCATCGGAGAAAAGTCCGGCACTGTTTATAAGACAACGCGCTTCGATTTCGCCTGCAGAACTGACAACGCGGATTCCGCCCGGCAGGGCCTCGAGTCTTTCCACCTTGGCGTGCGTAACGATGTGAGCTCCGCGGTCCACCGCGACGCGGGCATAGGCTTTGACGAGATCTTCACTCGCGACGATTCCGGTGGAGGGAACTTCTATGGCTTGGACGCCTTCCACGTGCGGCTCGCGGGCGCGAATGGCGGCGCGGTCGATTAACCGCAAGCCCTCCAAGCCGTTGGCGCGGCCTGTTTCAAACAACGCGGCCATTTGCTTTTCTTCCGAATGCGAAGATGCCACAACGATCTTCCCGGTGTTCCGGTGGGGAACGTTGTGAGCGGCGCAAAACTCATAGGTAAGCCCGTTTCCGCGCACGCAGTGTTTTGCCTTGAGCGAGCCCGGAGGATAGTACAAGCCGGAGTGAATGACGCCGCTGTTGCGGGAGCTTGCGCCCATGGCAAGCTTCGGAAGAGCTTCGAGCAAGAAGACGTCGCTCCATCGCGCGGACACCGCCCGGGCAACGGCACAACCGACCACACCGCCGCCGATAATTACGATGTTTGCTTGATCCAAAGTTACCCTATAGAACTGCTAGTGCGAGATATCTGACGACGATCCTCCGCAATCCTAGTCGAAGGTCGTCTTTACACGAAGGTAAAATTCTCTCTGCGCGCGGCTCGCGTCGAAGCACCCGTGCGACCGAACCTTGGAAAACGACCGCCCGCGCGTCCATTCTGATGACTGAGTTCTTAGCTTCCCGGCGTGCTGCTGCCCGCAGGTGGGGCCTTGGGTCCGGGCATTCGGCGGCGCGCCCGGGATGTGTGCGGCTTCTCAATAACCTGGGCTCCGGGATTAGAAAGACCGAATACGTAAACAATGCCCGGAGTGTTGCCGTTGGGCGAACCAGCGCCGACATACACTCTGCCATTCGCAATCATGGGAGTAACGAAATGTGTGGAACCGCTTCCAGAAAACGCGCCACTGAACAGTAATTTGGTTAGGTTCGTCGCGTCATACGCAAAAAGAGTGTTTGCGCCGCCTCCGTTCGCGATCGCCCACACAACCCCTTGCGTGGACCCGTTAGCGGAAATACTCGGCGACGTTCCGGGATAGCCAAACGTCTCCGAACTCGCGGAAGAAGCAGACGTTGCGACCAGCGCCTCAGTAATGGGGAACGCCCTCAAATTGTCGTTTGCCGCACCGTAGTAAAGCGTGTCATTGAAATAAGCTGGAGCGGCCCACACCCCGCTGTTTGTTGAACCGCCCGGCAATGCGCTGGTGATCGCTTGATAGGCGGCGTTGTTGCTTGCTCGAGTTGAACTTGCCCATGTTGTCGCGGTCCAGCACGTACAGCGTCACCGGCGCGCCAGCGCGCGAAATGTCCGACTTGCCCGCCCCCACGACGAGATGATGAACCACATTGTTGCCATCAACCAAGTCTGGCAAAACGAGCACGCCGCCAGAGCCAAGATCCCTATCGTTGGCCGTCTCGTTGACAGTGTCAAAATCCGCGAAGTAGTCGGCAACCGTCAGTGTGTTGTTGGCCGTCGAAAGTTTGACGAAGGCATTGCCAAAGTCGCTTTGAATCGGAAACCCATTGTTCAACGTACTATCGAATGTCCCGTTTCCGTCAAGAAAATAGATGTTCCCGGAACTATCCGCTGCCAGGCCATCGCCAGACATCCAGATCCCGCCGGCGCTGCCATTAGGAGTGAGATTTATCGCGCTCACTTGATGAAGCGATGACTCGCCGTATCCCATCACCCAGGCGTTGTATGCGCCATCATCGCAGTGAGAGGTCCAAGCCAGATAGATGGCGTTGTTTAGCAGCAAGAGTCCGGTGCGTTCCTCATATTGCCCCGGGGCGAACCCAGTCGCCTCAATGTCCGCAGCGGTCATCCGATCCGCGCCGGTAGTAAGGTCCAGAGCATGCAACCGTTGGTGATAACTTCCGTGTGTGTCGATCGACATGGCGACCACAAAGATGGTGCCGTTTGGCCCAGCGCCGAGATCGATTACCGGCGTCGAGGTAATGCCGATGGTCGGCACGACTTGGCCGCAGTTTTGCTCGCCGCTCGGAGACTCTCCTGTCCCGTTCAATACGGGACTCTTCCAAAGCTGCGCGAAACTATCCGCATCGAAGGCATAGACCGAGTCGTTTTCCGTGACGACGAACAGTACGTTGTGCACGACGCCGTTGATCGTCATGCCGCCCACGTAGAGCGGCTCGGCATCGACCGGGCCATCCACCGTCATGCTGCCGAGCGCGCCAAACTGGGCCGAGCTGACCGCGGCCGTCGTTAGAATCGTCTCGCTCAAATTCTGCCCGGTCCGGCTGTTGTCGTTGTGATACGTGAGCACAGTGATGTTGCTGGCCACGGCTGAGTTCACTGTCAACGTCGCGGCGTTACTAGTCGCCGGTGGATTGACGCCGTTACTGACCACCACGCGGAACGTCATCCCGCTTTGAGCCGTCGTGGTGTTCATCAGCGAATAACTTGAGGACGTGGCTCCTGCAATGTTTGTGTAGTTCACCGAGCCGCTGGGCGCGCTTTGCCACTGATAGCTCAGAGGCGCCGTTCCCGCCGCCACCACCGTGAAGGTCGCCGTCGCACCCGCGTTCACCGTCTGATTCGTCGGCTGCGTCGTAATGGACGGAGCCACTGCCGCTGCGTTGACCGTCAGTGTCGCGGCATTACTCGTCGCCGGCGGGTTTACGCCGTTGCTTACGACGACGCGGAAAGTCATCCCACTTTGAGCCGTTGTCGCGTTCATCAGCGAATAACTCGAGGACATCGCTCCCGCAATATTTGTGTAGTTCGCCGAGCCGCTTGGCGCGCTCTGCCACTGATAGCTCAGCGGCGCCGTTCCCGCCGCCACCACCGTGAAGGTCGCCGTCCCGCCCGCGTTCACCGTCTGATTCGTCGGCTGTGTGGCGATGGACGGCGCCGTGCCGGAGCTGGGGTGACCGGGAGGCGTTCCGACGAGGCACGAACTCATTCCCAGTAGTGAGAAGAGAGATATCAGTACGCTAAGTCTTGGTCGCAATTGCAAAACCTCCGGGATTCCTTATCGAAGACGATGCCGGGTTACGAACCGGCTCAAATCACGACCCAGCGGGGGTGGGACGCCTGTACGCCTTGCCAAAGTGCGCAGGTGCAATTGTACCAAAACCAAGCAAAAACTCACTTGTACTTGGGTGGGAACGCGGGACGGTTGGCTAGCGCAGAAGTGGGACGTGGACTATCGAACTACGAACGCGATGGCTACTCAGTTACGCGACGGTCGACGGGCGCTTGGCGCTGCGATTGGCGAGATACCAAACAATCGTTCTTCGAAGTCCTTCGTCGAAGGAGGTTCTGGCGCGAAATCTGAATTCTTTCTCGGCGCGGCTCACGTCGAGGCGCCTGCGAGGCTGGCCATTTGGTTGAGCGGTGTCCCATTCGATCCGGCCGCGAAATCCCGCCAGTTCCGCTATCTTGTGAGCGAGATCGCGGATGGAGATTTCCATTCCGCTCCCGAGATTGACAGGCTCGGAACTGTCGTAACGTTCGGCGGCCGCGACGATGCCCTCGGCAGCGTCCTCGACATATAAGAACTCGCGCGTGGGAGAGCCATCGCCCCACAGGACGATTTCCGCGCGATTCTGGTCCACGGCCTCGGCACATTTGCGAATGAGGGCCGGAATTACGTGCGATGATTCCAAATCGAAGTTGTCACGCGGACCGTACAGGTTTACCGGCAGGAGGAAGATCGAATTCATCCCGTACTGCTGACGGTACGCCTGCGACTGCACCAACAGCATTTTCTTCGCGAGACCGTAGGCCGCGTTTGTTTCCTCCGGATAACCATTCCACAACTCATCCTCGCGAAACGGGATCGGCGTGAATTTCGGGTAAGCGCAGATGGTTCCGAGAATGATCGTCTTCTCGGTTTTGTAGCGGCGAGCCGCTTCGATCAGCTGGATACCCATGATGGCATTCTCGTAAAAGAACCGACCGGGGTTGGAGCGATTTGCGCCAATCCCTCCTACCGCAGCGGCCAAGTGAAATAAGACGTCGGGCCTGTGTTCCTGAAAGAGCTCGTCGATAGAAACCAAGTGGGTGAGGTCGAAGTCCCCATGCGCGGGCACGAAGACGTTGCGGCAGCCCCTGTCCCGAAGCCGGTCGACGAGGTAGCTTCCGAGAAAGCCAGCACCTCCCGTCACGACGACGCGCTTGTCACGAAGATCCATCAGCCGTTCCGCCCCTGTGAATCGACGTTGGACCGAAGCGCCGCTTCTCCTCCGCGCAACTTCGATTCGACATCGGCCAGATCGGCATCCACCATAATTCGAACAAGATCCTTGAACGTAACCGAGGGCTCCCATCCGAGAACGCGACGGGCTTTCGATGCGTCTGCAAGGAGATGGTCCACTTCGGCCGGACGGAAATAGCGCGGATCCACTTCGACGAACTCGTGCCAGTCAAGGTTCGCATGTGCGAAGGCAAGATCCAGGAATTCCCGGACGGAATGAGCCTCGCCGGTGCCGATCACGTAGTCATCGGGGGCATCCTGTTGCAGAATGGCCCACATGGCGCGGACATAGTCGGGCGCGTAGCCCCAGTCGCGGCGAGCGTCCATGTTTCCAATGTAAAGTTTGTTCTGCAGGCCGAGCTTGATGTGAGCAATGGCGCGTGTGATTTTTCGGGTTACGAAGGTTTCGCCGCGGCGCGGAGATTCGTGGTTGAACAAAATCCCGCTGGATGAATGCAGGCCATAACTTTCGCGATAGTTTACGGTGATAGCGTGGCCGAAAACCTTGGCGCAAGCGTAAGGGCTTCGGGGGTGAAACGCCGTGGTCTCGCTTTGCGGCGGGGGTGTGCTGCCAAACATCTCGCTGGAAGACGCCTGATAGAATCGGCATTTGAGACCCGTTAAACGAATGGCCTCGAGTAAGCGCAGCGTGCCGGTGGCAACGACGTCGGCAGTATACTCGGGGATCTCGAAACTGACTTTGACGTGACTTTGAGCGGCGAGATTATAAACTTCTTCGGGGCGGACGTCGTAAAGCAGCTTCATCAGCGAACTGCCGTCCGTCAGGTCAGCGTAGTGGAGAAAAAAACGTGTGTCGCTATCGTGGAAATCTTTATAGAGATGATCCAGGCGATCGGTATTGAAGCTGGAAGAGCGTCGTTTTAGGGCGTGAATCTCGTAGCCCTTGGCGAGCAGGAACTCAATTAGATACGAGCCGTCCTGGCCCGTGCTGCCTGTGATGATGGCTTTCTTCATCGGAACCTTCGCTCTTGAGAGTGTGCCACAATCTCGATTTGCGGATTGAAATCTTACGTTGAAAGCGGTTTTTCTACTTTTTCTCTGTTTATAGGAACAGCCTGGATCCCGATGTGCTGGGCGAAGTGGGTGCGCATCATTCTTGGAATTCCACCTTCTCCACCAGAATCATTCCTTCCGGATCAAAAGAGTCCAGTCGCGGCCTGGTGTCATCGGCAACGGATCACCGATCCACGTGGCGAGAATAGAGCTGATTAATGGACGAACATATTTCGCTTCGATGGAAACACATCCGGTAATCAGGTTGCAGAGTTCGTATGCGAGTTTTTCAGTGGCGATGTGGGGTTTCACGCGGCTGGGAAGAGGAAAGTACTTCAAGAGCTCTCCGATCCGCTCTGTATGGCACTTGCATGGAATCGCCTCTCCTCAACTTCTAAGTTTTCCTATCGGCAAAATGCGATGGGTCCGCGGATGTTTCGCGCCGTCGGTTTTCCGAGCTCTATCCCGGTTCCGTCGCAGGGCTAAGCGGCTTGTGCGGATTGTCCGACCTCTCAAACCAAAGAAATACGGGCAAGAGCATCAGTAGTGCCAGAACGAGGAAAACAAATCCGCCCTTTTGATGAAGGCTGCCGGTTAAGAAACTGGGGTCTACGTAGATGCTCAGCAACGTCAGGGTCGCAATGCGAATCCCGTTCTTGATGAGAGATAGAGGCAGGGTCAAAAGCACTAACATCCACTTCTTCCAACCGGTCCGAAGGTACAAGTGCGATGCGAGCAGGCACGTGATGAACAGCGCCATGCTGGAACGAATACTGCTACATTCCTCGGCGACTTGAATCGTGACGGTCGGTAGGGACAGCTGAAAGCCGTGTTTCAAAACGGGCGTCCCGACCGCCTGGAAAATGAGATACGCGATTTCGGTTGAGCCTTCCTGCAGCGCATAAACAATCCGGTTCAAGATTACGTCCGGCAGTGGGACCATGAGCAGGAGAAACAGCAGAGCAAAGGCCCCCGCTCGCAACGCGGCGGTTCCATAAAAAAATATGAATCCGGCCACCCACACGAGGATCACCGCGATGGCTTGCGCGGACAGAGACCAATTTCCGTCTCGGTGAATCGGGCCGTGAGCGGCCAGCCAATAGAGGAGCGAGCCCGCGGCGGCGAGACCAATCGCTGGACCGATACTCGTCGCGGAGAACGAGAATATTGTCCGTCTTTCAAGGTAAAGCAGGAAAAACGAGACGAACGGGATAAGGATGATGTGCGAACTAGATGCGTTTTGCAGCGAATACCGAACCAATGCCGAAAGCGTGGCGTAGAAGGCAAGACTCGACGCGACGATAAACATAGCGAAGCTCGCGTGCCTTCTTGCGTTTGAGGCAAAAAATGTAGTAGCGGCTGTCGACATTCGCGCAAATCCTCATCCCAGTTTATCGCGCCTCCATCATCGCCAGGCGAACTTTACGGAAGGCGTTGCAAGAACAGTAGCGGGACAGGCGGGGTTCCTCTCGCTGCGATGGAGGCCATCCGGCTACGCTGCTCATGTCACTATCCCGACTTTTTGAGTTTCTTTCCGATCCGATGAAGGCGGAGTTGCGGCAACGACTCCTAAAGGCCTCTTGAACTCTCAACGTATGAAACGCCCGAGGCTAAGACTCGGCCCAAAGTCATATCGGAGATAATGGAAAAGGACATTGGACCGCGATCGCTGACGTTGCCAACATTGCGGCAGCCTGAAAAACCTTGAAGTCCACCATATTCAGCCCCGTGGCCGCCTCGGAAGCGACTAAGAAGACAATCTCGTAACGGTTTGTGATCAATGTCACGGGCGCCTTCATCACAATTGTAGCGCTCCGCGCTGATTTACACAGTCAGGCCTCGTTATCTTAGGACACCTGCAAAAGCCAAGAAGACCTCCCGCGGCACTTCGGGCAGATCAGTTGCCGCCTTTTAGGGCAACGAACAAAGCTGCGTAGGTGTCAGAGGACGTGTTATCCGTGGCTGTCGCGGCTATCGATCCGCCCGAGGTTTGCACAAAGTATTCCCCCCACTCGTTCGATGGCGAAGGCAATGCAGTAAAGATGTTCGGTGACGTTCCAGCGCTGGGGGCCCCATTCTGTATCCCAAACCACCCAAAAATAAAATCTCCGTTCACTGCTGTTGTCGCTGCCGTGGTTGTCACGTTGTTACTGCCGACAGTAGATGTGGCGTTTGCATTCGCTTTTACCGCATCAATAGCATTCGCACAGGATGTGGATGAACTGGGCGCTCCCGTGATTTCCACGGCCAATAGGCGTGGAAAATTGAAAGACGCACTCGTCATCGTCACAACGTTCGAAGATATGCTCGAGGTGTTGTGGGCGCAGAACACTTGAATGTAAAAATGGTTCGAATCTCCTCCAATCACACCCGATCCCGCGTCACTGTATGTGTTACCCGCCGTATCGCTCACAGTGATGGGATTATTCGAGACATTCAAAACCCCTACCAAAATGATGGATGGATTGTGAAGGGGATTAGCAAACGGACTGGCTGAGTATGTAGTCCCTCCCGGATTGCCGGTCGTTGATCTTTGCGAGGAGTTGTTGATAGCCCACCCCCCTCCACCACCCGTGCCTGCCACATTGGTAAGACTGTAGCTGGCCGTAGCAGACACTCCCGCAGCACTGGCTGTCACCGCGTAGCTCCCCGCCGTCCCGTTCGCTGTCAGTACTGGCGCCGTCGCGATGCCGCTCCCATTCGTAACAGCCGTCGCCGTCGCCGCTCCCCCGAACGTCGCACTCGCTCCCGTCGCCGGAGCCGTGAAGGTCACCGTCACTCCGCTCACCGGGTTGCCGTTCGCATCCTTCACGCTGGCCTGCAGTGCCGTCGCGAATGCCGTGCTCACCGTCGCGCTCTGAGGCGTCCCCGCCGTCGCCGTGATGCTCGTTGCATTCCCCACCACGCCCTTTAGGGCAACGAACAAAGCTGCGTAGGTGTCAGAGGATGTGTTATCCGTGGCTGTCGCAGCTATCGATCCGCCCGAGGTTTGCACAAAGTATTCCCCCCACTCGTTCGATGGCGAAGGCAATGCAGTAAAGATGTTCGGTGACGTTCCAGCGCTGGGGACCCCATTCTGTATCCCAAACCACCCAAAAATAAAATCTCCGTTCACTGTTGTTGTCGCTGCCGTGGTTGTCACGTTGTTACTGCCGACAGTAGATGTGGCGTTTGCATTCGCTTTTACCGCATCAATAGCATTCGCACAGGATATGGATGAACTGGGCGCTCCCGTGATTTCCACGGCCAATAGGCGTGGAAAATTGAAAGACGCACTCGTCATCGTCACAACGTTCGAAGATATGCTCGAGGTGTTGTGGGCGCAGAACACTTGAATGTAAAAATGGTTCGAATCTCCTCCAATCACACCCGATCCCGCGTCACTGTATGTGTTACCCGCCGTATCGCTCACAGTGATGGGATTATTCGAGACATTCAAAACCCCTACCAAAATGATGGATGGATTGTGAAGGGGATTAGCAAACGGACTGGCTGAGTATGTAGTCCCTCCCGGATTGCCGGTCGTTGATCTTTGCGAGGAGTTGTTGATAGCCCACCCCCCTCCACCACCCGTGCCTGCCACATTGGTAAGACTGTAGCTGGCCGTAGCAGACACTCCCGCAGCACTGGCTGTCACCGCGTAGCTCCCCGCCGTCCCGTTCGCTGTCAGTACTGGCGCCGTCGCGATTCCGCTCCCATTCGTAACAGCCGTCGCCGTCGCCGCTCCCCCGAACGCCGCACTCGCTCCCGTCGCCGGAGCCGTGAAGGTCACCGTCACTCCGCTCACCGGGTTGCCGTTCGCATCCTTCACGCTGGCCTGCAGTGCCGTCGCGAATGCCGTGCTTACCGTCGCGCTCTGGGGTGTCCCCGCCGTCGCCGTGATGCTCGTTGCATTCCCCGCCAGGTTCGTCAGATTAAAGCTCGCAGCTGTTCCTACTCCCGTAGCACTGGCTGTCACCGCGTAGCTCCCCGCCGTCCCGTTCGCTGTCAGTACTGGCGCCGTCGCGATGCCGCTCCCATTCGTAACAGCCGTCGCCGTCGCCGCTCCCCCGAACGCCGCACTCGCTCCCGTCGCCGGAGCCGTGAAGGTCACCGTCACTCCGCTCACCGGGTTGCCGTTCGCATCCTTCACGCTGGCCTGCAGTGCCGTCGCGAATGCCGTGCTTACCGTTGCGCTCTGGGGTGTCCCCGCCGTCGCCGTGATGCTCGTTGCATTCCCCGCCACACCTTTTAGGGCAACGAACAAGGCTGCGTAGGTGTCAGAGGATGTGTTATCCGTGGCTGTCGCAGCTATCGATCCGCCCGAGGTCTGCACAAAGTATTCCCCCCACTCGTTCGATGGCGAAGGCAATGCAGTAAAGATGTTCGGTGACGTTCCAGCGCTGGGGACCCCATTCTGTATCCCAAACCACCCAAAAATAAAATCTCCGTTCACTGCTGTTGTCGCTGCCGTGGTTGTCACGTTGTTACTGCCGACAGTAGATGTGGCGTTTGCATTCGCTTTTACCGCATCAATAGCATTCGCACAGGATGTGGATGAACTGGGCGCTCCCGTGATTTCCACGGCCAATAGGCGTGGAAAATTGAAAGACGCACTCGTCATCTTTACAACGTTCGAAGATATGCTCGAGGTGTTGTAGGCGCAGAACACTTGAATGTAAAAATGGTTCGAATCTCCTCCAATCACACCCGATCCCGCGTCACTGTATGTGTTACCCGCCGTATCGCTCACAGTGATGGGATTATTCGGGATATTCAAAACCCCTACCAAAATGATGGATGGATTGTGAAGGGGATTAGCAAACGGACTGGCTGAGTATGTAGTCCCTCCCGGATTGCCGGTCGTTGATCTTTGCGAGGAGTTGTTGATAGCCCACCCCCCTCCACCACCCGTGCCTGCCACATTGGTAAGACTGTAGCTGGCCGTAGCAGACACTCCCGCAGCACTGGCTGTCACCGCGTAGCTCCCCGCCGTCCCGTTCGCTGTCAGTACTGGCGCCGTCGCGATTCCGCTCCCATTCGTAACAGCCGTCGCCGTCGCCGCTCCCCCGAACGTCGCACTCGCTCCCGTCGCCGGAGCCGTGAAGGTCACCGTCACTCCGCTCACCGGGTTACCGTTCGCATCCTTCACGCTAGCCTGCAGTGCCGTCGCGAATGCCGTGCTTACCGTCGCGCTCTGAGGTGTCCCCGCCGTGACTGCGATCTGCCATCCCGCGTTAAGCAGGCCGTACACATTGAGCAGGTTGTCGAACGAAGCGAGGTATACCTTACCGTTGACTACGATGGGAGGGCACCACTTTGCCCAACTCCCGGAGTAATCCCGAGAGCTATTTTGATTGCTACTCCACAAAACACTGCTTACATTGGAAGCATCAAAGGCGTAGAAGACCCCCGGTTGAAGACTTCCGTTAGCGATGCCGTCCGAAGAGAATGCTGTCCATACTATGCCCGTGCCAGCGAGAACACCATTCGCTGAAATTGACATTGCGGGATCATTACTGATCCCTTGTGCAGGTACCTGAAACGGACTTTGAGAAGATGTGGTCGTCGCAAACTGAGACCCATTGAACGTAAACGTCTTCAGCCAATCTCGCTCCCCAAAGGCGTAAAGTGTGGAATTATAGAAAATATAATTCCCGCCCCAAAATCCGCCCGGCAGCGAGCAACAATCAAAAGTCGCCTGCCACTCCTGATAGATTTGATCTCCCCCGCTGTTGTATCCGCCGAGATTCCCCGTATTAAAAATATAGAGCATCCCATCTTTTCCGCCCGCTACGCCGAGCGATGTACCAGGAATGAGCAGCGGACCACTACTGCCCAAATCCCAATCATTGAGGTTATCGGCCTGCTGGGTGGAAGGAGAGAAATAATCGAGTACTGTGAGGCCGTTACCGGAAGTTCCAATTTTGACGACGCTATCGCCGTAATCCGTACCGCCTGTGTTGATGTCGAACGGTCCGTTGCCGGTCTCGAGGTAGATGTTTCCAGTCGAATCTGCTGAAAGCCCCACCCCACCCTGCCAAAGACCGTTTCCCTGGCCGCCCGGGGCAAAGCACAGAATCCCGGTTTGCTGGAGTGTAGTCGCGCTATATGCAAAGAGCCAGCCGTGGTATGGCTCAGTATCCTGGTGCGAGCCGAACCCAACATAGATGTTGCCATTGACCAATAAGAGCGCGGGTCTCTGCCATTGTGATATCGGACTAAACGTCAGAGTGCCGTTGCTACTATCGGAACTGCTGCCCGGCACGCTTCCCTGAATCACTGCCGGCGTCAGCATGTCTTGTCCCGTCGCGATGTTCAATGCATGCAGGCGAAAGAACGTAACCCCATTCTCGTATGACTCAGCGACCACGTAAAGGATACCAGCCACGGGATCGATAACGGGAGTGCCTGTGATGCCGATCTGCGGGAAGAGATCCCTCGTGGTCCCTCCGCCCGTGCAGCAGGTCGTGTACAGCATCGGCGGACCGAGATTTACTTGCCACAAGAGCTTCCCGTAGTTCGCATCGAACGCATAGACTGAGTTGTTCTCGGTCGCCAGATACAGAACATTGTGAACGCCCTGCTGCGGAATGGTCACAGTCGGGACGTACAATGGCTGTGCGTAAATCTCTGCATCTACGAACATCGAAAAAAGCTTGCCAAAACTAGTGGTGTTGACGTTGGAAGTGGTAAGGACCGTTTCGCCCGTAGTTACCCCTGTGCGGGAATTATTGTAATGGTAAGTCGTTACCTGGCCGCTCGCGAGCCTCGATACACTGAGCGAAGCAAGTAACAACAGGATGCGAAAAGGCTTCACTTGCACTGTCCTCGATGCGCAGGAATCGCACTACCTGCTAGTAGCAATACTACGACCGCGGGCGTCATTTCAACACAATCTCCTCGAGTTTCACTTCTTCTTTGTAGACCTCGGATTTCTGGAAAGGCCATAGGCCTGAGGGCTCGTGTCACTGTCGGAACCCAACGGCGGTTAGCACTTCGGTCACTGCAAACATACCGAAAGCTAGATCGGCCCAACCTACGGCGGGGATTAACCCACCTGCGGGGAATCCATTAGCAGCTACGAGAGCCCGACCGAGCTTGATTCATTGGACCCAGGTCGCTTCTTCAGCGTATAAACGATGCTGGGCGACTATGCTATTCTGCGCTTGACGATGGTTGATCCGGGCCTTTCGCTGCCTCCAACTCACCTGACCCCATCTTTGACGAGCTGGCGAACATGGCGCGCTCACATTCGAATCGCACGTATCGATCATTGGGTCAAGAACGTTTTCGTGCTTCCCGGAATCGTTTTTGCGCTCACGTTATATCATCTCCCGCTCACCTGGGATCTCCTCCGGAAGTCGATAATTGGGCTGCTCGCCGTGGGCCTCATCGCGTCCAGCAACTACGTCATCAACGAAATCTGCGATGCTCCATTCGACCGCTTCCATCCTCTCAAACGCAATAGGCCAGTGCCTTCCGGCGCTGTCATCATTCCACTCGCTTACGCCGAATGGCTCCTTTTGGGGGTCGCTGGACTTGTTCTGTCGTGGCAAATATCGCCTTGGTTCGGATGGAACATGTTAGCGCTGTTGTTTATGGGGTGCGCTTACAATCTTCAGCCACTTCGGACCAAAGACATCCCTTACTTGGACGTCCTTTCGGAAGCTATTAATAATCCGATTCGGCTGCTTGCCGGATGGCTGATCGTGTCTTCGACGGTTCCCCCGGTATCATTGCTGCTGAGTTACTGGATGGTTGGTTGCTACTTCATGGCGTTGAAGCGTTACGCCGAATACCGGCACCTAAAGGAGGATAACAGCCTAAGCAAATACCGCACATCGCTGGCATTTTTTACTCCAGAACTCCTTCTTTCCTCCGTTGTTTTTTACGCTTCTTCGGCGATGCTGTTCTTCGGGGCATTCCTGATGCGTTATCGCGTAGAGTTGGTGTTGTCGTTTCCCTTCATTGCTTTGGTTATGGCGATCTATTTTGTGCTCGCCTGCAAACGCGATAGTCCAGCCGAGCATCCTGAAAAACTATACCGCGAGGGAAAGCTAATGCTAGCCGTAGTTAGTTGCACAGTTGTTATGATTGTTTGCTTGATCGTCGACATGCCTTGGATCAACAACCTTTTCACTCCGACTGCTCCGGTTTCCGGAGCCTATACTAGACGGAAATGAACCGGGATATCCATTTTCTGAATCAGCGTGACCCGGAGAATCTTGCGTAGTTCGCCGTTATGCTTAGGCGGGGGCGTGACAGATCTAACGTCGATTTACAGCGATACACGTGTCGCCCATAAGCGCAGGATCGCTCTCGCGATGTTAGCGGCGTGGCTTGGTATTGTCTCTGTTCTTGCCTGGACGCATCTGGTGTGGCGCGATGAGGTGCGGGCTCTATCGCTGGCCCTGCAGGGCGACTCTGTATTCGCCATGCTCAAGGGGCTTCACGGTGAAGGGCATCCTGCTATTTGGTACCTGCTTCTTCGCGGCGCGCATGCATTCGTCCCGCATCCTGAAGTCTTGCAGCTTCTCTCCATCGTTCTAGCTGCTGTTGCGATGCTTATCCTGTTGCTGCGCTCGCCCTTCAGCCTGCCCATTCTCGCTGTGATTCTAATGAGTGCCTTTTCGGTGTACGAGTATTCCGTGATGGCTCGCAACTACGGGATCAGTATGCTGTTGCTCTTCCTGTTTGCCGTCTTCTACGAGCGGCATCGCGACAGGGATTGTCTTCTGGGAGTGTTATTGTTCTTGTTGGCGAACTGCAACGTGCCTTCTGCCGTGGACGTTGGCGGGCTCCTGCTCCTCTGGTTCGTGGATGTTCTCTCTTGCGAGACCACCGACAGACCACGGCGCATTCAAATTTTCCTTTGCAACGCCTCCCTAGCCGCACTCGGCGTCGTGACTTGCTTCGTCACTGTTTTCCCGACGTTCAACGATTCGGCGATCATTGATATGCACGGTGTCACAATCAAAACACTGATGAAAGGACTCTTTCTGCCTTCGCTGCAGTTCAGGGATTCGTGTGCGCTTCCGGGTGCCGGTAGATTGATGAAGGTAGTGCCCTCTCTTGGAAAGCCGCTGGTTGTATTACAGTCTCTGATCTTATTTGGCAGTACGCTTGGCTTGATCCGGCGGATTGGCGCGTTCCTTGCAGCACTGACGACTCTGGTTGGATTTTCTCTTTATTTCGTAGTCATCTATCCTGGAGAGTACCGTCATCAGGCTTTATGGCTGGTTTTCATGATCTGCTCATACTGGCTTGCAGCGCCCCGAGATGCGCAGGGGGAATTTGGTTCGCACGCCAGTCTGAGGCCATTTGTTCGCTGCCTAGCGACCGGAGGGACTGCGCTGTTTGTCTTTGTCATGCTGCTGCAACTGCCGGCTAGCGCCCGCAAGATATTTCGAGTCATGAGCGCTCCGGCCGCAGCACTGGACAATCGCAACGACAATATAGGATCGATTCTCGCGGGACATCCAGAACTTCATGAGGCCGTCGTTATTGCAGATCCAGATTTTCTCTTGGAGACGCTACCTTATTACGTCTCCAACCCAACGTACCTCATGCGGGAACAGCGTTACGGGAATGTAGTTCATTTCACGCGCAAGGCGCAGCTGGATCTCAGCCTAGGTGATGTCCTGACAAATGCGCGAAGGCTCCGAGAGGAGACGGGCAGGCCCGTGGTAATCCTGCTCTCACATCAGATTGATCCTTCACTCCCGACGCAGGTATCTGAGGAGGGATATGACTGGAAATTTACGATTACTCCCGAGCAGGCGCGCGCCTTTCAGCTGTCGACGCATTTCATCGCACGCCGACCGCCGGCGGAAACCACCGAGGAATATGACGCATTTGTTATGGACAGGGAATGAGGCAGCAACTTTGAAGTGGAACTCAGCCGTCAATGCGATTGAACGTCAAGGTAGTCATTGGCGCAAGCGGACAGCAAAGCCATCACAAAGAATCGAGTAACTTCTCCCACCCCGGACGAGAAATCCTTGCATGCCGGCTTTGGTTGCAGCGTCAAGGTCGATGGCCCGGTCGCCGACATACAGAGCGTGCTCTGGCGCAAGGCGCATCTCACGAGCGACCGCGAGGATACCCACTGGGTCGGGTTTTTGCCGGCCAACGTCTGCCGCTGAGAGCACGTGAATGAAGAAGCGTTTCACTCCCATTGCCGACAGCTTTGCTTCGGCGGGATAGTCGGAGAACACACCACAACCGATTCGAAGCTCGGACAACAAGTTCAGAAATTCAGGAAGACCCGGGTAAACGCATCGAGAAAGTAGATTTAACGGCGTGCGCTCGAACCATTGGTCGACCGTAACGCGCACCTCGGCCACAGGGTACCCGCATTTCGCCGCTGCCGTTGCAAGCTGCAAGTCAGCTGAAAAAGCCTGATTCCGCAACTCTTCGTGAGCCTGCCGATAAGCTTGAATCGCTCGAATCACCCGAATTCCCTGAACCGGATTGGTCCAGTGCGCAGCGACTAGTTGGGGAACGATCCGCCAACGGAGGGCACTCTGATCATAAAGCGTCCCATCTACGTCGAAGATAACCCCCTGAATCTGACCAAAATCCCCTGTCTTGGTCGACTCGGGCCGCGTGCGATTGTCAACTTTCACGTTCTATGTTTCTCCCGAGTCACATAGCGGGCCCGTAGCATTTGGCCGAGGGCTTGTACGTCCGCTGCCAGCTCGTGGGAAATCAGCCTCAAATTCGGACTCGGCAAGCTGGAACTATCCGAGCCGCCTGCAAAGTACGTCCCAAAGTGGATGCTGAACTGGGGCATCAGCGGCTGGAACATTTCGCATCTGCACGCACTCGCGCTCGGCGACCTGCCCTTACATTATCAGGACCCATTTGATCGCATCCTAATCGTTCAGGCAGTTACGGGAGAAATGATGTTACTGACCGCGGATCGAATGTTTCAAAAATATTCGGTCAAGACTGTTTGGTGTGGAACATAACCTCGGAGTTGTCTTTCCACGCCGGAAATCGATTCCTCCTTCGCTCTCAGCTTCTGCGAGTTCGTGCGCTTCGCACAAATTGAGAGCTCGACTCCCCGCAGGTTGCGATTTTGCGCCATTATCGCTCCGTATTCTCTTTGATCGATCAGTGTTTCTTCGTTCCTTTTGGTTCTGCAAACAGCGTCAAATCGACCGCGTCACCCATCATCTTATAGCCCGCATCGCTCGGGTGGAGATGATCGCCGCTGTCGAGAGCCGCTTGAATCTTCGTCGGATGCTGCGGGTCGCGCATCGTGGCGTCGAAATCGATCACGCCGTCGTACGCGCCGCTTGTGCGAATCCAGTTGTTGACCGCGGCGCGTTTTACTTCGGCGTCCGGCGAATAGTACGTGGCGCCCTCGAATGGCAGCAGCGTCGCGCCAATCACTTTCAACCCGCGGACGTGCGCGCGCTCGATAAACTGCCGCTGCCCCGCGATCACATCGTCAGCCGTGACCCCTTCGTCGACGGCTCCGGGCAAATTCGAAAAGCCAATGTCGTTGATCCCCACCATAACAATTACTACGCGCACGCCGGCCTGAGCGAGGGCGTCGTGGCCGAATCTTTCGAGTCCATTGGGACCGATCTGGTCGTGCCAGATGCGGTTCCCGCTGATCCCGGCGTTCAGCACGGCAAGGTGCGGAGATCCAGCCGGTTGTGCCAGGAGCCGGATCGCAAGCTCGGCAGGCCAGGTGTGATTCGTGTCGACCAACGAGCGCGCGCCATCCGTGATTGAATCGCCGAACGTGACGACCGCGCCAGTCTCTTTCGGGGCTGTCACGTCCACGCCCTCGACCCAATACCAACTCTCCGACGTCGAGGTGTTTGCCAAATCCGTCTTCGACGTCAAATCGCCGGGACCTGAGACGTAGGTCGTGTGTAAGCCGGTTGAATGCCTTGTCGGGGGCCCCGTCTTGCCAGGCACATAGACACTGATTGCCAAATCGCCGGTTTGCGGCACGTCGAGATCAACGGCGTCGCTCAGAATCTCCGCACGGGGCGGGATTGTGATGGATCCGCGCCCGCTAAACGTTAGGGCGTGATCGGTAGACGGAACAATCACCGCTCCGCTGCTGCGCACGGCGACGTGGGCAGCGCCGATCACGAGGGGCGCTGTACCGAATTCGTTCGACAGTCGAATGCGTGCACGATGACCACCGATCGAAGTGTGCACTATCATACGCACAGTCCGGTTCTCGAACCCGTCGTTAGGAACACTACGGCCCCCGAAGACGATCGGACCGTGCATCGAGGCACTCCACGTGCCGACCCAGTGTTCATTCGCCCAGTTGTTCTGGGTGCGTGCCGAAGATCCCCAAAGCAGCACTGTCGCCATTACCGCCGAAAACCAAAGCTCCCGTCTACGATCGATCATCTCCCCTCCCCCTGAGAATCGAGGTTCGCTAACGCGGCACGATATTCACGAGCTTTTTTGGGGACCACGATGATTTCACACACAAAGATCTCTCGCCCGTTCTTACGCGACGCTTCGTTAAGTTTTTGCTCGTTCGGCGTACGCTGGACGACGACTGACTCGGCTACGTCGTCGGGCCTCGCTGGAGCCAGCTGCAGGAAGGCGAGGGAGTTCCGTGGCCCCGGTTCCAACCTCCAGACGACCGCAGCTGCGGCTCGATGAACAGTCTTACCAATAGTTGCGCGAAGGGGTACTCAAACGGAATGGATGGCGTTGCCAACAATGTGGTTCTCTGCGTAGCCTTCAGGTTCATCATATTCGTCCTCGAAATTCGCTCGGCCATGACGCAGAGGAAAATCTCATTACTATATGCGCTCCGTGTCAGAGACAAATCCATATATTCCGATATCCACTCTTCCCCGTCTTCTCCCAGCAGGCGATGCTAAGTTCGCCGACAGCTCCGCGGCTGCCCGTCGGCATTTCTCGCTGCCGATGGTCCCCTTGAAACCGTCTGCCTGGTTCACCAGCTAAAGTCACATCCGTCATAGCTGAGCCCCTGTGTTTCTGCGGTTAACTTCGGGCCCAAATTTTTCACATTCAACCTTCGATGGCGCCGCTTCGTCGTTGTTGCGCATTTGCGCTCTCCTCTGAATTTCCGGCCCAGTCTCTGTAGAGCTGCTGGTTGGCACCTTGAAACCGTACTTCACCAGGCACCAAATGGCACGCACTCCATCTTTCCAGCCGATCTTCTTTCCTTCGGCGTAAGTACGACCCGAATAGCTGATCCCAACCTCATATACACGGAGGCGCCGCTTTGCGATCTTAACGGTGACTTCCGGCTCGAACCCAAAGCGGTCCTCCCGGAGGTGAATAGACTGGATGACCTCCCGCCGGAATGCCTTATAACAAGTCTCCATGTCGCTTAGGCTTAGATTGGTGATGGCGTTGGACAAAAGCGTGAGCACGATGTTGCCGACCCGATGCCAGAAATACAACACCCGGTGAGGGCGACCACCCATAAATCGAGATCCATAGACTACATCGGCCTTTCCATCAATTAGAGGCTGTAGGAGAATTGAATATTCCGAAGGGTCGTACTCGAGGTCTGCGTCCTGGATAATCACGAAGTCACCAACAGCTTTCTGAATGCCTACTCTAAGTGCGGCACCCTTGCCCATATTGTGCGGCTGCAGACACACCTGAATTCGCGGATCGTCATTTCGCGCCTCCGCAAGGATTTCACGTGAGCCGTCCGTGGAGCCGTCGTCGACGCAGAGTAATTCCAAGTCCAACGGGACTGCGAGAATTCGGCGAATCGCTTCTCGCAGAGTCGCGCGTTCGTTGTAGATGGGCATCACAACAGAAACTCTCACAGGAGCAGCCTTTCCGCGCAAACGTGAATGGTTCGATCGCAATTGATTTTAGCCGGCAACAAAGTGTAATTGAGCAAGGATTAGACGCTTGATTGGCACCTCGATGAACCCAAGGTCTACGTCCCGACGGGATCACGAGCCCAACAGATCGCGGCGGAGGGAAACATCGATGGGGGACCAATTCAAGAGTCTTCGTTTAGCCGAGAATCTTTGTGAGAAATGGATTTCCAGAAACCGTATCCGATACGTACTGCACTTATTACTGTTGTTCTCGGTTTTGACTGCGGGTCTCTCGAGCTGCACAGGAAGCCATGACCTATCCGCCGACATTTCGCCGTTTCTAACGAGCCTTAATGCGAAATCGGCCACCACCGGCACAATGGTGACGATCACAGGAGGGAACTTTGGTTCGGATCAAGGGACTAGTCGAGTCATGTTCAACGGCAAGGTCGCGAATGCGACGAAATGGAGCCCGACGACCATAGTGATGGCCGCGCCAGCTGAAGTGACCGCGGGAAGGGTCGTCGTGATCGTCGGAGGCCGCGAGAGTAATGGTCTCACTTTTTCGATCCCTCTTCCGGCTGTCTACCCGCTCAAAGTCAGTTCGAACAATCGCTACCTTATTGACCAGAACGGAGTACCCCAGCTGATCGTCGCGGACGGGACATGGAGCAGCGGCGTCGGAAATTTCAGCTTGGCGCAATGGGAATCCTACTTGGCTACCAGGCGGTCTCAGGGATTCAACGCGATTTGGTTGTTCGATCTGTGTCAGTCTTACATTCGTTGCAACAAAGAGCTCACGACCGTTGACGGGATCGCTCCCTTCACGAGCGGAATGGACTACACGAACTACGATGTGTCGACGCCAAATTTGTCTTATTGGGCGCGCGTCGATGCCTTCATAAAGGCTGCGGCGGTCGACGGAATAGACGTAATATTCCAAACGTGGGATACAAGCTCGTTGATGACGATGGCAAACGCAAACGGAAGTACGAAGATGAGGGGCTTCGGTCGATTTCTAGGAAACCGTTACAGGACTTTTCCCAACATAATCTGGGCTCCAGGCAATGACTTTCAATCGTGGACAACCGGTTTTCCGAATGGAACGAGCAGCTCGACTACGGCGTCCACGAACAATGATTTGATTGAAAATTTCATGTCAGCAATTCTTTCGGCTGACCGCACTCATCTTCAGACCATAGAACTCGGCTACAACATTAGCAAGTCCTCCGACGATTCTTTGTTATCTCCTTATGTAACGCTAGGAAGTGTCTATACTTACTATCCGAATTATGGGGAAGCTTATCTCCAGTACAACGCCGAAACTAAGCCCAACTGGCTGATCGAGTCCTACTGGGAGGGAGGTTCCTACGGGAACCTCACTCCCCGTACGGCGACGAATCTCATGCTGCGACGGCAAGCCTACTGGACCGTTTTGGCCGGTGGCTTGGCAGGATACATGTACGGGCTAAATGGTGCCACTTCATCAACCAACCTCAGCACGACCGCTGTCACGCAGCTCGGCTATTGGAAGAGTTTCTTCATGTCTTACGCATGGTACAAGCTCGTGCCCGACCAGAGTCATAACGTCGTGACTGCAGGATATGGAACTGCCACCGGCGCTCCGACCGGCGGAGGGTTAGGAAAAGGGAATGAACAGACCGACACCTACGTTACGACTGCGAGGGCGTCAGATGGCAAGCTCGCGATTGCGTATGTACCTGTCAGCACGACGCTTACGGTCGACATGAGCCAATTCGCTGGCTCGGTCACGGTTGAATGGTTTGACCCGACGAACGATACTTACCAGCCCGTGGGCCCGTCGCAATTCGCAAACATCGGAACGCAGAAGTTTGCGACGCCCGGAAAAAACTCCACTGGCGATCCCGACTGGGTGCTTGTACTTGAAGTACCTCCGGTGCTTCCCTGAATTTAGGCGGGGCCCCGACGGGGTACGAAATCAAGACCCCAATCCAGGCCATCCGCTCTCGGCAAACCATCCTTACGTGCCCGGCAATTCCGATTGTCAGGACGCCGCCAACGATCGGCCCATCCGGCAACGCTGTGCCGATCAATCGGGTTCGAGTGATCTCGAGTTTCTGACGAAGAGTACCGAAGCGGCGAGGACCATCATCTCGGGCTGAATTGGGTATTGATAGGCACGGCTGTTCGAGGTGTGTGTTACGTAATGTACTAGCGGATAGAAAATGAGGACGGCAATCAACAGCTGTGATTTTCGATTTCCGCTTTGCGCAGCCCGGATCGCTCCATAGAACGCTATCAAGCAAAAGGTCAGCGCCGGAAGGTACTTGAAGTTTCTTAACGCCTTTAACCTGCCTGCCGTTGCTGGCGGGCCAATCCAGAAATACCAGATCCGCCGAATTGAGTTGAATACAAACTCGAGCGGTCGGGAACGAATCAACTCCAATGCCTCACGTTCCGATACTTCAGCGTACGCAAGCTCTCCCATTTGCGCGAACCGGCTAAATTCATTTTCGCTGACCGCGGGGTGAGCTTCGCCGTCCCACAGACCTTTTTGACCCGGCTGATTGCCAACGCGCAATTCAATTCCGAGCCCGTCGCGAATGAATACGGGCCGATGGAAGACTAAGTAATTGCGAATTAACCACGGCGCGACGCAGAAAGCTAACGCGGCAGCACCCATGCCGAGATGGCGCCAATTCAACCGTTCCCGCATTCGCCACGCCCAGAAAGCCGGCAATAGTGCAAGGATCGTGGGATTGAGAAGTGCGCTCACTCCCCAAGCAGCTCCGTAGATCGGCCACCGAACGTCTCGCACCGTCGACCAGATCAACAGAAGGATTGCGAATTCCGTCAAATGTGTATTCCAAATCAAGTGCGGAGGCATCAAGAGCGGGCCGCCTGGCAAGTATCGCGACAGCGGCTCAGATAAAAGGGGGAAACAGCCCAGTCCGAGGGCTGCACACAATCCTGTGAGAGGACCGAATGTCTCCCTGCCTATCCAGAACAGAACCACGCAGCTCAACGCGTGAGCGAAAATGTTCAGACCTACTACTGCCACGTACGAGTGGTGGCTCAACACGCCGAAGACACGAAATATTCCAGCGAGCAGATACGGAAAAAGCGGGGGTACCAGTGCTGTTGGCCCGGTAGGCTGCAGGTAAGGAGAACTGAAACCGTGTCCGGTCGCGACCGAAGCGGCCACGTAGGAATTCTCTGCCATGTTGCTCCAGTCCAGCGGACTTTGAACAAGAGCGAGAGCAAGATAGACGGAGAACGCCGTAAGAAAGATCCAGCACGACGCTGAGAAACGTCCGGTTGCGCGCGCGATCATGGACTCTCCAAGATTCACGGGTGCTCTTTCGATCGCGTTGGTGAATTCCAGAAGGGCCGTTCGATCTGGAGTTTTTCGGTTGATCATTTGAATACAAGCTACCGTTCTCGCGGTTGCGTACCTATCTCAGTTCGGACGAAGAGCTGCTGTACCAGGCGATTCCAAGCGTCACGCGACCGCAGTTGAATCGTCGTAAGAGTGACAAGAAGACCTGCGAAGACTCTCTGCCCAACCAAGGTGGAACCGAGCCTTGAAATTCAGCGACGTGTTTTGATTACGCCCGCCACGGGGACAAGGAGTGTTTCGCCAGCTGTAGCAGTCTGCGCGGGGGGTTCGCTGGCTTGCTGGATCGCGGATTGCGGGAGGTTCCACGTATCTGCAACAATGTACAGTGGGCGTCCCTTACCTTCCTCGTAGATCCTGCCGACATATTCGCCGAGCAGGCCGACTGCAATCATGAGGGCAGCATTGCTCAAGCAGACGATGACCATTAGCGACGTCCAGCCTGGGACCGTTTTTCCTGAAAAGTGCACTACCAGGGCCCGAATCGATTCTTCGAGCGCAACCAGCGTCATAATTCCTGCGCCGAAGAAGCTGAGCCGCAGCGGCAGCGCGGAAAATGAGACCGCCGCCGTCCAAGCAAGACGGAGCATTTTCCGCAGGGGATACTTCGTTACGCCGGCCGCGCGCGCCTGGCGCTCATACGTTACGCATATCTGCGGATATCCGACCCAAGCGACCATCCCTCGCAAAAAACGATGGAGCTCGTGCATCGCTCTGAGACTTTCGACGCATCGTTTGGACATCAGACGAAAATCGCCCACGTCTTGAGGCAGGGACTCGAGGATAAAAACGCGCATGCAACGATAAAAGAACCAAGCCGTAAACTTCTTGAAAGCACCCTCTCCGGACCGTGAAACCCGCTGTCCACAGACCACATCATAGCCGTTGCAATACTGCTCAACCATCCTGTGAATTACGTCCAACGGATCCTGCAAATCCGCGTCGATCAAAACGGTCGCATCGCCCGAAGCGTAATCGACTCCAGCCGTGGATGCGTATTGGTGCCCGAAATTACGCGATAAATTGAGGACCTTAATGCGGGAATCGGCCCTGGACCAATCTACAAGTAAATCGATCGTCCGGTCGGAACTACCGTCATTCACCGTGATCACTTCACATGGATACGGCGAATCGTCTAGAAACTGATTGAGTCGAGCGCGAAGCAGAGGAAAAATCGCCTCCTCATTGTAGAAGGGCATCACAATCGACAACAATTTGGGGCGGGGTCGGGGCAAAAGAAAGTTGTGAGTCACTTGAAGCCTCCAGCAGGACCGAGCTTGACGCTGCGTCCGGATGCAACGCCACAGAACCAGTTTTCAATTGCTCGCATTAGTACTCCATTTTTGGAGCGCGGCCGAAGTTCCTTGTTCCGAACGACACACGAGAGTTTTCTTCAGAAAGACGACGACTTCGACCGGTTCAAAACGTCCCATTCTAAGTTCAATGGGTCCCTGAAAAAGTGCGTCCTTGGAAAGACGATTTTCGAATTCGGCGTTATGTTGGTTGTCCAGGTCTTCTTTAAGTAGTACTTCTCCAACATAGTGCGGTGCGGTTATGACGATGTCGCTTTTTTCAGCTGAATTCATGACTTCTTGCCAGTTAAGGGGCCCATCCTCGTAGCGCCAAAGCCACGTCACGTCCGGGATGTCCAAATGATCGAGCCTTTTGGTTGGGACACGCGCAATCCAAGGGTATTCGATCGCAGGGGGATTGAAAACCCGACCAGCGCCTAAGTACGAAATAGATGGATTCTCGAGGCCGCAGCTGTCACTGATAGCCTGGACCAACCGCCAGTCCCACTGATCGAAGCGGATCATTGTGCGCCAAGGAAGGCTGCCATTCACAAAACCAATCTCTAAAGGATGTGCATTTGGCACGATAACGGGACTCACGAGCATGACGAACTGAGCGCAAAACAGAGCAGCGGAGATCGCGGTACCGCCTGTCGAATAGGCCCATCCGGTCTTGTCCGCTAACAGGCCGACAGCGACGGCCAAAGGTATAACTGCCGGGGTGATATGGCGAAGGAGATGATTCGTACCGGACAGCTGCGCCAGAACGATCGGGACGCCTGCACTGGCGCAAACTCCGATACCCGCCAACTGAAGACGGTCAAGAGTGACCCTCTTCCTGACGACGGCCATGACAAACCAAGCAACCAGAACCAAGAATATCAGGATGCTTAGTCCGTGTCCCAGTAGGGACTGGAACACCGTATCAAACCATCGGACAAAAGTTGCCGGCGACGGCGGGCCGAGGGAGTTTCTGACGAAGGCCCGTGAATACTGACCATAGGCAAACGCGCTTCTGATATTAAGCAACCACCAGGGGCCTGCCATGAGGAGCGCTAGCAGCCCAGCCCTCCATTGTGAGGTTAGTTTTGGTACGCCCCAACCGCCCCAAAGTCCCAACGCAAACCAATAAACCAGAACAGGGATTACGATCGCAAAAAATGACGTCTTCGACAAGAATCCAAGGCCGATTGCCAATCCCAGACCTATCCAATGCTTTGACGGTTCTGTTCGATCGCTCCAAATCGCAAAAATGTAATACAGCATTGCAGAAACGGCCAGGTAAAGCGGCGTGTCTGTGCCGAAGAAAATGCTCGCCGAAATTACTTCCGGGGACAGACAAAAGATGAGAACGGCAAACGCGCCAGCCACACGGCTCGCGATTCGACTCGCTGCCAGGTAGATGAACAAGGAACTTAAGCAAAACCATGCCAGAGAGACCGCGCGTGCGGCCGTCGTGTGGAATCCCATCGCGCCGAGAAACGGAAGAGCCAGTATGCGGTATGCCGGGGGGCGGCCCCAATTTCTCAGCAGCAGCCTTCCCACCAGCCTGAGCAGCATTCCCTCCCGCAGGCGCTGAACGTCGATCTGAATCTCGTTGAAGTATTGAGCCTCGTCCCAATGGATCCCATAAGGATGCGCGAGCGACCAGAAGATAGCCGCCACCAGGATCGCGACTACGGCAGAAGCCGCAAAGAAAGGCCAGAGGGTTCGGTCCAATCTAGTCTGTTCCATGGTTGTCAGGCTCATCTAGAAAAGCTGGATCAACATTCCAAAATGCGTTTTAGTGCACCTCAATCAAATGTCGGAATGTTGGGAGAAACCTCACGATTGTTGCAGAGACTGTTCTTTTGTTTCCTTTTGTGTCGCTGGGAGAAAGTTTGGAGAGGCACGCCGCAGCCAGCTCTCGCGCCAATAAGGATAAATTGCCCGCGGACAGAGCCGATGGAAATCCGATTGGCAGATAACACCTTCAAGCACGATGCAGGGGTTTTTCATAACCACAATTTTTCCTGTCTTTTCATCGACTAGCCGATTCACGCGCCGGAGCACCCTGTAGATCCCGCCGCAATACGGCAGCATCTCCGAATCGAACCAGAGGCCGCGATTGCGCTGATCCTTGCCGAGCGTCTCCAGAATTTCCTCTTTACTACGCACCTGGACGAGTTCACCCGGCTGGAGATCGAGGAACTCAAGCGGCGTCTTCGTTGCCTTTCCTTCGATGAACGGATAACGACTTCCCTGGCGCCTGTCTTGCACCTCGTTAAAAAAACCGATTGCCGACGCCTGAATCAAGCGGCAGATCGCGAGAATCAGTTCGAGCAGTCGGTGGCTTCGGGAATCCCCGGCCAGGCCGCTCTTAAGATTGCCAGAACGCAGGTCCCGAATGTATTGCCGGGGATCCCAAAAGCTCATGCGGGAGGTGAATTTCGGAACGTCGGTCGCCTGGCAACTATAGACGACATCGCCCTCCGAGTTAATTGCGCCGCTCGCCGAAAGAATTCTCTCTACGGTGCATGAACCAGCGTATTTCGCCTGAGCTCCCTGCGAGCTTTCCAAGCTTTCCGCCGATACGAGATCATTTTCGACTCGCTTTAGCCAAGCTTCCTTCCAGAAAATGAGGCAGCCCGCCTGGCATCCATCGTGTCCCGACCCATCGCAGCGTATGCCCGCCAGGTGTACGGAGTTCGTCATGCGGCGGATGCTCCATCCTTGAATATAATCGCAAGTCTTGTCCGCCCTCTTGAAAACGCGGAACCGATTCCCGCAATACTGCAACATCTCCGGCATAAATGGCAGGTTCTCCAAGCGTCCCCGCTCGTCAAGCGTTGCCAAAATCTCGGCTCGACTGCGAACCTCGACCCAGTCCCCTGCCTTTAAATCCGAGATATCAGGCCGAATTGACTCAGGTTTGGGCACGAAGGGAATTTAGCGTGTCCCGCTATTTTCTTGAAAGCCGGTGACGAATGTCGAGTCGCTCCCGCGCTCGCGGCTCTTCAAGAATCTTTCGAGAGCATTTCCCGGGTTGAAAAGGACTCGCGCAGCCCTCGCCAAAAAAGCTCGAGCTAAGCGGGCGCGATCAAAACCAACGCCGGCCTCGGTAAGTTTCCGTTTGTGATAATTCCAGAATTTCTCATCACGGCCCCGTCCAATGTTGTGGGCAAGGAATTCGTAATACTCAGATACTTTTCGATCTAGACATATCTCGAATTCTTCTCGAGTCAGATAGTCCGGACCGTGCGTTACCAGATCGTGCAGCCTTCCAGCGATAAGTGTGTTGATTTCTGTCGTGAACGTCAGGAGCGATCCGGGCCGCACTCGTGTATAGGTAAGGACCTGATTAACAAAACCAAAATCGCAAGTTTTCAAAAGAGCCAAGCAAGCCTCCGAGTCGGCGTGTAAATTCGACTCGTTGTAGAAGGGATCGCGACTTCGGACTAAATCCGCACGGTAGAGCAAGGACGTTCCGGTGCCGAAAACATACAAATCTTCCAGATAGAGTCTCCGGCAAACATCTCGACCCGGGACGACTTTGCTTGGATAAGGTAATCCCGCCCACATAACCTGGCGTCCTTGCAGTCCGTAAGCTCCAACGATACCCACTGAAGGGGATTCGTCAGCGACGGCAACCATTCTTTGCAGGCACTCCGGGAAAATCCAATCGTCCGCAAAGACAATCTTACAGTAGGTACTGTCAGGGGAAATCTGACGCAGAGCGACGTTATAGTTGGGAACCGCCCGCAAGAACTGCGGATTCTCATAAAGCCGAATGCGCGAGTCTCTCGCAACATACTGCCTTGCGATCTCCGCAGAATCATCTGTGCTGCAGTTGTTGACAATTGTGCAGTTCCAATTGTCGTAGGTCTGGGCGACAATACTGTCGAGGCATTCGGCGAGAAACGCCGCCTCGTTGTACGTAGGAACGACAATGCTGACCAATGGATGTGGCGCCATGCTAGCAGGTGCCTCCTACAGCACCGAGACCAGAGGTTGATCCTGAACGGAAGATCGCCTTACCAGTCCACGGATAAGGTCCATGTAGAAGGTTTTCTGCCCCATCACCTGCAACAGCATGAGCATGTATGTGCTGACGAAAAGTGTTACGCCCACCAAAAGTCGAGGAAGCGGAGACAGCAGCGGGCCGTAGAGAAATTGCAATATGAATGGCGGCGCGGCTGCGGCGATTCCTGAAAGCAACGGCCGATTGAGCGTTTGAAGAATGTCGCGGAACGAAATCATCGTTCCGTGTATGCACCAAATGATATGCGGAAAGAGCCAGAGTAACATCGCCGCCGAGTAGCCAAGCGCGACGCCCTTCGGCCCGTACGGCAATCCGATAACGTACCCAGCGATCACCAGGGGAGCAATCACGAGCGCGATTTTCAAGCTCCTTTTGACCATGCCCATCGCGTAGAGCAACCAGGCGAAAGGATTGATCATTGCAAAAATCAAGATCGTTGGAGCAAGCAAACGAAAAAGCGGAGCCGCGTCCCGCCACTTTGGTCCAAGAAGTACGAAAATTGCATCGTTGGCAAAAAGTCCGCAGAGAATCGTGATCGGCAGCGTGAACGCGAGTACCAAAGAGTAGCCCTTCAGGAAGTAACTCTTCAGACGCTGAGGTTCGTCCTGAAGCCTTGATAGCGCTGAGAACGCTACCGAGCCAATTGAGGAATTGAGGTTCTCCGTCGGAATATTGCTTAATTGGTACGCCCGTCCGTAAATGCCGACAACATCCGCTCCCCAGTAGCGGCCGAGCAGTACTTTCTCAAGGTTGTAGGCAACATAAACGACGAGCCCATTCAATGTCACTGTGCCGCCAAAATGGATCATGGATCGTATCCCGATTTGCTGGCGCGGCATTCCCGGAACCCATGCTGCAATCAGCCACATCCCAAGGGTCGACACAATTGGTGCGGCAAGAGCCATTCCCACTAGCGACCAATACCGATAGCCACTGATTGCCATGCCGATTCCAACGGCGATGCTTACAACCAACGACACGATGCCTAGTGCCGCTAAGGCAGTGAAGCGCAGTTGACGGAGGAGGACCGCCTCATGTTGCACTCCACCCGCGTTGAATAAGAATCCCAGCGCCAATACCGCAGTCACCGCGACAAGTCGAGGCTCATGATAGAAAGCGGCAACGGCGGGTGCCAGGGCCACCGTAATAACTGTAAGAATCGCCCCCACCAGGATGTTGATCCAGAAGAGTGTCGAAATCTGTTCCTCGGTCACCGTTGCGCGCTGAACGGCAGCCGTGGAAAGCCCAAAATCTCTGAACAGATTCAGGATTCCCGTGAGAGCAGTGACCATGCCAATTAATCCGAAGTCATGCGGATCGAGTAGCCGCGCCAGCACCATCAGTGATCCGATGCGCAGCACGAAATTCGCGGCCTGGGCGCAAATCCTCGCGAATCCGCCGCGAATCGTCCTTTCCCTCAGGTCCTTCATTGGCTTTTCACGCTAATCACACGAACGCTGATCTTGAACTTCAGTGCCACTCGGCCCGAACCTTTGAAGTGAAAACTTTCGGGTTCATCGGATTCCCTCGACTCGATAATCAGTCTGGCGTCGTTGGAAAGCCGCTTAACCATACATGCACATCGCGCGCCGAGTAGGTTCAGTTGATTTCTGCGTGTGCCTCCTGAATAAAGCTTTCACGTGCGCGCCAACGCAAAGATTCGTCTAAGGTTCCGCCATCCATGAGCCTGCGGATGTGCGCGATCCGAGCGTAACGACCGTTCTTGATGTCTTCGAGCGTTAGGCCAGCCGCCTGATACGCATCGTACAACTGCTGCGCGCCTTTTCGAGCCGTCCATCGGGGTCGGAACGCAGGCAGCCTTTGCTCAATCTTGCTGAAGTCCACTCGGTAGCATCGTTTGTCGGGGCTTCCGCCAGTCGCATACTCGATGTGCGACCCGGGAACGACGTTCTTAACGATTTCGGCAATCTCGCTAACGCGGTAGTTCTCTTCGGTTTGCCCAACATTAAACGTTTCGTTATGGACTACCTCAATCGGAGCTTCCAACGCTGCGATGGCGGCTCGAACGATGTCTTCAATATGCACGATCGGACGCCAAGGAGTTCCATCGCTCATGATATATACCTGACCCGTAGTGAGCGCGCGCGCCACAAGGTCATTCAGAACAATGTCCAGTCGCAGACGCGGGGACGCACCGTACGCTGTGGCATTTCTCATGAAGGTCGGGCTGAAATGTTCGTCGGCGAGCAGTGCCAAAT
The DNA here is from genome assembly GCA_963814605.1 of uncultured Acidobacteriota bacterium. Lineage (GTDB taxonomy): Bacteria > Acidobacteriota > Terriglobia > Acidiferrales > UBA7541 > Palsa-295. The sequence continues at coordinate 674,036 of CAWFDD010000003.1, read as the reverse complement.
CCCGCTCGACCATCACTTTTGACTCCGCGTACGGAGTCACCGGATTGAGAGGTGAGTTTTCATCGTGGAATATGTCTCCTGCCGCACCGTAGGTACTGCACGAGGAAGAGAAAACAAACCGTCGCGCCCCGGCTGTCTTAGCGGCTATCGCCAATCGAACGGAGGCCGCGTGATTGATGTCGTATGTGACTTTCGGGTTTAGATTTCCCAGAGGGTCGTTCGACAGAGCGGCGAGATGCAGAACAGCATCGATGCCCACGATGTCATCCGTCGTGATGTCGCGCAGATCCTTGCGGATCTCTGGAATTTCCAGGCCTAATTCTGCAAACGCACATCCCGAAAATAGATCCGTGTCCAAACCAACTACTTCGTGGCCGGCCGCAGCCAGCATTGGACCCGCAACAGAGCCGATGTAACCCTTATGACCAGTCAGTAGAACTTTCATGCAAGCGTATCTCCCATTTCGGCTGACGCTCTGTTATGGCAACGCCCTCTGGTAACTACTTTCCCGTGGGGTACAGCGATCCCGACTATTGGCTCACTGCCGAAGGCTCAACGCCTCCTGGCGGCGTTTCAAATCACAAGCTTACGACCGTAGAAAGCCTCTGCGTAACCGCTCGCAGAGTTGCACTCCATCCCACGCAATCGCATGAACGAACGAAACGTTTCCTCCTTAAACCAGAGCTTAGCGTGTTGCGAGGGGAAGGAATCCATGATGTAGCGAACCTTGGTATCACATTGCGTCGATTCCAGTGGGACAAACACATTGGGCTGGCCCATGTCGCCGTCGTACTTCGGAATCTCGTATTCCAAAATCAGATGATCTCGAAACGTGTTCCAGGTCATCTCCCCAATCAAGCGATGATCCTGGTGAGCATCCTTTCGGCTGTGCGTGAAAATTAGATCGGGCGCAATCGACTTTAGTTCCTCAAACTCAGCTTTTATTTCGGCTCCTAGGAAGGGCATAAATCCGTCCTGAAAGGACTTCAGCAAAAGTCCCTTGAGCCCGCGGCCTGTAAATAATTCAGCCGCGCTTTGCGCTTCGGCGCGACGGGCTCCCGTAGCGCTGAGAACGACCCAGTGAAACTCGCAACCAGGATACTGTTCCGCCAAGCGCAGGATCGTCCCACCACAACCGATCTCGATATCGTCGGAATGGCAACCCAAGCAGAGTATCTTCAGCGTTCTGGCAGATCGCTCCTCCAGATTTAGATGAATCATCGGAGAACCGAGGTCACCTTCGAACCGTTCGGCGCGACGGTTGCGCCCTGACTCCAGACCTTCCAAGGAGCAACGCCGTGGTTCAAATCGTCCAATCGCTGCTTGTCCTTGAAGGTGTCCATGCACTGCCAGAAGCCGGTGTGCTTGTAGGCTAGCAGCGCCTGCTTTTCGATCAACCTTTGAAATGGCTCCTGCACAAGCTCCTCGCCGGGCCGAATGTAATCGAAGATCTCACGGCGCATCTGCAAGAAACCGCCGTTAATCCAAATATCGCTCCTCGTGAGGGCGCGAATTCCCGTGACCCTACTCTCAGCGTCGACGTTGACGATGTCAAAACTCGCTGTCGGCTGTACCAACAACAGCGACGCAACGGCGTTGCTTGTCCGGAAGGCCTGTAGCATTGGTGGGAGAGAGACATCACTCAATCCGTCCCCATAGTTCGCCAGAAAGATTTCGTCATCCTTCAGATAAGGTTCGACCGCCTTGAGGCGCTCGCCAATATTGGAATATTCGCCCGTTTCGACAAACGTAATCGTCCAGTCATCAATGTCACGATTCAAAAACTCGACGCTCTTTCCGCCTTTCGACCAAACAAAGTCATTAGATACAGATTCATCGTAGTGCAGGAAATAGTCTTTGATACAGTTGGCCTTATGTCCAAGGCAGAGGATAAAGTCTTTGTGCCCAAAGTGGGCGTAGTACTTCATGATATGCCAGAGAATTGGTCGGTTACCGATCGTGACCATAGGCTTCGGAATATCGTCGGCATAACCTCGGAGTCGCATGCCGGCCCCACCGCAGAAAAGAACAACCTTCATAACTGACCTCCGTGCCTACTTTTCAAAAAGTGGCAAGTTCCGGAATTGGTACGACAAACTGGCCACCCCACTCCCTGATGAATTGCAACTGGCTCGCGATTTCGTCCTTCAGATTCCAAGGAAGAATGACGATGTAATCCGGCTTCGTTTCGCGTATGCGATCGGGATGATAGATCGGAATGTGTGTGCCGGGAAGAAATCGGCCTTGTTTGTATGGACTACGATCGACCGTATATTCGATCAGATCCTTACTTATGCCGCAGTAGTGCAAAAGTGTTGCACTCTTACCAGGTGCTCCGTAGCCGACGATGGTCTTGCCCAGCAGCGCAGCCTGGACAAGAAAATTCACCAACGCCAGTTTGGTTTGCTTAACTTGGTGCGCGAAATTCTCGTACCCTTTGAGCGATGCCAATCCGGCCTTCGTTTCGGCCGAGATTAGGTCCGCAACTTTCGGCTCGGTGCGGTGAGTTCGGGCTTCCATCCGACAGGCGTAAACACGGAGGGAACCGCCATGCGATGGCAATTCCTCGACGTCGAACACTTTCATTCCATGGGCCTCCATGATGCGCACCGTCGTTAGCATCGAAAAATATGAGAAGTGCTCGTGATAAATCGTGTCGAATTCGTTGCGTTCCATCAGCTGCAGCAGATGCGGAAATTCCAGTGTCAGCACACCCTCGGGCTTCAGCATGATCTTGAGCCCCTCGACAAAATCATTCAGGTCCGGCACCTGCGCAAGCACATTGTTGCCGAGAATTAAATCGGCACGCTGATTTTCGGCCGCCAGTTCCCGTGCCAATTGGGAGCCGAAGAATCGCACTAGAGTCGGAACGCCCCTTTCAACAGCCACCTTGGCCACATTCGCGGCCGGCTCGACGCCTAGCACCGGCACACTCTGCTGCACAAAGTACTGCAGCAAATAGCCATCATTGCTGGCCACCTCCACGACGAAACTTTGTGGACCGAGTCGGAATTGCGCTGTCATTTTTTTGCAGTAAATTTCGCAATGTCTGAGCCATGATTCGGAGTAAGAGGAGAAATACGGGTAATCGCTAAAGATTCCTTCGGGGCTCTCGTATTGATCCAGTTGCACCAGGAAGCACTTTTCGCAAATATAGACGTGCAACGGGTAATAGCGCTCGCCGTGGTTGAGATCGTCGGCAGAGGGGTATGTCTCGCAAAGCGGAGACATCCCGAGGTCGACAAAAGTTTGCCGGAGGCCAGTGCCGCAGAAACGGCACGGCGCCATGGTGGCTTTCAAAATCTCACCGGCCGATAGCGGCAGTGTTGCCATTGCCTGACAAACCTCTTTTTTGGAGACGGGCCAATCGAAGCTTCGTCGACGCCAGCTTCCCGACAGTTATGGCCGCGCTACCGCCATTTACATCGGTCGATGTTGGTGATGCCTAGCCTTCTCTGTCGCAATCACTCTGCCAAAGTCGACTTACGGAAGTCGGCCGACAGGTTCGCGAGACATCCTGTAAGTTATTAATAAGAAACAAGTTGCTGCTTATTTGGCCCGCATACACCTGTCCTAGCGGTCCTCGATGCGCGGCTCGTAAATGCCATTCTAGGGAAAAATACTTCCACTTTTTATCCGGTCTAGGGATAGGCCCTCGATACCATGCGCCCAAGACGCTCACTGTTTCCGCCGTTTCGTTCTCCGACTACGGTTAGCTATCGCTTTGCTCTCGTGCGAAGCACGACTGCGAGTCGCCGCATCGACTTCTTGGTCGATCGGGGCAAGCAGTCCGGCCTCGCACAGCACATCCGCAGCTTCACTGATCATCGGAAACGGCGCACCTGACCGCTCCGCGATTTCGAGCAGTGAGTGCTCCCCATCGGAGAGGTTCAAGACCCAAAGACGCGCGTGGATCTTCGCCTCAATCGGATGGCCGTGGACGGGTCCATATAGGTTTCGCTTCCCGAGCTGAGGTTCGCAGTACGGATTTAGGTTTCGGTAACGCCTGTTGTTTTCCAGAACTTCCAAAACAGCCGTACAAACACGAAGCGAACCAGCAAGAGACTGCGGTTGAATGAAATCGAGATTGTCGGCGGACGTGTGATACTCGGGGAAGTTCCCCCACACGCTCCGCATCAGGCAACCCACGGGGAGATTGAAACCAGGCGAACAATACTGTCTCTCATCGTAGCCATACGGAGAGAATTCCAATATTTCGGACGGCTCGCCGCCATGCTTGAGAACATGTGCGGCGGCGCGGTCAATCTCTGCGTCTCCCCGGCGGCTCTTCTTGTAATGGAAGTCGCCAGCATCTCCGAGACACGTCAGAACCAAACCGTGGCGAATACGCCCGACAGCCCCAGGGTTCCTCGCAAGCCACGTGATCGCACCGATCGTGCCGGGAATGAACAGAAACCGATATGAGTAACGAAGGTCACGTCCGGAAAGAAGCTTCGCCAGGAACGTCGCCACTGTCAATCCAGACAGGTTGTCGTTCGCCAATGATGGATGACACGTGTGACATGAGATCAACACTTCGTCCGTCGAACGGCCGGGCAAATAGCATTCACCATACGTTAGGTGCCCATCTTCAAGAGTCGAGTCGATGCACACCTGATACTCGCCGTCATCCATTGCCAGCATTTGGTTGTGCGCAAGGCAGAAGCCCCAGGCTTCCTTGTAGTAGGACGTGCGATAAGGGATCCAGTCGGGATGCTCAGGGATCGTAACTAGATGTGGTTTCAGCTCACTGAGGGTCATGGTCGCGTGAACTGGCGTGCTGTAATTGAGGACGTGCAGGTTCGACTTCTGGAAATCCACAACTCGCTTCCCGCTGGGCGCTTTGATATAAGCGTCACGAATGTTCCATTCTTTGGGTACGGTCCAGTCAAAGACGGACGTTCCGGTGGGCACTTCGATTACTTGCAGCGGAACTCGGCTTTGAATAGAAGCGAGAGTCTGGCGGATCCCATCTCCTGTGATGCTGCGGCAAATTGGATAGAGTTCGGACGCAAATCCGTGGAGTTCCTCGCCGACCCTCGCCGGATCCTTTCGGTCGATTTCCTTCAATAGGCCCATGAGCTCACTCGAAATCCGGGTAAGTTCGGTCACGTTCCGAGATCACTTCCACCTTGCCTGGCCAGACGATCCCGAACGCCGGATCGTCCCAACGCACGCCGCGGGCTGACTCCGCGCTATAACACTCCGACATTTGATAGAAAACCTCCGCCCCGTATTCCAGAGTCAGAAACCCGTGAGCGCATCCGACGGGGACATAGATCATATTCCGCTTCTCCGCACTTAGAACGACGGCGATCCATTGCTTGAACGTGCGCGAGTCAGAACGCAGATCCAGAACTACATCACATATAGCCCCTTTCGTGCAGCGCACCAGCTTCGTCTCGGCGTATGGGGCCACCTGGTAATGAAGGCCGCGCAAAGTCCCCCTTCCTTTATTGTATGAAACATTGCACTGCACTAATCGAGAGTTCAGTCCGTGAGCCTCGAACTCTTCTTGACACCAAGTACGCGCAAAGAAGCCACGCTCGTCGTTCACAAACTCCGGACGAATCTCGAAAACCCCCGACAATTTGGTTTCGTGAAAATTCATTGGGTAACCGTCATCGTCGTTTGGGTCGGTCAACCTCGACTCTGAAAACTCGCTTGGCAGCTTGTTACACTGTCAGAGCACATTCGATGAGACCTGAAAAGAAGTCGTCGATGGTAATCACGAATTTGATATTCGCGTCGCGCGGCAGATTAGTAACAGACCATCGATGAATTGTCGCTCGCGATGTCGATCCTCCTCAGAACCGAAAACGATTTCTCGACGCCTTCGCCCACTTGTTCCTAGGGTGCGGCGCTGCCCCACTCGCCGGGTGAGCTTTCAGTAGCAAATTAGAACTGCCAGTACAAGAATTCGCTTCCACCACCGACGTGGAGAATCGCGATAGCCGCAACCACCGCCACCGCCGCTGCCCATGCCAGTGATGCGTTCCATACAATGGGCTTTCCAAGGACGGCTATACCGTCTGGCTTCGGCTTCCACCCCAGCGCTGGCTCGTAGCGATCCAGTAGTTGAAGCGTATTGGGGCAGGCGAGGGCGATGATCCCCGTGATCAGAATCCAAACCGACGTCCCCTTAAAATCGACGCCCGCGTCCATGCCCCGAGCGACGCCCGCGTAGTGAAGCAACCTTCCGAGCGGATGAAGATGATCATAGATTGAGTCTGTCAGCGCGATACCATTTAGACCGAGCATGCCCCGTAACACGCGGGAGGCACTTTTCAGCGTCGACGAGCGGAATACCACCATCGAGCTCGCGACACACAAGAAAGTCAGCAAGAAGCCGAACGGTTGCATGAACCGCGAGTAGCTCGCTCTGTCGCGCCACAGCCTCGGGCCAAGCATCCGCCACCCATGATTGCAGGTTAGAAACAGGCCGTGGATGAGACCCCAGAGAATGAAGGTATAGCCGGCGCCATGCCACGTTCCGGCAACTAACATCGTCAGCAGGGTGGGGAACATCAACAGCTCTATGAACGCGCCGACGGAGGCGTGGCTGGCGCTGATGCCTGTCTGGCCTTTGGCTAAGCGGCGGCGGGTTAATGAAAGCGCTACTGGATTGTAGATGTATGCCGTCAAGAAACGGGTCAGCGTCATGTGCCAACGGAGCCAGAAATCGATGATGCTCGTGGCCCGAAGCGGCGAGTTGAAGTTCGGCGGCAGCCGTATTCCGAAAAACCGTGCGCTTCCGAGTGCCATGTCCGTGTAGCCTGAAAAATCGAAATAGATTTGTAGTGTGAAGCCTATGGCCGCCATCCAAGCTGGCAAAAGAGACAAGGCGTGACCTGATGCGGCTTGGTTGTAGATTGAAGTTACCAGTGGTCCGATACTGTCGGCGAGAAACACCTTCTTGAACAAGCCGAACACCAAGAGCGTCAGACCCACGGATACATTGTCCCTATCGAAGACGCAAGGAGCGCTCTGGAACTGCGGCATCATTTCACGGTAATGCACGATGGGGCCGGCGATCAGCTGCGGGAAGAAAAGCACGAACAAGCAATAGTCCTGCAGAGTGAACGACCCGATTCTCTGTGCGTGGACATCAACCAAGAAGGCAATCTTTTGAAAGGTGATGAATGAGATTCCAAGCGGGAGGATGATCTGCGCCAACACGATGTGTGTGCCAAATGCATCATTCATTGCGCTGACGCCAAAATTCGCGTACTTGAAGTAGCCGAGAAAGGCGACATTGAACGCGACGCCGAGCGCAAGAACCGCCTTTGAGGAACCGCGCTTGTTCGTCCTCCCCAACCGTTGCAGCAACCGCGCCAGGAAGAAGTTGACCAAAATAGACGGCGCGATGATCAGGACGTTTAGAGGCCGCCACCAAAAATAGAAGAAGAGCGATGCGACGATGATCCAGCGGAGTGCCCACGTGCGAGAAATGGCGCCCAGGGCGAAGAACACTCCCAGTGTCAGCGGCAGGAAGACAAAAATGAACTCATAAGAGTTGAACAGCATTCTAGTGGTTCCTCTGGCCCATAGGGTGCAGCTGTGCTCTCGAGTATCGATCTCTCAACCGAGGATTTCCGTCATCCCCGGCTCCAGCGGATCTTCTAGGCGCGTGGCAATACGGTTGGCGATCAGCCTCGGCGATATGGCGTCCAAACGCCCCAAAGGTGTGTTGGTCATAGCGGTGAGTAGCTTCTGGGGCCGCACGACGAGGGTGCGAACGCGCCGATATTGCAAGGAAGCGACTCGGCCCAACATCTCCACAGCTTGCTTCGCCGCGATATAGTGCGGGAACTCCTTTACGGGACGCTCCACAAAGACTGAAGAGACGATGACGACACAGCCGTCGCTCGAATTCAATAATTCCAAGAACTCGGATAGTGGAGCGAGCGTGAGAGACACGGCCAAGTCAATATATGCTCTGATTCGTCCGGCGGCATTCGGCTCCAGGCGCAGCGGTAGGACGGAAGGGCACGCATTACAGATAAGAAAATCCAGACGGCCATGGTCTCTTACCACCCGCTGCCGCAATCGACGCAACGCCTGAGGGTCCGCCGCGTCGCCTACCTCAGTCCGCGATAGCTCACTTGCCTTGGGAGAGCGTGCCATTCCATAAACCACCGCACCCCTCGACTCAAGAGCTCGCTTCACTTCCGCCCCCAATCCTCGGCTCGACCCAAGGATCACAGCCGCTCGTCCCGCTAAGCTGTCCGGTCTCACTCCAATGGAATCGATCTCTTCAAGTTCCGGCACGGGGGGGCGTATGAAGGAGTAGCACTGCCCGGAGGCAATGGTGGAACGGCCATCGAAAAGAGAAACATCCATAACGATTTGCCCGAACCGCGAATCAATAGACGCAACCAAAGCGCGGTATCCCATCGTAGCAGGGCATGGATCCGTTCTCTGGAAGCGCAACACAAGCTTGGAGAAAAGAGCCGACTCTCCCGGCAGCTCCATCCCAACCAGATAGCTGCTCCAACAGAGCAATCTCGCCAGTAGGCGATCAACGCCCCCCCATCGCGCCGCTAGTGTAGCTAAACCGCCAGTCTTGCAGCCGTATTCCCCGGAAATCTCCAGCCCTGGAAGGATATCTTCCGCCTTCCGCACGGCTGCCTCACATCGTTCAAACGTACAGACGCCCTCGATCTCCTGTGGCGATTCAGTTCTTGGGGAAGGCTCAGCGGTCACCGTGACAGAGACTACGTACATGCTCCCGTCGAAAAGCCGCACGCGCCACCTGCCGTCTTTCTCTGAAGTCTCGATGCGATACGTGACACCCGAAAATATTGGCCGGGCGAACTCGGCTTCGAGCGAAGTAGCTGACCAGCCGGCGGGTAACCGGAGGTGCCCCAAACATGCCATCGCTCCCAAGCAGCCGAACACAACGGGCTGCCCATAAGGAGTGCGTCGGGCGTAATCGTGATTGAGATGGAGGGAATTGCGGTCGCCGGAAGCATCGCTAAAGGCGGCAACATCCTGTTCCGTGAACGTCACAGAAGGCTCGTCCAAGGATGAACTGCTCAATGTTTCCCTAATGTCCAATTTCGACTCGGCGTACCGGCTCGATGGAAATACTCGGATCGGGAAATCCGATCACCGTTGCGGCGACCGGCCAAGCCGACAACAAATACGCAAATCTGATCCACTTGAGCTCGCTATGAACTGATCAGCATCGGCAAAACATCACCGACCACGGACCAGAATGGCTCTCGTGAGTACGGGCCGCTGGATTACGCCAACAGCTCCTTGGTTCGATGCACAATCGCCCCTACGTTCTCGAAAGACTCAATTTCAGCCACACCAAACTTCACGTGAAATTCAATCTCCACTGCAACGATGAAGTTAACGTAGCCGAAGGAGTCCCAATTGGCCACTTCGTCGCGTTTGGTCTCAAGCGTTAGAACGATCGACTCGTCACCCAAAACATCTCGGAGGATGCGGGTGAATGCATCTAGGATGGTTTGATCTGTCATATTAGTCCGAGCACCGCATAATATGCGTGGAGCGGCCTACATAATCATTCACGCTTAAGATCCATCGAGTGGCGCCCGCAACGGGTGCGCTCCGTTGCGCGCGAGTGAAGCCTAGAGTCGGGTACAATTCGCCGACCACGCCGTTCTTCGCGGTCGGGATGTAGTCAGCGCGGAGCGTTCGTATTCCCCGTCGACGTGCGGCTTCTACGGCGATGTTCATCGCTTCGAATTCGAGCTGCCGGCCGAAGACCCGGCAGCTCATGACCCAGGTGTCTATCTCAAATAGGTCCGGCTCTTCAGGGTCCGAGCAAAGAATCATCGCGCTTACAAGACCGTTATCTCCGAATCTGTCGATGAGGCGGAATTGGAGCGTGATACACGCGTCGGAAGCCATGAATGCCGCCACATCTCGAGCCGAACGCCGGCGAGTTGTCGGGTTGAATTGATTGGTCTTTCCAATCAGCTGTGTCACGCGCGCCAGATCGACTGTCTGGAACGGCGTGAACTCCACGGACATCTGAAGCCCACGCAGGAAATCGTCCAGATTCTCGGAAGACTGCAGAACTGCCTCTCGCAAGGCGTTGGCCCGGTACTGCTCGCCCCGTTGCTGATCCTCGACAGTAAACGCGACCGCCTCGAAATACCCGGCGTCGGCCAGGCAGCGGACGTAGCGGGCGGCATCGGCGGGCAACTCGGGTACGGCCACGGACGGGAGGCTCTGGCGAACGCGTGCCCGTTCCGCGGGATTGTCATCGACAAAAACCAAGCTGTCCATCCCGATGTTCAGCTGTGCCGCAATGCGCTCGAGGTTGAGCGCCTTGTCGTCCCAGTTCGCTACAAAGGCCCCGAAGTCAGACATTCGTAGGACCATTTCCGGATGCTCGCGAAACGCAGCCTCTGCGGTCGCAGGGTCGTTCTTGGAGCAGACGGCTAGTATCACCCCACGCTCCTTGAGCTGCAAAGCGTACCGCTGCAAAGCCAGATACGCTTCACCGGCTCCGCTACCTTCGCCCAGCACAATCCCCTGCACTCCATCGTCGCCGACTACGCCGCCCCACAGTGTGTTATCGAGATCGAGCACAAGACACTTCTTGGAGAGCCCGCGCTCCGCGGCAATGACCCGCGCCACCATCTCGGCGTAGGCGGGCGCTGCCTGGGGAGCGATTTCGAATTTCCCCTGGAGCCAGCGCGTGATGTCGAACCACGCGTCCAGTCCGTCACGTTGGCTTGCTTGCGCGACGTCGACGAGCAAGACGCCATCTCTTGCCGCGGCCTCTGAGAGCCGGTCGTTAAGGAGGGCAATTACCCGTGCGGGCGCGCCCGGCACCAGGCGGTCATAGCTGCCGAATACCGGGTCAGCGAAATTGAGAAATGTCTGTTGGATCACGGTCGCTTTAAGACGCTCGTGGCCGGTCCGCCAGAGGACGCGCAACTCATCGATCGACGTCCCAATGGCCGCGTCGACTTCGGCTGCCGTCGCTGCCAAAGACACACCCGAAACAGCCTGACGGGCCGTCAGCGATAGCAAGACGATCTGGGGCTGGAGTTGATAGAGGTGCGACGTCGCATCGAGCAATTCCTGGCGGTATTGCCCGTATGGGCCGATGTGGACCTCGATCCGCAGCTTTCGGCGCAGACCGGCGACTCGGATCGCAGGCGCCAGGTGGTCGACCGTCGAGGAAGCAAGAATCGCAAGCCGTACCTTCGAAAAGCCGGCGGTCTGCTCGACAGGCACTTCGCCAAGCGCGCGATCGAGCAGAATCGTCTCAACCAGGCCGAGGCGGTGTTGGGCAAGCTCGGCGAGCTTTTCGAGACGACCCGCTAATGGCGCCTCAACCACCGCGCGCAGCTCACGTCGGAAATCCGAAGTGATAGGGAGCCAGTCCATCGTCACTCGGGCCTTAGACGAACGTCTCCGAGACTAGTACTTTCCATCGAATCATTTAGACACCGCCGAATCTGCGGGCCAGCGGCTTCGGCGAAGGCTGCGGACCAGCGCTCGGCACTCTCAGGGTCAAGGTGCGAACCATCGAATGTGTTGAGTCCCGCCAGTTCCGGCGCCACCAGATTCCGTCCGAGACCCGCTGCAATTGCTTTCGCCGTTCCAATGGATGTTGCACCGAGGTGGTCCCAGGACCTCGTGTCGACTGTGGGAACCAGCGTGAGTATCACACAATCGCGACGAACAGATAGGTTGGACAAAAATTCGTTTGCCGCACTTATGTAGGTTTTCACCATCTGCTGATCGACGCTCTCGTCATACGACACAGGCCAACTCGCGAACTGGCCGCCCGACAAACGCCAGGCACCTGTCGCTCGCGACCGAACAAATGCGCGCCCGTTGCCGCAAATGGACCGATGGTTCGTACAAATTGCCTTCTGGATCACCTGCCACTCGCGCTTACCTTCATAGCGAAACCTCGCCCCGGGGTCCCGCATGACAACCTTGGCAGGTGGGGCGTCGGTTTGCTCGAAGAATAAATCGAGATTGATCACATAAGCCACAGCTTTTGGGCGGAGCTTGCGCAAAAGCGGCGCTTCAAAATTGTAATTACCGTTGGACGCAAAACCCAACAGGTAGTAGCTTGCAGGAAGCGACGAAAACCAATCCGCCGTCGTCTTGGTGGAAAACCCAAACTCCGTGCGGCTACCCCCGAGGAAGAGCACCTGAGCGTTTGCCGCAGCATTCGTCGCCTTAGGTTCCAATCCGAACCAGAAGGCGCCGTAATCATAGTCACCATAGGCCGTCGTCTCGCAATCGGCCAGGTAGTCGTCCGATCCGAGTCCAGGAGCTTGACAGAAAAAGATGCTGTGCTTCCGAAGACTAAAAGGCCACGCTGCCAACAGCGAGGCGATAACGATCAGTATGTAAGCACCAGGTTTGGCGGCAAAAAAACGTCGCTCGTACTTTCGTGCCGGCACGCTGGAAGGCGCAATCGATGGAAGATCCGTGTTAGGCATGCTTTCACTCATAAAGAATCCGGGTCGCCAATGAACGACAGCAAACCGTCGGAGGTGACGTACGCAATTCCAGCTCTTTCATTGTTGGGACTCGCGATTCTGTCAATCAGCGCTCTCCCGGACCAGCTTCGCTTGATTCGTCGCATTCCAACACCAGTCGATCTCTCTCGGCGGGACCACCGTATGGCGACGGCCACTCGGTGTTGGCCGCAAGGCTCGACTCGTGCCGACCGTAGAAAAGTCACCCTAGCGCTGAACGACGTGTCCTGTACCCCGGCAATCGCAGGTTCGGAATCCGGCGGGCGAGCAGCCAAGAGTGCACAGTAGTCTGACAGGAATTGGTCACTATTCGCTAAAACATTTGTGAATTCTTGAGGGGATGAATTTCCCGTTCGCGTGCAGGCTCAGACCTTGCCATCGCGTCGAAACGAGCCTTGGCCGCCAACGAGTTCTCGACGTTATCTCTGTCTCCTGCCGAGCTCGGTGGAGCCTGAGTATTCGGCGAAGCCGTTGTTCCCTTTGAGGTGGGGAAGAGTCGCGCAAACCATGCTCAGCGTCGCCGTTGACTATAGTCCGAAAAGGAACAGCCCCCGACCGACGAACACCGCGATAACTTGTCGTCCATCTACTGTGAAGGAGATCGGAGCCGCGTCGGTATTTCCTCCGAGAAAAACCCGCCAAACCTCATGTCCAGTCGTAGAATCCAACGCAAACACGGACCCTCCTGAGGCACCGAAAACCAGGCCTCCACCAGTCGCGAGAAGGCCGCCGTAACGGGGATAATCCCCGCTCAGCGGTGGCGAGAAGCGTTCCCATTTTTTTGTTCCCGTGCCAGCGTCGAGCGCGCGGACGACCGGAATCAGTGGTTCGAGATCAGCTGCCGCGCTACCGTTGTAAAACCCACCGGCCTGACGGACCGCGCGGACAGACTTCGCATACACGGAAACACTTTCGGTCGCAGGTACAAACACCAGTTTCCTCAGGGGGTCAAACGCCGCATTTTGAAAATTTGTGCCACCTCCGACGCCGGGTCTAGTGACCCGCCCGATCTTTGGTATATCGGCCGCTTCCGCCAGGATTGGTCGTCCCACCGAATCAAGACCCTTCGCCCAATTCTGTTCGACGAAGGGCGCACCCGTCAAGAATTCTCCCGTAACCCTATCCAGCACATAGTAAAAGCCATTTCTGTTCGCCCAACACATCACTCCGCGAATTCGACCGTTGATCGCAATGTCTGCCAAAATCGGAGTCTGGCCTGAATCCCAGTCGTGTACATCGTGGGGAGTGAATTGGAAGTGCCAGGCTAGCTTCCCCGTGCCGGGGTGCAGCGCGATCACGCTATCGGAATATAGATTGTCGCCGGGGCGAACGTCTCCCAAAAGGTCCGGAGACGGATTCCCAACGCCCCAGTAAAGAAGGTCGAGCGATGGGTCATAGCTTCCCGTGACCCAAGTTCCCCCGCCGCCGGTACGCCAGGAATCACCGCTCCAGGTCTCGTGACCGGGCTCGCCTGGTCCCGGGATAGTATCGAACTGCCATTGCTTCTTTCCAGTTTCCGCGTCGTAGGCAGATAAGAAGCCACGAATTCCGTACTCGCCCCCTGCAACCCCAACAACGACGGAACGATTAACGATGAGGGGCGCCGCACTCAGCGAGTAATATTGCGAAGGCTCCGCTACCTTAGTCTCCCAAACCAGCTGCCCCGTATTTGCATTGATACAGACTAGATATCCATCCAAGCTGGTGAAATATAGACCGCTGTCAAGAATTGCGAGCCCTCGGTTTTCTCTGCCGAACAGCGAGTACACATCGGTGAGAACGCTTCGGGAATATCTCCAAATTAGATCCCCGGACTTCGCGTCGAAAGCATCAACGGCCATCGTATCGGAAGGAGGCTCAGTCATGAATATTACGCCGTCAACCACAATCGGAGTCTCTTCGAAAGACGGTAGTCTGGTATCGAACTGTCGAACCCATCGAATTCGAAGTCGCGAGACGTTTGCGGGAGTAATTTGGTTCAGCGGCGTGTAGCGATGCCCGTCAAGAGATCCCGAATAAGTCAACCACTCATCGGTTTTCTCCCCAGCTGCAAGGATCCGCTCCCTGTTTACCTCGATGTCCAACGGGGCTTTACCGGCACTCGAGGCGACACCATGGAACTGCAGGTGTCTCACATAACCGACGAGTTGCCAACGCTGTACTAAAGAAATGGAGGGGGCCTGCATAGCCGTGTTAGGAACACCATCCCGCAAGACCTTGTAAATAGCGAGGTCGCTGTCACCATGTTTGAGTCCTGCGTGATTCAGCGGTGGAGCACCATGCTCCCCTCCGGCTCCATCGCTCCCGTGGCACATCGCACACCGTACACTAAAGATTTGTGAAGCCGCTTGAAGATCGGAAGCGGAATCGTATCCGTTGTGGACGCTGCCATCAAGACTGACTCCTTGCACGAAGTTTTCCAATCCAAAACCGCCCCGATTTCGGACCATCTGCCAGAGTTCAGACCATGTCAACTCGGGAATGCGGCCCGCAGCCTTGCGGGCGAATAACCCTATGCGCCACGCGATCTTCTCGGAGATCGCCCCGCGCGACAGGTGGTTCGTTTTTGAAAAAGATTTCCAGTAGAAGGCTCCTACTATCGTCACGCCCAACACGATGACGGCCAAAGCGAGGGCGGCAAGTCTTGTTGTCCTCCGCCCACGCCTGTGTCCGCCGAGGGAAGGGTTTTCGGTTTCGCGTCGATTAGTGTTCCCCATACGTCTCCGATAGCTTTACCGTCCCAAAATCAAACATCAGCGTAGCATTCCTGTCATCGAAGTCCGGCAGTCGTGTACCGCAATAGTCGTGAATCAGCTAACTGCTAGTCCGAACTGTGGGAACCTTCCACTCGGACCGACAAACTTTGACGGTGTGTCAGGGTACAGGTAATCTGGAGACGACTAATACCGACATCCAATCAACCTGCCGATTCCGATCCAAGCGCACAGCATAAACAAAGCATCAGTTCACCAGTGGAATCACGAGTATCTGCGAAAAGCTGTCACTCGAAAATAGGAGTGTAGATACCATTCTCGTTAAATCCCGTGTCAGTACGAACTGCACCAAACAAACTGTTAGGAAGCCGAGTACACGCAGATGAGGCCCTCGGTCAATCGCAGCAGCCGCGCCATTGATTTCCTAATTTGTGGTCGAGAAATACACAGAACTAAGAATGCGCTCCTCCAGGGACGGGAGCATCAGCAACGTCGTACCTCAACCGATCTCCATCCAACACGGCATACGCGATTCGCGCTCGTTCCTTTTGTGGGCCTACGATCTCCCAATCAGCGCCCTTTCGAACCAGCTTCATTTGGTTCCTCGCTCTCCACCATTGATCGACATCCGTCGGTAGCGCCGCCCATATTCTCTCTCGGTCAATCATCTCTCTCAAGTAATCGAGGAGTGACTCATATATCCTTTTCTCAGGTCGGTCGATCAAATAGTCGGGGTGCGCGATAAAACTCATTAAGCCATTCCGTTGGCGAATCAGGCTCAGCTGTTTCTTCCACAGATCAGTCGAGTACTCACCTAGGATGTGAAAAAGAGAGTAGTCCTGGATGGTAGTCAGAGGAAGTTCGAGAATTCTCCCTATAAAGAAAGGCATCACAGTACAACAGCCACCCCTTTTCGGTTCGAGATGGGCGACGTTTGGCAGCGACATATCGTAGGCGAATTCGAACGCATCATACCAGTCCAAGTTGCGATACATTGCTCCGGCACGGAACCCCTGGGCGCGATACTTGCGGGCATATTCATTGATCGTCGCCGCCCGTCGCAGAAACTCACCGCGGTCCCGATATAGATTCCCGTCGTGATTGAGATCGTGGAGATTGAATTCGAATCCGCGACGCCTGATTCCCTCGATGTATTCGTCCGTAACCTCGTAACGCTTCTCGGGAATTACCTGAAACGAGCCCTTGATCCCGTAAGACTCGTCGAGATCCATCAACTGGGAAGTAAAGTCCTGACCGACGGACGTCTCAACATCGTGCGTCATGATCAGGCAACTGGGCGCTCCTTCCGGCCAGAACCAGATGAACGGCGCCCTCCGAATGCCAGCAGCTTGCATGGATAACTTCAGCAGTTCTTCATGTAGCGCATCTACGGTGCAGTCCACCGGCCATGCCGGGAACGGTCTACTCCCCCAGTCGCTGAAATAAGCTCTCTGGAGGCGACGGCGAATCGAAGCTGGCAACAATTTTCGAACCGCGTAGTAAGACTTGAGAACCCATTCCTGTGTTACAACCCGTTCTCTGCCGGGCACCAAGTCCGCCACGTAACGTTCCCGGCGGAGGTTCTCAATCACCTCTGTGGGACTGAATGGAAGGCGAAGTACGCCATTGATCTTAAGGTCCTTGCTAGCGTCGTAGCGCGTTGATGACTCAAACCTCGCCGCCACGCCAGACTCTGCCAGCCCGTAGCAAGTGATTTTGGGACCGAACTGAAAATATCCCGCGTTTCCAGACAACTTTGGCTCTAGAATCTGCCCAAGCAAGCAGTCAGGAACCCGATAATAGTCGGATAGCGGTTGAATCACGGTTTTTGTCAACCGATTTTCGCCTGTGGAAAACTTATCCTCAAAATCGGATGTCCCATCGAAGTGCAACGCCGCAGGTCGCGTACTTGTCAATTCAAGAGTAGGCTGACCTGTACTTTCGGACAGCTTGACTTCGAACTCCCACCCCAGATCGGGAAGTCCGACGTATCTCGCCGGTCCTCCAAGAGACAGTCTATCCTGTATGGCCGTAGATAATGTCCACAGTGAGGGTAAGTAGCATGTCGGACATATGAGAGAAAATCCGCTTCGCAACCTTGAAACGCCATCCCTCGAACGACTCAACAGTCGAAGTTCTTGGAAACGACCAACACACGAAAGGTGCAGTTGACTCACCCAGCGATTCTTGAACGTGAGAAGGCCCGCATGGTTCCCTCGTGCTCGGCCGATGTCGAATGCTATTGCACCATTTACCGTCGCAGCTGCAACGGCATTCCAGAAGATCTAAGACGTTGCACCGAGTTTATTGAAGAGTGTGTCGGAACATCTATATTTGTAAAAGGAAACGTTTCGGAATCGCAGAGTCAGAATGGCGGCAACCGGCTTCCCAGTCTGATACGCCGCGCGAATCTCGGCGGCATCGCCTTGGAAGCAAATTAGATTCTTAAACCAGACGTACGGTGACGACCGCAACTGGTGTCGACCGCGCGTGGTGACGAATAGATTATAGAACCCTCCCAGGAGATCCTCAGACTCACCTGACTTCTCGCTTAGACCGGCTCGCTCCGCATGACGGATGCGCCGCTGGACGCAATCCTTATCGAAAGTCCGGGACACGTCGGTCAGGATTGGACGGAGATCGAGAATATGGGGAAAGAAAGCGAGGGGCGGCCGAGTGCCATTCTTGTCGTTTGTTTGGTCCAGATTTCCGGTAATCGAGCGGACTTCCAGACATCTCCAGTTCTCGCGTTCTACGGCAGCTTGCAAGTGCTGAAGTAGGAACTGCAATTCTTCGTGTGAGTCGCAAAGAGGGCCGCAATGATCTGAGAACCGGTAAGCCAACTCTTTACGCGACAGAACACCAGCCCATTTTCCGGTTCACCCGTGGGAGGCGAGGTGCGGATGTACTGCCACGAGTAGGTCATAGCACCAGAGAGGTAGCCCACTTGCACGCGGGCCCCCTAAGCGAAACTCGTGATCACGTCGAGTGCCAGCGTAGGCCAAGTTTCCTTTGCATTTCTCGCGGACGGAAGCTAACGGCGGTGCTCAATCAATGCGCGCTTTCCCATATTCCTGCGACCCGACACGCGATGGTATCCCACGATTTCGCCCGCAATGTTCCATACGTTGAGCTTGCACGAGAATCTTCTTTTCGAGTCAACGGCAGTCACCCATCGCAGAGTCCAGGCCGCGAGGCTGCGATATAAATGAAGTGGAATTCCAGCGAGGAGCCAGCGTGGCTCCTTCGAGATCCCCATTTCCATGACGTCGGCTTGACCTTTGGCAAACCACCAGGCCAGCAGATAGCCTTTCTGAAGCCGGTTGTCGGTTACTGGATGATGCATTACAGCGGATGGTTCGTAACGCAACCGCTCCCCGCCAGCCAACAGTCGACGACCAAACTCGGTGTCCTCATTGCTGAGCAAGTTGTTGCCGGAGCGGCCCAAGTCCGTCCGAAAATAGCCGTACCTGTCGAACACCTCTCTCCGAAAAGCCATGTTCGCCCCGAAAGGGGGCTCGTTGAGTTGACCAGCCTCCAAACCACGATCGAATGCCACGAACGGACCAAAT
Source organism: uncultured Acidobacteriota bacterium (assembly GCA_963814605.1). GTDB lineage: Bacteria > Acidobacteriota > Terriglobia > Acidiferrales > UBA7541 > Palsa-295. Next base: position 655,259 of record CAWFDD010000003.1, on the reverse strand, counting down.
GAATGAGGTCCGCTGAAGGTCAGCCAACTCGGAGCCGAGCGCTCCCAAAGTGGAATAATGCGGCCTCCCACACCTGCCCATTCGCCGCTGTACAAAGCCGCGGTAAGGCTCCATAGCCACCCTCGATCGACAGTGACATCATCGTCCATAAAAGCCAGCACGTCGCAGCAAGATTCGCGAATCCCTGCGTTGCGTGCATAGGACACGCCTTGTTGTACTTCCAGCAAATACTTAAATCTACCCGGATACCTTTCACAAAAGTCTGCTACCACTTCGCGCGTTTGATCGGTTGAGTTGTTGTCCACAACGAGCACTTCCCATTTAATAGAGGTCGGGACCACAGAAACAGCCACACTGTCCAATGCCCTCGCCAGGGTTCTGCAGCGGTTGTATGTACACAAAATCACGCTTATCGACATCTTCTTGGTTTCTCCTCATGTCTCATGGCCGTGAGCGCAACCCGACTTCGTACCAGCAGCGTGATCATAAGGACCCACTCGCTGCGCCGCGCCAGTCAATTCAATATGACACACTTCATCTCCGCCATTCGGTCTTCCAAGTCGAATGCCTCCCGCACCCGTGCGCGGACCATCTTGGACATCTCGGTCCGTTCCTGCGGATGCGTCATCAGGTATGAGATGGCATTCGCCGTCTCGTCCACAGATCGCGGAGCAACAATCAGGCCATGAACCAGATGATGAACGGCTTCAGCGTTGCCGCCCACATTTGTTAATATGCAGGGCAGCCCACAAGCCATTGCTTCAAGGACAGATAACGGGAATCCTTCGATATGAGAAGTCAGCACGAAGCAGTCGGCGGCTTGTAAGAATGGTCGCACATCTTTCTGGAACCCTTCAAAAAAAACCTTGCCACACAAGCCCAGCGCTTTAGCCTGGTCCGAAAGGGACTTTCTCAGTGGGCCGTCGCCGACCACGATGCATTTACAGCCGTGACCGTGGCTTAACACCTGGGCCATAGCCAGCAACAAAGTGTCGAGTCCCTTTTCCTCGCTTAGTCTCGCAACACATACTAGGAGAAATTCTTCAGCACCAACGCCTAGTCTCGCTCTGACGGACGCTCCGTTGTTCTTAGACGGGACAAACTCTGAAACGGAGACGCCGTTATGAATTGTTATGGTTTTATCTGCTGGAAATCGGTAGTGGGTTACGAGGCGATCTCGGACTGCATTGCTCACGCAGATGGTTGTATGACAGAAAAACGTCGACACGCTGAATGCCAGGCGTGTTCGTCTGCGGCCGCCGAACAACCGCCGCAGCACGTCGCGCAACGACCGTCCTTCCACCTTCTCCAGTGGGGGCGCGATAAGGTGGTGGATCGCGAAGCGTCTGGGCACGCCCGCCAAGAATGCGGCGGCAGATGAGTACCATGGAAAGGATCTGACCCAGCTGTTGACGAACACCACAACATCAGGTTGGGCCCTTCGGAAAAATCGAAACCAACCCCAAGGAGAATTCCGAATCTTCTTAGAGCAGATGTCGACACGGGCGAACTCTTTCCCCTTCAGGTGATCGGCGTATACATCTGCCCCTACTTGAAGGATGACAGACCGTACACCTGACCGACGGAGTCTTTCTATCAGATCAAGAAGATGTTTCTCGGTCCCTCCAAACCCGCCAGCGTTGGTCACAAAGAGCAATGTCCGCGAGTCAACAGATCCATCATCCTGTGCTCGGGTTGCGCAACATGGATCGTACTCCTCCGGTCCGGTCCGGCCCGCGCGACGGTTCTTTACATCGATTTCGATGAATGAGTGAGAACACATGCTCGGCATCGCGTAACGCAGGGGGTGCGCAATACTCAAAGGAAGACTAACTGCTCCTCGTCACGATTCTCTCAGACTGAAGGGAATCGACCGCTGTCCGATAACGCCAACTGACCGGTACACGTATGCTCCCAGAATTTTGAGGGTGTGATCTCGGTATCTCGTCGCGCAATTCCACCTGCAAAGCCTTTTCTACCGTACAGTAGTCTTGATTTCTGTTCCCAAGCCACAGAGAGAAGTGATAATGGTTCGGCCGGAAGTGACTGCTGGGGATCAGGACCTCGATCCGACCTGCCGTACTCGCTGGCAGCTGCGGGGACGGTGGGTCGACACGAGTATTCGTTCCGAACACAGGGTTTCCGGCCGGGTCGTACATTACGAACCCCAACTCAGGGGGGACAAGGGGAAAAGGTGAAATAAATTCTACCGAAAGAGCCACGGAGCCGTTGTCTACACAGACCCGAGCGGAGGTAATTGTAGGGGACTGGGAGGACGCCGGAGCGGAGTATGATCCGGCGACGCCTTTCCCTATATATTCTGCGATGACCGTCGCTGGATCAGCATCTTGTTTGATGCGACCCTGCTCTACCAGGAGCACGCGAGTGCACAGACGCTGTATGGCCAGCATCGAGTGGCTCACAAAAAGAATGGTCCGCCCGTGTTGTCTAACCTCACCCATTTTCTTGAGACACTTATCTTGAAAGCGCTGATCCCCGACAGCCAGAACTTCATCGATGATCATGATCTCGGGATCGAGATGCGCGGCCACTGCAAACGCGAGACGAAGATACATGCCCGAGGAGTAGTGTTTTGCCGGGGTGTCAATGAACCGTTCAACCTCAGCGAATGACACGATTTCGTCGAACTTACTTTGGATCTCAGCCCTTCGCATTCCCAGGATGGCGCCGCTCAGAAACACGTTTTCGCGACCGGTCAGCTCCTGGTGAAAGCCTGTGCCCACCTCAAGCAAGGAGCCGATGTGGCCGCGAATGTCCGCGAAACCCAAGGTAGGCTTCGTTACACGGGCGAGAATCCTTAGCAGGGTGCTCTTTCCCGCCCCGTTACGGCCTACAAGCCCAACGACCTCGCCCTCACGAATCTCAAAAGACGCGTCCTTAAGCGCCCAAAAATGAGTCGCGTCGCCTTTGCGAGCGGGCGGTGTCCCACCGAAGAACCGGGCGGGCGACTGGACCGCGCGAGCCAGTACGTCACGCAGCGAGAGGTAGGGCTCCCGTTCGCCAATGCGGTATTCCTTGCCAAGATTTTCTGCATGAATTGCGAGGCGACTCATGGGCTACACGACATCAGCAATGACGCCCTCCATCTTCTGGAAAAACATCGTCCCACTAAGAACGAGGACCAAAACAGCCGCAGAGGACGCAGCCAGAAGGACGCTCGGCGGATCGCCGTGGCCGGTAAGCGTCCAGCGGAAGCCTTCAATGACCCCGGCCATCGGATTGAGGCCGTATAGCCAGCGCCAGCGCACCGGAACGAGGCTCGCCGGGTAGGCCACAGGCGAAGCGAACATCCAAAACTGGACCAGGAATGGCACTACGTAACGGACGTCGCGGTACATGGCGTTCAGCGCGGAAAGCCAAAGTCCGACGCCGAGACTGGTCAGGACGGCAAGCCCGAGAAACAACGGCAGCAGCAACAACGTCGGGGTCAGATGCACGCGGTAATAGATCAACATCAATAGCAAGATCAAGAATCCGACGCCAAAATCGAGCAGAGGTGAGGTGACTGCCGAGAGCGGAAGCACAAGGCGCGGAAAATACACCTTCGTAATAACCCGCTGCTGCTCGACGACCACGTTGGTCGCGTTTTGCAGGGAGCTTGCGAAGTACAACCAAGGGAGCAAGGCGCACAAGTAAAAGAGGGGATATGGGAGTCCCTCCGAGGGCATCTTTGCCAGCCTTCCAAAGAAGAGGGTGAAAATGAGCATAGTCAACAGAGGTTGCAAGATAGCCCAAGCAGCCCCAATTGCGGTCTGCTTATACCGGATCTTAATGTCCTTCCAGACAAAGAAATGGAGCAACTCCCGTGAGTGCCAAAGCTCTATCAAGTTCAGGTCGAGCCAGCCCCCGGGGGGCGCGATGTGAAGAGTGGGGGCAGAAGTTGCAACCGCGGAAGGCTGACGTGCTGAACTCATTCGGTCCCCTCACAGACGACGGACTTCTGTATGTATTTCCAGAATAACATGGCTCTTCCGGTGGTAGCCGGAAGTTCAAGGCGATGGTGCCAAAACTGTGACGGTTGGCTGACAAACCTATGCCCGGGTAACGCTATCCTACGTGACGGTAAGCCAATCTTCCGGCGACGGTCAGTAGTTTATCCGGCATGCAGGAGAAAACACGCTTCGCTATCTTTATCTTCCAACCATCCTCTAGACCTGGAGCGCTGGGGAAGTCCCAATAAACGAGTGATTGGGGGGGGTGGACCCAATGATTTTTGAACGCAAGAAGCCCCGAATCATCCTCTTGGGTTCGCCCCATGTCGAATTCAACTACTCCATGGGACTTCGCCTCTGCCATTGCTCTCCATAGGAGCCACGGCGTGGCCCCAAACCTATTGAAACGAGCATCGGAACAGCCGTACTTGTAGTACAGCACGTCTTTGAATCGAAGAGTGAGAATAGCTGCGACCGCGTTGTCATCCTGATAAGCCATGCGAATTCTTGCTGCGTGGCCGTGGCAAGCAATCAAATTCCGAAACCATGCGAACGGTGCGGGAGGTAATTGGTGGCGGCCGCGTGTAACTACATATAGTTCATAGAATTCCTTCAATAAATCATCACTCGTTCCACACTTCTCGGCTAGGCCGGCGCGGCCAGCCCGCTGAATCCGTCGGCGAACGGAGTCTTTGTCCAGCGACCGGAATATCTGGTCAAGATCCGGATGCAAGTCAATCTTGTGCAAGAGGTATTTCGTTCCAGGCAAGAAACCGATCTCACTCATCGCCTCCCCGAAGCCCCTCTCCTTCGGTCGAATCTCCAGATACTTCCATTCCTCACGGCCGAAGGCAGACTGGAGATATCGAATCAGGAAGCTCAACGCTTCGGGCGAGTCGCAAAGGGGCTCACAATGATCTGAAAAAGGTAGCGACACAAGGCGACGGCCAGTTAGCCAGCTGTTCACACGGCAGAAAACTAGCCCGTTTTCCAGATCACCTGTAGGCGGCGACGTCGTAAACACCACGGGTTCGTATCCGTAGGTTTTTCGGAGTGCGCTAAGCCATCCTACGGTGTGAAAAATTGACGCCTTGGAATGTCTCTCGACAAACTGCGCCCAACGCGGGTCCTTGGTAGGGTCGAGTTGATGAAGCTTCATTGTCATGAGTTCTCAGGATAGAGCGAAAGCTTCTATTTTCTTGAGGGGACCTTCACATCAAGAGAATCGTTCGACGTCCTAGGCTCCGGCAGTTCTTCGGGCGAGCGTAGCCCCAGTAGGCTGGCATATGCATTCATGGTGATTTCGCCGACCACGGCCCAGGAATGGTGCTCTCTCGCAAGATTCTGTATCTCCTGCCGCCGCCGGCTTAAGTTCGCGAACAGATCGCTCGCGAAATAACGTTGAATGGCGTTTGCCAGGTCAGCCGGATCTTCGGCCCTGAACACCGAGCCGGTCTTGCCGTCTATGATCTCTTCCTTGAGCGAGCCGACGTCAGCCGCGAGAACAGGGAGGCCAAAGCTGTAGCCTAGAAACAAAACGCCGCTCTGATATATATAGCGGTAGGGCAACACGAAAACGTCCGCTGCCTTGAAATACACCTCGGTGTCCTCATCGGATATGTACTCGGCTTTCAGAAGTATTCGCCCATCGTCCACATCGTGTTGAATCGCCTTCCGAATTGAACTCCAGTAGTTTTCACAGTTCTTCGGCCAGCCAGCGATGATCAGCCGAAAGTCGTGACGGTCGGCCAGGAACTCTTGGAACGCGGTGGTCAGATACTCGAGCCCCTTGTATGGGGCAATGTTGCCGAAAAAGAGGATCGTCTTTTGTCCCTCCTGAATGCCCAATCGTCGTCTCGCCTCCTCCGTCGACATTTGAGTGTTGGGAACGGCATTGTTGATTCCGAACGGGATCACGTCTACGTAACCCGATTGCACGTCAAATTCTTCCACAAGGGCCACTTTCATTTGCGCCGTATGAACGAAGATATGGTCCGCGAGCCGGTATTGGATTCGTAGCGTAATTCGGTTGAAAAGCGAGTCCTTGGAATCTCGCTTAGAGGCATTCACGTTGTGTAGCGTCAGAACGAGTTTTTTTCCCAATAGTCGATAGAAAATCATCAGCATCGTTCGATCAAACCACTCGAACTTGTTATTCCACAGAATATGAAAAACTCTCGGTTTCGCCGCTGCGGCATAACGAATCAGCCGGAGATAATACTTCACAATTCTAAGAATTTTTCGCGCGAGGCTGACGTCAGTATCCTGATCGCCGCGGAGATTAAGAAAGTTCACTCCAGCGACGTGAAATTCAGGGCAATCGAGATCGTCGCTACCAATTATGTCCAGAGATGCCCCTTTCGAAATGAGTTCCGTTGCTAGTCCGAATGCGTATGGTTTGTCACCGCCGCCGGTTAGCAAAGCTACTGCAATGCTCGGAATCGTCTCGGGCTCTGACATAGTGGTCACTGCTCCGGCGCTTGGCGCGTTCAGGTCCGTATTAATAAACCCATGTTTCATGACGCGTCCGGGAGCTTTCTGCGATGCTCGAGTCTGGATGTAAATCTCGACCTACTAGAACGCAGTCTGGCACCAACTACAGCATCGTTTTGGGAACCAAAATGCTGTCGATAATAGACCTTAAGCGCATTTGAACCGCCGTCGCTCATGTGGTCCCGTTCGAATTGCCTCGACTTGCGTCCCTCGCGCCGCTTCGATGGCCAGCAACAGCTTCGCGATCTCCGAATCGATATATTGTCTTGTCCCACTCTCGGGCCAGCGTACCCTTGAACTCCCCTAGCACCATCTGAGTGCGTTTTGCGGTTTTGTAGCCAACGATCGGCTCCATCCAGGAATACTTCCATCCCAGGCGAGGCTTTTCCAATCGTCCCTGTAGTTGCGCGGCCATACTTTGCAGCTCCGCAACAATATCGTCGCGTTCTGGGTAGAAATTGGGAAACCAATTTTGCATGTAGTTTAAACATGCATTTCGCACGCGTTCGCTCATTTCCAGGGACTGCAAATACCCAATGTGCAGCTTCATCGAAACCAGCATGGCATCCTTCTTCTTGTTTGACGTGCCTATTTGGCTTAGCCTGCTCGACGGGCTGAGGCGGTAGAAGACCTTAGCTTCCGGCACGAATCGAGTGCCCCTGGAAGCAAGCAGCACCCGGCAGAAATACTCTCCATCATCGTCGCTAAGCAGCCGCGTGTCCCATGCTCCCGCGTTTTCGGCCAGCTCCCGGCTTGTTAACCACGTCGCCGTCTGCATGTGGAGGTTTTCGCTCATCTTTCTGAGCAGCCACTCAACAGGAGAAAGGTCATGCCATAGCGATGTTGGAACGAATCGCGCCCGGTCAGTTCGGAAATGGAAATAAGCCCAGGCTCCCGAAAGAAGTGTGAGCGGGGCACAATCTTCCGGTAAAGCCGCAAGCTGCCGTTCGATCTTGTCTGGTCCAAGGAGGTCATCTGCATCCAACCATTGTATGTAGTCACCGTGGCTGAGCTTTAAGGCCTGGTTTCGTGCTGCCGCGGCACCTTGATTCTCAACGCTGACAACAGTCACTTCCTTTGACTCAAATCGTCGCGCCTCTTTCGCAGTACAGTCGCGGGAGCCATCGTCCACGATAATGATCTCCTTACGCGGCCAAGTTTGGGAGATCGCGGACTGGATCGTGTCCGCGATCCAATTTTCAGCGTTATGTGCAGGGATTAGAATCGATACTAGAGGTTTCATGAAAGAACTGATCCTCGCGAGCGGAGATTGGACTCTCGGACAACGCTCTGATAGGCAGCGAGTAGATTGGCAACGGAATATTCCCATGCCAATTCATCCCTCACGCGTCTCTGTCCAAACTCGCCCATTCGCTTTCGCGCCTCGGGATTTTCAAGCAGCCAAACTATTTTGGCGGCGAAGTCGGCCACCTGATCGTCTTTGCTCGCGTACAGGGACGCGTCCTGCGCGCTGAATTTGCCCTCTCTCAGGTCGAATTGGACGATTGGCTTACCCAGAGCCATGTATTCCATAATTTTGATCATGGTTGAAATGTCGTTCATTTCGCATGGCTTGTCCGGATTGACACAAACATCCGCAGTCGAGAGAATCTCCAGCAACTGCTGATCGGGAATCCGGCCGGTGAAATTAACGGTGTCGGCCAGGTCTTTGTCTTGGACCATCTTCTTGAGTTCTGCCAATCCGGGCCCACCTCCAATACAAGTGAAATGAATGTCGCGGCGTCCTGACTTCTTAAAATGGAGCGCGACATCGAGGAGAATGTCCAGCCCCTCCTGGATGCTCATGGTCCCAACATAACCGACGAGGAAAGGCTTCCCATGCTTCAGAGCGGGAATTGGCGGCACGGGTCTGAACGTTTCCAGATCGGGACCGTTGCGAACCACGAATACGTTCCGTGGATCATGATGCCCCCTAGTCACGGCCAGGCGACTGTAGCTGTTGTTGGTGGTCATGACAGCGTCACTGAAGAAATAAGTCAGCCTCTCGAGCCAGACTTGAACTTTGTACATGAATCCAGTCTCGCCATATTTGGAATGGTAGAGTTCGGGATTCGCGTCGTGATGATCGAAAATGTATTTGACCCCCAGCAGCTTGAACGGCAGAGCAATTAAGAAAATGTCATCGGGCGGGTTGCAACCTTGGATGACATTAAATCCTCGCTCCAAGAAAATCTTCCACGAGTACAGAAACTCCCAAAACAGCGCCCAGCCATACTCCCGTAGATATCCAAACGCACTGTTTCCCTCTTTGGACGTTGGGTGCCGGTAAATATGAATCCCATCGAGAACCTCGTAGCTGAGTTCGTAGCCTTTGCCGCGCGGACAAAGCACGCATACATCGTAGCCGTTCTGATGCAGCGAACACGCCTCCTTCCAAACACGACTATCGAAGGGAACCGGTAGATTTTCGACGATGATAAGAACTTTATTTTTCACGGGGGCTGTTGAAATTACAACGATTGGTGGAGTCCAGCTAGAGCACAGAGCATCGTCGCCTGTCCCCAGTGCAGCGTGGGGGTTTTGTTGACCAGCCACGGCGAGTAGCGACGGTAGTAAAAATGACCGCTTCGATCCTGCATATGTTCAATCGTCCAGTCGGCTACTTTCAGTGCCAACTTCAGGCTTTCGGTATCCCGGTCATGAAAGAAAACAAGCGTGTCGATCGCTTGTGAGCAGCACTGAATATCGATCGGCAATGTTTTGCGGTCGTAATATCGGGGGGTTCCGTCGGACAAGAAGAAGGTCTTCTTCCAATATTCGTACCCGCCAATCATGTTCCGGTCGAATCGGCTATCTCCCGTGGCGTCGGCATAGTACTTGAAACAATCCAATACATAGGCCGTGTGGAAATTGTCGACCCAGTGAAGATTGGTCTTCTCACCGTAGTACCACGATGCATTAGGCCGCTGATATTGAGCCGTGTACTGTATCGCCCTCTGCGCCAGCGCCCGATAGTCATCGGTGCGCGTGAAGGAATACGTACGAGCCAGCAGGCTTCCGCCCAGCGTATTCGCGTTGTGCACCAGGCTCTTACCATTCGGGATGTAGCTGATGCAGGTCCCCTCGCCATCAGGATATTTGTCCAAGTCATTCATGATGTGCTTGCACGCACTTACGGCGATCTCCAGGTATTCTTCGTTCTTGAAGTGATCGTATCCGTCGAGAAATGCGTGGCCAATCAGCGAAGTCCATACGACGGTCGGCACATTCTTCGGCAAATAGAAGCTGCGGGATTGATAGTCAAAGTGATTGCCCCAGCAGGCGCCGCTATAGCCTTTCGATTGATTCTGAATGAGCCACCGGAGGCAAAAATCGGCTTTGGCGGCCCAATCCTTTTCGCCCGTCGCGGTGTGCAAACGTATGAATCCGCGGGCGAGAAAGGCCATGCCTTTCGTGGATAGGTCCTTGCGAACTCCCAACAATGGACGCAAATTCAGGGGAAAGCGGCGAACTCCCTGTTGCAAAACGGTATTCAAGAACTTGCTGTTGAAGGTGAAGGGACGAACGAAACGGGCATTCAGGCCATCGAAGGTGTCGTAGCCGCTATACTCGTTCCTCTCTAGCCAGCCCGACAGCCGGTTGATAGATTCGAAGATCCGGCTCTTCGCAGCTGCGTCCGCCACCGGCACTTCGACCTCGCTACCAGCAAATGCCATCGTATTTTCCTTTTTCGCTGCGGCGGTCATTGATCCGAACAAAATCCACCAGCACCTGTCCATCGCGCAGTGCTTGCGGCACCCTTTGGAACTCCGGATCCTTGTTGCCGATCACAACCGTTTGCGCGTGCTCTAGTACGGCATCCATGCGGTCCACCATAATCCTCGAGATGTGAGGTATGTGATTGAGGATGAAGTCGCGGTTGGCACCAACCAGACTCGCGATATTTACGTTCTTGTCGTAGATGCGGACGTCAAATCCCTTGCCGAGAAGCCGTTCAATCACCTCGATCACCGGACTTTCGCGCAAATCGTCCGTTCCGGCCTTAAAACTGAATCCCAAGATGCCAACCTTCTTCTGCCCCTTGTCAATGATCATCTGCACGCCGCGGCTAATCTGCATCTCATTGCTCGGCAGGACCGACGTCAAAATCGGCAGATTGAGATCGTTCGACTTAGCTTTGTAGGAAAGCGCGCGCAAGTCCTTGGGCAAACACGAGCCCCCGAAAGCAAATCCAGGCATCAGATAGGCTGGAGAAATGTTGAGTTTCTTGTCCTGGCAGAAAATGCCCATCACCTTGTGCGCGTCAATATCGAAGACTTTGCAAAAGTTCCCAATTTCGTTTGCGAAGCCAATCTTCAACGCATGCCAGCAGTTGTCCACGTACTTCACCATCTCGGCGGTTTCGAGATCAGTTCGAATGAGGGGCGCATCGAGCTTTTCGTATATCTTAGCGAGTATGTCGCCGCTGGCCTTGTCTAGTTCTCCGATTACCGTTTTGGGAGGCGCATGGAAATCTCTCACCGCCGAACCTTCCCGCAGAAACTCGGGGTTGTGGCAGACTCCGAAATCCGTGCCCGCTCGTTTTCGCGAGAATTCCTCCAGAGTCGGAATGACTATGTCGTGCATGGTGCCAGGCAGGACCGTGCTGCGAATCACGACCGTGTGACGCGCGGCTTTGTCCTTGATCGCTTGGCCGATTTGCTCACAGATGCGCCGGATGTATCGAAAATCAAGATTCCCATTCGGTTGGCTCGGCGTACCCACGCAGACGAAAGACAGTTCCGTGGCGTGAATGGCTTCGGCGGGATCACCGGTTGCGCGCAACCGCCCGCACTTTACGCTCGATTCAACAAGACTGCCAATTTCGGCTTCGATGATCGGGGAAAGTCCCCTATTGATCAGGTCAACCTTGGTGGGAACAGGATCCACGCCGACGACTTCGTGTCCCTCGCTCGAAAGACATCCCGCCGAAACCGTGCCCACATAACCCAATCCGAAGATGCTGATTCTCAAAAATGCGCTCCTTTCGATTACCACAACGGGATTGTCGAGTCGGTGATGACCGCGTCATAACGAACGGTCAAGGGCCTTGGCTCAAGACTTGCGACGTGGCCGCAAAACCAGCACCACGGGCCTTGCGACTCCCGGATACTGATTCTTCTCGACAACCTCGAATTCGGCCTGCATGATCCGGACCATCGCTGCGGGCCTCGGCTTTTCTTTCCCGTTGTTGTTGCCGTCTGAAAGCCCCAATCGGACGAGAAGAACGCCGTCGCTCGTCAGGTACTTCACGTAGTGATCGAGCGTCTGCTTAATTTCCCTCATTGGTACATGATAAATGGACTCGCGGAAGAGGATTACATCGAACTTCTGGTTTGGTTCGTACTTTATGAAATCTCCCTGGAGAAATCTATTCTTGTTCTCCCGTCCGTTTTCAACCGTTCTCTTTCTGGCCTTTTCGAGCGCCGCCTCGGATATGTCGACTCCTACATAGCTCTGGTATGCCGTTGTCGCCAGCTCGTTGGCTGTGTTACCTGGGCCACATCCGAGATCGAGGATGCTGCCATTTCGGGCGTACTTTTCTAGGTTGGGATAGACGCAGTCGCCGGCCGTGTTATCAATAAAATTCCATTTCGTCCCAGAGAATTCTTTGTCCCAGAGAATTTTCTTAATGCCCGAAGGCGCATAGCTTTTCAACGCCGCGACAACGAAATTGGTCGTGCGATCCACGATGTTCATTTATTCGGCTCCCTTTTATCGGTGAGACAGTCGATGCGTCGCGAATGAAAAAGCCGCCGTGGCGACTCGAGCTGACAAGCCGCCGGGTCACGGCCCTACGACGTAGGTGTTCTCGACAACTGAAAGATTCGCCGGCTCGTTCAAAGTAGGACTTCAAGTGCCCCTCGTTGGCCGGAGGCAATGCTCGGTCAGATCTGCTGAAGGCGGCGAACAACCCGATATTTTGCGACAAAGTGCGAACTGGTTAAGCAGAGACTTCACCCGCCGATCTAAAGCCGATCTCAGACAATGTGCCGATTCAATTTATGGGTTCTTGCTGTTTCTGACGGATCACATGCACTGTATAGGTGGCCCAATACTGGTCTTCGGTACAGTTGACCCCGCGTTCCCCTCAAGGCAACAATAAACGCATGATTATGAAGATGTGCTATTTCTCGAAGCGAGCGGCGGCCGTGTCAAGAGGGATAAAGTGGTTCGGGTTGGTTTGCTCGTCGATTGCACTCTCCTGCTTGCCAGCTCACGCGCAGGCGACATACACGGCAGCCAGTTGCAATCCGAACGACATACAGACGGCCATAAACAGTGAGCAGGCGCATCCCGCAGACGGCGATATCATTGCGATCCCAGCAGGAGCCTGCACGTGGACAGGAGCTGGGAATGTCATAAGCTTTACGACCAACAACACCGTCACGATTCAGGGCGCGGGGGCGATGGCCCCCACTGGTTCAGGTGGTACGACTCCCACGGGAACCGATCAGACCGCCATCACAGATCAGTTAAGCAATACAAGCGAGCTATTCAGTCTTACCGAGAACGCGCCCGGAAAACTTCTGCGGTTTACTGGAATTGCCATCCTTCAAAACGGCTCTAGCAACGTCGCGCAGTTCGGGCTTATCAGCGTGGGCGGACCAAACAATTCGATTCGAGTGGACCACTGCCATTTCTACCTTACCGTGAGCGGCGGTTCTTCTGTGTATGTCGGTCAGGGCAACACAACTGGCGTAGCCGATCATAATTACCTCCAGTCTGTTTCAAACGCCGACATGGACACGTTCGACGTGTACAACGGCGTCGGTTGGGGAGGGTTAAACGACAGCCCCAACGCAGGCGGGCAGCAGATTCAGGGCAACGCGTCGTGGCGTGCCGCAGACGGTTTTGGAACCAGTGGATTCTTCTTCATCGAAGACAGTTATTTTTCCTACGGTTGGTTTGGAAACTGCGTTGTAGGGGGTCGTTGGGTTTTCCGGCACAACACAGGCGTCAACGTGAACGGAACCGCCGAGCACGGGACGACGTTCTACGAACGCTCCTGTCGGGCAGCCGAGTTTTACGATAACAACCTAACGGGTGCGCCGCAGTCTGGGAATGGCAACTCGGTTTATTCAAATAACGGCGGCACTACGCTGTGGTGGGGGAACACCGTTGCGAGCGGCTATCCCAATGCCGTCACCCTCGACGTGCCACGCAAAAATAACGCCTATTCCGGTTGCTGCACCGTCCCGCCATCTGGTTGGGGATACTGCGGCACGAATTTCAATGGCACTGGAAGTCCCTGGGACGGCAACAGCAACACGGCCACTGGCTACCCCTGCCTAGACGGCCCAGGGCGCGGAATGGGGGATTCTATTGGCAATCCTCCCGGCACTAGCACTGGGAATTTTCCGCTTTGTAACATCACTCAAGGTTGCTCAACAAACAATGGGCAATGGCCGCGCCAAGCCATTGTTCCTATCTACGTTTGGGCCAACACATACACGTCTGGTTCCACGACACTTGTGAACGATAACTCGGGGATGCTCACTGCCAATCAAGACTATTACACGGATTCTGTGGGAAGCAGCTTCAACGGAACAGCGGGGATAGGCACGGGAACATTGCTACCGACAAACGCGAGCGCTTATACGAACGCGCCAAATTGCATGACGAACCCAAATGGTGGAACGCTATACAACACGGGCGGCGTTCCCGGCGTGGGTTACTGGTATACCGGGGGCTCTTCACCGGCACTTTACGTTTGCACCGCTGCGAACACTTGGACGCTCTACTACACGCCATACACGTACCCGCATCCTCTAACTACGGGCGGCCCACCTCCCGTGAATCCTCCGAGTCCCCCGACGAACCTGACGGCGACCGTTCAGTAAGCCAATCTGCTGTCCTTTATAAGCTACGAAAGTCTGACTCAAACATGTTCTGTGGCCTGTAGGCACTTCGCGACCATCGGGAAGAGGTCCGTGACGCTGCGCGCGATAGGAAGATCCGTTAGCGCCAACGACTGTGAAGCGTTATCCGCGCCGAACAGCACCGACGCACAGCCCGCAGCCCGGGCAGCTTGCATGTCTATGTCAGAATCGCCGATGAAAATGGATCGGCGGAGGTCTATGTTGAAATCCTCGGCCGCTTTGAAAAGCAATCTGGGCTTGGGCTTTCTGCAAACACAACCCTCGTCAGCTTTATGTGGGCAATAGTAGGCCGCAGAAAGTGCAGTGCCGTCCGCGAGCAGGCTTCTGTGCAATGAGGCGGTTATTTCCTCCAAGACAGCAATCGAGAGGAGACCCTTACCGACCGCCGCTTGGTTCGAAATAATTATCATCGGCAGTCCCAGAGAGAAGAGCTCCCTCAAAGCCGCCCGGATGCCTGGAACAAAGACGAACTGTGACCAATTCAAAACGTAGTCGCCGGGTCTCTTGACGTTTATGACGCCGTCGCGGTCGATGAAGAGTGCGGGCGTCCTGACCTCACTTCTGTCGTTTGAGAAAGCGATTCTCAGCAAGTTGAACGTAGCTCCTATCTATCCCCGGAACGGCGCGGCGCAGGCGCGGCTGTGATATTGACTTCTTGGAGCGAGTTGCCATCGTCGTCGAAAAGCATGAGCTCCACGATCTCGCAGATCAAATGACCAGTGAGGATATGGCACTCCTGAATGCGCGGTGTCTCCTTCGATGGCACACAAATCGTGCAGTCTGCGATTCTCTTCATAAGGCCGCCGGATGCGCCCGTAAGCGCAACGCTGTAAATCGATTTCGATTTTGCGACCTCCAGCGCTCGGACCACGTTGCGCGAATTCCCGCTGGTCGAGATCCCCACCGCCACATCCCCTTTTTCGCCCAGGCCCTCCAGCTGCCGCGCAAACACGGAATCAAAGCCGTAGTCGTTACCGATGGCGGTCACCGATGACGAGTTCGCATGTAGCGCCAACGCCGGCAACGCCCGCCGTTCCTTCAGATATCGTCCCGTAAATTCCGCAGCCAGATGCTGCGCGTCCGCAGCGCTTCCGCCATTTCCGAAAAAGAGGACTTTGCGGCCGGCCTGAAGCGACCTGACGATTTGCATCGCGGCCTTCGCCGTAAGTTCGCAGAACGTGGGATCCAGCAGCAACTTTTGCTTTACCTCAATGCTGCGCTTGACCCGATCTCGGATGAGCTCTATAGCGCGATCCATAAGGTCTATCTCCTTCGCGACGCGTCCAACTCGCTTTGAAAGGGGCTGCTGTCGTGAAACGACGCTTCCCGACTTCCGCAGTGTGCCTCGCTTACGGCCTCGGGGCCTCTTGCGCAGGACGCGGGACGGTTCCGACGATGGAACAGCCGCGGCAATGATCCCTAGTGTCTGCACGCCTGTGTCGCGCTCGCCAGCCGGACTCTCCACCACTCGAGCATGTCCTTGAGGGTAGCGGAAAGCGGAATCTCGGGCTTCCAGTCGCAGCGGCTGCGAAACTTGGTTGTGTCGCCGGCGATCACTGGCTCGTCGGAGGGACGCATCAGCGCAGGATCTTGCTGGACCTCGAAGCTGATGTTCATCTGTGAGTGGATTGCGTCGATTACTTCCTGCACAGAATAAACGTATTCGGCGCCGACATTGTAGACCTCGCCGAGATCGCACCGTTCCGACGATACCCACAGTGCGCGTATAAGATCGCGTACGTCCCCGATGGCCCGCCGAGTCGTCAGGTTGCCCACCTTCAAAAACCGGTGTTTGATTCCCATCTCTAGCTCAACAGCCCGCTTCGTTAGGTCGGAGCAGACATCGCCAATTTTCCCCGGTCCCGTCGTATTGAAAATCCGGATTCGAATCGTCGGAATCGAAAAGTTAATGAAATACTGCGACGCGATCAGATCCTGACCGACCTTACTCACTCCGTACGGGTGCAGGGGGCGGAGCGGATGGGTTTCTTTGACCGGTATATCCTCCGCGGCCACCGGGCCGTACTCTGCGCTCGAGCAGGCAACAACAACCGTAGGTCTCAATCCAGTTGAGCGTAGGGTCTCATATAGGTTGATTGTTCCGCACAAATTGCTCTCCACCGTCTCCCGTGGTTTTTCAAGCGAAACGGTGGGGTAGCTTTGGGCGGCCAAGTGAAAGATGCGATCGGGCTCGAATTCCGAGATCACCTGAGAAAAACGCGCATAGTCTCGGACATCGCAGTGTTCGAACGAAGCGCTGGCCCACGGTTCCCCAGGCTCACAAATGTCGATTCCCAGAACGGCGCTGCCGGCGCGCAAACAATGATCTCTGAGAAAGGGTCCCATGAATCCGGCGGCTCCTGTGATCAGACTCTTCACGATTGGCCCTCGCTTTCCAGAATGGGCTCCGCCTCTATCTTCTCGAGCAAGCCTTGGGCCTTGCGAAATCGTTCGGGCGTGCCGATGTCCAGGCATCGTCCCTCAAAGATGAAACCTTCGACATCTTTTCCATCCGCGAGCCACTGGGGGAACAGTTTTTCCTCGAGCGATATCTTATCTGACTGAGGAATGGTGGTTGCGAGGCTCATTTCCAACATGTAGATTCCCGCACTCAAGTAACGAGACCCGGGGACAACTTGCTTTTCAGAGAATGTGATCACTTTGCCGTTTCGGTCCAAGATGACCGATCCCGCATCGCTGCGTGTTTCAGGTATCACTACAACTGTGACGTCGGCGCTACCGCTCCCGTGGTTCCGGGCGAGCCGGTCAAGGTCGACATCGGTGTAGCTGTCTCCGTTCATAACCAGCGCACTTTTGGTACAGACGTGGCGAGCCGCCTCACGCAATGCGCCGCCCGTCCCCAGAGGAGCGGTCTCAATCGAATAGATGAGCTCCATGCCAAAGGCTCGGTCGCCGAAATGTTCGCGGATCACTTCGTGTCGATATCCCACGCTCAGAATCAACCGCGAAAATCCTCGGCGCTTCAATTGCTTCAGCAGCAGCTCCAAAAAAGGGCGTCCGCCGATCTTCGCCATCGGCTTCGGAGCATCGCCAATGACACCCTTTAGCCGAAGGCCAAAGCCACCCGATAAAATAATGGCGTCTGGAATCTCGTACATGGACTAGACCGAAACCGCCGGCACACTTTCATACGACGCTTCAGGCTCGTAAACCACGACGTGGCTGCCCCGATTTGAAAATGCGAACGGAACGCACAGCAATTTGCGCAATCGCAACGTCAACGCTTCGCGCCGCTCGGGCGGCACGAAGAACAGCATGAAACCTCCGCCCCCAGCACCGAGGAGCTTTCCGCCCATGGCGCCGGCTTCAAGCCCTGCTTCGTAGATCTGGTCAATCTGAGAATTGGTTATTTTGTTGGTGAGAGTCTTTTTCAGGTTCCAGCTCTCGTGAAGCAGACTTCCGAACTCGCGAATCTGTCGACGGCTATTGGACACGATGTCGACCGCTTCGTCGACCATCTGCAGCATGGTTGTAAGCTCGGTCTGTCGCTTTGGCGTTTCTTTGACCTGTTCCTGCGCTATTTCGGACGCGATGCGCGAGAAGCCCGTAAAGAAAAGCGCCAGGTGACTCTGCAACTCGGAGAGCCTTCCAGCCGCAGCCAACATGGGCTTGACCTGGATGCTGTCATCGACTCGAAAGGTGATGTGGTTGAATCCGCCGTAGGCGGCGGCCACTTGGTCTTGTGTGCCGACAGTTTCCTTTAGAACTTCCTGTTCAACACGAATGGCATCCTGGGCTAAAGCATGTTTGTCACGCATCCGATCGCCTAATCCATATAGGCCAAGGAGAAGTCCCACAGTGAACGCAGAGCTCGTCCCGAGGCCCGTACGCGCCGGTAGATCGGCCACGTGGTGAATCTCGACACCTTCGCTGATCCCCAACAATTGTAAACATCCGCGCACCGAGGGATGTTCAATGGCGGTGTTCTCCATGACGTTTTCGACCTTCGAATACGAGATCCGGCTGCGGTAATCGAAGAAGGGCGGGAGTTTGCGGCACGTAATGTAGCAGTACTTGTCGATCGCCGTGGACAATACGGCTCCGCCGTGCTCGCGATACCAGACTGGATAGTCGGTACCACCCCCAAAAAAGGAAACGCGAAGCGGGGTGCGTGTAATGATCATCTGCTCATCCTCTATCTCCTGACGAAGCTCGCAGGCGCTGACTTAAACCCGTGCCTTCCGCAAAAAGGGGCCTACCCCGAGACCGGTCCCCTGGCATACGGCATGGCTTTTTGTCGGGAGGCGTCAGCACCGACAGCTAGCGCCTTCGGCGACGGAAGGTCAGGCTTCGGACCTTGCTGCAAGACCCAATGCAGGACGCGAGTGGTGTCCTGCGCTTTCGCATCCCAAGTTAGGCGTTCTCGTGCGTAAGACATGCCTTGCTTCCGCAAGCGTTTAAGAAGTTCACGGTCGCCAGCGAGCTCCGCCAAGATCTTTTCCATCTCGGACACCACGTCGTTCTCGTTGGTAAGGGCTACCTTGTACCCTACGTCCGGATGAACGATATCTCCTGGCCCACCGAAATCAGCGACCACCGGTACAGCGCCAGTCGCAAGAGCTTCAAAGACCACACCCGCGCCGAAGTCACGAACCGATGGAAACACCATCACATCCGCAGCTCGTAGACGACTGAGAACCTCTGCATGGCTAACCCAGCCAATGAAGCTGACGGCCGTCTCTATACCAAGCGATCTCGCAAGCTGCTCAAGGCTCGCGCGATCCGGACCATCGCCAACCACTGCCAAGCGGGCCAAATCGCTTCGCAAGAGGGGCGCAGCCGCACGCAACGCCAGATCACAAGCTTTACAGGGGATTAGCCCCCCAACGAAGATCAACTTAAGCTTGGCGCCGGGCTCCGGACTGCGTGTATCGTCGGAGCACATGGAACGACCAACGCCGGGCTCCGGAACAAAAAATACTTTGTCACGATACGCGGCAAACTCGGCACACGTTTGGGAAGAAGCCCCTATGATCGCCGCCGCGTCGCGATAAGTGGAGCGGGCGAATGGCAGGAAACGGTACAGACTTCGGAAGCGGGAGATCCATTGCTTCTGATTATTCGCCTGGCTGAAGCCCTGCACAAAAGGGAGTCCGCCATTAAGCGGACCGATTACGAAGGGTATGGGGCCCTTCCGCAGGAAGAAAGCGATGGGACTCGGGAACACCGCATTCATTGGGTAGATGCGAAGAACCGCATCGAATTCGCCAGCAAAGATCTGTCGCCGCAATCGTCGCCACGCGAGCAATTCGAATGCAAGGAAAAATGGATAACAGAAAGCCGTCAACGCCTGGTTGTTGTAGTTATATCTGAAGATCCATCGCAAGCTCCAAGCATAGATGCGCTCGAGCCATCGCAGCCGGATTACCTCAATGGCGCGAAACGGGGCCTTTGCACGGCGCACGGCATCTTCAACGGGCGACCGAACAGCCAGCGTGACGTCATGGAGTTGGGCAAGCGCTGCCGCATGGGAAAAAGTGACATAAGGCATGCTGACTTGCTCCGGATTACAGTCCGGCCCCAACACTAAAATGCGCAACCGACCCATGAATTTTCCTCGTGAAATGGCGTCATTCATCCAACATTCCAAACCGCGCGCAACCATGCCGCGCATAATTCATTGACCGAGTCTCGTCGTACGGTGATCTCAAACCGAAGGCTCCCTTTTACTGGCCGGGTCACCATCCCCGCACGCCCCGATTGAAATTAAGTCGTTCATCGTTCGACGATTTGCCAGCCATAGTTCGTCTTGTAGGCGTCATAGCAAGAGCATTCGTGGCCGGCAATTCAGAGACTCGATTGGGTGACGTCTCGAGACGCGGCGATGTTCCGAGACTCAGACCGGCGGCTATGCTACTCGATTCGATTACGGCAAGGAGGAAGAAGATCCAGATCGGATCCATCATCCGGAAGCCAGCCTCAGTCACGCTGTAAACCATCGCGGACACGACATAAGCGATTAGTAGGCTGCCCAACGCCGGATCGCGGCGAAAAGCTTTGACCGAACGGCGATAACCGTCGATCAAAACGAGCCCAATCAATCCAACTCCTGCCCAGCCGAGCTCGAGATAGACCTCTATGTACCCGTCGTGAGCCTCGCTGAGAGGGAGACCCGGGAACACCACTGCTAGTCTCTGCGCTACATCTGGGTTGAGCCAGAAGCTTTCGAATCCCGCCCCGACCAATGGATTGCGCGACATCGGGATAATAGCCGCCCATATCTCCGTGCGTCCGGTGAGGGTCGGATTACGACCCAACGCTGCAGCCACGCTCGCTCCACCACCGAGCAATTTGACCAAACTACCAGTCAAGATGAGCGACAGAATGAGTATGTGCACGGCAGCGGTATGACGTCTTATGTACCGCAGGTTCGTCACCAACAGCAGTCCGGCCCCGAGGGCGAAACCCACGATAGAGGTATCTGAATTTGCCTGTATCAGTAGCCACACTCCGATGACCAGCAGCGTTGCCTGGGCTACCAGATGCCTCCGGCGTTCCCAGGAAACCTCCTCAGACCGGAAGAGTCCGACAATGCGCCAAAGCGCTCCCAGTGAGAGAACAAACGTAATCACTCCGAGCATATTCTTGTCAGTCGTCAGGCCAGTGAACATCTGCCCACCGGTCCATGGGTCATACGACCGGCCAAGATTCGGATAATATTTGATAAACAGCAGGGATAGAGGCATCAAAACGAAGCCGGTGCGAGAGAGCAGGCGACGAAGAGCGGCGACCGGTTGTCGATCTGTTACAACAATGAGGATCATTAGCAGATCGCCGATCGCTTTAGTCCATCGTTTAAAGGCCACGCCTGGGAAATCGGACCAAAAGACGCTCAGCAAGCAGTACAAGAAGAAGATCAAAATCGGCCAGTTTGCATGGACCAAGGCGATTGTTCGGCGCCCCCGATGGACCAGGACACATAACGCCGCAATACCTAAGAGCGCGAAGAAAACCGCGTCAACAGGGCTGCCATCAAGCTGGACATTCGCACCGTTAGCAGGCGTCACTCCCAGCCATGCTGATACGGGTCTTGATCCAAGAACCCATAGGTAGAGAACCGGAATCCACAGCGCCCAGGAAGTCCGGATGGACTTATCTCGATCAAGGTAAAAAAGTCCAGCGATTGCGACGCTGTAAACCACAAGTGCTAGGGAAGGGCTCAAACTATGCTCCCTTGCCTAATCGGTGTTCGCGCGGCTGGGTCATCTTCCATCCATAAAAAGTCGGTGTAACAACTCCAACGAAAGAAGCTTGTGAATCGCGGTCGTATGGTTCATGCCGCCCTTGGTGTGACCATTTACGACGGCTTCCACTCCCTTGGGTTCGAGGTACGGACGGGAGAGCGTTCGCGAGTCGAGCAGTATTTCCCTTACATACTTGGAAAGGCTATCCCGGTACCAAACTCGATAGTGACACAGCTTGTGCCTGCCTAGAAAAAGCTTCTCCAAGTGCAGCGGCGACAGAGCGTGATCAACGCGAGCTAGCCATTTCGGCATTCCGTAATCGTAGGCATACTCCGCCTTGAACGAAAACTCATGTAAGCCGCGGGCCGCGGATGAAACAAGACGGCCGGAATCTCCGCCTGCTCCTCTGTCGGTTCGAAACTTTCCAAGTACCGCGCTGCCATCGCGAATCAGCCGTGGCCGAACGTCGCCATTTCGTCCGTTCGAGTGCGGAGCTCGGAATACGGTTCGCACGAATTCGTTGTCGAGGTATGGCGAACGCACGGTCAACTGAGTACTTTCCAGAGCCAGAACTCCTTGGTGATACCACGGAGACTGGCGGAACGCAGCAAACGTAACGGGATGCTCGCGACGGAGCTCAGCATATGTTTTTTGAGCTAGCTGGACGCTCGAAAGAAATTCGGGCTGGAAGAGACCATTCGGCGGAGGCGCGGCCTTGAACATTACCGCTTGGCGGATAATCTCACTGCCATAGGTCCCGACCACTTTCGCAGGCGCAATCTGGCGCGCTTTCTCGCTTACAAACAAATCGGACGAACGATTGACGTCCACTCCGCCTTCAGTCAGGTAGATCGTCCGCTCGGCATAATGGGGAAAACGAGCAAGAAATTCATCACCGACCGTAATCACGTTGTACGGTTGTCGGCATAGTTCCGCAATTCGTCGCGCGACTCGAACATCTTGCGACTCTCGGAACATTCCGCCAAATGTGTAGCAAGGAAGCGTGCCAGGAGCCGACTGATGCCAGGCCATGATCATCCGGGTGTCGAAGCCACCAGTGAGAGTCATACCGACCCGCTCATCATCAGAAAAATAGAGCGGTAAACCCTTGGAAAATGTTCTCCGTAACTCGTGATAGTGCGACTCCGAATCTAGCGGCGTTTGCTGCTCCCATTCACTCGTTTGGAAGTAGCGGGCCTTCTTTTCGATCGTGCCATTGCGAAAAACCCACGCGGAGCCGGCGGGCAGAACCTGGATGTCCTTGAATATCGTTCGGTCCCCAAGAACACAGCTGCAAGCCACGAATTCTCCGATACTGCGAGGATCAGGCTCCCGCAGTTCCGGAAGCGCCGCCAGGATAGCTTTAGCCTCTGCTGCAAAGTAGAAACTGTCGCTTGACTGGTGATAACAGAGCCGGTGCATTCCATATCGATCGTTGAAGAGAGTTGCAATACCGCGGACTCGATCCGCTACAATGCCGTGAAAGAGCCCGTTCAAGGCCTGCGGAAAATTTGGATCGTCTTCATAAACATGAACAAGGTACGAGGAACTTCGTGCGTCAAATGAGTGCCCTCTCTCTTTTAAGGCACGAATCGCTCCGGGTTCTGGATACTCCTGTCCTGAAAATACAAGTGATATATCGCCCGTTTCGTTGGCGATCGGCATCGCGTCGCAAAAAGATCCCTTCCTGGCCGCCCATCCAACGTAGACGCCCAGGGACTCATCAATCCAAACCCCAGTCTCATAGAAGGACTCGTGGCGAAGCGGCTCGAGCATCCTGCACAACGTCGCGACGGCACGTGCGCGCGGCAGTCTGGTTACAAGACCGGCGATACCAGGCATGGTTTTGGGCTTTCCTAGCGATCGGCAACTGGAGAATTGGGATTGGAGCCGGCGGGAGGGGTTGAACGCTCCGTCTGCCGAGTACGATTCGGCCGCTCTGGCGTTGAGCTACACCGGCTTTGAGGTTGTCTGAAATTGTACCACTTGGCTCGAATCCTAACGCCCACCACAATTGCGCTGTGCGGTAGAATCCCGACCAGACCGCGATGAAGTTTCACCCTCAAACAGAACGCTCCCCAGACATTCAACGGGACGTAGAATCGAGGTACAAGAGTTTCCCCAAATCCGTTTCGAACTTTGAACTCACGCAACGGGCTGTCGTGCTTGTTGCCATAGTTGTATCGGCCATAAGTAATGTATGAGATGCCCCTTGTCTCACAAATCTCCACTGCTTTGGCCATCAAAGCGTTCGCTGGTCTCTTGTCAGAATGGCTCGGTTTCGTTGTGAGGTTTAGGATCGATGCGACATTTCCGCGATAGACCAAGTGCAGAAACCCCACGAGCTCCTCGCCGAAGTAGGCGCAAACGAAGTCGCAGCGCCCTATAAACTCGCCGTAGAGCTGCCTCGTCTCGGCTGGACTCCTTCCGTAGTACGCATTCGCTGTTCCTTGCCGCAACGGCGTTTCGTCGTTCACACCGCGAATTCCTTGAATCAAATCATCGTCGAAGTCGCTGACTCTTACCTGGAGGCCGCGTTTCTGGGCGCGTCTCACGTTTTTCCGGGTTTCTTGCGGCAGGCCTTCCCACCATTCTCTAAAACTAACCACGTGGATCACGGCTATGCTTTCGCGCTCGGCTAAATAAGCGTACCTCGGTTCGGCGTTAGGAACCTTCTGAGTGAACGTGAAGATGTCAGCCCTTAATGCCGGGTTCCTTTCGTGCTTCAGCTTTTCGACGTAAAGCTCCGGGTTTTGCAACTCGTCCGTCATCATTTCTTCGCTGCGGACGGCTGCTGTTTTCAGCCATTTCCCCTTAACGAGGACCTTGGTGCCGTTGATTTCGGCAGCGGGCACCACCTCCCACCTTCCTTTGACGCGAATCTGGACGAAACCGTCCGTGGCAGGAGCCGCGTTGTAATCCTTGATCTCAGTAGCTCGCATCTTTTGTACGCTTAGGTTCGTCCGGGAATCGTGAAGCCAAACACTTCTCAGCTGATGGCCGCGGATCGCGAGGGCATCGCACAGGAGTGCGTGCCGGATTCGCTGCCAAGGCTATCAAAAATAGTTTCCATTATTCTCGCGGTAAGTACAATCTCACGATATGGAATCGGACCCTCGGTTCCTTCGACGATCGAACGGTAAAATGCTTCGATCAAATACTTCATCCCCGCCTTCATGTGGAAATCGTTTCCCAGGAAAGTCTTGAGATTCGCAGCCACATTTCGGACATTCTGTCCGGCCGCGACCAACGGGGAAACGAACTTTTCGGCGTAGCTCTTGTACTGCGTGCCTCGAAGCTTGATCAAAGTCTCCTGATCTTGATCGAGAACAAGCCCGTTCTTGGGGCCGTACATCCGAAATCCATGAAGTCCGGGCCGCATCTGCGAGGAAAACGTGAAATATGCCGTCGTCCCGCTTTCATCGTGGATAATTACCCTCAACTCATCGATGATTTCGGTTTCACCCATACTCCGGAGTAGAGGACTCGTGAAACCGTATGCGACCACTTCAGGGGAATCGCCCGCTAAGAACTCCGCAATCCTGGCGATGCCGTGACTAATAATATTCTGCAACAGCTTTCCGGGCAGCCGTCTCACCCAATGCTGTTTATCCCCGAGTAGTGCTCCTGCGTAACCCGCTTTTGAAATTTCGTAACAGTAGTAACTCTCCATGTGTACCGGATTGCCGCCTAAGTATCCGCTCTGGACCAGCGAACGCATGCGTCGGGTCACGTGACTGAACTGATCGTCGTGGCCTGCTGTTATCTTCAGACCCGTCGCGTTGGCCATCGTGATCAGCTTTTCGGCTTCATTCGCATGAACCGTAAAGGGTTTTTCGATGTAGACATGGCATCCCCGATCCAAGCAAGCACTCGCCAAATCAAAGTGACTTTGAGGGGGCGTGGTAATGTGAACGACGTCGGGCTTGGTTTCATCCAGAAGCTCGCTCAAGCTGCTGAACGCCTGGTTGATCGGAAACCTCTTGGCTAACTGTTGGGCCATTAGGGGCTCTCGATCGCACACCCCGACAATCTCGCATCCCTTGATCCTCCCGATCTGAGATGCGTGTGAATCCGCGATCTTTCCGCATCCTACGATGGCAATCTTAAGCACGGGCTCTCTGCATTCTGCAGCTCGCAAAGAAACGGCTTAGCGCGTCCTGCGTATTGACTCTTGGTTTCCAACCCACGAGCGTTTTGAGTTTTTCGTTACTGTAGCTCGTACTTTTCCAATAGGAGTGCCATCTCCTGCGATTGAACGCCAATGGCAGTTGTTCCTGGGACCAAACAGAGTATTTTTCCCATAGGTAGCAGAGCGCGTAGCTGACCGCGTGAGGAATGTACAGCGAGGGAAAGGCACCGACATTCTTCTTGTAAAGGCGCAGAAATCTACGGCTAGTTGGAAGGTTGTCATCCACTACATTAAATACCTGCCCGTCGGTCCCGTGCTTGAGCCCGATCAGAATTATGGCGTCGGCGCAGTTGTCAACATAGGTCAGCGGTATCGTATTAGAACCGCCCAAGTGCAGAAAAATACCGAACGTTCCGATTCCAACACGGCCTGTGATTCCTTCGTTGCCCGGGCCATACACTTGGCCTGGCCTTACGATCGCGTAGGGAATGCCCTGTTTTCTCCCATACTCCATCACGATTCGGTCCTGCTCCACTTTTGCGAAGCAGTATGCTTCTCCGCGCAGCACTGGGTGGTCTTCCATGGGACAGGTTTCGTCCAGCAATTTGCCTCGGCTTTTTCCGCGATTGGAGTAAACGGCAAATGAACTGATGTTTACGAAGCGCTTCAGGCAGCCATGGCCTGCGGCCTCGAGCAAATTTCTCGTCGTAACAACGGAATTCATGAATGCATCGGGAAAAGACTTCTCGCCTCGCCCGGCGGCGAGGTGAAATATGACTTTTACATCTTTCGCAGCATTTGCACAGTCCTGCGGCGAAAGGAGATTCCCGGTGATTATTTCCATTCGAGAGGCGTTTTCGTCGATTTTGGCGATTGCCTGGAGCCGGTTGCCACCACTCGAAGACCTTGCAAGACAACGCACGTTCTCGAAGCCAAGTTCCAGTAAGCCCTCGACGACTCGAGAACCGATAAATCCGTTCGCCCCCGTCACTAGCACGGGATCGCTCCTCTCGACAATATACCCATGCTCCACGAGGGAGGCATTGCTTTCGATCCGCGAACCAGTACGAGGCGTATTTTGTTCCGATGATTGCATGGAATTCCTGAAGGTGAATTGTCCGGCCACCTAAATGAGCCTAGCTACCCAAAGGGAGGCGGCGCTGTACGATCATTTTCAAACGCTTCATCTGGTCGTTCTGGCGCAAAATCATCAGGTTTTTTGGGATCGTTCTCTCGACACCGCGAACCAGATTCCACATATAGGATCCAAGAACGAGCAAGCCGCCCAGCACATATGGCTTGCGATGCATCTGATAGATGCTTCGGGAAAACTCCCACAATGGGTGATTTCCCAGAAGATAGTCTTTACGGCCCGCGTGCACTCGTTCTCGCAAACCTGAGTGCAGTGCGCCTGCTTGAGTCCGGTGGTGGACGAAAGTCTTCTCGGGAAAGGTTCGCGTTTCCCAGCCCTTCACCCGTGCACTCAATACGGCTATGAGATCGATCCCACCCGATTTGATCGCCGCATATCCCCCGATTTCTTCGAAACACTCGCGGCGAAACATTTGGCACATGCCTGAAACATGTTCGGTGCCCACGAACTCATAGTTGTAACTCAAGTCCTTTTCGCGAAACGCGGTACCGGCACAACCTAACTTGGGGTTTTCGGCAAATCGCGCCATCATGAATTCGAAATAATCGGATTCGAAGGATACATCCGCGTCCAAATTACCGATCACGTCATACTGCGAGGCGCTCAATCGCTCGCGGCCCGCATTAACAGCAGCAGCTTTTCCGCCAAAATGCCGCTCTCCGCGCTGGGGCATCCGGACGAGTTCAATCCATTGGTGTTCGCCGGTGTAGCGGGCCACAATTTCATCCGTGCCGTCTGTTGAACCATCACTGACGATAACCCACTTGGTCGGCTTGACGGTCTGCGCGATCACCGATTCTATGGTCAGCGCAAGAAACTGTGCCTCATTGCGCGCCGGCGTGATCAATACGTAGTGAGAAGCGGTCTTCATTAGTCAAATCGCAGCCGTGGATGCGCAATCGAGCGCCAGTAAATCACTTATCTACTGTCCGGTAGGCCATGCCTTCCGAACGCGTAGAGTAGCCATCCCAAATGATCGGCGCGAGCTTCGTACCGGATTCCAAGACCTCGTGCTTTGGTCTCGCGGCGAGGAAACATCAAACCAAGCGCTGCATCCGAGTATCTTCGGATTCGACTGTTGGGTCCGATCGAATCCCAAATGAACGCTTGATCACGATTTCGGAGATCATTTCCAAGTTCGTTTGCCCCGGCAATCCATGACAATCCCTTGAATATTGATTCTTGGAAGTTTCGACCGGTCGCTTCTTCCAGCGCAAGAAGTCCGCAGGGAGCCGTTCCATCTTGATGCAGTGAAATCACGGGATAGCGGTTTACGACGCGAGCCGTACGTTTATCGTAAAGGAACCACCATTGCCCCATCTCTCCTTGCAGCGCACACACCTCATTTGCGCACCCCAGAGCAGATTCGAGCGGTTCCTCGATATGAAAAGCTTGGGCAAACAACGAAAGCGCGTAGATCGAATATATTTGATCGGAGAACGTTCCCAGTCGGCCATACAGCATCTCCCGAGGAAAGCCAGGCGAAGCGGCGTGCCCAAAAATGCCGTTTTCGCTCTGGTTATCTTTGAGCAAATGGTACGCATCCACTGCCACGTCGGTCAGGTCCGGAAGCGATTCAGGACACGCGAGTCGAGCGTGGGCGATGCCCGCCAAGAACCACGCCAAGCCGGTCGTACGAGCCTGCCGGCCATCCGAATAGATCGTTAGTGCGCTTTCGAAATCGAACTCCTTGAATATTGCACCCAGCCGATCCGGCGCGCAAACAGCAACAAACCAAGTCAGCAGGCCCAGGTCTCCGGCTTTCTTTACCCAACTCTTGTCCCGCAGGACGACGTCCCGAACCGAGGCAATGTCAAACGGTTGGGTGCCCCCAAATTCTGCTAGCCGATGCAATCCCAGAAGCGCGACCATCGTACGTTTCCGCGACGATGCGTCCCACCAAAATCCATTGCCAGTCAAAATAACGCGGTGGGAAAAAAGCTGCTCTCTTTCGTTGAAAAGAGAGCCGAGGGATCGCAGCGCCAGCGAATTCAACTCCCGCACATCCATCTGGCGCTCACCGCTTGTGCGAATGCCGGTCTGCATCCGAGCAGACGCACTGCTAAGGAGTGCCCGGCCCGCTGCTTCCAATCCAGAAGAGATTTCTCGCATCAATTTTGATTGACTGGAAGGAATTCCGAGGATAGTGGGACCGTCGAAATCAGCGAACTGCGTAGGAAGTTGCGAACTGACAGATGCTCTCCGCTACGCGCTTTTGTTGATCCGTCGTCAATCCGGCAAACATGGGGAGTGAGAGAATTTGATCCGCGGCTTCTTCCGACTCGGGAAGATCGCCCTTTTTCCAGCCCAAGGAGGCATAGGCTTTCTGGACGTGAACCGGGATGGGATAGTGAATTCCGGTTCCGATGCCGGCTTCGTTCAAATGTTTCTGCAGCTCATCGCGGAACGGTGTCCGCACCACGTACAAGTGATATACGGACTTTGATTCGCTCGGCTGGTAGGGCGACACAACGCTGCCTCCCATCGCCTTGAACAGCTCATCATAGACTCGCGCACTCTCGCGACGCTGCTCGTTCCACTTCGAAAGATGCTTCAATTTGACGCGCAGCATACCCGCTTGCATCGAATCGAGCCGCCCGTTGTAACCTTCGACGTCGTGATAGTACTTCTTGGACTGGCCGTGATCTCGAATCATCGCCGACTTGCGCGCAATTTCCGGATCATTCGTGGTGATCGCTCCGCCTTCTCCGCACGCGCCCAGATTCTTTCCGGGATAAAAACTGAACGCCGCCGCGCGGCCAACCGAACCTGCCTTCAACCAGCGATTCTGCTTCTTGGAGAAATACTCCGCGCCGTGCGCCTGGCAAGCGTCTTCAACGACGATCAGTTTGTACTTCTCCGCAATCTCCAAGATGGCGTCCATATCAGCCATCTGGCCGTAGAGGTGAACTGGAACCACCGCTGTCACGGGTTTTCCCAAATTCTTGTGAACGTATCGGCCCGTCGCTTTGTCGAACACGCATTTCGCGTCCAGAAAGTGCCGGAGCTTTCCCGGGTCCATGTTGTACGTCCGCCGGTCGACATCAATAAACTCCGGTTGAGCGCCTGCCTGAGATATCGCCTCGGTAGTCGCGATAAAGGTATGCGACACGGTCAGCGCGATATCCCCGGGCTGAACTCCTGCCGCTGTCAAAGCAAAACGGAGCGCATCGGTGCCGCTGTTGACCCCCACGCAATGCTTCGCATCACAAAACTGGGCAAACTCGCGCTCGAATCCCTCGACCTCCGGCCCTCCGATGAAGCCGGCCGATTGAATGGCCTTCTTGCACACTTCCAGTAATTCCGTCTCGAGTTCGCGATGCAGAGTCACCAAATCGACAAAAGGAATCTTTGCGTTGTTCGTCATCCGTTCACCTTTGTTGGATTTTCAATTGAGCGCAGAATCCTTGCCGGATTGCCGGCAACAATCGTGTTGGCGGGCACGTCGCGGGTCACCACACTCCCCGCGCCGACTATCGCGTTCTCGCCGATCACGATCTTGGAAAGAATCGTGGATCCCGATCCGATGGAAGCTCCGCGTTTGACCACCGTGGTCTCCACGCGCCAATCCTTTTCGGTTTGGATCTCACCGTCAGGCGTCGTCGCGCGCGGATAGGAATCGTTGATGAATGTCACGCCGTGGCCGATGAATACGTTGTCTTCAATCGTCACGCCCTCACATACGAACGTGTGACTCGAAACCTTGCAGCGGCGTCCGACGCTGGAATTCTTTTGAATTTCAACAAACGCGCCGATTTTCGTTTCATCGCCGATCTGACAGCCATACAGATTGATGAACTTGGAAAGCTTGACGCCTTGTCCCAGCTTCACGTCCGGCGAAATTACGCAGAATTCGTTCACAGGCGGACCAATTCTCCTCTCTTTTGGATCGACACGTCGGCAGCTTCCAGCATGCGCACGATGCGCAAACCGGCATGCCCATCGTTGAAGGGCGTCTTGTCGTTCAGGATGCAATCCGCGAAGTAATCGAGTTCCACGTGCAGCGCTTCCAACTGCGCCACCTGCGGCGCCCACATGTCGCCCGTGCGGTAACTGACCAGTAGGTCTCGAATTCCATCACCCGAAGTAATTTGAACGCCTTTGTCGTACACCCGCAGTTTTTCGTCTGCCACAAGATCGTTCCAGACCAGCATCTTCTTTTGGCCGCCGATCATGGTCATACGAATCTTCACCGGTGAGAGCCAGTTAACGTTAATGTGCGCGATTACGTTTCCCGGGTAATAGATCGTCATAAACGCTACGTCTTCGACTCCGTTCAGGTGGCGTTCGCCGGTTGCTACCACGGCCTCGGGCTCGCCTTTGATCAGGTGATCCATGATCGCGAGGTCGTGAGGAGCCAAATCCCAAATGACGCTCACGTCGTGCTGGAACAACCCAAGGTTGACGCGCAGTGAATCATAGTAATAGAGATCGCCCAGCGCGCCGCTTTCCGTGAGTTCGCGAATCTTTCGCACCGCCCCGGTGAACAAAAACGTGTGGTCCACCATAATCTTCAGATTTTTCCGCGCCGCGAGTTCAATTAATTCCTCGGCCTGCTCCGCGGTCGAGGTAAACGGCTTCTCAACGAAAACGTGCTTCCCATTTTCCAGCGCCTTCTTCGCCAGTTCGTAGTGAGTCCAAACCGGGGTGATCACCGCCACCGCGTCGATGGCAGGCGAAGTCAGAATTTCCGTCGGATCGGAGCACGTGGAGATGCCCGGATAGGCCTTCCTCACACGCGCCAGAGCCTTGGAGCTCATGTCACACACCATCTCCACGCGTGTTGAGTCCAATCCGTGCAAGTTTCGGACGATATTGGGACCCCAATAACCGTAGCCAATCACACCGACTCGGATCATTTTTCCTCTGCAGTCTGCGGAGAAGTGTCTGTTCGTATCTTGATGCACCTGAAGTCTAGTTCGATCGAATCGTTCCCTCGCGCTCGCCTGCCTCAGGCTGATTCATCGACTTAGACGATGCGTTTACGGAGTGCTGATAAATCAGAAAACGAGGTACTTGCGAATTCCAAGATAAAGAAGCAGCGGAAATCGAGGTTCGAGCGAAAATTAGAACGCGCCTTCACTCGTGAAGACCGCACGTGGTGTGGCCACCAGGATCTTAAGATCGAGCCACAGTGACCAGGACTGGGAATACCGGAGATCCAATCGAACCATGTCGTCGAAGCAAGTTCGGCTTCGTCCGCTCACCTGCCACAATCCGGTGACACCCGGCTTCACCTCGAGCACTCTGCGCCGGTGCCAAAAATCGTACACTTCAAACTCATACGGTACCGGAGGGCGCGGGCCCACAAGTGACATTTCGCCGCGCAGGACATTCCAGAACTGCGGAAACTCATCGAGGCTGGTCTTGCGCAGGAACTTGCCGATCGGCGTGATGCGAGGGTCGTTCGTGATCTTGTAAACAACCGACTCGGTTTCGCTCTCTACCCGCTTCTGCTCGTTACCGGCGATGAAGCGTTGAACGAACTCACGATGTATCTTCGGGTCATTATTCGTGTACATCGTTCGGAACTTGAGACATCCGAATCGTTTCCCGAACTGTCCCAGGCGCTCCTGTTCGAAAATAACCGGTCCCTTGGACGTCAGTTTAATTAATAGAGCAATCGCCGCCAATATCGGTGAAAGGATGAGCAACAACGCGCCGCTACCGAGAACATCGATTACGCGTTTCACAATCATGGGTAGCCGCTTCTTGCTGCTACCTTTCGAAAGCTCGGGATAGAGCTTAATATCAGCCACTCGGTCGGGATGTTCCGTATTCCAGTTCTCCGGGAAAAGATGGACTGTAACGACTAATTTTGGCGCCAGCCGGTGATCGAGATTCTCTCGCAATGCTGCTACGACCTTGGAATGCAAAACCTCGGTGATGGGATTCTTTCCCTCGACGCTAATCTCCGTGAAGATGACGGCCAGGATCGCGCCCTCTTCATACCAGCCAATTAGATCGGTCTCACGGGTCGCGTCGCAAACAACGGAGGAAAGCTGCTCAGTGAATCTCGAGCCGTTTCCATTCTTCGGCACTTCGCGCGAGTCCAGCAGCATCAGAACGAAAGGCTTGCGCGACCGCTCTGCGCGCCTGCGTTCCAGCGTCAGCATCGCGTGCAGCGTATCTTCTCCGAGGATCGCTTCTCGCCGCGGTGGCACAGCGCCCATACGCGACAACGCCTTGCGTCCATTTCGTTGCGGAGGTCTTACATCTCCAAGAAAAATCTTTGGGTCGCTGTTGGCCATTTTGATTTCTGTCTTGCGGTTCCTCGTCCGGCACAAGCTAAATCAATCTGAGATCTAAGCGACGACACCCTGCAGCATCGGATGCACACCGACCGGCCCGCGAGCCGCCACTCGAGAAGGTGCAACGGGACTCACGCAAGCTCGATCAATTTCCAACGCAACCGACCGGCGTAAAAGTGATACCGACACCACAATGCGATGGTTGCCCCTAAAATTAACCAAAATACCTTCCAAACCCTGGAGCGCGTCCTGTTCGATTCGGATTCTCTGGCCGAGTTCGAGATAGGGCCACGGTTCCGCGCGCAGCCCCGATGAAACAACCGTTTGGATCGCGGCTATCTCACCATCATCCACTGGCATCGGTATCCGGCCCTGGCCGACGACTGAAATTACGCCGGGCGTGACCAGGATCGGCAAGCGCTTCTGCGCATCAAAGTTGCAAAACACATAGCCCGGGAATAGCGCGGAGTCCACCTCGCGCACCTTACCCTTCCATCGTTTCCTCGTCTTATACGTGGGAAGAAAAGTCTGATACCCCTTGCCCGAGAGCAACACGGCGGTGGAGCCTTCCCAACGCGTCCTTACCTGGAGAGCAAACCACTGTTGGCCATCCGGTGCGGGACTCATTTCGGATCAACAGCTCCCTTCCGCTTCCTGGGGCTCGTGCGTCGCCAGTGTCTAGGCTACCGCCATAAACCCGCCCGAGTACTGCGTACAATATCGCAACCAGCGTGCCAGACCGACCGTCGATCTGGACGAACTGCGCCTGCCATGCAACTTTGCTAAGTATCTGAAAATAAGGATCTTAATGATCTGTCCCGGTGTTTGGATCTTGAGCGGTCCACAAGTCTGCGCATATGGGCGGCTGGGGAGTGAAAACTCTTACCATCATTTGCCAACGCTGTTCCTTACCTCGCTGCCAGCCGCTTAGGCACGCGTTAGCATCAATGAATATGACATATCTGCTTTTTTTATAGACGGTTACAGGAAGGGCGTTGGCCTGTAACTCCTCGCGCCCCTGTCAACCAGCGGTAGGTTGGGCACACCGGCCGAAATTTGTCTCAACCTGAGAATCTTACCGGCGGAGTTGCAGAGCTCGAGACAGCGTCGTTCCCGTGTGCGAAACGGATGAAAACGTGGCTGACTTGCTAGCTTTCTGAGGCTTTGGGTTCACCGTAGCCGTATCCATAGCCTTGGTAGTAACTCGATCCGTACATCCCGGCCTCGTCAACGGCGTTAAGCACGACGCCAACGACGTTTTTCCCTTGCAGCTCTTGGCAAGCGCGCTGAGCAACATCTGAAGGTGTCGAGCCTGCGCGCACGACCAACAACACTCCATCACACAAGTTGGCCAGAATGCTCGCATCTGCGACCGGAACGCACGGCGGCGAGTCCATAATCACCCAATCGAATACGGGCGTCACGCGATCAAGCAATTTGCGCAACCGGCCGTTCGAGAGCAGTTCGCTGGGATCCGTAACTTGACTTCCTCCGGCGATAAAACAAAGATTGCCTTCGTGGCCGTGCTGGATAACGGCCATTTCGTCTGCTTCACCACGCAGATAGTCTGTAAGTCCCGGAGAGGTCGGTGCGCCCAGTGGTAGATGCAGTCGCGCGCAGCGCAAATCGCCGTCAATAATCAGCGCTCGCCGATCCGGCTGGCGAACAATCGCTTGCGCCAGATTGGAAGTCACAAATGTCTTTCCCTCGCCCGGGATGGCGCTCGTCACCAAGAGTGTCCGCAACGATTGCGTTCCTCGAAGCTGGTATAGCCGGGAACGCAGTGTCCGAAACTGTTCCGCGCCGTGCACGCTCAAGCTCGGATTGAAGAATACGTTTACGTTTGGATCAAAGTGCCATGTCGGGTGCGCACAATGCTCGCGCAAGTCGTCGAATCGTAGAAAATCACCTGGCAGAGCGACGTTCGCTGGTGCCATCACGTTCGCCGGCGCTTCCAACGCGCTGCCAGTCCATCTCTCCGAGGCAACAATTGGTTCTGGCGGCATGGCTGCGACATCAGGTGCCGACACTTGAGTGATCGCCCGCTCTTGTTCTGCCTTTTTCAGCGCTTCGTGGATCCGACTCATGATTTCCTTTCACGGGAAGGCGCAACATTTACCTGGCGCAAACGCCCCAGCAATTCGTCCAGGTTTTCCAACAGTGCCTGCGTGCTCGCGCTCTGCTGCGCGCCGGTAAGAAGCCCCGTGGCCGCGATCGGCGCGATCTCATCAAGCTGAAACTCCCGCGCCACTTCCTCCACCATGTGTGCCGGAACCGGCCGGAGGCTGTCCACGTACGCATTGATCATCGAATGCTCGCAAAGAAGATTCACAACGCGCGGGATGCCGTGTGAATAGCTGTGCACAGTCTGTATGGCTTCCTTCGAAAAAATCGGCTCGCCGCTCGCCCCGGCAATGCGCAACCGTTCGGCGATATAGCCATACGTTTCTTCCAACGAAAGAGGCGCCGTATGGCAGCGCAACGTAATTCGCTGGCGCAGCTGACGGAGCGACGGCATTTTCAGCTTTTCCTCGAGTTCCGGCTGTCCTGTGAGCACGATCTGCAACAGTTTTTCCGTTGAGGTCTCCAGATTCGTCAGCAGCCGAATTTCCTCCAGCACCTCGGGCTCCAGATTCTGGGCCTCGTCCACGATCAGGACTGCCGTTTTCCCCGCGCGATAACGCTCCAGCAGCCACTGGTTGAGCCGCAAAAGCACCTGACTCTTTTCCCGCGACTCACAGGGAATCTCGAAATCCGCCATCATGTAGTCGAACAGGTGATCGACTTCCAGTCGCGAATTGAAAATGTACGCCGTAGCCATCCTCTGCCCGTGTAGCCAATCGAGTAAACGATTGAGCAGAGTTGTCTTTCCCGTACCGACCTCACCGGTCAGCAGAATGAAGCCTTTCCGGTTTTGAATGCCATACGTCAGCCCCGCGAGCGCCTCCTGAATCTGCCTGGTCAGATACAGGTAGCGCGGATCAGGATTGACGTTGAACGGACTCTCTTTGAGTCCAAAGAATCTCTGGTACATGTTCTCCTTAAGCTCCCGCGTCCAGACTCGGAATCGATCTCGTGTCTGGCGGAATGGCCGCCGGCCTCGAGGGTTTCCCCGACAATGGCTTGATGTCGGGAACCAACGCGAGCACGGGCAATTTCAGGACGAACTCGATGTCTCGCTCCGTACGCATCGACGTGTCACGCATCTCCAGTAGGATTGCTATTCCCAATCCCAACGCCAGTCCACCAGCTAGTCCACCCGTAGTGAAAAGAAGACGATTTGGATAGCTGGGCTGGTCCGGCAAATTGGCCGGGTCAAGGACGCGGAACTGTTCACCTTCCTGTTGGCGTTCCAGTTCCGTTGCCATCGCCGATTCGCCGCGTTTCTTTTGCAGTTCATTATAAGAATCCAGGGCCGTTTGATAGCCGCGAGTTAACTCTTTGTATTGCTCTTCCACCACCGGACTCGATTGAACGCGGTCTTGATATAGCTTTATTTGCTGCTTGATCTGTTCCTGATCCTTCGACTTCTCGGCGATCGTCTGCTCGAGCGCGTGGATCTGCCCTCGCAACTGGGTGATCTGTGCGGGCTCGACGGAAGACCTCGGAGCCTTGGAGGGATCCGTGACGCCCTTCGCGCCTTCGTTCTCCGCGACTTTCTTCTGGAGAGCGGCAATGTCATTCTTCGTCTTGATCACATCCGGATAGTCTTCCGTATACCTTGCCTCGAGGCTGGATAGCTGGGTTTGCAGAACCGCGAGCTGCTGCTCCAGCGTGTCCGGGTTGCGGCCAGTCTGGGCCTCCTGCCAAGCCGCGAGCTGTTGAGCCAGCATGGATTCTGCGAAAGTCTTATCCTGTTGAGCGCGAGCCAGTGCCTGAGTCGCTGCATCGAGTTGCGTCGTCAATCCGGTTAGCAGGTTCAAGTTCGTCTGTTCTTCATCCGGGAGCGAGCCGATATAGCGCGACTTGAACGCAGCCAGCTTGGCGTCCTGCTGATCGAGTTGCGTCTTGGCATCGTCCAGTTGTTGGGACAGGAATTGAGTTGTGTCTTGCGAATGCTGTTGGCGGAGCGAAAGGCTCTGCTCAATGAACATTGAAGTGATCGCAGTGCACACCTGCTGCGCTGTTCGCGGGTTGCCCAATGTGACTTTGACGAAGAATCCCGGCAAATTGGTCGCCTGCGTCTGCGCCATTGGTTGCACCGGTGTCACTTCGATCGCCTTCTGCAACCGTGCCACAAGCGTGTCCATAGAAGCTCGATTGGCGTCGTTTGCATACAGCCCGAATTGTCGAATCATCGGCTCCAATCGCGTACGGCTCAAAATCTGTTGTTGCATGCTCGCCAGACGCTGGCCGATGTTCGTTGTGTCCACTGGCCTCACAAAATCCGTCGGCACAGTCTGTTGATCCACAAGAACGAGTGTTTGGGACACGTACTGGCTCGGCAGGAAGAGTGAAATTCCGTACGCGAGCGGCGCTCCGACAACGGCGCACGCTGCAATCAGAATCCATCGCCGGCGAAGCATCGCCAGATAGTCTGCTGGAGTCAGTTCACGTTCCGTCATGCCGGCCTCCCTGCCATGTGCATCTCTTGCCCAGCCCGCCGATCATCATCCTTCGCTTCCATCGCTAGAACAATAACGGCCGCTCGTGCCATCCCACTCCAAAGGAAATCAAATTGCGTGTCACGTTCGTTGCGCATGTCGGCCCGACACAGAGCGGAGTATTGGAAGTCTGATATTGAAATTGATACGACAGCGAGAGTCCCAAAGTGCGTCCAATCGGATGGCTGAGACTCGCTCCGCCGAGCCAGTAATCGAATGTTTGATTGGTCGCCGCCCCCAAGCCGATCGCTTCTCCCTGATTTCGCGAATATCCGCCTGTGATTCCGCTCGAAAAAGTCCGCGAAACTCGCCGCGTAACGGATCCGCTCGCGGTATCCGTCAGAGAGCCGGCCAGTAACCCCGCCCCCCCTCCCACACCGTGATTGTAGGACAGGATTAAGCTCGTTCTTTCCCACTGGTATTGCAGGTTCGCGTTCAGCGCCCAGCCGACCAAAGTCGCCGAAGTCGCCCCAGGGGCTCCGCCGGGCGATACCGCGCCCGTAATGGGCTCATGGGAAAAAGAAATCTGTGGGCCCACTCCCACTTGCAACGCCAGGCGCCCGGTCACCCGCCGGCCGTACGAGACCTGCGCCGTATGACTGGTGATCGACTGATTGGAATTGCTGTAGTTGAATTCGCTGAACGTATAGGACAAACCAATGGTGTTTCTCCGGTCGAGCTGGTAGTTGTAACCAACTCGAAAGTTCGCGTTCCCGTAATCGAACAAATCGCTCTGAAAATAGTGCCCCAGGGAGTATCCCCCCACAAACGTCAGCGACGAACGCGCCGTCAGATACGTATCCACTTCCGTGTTGAAAGAATTCTGAAGGATCTGGCCCTGCCCGGTAAGTAGAGACTGGCCCGGGTTGAACGGGGTTCCTGTGCCCGCCGCCCCCCCCCCGGGAAAGCTGTCCCCG
Source organism: uncultured Acidobacteriota bacterium (assembly GCA_963814605.1). Classification (GTDB taxonomy): domain Bacteria; phylum Acidobacteriota; class Terriglobia; order Acidiferrales; family UBA7541; genus Palsa-295. The sequence continues at coordinate 616,668 of CAWFDD010000003.1, read as the reverse complement.
CCCAGCCCATTCAATCCGAACGCCGATCCCGGCGAATAGTTGAGCTGGTCGAAAAACAAAATCGCCCACCGTCGAAACAAGTACCTGTCCGAAAAATTGAGCCCCTGCAGCACTCCATTGTTTCCATTGGAATCATTGGAAAACATTCCGCCGCCGAGGTAGTCCAGTACCAACACGGAATTTCCCGACGTGCGATGCAAATCGACTCCGCCGATAATGGAAGTCCATGTGCCCCAGCTGCTCTGTCCAGGCGCGATCTGCGGGTTGGAATCCACGGTGGAAGTAAAGTCAACGTGCGGTTGCCAGTAGCTGCGCGATACCGGCGCACCGATGGTCAAATTCTGCACGCCCGTCAGCGCGCTCGTATCGGGCGTCAGTTCCGTTACGTTGTCTTCGTCATCATTGTTCGCCGCCGACGCCAGCGGCGAATGATACGCAGGAATTGGCGTGGCAGCTTGGGCCGGCGCCTGATCCGACGGAGTCTGTTGCTGGGTCTGATCCGGCGCCTGTGGCTGGCTCTGGTCCGGTGCTGGCTGTTGCGCACGTACCGCAGGAGCACTCAGCGCAACCACGCACACAGCCGTCGCGACAATGTAAAAAAACGTTTTCATCATCTCCCCTACGGAACCACGATCGTATCGCCGGCCTTGAGCACCACGTTTTCCTCGGGTGCTTTCCCGTTGATCACGTCTTTGTAGTTGAACGGGTATTTCACCTGCTTGCCGTTCTCCATGCGAAACATGTAAATCTTCTTCAGATTGGCGAACAGCGTGAATCCGCCCGCGCTCGACAATCCCTGCAATACCGTCATATTCGGCAACAGCGGATAAGCGCCCGCGCGGTTCACCTCGCCGAGAATATAGATTCTCTGGCTGTTGATAGCCGTCACGATCACTGTTACCTGAGGATTGGTCACGAATTTCTTCAGACTCTCCGTAATCTGTGCCGCCAGCTGTGTCGGAGTTAATCCCGCCGCCTGCACATCATTCAGCAGCGGCAGCGAGATCTTGCCGTCGGGTCGCACCGGAACGACTCGCGTCAGTTCAGCCTCTTTCCAAACGCTGATATCAAGCACATCCTGCCCGCCGATTACATAGCTTGGGTCAACGGTCGCCGACTTTGGCGCCGCGCTGCCGGTTTCCCCCGCCGCAGGAGGATTCTTGTCTGCCTTCTCTTGAGCGCGCGACGGAGAGACAATCAGTAAAAGCGCGACCGCCGCTCCCAGTTGGAATTTCCTCAACATCGCCCACTCCCTTCTCACGGATTCACCTCAGACTCATCGAACCCGATCTGCTTCAGTTTGTACAGCAGGGATTTGTAGCTAATCTGCAATTCCTGTGCGGCGCGCTTCCGATTCCATCGCGTTCGCGCCAAGGCCTTCAAAATCAGTTCGCGCTCCGCTTCGCGCGATGCCGCTCGGGCCGCGGCCTTCAGGGAATGGCCCTGAACCGCAACCGCCTCTGTCCTTCGGGCGACGAAAACAGCGTTTCCCAGTTCCGCGATGGCCAGCCGCTCATCCCCAAGCGCCACCAATTTTATCACCACGTTTTCAAGCTCGCGTATGTTGCCCGGCCAGGAATGATCCAGAAACGCTTCGAGCGTGCGAGGACTCACCGACGGCCTCGCTCGGCGCATTTGCGAAGCATGCTTGGCCAGGAAAAAATCTGCCAGCAGCGGAATATCTTCCTTTCGTTCGCGCAGAGGCGGCAATCGCAAACAGACACCGTTAATCCGATAATAGAGTTCTCTTCGAAAACGCCCCTCGCGCATTTCTTCGTCCAGGTTCCGGCTGGTCGTCGAAATTACGCGCGCTTTCAGCAACCCCCTTCGCGTTCCGGCATCACCGTCAGGCAGCGCGCACAGCAAACTGCGCTGGCATTCGGGTTCCAGTTCGCTGATTTCGTCCAGGAACAGCGTGCCGAATGCGTTCTTCGCAGTCTCGCTCCGTCCGTTCGAATTCAGTCCCAGTTCGCCCGAAAACGCGCTCGGATTCATGGCCGCGCAGGATATTCTTGCCATCCGCTGTTCGCCGAACTCCGAAAGCTTATGAATCCGGTTCGCGAACATCTCTTTGCCCGTGCCGCTTTCTCCAACCAGCAACACCGGAATACTTGTGGGAGCGATCTCACCAACCACGCCTTCCAGAGCCTGCATGACGGGGCTGATGCCTCCAACGAAGCCGGCGTCAACTTGCTGCACCGTTAGTTCGTCAACTCTTTGGCTGGTCATGAGATACGGTCAAGTTCCGATCGCGTTCTACTGCCGTCCGACTGCCGACGCGACCTACTCCTCCGGAAACTTGAGATTGCACGACGACTGCCAGTACCAGGCGCTCCTATGCCCAAAACGGAATCCAAAATAACTGGCTTTTTTGCATAACGTTATATGGCATTGGCAGCTGGCGTCGGTTCGCTAGGAATGCCCATTTAGTCCCGACCAGCTTCCACGAATGGGTAAAGTGCTTGCCATTTCGTTCCCGACGCTGATTAATAATGACTTACGCCAAGAATGCCGGTTAATGACCTCTAATCAGCAACTTACATTCGCCACGCATTGGGGATTTCATGGAGTCGAGAGGCCGAACAGTGGAAAAAGTGTTCCACATCTCGGAGATGATTGACCCACGGACTGAACGGCCCCATCCCAAAGAAGTTCGCGCCGAATTCGCCCTGCGTCTTCTTCAAGTCCCAGATTGTGCGTGACTTAGCGGCATCGTGTCCATTCCAAAATTCCCTCACCGGACCGGGCGCTAGATTGCATCATAATAGACGGCGCTCGCTGCCTCACCGATTGAATAACCGGCTGCTATCATGGTCGGGAGCCGAGGGACAGAAATGACAGTTCGCGGAAAGTGGTTAGTTTGGATTCTGGTGCTCTCTTTTCCGTGCTTGATCGACGGTTGCCGTCGCAACCCCGAAGCACGGAAGAAGGCCTACATGGACAGAGCCGCCTCGTACTTTCAGGACGGAAAAATCCGCGAAGCAGCGATCGAATACGAAAACGCGATCCAGATTGATCCCAAATATGCAGACGCCCACTTCGGCTTGGCACAGTGCTTCCTGAAGCAGGACAATTTGAGAGGCGCCTACCAGGAACTGTCGAGTACCGTTAGGCTCGACCCGGCGAACATGAAAGCCCAAATGGATTTGGGCAACCTGCTGTTGCTCGGGCACAACTCCGTGGAAGCGCGAAAACATGCCGAAACCGTCCTGCAGAGCGATCCTCAAAGCGCCGAGGCTCGAATGCTTTTGGCGGGCACTGATGCGGCGCAAGGCGATCTCCCCACGGCTCTCCGCGATGCGCATCAGGCCATCGAGTTGGATCCGAATCGCGCCGCGTCTTATCTGAATCTCGCAGAGCTTCAGGAACGGAATAAGGACTTCGCTTCAGCCGCACAGAATTATCAGAAGGCGATTTCGCTCGACCCGAAATCTGCCTCGGCCCTCTTGCAATACGGCAGCTTCTTGGAGCGTCAGAAGCGGCCGTCCGACGCGGAGAAGCAGTTTCAGGCCGCGGTCGCAGTAGCCCCGCAGGATCCGGTCGCACGCGCTGCGCTGGCCAGGCTCTATCTAAGCGAAGGCCAAAAGGACATGGCCGAGCAGGCCATGCGCGATGGGAAAGCCGCGCAGAAGGACAACCCGACTGGCTACCGCATGCTTGGCGACTATTATTTGACGCAAGGCGATTTGGATAAGGCCGCCTCAGAGTTCGCCTCGCTTCATGCCGACCATCCCAAAGACACTTCGGTCACCAAAGCTTACATTGAGATACGGATTCTCCAGAACCATCTCGACGAAGCGGCAAAGCTCAACGATGCTCTCCTTAAAAAAACGCCCACGGATGTCGAGTGCCTGGTCATGCGCGGAGACATTCTGATTCGCCAGGGCAAAGCAAGTGACGCCGTTCCAGTGTTGGAGGCCGCCGTTAAGGCCGCACCCGATAATCCACTCGCGCACTATCATCTCGGCATCGCCTACGCGGATGTGTCGAATTTCGGCCAGGCCCAGACGGAGTTGGCGCAAGCCGCTCGTTTGCGCCCGAATATGATCGAAGCCGAACGCGGCCTCGCGGTAATCGCCGCGCGACAGCACAACAGCGCCCTGCTCGTTGACAGCAGCGAACAGCTGATCAAGCTTGAACCGCGCGCATCCGAAGGTTATTTGTTTCACGCTCGCGCCCTGCTCGCCAAAGGCGACGCTGCGGGCGCCGAGGCGGATTTGAACAAGGCCATGACCGCAGCGCCAAAAGACGCCGCCCCGTTTGCGCTCATGGGCGACCTGCGCGTCGCCCAGAAGCGGCTCGACGACGCAGCAAAACTCTACTCCCAGGCTCTTGCCCTAAATCCGTCCGACTCGGGTGCGCTCTCTGGACTCGTTCACATAGACCTTGAGCATAAGCAGCCGGCGCAGGCGCTGCGCCGCGTGCAGGACCAAATTGCCCGCGTGCCCGATAACAGTACTTTTTATGTTCTTCTTGGCCAGGCTGAACTCCGCGACCAGAACCCGGCGAAAGCCGAGGAGGCTTTCCAAAAAGCTATCGATCTCGACAGGAACAACATCAGCGCGTTTCTCATGCTGGCCAGCTCCCAGGTTGCGCGCGGATCGGTGGATCAGGCCATTGCCAACTATCAGCGCGCCCTCCAGGAAAATCCACGCGACCTCCGAACTTACATTTTTCTCGCGACCCTGATGGAAGCCCGCGGAGAGTGGCAGCAGGCGGAAGATCTCTACCAGAAAGCCCTGCAGATACAGCCGGACTACGCCGTCGCCGCAAACAATCTCGCCTACTTGATGCTCGAGCATGACGGCAACATCAACGTGGCGCTGTCGCTCGCGCAAACCGCCCGCAAAGGAATGCCCGACGTTCCCAGCGCCGCCGATACTCTCGGCTGGGCCTACTACCATCAGGGCGTGTACAGCTCCGCAATCAATACGCTGCAGGAAGCGGTCAACGGAAATCCGCAGAATCCCAATTTCCACTATCACCTCGGTATGGCCTATGAGAAAGCAAACAACCGCACCATGGCCAAGCAGCAGCTCGAAGACACGCTGAAACTCAACCCGAACTACGCGCAGGCCGACCAAATCCGCAAAGTGCTCTCGGAGTCCGCGACGCCCAATTAGGATTCGCGCTTCGCAAGCGACTTCCGACGCCGAATCCGGTGGTGTCCTAATTTGAGGAAACCATCGTATAAATCAGGGTGTGTCTGGCGGTGTCTAGTTATCGTCCATGTCGTCATACTCTGCGCATTTTGTGACCCCGGGTGGGATAGGCCTAGCGGAACGTGCCTCGCCTGCCTTGCCAGTCACTCTTAACCCGGGCCCGCTAAGGCTGGCCACCGCCCGCCGCCATTTCATGCCTGGAACGTAGCAATGAGGCGGCGGACCGTGACGCTCGCTTCAGGCTGGCCTTGCCTCGATGCGTGTTGCTCTGGCGTGTGGGGCCTTGGGGAGATCAATCGTAAGAACGCCGTCCTTCAGGATCGCATTGACCTTGGCGGTGTCCACGTCCATCGGTAAGTCGACCACGCGCAAGATTTGGTCGGCGCACCATTCGGAATGGAGTTTCCTGCATTTCTTTTCTTCTTTAATTTCGCGGCGCCCCGCAATACTCAAACGGTGGGGCTCGACTTTGATTTCAAGATCGTTCGCCACGAAGCCTGGCACTTCTGCTCGGACGGTAAGGTCGCCGTCCGACTCCGCGATATACAAGCGGACGGGGTGCAACAGTTCCGCCTCAGCTCGAAGCCAGTCATCCAATTCATGTCCCGCCGATTGGCCATTGCCCTTGAAAAGCTCGAACGCCCGCCGAGCAATTGAGTCATAGACTTCGTCGAATCGCTCTAACAAATCCATGGAGCCCTGCCGGACAGGTACCGAACCCTTGTTCGGCTGCATCGCATTCGCTGATTGGGTAGACATCTTAAGCTTCCTCCTAGTGATCGATTGTTTTCCACTGAACTCATGAGGCAGCGGAAGGGAATGTCGGCTCGATGCCCCCGAGTAATCGGAAAGATAGTCCGGCCGTTTGTGCCAATCAATTCCCCATTGTGTGTAACGAGCTCTATAACCATCGTGGTAGGGACCTCGATTGCGCTCGATTCTTTCTTTAGCGAATTGCTTTTCGAAGTTGACGTCCTATACTAATGTTTCGCCACAAATCTCTTGCGTCCGGACTCGAGGTTGTCATCCGCCATGTCGCCTGACGAGAGGCTCGTAAGACGAGTCATCGGCTCTTTGGTCCTTGGCATATTTATTGCGCTGGCGAATTACGCCTTGGATGTTTACTTCGCTCGCTTAGTTCGTTTGGGTGTCGTTCCTGCCACGACTGTCCTCAACGATTTGATTATCGGGGCAGCGGCTGCCGTGCTGGCGTACCTATGGGTTTCTCGTCAGGACGCAAAGCATGCGCTTGACCTCGTAACAGAAAAACTCACACAAGAAGCTGTGCACAACGAACGCAAGCGAATGGCTCTCGAACTTCACGACACCGTTTGCCAAGCGCACACGGGCGCGATAATGCATTTGGAGTTGGCTGGCGATTTCCAGGGCAAGATTTCAGAGGCACGAGAACATGTTCTTCGTGCACTTCAGTTGATCCGTGGCAGCATGACTGAAATGCGCTGTGCCCTATGGGATTTGTACCCAGAGGAGCTGCAGAAGTTGGATCTCAAGAACGCCATCGAATGCCTGGTCAAGGACCTGACGAGTGGCAACCCATTTAGCGTTCGATTGTCTTTTGAGGGGATCAGCCGTCGCCTTCCTGCGCACATTGAGAGGGGTTTACTGAGAATCAGTCAGGAGGCCTTGTCGAATGTCGTCAAACATGCTCAGGCTCACGAAGTGCGGATCGAAATTTCCCTCGATTCTCAACGGGCACGGCTTCGCGTGACAGATGATGGCCAGGGATTCCAGCCCGAGCTGACGCCTGGCACCTTCGGTTTGGCGTCTATGCAGGACCGGACCGAGGCGCTGGGAGGCATTTGGACCATTCACAGTGAACCCGGCCACGGCACTGAGGTTCATGCGTCGATCCCAATTCCTCCCGGAATAAACTAAGACGAAACGATGAAAAAACCTCGCCCCATTCGTGTCGTCATCGCCGACGATCACTCTATCGTCCGTGAAGGCCTGACTGCAGTCATCAACCGCGAATTGGACATGGAAATTATTGCGGAAGCGCGCAATTGGACAGAAGCGGTCGAGACGATACTCCGAGATTTGCCGGAGGTCGCCGTCCTGGATCTTCACATGCGCGGGATGGACGCCGCAGAAGCAATCGCGAAGATTCTGGAAAAGCACCCCGCCACGAGGATTGTTATCTATTCCGCCTTCAGCACAGACGAAGAGGTTTACCAAGTATTTTCTGTGGGAGCGCGAGGGTATGTCCTCAAGGGCGAGTCTGCCCGAGAGGACTTGCTCGCCTGCGTGCGTGCCGTTTCGAGGGGAGAAACATGGATTCACCCTATCGCAGCCGCGAGACTTGCAGAGCGAATGACGGCGCCAAGCTTGACCTCGCGAGAAGTCGAAGTTCTTCGACTCATGGTGGTTGGGAAGTCCAACAAAGAAATCGGATCATCTCTTGACGTGACGGAGGGCACCGTGAAGGTTCACGTCAACCACATCCTTAGCAAGCTCGGTGTAGCGGGACGCGTCGAAGCCATTGTGGTGGCCGTGCAACGTGGTTTTGTTAATTTGGTCGGAAACCTTCGAGATACCGGGCAGTCCCAGGGAGTCCCGGAAGAGCCTCCGAGCGGTCCCCATTCCTTGCGTGGGAATATATCTAGGGCTATAGAACCCGGTAGGTCGAAGCGTTAATTGCCGCGCACGAAATCAAACGCAAAACTCCAGAAGCGCGCCGTTGATATTCGCTCGTTTGCGCGACGACAGGTCAACAGTAAGGTTGTGACTGCGCTCTGAGAAGTCGAAATGGAGAGAGATCATGCGTCCCTTCATAATAGTGTTTCTATTATCGCTGGTATTCCTTGGTCGCGGATTCGCCCAGACAACAGATCGTCACGAAAACCTTCAGAATTGTGTGACAGGATTCGGCGATTGCGATACATCTTGTCTGACGAACTCCCAGAAGGAACAGGTCGTCGAACTCAAGCATGACCGAAGTCTGTGGTATTGCATGACCGGGTCCGCACTGTGCGATCTCGGACCGCTGAACCCGTCGGAGAGAAAGCAGGTCGCCGACGCTAACCGCCAACGGAATCTGCTTGATTGTTTGCAAGGTGACGAACCTTGCGACCATTCACAGTTGTCTCCGATACAGGCAGAACAGGTCAAGAAGATCGATCATCAGCGGAATCTCCTAGCTTGTGAAACCGGAGACGGATTGTGCGATCGGTCCTTGCTCACGTCATCGGAGTACGAGGAGGTCGATAGCCTCAGCTACCAGCGGAATCTGCTCCAATGCGAAACCGGCGATGCTTTATGCGACCAGTTGTTATTGACCAGTTCTGAATTCAAACAGGTCAGCAATGCCAATAAACTGCGGAACGTGCTCGCTTGTAAAGCCGGGAAGTACGATTGCGATCCATCTCTGTTAAAGCCCGATGCGGCCAAACAGGTTGCGGATGAACAGCGTCTGCGAATTCTTCTTTCGGGCGAAAAGGATAACGTGAACGGGGCGGAACTAACGGACAACCCCTCTATTCTGCAGGACAAATCGAATCGTCACAGCAAAGATCGCGGCCAAGAGAGATGAAACCGATCTCGGCCTGTTGGTCAGACCGGGTGAGGATAAGTACGCGTGTTTCCGCTTGCGCTCAAGGCCGCGGGGCCTAGAGCGTAAGGCTCTTCACGCTACCTGCTTCGCAGCTCTTCGCCAGTGCTCTTGTTGAGTCCGACCGGCACCGGCCTTCCATTCTGACAACGCCGGTGCCGGTGTGTTTGTTTGCGGTGTGTTGGGACTTGGCTGGCAGCTTATCCGCTATGGCGGCTGGTCTCGCCGGTCTTTTGGGCTGAGACGCCTTGGACCATTTCATGCGCAAGCTTCAGGTGAGTTTCGAGAGTAGGCAGAGTCTGAGAGGCGAAGTTCTTGATGGCCGCATCCTTGCCATCGCTTGCTTCGTCACGGAATTCGGCTACATCGTTCCTGTGATCTCTCAGCATGTCGCGGGCGTAAGTACGATCGAAAGCCTCGCCTGACAATTTTGAAAGTCGATCGCAAATAGCCTGGTCCCTGGCATCCAATGCCGTCGGCAACGTGATCTTGCCGGTTGCTGCCACGGCCTTCAGCGTATCCTCGGCCTTGCTATGATCGGCAACCATGCGCTTGCCGAAATCCTTGATGGTCTGAGTGGTACCTTGTTGCTCGGCTAGGTTCCCCAGCTTTACCTCTGCGAGATTGGCCTCCGCTGCCCGCTGTGCGAATTCCGCGTCGGTCATCGTGTGCGTGCTGGCCTTCGAGCTGTGCTGGGTGCTGTTCGCGGACCAACTGGACTGCTGGGCGAGCGCAGCCAGCGCGGGCACGAGGGTTTTTCCACTTCTTTGTATCACCGCGATCCTCCGTATCGAGAAAGATTGAGCGCACTACGGCACTTAGTCCCATGCACGAGAGATCGTCGCACCTATTCGTTCCCGCGCCTATATATCGAAAGCTATAGGGTCCGTTAGCTCCAAGGGTCAATTGCCAGCCGCGGGACAAAATACAGACATTATCTCTGCGGGGTTACTCTCTCGTATGGCTCGGTGGCCGCAGCGCCATGGAGTGCAGCCGGAGCGCAAGGATTCACGCTTCCGGCGGATTCTGCGCTCCGCCCCGCTATTTTCTTGAGGCAAAGCGATCATGTACATTGAAAGGAGCAGTGAAATGATGCGAACGAAATTCCTGGCCCGCGTGTTTTCTTTTGCAATTGTAGCGCTATTGATGAGCATGGTGCCGGCATCTGCGCAATCGAGCCCAGAGACGGGCAAGCTGAAGATTCACGTAAGTCCGAAGCAGGCTTATGTATTCATAGACGGCAAGGCAATTCGCGACGGCAGTCAGACCATTGATTTGCCTGCTGGCACGCACGAAGTCCGTGTCGATAATTACGGCTACATGCCCAAAGCGCAAAAGGTCCACATCGGCGCGGGCGAGACCACCGACCTCGCCGTGACCTTGCAGGCTTCCGGTGAAATGGTTTCCGGGCCGTTCGGTGACATCGAATTCAAAGGCCATCCGCGCGCCGCCGTGCTGCTCAACGGTAGCACTCCGGCATATTTTGTCGGCCACGTGGACGAGTTCGATAACAATTTCTTGTGGCATCAGTGGCTGCTCGTCAAACCGGGCGACTATCAAGTCACGGTTACACAAAAAGGGCAAACCATCTGGTCCGGACCGGTGGATGTGAAAGCCGGCCAGCGCGAGGTCGTGTATCTCAACCACAACGGCAAGATCGAGTCCCGGGATTTTAAGCGCGGTCTCAGCCTTGGACCGCTGCCGCGCTTCGACACAGGCATAGCCAGCGCGGAGGTTCCCATCGCGCCGGTGACGGCACAGCTCGCCGCTTCGCAGACGCAAACGAGCTGCGGCCAATCGGCCACGTTGAACTGGAAGGCTACCGATGCCGCGGACACCTCCATCACCAACATTGGAAGCGTACCGACCAGCGGTGATCGTTCGGTGAGCCCAACGCAGACAACCACCTACGAACTCGTGGCGAAGGGGCCGGGAGGGCAGGCAACACAGACCGTCACGATTGACGCGAACACCCGGCCGACAGCGACGCTCGCGTTCAGCCAACCGGAAGTGCGGTATCACAAGGTAGGCGACAAAGTCGTGGAGCAGGGCTCGGCGACATTAAATTGGTCCACGTCCGACGGAAGTAAGGTCACTATCCAACCCTTAGGTCCGGTGGCAACCAGTGGCAGTGAAACCATCGAGGCGACACCCAATCAATCATCCGTCGGACCCATCAACCAGGACGTAACCTACACTCTCCACGTCGCCAACGCTTGCGGTGGTACGGCGACCCGAACGGCGATGCTGCACATCGTCGGCTCGATCGATCCTCCCCCACCAGTAACTCTCGCCAGCGTCTTTTACCCCACGAAGTATCCTGAACGTCGTCATTCGCGCGTGGGTTTGGTGGCCAGCGAGGAACAGGCACTTGCGAAGGCGGCGACCACGTTCAAGCACAACGAGCAGTACGACAGGCAGAGCAGGCTGATGGTTGTCGGGCATGCGGACGTCCGTGGACCCGAGAAATACAATCTGGCACTGAGCGAAAGGCGGGCGGAGCTTGTAAAGGACTATTTGGTTTCGCAGGGCATCGCGACGGACAAGATTGAGACTCGCGCGGAAGGCAAGGATCAAGAACTTACTCAACAACAGGTCCAAAAACTTCAGTCGCAGGACAAACAGACGCCTCAAAGATGGATGATGAACCGGAAGAAGGAAACTTGGCTTGCGTACAACCGCAGAGTCGACATCATTCTCCAGCCAACAGGGCAGGTATCAATGGAGGTGTATCCAAACGACTCGCCGGAGGCACGGATTCTTTGGGAGCGCCCAGAGCCTAGTCTGAAGGCGGTCGAGTCGGCGTCACGGATGCCTAGGGGCAGCGAGACGGCTCAAGTGCAATAGTTCAGCAGCTGAGCCAAGAGATCGTCAAATGGTGAATAACAAAGGCAAACCTCTAAGGAATAGCAACGAAGGAGAAAATGAAATGAGACTCTCAATTACGGGAACGGCAATTGCTGCCGGGCTTCTGTGGGGCGGTGCGATTCTGCTCGTGGGGCTCATCAATCTGGCAAAGCCGGAATACGGTCTGGACTTTCTGACGATGATGAACTCTGTATATCCGTGGTTTCACTCTTCACACACGCTTTCCAGCGTGGCAATTGGCACCATTGATGGATTTCTTGACGGTGCAGTCGCCGGTTGCCTGTTCGGATGGCTATACAACACAATGCTGGATTTCAGTAGCAAACTGCAATCGCTCCAGGGGCGACACACTTAGAGAAATTCGTGAGCGGGAAGGCGCGCAAGCGAAACGATCTGGCGTGCGGGACTCTAACGTGTTTAGACGAGCCCGCACCTCGGGCGTCGAATCAAGGGAGAGTCTTGATGTATTGGAGTTCAGCATCCAGGCTGAAAACTGGTGGAACTCTAAGATGGCTTTGGGTATCTGTGCCCACGATATTGGCCTTATCATCCCTCCGCAGTTATCCAGCGCTTCAATTTCTCTCGGCGATGGTACTGTTCACAGCGTTTTCCTTGATCTTCGTCGTTTCGATCGTTTTACTTTTGTCAGTGCTAGCTGTACTCGGCTATCTGATTGGATGGGGCATGACTGCGCTCGCATCCACCGTTCACTCTGTTCTATGCGAGATTCGCCATGCCGAGATTTCGTCGCCGTGGGCATTTTCCCTTTTTCACGCAAGCTGTGTACCCAAAAATAAAAAGGATTGGCCCGCTAGTCCCGTACTCGGAGCCCCTCATTGCGCTTCTGAGAACGGCTTCGGTCGTGACCGAGGAGATCGACCCGGAGGCGCTACGATGGTTACCAGCGGCAAATTTGAAATCGCTCTTGCCGTTCCGTTACAGCTTTTTCCCGGGGAGCAAACTGCACGAGCCCAACACATCCTCGATGACGACAATCCCCAAGAGCTGATGGACATCAGCCCTGCTGACTACCGGCAAGAAGTCTAGCCCTTGGGCGCGCCATGCTTTTCAACGACATCCGAGTGCTAGAACATCTGGTGTTCAGTTACGTGTAGTCGATTTTGTAGACGGTCAAAACCTCCAAGGTCTACCTGTAACAACAACCAATTGTGTGTCTATGGGTCGTCCACGTGGGACCGACGGTCGGTTGTTCGGACTTGATACCACCTTGATCGACCGCCTGGATCGGGACCAGCAGGTCGGTGGCTCAAATCCACTCGCCCCGACCACCCCTTTCAATCAGACGTTTACAGCGCTGTGAGCAAGACTGTGTTCGATCAGACCCGAGCGAACAGGCGCTCCGGCAGATCCCTCCCGAATTAATTTCCGCTGCCAGAAAGGAATACGATTTGCGAGTCTAGCAGCGCGTTATCGTTGATGGTAATTGATCCGCGCGCCTGCCCCGGCGATTTCGGAGTGAACGTCACATTTATGACGCACGTCGCCGAGGGGTTCACAGTCCCGCCCTTCGCACACGTCGTTCCGCCTGCGATCGCGAAGTTGCCGTTGATCGAGACGGTCTTAATGGCGAGAGGCGTGGTGCCCGTATTCACGAGAGTCACAGTCATGGGCTGGCTGGTCGACCCAACTTTCTGCGGCGGAAAGGTTAGAGCAAATGGGCTCAGCGAAACCTGTGGGTTGATAGGCGTTCCCGCGAGTGGCACGGACTGCGGGCTACCGGCGGCCGAGTCCGTGACGACAAGCGCGGCCGACTGCAAGGTGGTCTGATCGCGAGCCGGAATGAAGGTTAGGAGAACGGCGCAGCTCCTGTTCGCGGCAAGCGACGGCGGGCATAGTCCGGCGGCGAAAAATTCGCGCAAAGCGTCGCCGCCCGCCGAGGCAACCGCAACTTTATTAATCGAGATCGGTGTCGTGCCAGTATTGGTTAACGTTACGAACTGGATGCCGAGCAATCCGACGTAGACATCGCCAAAGTTGACGCTGGATGGCGCAATCTTAAGCGCTCCGGACGCAGCTGCGTTCACTGTTTGCGAAACTCCACTCGAAGTGCTGCTGCTGAAATTGCTGTCGCCTGCGTAGGCGGCTGTGAGCGTTCGCGGGCCCGCGGTCGTGAAGGTGATCGAACAGGTTCCAGCGCCGGAGGCGAGCGTAACAGGGCAGCTTTCACCGGTGCTTGCGCTCACTTGAACGCTTCCTGTGGGTGTGCCATCACCGCTGACTGTCACACTGATCGCAACAGCCTGGCCGGTGTTAGACGGATTCGGCGTGTTGGAACTGATGACTGCAGTGCTGCCCGCTTTCTGAGCGCTGGTTGAGGTAGTGATTTGCGGCGCCGCATTGTAGTTCGAGTTGCCCGGTTGATTCGCGGCGAGCATGCAAGTGGCCGTGCCGCTCGTCATGGTCACATTTCCGCCAGAAATCGTGCACCCTCCGGAAGCCGTGATGGTGACCCCCAGTCCCGAGCTGGCGGTGGCGGAAACCACGAACATGGTGCCGTAGGTCGCTGTCGTGGGTCCGCCCGCAAACGTGATGCTCTGACTTGCGGGCGTAACTGTCAACGTCGTGCTGGTGTTGGTGGTGGCGGCGAAATCGCTGTCGGCAGCAAAACTGTAGGCGATAGTGTACGGCGTCGACGATGCGGGAATTATGGCTGTCGGGAACGTGAGCGAGAATGCACCGTCGGCACCGATCGGTGTGGTCTGCGTGGCACCGTTAATCGTGACGGAGGCCGTTTCACCCGTGGGCGGATAGAGCGGGCCTGGGGCGGAAACGACGCCGGCAAGCGCGATCGAAGCCGTGCCGTAGGCGATCGACTGTGAGGAGCTCAAATTGCTGAACGAAGTCGCGTTCGGCTGAATCGTAGCCGACGAAATGCTGAGCACCTGCTGGTTCGCAGCGGAAATCGTTGCCGTGTTCGTCCAAGCGCCCGCAGCAGCGACCGGGTTCGTGACGCCGATGTTGAAGTTCGTTCCGGTCGGGAGATCACCGAAATTGCAGCTAAGGGTCTGAGCTCCTGCCGCGCCGGCGATCGAGCAAGTCCCCGGTCCGCTGTACGCCGGGCTAAACGTCCAGTTAGAGCTTGAAACGTCCGGTAACGGATCGTTTAGCGTGACGTTATTTTCCGTACCGGGGCCGTTGTTGGTAACGTTAATCGTGAAGCTGATTGAGCTGCCGGGCGTGGTCGCGCTCGAAGTGCTGGTGCTGGCCAGTTGTCCAGCTCCCGTTGTCGTCGGCGGGAAGGCTACGACGACGTCGTTGAGTTGCTTGGTATGTCCACCAATACCTGCGTCTACAGGCGCGGTGGGATTGAAGAACGTGGTGATGTCGAATTCGAACTGGCAGGCATAGGATTGCGCCACGCCGTTGATGGTCATCGGCTGGGTGCACACGGTGCCGACGGCGGACGTTGGAGTGGGCGCGTAGTCGGGATCGTCGTACAGCTGCGGTGTGCTGCCGCGCCCAGAAACCCGAAGGCACGAATGTGTCGTTATTCCAGGTGATGTTCCAACTGACCGGTCCGGTGTAGAAACTTGGATCAGGCTCGGTCCCCGGCGTGCCGGAGTAAACGTCATAGTGGACGCAGTTGCCGTTGGCGTAGGGATAGCAGAGAGGAGCGATGGTGTTGCCATTGCCGTCGGTGCCGTAATTGAAGAAAGTCGTAAAGCGGCAATCGAAATCGTTGAGCACGGTGTTGCCGACTTCGCAAAGACCGTCGGCCTGAGTTGGGCGGGACTTCCGTCGCGGTGAGCGGTGACGGTAAAAGCGGTGCTGACCGTGCGGGATCTGGAGCTGAAGCGTGTGCGCGTTGGCGTCGGTGCAGGGGTTGGCCGGGGTTGGGTTGGGGTTCGAGGGACAATCGAAAGGAGCCTGCTCGGAGACGTTGGTTCCGGGGCTGAAGGTGACGTTAACCGACGTAGGCGGCGGAAGGAAGTTAGCCGTCGCCGTGAGGTTGGAACTGACCGTGAGGCCGCAGGTTCCTGAAGTACCGGATGCAGCGCAGGCGTTGCTCCAACCGCCGAAGGTGGTTGGGGAAGTGGCATTCTCGGTGAGTGTGACTTGAGTGCCGCTGAGATAGCTAGCCGAGCAGGTTCCACTAACGATGCCGCTGGCTTCCGTGCAATTAATCTGCCCCGTGTTGTCGCTGACCGAGCCCGTTCCTGTTCCCATCTCCGTCACTGTCAGCGTGAAGTTCGTTACGACCGCGTTCACCGTCAGCGTCGTGCTCGTGTCGTTCGCTGCGGTCAGATTGGCATCGCCCGCATAGCTGTAGGAAATGGTGTAGGGAATTGCCGACGCCGGGATGGTTGAAGTCGGGAACACGACCGTGAATGCGCCGTTTGTTCCGATGGTCGCGGGCTCGATGGTCCCGTTGATGGTGACCGAAACCGTTTCGCCGCTGGATGGGTACACGGGCCCGCTGGCCGAGAGCGTTCCCGACAAAGTGACCGAAGCGGTGCCCGCGGGTATCGCTTGGGACGGGGTGAGGGCGCTGAAGCCAGGCGCCACGGGCTGCACAGTGATGGTTGCGATGGTCAGGAACTGCTGGTTGTTGACAGTCACTGTCGCGGCGTTGACGTAGGTTCCTGCGCCTGCCGAAGAACTGGTCACATGGACACCGGCGCTGGCACCCGATGCCAGATCTCCGAACGAACAGGTCAGGACCTGGCTGCCAACCGATCCCGCGATCGAACACGTCCCGGGCCCGCTGTAGGCGGGGCTGATCGTCCAGTTGACGCTGGAGCCAGAGGGCAGCGGATCATTCAGCGTGACGCTACTCTCCGTTCCCGGACCGGCATTGCTGACGTTGATGGTGAGGCCGATCGGGGTTCCTGCATTCGTCGTGGCCGCATCCGGAGTGCTGCTGACGCTGAGCTGGCCGGCAGTATTCGGCGGGAAGGCTACGACGACGTCGTTGAGTTGCTTGGTATGTCCACCAATGCCTGCGTCTACAGGCGCGGTCGGATTGAAGAACGTGGTGATGTCGAATTCGAACTGGCAGGCATAGGATTGCGCCACGCCGTTGATGGTCATCGGCTGGGTGCACACGGTGCCGACGGCAGACGTCGGAGTGGGCGCGTAGTCGGGATCGTCGTACAGCTGCGGTGTGCTGCCCGCCCAGAAACCCGAAGGCGCGAATGTGTCGTTATTCCAGGTGATGTTCCAGGAGACGCCGCCGCTATAGAAGGTCGGGTCGGGCTCCGTTCCCGGCGTGCCGGAGTAAACATCGTAGTGGACACAATTGCCGTTGGCGTAGGGATAGCAGAGAGGAACGATGGTGTTGCCGTTGGCGTCGGTGCCGAAGTTAAAGAAAGTGGAGAAGCGGCAATCGAAATCGTTGAGCACGGTGTTGCCGACTTCGCAGAGGCCGTCGGCCAGAGTGGGGGGGACTTCCGTCGCGGTGACGGTGACGGAAAAGCCGGTGCTGACGGTGGGGATCTGGAGCTGAAGCGTGTGCGCGTTGGCGTCGGTGCAGGGGTTGGCCGGGGTTGGGTTGGGGTTGGAGGGACAATCGAAAGGAGCCTGCTGGGAGACGTTGGTTCCGGGGCTGAAGGTGACGTTAATCGACGTAGGCGGCGGAAGGAAGTTAGCCGTCGCCGTGAGGTTGGAACTGACCGTCAGTCCACATGTCGATTCCGTTCCCGAACTCGCGCAGGCGTTGCTCCAACCGCCGAAGGTGGTTGGGGAAGTGGCATTCTCGGTGAGTGTGACTTGAGTGCCGCTGAGATAGCTAGCCGAGCAGGTTCCACTAACGATGCCGCTGGCTTCCGTGCAATTGATCTGCCCCGTGTTGTCGGTGACCGAGCCCGTTCCTGTTCCCATCTCAGAAACCGAGACTAAGAAGGTTGGGACGATGGAAGCGAAACTAACTTGCTCCGTTTGGTTGCCGCTCATCGTGACGCTGCACGTCGCAGTGCCCGAGCATGTGCTCCAACCGTTGAAATTAGTACCAGCGCTCGGAGCGGCGGTGAGGATCACGACCGTTCCGCTCTGATAGCTGGCCGAACAAGTCCCGCTGACCGTGCCCGCGGTATCGGTGCAATTGATCTGCCCTAGATCATCGGTGACGGTGCCGATCCCAGTCCCTGTGCCCGTAATTCGCAACGTAAACGAGGATGGGCTGCCCGCGCTGACCGTCAGCACCACGGAAGTGGAATTGTAGGTGACTGTCCAAGCGAGACCGGCGAGCAGCGTGGGTGAGTTGATCGTCGAAAAGGTTCCCGAAACCGATGAGGCAGTGAGAATCGTGAACTGATTTCCCGAGGCCGGTGTAAATCCATTCACAAATCGAATGTTCAAGGCGCCAGCCAGACTCGCCGATCCCGAAACATTGAGTTGCGAGTATTGCGTTCCGGCGGTGAGTCCTCCGATCGCAACTTCGTACGCGCCTGCGGAGGTTTGCGCAAATGTATGCGCGGAGCTGATCGTCAGCGTGCCTGCCGCGGGCACATCGCCGGCTTCGGAGATGCCGGCGTTCGCGACGCTCGACGGAATCGAACCGATTCCGGAAATGACGCCCGTGGCGGAGGTCGAGACGCCGCCCGAAACGCTTAGGCTTCCATCCACCTGCGCATTGCCGCCGCTGACAGAAAAACTCGAAATCGAATCGGAAACAGCGGATGGAATTTGTATGAAACCGGCAGTCTGAGCGTACGTCGGAACGGTAAGGTCCCCTGGCCCGCTGATCGAATTTCCCGCATTCGTAAGCGAGGAGCCGCCGACATCCTGGCGAATGACGGGGGTACCGCCATTGCCGCCAATGGTCATGACCACCGTGCCGGCCCCTGTCAGCGTCACCGCCCCGTCCATGCTCAATGCTGTGGTGTTCCCGTTCGCGGACACTTGGAACGAGCCCGTGTTGTTGATCGTCCCGAACAGTTCCGCGTCCGCATTGTTCTGGATCGTGAAGATTGCGGCGTTCGTCAACGTCCCGTGAGTGCTCCCGTCGAGGAACACTCCGTTGCTTCCCACCACTCCGAAGAAGCCCGCTCCGCTCGCCGTACTGAGCAATCCGCCTTGAATGCTTGAGTTAGTCAAGAACTGCACCTGCGAGCTACCTGCGCCTGCCGTGATGGTCCCACCGGCGTTGTTCACGGTGACGTCGATCTGCAAAATACCGCCACCTGTCGATTCGAACAACCCCTGATTGACCGTCGTGACCGAATTCACCAGCAGCGCATTCCCAGAGCTATTTGCATCAACGGTGCCGCTTGGCTGGCTCGTGAACGCGAGACTGGTGTTTCCGATCTGGCCTTGACCGGAGAAGATGTTGTTCACGTTGGTCAGCGACGCACCGCCGACATCCGCGCGAATCACCGGCGTGCCGCCATTGCCGCCAATGGTCATGACCACCGTGCCGGCCCCTGTCAGCGTCACCGCCCCGTCCATGCTCAATGCTGTGGTGTTCCCGTTCGCGGACACTTGGAACGAGCCCGTGTTGTTGATCGTCCCGAACAGTTCCGCGTCCGCATTGTTCTGGATCGTGAAGATTGCGGCGTTCGTCAACGTCCCGTGAGTGCTCCCGTCGAGGAACACTCCGTTGCTTCCCACCACTCCGAAGAAGCCCGCTCCGCTCGCCGTACTGAGCAATCCGCCTTGAATGTTTGAGTTAGTCAAGAACTGCACCTGCGAGCTACCTGCTCCTGCCGTCATGGTCCCGCCCGCGTTGTTCACGACCACATCCACTTGAAGAATGCCCCCGCTTGTCGCTTCGAATAGACCCTGATTCACCGTTCCGAGCGAGTTCACGAGCAATCCATTTGCTGAACTGTTCGCATTGACGATGCCCGAGGCCTGGTTAATGAATGTCAGGCTGGTATTTCCAACCTGGCCCCGTCCAGAAATAGTGTTATTCACGTTGGCCAGCGACGCACCGGCCACATCCGCGCGAAGCACGGGCGTACCGCCGTTGCCACCGACGGTCATCACCACCGTTCCCGCACCCGTGAGTGTTACCGGACCGGCGAAGCTCAAAGCCGTCGTGTTGCCGTTCGCGGCTACGTTGAACGATGCCGTGTTGTTGATCGTCCCGAACAGTTCCGCGTCGGCATTGTTCTGGATCGTAAACGTTGCAGAGTTGGTCAGCGAGCCTTGGGTCTTGCCGTCGAGAATCACGCCATTGCTAGCAATGACGCCGAAGAAACTTGCCCCGCTGGCCGTGGTCAGCAATCCACCTTGGATGTCCGCGCCGTTTGTGAACTGAACTTGCGAGCCGCTGGCCGCGGTGATGAGCCCGCCGGCATTGTTCACTGTGACATCGATTTGCAAAATGCCGCCGTCCGTAGACTCGAAGAGTCCCTGATTCACCGTGGAAGCCGGATTGACCAGTAGTCCATTTCCCGAGCTGTTCGCATTCACCGTGCCGCCGGGCTGGTTCGTGAAGATCAAGGTCGTGTTTCCGACCTGGCCTCGACCAGAGAAGATGTTGTTCACGTTGGTCAGCGAGGCGCCGCCTACGTCCGCGCGAATCACCGGCGTACCACCGTTGCCGCCGACGGTCATCACCACCGTTCCGCCGCCGGTCAGTGTCACCGGACCGCCTGCGCTAAGAGCGGTCGTGTTGCCGTTCGCCTCCACCAAAAACGAACCCGTGTTCGTAATCGTGCCGAGAAGTTCCGCGTCGGCGTTGTTCTGAATCGAGAAAACTGCCGCGTTCGTTAATTCACCCTGTGTGGTTCCGTCCAGAAAGGCTCCGTTGCCCCCCACGACACCGAAGAAGCTCGGCGCATTCATGGTGTTCAGTGTGCCGCCCTCAATCCGCGTGTTGGTGAATAGCTGGACACTCGCGCCAGTGCCGTTCGCGTTTATATTCCCGCCGGCATTGTCGACGAGCGTGTCGATTTGCAGCGTCCCGTTTGTGGTGGCTTCCAGCAGGCCCTGGTTGACGAATTGCGGCGCGTTGATCAGCAGCGCGCTTCCTGTTGCATCGACGACACCTGCCGCTGCATTGGTGACGTTCACACCGTTGTTTCCAACCTGGCCGACACCGGAAACCGTGTTGTTCACATTCAACAAAGAGGAACTCGACGCATCCTGCCGAATCACCGGCGTGCCGCCATTGCCGCCAATGGTCATGACCACCGTGCCGGCCCCTGTCAGCGTCACCGCCCCGTCCATGCTCAATGCTGTGGTGTTCCCGTTCGCGGACACTTGGAACGAGCCCGTGTTGTTGATCGTCCCGAACAGTTCCGCGTCCGCATTGTTCTGGATCGTGAAGATTGCGGCGTTCGTCAACGTCCCGTGAGTGCTCCCGTCGAGGAACACTCCGTTGCTTCCCACCACTCCGAAGAAGCCCGCTCCGCTCGCCGTACTGAGCAATCCGCCTTGAATGTTTGAGTTAGTCAAGAACTGCACCTGCGAGCTACCTGCTCCTGCCGTCATGGTCCCGCCCGCGTTGTTCACGACCACATCCACTTGAAGAATGCCCCCGCTTGTCGCTTCGAATAGACCCTGATTCACCGTTCCGAGCGAGTTCACGAGCAATCCATTTGCTGAACTGTTCGCATTGACGATGCCCGAGGCCTGGTTAATGAATGTCAGGCTGGTATTTCCAACCTGGCCCCGTCCAGAAATAGTGTTATTCACGTTGGCCAGCGACGCACCGGCCACATCCGCGCGAAGCACGGGCGTACCGCCGTTGCCACCGACGGTCATCACCACCGTTCCCGCACCCGTGAGTGTTACCGGACCGGCGAAGCTCAAAGCCGTCGTGTTGCCGTTCGCGCTGACCGCGATCTGGCCCGCGTTGTAGACGCTTCCGGCGACTTCCAAATCGAGGTTGTTCAAGATGGTCACGCTGCTGCCGGCATCGATGACCAGCGTGCCGACTTCGACACTGACGTCGAGGTTGACGGCTGCGGGCCCGCGCCCGTCGCTGATGCAGACCGTGGCGCCGGCTCCGTTGGGTACGGCGTCTGTGCTCCAGTTCGACGCCGCGCTCCAATTACCCGAGGCGCCGCCCGTCCAGATCGCGGCCCCTGCGGCGTTGCAAGCCGTCGTCCCATTCAAGCCAAAAGTAGCCGTTACGGTCTGGCTCGAATTCATCACGACGGCACACGGCCCGGTACCGGTGCAGGCACCGCTCCAGCCCGTGAACGTCGAGCCTGCGCCGGGCGTCGCGGACAGCGTAATCATCGTGCCTTGATTGAAACTTGCGGAACAATTCGGCTGGCACGTGATCCCGGTCGGAGCGCTCGAAACCGAGCCAAATCCAGCCCCAGCTTCGCCAACAGATAGCGTGAAAGTAGGAACTGACGAACCCATCCCTGTGAGGCTGACATTCTGGGCGCTTCCACTAACGCCATTGGAATTGTCGGTGAATGTAAGAGCCGCGCTCTCAGCGCCATTCGTGGAAGGCGTAAACACGACCGAAACAGTGCACGTCGCATTGGGGGCCAATTGCCCTCCTGCGGTGCTGCAGCTATCGCCCGTGGCTTCGGTAAAGTCCCCAGCGTTTGCGCCCGTGAACGCGTGGCTGAAGGTGAGAGTTGTGCCACCCGCATTGCCTAGCGTGACGGTCTGCGCGGAGCTTGTCGTGTGCGTCAGTTGTGGGCCGAAATTCAAATTGCCTGGTGATGGATCGGCGATAGGCGGCGCGACAACGAATCCGTACGCCGCGATATTTCCCAACGACGGGCTGCTCTGCGCCCCCGTGCTGGTCGAAGTGGCTTCTCCGCCGTCGGTCGCGAAAGCGTAGCCGAAATGCAGTCCCGGGGTGAGCGGCTGAGTGGTGGCCGAAAACTGACCCGCGGTGCCCGTGGAAGTCGCTGGGGTCCACGCGCCCATCCAGGTATCGACGTTAAAAACGTTGTTGTCGAGTGTCTCACCGGCGGGACTGCTGATGTCGTAGATGAAGGTAGGAGTGTCAGTTGAAACTTCGTTCGCTGGAACGTTCGTCGGCCCCGCGAAGGAACCGACAGTGTTCGACTGGATCGACTGTTCCGCAACGTCGGTGATGTTGGCGCTGAGATTGTTCGCGACGTAAATCTGGCTCGTCTCGGGATCGGTTGCCAGCGCAATTGGGCCGGTCGCATTGGGATCGGCGAACGTGACGCTGGTGAAGCTAAAGCCGTCGATAGCCGTGATACTGCCCGGATCGGAACCACCGTTGCCATTGTTGGCCACGTAGACCTGATTCGTTGACAGATTGACCGCAATGGCCTGCGGCGAAGTTCCGGCGTTCACCGTCGTTACGACCGCGGACGTAGCGCCGTTGATGACCGTGACGTTGTTCCTGCCCGAATTCGCAACGTAGATCACGTCGGTGAGCTCGTTCACGGCCACGGCGATGGGATTGATGTCCGCGTCCACCGTGGTGACGATCTGGTTGGTGGCGCCGTTGATTACCGTGACGTTGTCGCTGGCAAAATTCGCTACGTAGACCGTATTCGTCACTTCATCAACCGCTATGGCGACAGGGCGGCCCGCCGCAGGATCGCTGATCGTAAGCACGCTGGAATCCAGCGGGTCAAATACCGACACGTTGTTGCTGCCGCTGTTGGCCACATAAACTTTGCCGGTCGCCGGATTCACCACGATTGCCGCAGGCGTTAAGGCGTTGGGATCGCTCACCGTAGAGATCGCATTGGTGACGCCGTCGATTACGGTGACATTGTTGCTCGTCGAATTCGCGACGTAGATTTTGTTCGTCACGATGTTCACCGCCACGGCGACGGGAGTCTTGGCGTTGGGATCGCTCAGCGTGGTCGTCGTGCCGTTTCCGCTGATGATCGTGACGTTGTTGCTGCCCTTGTTCGCGACGTACGCTTCGCCTGTGAGCGTGTTTCCGGCGATCGCCACGGGATCAGACGCGTTCGGATCCGCAATCGTAGATGAAACCGTGGCCCGGAACCCGAAGACGGAACCGTTCAAGACCGTGACGTTGTTGCTGGCGGAGTTCACCACCAGCACGTTTTGGGTCAACCGATTGACTGCCACGGCGGCTGGATGGTTCGCGTTGGAATCGGTGACGGTGGATGTGCTGT
This sequence comes from uncultured Acidobacteriota bacterium, assembly GCA_963814605.1. Classification (GTDB taxonomy): domain Bacteria; phylum Acidobacteriota; class Terriglobia; order Acidiferrales; family UBA7541; genus Palsa-295. The sequence goes on along the minus strand of CAWFDD010000003.1, from coordinate 593,068 downwards.
TCGCGGCGCCGTCGAAAATGGAAACGGAAGCGCTGGCAAAATTCGCCGCATAGGCTTGGTGCGTCACGGGATTCACGGCGACCGCGTCGGTGGTCCTGGCGGCAGGGTCGGTGAGCGTCGTCGTCGCGTTGTTTGCGGCGATTGCGGTGACGTTGTTGCTTCCGCTGTTGGCGACGTAGGCCTGGCTACCAATTACGTTGATGGCCAGTGCAACGGGGGCGCTGGCGTGGAGGTCGGTGATGGTTGTCGTCACGTTCGTGCTCGAGGCGATGGCCGTGACGTTATTGCTGCCGTTGTTAGCCACATACGCCGTGCCGGTTGCTGGATTCACCGCCACGGCAACAGGTCCCGTGGCATTCGGATCGGCGATGGTCGTCGTCGCATTTGTCAAACCGGCGATCAGCGTTACGTTGTTGCTGCCGTTGTTCGCCACGTAGATCTGATCGGTGATTTGGTTTACCGCGACAGAAACCGGATTCGTGCCGGCGGTGACTGTTGCGATCACGGTGTTCGACGATCCGCTGATCACCGTGACGTTTCCGCTACCCTTGTTCGCCACGTAAATCGTATGACTCTGCGGATCGACTGCGACCGCTACCGGGTTCGTGCCCGTTGAGACGGTCGCCGACACGGAGTTTGTCGCCCCGTTGATCACCGTCAAGTTATTGCTGCCGCTGTTCACGACATAGACGATGTTTGCCAACGGATCGACCGCGATCGCGCTGGGCGTTGTGCCGGCGGTCAGGGTTGCTGTGACCGTGTTGTTCGCGCCGTTGATTATGCTAACGTCGCCACTGCCGCTGTTGGCCACATAAATCGTATTCGTTACGGGATTGACGCCGATTGCGGAGGGATTCGTTCCGACCGTTATTGTGGCGACCGCGTTCTCGCTGATCCCGTCGATGACGGTGAGGCTCGCGCCGCTATTGTTCGCGACGTAGATTTGGCCGGTTACCGGATTTACCGCCATCGCGGTGGGTCCGCCTCCAGTGCCGACGGCAACGGTGAAAGATTGCCCGGCGGCGGTAGTGGCGAGCAGACAGAACGCTGCCTCTAGCAAGAGCCAGACGGATGTGCGTCTAATTTTCAAGGTCGCGACTTGACTATTTGCACGTCTCGGGCCAGTACTTCAGGCTTGATGGCAGTTGGCGAACCTGCAAAGACGGAATCGAGCGGCAGAAACACCGCGGATAACTCTGTGCCGGGGATCAGAGTCGATCGCGCCCGGGCTTCAGAAACCGTCGATAAGCACAATCAACGGCCGCCTAAGCGCACGTCAGAGGCGCGGCTAACGCCATTCGACACGTCATTTGTAGGTCGAAACGCTTCTAAATGAACGGGTCGGGGCAAATTCTGGCGATGTCATGTAGCAAAGTCAAGAAAGAAAGCGCCAATTGGAGGACCCCAGAGACTCAAGGCTTGGTTTTAGTACGCTCATAACTGGTTGACACTGTCTTGCTTCCCGGCACACCATTACAAACCCCGCAGGGCACCCCATCAGCGGAACTGGAGTGGAAATAATTTGCATAATGTTCGCTGCTGCCCTGCGGACCAACCTTCTTGCTTTATCAGCGTGGAAGACTTAACCTCGTTCGGGCGTGTCTTCCGGCATCGCGAACTTACATGATGGAATGCCCGCACTGCCACTCCAGTAACGTACCCACCGCAGAGCGCTGCATCAAGTGCAACACTCCGTTTGAATTTTCCGGCGCGACCATGGCCGCTACGGCGGTCGGAGTGATAACTCCGCCGCGCACCGAGTTGGAAAACTTCGCCAAGGGATGGTCTCTCCCTTCACCTCCGGCTGGAGCAGCGGGCACTGCATTGTCTCCGGGTGCTTTGCTCGGGACTCGCTACGAGATCGTCCAAATTCTGGGGCAAGGAGGCATGGGAGCGGTTTACAAGGCGAAGGATCTGGAGCTTGACCGCATCGTCGCGCTGAAAGTGATTCGGCCAGAACTCGCGGTGCACCCGGATATTCTCGCACGATTCAAGCAAGAGCTGATTCTGGCGCGCCAGATTACGCATCGCAACGTTATCCGCATTTTTGACCTGAGCGAAGCGAACGGAATCAAGTTCATCACCATGGAGTTCATCGAGGGGCAGGATCTGAAGTCCCTCATCACCGAAAAGGGCCGCGTCAGTGTCGACCAGGCTGTGGAAATTGTTGAGCAAGTCTGTTTAGCGCTCGAGGCGGCCCACAGCGAAGGCGTGGTACACCGCGACCTCAAGCCCCAGAATATTATGATCGACAAGCAGGGCCGGGCATCGGTGATGGACTTCGGAATTGCGCGCTCGGTTGAGGCCGGCGGCATGACGATGACCGGCATGGTTGTCGGCACGCCCGAATACATGTCGCCCGAACAAGTGATGGGCGAACGCGTGGACGTTCGCTCCGATCTCTTCACGCTCGGCGTCATCATGTACGAATTGTTCACCGGCGCGATACCCTACAAATCGGACTCGCTGCAGGGCGCCATGTTCAAGCGCACGCGCGAGGTCCCGAAGCCACCTGTCGAAGTCGATCCAACCTTGCCGCAGATTTTGAGCGACATCACGGCAAAATGCCTGCAGATTGATCCGTCGAATCGTTATCAATCTGCCCGCGAGATCCTGACTGATTTGGAATCGTGGCAGGGCGGCGCTTCGCGCAGCCGCGTTGTCGGCTTGGCGCGCAAGCCGGCGATGCTTTCTGCCTCTGCGCTCTTGTGGGTTTCGGCGGTAGGTCTCGTCGTTCTCCTTGCGCTTGGTGGATGGCTGATGCGCGGGCGACTCTTCTCTTCCTTGTCGGATTCTTCTAAGTCTTCGGCCACTCCCGATGTGTCGCTCGCCATTCTGCCGTTCCGCAACGCGTCGGGAGATCAAACGCTCGATTGGCTCGGATCGAGCCTTGCGGAAACACTCAGCACCGACGTCGGCCAATCGTCTCACTTGCTGGTCGTATCATCCGAACGCGTCAGTCAGATTTTTCGCGATTTGCGCCTGACTTCCGACGTAACCTTCGATCCGCCGACGCTTCAGCGCCTAGCGGAGTTCAGCAATGCCGACAATCTCGTTTGGGGCAGTTACGCGCGCTTCGGCGACCAGATTCGCGTCGACGTCACGCTGCAAGACGTAAAACGTGCCCGCACCACAAACTTTTATGAGACTTCTACCGAGAAGAACATGCTCAGCGCCATCGACCGGCTGGCCGGAGATATTCGCTCGAACCTGGCGCTATCAAAAAGCATCGTCAACGAGCTACAAGGACAAGCCTTCAAACCGTCGACAAAATCGGTGCCCGCCCTGCGCGACTACGACCAGGGCCTTCAGCTTGACCGCCGCGGGAACTATCTTGACGCGATCAAGCAGTTCCAGACGTCCACGCAGGAGGACCCCAATTTCGCCCTGGCCTATTCCGAGCTCGGGCGAACCTACGAACTGCTTGGACAGGACAACGACGCCGAACAAGCCTCCCGGAAAGCGGTTGAGCTGAGTGACTCTTTGCCTGTTCAGGAAAAATATCTGATTCAGGCCAGCCACTACCAGATTCTGCGCGATTATCCCAAAGCGATCGAGGCCTACGAAAATCTGGCCAAGGTCTGGCCCGACAATACGGACGTCCTCTTCAGCCTCGGCCTGCTGTACGAACAGTCAAGCGCCTATGACAAGGCCCGCGATGAATTTACCAGGGTGCTGTCGCTTGATTCCAAGCGCGTGCTCGGATTGCTCGAACTCGGAAAAGTCGAAATCGAAAGTGGCGACCCGCAAAAAGGCCTGGAGTATCTGACCCGTGCGCAGGCCATGGCCATCGAATCAGGAAACGACGAGGAGCGGTCTGATATTCTCCAGTCCATGGGCGGCGCCTATGCGGCGCTCAACAAAAACGATGACGCGATTCGCAACTATCAGGAAGCCCTCGAAATTCGGCGCAAGCTCGGACTGAAGAAAGGGATCGCCGACAGCCTTCAGGCCATCGCGTCGGCTCAAACCGACCTCGGCCAGCCGGAACTGGCGCTCAAGAATTACGACGCCGCGCTCGATATTCGTCGCGAAATAGGCGACAAAGCCGGCACCGGCGACGCGTTGAGCGACCTCGCACAACTTTACGACGACCGTGGCAGCTATGATCAAGCGCTGAAGCTTTTTAAAGAAGCTTTGCAAATCGAAATTGACGTCGGCAACGAGAACAATCAGGGACTCGTTCTGAACAATATCGGCAACACTTATCTTTCCAAGGCGGATTACCAGAACGCACGCACGTATTTCGAACAGGCGCTCGCGGTTCGCGAAAAGCTGAAGGTCCCGAGCGATATCGCCGACACTCTCCACAACCTTGGCGAGACCCTCGGAAATATCGCGGCCTACGATCAGGCGTTGCAATATTACGAGCGGGCTCTGGATATCCGGCGCACCACCGGCGACAAGCTCTCCACTGCCATCGAATCTTCGAGCATGGGTACTTTGTTTGGGCATCAGGGCCGTTTCGGCGCGGCGCTGAGTTCGCAGGAAGACGCCGTCAAGACCATCCGCGATATTCAGGAGCACGGCTTCTGGTTCACCAATGTCCTCGGGGCTTACGGTCACGCTCTTGCTCAAGTCGGTCGAAGCGATGACGCGCAAAAAGCTCTCGATGAAGCGATGGCTTCGGCCCGCGAGCAAAAAAACGAAGCCAACGCCGCCGAGCTCCTCGGCTTTGAAGGAGACAACGCCTTTTATCAAGGTAAATACAAAGAGGCCGCGGCGCTCTACGCCCAGGCCGTTGAAAAGGCTTCGCACGGCACCGACGCGCGCCTGACTCTGGTCTCGAAAATGAATTCCGCCAAGACGAAAGTGGCTCTCGGTAGTTACCAGGAGGCTTCGGGCGCGTTGCGATCGCTTTGCCAGGAAGCCGATAGCACGGGCCTGAAATACGTCTCGGTGGAATGCTCGATCTATCTAGCCGAGGCATCCATAGGAATGAAAAACTACCGCGCTGCGGAAATCGGGCTGCGCGATGCCTTGAACAACAGTGAAAAACTCGGCCTGCAGAGTCTGCTCGCTCAAAGCCATTTTCAGATGGCCCGCGCGCTCGAACTTTCCGGAAGTTCGGCGGAAGCAAAGGACCAATACAAACAAGCTCGCCAAATTGTGGACGGCATTCAAAAAGAAGCTCGCAACGATACGATTGCGAAACGCAGCGATCTGAGTCCTATTTTCGCTGGCGCCTCCTGATTATTTGCGCGCCAAGCCCCAGGTATCCGCCTTCTCGATTCAATTGGACGCAGGACGAGCAGAATGGCGACGGCGGCACGCTAAGACGGCTCAGGCTATTGCCTGTGCGGCAGAAAGTCCGCTTGATCGAACCATCTCGTCAAACTCTCGAAGGGATGTCGCCACTGGAGGCATTTGAAACAACTTCATGCCTGGGGATATCAGAGTGTTGCGGCGTTCGCGCAGGTGAACGGGAAGAGGCACAAAAAAGCCACAATCGAAATTGGGACAGTACCCCGAATCCCTCCGGCTTGATTTTTCGCCCGCCCAGGAATCTAATGGAGACGAGCGGCCAAATTCCTCTATAATTGATCGTTTGTATCTGAGAAAGGGCCGCACACATACATATGTTGAGAAGCATTCAGCAGCGCGACCTCGATCGTAACCGGTGGATCAAGGTCACCATGGGAATCATCCTGGGACTGATCATCGTCAGCATGGTGATCACGCTCATCCCCGGATTGATGAGCGGCTCCATGGGCGGAGACGCTCCTGACGCCATCGCCTCCGTCGGCGGACAGAGCATTTCCCAGGCCGAGTTCCAGCAGCAGTTCGACCAGGCCACGCGGAACCAGGCCGTTCCTCCCATGCTTCGTGGCGCCTACGCGAAGCAGGTGATTGATCAGCTGATTTTCCAGCGCGCCCTCGAATATGAAGCGGACCGCCTCGGCATGCGCGTCACTCCGGAAGAAGAAACCCAGCGCATCAAAGAAATCCTGCCCACCGCGTGGTCCGGCAGCACCTGGCTGAAGGATCGCTATCCGACGGAAGTTGAAAACCGCTTCGGCATGAGCGTCGACCAGTTTGAAAACCTTCTCAGGAATGAAATGCTGGGCGAAAAATTCCACGAGATGGTCACCGACGGAATCACCGTCAGCCCGCAGGAAATTGCCCAGGAATTCCAGTGGCGGAACGAAAAGGTAAAAATCGCGTACGCTCTGATCAAGCCCGCCGACCTGGCGGCTTCGATTCATCCGAGCGATGCCGATCTCGCCGCGTGGTTTGCGAAAAACTCCGCGCGCTATCAGGTTCCCGAGCGTCGCTCCGCACGCTACGCTCTTCTCGATCTCTCCAAGCTCCGCGCCGCAACGCCCGTCAGCGAAGATAGCCTGCGCGCCTACTACAACGAGCACATTGACGAATACAAAGTCGAGAACCGCGCGCATGTCGAGCACATCCTGTTCAAGACCATCGGCAAGACGGACGCCGAAATCGCCGAGATCCACCAGAAGGCCGAGGACGTGCTAAAGCAGGCCAAACACGGCGCGAATTTCGAGGACCTCGCCAAGAAATATTCCGAGGACGACGGCACGAAACCCAAGGGCGGCGACCTCGGCTGGATCGTTGAAGGGCAAACCGTTCCCGAGTTTCAGCAGGCCGCGTTCTCGCTGCCGAAGGGCTCGATCTCCGACCTGGTCAAAACGCAATACGGTTTCCACATCATCAAAGTCCTCGACCGCGAAACCGCCCACACGCGAACCTTCGAAGAAGTCCGCGACTCCATTCTCCAGCCGGTTCTCGATCAGAAGGTCAGCGCCGAAGCCAACAACATCTCCGACCAAATGGCCGCCGCCGTCCGCCAGTCCGATCGCCAATCGCTCGACGATCTCGCCAAGAAATTCCATCTCGATGTCGGCGAGACCGCGCCGGCCGCCTTCACCGATCCGATTCTGCCGCTCGGCAATTCGCCTGAGCTGCATCAGGTCTTGTTCGGCCTCCATCCGGGCGAACTCAGCCCGCCCATCCAAATCGAAAGCGGCTTCGTGATTCTCACGGTCAAGGACGTTCGGCCCGCGCATCAGGGCACGCTCGCCGAAGTCCACGACCGCGTCCTCGCCGATTATCAGCACGAAAAATCGATCGCTCTCGCCAGCGCTCGCGCCCAGGAACTCTCCAAGCGCGCGCAAGCCGGTGAGGACTTCGACAAAGTCGCCAAGTCGATCGACGTCACCGTGAAAACGTCTGACTCCTTCGCCCGATCCGGCTCCATCCCCGACGTTGGCACCGCCAAGCAGCTCGCCGCAGCCTTCAAAATGAACGTCGGCCAGGTCAGCGCGCCCACGCAATCCGGCGAAAACTGGATCGTCTTCCAAACCACCGCGCACGAAGCGCCCAATCCCGACGATCTGGCCAAGCAAAAGGCCGACATCGAGCAGCAATTGCTGCAGACCAAGCAGAACGCGGCCTTCGACGCCTTCCGCACCACCCTCCTCGACCAGATGAAGAAGGAAGGCAAGCTCACCATCAACGCCGACCAGATGAACCGCATCACCCACCCGAGCTAGCCGCCCGCGGCTAGGGTCGTCACTCCAAGCACCAAATCCACTCGCAATGTGATGAAAATAAGTGACTTACGAAATATCCGCCTCCCCCTTGCTTCCACATCGCGCACTTGGCTAGAATACTCCGATCCGCAGCGCCTGCCCCGTAGCCAGCGGGGCCCGATCTGCAGGCGGGAGCCTCCCCTGCCTGAGGAGTCTTGGCACATGAGCGCGACCCCCGTCCTGAGGAGCATTCACATGCCGACGAAGAGATCGAAGGCGAGCAGGCTCGAAATCCTGGCTGGAGCGGGCAGAGGCGCCCGCGGCACGGCGAATCACCTGGCATCCAGCGTCTTTTCGGTGAACGGCAAGCTGAGGCACTCCATGCAGACCAAGAACGCTGTCGGCGCCAACGGCTACCTTTGCGCCATCGAGCGGAACCAGAACGGCAAGTACAACGTCCGCGTCCGGGCGATTTTCGGTCCCGGCGGGCGCAACTCCGAAAATGGCGACGCTGGCGAGAACGGTCGCGCGGGGTGGACGCTGCCGGTCTATTTCCTGGCGTCCTCGTTCAACGCGGCAATGAAAAAGCTCGAGGAATCGCTCCAGCTTCTGCAGAAAAACGAAGCGCGCCTGCGCTTCTGGGGCGTCGAGCATACAGACGACCCAAACCTCGCCGGCGATCTCTTGCAGGAATTCGGCCTGTGGCTCGACCGCCGCCGTGAATTTCCGCGCCGCGTCGCCGAACTCGACGTCCCCCGCGAGCGCCCCGTCCCCGCGTCCATGCTGGCCCCGGTCCGTCGCGTCCTCGCTGACTCCGTCGCGCAGGAGCGCCCAGTTGATCGCACCGCCATCGCCGGCGACTAGCGACTCAGCACAGTGTTCTTACTTTCCGCGGATGAGGACTTCGCCGTGACCGACGACGACGTCGTTGAGCGAGAGGCGATAGCGGTAGGATCCCGGGTTGATTCCGGCGCGGGCGGCGCCGCTCGATAGACGGACGCCGGGGGGCGCCTGCAATACATTCGAGGAAAACGGGCAGCGCTGCGCGTCGAATTCGATTTTGAGATTGCCGGCGTTCGAGAGCCAGGAGACCTGGTCGCCGGGATCAATCACGATCGTTTCGGGCAGCAGGCCGACCATGACCATTTTTTCAGGCAAGCGATTGTCCTCGCGGCGCAGGCGATCCAAGATGCCGGGCTGAAGGCCCCGGCGCTACATTTCAACCTTAAAGGCTAGGCGATTTCGCGGACGGCGATGGAGATGTGCCGCGCGGAAATGCCGAACGCATCAATCAGCTCTTCCGGCTTGCCGGAGTGAGGCATTTGCCTGACCGCGAGCATTCGATATTTCGACGGCGCCACGCCCGCCTGCGCGAGCGCGCCGAGAACGGCTTCACCGATGCCGCCTTCGGCCCAGTGGTCCTCGACGGTGATCAGGCGTCCGCCGGTCGCGGCGATCTGCTGAGCCAGCGCCTCCCCATCAATCGGTTTCACGCAGTAGAGGTCAATCACGCGAACGGCGATGCCGTCGGATTTCAACTCATCGGCCGCCTTCAGCGCTTCGTGCACGGTGATGCCCGCGCCGATCACGGTGACGCGATCCTGCGCGCTCTGCCGCGGAACTTTGAAGCCCGGCAGCGGGAATTTCTCGTCCTTGGAATAGAGGATTGCGGTCTTGGGACGCGAGGTCCGCAGGTAATTGATTCCGGGACGCCGCGCCATCGCTTCGGTCAGGCGTTCGGCGGAAACGGCGTCGCTGGGATACAAAACGGCGGAGCCGTGAACGGCGCGGAACATGGCGATATCCTCCAGCGCCATCTGCGAGGGACCGTCCTCGCCGATGGAAACGCCGCAGTGCGAGCCGCAGAGGTTAATGTTGGCGCGGCTGATGGCAGCCATGCGCACGTTGTCATACGCGCGTGAGAGGAAGCACGCGAACGTGTCGGCAAAGGGAACTTTGCCTCGCGCCGCGAGGCCCACCGCGGCGCTCACCATATTCTGCTCGGCGATGTAGCCCTGAAAGAAATGATCGGGGAAGGCGTTGCCGAATAGTTCGGAAAACGTGGAGTTTTTCACGTCGCCGGAAAGCGCCACGACGTGCGGATTCACCGCGCCGAGACGCTTGAGCGCGAAACCGTAGGCCTCGCGCGTGGCGATTGGTTTTGCGGGATCGTACTCCGGCGCAGCCAGGGCTGGAAAATCCGGCGGCTTCGGAAGGGAAGTTCGCACGTAGGATTTTCCGGGATCGGGGGCAACGACCACCGGAGCGCCGCCGATTTCCTTGATGGCCGCGGCGAGCTCGTCCTTGGAGAACGCCTTGCCGTGCCAGTGCTCCTTGCCGGCGCAGAAGCTGGCGCCGTGTCCCTTGATGGTGCGGGCGACGATGGCTTGCGGTTTGCCCTTGACGGCCTTGGCGCGATCGAGCGCAGCGAGAATTGCGGCGACGTCGTGGCCGTCAACCACTTCGGTTGAAAATCCTTCGGACTCAAATTTGCGGCGATAGGTCTCCATATCGTGCCGATACATGGTGGGCTCGCTCTGGCCGAGCGCGTTGACGTCCGCAATGACGGTGAGATTGTCGAGTTTGTAATGGCCGGCAAATTCCGCGGCTTCCCAGATTTCGCCCTCGGCCATTTCGCCATCGCCCAGCAAAACGTAGACGCGCGTGGGACTCTTATCGAGCCGCGCGCCGATCGCCAGTCCGGCGGCGACCGACATTCCCTGGCCAAGCGAACCGGTGGCTGCGTCAACTCCGTGAATGTGCGGCGTCGGATGGCCTTCGAGCTCGCTGGTGAATTGGCGCAGAGTCATCAGACGGGAAATGGGGAAGACGCCGGCCTCGGCAAGAGCGGCGTAAAGCACGGGCGCGGCGTGTCCCTTCGAGAGCACGAAGCGATCCGAGTCGCCGGAGTTCGGATTGGCCACGTCGAATTTCATGGCGTGAAAAAAGATCCCGGCCACCAGCTCGGCGGCGGACATGCAGGAGGTCGGATGCCCGGAACCCGCGGCGGTGGTGGCCATCATGGAGAGAATGCTGAGCCTGCGCGCCTTTTCCTTGACGGCGTCTATAGTAGAAGCAGAGGGTCCTACCGAGGGACTTGCGCTCATGGGGTTCACTCCTTGTCCGGCTCGAATCCGAGGCGACTCGGTTCTACATCGTCAGAATAGCTTGATGTGTCCGATCAGCACGACCAGGGCGATGGCGACGAACACGAAAACGAACGAAAGCGAAATGATCAGAACCGCGGCGGTCATCTCCCGCTTGGCGTGGATTGCGGCTTCCTTCTCACTTTCCGGCGATAGCACGGCACCATTCTAACCCATTTCCGTGGATATGGCCGCTTGGCGGCGGGGAAGAAAGCCGCCCCTCAAGAATGCGGCCTGGTGAGCTCCTTCGAGAGATAGATGATCTGCCCGACGTGATGATACGCATGCGCGGCCATGCGCAGGAAGGCGCCGAAACGCGTGTGCGTGCCCGGATCGGTCGGATCGGAGTAAGGCGCGACCAAATCCGGGGCGGATTGCTTGCGAATGGTCAAAGCGACCATGGAGATGGCGGCGTCAAAATCGGCGAGAACCTGTTCCTTCGAACGCTTCGAGCCGTCGCTGAATTCGAGGGGGCGATTGCGCACGTAACCTGTGTTGGCGATGGTTGCACCAATGTAGTGGCTGAGATTGCCGGTAAGGTGAAGCAGCAGGTGGCCGATGCTGTTGCCGTAGGGATAGGGTTTCTTCCAGAGCTGCTTGGTTGAAAGGGGCGCGAGCAATTCGTGGACGTTGTCGCGCACACCCTCGTAGTAGGAGGCGAGTTCGGATGAAACGACCGGTGCGAGCTCGGGCACGGAGAGTTCTCCTTTCGGCGAGTCCACAATATATATCAGCGGATTGCAGCGGTGTCAGATCAACGCGAGGGCCGCAAAACATGCGGTTTTCGAGTGGCTGATTACCACCATCGCTGCGTGAAAGCCACCGCCGGGTCGCGGGCGCAGATTTAGGCTCAGCAAAACCAAAGCGCTCTATCTCATTGATACGGCAGGGGTTTTGGCACGACCGCAGATGCCGAGCGGTTTGGCAACGCTTCTGCATTAGTAGGGGTCGAGAGTCGCGAGGGACTTATAGAACGAGTCAGTTACTTCCGGATTTTGCGGCTCTCAGGAGGGACCTAAGATGAGATACCTGAGAATTCTCGCGGTGCTTGGCATCTGCCTGGTTTCTGCTTCGTTCGCACATGCGCAGAGGGTGGTGGTTGGAGTGGGGATCGGCGCGCCGGCGGCCGTTGTGGTGGGCCCTCCGGTTTGCGCTTACGGCTACTTCCCGTACGCACCGTACGCATGTGCACCATATGGCTACTACGGACCGAGTTGGTTTAGCGGTGGATTCTTTATCGGCGCGGGTCCGTGGTTCCATGGATTCTATGGGCGCCCGGGCTTCGTCGGCCGACCTGGATTTGGAGGCTTCGGGCGCGGGCCAATCGTTCATGGGCCGGTTGGCGGATTCCATGGCGGAGGCGAAGTGCATGGTGGTGGCGGATTCCACGGTGGAGGCGAAGTTCGTGGCGGAGGCGGATTCCACGGTGGCGGACGCAGGTAAGCTAAGCACATAACCAAGTGGTTTCGAGCGGCCGGCAACTTACGTTGCCGGCCGTTTCGTTTTATGGGACTTCAAGAATTCTTCTCGGCACCACTGAGGCCGGCAGGCGAAGCGAAACAAAATCGTTCGCGGCCGGGGACCTTCGGTATATATATGAGTGTCCGTCTGCTGCGAGATCACGACAGAATTCTTGGCCGAACCACGTCCGAATTCGGCCCGGGAGAATAGAATGAATCGAGTTTCACTGGCCTTCAAGTTCCTGTGGTGGCGCGTTATTTTTCCAACGTTGGTGGTGAGCGCGATCCCGATGATTTCCGCGGCGCAACGCGACGGCGCCATGATTTACCAGACTCAATGCGCGACCTGTCATGACAATTCCGCGCAGACGCGCGCGCCGGCGCCCAGCGTCCTGAGCGCGATGCTGCCCGAAAACATCTTGCTAGCCCTGGAATCCGGGGTCATGAAGACTCAAGGCGCGTCACTGACGGCCGACGAAAAGCGCACGGTCGCCGAATTCCTGACGGGGAAGAAAATCGGCGCGCCGGCCTCCGTTCCGGCCGCAGTGATGTGTGGGGATACGAAGGCGGCGTTTTCACCCTCGGATAAGGATTGGAACGGCTGGGGAACCGATCTGGCGAACACGCGCTTTCAGCCAACCGAACGAGCCGGCCTGACCGCCGCTCAGGTGCCGAAATTGAAGCTGAAGTGGGTGTTCGCGTTCCCGAACACGCTGGTCGCTAACGGGCAGCCGACCGTGGTCGGCGGGCGCATCTTTGTGACCAGCGCAAACCGAACAATATATTCGCTCGATGCGCGGTCCGGATGCCAATACTGGACATTCACGCCCGACGCGCCGTCGCGGACCGCGATTACCGTTGCGGCGCTGCCGGGCGCGGCGAAACGATACGCGGCTTTTCTTGGAGATGGACGCGGCAACGCATATGCAATTGATGCCTCCACCGGCGAACTCATTTGGAAGGTGCATCTCGACCCGCATCCTCAGTTAAGAATTGTCGGCGCGCCCGTGTATTACGACGGCCGGTTGTACGTGCCGCTGGTCGCATCCGAGGAGGGGCCAGCGATGAATCCGAAGTACCAGTGCTGCTCGGCACGCGGAGGCCTTGCGGCGCTCGACGCCGCCACCGGCAGCCAGATCTGGAAGACCTACACCATTGCCGAGGAGCCTCAGCCGACGGGAAAGAATTCGGAGGGAACGCAGCTTTGGGGCCCGTCCGGCGCGAGCATCTGGTCGGCACCGACAATTGACGCGAAGCGCCGGATCATTTACACCGGCACGGGCGACAATTTCTCGGATCCCGGGACGGACACCAGCGACGCAATTCTTGCGTTCGACATGGACACCGGAAAAATTCTCTGGCACCGGCAGTTCACGGCGAACGACGTATACAACATGGCGTGCAACGGACCGGATGGCGCCAGTTGCCCGCCGAAAGTGGGACCTGATGCCGATATCGGGTCATCGCCGATTCTGGTCACGCTGCCGACGGGGAAACGAGTGCTGCTGGTCGGCCAGAAGTCAGGCGTAGCGCACGGCATCGATCCGGATGACAACGGCAAGATTCTCTGGGAAACGCGCGTCGGTCACGGCGACAAGCTCGGCGGAATTCAGTGGGGCTCAGCGTCTGATGGACGAAACATGTACGTCGCGGTCTCGGACGTGCATCTGTTCGTGGAAGTTTCCGGACCCGGCGTAAAAGCGCAGGTAGACCCAAAAGTGGGCGGAGGCCTTTTTGCGCTCGACGTGGCAACCGGGAAGCAGGTGTGGGCCGCGCCTCCTCCCAATTGTAACGACCGCCCCCGATGCAGCCCTGCGCAATCGTCTGCCGTTTCGGCGATTCCGGGAGTAGTGTTCTCGGGCTCGGTTGACGGCCACCTTCGCGGCTACTCTACGAGGGACGGAACGGTCGTCTGGGATTTCAATACCGGCCAGGAATTCAAGACCGTCACCGGTGTTACGGCCAACGGCGGTTCGATGGACGGTCCGGGCCCCACCATCTCGGGAGGAATGCTGTTTGTTTCCTCGGGCTATGGAGGATGGGGAGGAACGGCGGGGAACGTGTTGCTGGCATTTTCCGTGGACGGAAACTGATTCTGCGTTCATCACTCCAAGCGCAATCATCGGGAAGCGCGCCGGAGCATGCTCTGGCTTCCAAAATTCGCAACGTATACAAAACGACGAAAGGGTTCAAATGACGACAGGCACGCCGATCTTGCAGGGGAAAGTGGCAATCGTGACGGGAGCGAGCCGGGGCATCGGGCTGGCGATTGCGGAGACGTTCGCGCGTGAAGGCGCGACGGTGGTGATTTGCGGGCGCAAGCAGGAGACGCTCGATCAGGTGGCGTCGAAAGTGAAGGGCGTCCCCGGGAAGTTTTTCCCGCTGGCTTGCCACGTTGGCCGCCCGGAAGAGATCAAGCGATTGGTCGAGACCACGCATCGCGAATTCGGCAAAGTCGACATCCTGGTCAACAACGCCGCTACGAACATCGCCCAGGGGCCGGTGTTGAAGGTTGACGAAGGCCAGTTCGACAAGATGGTTGAGGTAAATCTGAAAAGCGCCTTCCGGCTGACGCAGGCGGTGGCCCCGGGCATGTGCGAACGCGGGTGGGGCTCCATCATTAATATTTCCTCGATTGCGGGCCTTCGTCCCGGAGCGGACGGGATGCTGTACAGCATGACCAAGGCGGCGCTGAACATGATGACACGATCCTACGCGCTCGAGCTCGGCCCCAGGGGAGTCCGTGTCAATGCAATCGCTCCGGGTTTGGTTCAGACGGTTCTCAGCGAATTCCACTGGAAGGACGAAAAAAAGCTGAAGCTGGCAATCGACAGCCAGCCGATCAAGCACTTGGGTCAGCCGCAGGAGATCGCCGAAGTCGCGCTGCTGCTGGCGAGCGATCACGGTTCCTATATCACTGGCCAGGCGATCGTGGTTGACGGTGGCCGCATCGGTTGAGAGTGGCGAGCGCGGTGGCGAGAAAGAAGGAGGATCGGGAATGGACGTGAGCGTGAATGCGACGATGGTGACCACGGCGTTTGAGCTGCCGGGCTACCGTGTGGTGAAGAATCTGGGACTGGTGCGCGGCATCACCGTGCGCTCGCGGAGCATTTTCGGCACGCTCGGGGCTTCGCTGCAAACGATCGTGGGCGGGAACATCACACTTTTTGAAGACATGTGCGAGCAAACGCGCGAGCAGGCGCTCGACCTGATGATGGAGCATGCGGCGCAGCACGGAGCGAACGCGGTGGTGGGAGTTCGCTACGACGCAAACGAAGTGATGCAGGGCGTCACCGAAGTGATCGCTTACGGGACGGCGGTGCAGGTGGAGCGCACGGCATGACAGATGACGCAGGCGGCGCGCAAGCGTTAGAATGAACACGACTCAGATGATTGGGAGGAAATGAATGAGGCATACGTTCCGGGTAGCCTTGGCGATCGCGGCGCTTTCGCTGCTCGCGGCGATTGTGACCGTTCGCGCCGACGCACCACGAACGGAGACGGTCCAGTTTCCCAGCGGCACGGAGACCGTCAGCGGGTTCCTGGCGATGCCCGAGAAGCCCGGGCGTTACCCGGCGCTGGTGGTGATCCATGAGTGGTGGGGCCTGACCGACTGGGTGAAGGAGCAGGCGCAAAAGCTCGCGGAGCAGGGGTACATCGCGCTGGCCGTGGACCTATATAAAGGACAGGTGACCACCGATCCGGAAGTGGCGCACGAGTTGATGCGCGGATTGCCGCAGGACCGCGCCGTAAGCGATTTGAAAGCCGGCTTCGCCTATCTGGCCACGCGCAAGGATGTGGACCGCGATCACATCGGCTCGATCGGCTGGTGCATGGGCGGAGGATATGCGCTGCAGCTGGCGATTCACGAGCCGCACTTAGCGGCCTGTGTGGTGAACTACGGCGCGCTTCCCACCGATCCAAACGACATTCAGCAGATTTTCGCGCCCGTTCTCGGAAGCTTCGGCGCAAACGATCGCGGCATTACGCCGACGGACGTGCAGGGATTCGAGAAGACCATGCGGGGAATGAACCGGCGAATTGACGTGAAGATTTACGATGGCGCCGGGCACGGATTTGAAAATTCGACGAATACCGCGGGTTACCGGCCGGACGCCGCCGCCGATGCCTGGGCGCGCACGCTCGCGTTTCTTGGCAAGACGATGAAATAATTTCCGCGCGGCGCGGAATCAGCGATTCAGGCGCCGAAGCAATTCCTGCAATCGGGCGCGGTCACCGGTGCCCATGTTCGTGAATTCCACGCCAATGCCGTTTTTACCGTCCGCGTAGCGCACGATGCCGTGGATGCGCGCCTCGCCTTCGGGCAGCGCGAACAGCAGCTCGACGGTCGTCCCGATGGAAACTTCGAGCGCCGTGGAGATAAAGACTCCTCCGGCGCTCAGATCCCGCACGCGCGAAATATTGCGCGGGCCGCCGAATTGCCACGCCACCCAAACGCCCTTCGAGACAGCGACTCGGGCGGTCTTTCGGTTTTCCTTCCCTGCTGGCCGCGTCATCGTGAGTGATTCCGTGTCATCGCAGTTTCTAGAGTGAACCACGAATCGAAAGCTGGCCGGGAGGAGTGTGCTTCGTTTGAAACCCGCGCCCAATTTCAGAGCGCAACCGTTCTCGCGGATCGAAGCTGCCGCTCAGTGCTGGGAAGTCCTCAGTTTAGTTCGATCGCCGGGCCCAGCACAAGCGACCTGTGTGCGCGCTGCTGGCGAGAGTCATCGAATGAGGCCGCACCGGACGCCCTTCGTGGCTGAAAAAGGCTCCCAACGGGGCGCTGCGGAACCCGTTCGGTGTGGTTCGCATTGGTTACAATTCTACCCCGCGATCCTTTGGGCTGGCATGAGCAATCCGCGTCATACGATCTAAACACAGTTGAATAAGTAAGTTAGAGCCACATGCGGCTGGCCTGTTACATGCACTATCCTGGCCGATGAGTGTCTAGACCATGCAGTGTTCGGCGGTCCGAGGTGTGATCGTGA
Source organism: uncultured Acidobacteriota bacterium (assembly GCA_963814605.1). Lineage (GTDB taxonomy): Bacteria > Acidobacteriota > Terriglobia > Acidiferrales > UBA7541 > Palsa-295. Next base: position 575,975 of record CAWFDD010000003.1, on the reverse strand, counting down.
AAAACACAGAGGCGCAGTCGGTGGCGGCGCGCGGACGCGGGATTCGCGACCGTGGATTTTCGATGATCGAGTTGATGGTTGTGCTCGGGATCGTTCTGGTTGTCTCGGCAATGGCGGTCACATCACTGAGACCCAACCTTCAGAACGCGCACGTGGACGCAGCCATGCGCGAGGTGGTGGAAACCCTTCGGCAGGCACGCGAGTTCGCGATCTCCAATCGCCGCTATGTCGGACTCACATTCCCGGCCACGAACAATCAGATGGTCATCACGCAGTTGAATACGCTGACGGCGGGAGCGGGCGGAATCAATCCGGTGTTAGACACGGTAACGCTCTCTCCTGGGCTGACCTTCATTCTGGACGGAATGCCGGACACGCCGGATGCGTTCGGCAATACCAGTCCCATCGAGTTTGAGGGCATCGCGGGCGGTCCCGTAGGCGGAATGGTTTTCCAGAGCGATGGCGAGTTCCTGGACGGGACAACTTTTCTGCCGATCAATGGCACGGTTTCCCTGGGCATTACGGGTCAGCAATCAACGGCACGCGCGGTGACGATCTTGGGAACCACGGGCCGGGTGCGCGGCTGGAAGAGCAACGGAAACACGACCTGGTATCAGTTCTAAGGAGAGACGGACATGCGGCACGCCAGAACGCGGAATTCAGCTCGGGGCTTCACACTGCTGGAGACGATGATCGCCCTGCTGGTATTGGGCGTGGGAATTCTGGGCCTGGCGGCGATGCTCGGCGACGCACTCAATTACATGCAAGGCTCGCAAGCCGACTTTATCGCGCAACAGAAGGCGCAAGAAGCAGCGGAAGCGATTTTTACGGCGAAGTACACCAACGGAATCACATGGGCTCAGGTTGCCAACAACAACGCGGCGAATCCCCTGGGGCTGTTTCTTGTGCCACCTCAGCCGATCTTGCAACCCGGCCCCACGGACGGCCTGGTGGGTACGGTCGCCGACTCCGGCCAGCCCGAAGAGTACGTTCTGACCCCCGGACCCGATGGAAAGTTGGGCACCGCAGACGATGTAAAAGTGTATCTCTACGGGTTCACGCGGACGATCGCCATCGCCAACGTGGCCGGCGACACCAACCTGCGCACCATCACCATCACCATCACGTACAACACGGGCCGCTTTAACCGCACGTACGTGTTGAACACTTACATTTCGGCATTCAACTAGAGCCGCGAGGAGCAAGGCATGAAGCGGGAAAACGGATTCTCACTGATCGAAATGATGGTGGCGATGTTCGTTCTGGTCGCCGTGGTGGCAGCGGCGACCGGCGCCATCATTCAGGCGCAGCACGTGAGCGAGGGAGTGGCGCTGGAGGCCAACCTTCAACAGAACCTTCGCGCGGGAATGCACTTCCTGGTTCGCGATTTGACGCAAGCGGGAGAGGGCATTCCCGCCGCGGGAATCTCCATTCCGAACAGCGCCGCCGCGGTTTCCGCTGTCGCTCGTCCGGGTACTCCTGCTTTGAGCATATTCCAGGACAGCTCGGTTCCACCGACCACCTACACGGTTCTACCTCCGGTGATCCCGGGGTCGCAGCTTGGTTCGATTGTCACCACGGTGAATCCCAAAACCGGCGCGATTCTCACGGGCGCCTTCAACACCGACATCATCACCGTTTTGTATGAGGACAACACCCTGGAGTCCAGCGTGATTGCCGGCAATCCGCCGTTGCTAACCGCCGAACCCGTGAACCAGCCGGCGCCAACGCTGCCGACCTGCAACGGTGTGATTGCAGCGACAGGCGCGAGCGTGACGCTCGATACCGGCTGTTTCACCATGCCGGGACAGCCGACGCCAATTGCTGTAGGAAATCTGATCATGTTCCACAACATCAACGGAACCGCCCTTGAGTACGTCACCAGTATTGCCGGACAAACGATCAACTTTGCCGCAGGTGATCCGGCGGGTCTGAATCAGACGGGTCTGCCCAATGGCACGGTCGCGAATCTGGCGGTGACGACCGTTCCGACCACGATCTCGCGCGTCTGGATGGTTACCTACTACATCGATGCCGTGACCAATCCGGCGAAACCGGACCTGGTGAGGCAGGTCAATTATCCGGGCTTCCCCGTGGCGGCTCCCGCGAACCCGCCGCAGGCGGTCGCCGAGGTTATCGACAATCTCACGTTCAGCTACGACGTCGTGAACTCGCAGGATCCGGCCGGCACATATGGCGTCGCCGGAGCAGGGGATGCACCCACGGCGATTGCCCCGGATACGCCGTTCGCGTTCCGCGCGATCAATGTGACGCTCGGTGGACGATCGGAATACCCGTATACGCTGACGAACCCGCCTCAATTTCTGTGGAACAGCATGAGTTCTCAAGTCAGCATCCGCAGCTTGTCGTTCGGGGTTCTGTTCCCCACTCCAGGGATCCTGCCGTAACCGGCGGAGTTCCCTGGGACGAATTTATAAGGAGACTGTTGTGAGAACCAAACTGGAAAACGGAGTTGCTCTGATAACCGCGCTGCTGATTCTGTTCCTGGTTTCCGCGATCGTGGTCGGGATGTCGTGGATGGTAATGTCCGACCAGCGTCTGGGCGGAAACAATCAAGAGCGCGAGCTGGCTTTCTACGCCGCCGAAGCGGGCATGGAAAAACTGACTGCTGATATGGGCAACCAATTCGCAATTCAGGGTTCCATCGTTGCTGCGAACCTGCCGGCGATTATGGCCGCCCCTCCGACCATTCAGGGAATCCAGTATCAGAACGCATTGGGCGTTTCGACCTACCAGATTGGTTGCGGCTCTCCGCTGGTGTTCCCGTGCACCGCGCCGGCCCCATTCACTGCCACGATTCAACCGCCCAGCGCGTTTGCGGGCATGCAAGGACAGATCACCGCGTTTACGATGCAGGTGGCCGCACAGACCACCCTCGGAGGCACGCAAGTGGGCCAGGTCGGGTCCGAAGTCAAGCTCCAGCGACAGATCGAGCTTGTGGCCATTCCGGTCTTCCAGTTCGGAATTTTCTCCAACACGGACCTGGCATTCTTCAATGGTCCTCTGCTCGATTTCGGCGGCCGTGTTCATACCAACGGCAACCTGTGGCTGGCCGCGAATCAGGGCCCTACGCTCTTCCGCGACAAAATCACAGCCTCGGGCCAAATCATCCGCAGCAACCTTGAAAATGGCACCGCTACTGTTGGGGGCGGGGGAGCTTACGGCGGCGTGGTATCTATCGCTCTGACTCCGACTCCGCTCCCTGCGCCGGAGCCCGCGGGACCCACGTATGCGAACGCCCAGTGGCGCGCCCTGGCGCTGACCGAAGGCAGCATGGTCGGCCCCAACACGTACGGCGCGCTCAGCGGCGTGGCGAATAATCCTACCTGGACTTTCACCGTTGTGCCGGCCTACGGCGGAACGGGCGGAATGTTGACGGACGGTGCGCCCCAGCTCAACTTGATTTCGACCGCACTGGGAGGTCTGCAGACTCCGGTCGCACTGATTCGGCGGCCGGTCCCCGGTGAATTGGCTGCCAATCCGACACAATTCGCGCAGCGGTATTTCACCAACGTCGCCCCTATGACCGTCAGTTTGCGGATCATGCTCGACGACTATCCGTCGGGCGCTACAATCACTTCACCTCCGACGGCGGGCGCGTGCAATGGCTCCGCCATGATGTCGCTGGACACTGTTTCAGCCACCCAGCCGATCGATCTGGCGACTCTGGCATACGACTCGGGTTCCGGGTTCAATTACACCGCCGGCCACCCAACAACCGCGGCGTGGTACACGGGCTTTCCGTTGCCGCTCTCCAAGAGTCAAGCCGGGGGACCGGGCGCTTACATTCCCTATGTCGGCGGCACTCCGAATGACGGCTATTGGCAGGCGCTAAACAGACCGATCATTACCGGCTGCATCAAAATCGAACTTGTCAACGCCGCGGGAGTGGCGACGGACGTGACCAAGGAGATTTTGAACTTGGGATTAATCGGCAGAAACATCTATCCGCAAAGCACCGGCGCGCAGAACGAACTCCTCTATTTGCCGAATACTGGAACCGTCGCCGGCGCCGAGAACGCCACTTGCGGTGGGAACACGGACGCGAGCGAACCCAGCCCCAACGCCGTAATCCGGATCGCGAGAGTACGCGACAACCCATCGACGGCCTACGGCGCGCCGTCAGCCCCATGCGCGGCCACGCAGAGCGGCTACGACTTCTGGCCGATGGTCTTGTATGACCCACGCGAAGGGATCATCCGCGACAACGCCCTGGGGAACAACACCAATGACAACGTCGGCGGGATCAACAATCGCCCGGAAATCACCGCAGAAGGCGTGATGAATTATATCGAGCTGGACATCAACAACCTTACGCGATGGTTCAACGGGGCCATTGGCGCCTCCGGAACCAATGCCAACGGCGTGGGCGGCTACTCCGTCTACTTCTCGGATCGTCGCGGCAACCTGACTGACCCCACTCCCGATACCCTGTCGCAAACGGGATCCTTCGGATTTAACGACGTCGTGAATCGGAGCGATCCTACGAACGGCTGCCCGGACGGCATTCTGGATCAGCCGGGCGAGGACTTCGAGAGCGACGGTTTTCTGCGAACCTACGGCGAAACTCCGCTACTCGCCGGAGCGCTCCCGGCCAGCGAACAGACTCAACAGATTTACGGCTTGTTGACCCCGGTCAACCTCTCTTCGGTTCTGACCAAGAACCCGAATTGTCCCGTCGCGGCCGTTGCACCTTCGCCGATCTACATCTACACCCACAATCAGGAAGCCCGGCAGAACCCGCCGGTCTTTTTCCGCCACGCGCTAAAGCTCGAATACGGCATTACCTACAACCTCGGCACAGCGTGCTACGGCGCAGCTCCCAATCCGCCTTGCGGATTGACGGTTGCGGCTGAGAATCCGGTCTATATCCAGGGCGACTACAACAACGCGGGAGCGAACACCGCCTTCACCGGCGCAGACGTCGGCTCGTCTGTCGCCGCGGACGCCGTGACCCTGCTTTCGGACAATTGGAACGACGTCAATTCGTTCATCTCTCCCTATGATCCGGGCAGCCGCTCCGGTACGCAAACCACCTATCGCGTGGCGATCATCGCCGGCAAAGGCATTCCGTTCGCCTTCACCGGCGCCGGCGCGGGACCCGACTACGGAACCGACGGAGGGTTGCACAACTTCCTGCGCTACCTGGAAGGTTGGGGCGCAAACCTCTATTACAACGGTTCACTGGTCAGCTTCTACTACAGCCGGCAGGCCAACGGCACCTACAAGTGCTGCAACACGGTGTACGGTCCGCCGACCCGCGTCTATAGCTTCGACACGACGTTTACGAACGGGCCGCAATGGCTGCCACCTAGGACGCCATCGCTGCGCACCGTCAATACGATCGGCTTCTCGCAGATGCTGATGCCGACGCAGTAAGAAGTTTCGTACCCCGCACCACCCAGAGCGGCCCTCCGACCCCGGGAGGGCCGCTCTTGTTTTTGGGCGGTAATGCGAACATCACGCTAGGGAACGTTCGGGCGAATGCGCGGATTGAAATTCGTATCAACCGCGGGCGTGGTGCAGGTGGAAGCGGAACTCGACGCACAGAGATCGTTCAGCGCATCGCTGAAATCCCCGGGCGTCGCAAGTCCCACCAACGGCTCGGCGTAGATCATGTAGTTGTGCCCCACGGGCAGCCGCTCGATATTGAAGGAACCGTCGAACTGCGATACGGAAGTTGATGGATTGCAGCTCCAGCCGCCCAAGGTTCCCGCGATCACTGCTCCGGTGTCCGCGTCCACGGCGACCACGTGCGCCCCGAAAATTCCGGTGACGGATCCTGCGGAATATGGCGCCGGAATCGCAGCGAGCGCAAACGGATTCGCCGGCAGCACGTGCCCGCTGATCGCGCCGACATTCACGGTGTCGTTCGGATCGGGGTAGAGCAGGCGAATGCCGGTGCGGTCGTCATCGGCCAGCGGGCCGTCGGGCGCCTGCGGCGTGGGCCGGTCGCCGAGGAACTGGCCGGGCGGCGGCGCGAACGGAAACATCAACGCCCGCCAGACGGCGGAATGGTCAAAGCCGAACCAGTGGCCGATTTCATGTGCGAGCAACGACTCGAGATCATATGCGCCGGGCGAAGACGGGAGTGCGGCAGGCGTCGCAAATGTGGCCTGCCCATCGTTGCGGAACAGCGTGTCCGAATCGAGGATCTGTCCGGCAAAGGCTGCCGGCGCGCTCGCGCCGACTGAGACTCCCGGCGCATTCGCGGTGATCACGCGCGTGAACGCCAGCACTCCGCTTGAAAATCCCATACTGGACTGATTGAAGCAGATGGTGTTCAGCCCATCCACGTTGTCTTCCGCGTCGTCGGTGCAGGAATCCGCCGCGCTCACCTGGCCCAGAGGCGCGATTAATCCGGGATAGCTTGTTGCGTTGAATGTGGTTCCGGTGACGCCGGACCACGCGCCGAAAGTATCCGAAATCACCTGCGCGATTTCCGTAAGTTGTGCGGCCGACCCCGACGCAGCCACGGTCACGAGCGTCTGCGGAGCGCTTGGCAGCGACGTGCTCCAGCGGCGGTTGAGCGGTGAGGCGGGCGAAAGATTCCAGCGGTCGAACGCCGGACATCCCCCGGTTTGCGGAACGGTTGAATCGAAGAGATAGGCGTTTGCCGGAGTCCCGCCGAGCAGCCCTATGACGATCACTAACGCCATGCCGGTTGCCATCGTGCGTTTCATTGTTTCCCTCCAGCTCCCGCGCGCAAGGAGGCGTCCACGCGCGCGTGCAATGTTTCCACGGGCAGATTCCGGATTCCTGTGGGTTGATACCGGTGAGTGGCAGAATCGAAGGTGGCGAACGACGCAGTGTCCTGCGTGGCGGTGTCCTGGCCGGTGGCCATGTCGCGACGAACCCTGAATGTTCCCTGCTCCCAGCTCAGCACGGTGAAGTCCCCGCGCGGCGTCGGCTCAAGGAACAGCACGACTTCTTCGCCGGAGCGAAAGCGCGGAATGCCGGAGACGCTCGAGGTCAGGTTTCCCACTCGCCCGCCGAGCAGGCGCACGGTAATTTGCGCGGACGAAGATCCTCGCCAGACTTCCTGCACGGTAAACGTTGTCAGCGTCCAGATTTCTCCGGAGTCCCAGCCGGTGCTATTTCCGAGGCACCTGGCGCGCACGATCAGCGGCGCTATCTGCGACATCTGCGCGAGCGACATTCGCGCGAGGGTGGTTGCCGTCGTTGCGCAGCTTATCGCCAACAGCAGCGCGGCACCGCAAGAAATGAATCCCAGGCGTCGTTTCACTATTGCACCTCCAGCATTCCGGTCGCCACGGCGCCATCGTTGTTGAGCGTGGTAATGAAGAGCGTGCGCAAGCCCGGAAGCGTGGTGCTGGCGACCTGCAGGTCGAGTTCAATCGTGCCGGGGAATAGTCCGGCGACGGCGGAGGCGGTCACGCCGATGTCGGAGCCGCCGGGAGCTCCGCTCGGCCCGCTGAAAGCGTACGTAAACGTCGGATCGAGGCCGTCGCCGGTCACGCAAATGCTCACGGTCGCCGAGCCGGATGCGGGCCGCGTGATGGTGAGCGGCGAGCCTTGCGCGCCGCAGGTATTTCCGCCGGTGAGCAAGCCGATGAACTCCACGTTGATCGGAGAAGATGCCGCAGCGGTGGTCGGTTCGACCACGATGATGTCTTCTCCGGCGGCAGTGGACTGCGCGGAATCGAGCGCGATTGTGCCCACCGAAACATCGAATGGCACGATCACGAATGGCACGGGATTTGATAACGGCGGCGGTGTGCCTGGATTTTGCACCTGTATCGTCAGCGTTCCCGCGGACTGCACGTCGGAGGGATTCAGCGCCGTGGCGCACGCGGTGGTCGCCGAACACGTTGTGCTGCGCGCCGCTCCATTGAGCAGAATCGTCGAAGCCGCGCTCCCGCTCCCGGTTACGAAATTCACACCCTGCACGGCCAGAGGAAATCCCTCGACTGCTCCGGCCATCGCGCTCGAGGGCAGTATCAGTTCGATCGCCGGGCCGCTGGTAATTGCGACCGCGGCGGACGCAGACTTTGTCGGGTCGGCCTGGCTGGTCGCAATTACGGCAATCGCATTGGGCGACGGCGCGGTCGCAGGCGCGGAGTAAATGCCGCTCGCGTCCACCGATCCGCACGCGGCGCCCACGCATCCCTGGCCCGCAACAGCGCTCTGTACGCTCCAGGTAACGCTTACGTTGCTGCTGCCGGTCACCGTGGCGAAAAACTGCTGAGTGCTCGGCGTGTTCGTTGAAGGCGGCACGAAAGAATACGCCGGCGAAAGCGCCACGCTTACCGGACCGGCCGAACTGGTGATGCTGATCATCGCCGCGCCGCTTCGTGACGGATCGGCGTTGCTCGTCGCGGTCAGCGCGACAGGATTTGTCGCCGGCACGGAATTCGGCGCGAGATAGTCCACGGCGGCCGAGTTTGGTCCCGCCGGCGCAAGGCACGGATTGGTGCCAGACACGCAAACCTGGCCGACAGTTGTGTTTCCGTTCGGCACGCCAGCGACGGACCAAGTCACAGTGGTGTCAGCGCTACCCGACGCGTTCGCGCTAAACGACGCGCGTTGGCTAGTTGCGAGTGTGGCCGAAGGAGGCGTCACATTTACGGTGACTCCGCTCGTGATCGTCACTGTCGCGGACGCGGTTTCGGGGCCGCTGCCCGGTTGCGGGCTGACGGTCGCATGAATCGTGACGGGATTCGAACCGGGCAAATCCACCGGCGCAGTGTAAAGCGCCGTACTTGAGCCGCTGGGCACAATCGTGCCGAGAGTCGAGTTTCCGCCTGCAATTCCGTTCACGTCCCACACGCTGCTCGCGCCTGCAGGGAAGCAAAAGGATGCTGTGAAAGTTTGCTGCTGGCCGAGGCCGACATTTGTTGAAAGCGGCAAAATTGAGTTCGTAGCTGCGCAGGTGATCGTCGCCGTCGCGCTGCCGAATTTCGAGCTGTCCGCAGCGCTCGTGGCTGTCACGGTCACCGCGGGCGGTGAAGGAGGCGCGGATGGGGCCGTATACGCCGCGGTCGTAGTACCCGTGGACACGATCGTGCCGATGGTTGAATTGCCTCCCGCGATTCCGTTCACGCTCCACGTGAAACCGGCCGCCGGATTACCCATCGAGGTTTCACTCGCCGTAAAGACCTGCTCGCCGTTTGTCGGCACGTTGACGGCGCCCGGCGCAACCGTGACCGCGACATCATCTTCCAAGCTTACGATTGCCGAGCCGCTTGCCTGCGTATCCGCCTGGCTCACCGCCGTCACCGTGGCGCCGGGAGGCGCTGGTAGGATGGCCGGCGCGGTGTAGAGGCCGCCCGCAGATATTGTTCCCGCGCTCGCCGTGCCGCCGATTACGCCGTTTACTTCCCAGGTAACACTTTCGTTTGAATTCCCCGTGACGATGGCCTGGAATTGTTGCGTCGAGCCGAGAAACAGATTCGCGCTACTTGGCGACACGGTGACGCCCACGTTCGATGGAGGACCCGGATGTTTCGGTGGAGTCCCAGCGATCCCGCAATTAATTTCAGAGATTGCCGCGAGGCAAAAAATTGCCAGAGCAGCTGCGCGACAAAATCTCCGCCCGCGGCCGGAATTCATCCGTGCGGCTGAACCGGGCAGTCGCAGCGATGTTTCGAGCTCGCGAGGTGTTCTCATCGGCGCGGGAGTGAGGGCACGGGATGTGCCACACCGGGGCACGGCTCGGCGCTGGCTCGGCTAGCCCTGTTCGTGCTGCAGGCGTGCACAGGACCAGCGCTTAAGCTCAGGCAGGCCAAACTCTTACGGGATCAGGCGTTTTCAGAAGATTGCGACGAACGTCGCGCTTCGACCGCATCCGGATTCACCCGGCGGTGCCGCGGCTGTTCCAGAATGGAGCGAACTCAACCCGATTTGGGATGCGCTTTATTTCGAAATCTGGCGATCGAGGATGGCCCGGAGCGCGAGTTCGAATTCGGGAGACCGGAATTGATAGCCCGTCGCGAGCAGTCTTTCGGGTATCACCCGCAGGCTCGCAAGCAGCAGACCGTCCGCCATCTCGCCGAGCGCGATGCGCAACGCGAAAGCGGGCGCTGCAAAAATCGCCGGCCGGTGAAGCACCGCGGCGGTGATGCGCGTGAATTCGGCGTTGCGCAGCGGATTGGGAGCAACGACATTCAGCGGGCCGGTAAGCTGCTCGTCCGTGATGGCCGAGCAAACGACCCCCACGGCATCCTCAAGCGAAATCCACGACATCCACTGTCTGCCGCTGCCAAGACGCCCGCCCATGCCGAACTTGAATGGCCTCAGCATCGCCGCGAGCGCGCCGCCCTCGGCCGAAAGAATCACGCCGAACCGCAGCTCCACCGTGCGAATGCCGCAGATTTCTGCCCGAGCCGCCTCCGCCTCCCAATCGCGGACGACCAGCGAGAGAAAATCGGTGCCGATGGCGCTCGATTCGGTCAGGATCTCGTCGCCGCGATCGCCGTAACAGCCGGTCGCCGAGGCGCAAAGAAACACGCGCGGTTTCTGTCGCAGACTCGCAAGTGCGTCCACCAGCACGCGCGTCGTATCAATCCGGCTGCTGTGGAGCAATGCCTTTCGCGCCGGCGTCCAGCGGCCCCCGGAGACGCTGGCTCCGCTTAAGTGCACCACCGCGTCCGCGCCTTCCATTGCGGAAACGTCAACGGTCGCAGCCGACGGGTCCCAGGAAATGTCGTCCGCGGAAGGTGCACTTCCGGGACGCACCAGGCGTGCGACCTGATGTCCTTGTGCGCGCAGGACGCCCGCGAGAGCTCGTCCGACAAGCCCTGACGCACCCGAGATCAGAATTTTCATCGGCTCCCTCGCGCACGTTGAAGACCAACGCCGCGTAAGCCTACCCTACGTGCCGCGGTTTCAAGCGTCAAGTGAGCGAAATGCCGTCGGACCAATCATTTTCCGCCGATTCAATATTTCACCGTGATGCGTGCTTGCACTTCGCCGCGGGTTAACTAAAGATAGGTCTCATGAATTCGTCGACCAAACTCGAAGCGCTCTTCGGTGTTGCGGCTCTTTTCGCCGGCGCGCTTTTCTTACCCGCCGCAATATCCGGCGGCGCGCAGGATACCGGCGGCATTGCCGGATTCGCGCCGGCGCGGGTCGCCGCGGAACGCCAGCTCGAGGAAAAATTCCGCGCCATTCCCGATCCGGCGCACGCGGAAAAAGATCTCCGGCGTCTTACCAGCGAGCCGCACATGGCCGGTACGGAAGCGAGCCATCGCGTGGCCGAGTGGCTCCGCGACCGGTACCGCAGCTTTGGGTTCGACGCCGAAATCGTCACCTACAGCGCATGGCTGCCGCAGCCGCGCGAAGTATCCCTCGAGTTGACCAAGCCCGAGAGCAAAAAGCTCGCGACCCAAGAGCAGCCCGTTGACGTGGATAAAGACACATTCGACAAGCGCATCATCCCCGCATTCAACATCTACTCTCCTTCGGGAGAGGCCACCGCGCCCGTCGTCTACGTGAACTACGGCACCCAAGACGATTACCGCACACTCGAGTCAGCAGGCGTTCCCGTGGATGGCAAAATTGTCCTCGCGCGCTACGGCAGGGGCTACCGCGGCGTCAAAGCGAAGCTCGCCGAAGAGCACAAAGCCGCGGCTCTGATTATTTATTCCGATCCGAAGGATGACGGCAACGTCGCAGGAGAGACTTTCCCGAACGGCCCGTGGCGCCCGATGAGCGGCATTCAACGCGGCTCGATCAACTACATCCAATCCTATCCCGGCGATCCGCTCACTCCGGGCGTAGCTGCCACGCCGGACGCGAAACGCATAGCGCCGGCCGATGCTGCGAGCCTGCCGCGCATTCCCACCATGCCCATCAACGCGCAGGATGCCTCGGTCATACTTGCGAATCTCGGTGGCGCAACCGTTCCTTCGGCCTGGCAGGGCGGACTGCCCTTCACGTATCACTTCGGCCCGGGCGCAGCCGAAGTCCACATGAAGTTGGTGATGGATTACCAGCAGCGCCCAATCTACGACGTCATTGCCAAGCTGCACGGAACGTCCGACGATGAGTGGGTCGTGCTCGGCAATCATCACGATGCGTGGGTCTTCGGCGCCGCCGATCCAAACAGCGGCACCGCATCGTTGCTCGAAGCGGCCCGCGCTCTCGGCGAACTGGCGCGCTCCGGCTGGAAACCGCGCCGCACGCTCGTACTCTGCGCCTGGGACGGCGAGGAGCCGGGGCTGATCGGTTCGACCGAATGGGTTGAAGCGAATCGCGCCGAGCTGCAAGAAAAGGCCGTGGCTTATATCAACACCGACGTCGCGGTCAACGGCCCCAACTTCGGCGCGGCGGCAACTCCATCACTCAAAGCGCTGCTGCGCGACGCCACGCGAGACGTCGAGGACCCCCGCAGCGGCCACAGTGTGTACGATACGTGGCGCGAGCACGCCGCGGCGGCCAAAGGCGAGGTGGCCGGCACGGCGCGGCAGGAGCCCGATGCCGATTCCTCCGGCGAGGCTCCCATCAGTGCGCTGGGTTCGGGTTCGGACTACTCCGCGTTCCTGGAACACGCGGGCATTCCCTCCATGGACATGGGATTCACCGGCGACTACGGCGTCTATCATTCGGTCTACGACGACTTCTACTGGATGAAGCATTTCGGCGATCCCAATTTTGTGTATCACGCCACGATGGCGCGAATCATCGGCACGATTGCGCTGCGGCTGGATGAAGCGGACATCCTGCCGTACGATTTTCCGGCTTACGCGTCGGAGATCGAACGCATGACCGCGGAGCGAGTGCGCCGCGCCGCCGGTGGAAATGAACAGGTCCTGCAGCCGGCAATGGATGCGGCCGACAAGCTTTCGAACTCCGCAGCGGGCGCTTCGCAGGCGCTCCGCGCCATCTCTGGCGTTTCAATCGATCCCGCGAAGGCATCGCAGATCAACCGCGCCATCGCTGCGGTCGAGCAGGGGTTTCTCGCGCCCGATGGACTTGTCGGCCGGCCCTGGTATCAGCACGTGCTCTACGCGCCCGGCAGCTACACGGGCTATGCCTCAGTGCTCGAGCCGGGAGTGACCGAAGCGCTCGACCGGGGCGACTCCGCCACGCTGCGTCATGAGGCGGATTCGCTCGCCGCAGCGCTGACGCAAGTCTCCGCGCGCCTTGACGAAATCACGCGCCTCGCGCAGCAGGCAGCTCCCCCCGCACCCGCTTCGCACTAGATGGAAGGGCGAGGTTTTAACCCCGCCCTAAGCCGTTATTTTTTCTTCCGGGGCTTCAACCCCGGAAGCTCGCGATCACTCGATCTGCGAGATCGCCCGCGTTATCGCGTCAAATCATTCTCTGTTTCCAGCGCCCGCGCTTGAAGAGTATGACGCTCGCCACGGCAATCGCTCCCTCGGCAATCACAATTGACCAGTAAACGCCGTTCGAACGCATCCCCAGATGAATCGCCAGCCAGTACGCCAGGGGAATCTCGAACAGCCAGAAGCCGAACAAATTCACGATTGTCGGCGTGACGGTATCTCCTGCCCCGTTGAATGCCTGCAACATCACCATTCCGTACGCATAACCAATATTGCCGTAACTCACGATGCGCAGGCACGCGATCGCCATCGGCACCACCGCCGGATCTTGACTGAAGAGTCCCACGATCCGCCCGGCGAGCAAAATGAAGACGATCCCGACGGCGCCGAGGAAAATCATGTTGTAAAAGCCCGTTCGCCAGACGGAGGTCTCGGCGCGCTCCGGTTGCCTGGCTCCGAGATTCTGGCCGACGAGCGTTGCTGCCGCGTTGCTCAGTCCCCACGAGGGCAGGATGGCGAAGATGATGATGCGCACGGCGATCGTATAGCCCGCCACCGCGGACGCGCCGAAAAGGCTGACGATGCGCACCAGCCCGATCCAGCTCGTTTGCGCTATGGCAAACTGAAATATTCCCGTGAGCGACACCCGAATCAATCGCACGAGAACTTCCACGTTCGGCCGGATCTGCCGTCGCAGCACGCGGATGCGCTCCGTGCCGCGCAGCAAGCGATAGAACTGATACAGCACGCCGATGCCGCGTCCGGTAAACGTCGCCATCGCCGCGCCGGTCACGCCAAAGCGATGAAACGGCCCCCACCCAAAAATCAGGCAGGGGTCCAGCACCAGGTTGATGATGTTCGACACCCACAGCAGCCGCATGGCGATGGCGGCATCGCCGGCTCCGCGGAAGATGGCGTTGTTGAGAAAAAGCATCAGCACAATGCCGCTGCCTCCCAGCGCGATCCTTGCGTAGCCGCTTCCGGTGGCCACAATCTCCGGCGTGGCTCCCATCAGTCGCAGCAGATTGGGAGCGAAGAACACGCACGGCAATCCGACCGCCACCGAAATTGCCAGCCCCAGAAAAATCGCCTGCACTCCCGCGACCGCCGCGTCCTCGGGATCTTTTTCGCCGATGCGCCGCGCCACCATCGCGGTGGTGGACAGGCTCAAGCCCAAGCCGATCGCAAACACCAACAGCATCAATGATTCCGTGAGGCCCACCGTGGCCACGGCGTTCGCCCCCACGCGCCCGACCCAGAACACGTCCACCACAGCAAACAGCGACTCGAGCACCATCTCCAGCACCATCGGAATCGCCAGAAGCAGAATGGCGCGATTGAGGCTTCCTGCGGTGAAGTCCTGATGCGACCCGCGAATTGCTTCGCGGATGGAAGACCACAAAGTTGGCTGCGGCGCTGCTGCGACGACGGTACTCATGACCATCCGCGACTTTCTGCCTCATGGCTGCGTTTAGAAATGCGAACGCGGCGACGACGCTGGTGTAGAAAACAAACGTGAAAAGTGGAGTTGCGAAACTGCGGTTTGCCCCGCCGAAGGCGGGACGCCGAACTACGCGAGGATTACAAAGAGGATTTTCATAGGCTGTAAAGCACCCTTCTGCTTTGAACTAATGGCTTGGATTGTACACAGGAGGCCGCGGCGACGCAATCGAAAGAAGTGGGGTCCATGCCATGGGTCTCTCGAACTTGTCGGGCTATCGCGTTAGTCAACAACCAGGCCCCAGAACCTGGGCGAATGCCGGAGGAATTCAAGGCCGACCAGCATCTGGCCCTTCTCCGTTCGGATCAGCCGGGCCACCCGGCAGGCGAGGTCCTCATCGGTTTGCGCGTTTGTCAGGATAAACGCCTGCGAACTCGCGATATCCGCGGAGACGGTCACTAGTCCGCCGTATTCGCACACGTCGATCGTCTCGGTAATTTCATGGAAGGGCTCATCTCCGTGCCGGCCATAAAGCAGCACGGGAATCGCGGCTGAAATACGAGCTGCGCGGCGTCGTTCAGGCGTGTGCTCTGGCCCGCGATCAGGCGTGGGGCGGCCTTGACGACGCAGAAGGGCCTTAATCCAACGCACGCCGCTACCGTAGCACACTCGGTTGTAACCGCGGGAACTTGGACATTAGAAGGCGTCCCAAACTGAACCATACGACGATCTGGCCAGTGTCGTCCGAACCGCAATCGCGGCTGGCGTACCATCACCGTAAAACTGGTGGGAGAACAACACAAGCGATACCACATTCGCACGCGGGATGGCTATCGCCTGCAACCTTCCCGATTCTCCGTGGAAAGATTTCCGACCGTACTGGCGGGGTCAGGTCCCGGATGGGATCGCGCGGTCGTCTCTGCTGCAATCCGCAGTTTCCAAGACTAATTTCGCCGTGGATTACATCAGCCACGTCACGCCGCCGCGCGCTTCTTCTACGCTCGACCTCGCGCTAGAATGATAGCGATGCGCGTCCGCGTTCTCTTTTTTGGCCAACTCAAGGAAATTACCGGCGTCGCCCAGGAAGAGGCCGAGCTTTCTGAAGGCGCGCGCGTCGAGGATCTGTTCGAGCGCTACGGCCGCCGTTTCCCCAGGCTCTCCGACTTTCGTGCCTCGATTGCCGCCTCCGTGAATCAGGAATATTCCAGCTGGCGCGCGCCGCTTACCGCCGGCGACGAAGTCGCCTTTCTCCCGCCCGTAAGCGGTGGCCAGCAAACCGCCATTGACGAAGATATATTTCAGCTGGTGCGCGAGCCGATCCGCCCGCAGGAACTTCTCGAGGGGCTGAAAGCGCCCGAGGACGGGGCGCTGGTGGTATTCGACGGTTTCGTGCGCAACAATTTCAAAGGCGGCAAGACTCTGTACCTCGAATACGAGGCCTACGAGCCGATGGCCTACGCCAAGATGCGCGAGATCGGCGCCGAAATTCGCCTGAAATTTTCGATTCATCGTCTGGCAATCGTCCATCGGCTTGGCCGCCTCGAAATCGGCGAAACCAGCGTGTGGATCGCCGTCAGCGCGGCGCATCGCGGCGCCGCATTCGACGCCTGCCGCCACGCCATTGACACGCTTAAACGCGCCGTGCCGATCTGGAAGAAGGAATATTTTGCCGGCGGCGCCGTCTGGGCCGATGGCGAAGTACCCTCGCAGGAAGCCATTTCCGATCAGAATGAATCTAGTTCATAAATGACCAGGGCTCAGGCAGCGCGAGTGGTTCTCCTCACGGGAGCAATCGCGGTGGGTTCTTTGTTTGCCGCACCTTTCGGTGCGCGGCTCGCGGTTCCGATGTCCGCGGCGCAACAAAAGCGCGGGAACGAAATCCGCGTGCAGACCGACCTGGTGACGATTCTGGCCAGCGTCACGGATGCGAATGGCCGGCCGATGCCGGAGCTTACGCAAGACGCGTTTCAGATTTCTGAAGAGAGCGTGCCGCAAAAGATCGAGAAATTCGAGGCGGAAACGAATCGCCCGCTCGATCTGGCTCTGATGGTGGATTCGAGCATCAGCACATTCAAGGACCTGAAATTCGAGACCGAAGCGGCGGCGCATTTCATCCGCCAGGTCGTGCGTCCGGGCGACACCCTCGGCGTCTTTGAATTCTCCGAGACGGTGACCAAGCTCTCCGATTTTTCCGACGACGTGCCGAAGCTGCAGTCGGCCGTGCGCAAAGTGGTTCCCGGAGCGGGCACCTCGATTTACGACGCCATCGTGCTCGGCTCGAACGCCCTGAAACGCCGGCCGGGAGAGCGGCGGCGCGCCATCGTGCTGGTAACCGACGGCGGCGAAACTACCAGCGTTTCGAAATTTGACGACACGCGGCGCGCGGCGGTGGCATCGGGCGCGCTGCTCTATTCGATCATCATTCGTCCGGTGAAAAACGAGAATGGCCGCAACACTGCCGGCGAGCATGCTTTAATCACCATCACCGACAGCACCGGCGGCGACATGTTCATTCTCGACGACACCAATCAGCTCGACGACATGTTTGACCGCATTGACCGCGAGCTGCGAACGCAGTATCTGCTGGCATACTATCCGCGCCCGGCGCCGCCACCCTCGAGCGACCGCCACATTCAGCTCGAGGTGAAGGGCGGCTACATCGTCCGCTACCGGAAGGAATATCTCACGCCCGCCGCGGCGCAGTAATCGGTCGCGCGGCACGAGCCCAACCTGATGAGTCAATTCCTGGAAGTCGCCATTGAGACTGCGCGCGAAGCAGGAGCCATCCTCCGCCATGAATTCGATCGCCCCAAACAGATTTCCTACAAGGGCGAGGTGGATATCGTCACCGAATCCGATCGCCGCTCCGAGGCTTTGATCATCGCGCGCCTGCGCAAGCATTTTCCCGATCACGCGATCATCGCCGAAGAGGGCGGAGGCGGCGGCGTGGGTGCAAAGTATTGCTGGCATGTGGATCCGCTCGATGGCACCACCAACTTCGCGCACGGCTATCCCTGCTTCGCCGTCTCCATCGGTCTCGCCGAAGATGGCCAGCCGGTCGCGGGCGCGGTGTTCAATCCGGTCAGCGAGGAATTGTTTACCGCCGCGCGCGGCGAGGGCGCGTATCTGAATGGAAAGCCGATTCGCGTTTCCGCGATTGAGAAATTGGCCACCAGCCTGGTGGCCACGGGCTTTCCCACGCACCATCGCAAGCGCAGCGCCAACATCAATTACTACTGGGAGTACACGCTGCGCTCGCACGGAGTGCGGCGCGATGGCTCGGCCGCGCTCGACCTCTGCTCGGTCGCCTGCGGCCGCTTCGACGCATTCTGGGAGTTCGGCTTGAAATCGTGGGATACCGCTGCGGGCGTGCTGCTGGTTGAGGAAGCCGGCGGAAAAGTCAGCGATCTCAGCGGCGGACCCTACCGGCTGGGCGGGCCGCAAATGCTCGCTTCCAACGGCCGCATCCACGGCGAGATGCAGGAAGTGGCCACCATCGCCGAGCGCCCCACGGAAAATTCCTGACAGGCCGCGGCAAATGAACGTAAGCGATTTCGATTTCGATCTGCCGGCAGAGCGAATCGCGCAGCGCCCGCTTGAAGAGCGTGATGCTTCGCGCCTGTTGCTTCTCAGCCGCGCCAGCGGCGCCTGGAAAGACCGGAACTTTCGCGAGCTCCCGGACCTGCTTTGCGGCGACGAACTCGTAGTGATCAATAACGCGCGCGTGCTGCCGGCGCGCCTGTTCGGCCGCCGGGCCGGAATTCGCGCGGAGTCGCCGGGCGAAAACAATCCTGCGTCCGCGGAATATCTCCAGGCTTCCATCGAAGTTCTGCTGGTACGACAACTGTCCGCGGACACCTGGGAAACTTTGGTCCGCCCGGGCAGGAAAGTGCCGGTGGGCGAACGAATTGCTTTTGGCGATGGTGAACTCGAGGCGCAGGTCGAAGAGAGAGGCGATTACGGACTTCGCGTGCTGCGCTTCCGCTCAAAACACAAGTTTGAAGAAACACTCGCTCGATTGGGGCACATCCCGCTGCCGCCCTACATCAAGCGCGAAGATGAGCCGCTCGACCGCGAGCGCTACCAGACGGTGTACGCGCGGCAGGGAAGCGCGGTTGCCGCGCCCACCGCTGGATTGCATTTCACTCCCGAGATTCTGAGCAGGCTGCGCGGCCGCGGAATCGAAATCGCGGAGCTCACGCTCGAAGTGGGACTGGGCACATTCGAACCGGTGCGCACCGAGCGCCTGGAGGATCACAAGATTCACAATGAGGCCTACGAGATTCCCGAGGCGACCGCGGCCGCGCTGGCGCGTGCGGGACAGGCGAACCGCCCGGTGCTGGCAGTGGGAACCACGGTGGTGCGGGCGCTCGAAGACGCGGCGGAGAAAAGCGCGGGCGGCGCAGCGCCCATCGCACCGGGAAAAGGCGTCGCCGAAATATTCCTCTTCCCCGGCAAGCCTTTTCGCATCGTAAATCAATTGCTCACCAACTTTCATCTGCCGCAATCAAGTTTGCTCGCGCTGGTGGGTGCGTTTGCAGGACGCGAAAACGTGTTGCGCGCGTATCGCCACGCGGTCGAATCCGGCTATCGGTTCTATAGCTACGGCGACGCCATGCTGATTCGTTGACCACCGAAATTTCTTGGTTCGTAGCGCGCGCTCGCCGTGCAAGCGGGCGCGTGTTCGTCTATTATGGTCGTCTTGCTCGGGGGGAGCATAAGCTTGCGGTATCTGATTCTCAGCGACATTCATGCCAACATCACGGCCTTCGACACCATTCTCGAGGCGGTGCGCGGGAAATGGGACAAGGCCGTATGCCTCGGCGATCTGGTGGGCTACGGCCCCGATCCCAACGAAGTGGTGGAGCGCGTGCGCGAGCTTGACGCCCTCACCATCCGCGGCAACCACGACAAGGCGGTCACCGGCCTGGCAAACCCCGAGGAGTTTAATCCCGTCGCTCACTTCGCCGTGCTCTGGACGCGCGAGAAACTTCGTCCCGAAAACTACGAGTATCTCGAAAAACTTCCCAAGGGACCCGTGCAGGCCGGGGCGTTTTCTATGGTTCACGGCGCGGTTCACGACGAAGACGAGTACGTCTTCGGGCCGGAGCAGGCCGCCGACGGCTTGCTCGACGCACCGACTCCAGTCGTATTCTTTGGCCACACGCACATTCAGGGCGGGTTCACCCTGCGAGGCCACGATGTCGGTTCGCAGCACACCAGGCCGGTGCTTCCTGAATCGACGTTGACGCTCACGCTCGCAGAAGGGACCTCCTACCTGCTGAACCCTGGCTCCATCGGCCAGCCGCGCGATGGAGATACTCGCGCCGCTTTCGCGATTGCGGATCTAGAGAAGAATTCCGTTGAGTTCTGGCGCCTGCCGTATGATGTTCAGGATGTGCAGCGGCGCATGATGGAAGCAGGGCTTCCCGAACCGCTGATTCTGCGCCTCTCTTTCGGCCGCTGAGGAAACCCATGGAACCGGACGAGATTCCAAGCCGCCAGGAAAAGAGCGGATTCCCCGCTGCCTTTGTGGCCGGTGCGGTGGTGATCGCGATCGTGGCTGGAGTCATCGTTCTGCTCACTCATTTTATTTCCACGCCTCAGCAGGCCGTGGACGCGCCGCTTCCCTTCGGCGCAGCCGAACAGGCTTACGCGCCGCAGATTCATTTTCAGGATCTCCGGCTTTCGCAATCGAACAATCTGCTGAATCAGCAGTTCACTTACATTGCCGGGATTGTCTCAAACGACGGCCCGCGGCCGGTGGACGCGATCGAGGTGCTGGTGGAATTCCACGATCCTTTCAAGCAGGTGATCCTGAAGGACACCCTTCGGCCGATTCGCCGCAGCGATCAACCGCTGAAAGTCGGCGAGCAGCGGGAATTCAACCTCACCATAGACCAGGGCCTTCCCTCCACGTGGGATCAGCAGTATCCTGCTATTCGCATCACCGGCTTGATCCTGGAATAGCCGGGCAGCAACTGTTTCTAAACGAACGGCGGTTTGTATATGAACGATTGGGCCGAGCTCGACCGAGCTCTGGTGGCCATGGCGGCGTCCGGGAGCGCGGAAGTGCGCGAAGACGGCGAGTGGCTGGCCGAACTCGCGGCGCTGCATTGCGAACTCCACCGCGACGCAAGAAATCCCCTCGTACATCTCTGGTCCGCGGAAAGCAATCTGACCCGGCGCATCGTCCGCGTCCGCGAACAATCGCCGGATCGCATCGTGCTGGAGGTGCGGCGGTTCGGCCGCGCCAAGCCGGGCTGCCTGGAATTCTTGCGAGTGGATTCGCGGCGCGCCGCCGGACGCATCACTCGTGAGCAATTCCGCGCGCGCCTGCGCCGCTCGCTCGCCGAACACTTTCCGGACGCCACGATCGAATCGCTGACCGCCGCGCCGGACCTCGAGCACTCGTTTTCGGGCGTGTACGTCCGCGGGCGCATGCACGAAGGCTCGCAGGGCTGGGCGGTGATTGCGGTTTCGCCCGGCGAAGGCGCCGCGGCGATCGAGGGCATTCTCACGTTTGGAATTTTGTGGCTCGATTGGACGCGCGAACATGCGGAGAGCCGCGCCGTCGAGGGATTGCGGATTTTCGTGCCGGAAGGCGCGAGCCGCTCGCTGCGGCAACGCGCGTGCGCACTTTCGTCAGCGGCCCGCATCGAGGTTTTCGAATTCCGCGAGCAAAATGGCCGGATACAAAAAACGGATGCTGCCGATGCGGGAAATATCGAAGACTGGCTTACTCCGCGCCGCGAGGTCGAATCCCTCCTCGCGGAAGCCCGCGAAGCGATCGCAGGCGTCCACGCGCTGGCGCTGCATATACCGCCAGCGGGCGACGACATCGGGATTCGTCCGCTGCCGGGAACGAGCGAAGCCGCCATCTGTTTTCGCGGCCTGGAATTCGGGCGATGGTCGCGCGAAGGCATCGAGTTTGGGCTTGGAGATTCGCGCGAGCGCCTGACCGAGTCGTCGGAACCCGCGCTCGACAGGCTTATGCGCCGCCTCGATCTCCATCGCAGCGCGCTCGCGAGCCAGACGACTCATCCGCTCTATCGCGCGGCGCCGGAGCGATGGATCGAGACTCTGGTGCTCGAGGATCCCACGCGGCTGGACGCGCAGCTCGATCCCGCTCATCTCTATTCGCAGGTTCCTGCGCTCGCGGCGGGGGATCGCGGAGTCATCGATCTGCTCGGTGTGACGCGGCGCGGCCGGCTCGTGGTCATCGAATTGAAGGCTTCGGAAGATATGCAACTGCCGATTCAGGCGGTGGATTACTGGCTGCGTGTCCGGCGTCACCAGCGCGAGGGAGATTTCGAGCGCTACGGGTATTTCGCCGGGAAGGAAATCGATCCGAAGCCGCCGTTGGTGTGGCTTGCGGCGCCGGGGCTGCGCTTTCATTCCACCACCGAGACAGTGCTTAGGTATCTCTCACCCGAAATTCAAGTCGCGCGCATCGGCCTGAACGAAAACTGGCGCCGCGGCTTGAAAGTCATGTTTCGTCAGTAGTGCGGCTAAATGGTGATGGACCGGCCGTGCCGCAGTCCCTCAGCTGGCTTTTCGCTGCGTCGCAATTCAGCGCTTGGTGGTGCTCCTATGCGTCGGCTTGGCTGGTGTCCCTGTTTCCACACCCTTCGTGTTGATGAGGGCCAGAAAATCTCGCGCGTTAAATGGATACCCGCGAGTGGACTTTTGTCCCGTGGTGCTCAATGTGACGTCCACGCGCCGGTTGTTGGCCAAAACCATCACCGGCAGATTTCTCAACAGTTGTTGCCGGTCGTCGGGACTCAGGTCGGGATTCTGCACGATCTGTTCCTTCACTTGGTCTGCGGTCAGGTTGTCGTCTTTGCCGAAAGACCGTGTCTCGATGGCGTCGGCGGAGACACCGTGTTCCATCAGGAAATTCTTGGTGCGCCCCACGCGACGTTCGGTGAGAGCCTTGTTGTAGGCTTGGGAGCCCCGAAGATCCGCGTGGCCGCCAAGGATCAGGTGGGCGTCCGGCCTGAAGGTCAGATACCTTTTGAAATCTTCCGCAAGCATTTCCAGAATTTTCTCCTGGCTCTCCACTAAGCCGCCGTTGGGTTTCGCAACAGACGGCCGAGCGGTCTGAAAATAGATGCTATGAAGCGCGAGCCTCGTTTCAAGCTCCGCTATCTCCGGCGGCTCCCGCACTTCGATCGCCAGCTGGCAGTCCGCGGTTCCACCGCGACCATCGTCCACGTGTCCTCTTATGGAGTACGAGCCCGGCTTCAATCCGGCGCTATCGAACGTCGCGGACGCTCCTGCGCCCCGAATTCTCCCGCCGCTAGAATCCCAGGAATAAGTCAGAGGATCGTTGTCGGGATCATCGCCTGTTGCGCTGATCTGCACCGCTTCACCTATCAAAACTGTGTTGCGATCCGCCGAGCAGCTCAGCGTGGGCGGGCGATTCGGCCGCGGTTCCACGCGAATATCCGCCGAACATTCCCCGGTTCCACCACGCCCGTCATCCACGCGCAATCGTATGGTGTAAGTTCCCACCGTCGTACCCGAGGAGTTCCAGCGCACGTCGGGACCCGTGCCGTCCACCGCACCGCCGTTTGCCGTCCACGAATAGGTCAAGGGATCGTTGTCGGGATCGCTGGCGTTTGCGCGCACCACGACGACGCCCCCCGATCCTAGGTAGACCATGCTTCTGTCAGCCGAGCAGGAGGCCACCGGCGAATGGTTGGGAGCAGGTGGGGCAGGGTTTCCACCAAATCGAAACACGATTCCTGTGGAAAGGCGGGTGTTCTCCTGCCATCCCCGTTCTTGCGCATCGGCCGAGAGGAGATTCCTGAAGTGAGTCAGCAGAAAATCACCTTCAATCAGGCGTAGAGCCACATGATGGCTAATATTGACATCGAGACCCGCGCCCGTCACCATGGCGAAGGCATTGTCAGAACCAAGAGGCGTGCAGAGCAGCGCTCCGGAGCATCCGGAAATCGTCACCGAACTCGCATGTGCTCCTCCGAAAAGTACCTGGAAGAATGGAGTGAATCTTTCGTGCTCGCGAAAGGAGACGCGCGGGCCGAAGAGGTATGTGTAAGCGCTGCCGTCTGAGTTGAACGTTGCCTTCGTGGTCGGCGTGAAAAGCGTCACCCTGCTGTTCGCATAGCCGCCAAAATCAGCCACCAGTCCTACGTATCTGTTGAAGTTGTACGCGACCGAGGTACTGCCGCCGTGCAGGTAGCCCATGCGGTTTGCGGGCGCGGTGGGCGTCGCGCGCCAGAAAGAATATCCGAGAAACCATTCGACCTTGGGGGTATAGTCTCCCGGCTCGTCCCATCTGCGCACCGCAGGAGCCGGACTGCTGGCGAAAGCCCCGGACTCGGACTGCCCGCTTGAGGAGGTTCGCAGAGGTGGCTCTTTGGCAGCGCTCAACTCGGGCTTCGCGGGGAGTGCCGGTGCAACGACGGCAGCGGAGGAATCGCCCTTGTTCGGGTCTGGCTGCGGCTTTACACCGTCGTCCGCATACATTGCTGGCGTCATGACAAAAGCCAACGCCAGTGCCGCGATAAATCGCGCTGCTAATCTCATTGTTACCCCCTAAATCGTCCCTGCTCGACGCGAAGCGGACCAAGAAAACCCGCTTCGCGACCGTCGAACACTTCTCTCCGTGCACTACGTCGAACCAATTTCGCGCCTATGGCGCAGGTACATTCACGCTCACGCCGTTCACTGTCACCGACCCCGCGCCGCCTGGTCCTGACCCCGCAAAGAGCCGCCCATTCACCGTCACACCGCCATTCTGGGTGATCGAGGTGTCGGCCAGGATATTCCCCTGGAAAATAGGGCCACTGAGAGTTGCTGACGTGCCGACTACCCAGAAAACATTGCCCGCCTTGGCGCCTCCGGCCAGAATGACTGAGCCGCCCGTTGTGGTGAGCGTGGAACCCATCTGGAAGATGAAAACCGCATTGGGATCGCCCTGGGCATCCAGCGTGACATCCGTCGCGATCGTCACCGATGTGGAGTTCGTGTAGAGTCCGGGGGTGAATGTCAGGCCGCCCATGCCTCCCGGCAAGGTTTGCGAGTTGGTTGATCTACCAGCGGCGTCGTTATAAGCCGCCAGCAGATCTACTTGGGCCTGAGCGGCAATCGAATCGTCTACGTAGATCGACCCGATCACTTGTGCCGGAGGAATTCCCTGCGCACTTCCCGGATTCAACCCAACATCGCCGTTGACGATCACCGCGCCCGTACTGGTGGTTGTCGCGGTCGCCAGCACCGCAAAGTTCCCGGCCGAGGCAAGGTTGACCGTAGCGGGACCTGCGCCGCCAGCCGTCGTGCCCGTGGTGAAACTCCACGGATTCGGCACAATGCCCGCGACGAGCGCGTTTCCGTCTAGATCTTGAACTGCCGGCGAGATCGTGGCCGTAAATTGCGTGCTGGCCGCGAGGTTGGATGATGGAGTGAACGTCGCGATTTGGCTTGCGACGTCATAGGCGACGGTGCCGGATACAGGCGTGCCATCCGCGGTCACCGTCACCAGGAAAGTCGCCGTGGTGATCGTCGCCGGATTCATCGCGGTGCTGAAAGTTGCGTTCATTGTCGTGTCAATGGGAACAGACATCGCCCCATCAGCGGGATTTGTTAGCGTAATTGTGGGAGCAGTGGCGTTTGCGGTTGTGCCGGTCGTAAAGCTCCACGGATTCGGAACTCCTCCGGCAATCAGTGCGTTGCCAGACAGGTCTTCGGCCGCGTTTGAAATCGTCGCGGTAAATTGGGTGCTCGCGGCTAGATTGGCCGTTGGCGTGAATATCGCCGTATTGCTGGCCGTATCGTAGGTGACTGCGCCGGGCACGGGAATTGCGCCGGCAGTGGCCACCACTGTGAATGTCCCAGCTGCGGAGATGGTCGCGGGGTCCATCGCCTTGCTAAACGTGGCGGTGATCTTCTGGTTGAGCGGCACGAGCGTCGCTACGTTGACCGGATCGGTGGAAACCACGGTCGGCGCCGTAGCGTTCGCGACGGTACCCGTGGTGAAGCTCCAAACGTAGTTGCTGGCCAGCGCATGTCCCGCTGGGTCTTGGGCTGCGGTCGTGATCGTGCCGGTGAATTCGGTGCTGACCGCGAGGTCAGCGGTTGGCGTGAAGATTGCCGTATTGCTCGCGGCATCATAAGTGACGATGCCCGTTACAGCAGCTCCGCCAAGAGTCGGCGCCAAGGTGAATGTCCCTCCCGCGATGATCGTGGCAGAGGACATCGGCTCACTGAAGGTTGCGGTAACTTTCTGGTTGATCGGAACGTTGGTCGCGGCGCTGGCGGGATTCGTAGAAGTCACCTTTGGTTGGGACACCGTGGTGAATGTCCACACAAAGTTTGCGGCCAGGCCGACGCCCGCGGGATCCTGCGCGCCGGTGGTAATTGTGGCTGTGAATAAGGTGTTGGCTGCCAGAGCGGACGTCGGCGTGAACGTCGCGGTGCTTCCTGCGTAAGTCACGGTCCCCGCCACCGGAGCCACTCCGGGCCCGGTCAGCGTGAAGGTCGTCCCACTGATCGTCGCCGGGTTCATCGCTTCGCTGAAGGTGGCTGAGACAAGGGTGTTGATTGCCACGGACGTGGCGCCGCCTGCTGGAACTGTGGAAACGACCGTGGGCGGTGCACCGGTCGTAAAAGTCCACGCAAAGTTTGCGGCCAGCGCGACGCCCGCGGGATCCTGCGCGCCGGTGGTAATCGTGGCTGTGAATAAGGTGTTGGCTGCCAGAGCGGACGTCGGCGTGAACGTCGCGGTGCTTCCTGCGTAAGTCACGGTCCCCGCCACCGGAGTCACTCCCGGCCCGGTCAGCATGAAGGTCGTCCCACTGATCGTCGCCGGGTTCATCGGTTCGCTGAACGTGGCTGAGACAAGAGTGTTGATTGGCACGGCCGTGGCGCCGCTTACCGGCACAGTGGAAATGACAGTTGGCGCACCCGTCGTAAAGCTCCACACATAGTTCGCTGCCATGGCGACGCCGTTCGCGCTTTGGGCTCCGATCGTGATCGTTCCGACGTACAGAGTGTTAGCGGCGAGTGAGGCCGTGGGCGTAAAGGTGGCGGTAGTGCCCGCGTACGTTACCGTTCCTGCCACGGCAACCGCGCCAGGTCCCACCAGCGTGAAAGTCGTTGCATTAATCGTGGCAGGGGCCATCGCTATGTTGAAACCTGCGGTCACAGTGGAGTTCAGAACCACGCCAGTAGCGATATTTAATGGCGACGTCACAATGACGGCGGGAACCAAAACGGGCGCCTGTTCTCTCCCGCACCCGGCTACGAAGGCAACCAGTATGAACGCCACCCGCGATATTTTGCCGACCTTGAATTTGCGCATCAGGTTCTCCTGTTCACCCAGCACCAGGCGTTCGTTCTTCGATTCCGTCGCGACGCACGTTTCAAACTCTGAAACTCCTGTCGAACCGAGTTCTGTAACCAATGTCTGTCGGGCCTCCGGCCTGGCCGCGAATGAGAAGTCGATGTTGAAGTCAGAAGACGGGAGGACCCGCTGAATACCCGCTGAGGCTCTGCTGTTCGACCTCGAGCTGTTCCTGACACATAGCCGCCGCTCCCTCCGGAGAATCCATTTGCTAGGCCTCGGGGACAATGCACGACTCGGACCAAAGCAGATTCGTTTCTCATGAGCGGTTCTTCTCGACCGTTCCACGCGCTAACCCGTTGATTCGGAAGGAAACGATGATTCGGGTCGGTCCCGTCTCGCTCGGACGAGTCCGGCGTTGCATGTTGAAGCTGGACCAAACTGGAACGGAATCGATTCCGATTGGGGAAATGGAGATTGTGTGCGGGACCCACAGATCGAATGCGGATTTCGCGCAAATCGCTGCACGCTTATTTTGGGACGCTCAAGTGCGCGAGACGTGCGGCGTTCTGACTTCGATCCTAGGTTAACCGAAATGGAAGATCAGTCGAAAACGGTCTCTGCAGTTAACTTAGCGACTGATCCAACGAAAGCGGGGATTGGGAAGAGCCATCAACTGGATTTTCAGATTAATTCGCTACTCGCGATGGAATATTCCGGAGAAAAAGGAAGGGAAGCGGACCGGTTAAGACCGATCACGCCTCCCGGGGTGTGTCCTTGGAGCGTTTGATAAATTAGACGCTGAAATCGGGAACGGGGTTGCGTCGGCGCGCGGTCAGTAAAAAAGATACTTGCGCCACTTTTCATCGCGATGGCCTATCAGGCGCATCAACTGCCGCGAGGTATGCAGTGTGAATGGCCGGGGCCGGCGCCGCAGCTTCAGGCCAGCTTCTTCGGGGGTGCGATCGCCCTTGCGATTGTTGCAGGTGTAGCAGGACGCCACCAGATTCTCCCAGGACGAGCGCCCGCCGCGCGAACGCGGCATGACGTGGTCGAGGGTGAGTTCGGAAGCGGGCAGGGCCGCGCCGCAGAACTGGCAAGTGTTGCGGTCGCGCAGGAGAATGTTCTTCCGCGAAAGCGCGCGGCTCTGTTGCGGGATGTGCCGGTAGGAGAGCAGGCGGATCACGGATGGAACCTGAATCGCCTTGGAGGTCGAGTGCACCTCGGAATGATTGGTTTCCTCGGCCTGCGCCACGCCCTTCAGCATTAGCACAAGCGCGCGGCGCACCGCGGTCACATTGATGGGCTCGAAGGTGGCGTTCAGGACCAGTACCGGGGCTTGCATCACCGAAGGCCGGCTGGCGGGCGGAGCGACAGGTTTGGGAAGCACAGACTCGTGCATTCCTCCGCCGAGCCCGATGCTGGGCCGGGGACGTAGGCCGATTTTGTGCCGGATGTCCATCGCGTCGCCTCTGCGCCGCTCGACAAAGGTGCTTACTATTTTGGATGCTCTTGCTGCCCGCTTGGTTTCGCGTGGCCGCGCGGCATCCGAGCCGCCGCAACGGACCCGGGGACCATGGGTACGGAGCGGACCCGCGCCACCGTAAGTCCCAGTACCGCGGCGGCGCCAGCTTTCTTCAAGGCACGCGCACAGGCATCGAGCGTCGCGCCAGTCGTCAATACATCATCTACCAGCAGGACGCGGAGGTTGTCAACCTGCAGGCCCTTGCGCGTGGCGTAGGCGCCACGTACGGACTTCCAGTGTTCGCTGCGAGATAGCACCAGTTGAGGCGGCCTGGGCCGGGTGCGGGCCAGCAGGTAGCGCTCGAGCTTTAACCCCAGGCGCTTGGCCAGCGGCCGGGCAATCAATTCCGCCTGATTGTAGCCGCGCTCGCGCTGCCGGTCGCGGTGCAGGGGCACGGGAACGACCACGTCGGCGCTCCACTCATCCGGCGCGCGCGCCACAATCTCGGCAAGGCGCGCCGCGAACCAGTCGCCCAGCCGCGTCACCTGCTCATATTTCAGCAGCAGGACGGCCGCGATGAGCGCATCGTCATAGAGGGCGAAGCTTCGCGCACGGTCGAAGGCGTAGAACTTCGCGCGGCACATCCGGCAAAGCGGCTCGATGGCCTGCGCGGCCACGCCGGAAACGAACGGGCGCCCGCAGCAAAGGCACAGCGGCTCGGCGATGCGCACGAATCCGTCGAGACAATGCGGGCAGATGGGAACGCGGCTGGCGTTCTGGAGAGGCTGGTCGCAGATCCGGCATGGGCCGGGAAACACGACCGATGCAAGTGCGTCGAAGGCGCTTTTTAGAATCACCGATGCGTAGTGAGCCAAACGCAGACGAGGAAACGCTACCTGAAGTCACACAACGATGAAAGTACGGTTAATACGTAGAGGGGTTCCGCAAGAGCCTAGAGCAGGCCCTTTTCCTTTTTTTCCTGGCAGGTGATGCAGTAGCGGGTCCAGGGCACGGCCTCGAGACGCTTCTGCTGCAGTTCCTCGTGGCACGACACACATTCGCCGAACGCGCTGTCCTTCATGCGCGCGAGCGCGTCGTCCACCAGTTGCAGGAGCGAGCGGTCGTTGTGCGTCTGGCCGAAGAGAAATTCCTTGGTGTAGGAATTCGCGGCCTTGTCGGCGAGATCGACGGTGGGATCCTCGTCCGCTTCGCGCCCTTCCTGTTGGGTGCGGGCAATGCCGCGCATCAATTCCTCGCGTCGCGTCACCAGCTTCTTTTTGTAGTATTCGAGACGCTTTTTGTCCATGGTTCTGGTCCTCAGTTCCGGTCCGCGAGCCCATCCAAAACCGCTGATTCTAAGGGTAATTGCGCGCCATGTCAAACAAGGCGTCGCCTGCGCGGACGGTTCTATCAACAGCCCCACAGTAGATGCGGCATGTTCGCAAAAGGATTCCAGCCGGGAAGGAGCGCTACGCATCGCTGCTTCGTTTGGGAAAAATAAAATGTACAGCCGCGGCCATCAACAATAAAACCGGGGCCACCAGCCAGCTGCCTTCCGGTCCCACCGTGCCTCCGGTCAGCCAGTTCGCGCCGTGGAGGGAAGAGTTCAGCAAATGCCCTTGCGCGACTGCGCCGCTATCGGGCACGCCGTAGAAAAAGCTCTCGCCCCAGTCCCAGGCGGCATGCATGCCGATCGCGAACCAGATATTCCCGGTTCGCCAGAGCGAAAATGCCGCCACAAATCCGAAACATCCAGCCATACACGCGCCCATTATTGCTTCGCCAGAATTGTGCAAGTGGATCGCGCCGAAGAGAACGGCCAGAATGATCGCCGCTGGCCAAAAACCGATCCCCGATGCCAGCGTGGACTGCAAATAGCCTCGAAAGATGAATTCCTCGAAAAATGCCACCAGGAAGAACCAGACGGCGAAGAGCGCTGCGTACTTCAAGGCGCTTGCTGAGCCGAGCGCCGAATTGCCGAACGAGAATCCGTGCAGCCCGGCGATCGCCGCGAGCAGCACCGTCAGCGACACAAAACCGAGCGGCACTCCCTTCCAAAATCGCCTTCCGAATGCTTGATTGAGCGGTAGGCCGTAATCGGCGAAGGATCGCCGCTCAATTTTCATCATGATTGCCGCCGCCACCAACACGATCAGGACGACCAGACCCTCCAGGACAATATTTGCGGGCGCCGTCAGCGTTCCGCGCGGTTGGAGATAGTTGATCAGCCTACCGAGGGGCCGAAGACGAAACACTCCAGCGAACATGGCGGCCACGAGAATCAGGAAGATGCACAGGCGCCAGCCGGCGCGCAGCCCGTTGGGCCCGAGGAAAATCTGGTCAGTTGTAGTTTGGGCGGCTCCCGCAGGAGTGATCTCGATCGGCTGCTTTTCTGAATCGTTGGACGTGACTTCCGGTCCCATCGGCACCTTTCTCATCACGTCAGCTAGCAACATCCGTGATATGCAGCGCGATTAGAGCGCCGCTCGCCTTATATCACGGGCGCGAAAGCATCGGCAACCGGACCGGCTAGATTGCGGCGCGACGGCGGGTTGCGGCGCCGGGCCTGCGGCTGATAAACTCGAAGTCTGCGAACACGATCGGACCGCGCTGTAACCAACCCTCCGCGCAAGACTGGCTCAGGGTCAATACGCACCATCAGGGGGAACGGGTTTGGCTAAATATGATCTCGTGATCATCGGCAGCGGACCGGGCGGGTACGTCGCCGCGATTCGCGCCGCCCAGTGGGGTTTGAAAACCGCGGTTGTGGAAAAGGACACGTTTCTCGGCGGCACCTGCCTGCACGTCGGCTGCATTCCCACCAAAGTGTTCCTGCACCACGCGGACATCTACGACAACTTCCGGCGCGCCGAGGAGTTCGGCTTCGAGGTGAAGGACGTCAAAATCAACTGGCCGGCGATGGTGGCGCGCAAGGACAAGATCGTCAAGAAACACGCCGGCGGGATCGCCATGCTGTTCAGGAAACACAAAATAGATTCGATCACCGGATGGGGCCGCGTTGCCGGACCCGGCCGCGTTTCCGTGGAGAAGGACGGCAAGACCACCGAGCTCGAGACCACCTACACGATGCTGGCCACCGGATCGGAGGCGCGTTCGTTGCCGGGAGTCGAGTTCCACAGCGAGACGATTCTGTCGAACCGGGAAATCCTGCGGCTGCCGGCCATACCGAAATCGCTAGTGATCGTTGGCGCGGGCGCGGTCGGCGTGGAATTTGCCTCGATCTACCGCACCTTTGGATCGGAGGTGACCATCCTCGAGGCGCTCTCCCGAATCGTGCCGCTCGAGGACGAGGAGATTTCACCGGAACTCGAGAAGGCGTTCAAGAAGAAAGGCATTCGCATCGAGACGGAAGCCAAAGTTGACTCGGTGAAGAAGGACGCCAAGGGCGCCACCGTCTCGTTCAAGGACAAGACCGGAAAGCCGCAGTCCATCTCCGCTGAAAAGGTTTTGATCGCCGTAGGCCGCCGTCCGCTAACAGAAGATTGCGGCCTGGACAAAACCAAAGTCAAAGTCGAGCGCGGGTATGTGCACGCCAACGCGTACCTGGAAACCGACGAGCCGCGTCTATATGCCATCGGCGACATCGTCGCCGGGCTTCCCCAGCTGGCGCACGCCGCTTCGATGGAAGGCATCATCGCCGTGGGGCGCATGGCGGGGAAAGAGGTGCAGCCGTTTGATCGCAAGCGCTGCCCCAACTGCACTTATTGCGAGCCGCAGATCGGTTCCGTCGGCCTCACGGAAAAACAGGCGCGCGAAGCGGGATTCGACGTGAAGACGGGCAAGTTTCCGTTCGTCGGCAACAGCAAGGCGACCATCCTCGGCCAGCACGAGGGCTTTATCAAAGTGGTCGCCGAAGCGAAGTACGGCGAGATTCTCGGCGTCCATGCGATCGGGCCGCTTGCCACGGAGATCATCGCCGAGCCTACCGTCGCGCTGAGCCTCGAGGCCACGCTCGACGACATGGCCGCCACCATCCATGCCCACCCGACGATCTGGGAAGCGCTGGGCGATGCGTTCAATTCGGTCCGTGGGCTAGCGATCAACTACTAGCCGGGCGGGCCAAAACGCTGTTATTTCGGGAGACGATTGATACAGCCAGGAAAAACCTGCTGGGTGGTGGACCAAGGGCTGATCGCCTACGGCCCTGCGTGCGAACTGCAGCAGAAGCTCGTCCAGGCGCGCAAAGCCCGCGCAATTCCCGACGTGCTCCTGTTTTGCGAGCACCCGCACGTGGTCACGCTCGGCCGCAACGGCATCCGCGAACATCTGCGCGCCGGAGAAGGCTCGCTCGAAGAGATGTGCGTGGAATTTCATTCGAGCGACCGCGGGGGCGACATCACCTATCACGGCCCGGGGCAGATTGTCGGCTATCCGATTCTGGATTTGGCCGATCACCGCCGGGACGTCGCATGGTACGTGCAGCAGCTCGAAGAAGTGATGTTGCGCGCGACGGCGGACTTCGGCGTCGCCGCCAAGCGCGTCGAGGGCTGCCACGGCGTGTGGGTCGAAACGCCGGCGGGCGACGAAAAGCTTGGCGCGCTCGGCGTGCATCTGAGTCGCTGGGTTACGTCCCATGGCTTCGCCTACAATGTTTCGACCGACCTGCGCTATTTCGACCTGATCGTTCCGTGCGGCATTGCCAGTAAAGGTGTCACGTCTCTTGAACGCGCCCTCGGTCGCGCCGTGCCGATGGACCAAGTGCGCGACCGGCTGGTCGAAGGCTTTGCTTCAGTTTTTGCGCGAGAGATCAGCAGGTGCGGTGGTGAAGAGCTTGCGGAAATTCTTCGAAGCGCTGCGCCGAACGTGGAACACGTCGGCTCGATGATGGTTTGAGGTGCATGGCCGGCCAGCCGGCCGTGCTGCAAGAACGACAAACGTACATTCGAAAGCTTGAGATCAATGCCTAACGCACTTACGCGCGATCAATATCTCGATCTCTACTACTACATGCAGCTCAATCGCCGCTTGGAAGACCGTCTGGTGACACTGTTCCGCCAAAATAAAATTGTAGGCGGCGTCTATTCGAGTCTGGGGCAGGAAGCGGTCTCCATCGGCACATCGTTCGCGCTTGAGCCGCGCGACTGGATCGCTCCGATGATTCGCAATATCGGCGCGCTGCTGGTCAAGGGATTTAAGCCTCGCGACATTTTCACCCAGCACATGGCGAAATTCACCTCGCCCACGCAAGGGAAGGACGGCACCAGCCACTTCGGCGACCTGAAAGTCCGTCATGTGGTCTCTCCCATTTCCATGCTCGGCGATCTGATCCCGGTAATGACCGGAGTGGCCATGGCGGGGCGCTATCTCGGACAGAATATTGTCGCGATGACGTGGATCGGCGACGGCGGCAGCTCCACCGGCGCGTTTCACGAGGGCCTGAACTTCGCGGCGACGCAGCGGGCGCCGTTCGTACTGATCGTCGAGAACAATCAGTGGGCCTATTCGACGCCAGTGGCGCGGCAGGTACCGATCAAAAATCTTGCCGATCGCGCGGTCGCGTACGGGATTACGAGCAAGATTGTCGACGGCAACGATGTGGTGGCCGTGTATGAGACAACCAAGAGCGCGGTGGACGAATGCCGCGCCGGACGCGGACCGGTTCTGATCGAAGTGAAGACCATGCGCATGAAGGGCCACGCGCAGCACGATCCGGCCGAGTACGTCCCCAAGGCGATGTTCGACTATTGGAAAACACAGGACCCCATCGCGCGCTATGAGACCTATCTGACCGAGCACAAACTCTGGGACGCCAGGAAAAAATCCGAGATTGACGCCCGGATCGAGCGCGAGCTGGACGCCGATCAGAAGTTTGCGGAAGAGTCGCCCATGCCACCGCCGGAGCTGGCCGAGCAGGGCGTTTATTGCGACGGCTGCCATACCATCGAAGCCGAATGGCGGCGGCCGAAGAAAGAAGTGACGCCGCCCGCCGCGAGCGAAGAAGCCGTCTGGCGAGTTGCGGACTTCGGCGCGTTCAAGGCTGCGCCTCCAACGACGGCCGCGCCAGCGCCGGTCGCCGCGCGAGCCGCCGTGAGCGGAGGCAACGGCGCCGATTCGTCGATCGTCGCAAACGGAGAAACTGAAATCGTCAGGCAGGTTCCCCTGCGCGTTCCCTTTGGCCGCGGACCCAAGGACCGCTCCGTCGAGCTCGAGCGGCGCGACAAGGCCGCCGAACGACCGCCGCAGCACCGGCCGCACCATCACAAACCGCACAAGAAGCGGAGGCGCTAGCGATGCCAGAGATCACCATGCTCGAAGCCATCCGCCAAGCGCTTTTTGAAGAGATGGAGCGCGATCCGGCGGTCGTGGCCATCGGCGAGGATATCGGCGTCTATGGCGGCGCGTTCAAGGCGACCGAGGGACTGCTCGCTAGATTCGGCCACGAGCGCGTCATCGAAACTCCCATCAGCGAAACCGCCATCGTCGGCGCCGCCTGCGGCATGAGCTATCTGGGATTGCGGCCGGTGGCGGAGATGCAGTTCATTGATTTCATCGCCTGCTGTTTCAATCAGGTCACGAACTTTGTCGCCAAATCGCACTACCGCTACGGAGCTCCAGTGCCCATGGTTTTGCGCGGACCCTCCGGCGGCGGCGTTCACGGGGGGCCGTTCCATTCCGCGAACCCCGAAATGTACTTCGTGCATACGCCGGGGCTCAAAGTTGTCTACCCCTCGACAGCCTACGACGCCAAGGGCCTGCTGAAGTCCGCCATTCGCGACAACAATCCGGTGCTTTTCTTCGAGCATAAATTCCTATACCGCCGTGTTAAGGAAGAAGTCCCGGCGAGCGACTTCACGGTGCCGATCGGCAAGGCCGTTGTCCGCCGCCAGGGCGGCGATTTGACGATCCTGAGCTACGCCGCCATGGCTCACGTGGCTCTCGAAGCCGCCGC
The DNA here is from genome assembly GCA_963814605.1 of uncultured Acidobacteriota bacterium. Taxonomy (GTDB): domain Bacteria; phylum Acidobacteriota; class Terriglobia; order Acidiferrales; family UBA7541; genus Palsa-295. The sequence continues at coordinate 540,578 of CAWFDD010000003.1, read as the reverse complement.
CTCGCTCGCCGCAGAAGGCATCGAGGCTGAAGTAATCGATCTGCGCACGTTGCTGCCGCTCGACAGCGAAACGATCCTCGATTCGGTGAAGAAAACGAACCGGCTCCTGATCGTGCACGAAGACACACGCACGGGCGGCATCGCCGGCGAAATTGCGGCCATTGTGTGCGAGAGTGCCTTCGAGCACCTGGACGCGCCGATCGCGCGCGTCACCGGCCTGGATACGCCGGTACCCTACGCCCCGCCGCTCGAGGAACATTTTCTGCCCAACGCCGAAAAAGTTGTCTCTGCCGCGCGCGAACTGGCAAAATACTAGTGTTAGAGAAAGCAGGTCTTGCGCCTTGGGAAAAACAAAGGGGTTGAACAAAGCCGAGTTTGAAGTCGGGTCGGAAGTGCGCATCGCGGACCGCGGCTTCTTGGAAGAGTTCCTCGAGGCCGGGCAGTACCATAACGAGCTCGAGCCGGAGCAGCTTGAGTACGCCGGACGCGTGGCCAAGGTAAAATCCGTCGAGTTCTTTCACGGCGGAGACGAAATCTACACGCTCGAGGCTGTTCCCGGGGTCTGGCACGAGGAGTGTCTCAGCGCGGCCTGAGTGGAAATCCGCCGCGGTTCAGAAATCTGAATTTGGGCCGATTAAATGGGCTGAAGGAGCTAGCCATGGCTGTTGACGTCATCATGCCGCAGATGGGCGAGAGCATTTTTGAAGGCACGATCACCAAGTGGCTGAAAAAGCCGGGCGACAAGATCGAGCGCGACGAGCCGCTCTTTGAGATCTCGACCGACAAGGTGGATGCCGAGATTCCTTCTCCCGCCGCCGGCGTGCTGAAGGAGATCAAAGTCAAAGAGGGCCAGACGGTGCCGATCCAGACCGTGGTGGCCTCGATTGACGCCGCTGGCGCTGCGGCTGCGGCGCCTGCGCCCGCGAAAACGGAAGCCCCGAAAGCAGCGCCGCCTGCGCCAAAGGCAGAAGCGCCGAGACCGGCGGCTGCCGCGCCAGCACATGCAACTCCCGCAGCGGCTGCCCCGCCCTCACCAAAGCCCGGCGGTAATGGCGACAAGATTCGCAGCTCTCCGCTGGTCCGCCGCATCGCTCGCGAGCGCGGCGTTGATCTCTCGCAATTGTCCGGCACCGGTGCCGGCGGCCGCATCAGCAAGCACGACATTCTCGCGGCCGCTGAAGGCGGCGCATCCACAGCCGCTGCGCCGTCGGCCGCAGCTCCCGCGCGCACCGCACCACCTCCATCGGCAGGCGGCGCGCTCGCTTCCGGCGCCATGGAATCCGCCGTCCCGCGCGAGCGAATGTACTTCGGCCACTACGAAGTTCAGCCCATGACCAACATGCGGCAGAAAATCGCCGAGCACATGGTGCTTTCGAAGCGGGTCTCGCCGCACGTCTATTCGGTTGACGAAGTGAATGTCAGCGCCATCTCCGCGCTTCGCGCCAAATCGAAAGAAGCGTTCGAACAGCAGTCCGGAACGAAGCTCACGTTCATGCCGTTCTTTATCCGCGCCGCGGTCGAAGCCCTGCGCGCTTTCCCGACGGTCAACGCGTCGGTGGACGGCACAAACGTGATCCTGCACAAGGAGTGCAACATCGGCATCGCCGTGGCCCTCGATTGGGGGTTGATCGTTCCGGTGATTAAGGGCGCCGAGGAAAAGAATTTCTTCGGCCTGGCGCGCGCCGCGGCAGATCTGGCCGAACGCGCCCGGGCGAAAAAACTCAAGCCCGAGGAAGTGATGGAGAGCACCTTCTCGATCACCAATCCCGGCGTGTTCGGCGGGCTTTTCGGTTTGCCCGTCATCAATCAGCCGAACGTCGCCATTCTCGGCCTGGGCGCAATCGAGAAGCGGCCCGTGGTGATCGACGACGCCATCGCCATCCGTTCGATGGTCTATCTCACGCTGTCCTACGATCACCGCGTCGTGGACGGCGCCACCGCCCATAAGTTCATGGGGCACGTGAAGAACACGCTCGAAAACTGGACCGAAAGCATTCTGTAAAATAAGTGGAGAGCGGAGAGGTAGAGTTTAGAGTTGAGAGCCGGTCCAGGACTCTCGCTGTCCGGCGGTTTCTCTAAACCCTCAGCTCTGGATTCTCAACTTTCAGCCGTCCTCCCTCATGCCCGTCGTCTCCAAACGCGATCCCTGGGGCCAGCCACCCTGGCAGATTGATTTTTCTCCGGCGGCGCATTCGCTTCCGAAATCGGTGGACTTCGCGATTATTGGAGGCGGCTTCACGGGCCTGGCTGCTGCGGCGTGGCTCCGTCTTCTCGCTCCTGAAAAATCCGTCGCGGTGCTCGAGGCCGGGCGAATCGGCGCGGGCGCGAGCGGACGAACCGGTGGAATGGTATTAGCCGAGTCCGCGGCAGGCGATCTTCCCGGACTGGGCGATGTCCTCGCCGCGCTGACGCGCATTCTGGGAGATCTCGGCCGCGCGTGCGGAATGTCGCTTGCGGAAAATTGCGAATTGACCTTGCCGGGCGCGTGGGAAATCGCACGCAGCAGCGGGTTCGCCGATTCGCCGATCTCCTGGAATGATTCCGGGACGCTTCGCGTGGTGAACCAGGTTCCCGGCGGCACCGTTGACCCTGGGAAAATGGTCGCGAGCCTGGCGCGCGCAGCGGAGAAACTCGGCGCGATGATTATCGAGGATGCGCGAGTCGAGCGCGTGGCTTGGGCGGGCGAAGCGGAGTTGCATTTGTCGTGCGGCAAGCTTTGCGCGAAAAAAGTACTATTCGCGACGAACGGGCTTTCGCTCGAGCTTTCCGGATTGCGAGATCGCGCCCATCCGAAGCTGACGCTCGCGGCTTCGACCGCGCCGCTCGCCGACGAAGAGATCGAGGCCATTGGCCTCGCGCAGCGCAAGCCCTTTTATACCGTGGATTTCCCATATCTGTGGGGACGCGTGTGCCGCGACAATTCGATCGTGTGGGGCGCCGGGCTGGTGGGCCCGGCGGGCCCGGGGCATGTGGAGCAGATTGATATTGTGGCAGAGGAGCCGTCGCGGATGTTTGCTTCGCTTGAGCGGCGCATCCGCCATCTTCGGCCGGGGCTTGAAAAACTCGAGTTCACGCATCGCTGGGGCGGCCCGATTCTGTTCCGCGACGGCTGGGCGCCGATCTTCCATCGGCATCCTGAAAGCGACAACGGAGTCGTGCTCGGGGCTTACGCGGGACACGGCGTGGCGCTCTCGGTTTATCTCGGGACCTGGGCCGCGGAGATTCTCTTGGGGCGCCGGGATTTGCCGGAATGGGGCAAGTTGACTTGAATATTCCAGCCCGGAGCGCGCATCCTATTCAGTGACGGCAGGCCAAATTTTGAACCGGAGGGCAACGTGGCAACGACGAAAGTGGGAATCGCACCGATGAAAGCTGTGCAAGTGCCGAAGCCGGGAGGGGACTTCGAGGTCGTCGAGCGGGAAACTCCGAATCCGGGCGCGGGAGAAGTCCGGATCAAGGTGCAGGCGTGCGGCGTCTGTCACAGCGACGTGCTCACCAAGGAAGGCGGATGGCCGGGCCTCATGTACCCGCGCGTGCCGGGACACGAAGTCTGCGGCCTGATTGACGAGGTCGGCGCGGGCGTGACCACGTGGAAGAAGGGCGAGCGAGTCGGAGTGGGTTGGCACGGCGGGCAGGACGGAACGTGCCTGCAATGCAGGCGCGGCGATTTCTCGAATTGCGCGGACATACATGTCACCGGCATCCATTTCGACGGCGGATACGCGGAATATATGCTCGCGCCAATCACGGCACTGGCGCATATGCCGGAATCGCTCGATGCGGCGGAAGCCGGGCCGCTGATGTGCGCGGGTGTGACAACCTTCAACGCGTTGCGCCATAGCGGCGCGATGCCCGGCGACCTGGTGGCCGTGCAGGGAATCGGCGGTCTGGGACATCTGGGAATTCAGTTCGCGGCGAAATTCGGCTACCAGGTGGCGGCCGTTGGGCGCGGGCCGGACAATGCCGTGCTGGCGAAAAAGCTGGGAGCCCACATTTTTATCGATAGCGCGGCGACAGACGCGGCCAAGGAACTGCAGAGGTTTGGCGGCGCGCGCGTGATTCTGGCGACGGCGCCAAGCTCGAAGGCGATGTCGGCGCTGGTGGACGGGCTCGGGCCAAACGGCAGGTTAGTGGTGGTGGGCGCGTCCTTCGACCCCATCGAGGTGACGCCGCTTCAATTGATCACCGGCATGCACAGCCTGAAGGGCTGGTGGTCCGGGCTGCCCACCGATTCCGAGGACGCGCTGCGGCTCGCGGAGCTTGCGGGCGTGCGTCCGATGATCGAGAGGTATCCGCTGGAGAAGGCAGCCGAAGCCTACGCGCGGATGATGAGCGGAAAAGCGCAGTTCCGCGTGGTGCTGACGATGTAAGAGCGGACTGCCCGCCCAAACTTATTGAGTTGCGCCAGACCCCGCCGCTCCCGACTTGGGCGCCACTCCCGAACTCGGCTCTGTCACGCTCGGCCGTGGAGTCAAGCTGGATTTCGTCTCCCCGGGCAGGAATTTGACTAATCCAGCGGCACTCGCATTGCGGTCAATCGTAACCGTAAAATATCCGATCATCATTTCGTCCCAGGTCTGTTCGCCCCACCTGACTAATTTGTTGGGATCGGGATTGAAGGGATTGTTGGCCGAATTGTCGTAATGCGCGGTGCATTCGATGCGCGTGCCCTTGGGCAGGACCAGCGGTTCCGCCAGATCATATTCAAGCTGCCAGTTGAAGTCATAATGAGGGACAGAAAGCAAAGTCTTGCTCTCGCCCGACGGGTACACAACCTTGAACATGAAATCCTTGCCGCGGAAATGCATGTGCGGAACCAAAGATGTCAGCGTCACCGCATCCTCCAACTCGACGACCGACGTAACCTCGTAATCCGGATCGTTCGGCGGAATGGCGAACCGCGGATTCGGAGCCATCAAAGTAATCTGACGCTGTGCAGGTGGGTTCTTCGCAAAGACCAGGCCCATCTTGCTCTGGTCGTCAGCAGGAGTTCCATTCGTGGTGTAGTGCAGCTGCAATACGATGTCGGAACCCGCCGGGATCAGCCGCGCCGTATCGGTTAGTATCAGCGGCTGGATGCCGGGAGCATAGCCTTTCAGCTGCTCTCCCATTTCCGGCCCAGCGCCTCCTGGCCTTGGACCGCGCGCCTCACCCTGCGGTCCCATAGAAAAGGGAACCCCGGGCTGGGCGTCCTTCATCCACGGCGATCCCTTCGGCCGCACGAATGCCAGCACGTGATGCACAACTGCCCGGTTTCCGGGACGGATCTCTGCCGCTTCCACCCACATGTCTTTGGTAAAACCAGTGGGAATCACAACCCACTGATAATCAATCGTTCCCTGCGCGGGTACATGGAAAGGCTGCGGCATCTCCAGCACCACGTCCGGCTTTCCAATGTTCCAGCCATCCACGAATTCTTTTGCGGGCGGTGCGTCTTTCTTGTCTCCCGCCAAGGCGCCGCCGTCAACCCAGGTAACCAGCGTGTTGATCTCTTGCGGACTCAAAATCCGCGCATTGGCAAAATGCCCGTACTGGGGATCGGCAAACCACGGCGGCATCTTGCGCGCCAGCACCTTTTCTTTGATCGCTTTGGCGTACGGGCGGGACTGTTCATAGGTAAGCAGCGACATCGGCGCTACTTCTCCGGGCCGGTGGCAGCTCTGGCAATTGTTCTGCAGAATCGGCAAAACGTCCCGGTAGAAAGTGACCTGGCTCGCGGGCGCGGCCGCGCTGCTGGTCCCGCCGAGTCTCATCGAGAAAGCAGCTGCCAGCACCGCCGCAACCAATAGAATTCGTGTGCACACTTTCTTCATGACGCCTCACTTTATCCCGTTGCGAATTGCTGCTGCGCCTGTTTTTGGGCGGCTAGCACCGCTGAAACACTGTAATCCGATGTTATGCAGGAGCCGCTGCCCTGTCAACTAACCAGGGTGGTTGGGGTGAGATGCGTCGTCAAGAACCCCCCAGTTGACAAGGCGCAGGCTGTGTGATGAACTCGCCGACAAGGCCCCTAAGTCCGTTCAAGGTGGTGCCACGATGAAAGCCACACGCAAGTCCGCACAGTTTAGTGCTGTTCCGATTATCGTTGCAGCGATTGATTTCGCTGATGGCGGCCAAGGCCATGGCGAGCGGTGAGACGGCGGCCAACGTCGTCGCCACCACCGGACAGGTCACCTTTGCCAAGGACGTCGCCCCGATTCTTCAAGAGAAATGCCAGACCTGTCACCGGGCTGGCTCCATCGCGCCGATGTCCCTGATCAGCTATCAGGACGTGCGGCCGTGGGCCAGAGCCATCCGGCAAAGAGTGATCCAGCGGAGCATGCCGCCCTGGTTCATCGACAAGTCCGTCGGCATCCAGCATTTCTCGAACGACATTTCGCTGAGCGATGAGCAGATCGCCACCATCGTGAAGTGGGTTGATGCCGGAGCGCCGCTCGGCAATCCCAAGGACATGCCGCCTCCAAAAGTTTTTGAGGATGACGGCGGCTGGCAGCTGGCGAAAGTTTTCGGACGGCAGCCCGACCTGATCCTCGAAGGGCCGGATTATACGGTCAAGACCCACGATCAGGACCAGTGGTTCCGGCCGATCACCGACGTCGGGCTGACCGAGCCGCGTTGGGCGATGGCCGTCGAGATGCGGCCCTCCACAAAGGAAGGGCGCAAAGTGTTCCACCACATTCTCGCCGGACTCGACCAGGATGAGACCAATGCTCCTTCGGCTCAGGTAAAGGTTGCGCTTGGTCCGAACGGCGCCGACGGCGGCGGCGGCCCTGCGGCTATGGGTCTCCTGATGGAGTACGCGATCGGCAAGAACTTCGATATCTATCGCGAGGGCACCGGGAAGTTAATCATGCCGGGCGCCAAGATTCGCTGGGAGTATCACACCCACGCGGAGGATCAGGACGTCACGGCTCATGCGCAGTTGGCCGTGTACCTCTATCCCAAGGGAGAGACGCCCAAGTATCGAACCTATCTGACGGAGTTCGGCGCATACGACGTCAAGGCCCGGCTGGACATCCCGCCAAACTCGATCAACGAAACGCAGGGATTCCACGTGCTGAAAGCCCCGGCGCGGCTTGAAAACTTCCAGCCGCATATGCACCTGCGCGGCAAAGCCATGGAGATGGAAGCGATTCTGCCCGACGGCACGACTCGTGTTCTCAGCTACGCCGATCACTTCAATTTCAACTGGATGACGAATTACATCTATGCAACCGACGAGGCGCCCGTGCTCCCCCGCGGCACGATCATCCATGTTACGGCGTGGCACGACAACACCACCGCAAATCCGAACAATCCCGATCCTGACCAGTGGGTCGGCTACGGAGAGCGGACCGTGGACGAAATGGCGCACGCCTGGGTGAACGTCACGTATCTCAGCGACGAAGAATATCAGGATTGGCTGTCGAAGCATCCGAGCCCCGCTCCAGTTGGCAGGAGGGGAGCAATCGCGGAGCCGTCCTCGGCGGCCAGGAATTAATATTCAATCGGGGAGGGATTGCCGCGAAGGTCGGCCATTCTCTTTCGTTCCGGTAACTCATCCAACTTTTCTGTAGGGGAGTGGCTCTCTAAGCATGCAAGCGCGGTGGTCGATGGCGGCGACGTTTGCCCTGGCGCTCGCGATCTGCGAGCCGGCCTCGTGCCAGCAGGTGCCCTTGGAACCCGTGCACGAATCCGGCCAGGGCGTTACTGGCGCGCTTGAAGGATGGGTTCCGAATCAGGACGGCACCTATAGTATTTTGCTCGGCTATTTCAATCGCAATATTCAGGAAGCGCTGGACGTTCCGATCGGTCCCAACAACCGGATCGAGCCGGGCGGACCGGACCAGGGGCAGCCAACTCACTTCCTTCCTGGCCGCCAGTGGGGAGTATTCACGGTCATCGTGCCCAAGGATTTCGGCGACAAGCGCTTGACCTGGACGATCGTCGCCAACGGAAAGACCTCGGTCATTCCGCTGTACATCAAAACTCTCTGGCGACTGGAACCGTTTGTGGATGCCACCGGCGATACGCCGCCCTATCTCGGATTTACCGATGCCGGTCCTTTTGTGAACGGACCGTTGGGACAATCTGAGTCGCTTACTGCCAAGGTGGCGACTCCGCTCCCTCTCACCGTCTGGGTCGCCGACGATGCCAAGGATCCCCTGTTGCGCAATCAACCCAAGCGCCCGGTGGTGACCGTTCAATGGATCATGTTACGGGGTCCCGGCGTGGTGAAGTTTGCCAGTGAAAGGCCACCGGCGGAGCCGGCCCAATTGAAGTCACCCCCGCCGGGGACGCCCTTCAACGCCAAGGTCACCACGACGGCAATCTTCAGCGAGCCTGGCGAATACCTTTTGAACCTGCAGGCCGACGACGCCACCGGTGGAGGCCCGGGCGCGAGGCAATGCTGCTGGTCAAATGCCCGTGTGAAGGTCTCCGTCGAACCATAACCCGCTGTGCCCGCGACTCTCATCCGCATGGAATGAAAGGTCCCGTGTTCTTCATCCTTGCCGTTCGCGTCAAGCGTTTTTTCAGGCGAACCCGCCAGCCGCTTTCTTCCTCCCGCCGCGCTGGCATCCCGGAAAAATAAATCCTCATCTAAAGTAGTGAGGGTTAAAGGAGGTTCATATGATTCGGTATCTTAAAGTTGCTACGGTTGCACTTTTCGGGTTGCTCATGCTTGCGCCGTTCGCTTCGGCTCATCCGCCGGGCGGGTTCGGAGGAGGACGCTTTGGCGGCGGGGTATTTGTCGGACCTGGATGGTACGGTTGGTATGGACCGGGGGCGTACGGCTTGGGCTGGTATGAGCCGTACGGCTACGTGCCGGCAAACGCGGCAGGCATGGTGAAGTTCGACACCAAAAACAAGGACGCGGAGGTGTACGTGGATGGCGGCTACGCAGGGACGGTGAAACAGCTTGGCACGTTCCCGCTAAAGGCCGGCACGCACGACATCGAATTGCGTCAGCCTGACGGACAGTCGTTCTACACCCAGCACGTGAATGTGGTCCCGGCGAAAACGATCAAGCTAAAGACCTGACCAGCCGGTGGCTTTTTCGGAGGCTCCGCCCTCTATAAGAGGGCGGGGCTTTTTTCTCGCGGCTTCGTCGCAAACATCATCGGCCGCGCCGGACAAAACCTCCGGGCCCAATCGACTCAGGGCACCGTCGCGCTCTATTGGCACTTCGTGGCGGGTGTCTGGATCTGCCTGTTTGGATTGCTTCTGACCGCCATTCAATAACTTAATGGTAGCGCTAACGGGAATCGAACCCGTATTTCAGCCTTGAAAGGGCCGCGTGCTAACCGTTGCACCATAGCGCCGGAGTGAATCCACAGCAGGAAGAGATTCGATTATCCGGGAAAGCCGCAGAGTTGACAAGCCGCCGATTTTTTTGTCGCGCCGCCGTTCCAAACGCAACAGACACTCTTACGGTGACAAAAGATGAGACATTTCAGGCGATTCTCGCGCTCGATAGCCGCCTGTCCTTTCGTACGGCTTACTTATTCAGCGCAAAATCCCGCTATTACAGAAATATTACAAACGCTACTGCCTCTTTCTGCTAGCCTAAAATCGTAAACTGAGAGAGAAAAACAGAGCCCCTCAAGGAATACACAGGACCCCATGACACTCGCCGACCTAGCCAGGAAGTCAGCAGCGGACAACGAAATTAACTGGGTGACCGCTTCGTTCATGATCATGTTTCACGTGGGCGCAATCGCGGCGCTGTTTTTCTTCAGCTGGAAATGTCTGTTCGTCCTGCTGTTTCTCAACTGGGTTTCCGGCAGCCTCGGCATCGGCATGGGCTATCACCGGTTGCTGACTCATCGCGGCTACAAGACTCCGAAGTGGGTCGAATATTTTTTGACGGTGTGCGCCACGCTCGCTCTGGAAGGCGGCCCGATTTTCTGGGTGGCCACGCATCGCATCCATCACCAGCACTCCGACAAGGAAGGCGATCCGCATTCGCCGATCGACGGCAAGTGGTGGGCGCATATGGGCTGGATTCTGATGGGCAAGTCCATGCACCACGACACCACCACGCTCGCGCGCTACGTCCCCGATCTCGCCAAGGATAAATTTCACGTCTGGATTACGAAATACCATTACGTTCCGATGATTGTCCTCGGAGTGATTTTGCTCGGCATCGGTGGAATTCCCTTCGTGCTCTGGGGCGTTTTCCTGCGCACCGTGATCGGCCTGCACTCCACCTGGCTGGTGAACTCGGCCACGCATTCGTGGGGCACGCGGCGGTTCAAGACCCGCGACCTTTCAACCAATAGCTGGTGGGTCGCGCTGCTGTCGTTCGGCGAAGGCTGGCACAACAATCATCACGCCCATCCTACGTCCGCTCGCCACGGACTCGCCTGGTACGAAGTCGACTTCAACTGGTACGGCATCTGGGCGCTGCAAAAGCTCGGCCTCGCGCGCGACGTCTACCGAGTCGAACTCCCCGAGCAGCGACTCGACAATGAAGTCATCGACGCGAAGGCAGTTACCGTTGTCGCCGAACCTGAGCGCGATCTGGTCTCCGTTTAACTGACTCGCTTTCTCCTGCTCCACCCCGACCCGGAGGCGAATTATTCGCCTCCGGGTTTTGTTTACCCTCTGAAATAACTCCGCGCGATTCCGGCCGGCCGCCGCTGTACAATCGTAGGAAGAAGCCGCCATGCAGCTCACGAGTCGCCGGAAAAAGATCGCCTTCTTCCTCGTTCTGGGCATATGCCTGGTCGCCCTGGCCGTATTCCTGAACGTCAGCTGGATTTTTCTTCACTGGCGGCAGGGAGTGCTGTTGTTCGTCGGCGTGATCTTTTTTGCGGCGATCATCCTGGGATTAATCCTCAACACCGGATTTCTGGTGCGCGAAATCCGCCTGAACGAATATCACGACAGCTTCATCAACTCCGTAACCCACGAACTCAAGACGCCGATCACCTCCATTCGCCTCTATTTGGAAACGCTCCAGCGCCGCGACGTGGACGAAGCGCAGCGCCAGCAGTTCTACACGCTGATGCTCGAGGACACCGACCGCTTGCGTGGCACGGTTGATCAAGTGCTGAAGGCTGGCGAAGTCCGCTACAAACACGTCGCGCGGAGCCCCATGGATTTGGATTTCGGCAGCCTCGTGCGCGAATGCATGGAACTGGCGCGGACGCGGCATCATCTGCTGCCCGCCGCCCTGCACTGGCAGGAACGCGCCGGCCTGAATGGCGCAGAAATCAAGGTTCACGGCGATCCAGACGAGTTGCGCACCGCCGTTACCAACATTCTCGATAACGCCATCAAATATTCCGGCGGCAACGTGGACATCTCGGTCGGCGTCGAGACGCCGGACGATGAGCGCGTGGTGCTGCGCGTCCGCGACCGCGGAGTGGGGATTCCCGCGGGCGAACTGAAACGCATTTTCAAGCGCTTCTACCGCGTGCCGCGCCGCGCCGCGTCCCAGGCCAAGGGCACCGGCCTGGGCTTGTTCATTGTCCGCGCAATCGCCCGCGCCCATGGCGGCAAGGTGTTCGCGGAGAGCGCCGGTGAGTCCCGCGGCACGACGGTGACGCTCGAATTGCCCAGGAGCGGAGCGTGAGCCGCGTTTTGGTGGTAGAGGACGAAGCTCACCTGGCCCAGGGTCTGCGCTTCAATCTGGAAGCGGAAGGCTACTCCGTCGAAGTCGCGAACGACGGCGAGATTGCCGTCTCGCGTCTCCTCAAGAGCGGCGAGAAATACGACGCCGTCGTTCTCGATGTCATGCTGCCCGGCATGGACGGCTTCGCCGTAGCCACGGCGCTGCGCAAAGCTAAGAATTATGTGCCGGTCCTGATGCTCACGGCCCGCGGCCGTCCCGAAGACGTGCTCGCGGGATTCGCGGCGGGCACGGACGACTATCTCCCGAAGCCTTTCGAGCTGCCCATATTTCTGGCGAGGTTGCAGGGCTTGCTGAGGCGCAGCGCGTGGATTGCGAGCGCCAATCGTGCGGCCGCGGCCGGAGATTCCGGCGCCGGCTCGGCCCGCGCGAGCGACGAGGAGGTTTTCTCCTTCGACGGGCGCACCATCGATTTTGCGAATCTCGAGCTACGCACGCGCGACACCACCATTCAACTCACCCTGATGGAAGCGAAGCTCCTGCGCCACCTGATCCGCAGCAAGGGCCAAACCGTTTCGCGCAAATCCATTCTCGAGGATGTCTGGGACCTGCGCGAAGACACGGACACGCGCGCCATTGATAACTTTATCGTCCGGTTGCGGCGCTATATCGAAGAAGACCCCTCCACGCCCCGCCATCTGCTCACGGTTCGCGGAGTCGGATACCGCTTCGTCGCCTAACATCTCCCCTTAGGGCAAGATGTCATCCTGAGCGGAGCGTCCCGACGCCTTTTCTTCCTGCCGTAGGCAGGTCGGGACGCGCAAGGATAGGGCTCCAAAGTCGGCGGTAAGTCGAGCCTGGGAGATCATATGGATCTCTCTTCGACGTCAGCGACCGCGGCCGCTAGGCGTCAGCGCGATTACACTCGCCGGTGTAACCAGAATGGCACGCCGCGCGGTTCAGACGTTGACACCCCGAAGCCCTCTGGCAAGATTGACCGAGCGGAAACGCTTGGGGTAAGAAGGGGAGCATCCATGAGTACATTCAAGCAAGCGACGGCGATACTGGTGTGTTTCATGATCTCTCCCTTAGCGGCACTCTGCGAGCCGCAGGGAGGCGCGCAGCGCGCCGGGCAAATTGACGCCCTGATTCCCGCAGCCACGCGCAACGCCCAGCCGACCAAAGCAAAGGACGAGATTGACTGGAACGATCTGCTGAAGACCGCCCACTCCGGGCGCGTGCGCGCGGGCTTGACGGACGGCTCGATCCTCAGCGTCGGCTCGGATAGCGAGCTCCGCGTGGTGCAGCACGACGGCGCTTCCCAGCAGACTTCGCTCGAGCTCAACTACGGAAAAGTGCGCAACCAGGTGACCAACATCACCAAGGCCGGCGGCAAATACGAGCTGACCACTCCGAACGCCGTCATCGGCGTCATCGGCACCGACTTCCTCGCCATGTACAAGAGCGGCAAGACTACCGTGTACTGCTACAAGGGAACCGTGAAGGTCACTCCGCGCGGCAAGGTCGCCCAAAATACCGGCAAGCAGAGTTCGAACGATAATTCCGTGACGCTGCAGCAGGGGCAGATGGTGGTCATCACCTCGACGATTCCCGCGGCAGGCTTTCAAGCCTCCGATACGCCGCCCGATCTCGCGCAGAGCGGTCTGCTCGCCACGGACGTGCCGGAAGGCAATCTGCCTGCTCCAGGTAATGGCGCGAATCCCGGACATGGTTTGCGTAACCTGCTGATCGGTGGCGCGATCTCGACGGGATTGGCGGTGGGTCTGGCAGTCGGCACGTCGAGCGGCGGTTGCAAGTCGACGGTCGTAGCCAAGGGGAATTGCCCGTAGTTCGCGCGTATGCGACTCAATATATACTCGTTGGCCGCTGCTTCTGGCGGTGATTGAGCCACCGTCGCAATTCCTATGAACTCGCAGGAAAAGTCCTCGTCCCGCTGGCCGGCGTGGCTGCGCCTCTCCGTCTTCAAGGTTGACCTGGCGCTGGCCATCGCTATCACGCTCACCGGCCTCGCCCTTTTCGCCACCAGCTTCCGCGCGGACACCCGCGCCGGCTTCGCCTTTCTCGAAAGCGTCGAACTGAGTTCGCTCGACATGCGCTTCGGCATGCGCGGCCAGCGCCCCCACGACGATCGCATCGTTGTTGTCGGCATTGACGAGCGCACGCTCCAAAAAATCGGCTCGTTCCCCATGCCGCGCAAAACCTACGCGACTCTAATTGAACGCCTGAACGCCGGCGGCGCGCGCGTCGTGGCCTTCGACGAAACGTTCCCCACTCCCGAAACCAACGGCGGCAAGGAAGCTCTCGAGCGGCTGCAATCTGAACTGGGTCCTTCCGCGTCCGACCCAGTCGTCAAGAAAATCAAGGAACTAGAGTCCGCCGTTGATCCCGATGCGAGTTTCGCGGATTCCCTGAAGCGCGCCGGAAACGTCATCCTCGGCCACCTCTTCCTCGATCCTGCATCCGCCAGGAACGCCGACCCGAAACTCGAGGAGGACTACTTCAACATCGTTTGGGCCAAAAACTATCCGCAAATTGTTCCCGTGAAAGCCCGGGACGGCCGCAAATTCGACATGGGCCAGGCCTGGATCGATAACGGCGGCCGTGTCGCCGCCGGTGCGGAAGCGGACATCACCGAGCTCGCCGATGCCGCGGCGTCCTATGGATTCATCGACATCAATCAGGATCCCGACGGCACGCTTCGCCGCGCTTCGTTGGTCATCCGTTATCAGAACGCGGATTTTTTTCCCCCGCTTTCGGTTCAGGTGGTGCGTCAGTATGAAAACATCGCCGACCAGGACATCGTCGTCTATATCGCCGAAAACGGCCTCGAACGCATTCAGCTCGGAAAGCACACCCTGCTTCCCGAACACGACGGCACCGCGCTGATTAATTACACCGGGCCGTACGGAACCTATCAGCACTATTCCATGTGGGACGTGATGAGCGGCGCGGTGCCGGCCGGCGCCTTTAAAGACAAGATCGTCCTGGTCGGCGCAACCGCCCTTGCCCTCGGCGACCTGCGCAACACTCCGTTTGAAGGCGGCGAACCCTACATGGGAATCGAAGTCCACGCCAACATCATCGACAATTTGCTGCACAGCAACGAGAAAGGCCGCAGCTTCCTGACGCGCGGTTTCGATGAAGAAATGATTGATCTGGGCTTCATCCTCCTTTTCGGGCTCGGCTTTGGATACCTGTTCAGCAGCGTCCGGCCGCTGTGGTCTACCCTGACGCTGCTGCTGGCGCTTGGCGGATTCGGCTGGTTCGTTTATTTCGCCTTCGCGCGCGAGGGGCGCTGGCTCAGTTTTGTGATTCCCGCGGGAACGCTGGCGGCAAACTACGCGGCCATCACGAGTTTTCGGATGATCTTCGAGGAGCGCGAAAAGCGCAAGATCCGCAAGAGCTTCGCGCAATATTTGTCGCCGGGCGTGATCCAGCTCATCGAAAAGGACCCCCAGAAATATATCCATCCGGGCGGAGAGATGAAGGATCTCACCGTGATGTTCAGCGATATCCGCGGGTTCACCACGATTTCCGAAGGTCTCTCACCGGATGAACTCGTGCGCCTGTTGAACGAGTATCTCGGCGCCATGACGGATATTATTTTCAAGAATCTGGGGACTCTCGACAAATATATCGGCGACGCCATCATGGCCTTCTGGGGCTCGCCATACCCGCAAACGGATCACGCTTTTTGCGCCTGTTCCTGCGCGCTCCAGATGTCGCGCGGGCTGGCGAAACTCAACGTCAAATGGAAACAGGAAAATCGCCCGCCCATTGCCATCGGAATCGGCTTGAATACCGGTCCGGTAAACGTCGGGAATATGGGCTCGGAAAAACGCCTCGCCTGGACCGTCATGGGCGACAACGTGAATCTTGCGTCGCGCCTGGAAGGCATCACCAAGGAATATCAAATTCAGATCGTGATCAGCGAAAGCACCTACCTGGAAGTTGCCGGTAAATTCGTCTGCCGCGAGCTCGACAAAATCAAAGTGAAGGGCAAAAACCAGCCCGTGAATATCTACGAACTGCTCGGCGTCGTGGCGGAGAAATCGAAATTCGAATCGCTGCTCGCCGGATTCGATCGCGCCATGACCGCTTACCGCAGCCAGAACTGGCGCGATGCCGCCGCGCAATTCGGCCAGTTGCTCGCCACCTACCCGGACGACGGCCCCACGCGAGTTTTCCTGCAGCGCGCGCTCGAGTACCTCGAAAATGCCCCCGAGCCCGATTGGGACGGCGTCTACGTCATGAAATCAAAGTAGAAATATCGGAACGCAATCCCTACCTGCCGGTCCCGGGGCAGGCCTGCCTGCCAATTTGCGGGCTAGTCTTGTTCGGCCGCTTTGCTTTCGGAGCCGGCACACCATCACCGATTCCTTCACTGCAAACCGAAAAAATATGGGCTGTACTAACACTGAACCTACGGCCAGTAGACGTTTAGCCTGCAATCTGCCAGCGTCATAGTGACGAGAATTTTTCGTCCGCTCTCGCTGGCCGAGAGTCGTATTGCTCTTTGACAAGCGAACCTAGAGTCGCGGCCTAAGTGGCGCAGACGCTCATGTCGGGTCTCTTACGATCTGTTTGTGACCTGAAATGCCCGCAGCTGCGCAAGGATCGCATCGTTCGTGGGGTTCTAGCCACTAGCCACTCGTCACTGGCCACTCGAAAAGGTGACACATCGTGCAAAGTCTTCTTTCGCGTTTTTCATTCGAAGCAACGTACAGAGACACTCGCCAAGTGGGACACTTTTTCGAGCGGGCAGCGCCACTCTCTCCCATTTCAATCGACACAAGGTGCCGATTAAATTCTAAGCTATCTCGCTGAAAACAAATGACAGAGCCACTCGTCAACCGTCACACTTTTTCAAGGCCAGGCGACACAGAAGTTTCGGGATTTCGAGCCACTAGACACCCGTTACTACCCACTATTCGTCATTAGCCACTACTCGCCAAGTCCCGTCAGCGTCAGTTTCCCTTTCACCTCTTTCGCCTTCGTCCAATCGTGGTAAGTGTGGCACTCGAAGCAGCGGGATTCGGCGGCTTCGGCGCCGGAATGGTGGCACTTCTCGCAGGTGGCAATCCCGGGGATCAGAATGTCCGCCGTCTCCCGGCTGATGAGCGCCGCATGGCACTCCGTGCAGCTCACCATCTGGTGCCGCTGGTGATTGAAATTCGCGTGCGGCAGCCAGCGCGGCGTGATGTTCGATTTCGCAACCGTCGGAAGTTGAGCGCCCGCCGAAAAACTCAATGCGTGGCACTGCTTGCAGGTCTTGCCATACAGCAGCTGTTCCGATTCCGCCACGCGTTCAGTAACCCATTGCTCAGGAGTCAGCACGCGCACTGCAACCGGCTGCGGTCTCTGCGGCAGGCCGGGAACGGGCACTGTCTCACGCACCTCGGCGGGATGCGTGGCAATGTATTTCTGAAATCTGTCGACCAGGAACTTGTGCACGACCTCGGGCGTATCGTGCGGAACGCTCTCTGTGAAGCGCTTGTCGAATTGCAACCCATGGCAGGCGACGCAGGTCTTCGCATACGTCGGCGGCGCCATCAACGCGCGCGCCAAAACCATCGCGGGCAAGTCCGATTTCTGCGATGGCGGCATCACGGCCGATTGCGCGCCGTCCATCGCAGCCGGCGGTGCCGCACTTTGATCGGAGCCGAATCGCCAAGCATCCGTCGAAGTCGCCGGGCGGTGGCAATCGCCGCAATCGAGCTGCACGGGCCCGTTCGGACCGGCGAGATTCCGCTTCATGTGCACGGCGTGATTGAGTTTGATCGTGCCGGGATCGGGGTTTCCCGAGCGCAGCACTGCGAACTGGGGATGGCCCGAACCGAAGTTTTCGATGTCGCGCACGAATTTCGTCGGCTCGCCGTTGGTCCGCAGGTCGGCATGGCACTGCGAGCAATCCGCGTCGGAGGTTTCCGCCAGCCGCGCGTGCCCTCGATGTTCCACGTGGCAGGAAGAACAATTCGGCGTGAACGTCTGATTCGCGTGGTGAATCGGACCGTCATGGCAGGCCAGGCACGCTCGGTCGCTGGTTTTTTCACTGAAAAAACCGGCCATCTCAAAATGGCAGGCCTCGCACTTCCCGCCCAGCACGGCATGTGCGGAAGACATTTTGCCGGCGCTGTACACGCGCCGGTTGCCGGTCACTCCATGCCAGACCAGCCACAATATGGCCGCGAGCGGCACGGCCACCGACAGCCAGAAGCGCCACCGCCGAAACGGATGCGGGCGCTTGAAATAATTCATGTCAATGCGCTGCGCTCGTTTTTTTGTCGGACGTTCCGCGCCGGCCACGATGTGTCGCCTCGCTCCTTTAATAACGCAACGCCGTGATCGCGTGCACCACCCCGAGCAACAGCAATGCGAACGACAGCGGAATATGCAGCATCAACCAGCCATGCAGCCAGTGATGCAGCAGAGACTGGCGGCGCAATTGCCGCTCCTCCTCGCAGATCTGTTCCAGCCGCTTGGTGGCTTCCTGGACGTCGGCCGGCAGCAGCATGCGCAGCCCCTCGAAGGTGCTGTGCCCGCGTTCGCGATTCGAAAGCAACTGGTGCCGCGCGCCACGGCTTTCAAGAAAAGGCCGCATCTCGGCGCGGTAGAAACTCACCAGCGGCCCGGCTCCCTCTGCACCGGACGCCCCTGATTCCGCCGCGGCCAGCAGCTTATCGGATTCCTCGACGAGTTGGCTGCGAACGTGGTCAATCTGCTCGAAGATCGTTTCGCCCGGGACTTGCACGGTCATCATGATGGGCATGTAATGCTGCAACACCGCGCCGAAAACTCCGCTGGCGACCACGATGATGACGCAGCACCATCAACGCGCTGGTCAGCGGGCCGCCGAATCGAAATCCCGCGTGAAATAAAATGACCGGCAGACTCAAAAGGCCCAGCCACAAATGTCCGCGCATCCAGGCCTGCGCGCGGCCGAGGCGCCAGATCGGCACCTTCTTGCGTCCGGCGAGCAGTCCTGCAAACACCATGAACGCGGAGCCGACGATTCCGAACGTGAGTCCGATGGCGCTGCCGCCCGCGGGACCCGACGGCGCGCGCACGGCGTAGGGGACGTAGATCGCGGTCGAGACGCCGAGAATAATCAGCGAGGCCGCCAGCCATTTTCTGTGTGTGTGGTCTATGCGCACTGGGTCGTAAAATCCGGCACCGGGGCTGAAGCCCCGGGGAATCTGTAGCAGCGCTCTTCGTGGGCCTGAAGCCCCACGCTTCCACCAAAGAGCATCTACGGTTCTTGCGCAATGCCGGGCGCCTGCCCGAGCAAGCCCGCGAAGAACTTGCGCGGATCCACGCGGTGCGCCGCGTCATGCGGGCACGCGTAGACGCAGCTCGGCTCGCTGAGATGCGTGCACAGATCGCACGACGTGGCCTTTTGCTTCACCGTGGCGATTTTTCGCCCGGGATGCGCCAGATCGTCCACGTTCACGTTGAACGGGTGCAGATTGATGTTGCCGTACGGGCAGTTTTCGGCGCACAGCCCGCAGCCGATGCACCAGTCCTCGATGATCACCTCCAGCGAATTGCGCCTGCGGATCGAGCCCACCGGGCAGCCGACCATGCACAGCGGATCAAGACACTGGCGGCACGAGGTGGCCACCAGATAGTGATCGAACCGCAAACCTTCACGGACGAGGCGAGTGATGCCGTCGTGCGAATCGGCGCAGGCCCGCACGCACGCATCGCAACGCGTGCAGCTGTTCAGATCGAGAAGCAGCAGGCTCTGCGCCTCCATCAAACCCTGCGCCAGGAAATTGTCGAGCGGGACGCTCTGCACCACGGAGAGCCTCTCGCGGTTCATCTGCATGCGATCCTGTTCGACGGCTTCCAGTTTTCGCCGCACGGCGGGAAACTGGCCCATCATCCGATTGAAGTCGTCGGCGCCGATCCGGACCAGTTCCACATGGTCGAGCGCGGAGCAGGTGGCGCTGCGCACATCACCCGCGAGCAGGCCGGTCTCGCCGAAATAGTCGCCGCGCGAAAGATAGGCGAGCACCATATCGCCGCCGGGATGCGTCTGCGATACTTTCACGAAACCGATGCGCACCAGGTAAAAACTGTCGGCGGGATCGCCTTGGCGGCAGATCAGCTGGCCTGGAGAGTAACGCACCAGCTCGACGGTTTCGCGGAGGCTGGCGATGAAATCGTCGGTCAGCTCGGCGAATACCGGGACGGAGCGCAGGTGGCTATCGAGCGCGCGCTGGCGATAGGATTTGTCGAG
Organism: uncultured Acidobacteriota bacterium; assembly: GCA_963814605.1. Classification (GTDB taxonomy): domain Bacteria; phylum Acidobacteriota; class Terriglobia; order Acidiferrales; family UBA7541; genus Palsa-295. Next base: position 520,758 of record CAWFDD010000003.1, on the reverse strand, counting down.
CTGGGCGCGGAAATTTTTGTTGCGCTGCATGATGTCGAGCACGTTGCGCAACATCTCGAGCATGGTGCAATCGGTTTCGGCGCGGACGGTCGCCGAGCGCGGATAAAGGCTCATGCAGGTCATCTCGCCGAACAGATCGCCCGGCCCCAGCTCGGCGACGGGATTGTCGTAGCTCAGGTCCATCGGCGCATCAATGGGAATCCAGCGCTGATCGGCCTCTTCTTCGCGGCGGTCCTGGCGGCGCTGGGCCAGACCGCTGGAAAGTTTGCCGATGAATTTCCTGATGCCGCTCTGCGTCTTCACATGCGCCATGGGAGTGGATATGGCGACCTGCGCTTTTCCCTCCAGGATGTAAAACGCGGTAGATCCATATTCGCCTTCGCGGCAAATGATTTCGCCGGCCTTGAAATGCCGCTTCACCACCGCGCCGCGGTTCAGGCTCAGAAAAGTTCCGGAGACTCCCTTGAAAACCGGAAGATTATGCAGCTCATCCGGCGTGACCTGCTGGAATTCAGGGCCCGCGCCAAGCGCGGTCTGCGTCACGCCCTTGTTCGTGAGCGCTCCCGTGGGGCAGGAAACCATGCATTCGCCGCAGGAAACGCAGGAGGATTCGCCCATGGGTTCGTTGTCGTCGAAGGCGATTCCCGCGTGGGTGCCTTTGCCCATGCGTCCGAGAACGAAATTCTCGCGAATCTCATCGCATCCTCGGATGCAGCGATCGCACAGGATGCAGGCGTCGAAATCCACGGCGATGCTGATCGAGGAGTCGTCTTTCGCGCGGCCGGTCGAGCGGCGCGAGAAGCGCGGCTGCTGGATGTTTTCGAGCCGCGCCAGGGTTTCGAGTTCGCAATCGCCGGAATGCTGCTGCCGGGCGCAGGGCGAAGGATGGTCGGACATCAGCATCTCGACGAGGGTCCGCCGCGCGCGATGAACTTTCTCGGACGAGGTGTTGACGACCATGCCGGCCTCGGCCGGGCGCACGCACGACGCGGTGAAAACGCGCGCGCCAACGTCCACCACGCAAAGGCGGCAGACGCCGACGGGCGTTTCGTTCTGCTGATGGCACAGGGTGGGAATGGCGATGTCGTTCATTCGTGCGGCATCGAACACGGTCGTTCCCGCAGGCACGGCGACTTTCTTGCCGTCAATGGTGAGTTCGATGAGTCCGGCCGGGCTCATGCGCGCCTCGTGGCAGCAATCACTTCAGCTACCGTGGGCGCGCCCGAAAAGCAGACGCCGGTGGGACATTCGCGGCGCGAGACATGCGCTTCGACTTCGTCGCGGAAGTGTTTGAGGACGGAAGCGATGGGGGCGGGCACGACCTGGCCGAGGCCGCAGATGGAGGTGAGCCGTAGCGCGTCGGAAAGCTCGTCAATCAGGGCGAAATCGTCCGCGGAGCCGTGGCCCTGCGTCCATCCGGAGAGGAGGTCAACCAATTTCTGCGAACCGACGCGGCAGGGAACGCATTTTCCGCAGGATTCGTTGCGGAAAAACTTTGTGGAATTGAGCGCCATGTCCAGCATGCACGTGTTTTCGCCGCAAACGACGACCGCGCCGGAGCCGAGCATGGAGCCCGCTTCGGCGAGCGCTTTGAAATCGAGTCTTACATCGGCGAGCGACGCGGGGAGATAGCCGGAAGAGGGCCCTGAGGGCGCAAAGCCTTTCAGTTTTTTCCCGCCGGGGATGCCGCCGGCGTGTTTGAAGATCAGATCGGAGATCGTGGTGCCCATGGGAACTTCGTAAACGCCGGGCTTGGCGATATCACCGCTGATGCCGACGAATTTCAGGCCCGCGCAACCACCGACGCCTTGCGATTTGTACCAATCCACGCCGCGCACCAGAATCGGCGGCACGTTCGAGAAAGTTTCGACGTTGTTGATGACGGTGGGCTTGTTCCACAGGCCGTTGGTGACCGGAAACGGCGGCTTGTTGCGCGGTTCGGCGCGCTTGCCTTCGATGGCTTCGAGCAGGGCGCTTTCTTCGCCGCAGATGTAGCCGCCGGGGCTGACGAATAGCTCCAATTCGAAGGCCAGCTCGCTGCCGAGGATGCTGGGCCCGATGAGGCCCGCTTTTTTGCAGTGGTGAATTTCCTCTTCGAGAATTTTTTCCTGCTCGTCGTATTCGTGGCGAATGTAGAGGATGCCCTTTTGCGCGTCGGTCAGCAGCCCCGCGAGAATCATTCCTTCGATTACGAGATGAGGGATGTTGGTTAGAATGAAGCGATCCTTGATCGTGCCGGGCTCGCTCTCGTCCGCATTGCAGACGATGTATTTTTCGGGTCCCGGCTGCTGGCGAACCAGTTGCCACTTGGATTCAGTGGGAAACCCCGCGCCACCGAGGCCCCGCAGGCCCGAAGCCTTCAGCAGCTCGAAGGCGGAATTCCAATCGCGCGATTTCACCAGACCGCGGACGACGCCGTAACGATCACCGGCCGTTGAATACGGATCAGAGGCGCAGGGTACGCCGCGGCGCGACGGCGCCGGTTCCGGCAGCGATCCTTGCGAAACCACCTCGCGGGCCATCGCTTCGATTTGCGATTCGGTCAGCCGCGTGTAGATGCGATCGTTGACGGCCACTGCCGGGGCTTCATCGCACCGGCCGAGGCAGGACACGCCTCGCACGATCACGTCCGTACCGCTGAGATTCTGCAGACGCTCCTCCAGCTGGGCGCGCAGTCTGTCCGCGCCGCGAAGATGACAGGACATGTCCTGGCAGACGCAGACATCGGCCTTGGGCGGCGGCGTGAGGCGGAAGTGGGGATAAAAACTGGCGACTCCGTGAAGGCGATATAGAGGAACATCGGTTCTCTTCGCAAGGATTTTCAATTCTTCAGCGGGCAGATAACCGAAACGGTGTTGGATCTCGCGGAGGTCGTCGAAGATCAACGTGAGTCTCCCACACAGAGGGTCGTTGATTCCCGTGGCGGAATCAATGCCGGTTACCGAATGCGGCGACCCATGAGGATATAACAAAACCGGTTCGGCAAGTCCATCGCACTCGGCCATAGCGATTCGATTTCGGCGAGAGGCGTGATTTGCGTCATCTGTCTGGCTGGCGTCGAAGAGAGATCCCTCGACTACGTGACCGGACGTCCCGACTTGGCCGGGACGGTACAACGAGTCCGGTCACTTCGTTCGGGATGACAGGTTTTGGTAGATGGCGCGATATTGCCGAGAATGTTTGCCGGGCTTACAGTGCTACGCCCCTACAAAATCGTATCGGACGTCGGCGGCAGTATTCGCGGATTGATGGGCCGAGAAATTGAGGTAGAGTAGGCGTGCCAAACGGGACATGAACACGACGCCCGAAACCACGTTTTCTCGCTGGTTCCCGCTGCCAGCCGCGGCGATTTTGGCGTGCGCGATTTTTGCGTCCACGATTTCCGCGCAGACGCGCGACTCCGCATACGATGCGGCCGGAAAATACACGGGGCCGGGCTCGTGCGCCTCGACAAGCTGCCACGGAAGCGTTACTCCTCGCACGGAAAACGATGTCCTGCAGAACGAGTACAGCATATGGATCACCAAGGATAAGCACGCGCAGGCCTACAAGGCGCTGACGGGAAGCATAGGCGAGCGCATGGCGGGAATCCTGGGCCTGGGCAAAGCCGAGACGGCTCCGCGCTGCCTGACCTGCCACACTTTGAATCCCTCGCCGGCGGAACGCGCGCGCACGTTTGACGTGAGCGAAGGCGTGAGCTGCGAAAGCTGCCATGGACCGGCGTCCGGCTGGCTCGGCCCGCACACCGAACGGAATTGGACTCATCAGCAGTCGGTCGGCGCGGGAATGATTGATGAGCGCGACCTGGTGAAGCGCACGGACCAGTGCCTGGAGTGCCATCTCGGCAAGGGCGAGAAGTATGTGGATCACGAGATGATCGCGGCCGGACATCCCGATCTGTTTTTCGAACTCGATTCCTTCTCGGCGGTGATGCCCCGGCACTGGAAGGAGCACGGCGAGGCGGGCGCGACAGCACCGAGCGATCCCTGGTTCGATGTGCGGGAGCTGACCACGGGACAGGCGGTGCAGCTGCGTGACGCCATGCTGCGGCTGGTTTCGCGTGCGCACGGAAAAGTCTGGCCGGAATATTCCGAGATGCAGTGTTACGCCTGTCACCACAGCCTGACTCCGCCGGAACAGAGCTGGCGGCAGGCGCGCGGCTACCCGAACCGGCGGCCGGGCGACCCGCCGTGGAATGCCTCGCGGTATGCGGTGTTTCGCGACGTGGTTCATCAGCTGGATGGGCAAGATGCGGGACAGCTGGACGAGCAGATTTTGCAGCTCACGAAATTGATGAGCCAGCTGAATCCGGACCGCGACGCGGTGGCCGGCGCGGCGACAAATTCCGCACGACTGGCGGATGCGCTGGTGGCGAAGATCCAGGCAGCGACCTACGATCCGGCGTCCACGCTGCGGCTGCTGCGGAAAATTTGCGACGACGCGGATGAAATCTCCGGCGAGGGTGAGCAATCGGCGGCGCAGGCGGCCATGGCGATTCAGTCCCTTTTTGTGGCGTACGACCGGGACGCGAAGTTGCAGAATTCGGCAGAGGTTCGCGCGGCAATCAGCGCCCTGTTTCAGCAACTCCAGAGTCCATCCGCTTACGACCCGGCGCCGTTCGCGCGCCAGATGCAGCAGGTAAACGCCCTCCTGAGGTGAATCGTGCGGCAATTTGATCTGGTGGTGATCGGCTCAGGCCCAGCGGGCGAAAAGGGCGCGGCGCAGGCCGCTTATTTCGGCAAGCGCGTCGCGCTGGTGGAATCCGGCTCCGATCTCGGAGGGGCCTGCATCAACACCGGCACGCTTCCCAGCAAAATTCTGCGCGAATCCGCGCTGTACTTTTCGGGACTGAAACAGCGCGGGCTCTACGGAATCGACTATTCGCTGCGCGAAGGGCTGACCATCCAAAGTTTCACGCACCGCAAGGACGTGCTGGTCGGCATCGAGCGCGAGAAAATCCATGCGAACCTGGCGGCGCACGGCATCGAGCTGATTCAGGGCGTTGCTTCGTTCGAGGACGCGCATACCGTGGCGGTGAAGACGCCGAAAAACGAAGTCGAGCAACTGCGCGGCGAGGCGATCCTGATCGCCACGGGATCGCGCCCGCACCGGCCGGCGGAAATTCCGTTTGACGATGAAGTCACATTCGACTCCGACTCAATTTTGAAGATGGGGCGAATTCCGCGGAGCCTCGTGGTGGTGGGCGGGGGCGTGATTGGATGCGAGTACGCGTCGATTTTTACCGCGCTGGGAGTGGAAGTCGCGCTGGTGGACGGACGGGACCGCGTGCTGCCTTTCCTGGACGCGGAATTGTCCGAGGCGCTGCGCGAGCGGCTCGCCGGACTGGGAGTGAAATTCTATCTGGGTGAGCGCATGGGACCGATCTCGCGAACCAAGCAGGGCGTGCGCATCACCATGCCGTCGGGCAAAACGATCGAGATGGAATCGGCGCTGTTCGCGGCGGGACGACGCGGCGCGGTGGACGAATTGCAGCTGGAAAAGGCCGGGTTGGCGGTGAACAAGCGCGGCTACCTGGAAGTAAATCAATCCTACCAGACGGCGGTTCCTTCAATCTATGCGGCTGGCGACGTGATCGGTTTTCCGGCGCTGGCTTCAACTTCGATGGAGCAGGGGCGCGTGGCCGTGTGCCACGCGTTTGGATTCCAGTACAAGCAGCGGCTCGCGCCGATGCTGCCCATGGGCGTGTACACGATTCCGGAGATTTCCGCCGTCGGCGAATCGGAGGAAAGCTGCAAGGAAAAGAAGATCGAGTACGAGGTGGGGCGGGCGCGCTATGCCAACAACGCGCGCGGCCTGATCGCCGGAGATCCCGCCGGCCTGCTGAAGCTGATTTTCCGGCGCGCCGACCGTCAATTGCTGGGCGTGCATATCATCGGCGAGAGCGCCACCGAGTTGATTCACCTGGGAATGATGGTGCTTGAATCCGGCGGGACGATCGATCTCTTCATCAACTTCGTTTTCAACTACCCGACTCTTACGGAGATGTACAAGTACGCGGCGTACGATGGATTGGGGAATCTTGCCGGGCACAAGCTGAGGCAGGGATAGTTCGACTTCGCGTACAAATCGAGATGCCGCGCTGAAGACCGCGACGCTGCATTTAAACCTTCGCAGCCGCTCCGCCCAGCCGGATGGAAAACTTCTCGCCGAGCAAGATTGCCGGGCACAATATATCGTGCCCCTGCGAACCCTACTGCGTGGGGTTGCGGGGGAAATGCAGATAGGGCAAGCGGACGCCGTCAATCGTGATCTGGTCGGCGCGAATTGCGGCCGGCGCCTCAAATCCAACGCCGCCGCCCGAGGTCACAAAATCGTCCTGGTCCACGCCGTCGCCGCTGACGCCCAGCCCGCCAACCAGCGTTCCATTGACGTAGAGCGGCTCAGATCCGGGGAAAAACACGATGCCGCTTTGATTTATCGCCGGCCACGATGGCCCCGGGGTCTGGAATCCCTGGGTGCAGGGATTGTTGACGTCCTGCACGAATACGTTGAAGAACGGGCCGAGCGGCGAGTTGTTGATTCCCGGCGGGAAAAACGGCTGGGCGCCGAAGCCGATGGTGCGATTGGTTACCGCGGTCCCCAGCGGCACACCGGTCAGGTCCATCGGCGTGCGCGTCATGCCGCTGAAGTAGATGACGTTGCGCGCCTTGGTGGCGGCCACGTCAATGCTGAACACGGTTCCGTCGGTCATCCTGCGGAGCCCGATGATGGTGCCGTCCAGATCGCTCACCGCGATGGTCATCCGCGCTTGTACGTCGGGCGGCAGCCGAATGAGCGCACGGGTCTGGTCGGCGGTGGTTTCGGCGTTGTCGAGGATCTGGGTTACCTGCGCCGCGGTGAGGCCGCCGATGGGACCGTTTGTGGGCGGCAAGAGATCGCCCTCGGGCGGCAGTCCAAGGTTTCCCGTCGGCCCCTGAATGTAGAGGGACGGCATTAAATGTTCCCGGCGTGACGCCGGCAGGGGCGGTCGTTTGATTCACGAACGGCAGCGCGACCCCATCAATTACAACTTCGCCGGGCGGGGGCAGTGGAATCAAGGTAATCCCGTCTGTACCGATTTGCGAAGCAGTGAACGCGACATACTCCGCGACGTCAAAATCCACACCGGTAACGCCAATTCCCCCCACGACCTGGCCGTTCTTGAAGATGGGCACGCCGCCGGGGTTTACGGCGGAGGCGTCGCTATCCATCACGTCGGCCTTACCTGTGGCGACGCCAAGCCCGGGACTCGTCCCGGCAATCGTGGTGGCGGGAGGGACGGTGGTGGCGAGGGCGGGCGAAAGCGTGCAGCCGCGGTTGGTGTTCTCGATGCCGTAGAGCGCGGCGTTGGGCGCGTTCTTAACGCCGGGCGGGAAATGGACTCCACTGATGAAGCGTACGGTTCGCGATGAGAGGGGCGCCTCATCGTTGCTGAAGAACGCGCCGGTACGGGCGAGCGAGACGGCGAGCTCGTCGGCCGGCACCATATCGCCGAAATTGCCGGTAACCTGCGGGGACGGGCTGGGACCGTAGACTGCCAGGATGCGGCCCATCCGGTCCACGACTGCGATCGTCATGGTGTCGGACTGCGCCGCCGCGGCGGCGGCCTGCACGATCGCGCCCACATCCGCAGCGCTGAGCATCTGCGTGTTCGGGAGTGTGGGGCTTGTTACGGACGACGGCGGAGCGGCGCCGCCGGCACCACTGCCTCCGCCGCACCCGGTGAGAGCCGCGCAGAACACGCACGCAATTCCGAGCAGGCAGCGGAAAGAGGCTCCAAAACGGTGATGGGCGGGCCGATTCATGCGAGCGAAGCTATACGTACCATAGCTGGCGGGGGTTCTCAATCTGTTGCCGCTCATGGCCGCTGGCGACCAGTTGCTCGCGTCCGTTGCGTGCCGTAATTAACACGCGAGAGCGCGCGGGAAACCGTCAAAAACACTTGCTCATCTAGAAGCAACAGTGTTACCTAGACCGAGCACGTCAATAAGATACGAAATTGTTGACGCTTTCCAGGATACAGAGGATGCCGGCTGCATCCCACGCCCTCTTCAGAATCGTTCCGCTATTCCTGCTTGCCTCGTTGCCGGTAACAGCCGCCGCCACGTACACTCCAGACGTCGCGCTTCGACAGCAGCAACTTCCCGGGAAAGCACCCCAGAAGACAGGCGCGCTCCAAGGGGTGGTTCGCGATTCCAATTCTCGCGGCGTTGGGGGCGCCGCCGTGGCGCTGCGTAACGTCGCCACAGGCGAGAATCGTAAGGCGACGACGACCGCGGAAGGCGTGTACCGCCTGACCGATTTGCCTCCTGGAAAATACGCATTGAGCGTCTCGTGCGATGGCTACGAAACAATGACGGAGGCAGACGTAACGATCGCGGCCGGCGATGCTCTGATTCGCGAAATCAAGCTCGTGGCTCTGCCCGCAGCCGCTCCCGCCACCGGCCTGCCGCAGCTTCCACCGACGAATGCGCCGCCGAGTGCGACGGAATCGTCCGCGCCAGGTTACTCCGGGGCCAAACAGACACCGGACCTAACGCCCTCGGCTCAACAGCCGCCCGCGCCGGAAACGTTTCCTCCCGATGGCCAGGTCTTCGAGGCCGAGCCGAATCGCTGGCGCGTCACCATGCCCGATTGGGATCGCTACGGAACGGGCGGCGAGCACCCTTATGTGAAGGGAAGCACGTGGGACCCGTTCGACAAGAACAAGTGGAAGGGCGACGTGCCGATCATCGGCCAGCAAATCTTCTTCAACTTTACGGGAATCAGCGACACGCTCCTGGATGTCCGCCAGCTGCCAGTGCCCAGCGACATCAGCACCGCTCGTCCCGGAAGTCCCGGCTTCTTTGGCAGGGGCCAGCAGCTATTTCTCGATCAACTTTTTCTTTTCTCCTTCGATTTGTTTCACGGCGACGCGGCGTTCCGTCCGGTGGACTGGCGGATTCGCGTGACTCCGGCGATCAGCCTGAACTATCTCGACGTGCGCGAGCTCGGCATCGTGAACATTGACGTACGCGCGGGCACCACGCGCCTTGATTCCCATGTCGGATTCCAGGAACTGTTCGGCGAGGTGAAGATTCACGACCTGAGCCCGAATTTTGATTTTGTGTCTGTTCGCGCGGGCATTCAGGAATTCAACGCCGATTTCAGGGGCTTTCTGTTCGTGGACGAACAACCCGGCGTGCGATTTTTCGGCAATCTGGATTCGAATCGCTGGCAGTACAACCTGGCTTACTTCAATTTGCTCGAGAAGAACACCAACAGCGGGCTCAATACCTGGGCGCGAAGAGATCAGCAGGTGATTATCGCCAATGCATACAGGCAGGATTTTCTCTTTCAAGGCTATACCGCGCAGTTCAGCGTGAGTTATAACGACGATCAGGGCGGAATTCATTACGACGACAACGGTTTCCTGGTGCGCCCGTCTCCCATTGGCGTGGTCATCTTCAACAACCAGATCAAAACGCACAGCATTCACGCCGCCTACCTCGGCTGGACGGGCGATGGGCACATCGGCCGCGTGAATCTGACACACGCGTTTTACCAGGCTCTCGGCACCGACAGCTTCAATCCGCTGGCCGGGCGCCCGGTTACGATCAACGCGCAGATGGCCGCGCTCGAACTTTCGGTTGACAAGGATTGGATTCGATTCAAGGGTTCCGCTTTCTATGCTTCCGGGGATGCCAATCCAAGGAACGGGCAGGCGCGCGGATTTGACGCCATCGAAGATTTTCCTGAATTTGCCGGGGGGATTTTCAGCCTGTGGAATCGCGAAGGGATACGGCTGACCGGCGCCGGAGTGAACCTGACGTCGCCCGACAGTTTGTTGCCCAGCCTGCGCTCGGACAAAGACGAAGGGCAGGCCAATTTCGTGAATCCGGGTATTTTTCTGGCGAACCTGGGAATGGACTTCGATCTCACGCCGAAGCTGCGCGGCTTCGTCAACGTCAACTACCTGCGATTCGAAGACACCCAGCCGCTCGAGTTGCTGCTGTTCCAGTCGCCCATCCATCACACGATCGGCGTCGATTCCAGCCTCGGCGTGCGCTACCGGCCGCCGCTGACGGAAAACATTTCGATCACTGCGGGGGCGGCTGCCCTGGTGCCGGGCCAGGGCCTGCGCGACATTTACACCGGCAAGATGCTGTACTCCGTATTCACGAACGTGCGATTCCAGTTTTAGGCACGGCGAGAAAGCTCGAAACTGTGTTTGAGCGAAAGACATTCACGGGGCCGTCTGCTCTTGGTCGCAAGCATTCCGGCAGAAGTGTGGCCGGGCGTAACTTCGCGGTCTTCGTGGTCTGCATCATTCTTTTGTTCGCGCTGGAACACGGATTGCCGGCGCAGCCCCGACAGCAGACTGCAAGCGCCCCAGCCATCGCAGTCGAGCTTGCTCACGCAGAGTCAGTCCGCCGCGGACGCCAAGAGCGCCGGCTGCATCACCTGCCACGTCAGCGAGGATGAGCCGACCATGCATCCCACGCGCACCGTGCGACTGGGCTGCACCGACTGCCATGGAGGCGATGCGACAGCGAGCATCTCGGCCGGCACGGCGCAAAACTCCGAAATTTACGCGAAGATGAAAGCGAAGGCTCATCCGCAGCCTCGCGATCCGATATTCGCCCGCGGTTCCGCGAACGCGCAGCGGGCCTACACCGCGTGGCTGCGCGAGAGCTACGATTACGTGCGCTTCGCCAATCCTGGAGATCTTCGCGTCGCGCCGCAAACCTGCGGCACCGCCGGCTGCCACGCAGCAGAGGTTCGCAATGTGAGAACCAGCATGATGACCCACGGCGGGATGCTCTGGGGCGCGGCGCTCTACAACAACGGATCGTTTCCGCTGAAGAACGCGCGCTTCGGTGAAAGCTATTCGGCTGAAGGTTTGCCGCAGGATATGCACAGCGTTCCCATGCCGACGCCCGAGGAGACGCGGACAAAGGGCGTCGTGCCGGAATTGACTCCTCTCGAGCGCTGGGAAATTTCTCAGCCGGGTAACGTCCTGCGCGTGTTCGAGCGCGGCGGCATGAAGAAGGGCGAAATCGGCAACCCCATTCCGTCGGAGGAGGACGGTCGCCCCGACGACCAGTTGGGCGAGCGCGGCTTCGGCACTCTGCTGCGCACCGACCCTGTATTCCTCGGCTTGCAGAAAACGCGGCTGCTCGACCCCATGCTCTCGTTCCCGGGGACAAACGACCAACCGGGCGACTATCGCGGCAGCGGCTGCACGGCATGCCACGTGATCTACGCCAACGACCGCTCGCCCGAGCATTCCGGACCGTACGCGCCTTTCGGCCATCTCGGTGAAAGCGCTTCCTCCGATCCCACGACTGCGAAGAAGGAGTCCGGCCATCCGATCCGGCACATTTTCACGCGCTCGATTCCCTCCAGCCAATGCATGGTCTGCCATGTTCACCCGGGCACGAACATGGAAACCACGTATTTCGGCTATACCTGGTGGGACAACGAAGCGGACGGCGAATTGATGTACCCCGCCCAGCAACACAATCCGACCGCTGACGAACGCTCTCAAGTCGCGCAGCGGAATCCGGAAGGCGCCGCTCCCCGAGGCTTGTGGTCCGATCCGAAATTCCTCGAGCAATTGGGCAGCGCGAAATTCAACGCGCAGTTAAAGCAAAGCCAGTTCGCCGATTTCCATAGCCATGGCTGGGTTTTCCGCGCCGTATATAAGCGCGATCGCCAGGGCAATCTGCTCGACGCCGACAACAAAACCGTCTCGCCGGACGACCCGCAGAAATTCGACAAGGCCGTCCACCTCGCGGATATTCATCTGGAAAAGGGCATGCAGTGCGTGGATTGCCATTTTCAGCAGGACGTTCACGGCAATGGAAAACTCTACGCCGAGCCTCGCGCCGCCATTGAGCTCGACTGCACCGATTGCCACGGCACGGTCGAAAAACGCGCGACGCTGATTACCTCCGGCCCGGCGGCGCCCGCCGGCGGCACGCATCTCGACGCGCTGCGCACTCCTTGGAACAACCGGCGATTCGAATGGCGCGACGGCAAGCTTTATCAGCATTCGATGGTCGAGCCCGACCGGGAATGGGAAGTTGTGCAGACGCTGGACACCATTACGCCCGGCAATCCTCACTACAGCGAAAAATCGCGCTGGGCAAAAACCGTCCGGCTCGATGGTCGTACCTGGGGCGCACTCCCCGCGGACGAATCGCAGCTGGCTCACGCGAACAGCCGCATGACCTGCTACGCCTGCCATACGTCCTGGACGCCGAATTGTTTCGGCTGCCATCTCTCCATGACGGCGAATCAGCGCATGCCCATGCTCCACAACGAGGGCCTGACCACGCGCAATTTCACCGCATATAACTTCCAGGTGCTGCGCGATGACGGCTTCATGCTGGGAATCGACGGCACCGTTACGGGGCATCGCGTGGCCCCGGCGCGCTCATCCTGCGCCATCACCGTCAGCTCGCAGAACCAGAATCGCGAGTGGCTCTATTACATGCAGCAGACGGTTTCGGCGGAGGGACTCGCCGGGACGGCGTTCAGCACGTTCGTGCCGCATACGGTGCGAGCGAAGGAAACCAAGGGCTGCGACGATTGCCACGTCTCTGGGCGCAACGACAACAACGCCTGGATGGCGCAGGTTCTTCTGCAGGGAACCAACCTTCTGAATTTCATGGGGCGTTATGCCTTTGTAGCAGACGGCGCGAAGGGCTTCGAAGCGGTCGCCGTAGCCGAGCACGATGAACCTCCGGCGATCATCGGCAGCTATCTCCAGCGGCTGGCCTACCCCAGCGATTACCGACAACATGTGGCGCGCGGCCGCGAACTCCAGGAAGCCTATCATCACGAGGGAGACGTGCTCGACGTGCAGCTTCGCGGCGAGTATCTCTACGCGGCGCTCGGCAAGGGCGGCTTCCGCGCTTACGACGTCGCGAACATAGACAACAAAGGATTTTCCGAGCGGCAAGTGACCGCGCCGGTTTCTCCGCTGGGCCAGCGACTCTACGTGCACACGAAATTTGCGACGGCCGTTGCCAGTCCCTCGACGCTGGCGATCGATCCCGCGCGCACGCGGCGGCCGGAGAACGAAGAGCAGCCGATCCATCCGATGTACGCGTTTCTTTACGTGGCGGACAAATACGAGGGGCTGGTGGTGGTCGGGGATTCAAATCCGAACAGCAAGACTCCCGGAGTCAGCACATTGCTCGACGGCGATCCCCGGAACAATTTCCTGAAACGTGCGCTGGCGTTCAATCCCGATGGAATTCTGAACGGCGCCCGCCGCATCGTCATCGCCGGGACCTACGCCTACATGCTGTGCGATCGCGGACTGGTGGTCGTGGATCTGGACAAGCCGCTCGAACCGCGCGTCGTGGCGCAAATCGGCGCGCCTGAATTGAACGAACCGCAGGGCATCTCGATTCAATTCCGCTACGCATTTGTCGTCGATCGCGACGGGCTCAAGGTGTTGGACGTGACCTCGCTCGATCATCCTCGAATGGTGCCGAATGCACTGGTGCGATTGGAGGACGCTCGTAATGTTTACGTCGCGCGCACCTACGCTTACGTTGCCGGAGGCAAGCAGGGGCTCGCGATCGTGGATGTCGAGCAAGCGGAACAGCCGCGGCTCGACCAGGTTTTCTCGTCCGACGGAAAAATCAACGACCTGCGCGATGTGAAAATCGGCATGGTGGACGCCAGCGCCTTCGCATTCCTGGCCGATGGACGCAATGGACTTCGCGTGCTGCAGTTGCTGTCTCCGGAAGATTCGCCGAATGCCTACGGCTTCAGCCCGCGGCCGACTCCCAAGTTGATCGCCAGCTACCGCACCGGCGCCCCGGCGCTGGCGATTTCCAAGGGAGTGGACCGCGATCGCGCCGTGGATGAAAGCGGAAACCAGCTGGCGGTGTTCGGGCGCCGCGGCGCGCGGCCGTTCAACCGCGAGGAAGCCGGGCGGCTCTATCTGCGGGACGGCAAAGCCTACACCGTTACGAACGATCCTCCGGGGCCGGCGCGCTAGCCGAACTCCGCCGCTCGGAAATCTCGAATTTTGCTACTCCGTTCATTCCGAATATGAATCGTTGTCATCGTTGATCATGATGTGGATTCGCGGACCCGTCACAAAAAATGAGGTATATAATTGAGTGTGGCGAGCGTGTCGCCACAGGTTTAACTGAGGAAGGTTCAGAATATTATGGTTGTGCGGCCAATCACTCCTCCGCCAGACGTCGACGAACTCGAAGAGATTTGGGAATGGATTGAATCCTTCGACGCTGTCGTAGAAAAGGGCAAGCCGGGCCTGGCGTCCCGGATTCTGCAGGAAATTCGCAATCGGGCACTGGCTTCGGGCGTGCAAGTGCCGTTTACGGCGAACACGCCGTATGTGAACACCATCCACGTAAGCCAGCAGGCGGCTCTCCCGGGCGATCAGGAGATCGAACGCAAAATCAAAAGCCTGGTGCGCTGGAACGCCCTTGCCATGGTGGTCCGCGCCAACCGCGAAGAACACAACATCGGCGGCCATATTTCCACCTACGGATCAGTGGCGACTCTCTTCGAAGTCGGATTCGATTATTTCTTCCGCGCGCGCTCCGCGGAATCCGAGGGTGACACGGTTTATTTCCAGGGCCACGCCGCGCCGGGGGTATATGCGCGCGCGTTTCTCGAGGGCCGTCTGTCGGCCGAACAGCTTGAGAATTTCCGCCGCGAACTTAGGCCCGGAGGAGGGCTATCTTCATACCCCCATCCGTGGCTGATGCCGGATTTTTGGGAATTTCCGACCGTTTCGATGGGCCTGAGTCCGATCATGGCGATCTACCAGGCGCGGTTCAACCGCTACCTGGAGGATCGGGGCCTCAAACCAGCGACCGATTCGAAGGTATGGGCATTTTTGGGAGACGGAGAAACGGACGAGCCGGAGACTCTGGGGGCGATCACTCTCGCTTCCCGCGAACATCTCGACAATCTTATTTTTGTGGTGAACTGCAATCTGCAGCGCCTTGACGGGCCGGTCCGCGGCAACGGCAGCATCATCCAGGAATTGGAGGCGGCGTTTCGCGGCGCGGGCTGGAATGTCATCAAGGTCCTTTGGGGTTCGGACTGGGATCCGCTGTTCGAGCAGGATGCCGACGGATTGCTCGCCAAGCGCCTGGGCGAGATGGTTGACGGCGAGTATCAGAAGCTCATCGTGGAACCGGGGTCCTACATCCGCGAGCACGTATTTGGGTCCGATCCGCGGTTGCTGAAAATGGTCGAAGATATTCCGGACGAGAAGCTTCACGAACTGCGTTACGGCGGGCATGATCCGAAGAAGGTTTATGCAGCCTATAAATCAGCCGTCGAGCACAAGGGATCGCCCACGGTTATCCTGGCCCGCACGATTAAGGGTTACGGCCTCGGAGAAGCGGGAGAGGGCCGGAACGTCACCCACCAGCAAAAGAAAGTTGACGAAGAGACGCTTCGCCATTTCGGCGAGCGTTTTGACCTCTCGTTCACCGAAGAGCAGTTCGCCGAGGTGCCCTTTTATCGCCCGCCGGACGACAGCCCCGAGATTCAATACCTCCGCGCACGCCGCGAGGAATTGGGCGGCTACATGCCGCGGCGCAGCGTGCGCTCGAAGCCGTTGGTGAGCAAGCGCGAGGAGCTCTTCGACGAATTCCTGACGGGAAGCGAAGGCCGGGAAGTTTCCACTACCATGGCGTTTGTAGGAATGCTGCGCAAGATGTTGCGCGATCCGGAAATCGGCAAATTGATTGTGCCGATCGTTCCAGATGAAGCGCGTACTTTTGGCATGGAATCGCTATTCCGGCTCGTGGGAATTTACAGCAGCCAGGGGCAGCTCTACGAACCCGTAGATATGAACACGCTGCTCTATTACAAGGAAGCCAAGGACGGCCAGATATTGGAGGAGGGCATCACCGAAGCCGGCTCGATGTCCTCGTTTATCGCTGCGGGTTCGGCGTATGCCACTCACGGAATCAACACGATTCCTTTTTTCATTTTTTACTCCATGTTCGGGCTGCAGCGGGTTTGCGATCTGATCTGGGCCGCGGCGGACACACGGTGCCGAGGATTCCTGCTGGGAGGCACGGCAGGGCGCACGACGCTGGCCGGCGAAGGTTTGCAGCACCAGGACGGCAACAGCCACGTGCTGGCGCTTCCGATACCCACGCTGCAGGCGTACGACCCCGCATTTGCCTACGAACTCGCGGTGATCATCGAAGACGGCATCGAGCGCATGTACAACAAGGGTGAAAGCATCTTTTACTACATCACCGTGATGAATGAACCTTATGCCATGCCGCAGATGCCGCCCGGATCCCGTGAGGGAATTCTGAAAGGCATGTACAAGTACCGTGCCGCGAGCGACAGCAAATCCAAGTTGCGCGCCCAGCTTTTCGGAAGCGGCTCCATTCTTCGAGAGGTGCTGCGCGCCCAGGAAATTCTGGCGGAAAAGTATCACGTCGCGGCGGATGTATGGAGCGTCACGAGCTACAAGGCACTCTACAGCGACGGGATCGAGACGGAGCGCTGGAATCTGCTGCATCCAGCGGAAAAACCGCGCGTGCCATATGTGTCTCAATGCCTGGCCGGGAATCCCGGCGTACTTGTGGCCGCCACGGACTATTTGAAAGCGCTGCCGAATCTGGTGAGCCGATGGATGCCTCGCCGGCTGGCCTCGCTGGGTACGGACGGTTTTGGCCGAAGCGAGAACAGGGAATCCCTTCGCAACTTTTTCGAAGTGGATGCGCGCTTTATCACTCTGGCGACGCTCCACGAGTTGCTGCTGGAGGGGAAAATCCAGGCTTCCGTGGTCGAGCGGGCGATCAAAGATCTCGAGATTGACGTCGCCAAGCCGGACCCCCTCACATCGTGAAACGATGTCCCGGGGCTGCCCAGGCCCGGTGACCGTGCCACTTGACGAAATCCGCCGGATTCCGCAACAATCAGGGCATCCGCTTTGCGTTCGTAAAACGCCGCGTATTTCCGAGGTTTGGGTACCAAAGAGCGAGCAAAATGCGTTCCAACGGACCGGAAGTGAGGTAATCGAACATGGGTAAAATTGTCGCAGCAGTGGCTACCGTTCACGCCCCTCAACTTTTCGACCGCCCTCCCACGGAGGACCTGAAGCAGCTCGATGCTGACGTCGCCGCAATGCGGGTAGTCGGCAAAGTCGTTGAGGACAGCAAGCCCGACGCTGTGCTCGTGATCGGCAGCGACCATCTTGAGACATTCTTCCTCAGCTCCGTTCCCACGTTTGCCATTCTGTCGGGCGAGTTTTCCCATGCGGAATTTGCCGGCCGGAAATACGAATTGCCGATCCACCAGGGCCTGGCCGAAGATCTTCTGGACAAGTTGATGGCCGCCGGCTTCGACATGGGCTATTCGCAGGACGCCGTCCTCGGACACGCCTTCGCGGCGGTATACGAATGGGTGATCGAGAAGCGCCCCATCCCCGTTGTCCCGCTTTTCGTCAACGCGTATCTGCCACCGCTGCCGACTGCGCGGCGCTGCGCGGCCCTGGGCAAGGCGATCGCGAAAATCATCGCCGACCGTCCCGAGAAAGTCGCCATCGTCGCCAGCGGCGGAATGTCTCATTTCCCGGGAACCTGGAAGTATCCCAAGCCGGACTTTGATTTTGACTACTGGGCCATCGCCCAAATGGAAAAGGGAAATCACGAAGCGCTCATCAATCTGACCAACGAGCAGCTGGACGAGGTCGGCAACACCGAAATGCTTTCCTGGATGATCATGTTCGGGGCGATCGGCAACCAACCCGGCGAACTCATTACCTATCAGCCGACCTGGCATCACGGCCATGCCGTCATGAAATTCCTCCCCGACGATGGACACTTCAAGAAATCCAAGGAAGGAGCCGAGGCCGCTGCCAAGTATCAATTCAAGGGTGGCTACGAGTTTTACAAGCACCCCTCGGTGGCCGCTTACAAGCTGAATAAAGTTCTCTACGACAGCCGGTTCAAACGAGATTTGCGGCTCCGATTGATCCACGACCTTCCTTCCGTGGCCAAGGAATACGGCATGACGCCACAGGAAGCGAAGGTCCTCGAAAGTCTTCAGGACGACGACATCGAAAAGTTCCGGGATGGGCAGGTTC
This sequence comes from uncultured Acidobacteriota bacterium, assembly GCA_963814605.1. Classification (GTDB taxonomy): domain Bacteria; phylum Acidobacteriota; class Terriglobia; order Acidiferrales; family UBA7541; genus Palsa-295. Next base: position 502,661 of record CAWFDD010000003.1, on the reverse strand, counting down.
ACCCGCTCGTGGAGGCCGGCGCGCATCCGCTGGGAATGTGGATGGCCGTGATTCGTATGCATGCCGAGTTGCGCAAGCTCCGCGCCGCCAAAGCGGAAGTGGAAAAAGCCGGCGCCAGCCAGTAGCTCGAGCCTAACCACAATTCGCATCAGGCGCTGACGCCGAGTTAGAAAAATGCGGGCGGCCGCGGACGAAATGCTCGTTGTCTTTGTGCGTGTCGGGTTCGCCGAGATTTCGAAGTGAGGAAACCAACGTGAAGGTCGGTGTCGCTGGACAAGGTGCATTCGGCGTGAAGCATTTGGAGGCCCTTGCCAATATCCCGGGCATCGAGGTCACCACGCTGACGGGTGGAAACCAAACCGCGACTGCGGAAGTGGCCAAGCGGTTCAAAATCCCTCATTGGACCGGCGATCTCGGCGAGAGCCTGAAACAGCCCGGCCTCGAGGCCATGATCCTGGCCACGCCCACCGGAATGCATGCGAACCAGGGCGTGCAATGCATGCGCGCCGGCAAGCATGTGCAGATCGAAATTCCCATCGCGGATTCGCTGGCGGATTCAAAGCGTCTGGTTGACGTGCAGAAGGAAACCGGCGTGGTCTGCATGGGCGGCCACACGCGACGCTTCAACCCCAGCCACCAGTACGTTCACAAAAAGATCAAGGCCGGCGAATTGAAAATCCAGCAAATGAACGTGCAGACCTATTTTTTCCGGCGCACGAATATGAACGCGGCCGGGCAGCCCCGCAGCTGGACCGATCATTTGCTCTGGCATCACGCGTGTCACACCGTGGACCTGTTCCAGTATCAGACTGGCGACCTGGTTTCCGATTGTTACGCGGTGCAGGGCCCCATGCACCCGGAGCTGAAAATCGCCATGGACCTGGGCATTGTGATGAAGGTCCCGTCAGGAGCGATTTGCACGCTCTCGCTGTCGTTCAACAACAAGGGACCGCAGGGCACGTTTTTCCGCTACATCTGCGACAACGGCACATTCGTTGCTCATTACGATGACCTCGTGGACGGAGAGCAGAAAAAAATCGACCTCGCCCACGTGGACGTATCCATGAACGGCATCGAACTGCAGGACCGCGAGTTCTTCGCTGCGATCAAGGAGAAGCGCGAGCCGAATGCCAGCGTCCAGCAATGCTATACGGCGATGCAGGTATTGGACCGCCTCGACCAGATCCTCCACTCGGCGACGAAATCATCCGCCCGCTAAATCCGGATTGGATGCAGCGAGCGCCTGGCCGCGACGATCCGCCATCGCTAAATTTATGACCGCACCGTTCGATGTAAGCTTTGCCGCACCCCGAAGCTCACCCCGGAGTTCAAAATGACCAACGAAATGGCCGATCGGCTGACGATTCGCGAAATGGTCGAAAACTGGGTGGTGTGGCGCGACGCCCTCCAATGGAAGGAATTCCGCAGCCTGTGGCATGACGACGGCCGCATGATGGCCACCTGGACGCAGGGCACCGCCGATGAATTCATCGAAGTGAGCAAACAGGGCTTTGCCAAGGGAGTCCGCATCCTTCATTTCCTCGGCGGCAGCTCGATTGAGGTTCGCGGCGATCGCGCCACCGCGCAAACCAAAATGACCATCTCGCAGCGCGCGCCGGTCCACGGCGTCCTCTGCGACGTTGTGTGCACCGGCCGATTCTACGATTTCCTCGAACGGCGCGGAGGGCGCTGGGGCTTTGTTCTTCGCCAGCCCATCTACGAGAAGGACCGGATGGATCCCGTGGACCCCGCGGCCGAGCTTAGCCTCGACGAGAAACTTCTATCCTCGTTTCGAGAGGGCTACCGTCATCTCGCATACCTGCAAACGCAGATCGGATACAAAATCAAAATGGATATGCCGGGCTTGACGGGTCCGGAAGTCGAAGCTCTTTACGCCCGCGGCGCTTCGTGGCTTGCCGGCCAGCCGCTATAATTGCGCGGGTGGTCAAAATCCAAATCGTGGGTACAATACCGCCATGACACCGGAAACCGCTGCTGCACCAATTCGCATCACCGACGCCGCCTGGCAGGCCATCGAAGGCGGCTACGATCTGCAGGTCCATGTTGCGCCCGACGTAATCTCCCGCCGCATTGACGATCTGGACCTTGCCAAGGAATTCCTGGCGCGCAAGCTAAAGGGATTTGTGTTGAAATCGCACTACGCTCCGACTTACGAACGCGCCAAGGTGGTAACGAAAGCGAGCCCGGGGATTACCGCCTTCGGCGCGATCACGCTGAACCACAGCGTGGGCGGCCTGAACCCGGTCGCGCTGGAGATTGCCGGGCGTTCCGGCAATAAAATCGTATGGATGCCCACGGTGGACGCGGCCAACGAAACCGCGGGCCGCAGCGACGGGCCCACTGACAAGCTTCCTTTCTGGGCGAAGATTCAGCGCGAGCTTTCGGCGACTGGAATTTCGCCGGCGCCCATCACCGTGCTCGCCGAGAGCGGCAAGGTGACGGAAGCCGCGCGCCTGTGCCTCGAGCTGATCGCCAAGCACGACATGATCCTGGCCACCGGCCACCTGAGCAAGAAAGAGATTCATGCGCTGGTGAAGACCGCCAAGAAAATGGGTCTGAAGCGCGTCCTGGTCACGCACGCCGAATTCCCGTCGCAGAATATGACCGCGCAGGAACAGGTTGAAGTGGCCGACCTCGGCGCCATGATCGAGCACTGCTTCACGACCATGTATACGAATAAAGCGCCGTGGGACGCTTACTTCGATAGCGTGCGCAAAGTGGGCCCGGAGCGCGTGGTCCTCTCCACCGATTTGGGGCAGACGATCAATCCTCCCGTCGCGGAAGGTTTCGGAATGTTTGCGCAGAAGATGCTCGAAGCAGGCTTTAGCGCCGCCGACGTCCGCCGCATGTGCGTCACGAATCCCACCGAGCTCGTCTCTTAGCGCGCGACGGCAGCGGTCCTGTTCAGCCGCTTCTGCCGCATGTTAGAATTGTCGCTGTTGGTCGCACGTTAGGCCCGTAGCTCAGTTGGCTAGAGCGCCACCTTGACACGGTGGAGGTCTGCGGTTCGAGCCCGCACGGGCCTACCATTCTCGTTTTTGGCTAAACCCATTCTCCCGCGCGCATCACCGGCTCCCGTGCTCCCGCCGCGTTCACGCCGTCCACGTCGATGCGGTTCGACCCGATCATCCAGTCGACGTGAATCAGGCTGGTGTTTGCGCCCCGCGCCGCCAGCTCCTCCGGCTTCAGGTTGTCGCCATCCTTCACGCACGTGCTGTACGCCTGTCCGAGAGCGATGTGGCAGGCGGCATTCTCATCAAACAAGGTGTTCATGAAGAGCAGCCCGCTCGATGCGATCGGCGACGAGTGCGGCACCAAAGCCACTTCGCCGAGCCGCCGCGCGCCCTCGTCCGTCTCGATCATCCGCTGCAGCACCTGCTCGCCGCGCGCGGCATGCGCCTCGACAATCTTGCCCGCCTCGAATCGCACCGAAATGCCCTCAATCATCGTCCCCTGGTGCGAAAGCGGCTTGGTGCTAGTCACCGTGCCGTCCACGCGGTCTTTATGCGGGGTGGTAAAGATCTCCTCGGTCGGAATATTCGGGATGCAGTAGCGCCCGTTCTTCGCCATCGTGCCGCCGCCCAGCCACAGATGGTCATCCGCCAGCCCCACGCGCAGATCCGTGCCCGGCCCGCGAAAATGCAGCGCCGAGTAACGCTTCTCATTCATCCGGTCAGCGCGCGCATGCAGGTTCTCGTCGTGCAATTTCCACGCCCCAAGCGGGTCCGCCAGATCCGCACGGGACGCTGCAAAGATCGCATCCCACAGCTTCCTCAGCGCGTCGGCCTCCGGCAATCCGGGAAAAACGGCCGCCGCCCATTCCGGTGTGGCGTTCGCCACAATCGTCCAGTTGATCGCGTGCTCGACGATCAGTTCCAGCGCCGGCCGGTACGCCTTCGACGTCGCACGATTCACCCGGCTCACGTGTTCAGGATTTTCCGCCGACAAAAGTGAAGGATCGTTGCCGGCTATCGCCAGGCGCGCCGCTCCGCTGCGGTAAGCCTGCGCCATGCCTTCGTAAAACCAGACCGGCGCCGCATCGAAGGCGGCCTCTGAGGCGTGGCGATAACGGATCAGCGCAGATCGCTCGTCCGACAGCAGTGTGGTCACGAGCGATGCTCCCGCCTTGTAGGCGTGTTCTGTGATCAGCCGCGCGAGCGGAATTGCGTCGGTCGTCGCGGTAATGAGCAGTTCCTGTCCCGGCCCAATCCCGAGTCCGGCGCGAACAGCCACTTCGGCCAGCCGGTCGAGTTTTCGCGTGAATTCGGGCGACTGGAAATGGAAATCGTTGGAGAACGCAGTGGTCGAGGTCATGGGCATATTATCGCGCGAGCAACGCTTTCTTCACAACGCTGCGTCTCCCGGGCGACGGCGCGCTAGAATCGCATCATGGAGAAAAGGATTTTCTGGGCAAGTTTCATCGTTCTCGGCCTGGCGTGCGATTTTTTCCTGCCGCTCTGGTGGGCTCTCCTCGCCACCATTCCGGTGGGCATATTCAGTTGGTGGCTTGCCTACCGCAGCGGCTGGTTCTAACGCCTCCAAATCATTCGCTATTCTCTAGCACGCGCCACGTTATTTGTTGACAACTCCCGCGCAATCTCGTGTATGATTATGCAGTCGCGTGCATATTCACGCATGACCGGAACATGGGCGTACAAAAGCGATACCGGCAAGGGCAGATCTTGAAGGTTCTCACGGGCCAGCCCGTGGCGAGCCAGGACGAGCTGCGCCGCCAGCTCGGGCACCTGGGCGTGCGCGTCACCCAGGCCACCCTGTCGCGCGACCTGCGCGAGCTGCGGCTGGTGAAGACCTCCGCGGGTTACCGCCCGCTTGCATCGGCGACCGCTGACGAAGCCTCGCCATTGCCGACTCTTGCGCGCGCCCTGAAAGATTTCCTGCTCGACCTGCGGCCGGCGCAGAACATGCTTATTCTGAAAACTCCTCCCAGCGGCGCGCAGCCCCTCGCTGCGGCCGTGGACTCCGAACACTGGAAGGAAGTCGCCGGCACACTTGCAGGCGACGACACTGTGCTGATCATCTGTTCGTCGCGCACGGCCTGCGGCGTGGTACAGAAACGCGTGGAGGAAATGCTCCGATGAACGACCCGGTAAGGGTCGCCGTCGTCGGAGTGACGGGCTACGCTGGTTACGAGCTGGCCCGGCTCCTTCTGCGGCACCCACACGTTGACAAGCCGACGTTTTATCTGCGGGAGAGCCATGCGAACGTCCATTGCCTGACGGATCTTTTTCCGCAGCTTCGCGGATGGGCCGATGCGCCCTGCCGCCCGCTTTCGGTCGACGCGATTGCCGCCAGCGGCGCGGAAGTCGCGTTTCTCTCGACTCCGCACGAAGCTTCGCTGGAGCTTGTTCCCGCGCTGCTGGCCGCGAATCCTGCGCTCCGCATCGTGGACCTGAGCGGCGCATTCCGCTTTCGTAATGCCGAGACCTTCACGAAGTGGTACAAGCTCCCCGCGCCGGACGCCAATGCTTTGTCGCAAACCGTGTATGGGCTTCCGGAGCTTTACGCACACGCGCTTCCGAAGGCGCGCATTGTCGGAAACCCGGGATGCTATCCGACATCCGTGATTTTGGGCCTGCGGCCGCTGATCGAGGCGGGCTGGATCGATACCTCGCGCGGGATCGTCTGCGATTGCAAGTCCGGTGTCACCGGCGCGGGCAAGGACCCGAGGCGCGACACCCATTTCGTCGAAGTAAACGAGAATTTCCGGGCGTATAACCTCTTCACGCATCGCCACACCCCGGAGGTTTCCGAGCATCTCAATCTCACCGCGGAGAATTTCGTATTTACCACGCACCTTCTCCCAGTAGATCGCGGCATTCTTTCGACCCTCTATGTATGGCTCGGCCCTTCGCGCAAAGCGGAAGAAGTCGAAGCGCTTTACCGCAAGTTTTATGCGGGGCGGCCGATGGTCCGAATCATGCCGGCGGGAACTCTGCCGGAATTGCAGTTTGTAACGCACACGAATTTCTGCGACATCGGCTTCGCGCTTGATTCTTCGGGCGAGCGGCTGGTGGTCGTTTCGTGCCTCGATAATCTCGGCAAGGGTGCGGCCGGGCAAGCGGTTCAAAATCTAAATGGGATGCGCGAGTATCCCGAAACGGCGGGATTGCTATGAGGATGGTCATCAAGATTGCCGGTGCGCTGCTCGAGCGCGACGAGGATGTGCAGACACTCGCGCGGCAGATCACGGAACTTGCGCGCGCCGGCCACGAACTTCTGGTGATTCACGGCGGCGGCCGGATCTTCACGGCGACTCTCGCGCGCATGGGAATCGAGAGCCATTTCATCAACGGTCTGCGCGTCACCGACCGCGAAACGCGCGACGCAGCCGTGATGGTTTTTGCCGGTTTGCTCAATAAGAAACTCGCCGGCGCAATATCGCTCGCCGGACACCCGGCCGTCGGTATCAGCGCCGCCGACGCCGCCTGTTTCCTCGCCGAGCCTATGCAGGTGGAAGACCGCGAAGGCAGCCTCGGATTCGTCGGCTACCTCACCGAAGTGAACGTGGACTTTCTGCGCTCGCTCTGGCGCGAGGGCATCGTTCCCGTGGCCTCCTGCCTGGGATTGGGCGCCGATGGCGAGCTCTACAACATCAACGCCGACCACATGGCCGCAGCGGCTGCGGAATTCATACGCGCCGATCGCCTGATTTTCCTCACCGATGTCGCCGGGGTGCTCGACGGCGAGAAAGTGCTGAGCGCGCTCCGCGGCACGGACATTGAGGACCTCATTCGCAAGAACAAAGTTTCCGGCGGAATGATTCTGAAACTCGAAGCCGCGAAACGCGCTCTGGCCGGCGGCGTTGCGGAAGTTCGCATCGTCGGCGGAGCGAAGCCGCGCGCGCTGCTCGCCGCCGCCAGCGCGGGCCGCGGCCCGGGAACGCGTGTTCTTCCCGTGATCCGCACGAATGCGAGGGCCGCACACGGAGCGGCGCAATAGACATGGCCACCAGGAAAAAATCGTCGGCAAAGCGCCCATCGGCTGGCACGATTCGCGCCGAAGAAGCGCGCTATCTGATGAAGACCTACTCGCGCCCGCCCGAGCTGTTCACCCACGGCCGCGGCTGCCGTCTCTTCGATTCGCAGGGTCGTCAGTATCTCGATTTCCTCGCCGGAATCGCGGTCAACGCGACCGGCTACGCCCATCCGCGTATGGTCCGCGTGATTCGCCGCGAAGCCGGCCGGGCGACTCATGTGTCGAACCTGTTTCACAATCCGTACCAGGGCCCGCTGGCGCGCAAGCTGGCTCAATGGTCGGGTCTCGACCGCGTGTTCTTTTCGAACAGCGGCAGCGAGGCGATTGAGGGCGCGATGAAGCTGGCCCGCGCCTACGCGCACGCCAAGTCAGATCGCGGCGCCCGGTTGAAGACGCGCTTCCTGGCGCTCGAAAACTCGTTTCATGGCCGCACCTTCGGCGCGCTTTCGATCACCCACACGGCGAAATACCGCGAGCCTTTTGCTCCGCTTGTCCCCGGTGCAGAATTTGTCCGGTTCAACGATGTCGCGGACCTCGACGCGAAATTCGACGACACCGTATGCGCCATCGTCATCGAACCGATTCAGGGTGAGGGCGGCGTCAATGTTGTCAGCGATGAGTTCTGGGACCGGGCGCGCCAGCTGACCGCACAGCATGGCGCCGCATTGATCGCCGATGAAATCCAGTCCGGTCTGGGCCGCGCCGGCCGGCGTTTCGCGTACCAGAAATTCAGCTCGCTTCCGGACATCGTCACCGTCGCCAAGCCGCTCGCGGGAGGCCTTCCGCTGGGTGCGTTCATCGCTAACGAAGAATTCGCCTCCGCGCTCAGCCCCGGAATGCACGGCTCGACATTTGGCGGCGGCCCGCTGGTCTGCGCCGCGGCGCTCGAATTCCTCAACATCGTCGAAGATGAAAAACTGCTCGACAACGTTCGCGAGCGCGGCGCCGAGCTCCGCGCCGGACTCGAAAAACTTGCGACGCGTTTCGATTTCATCCGCGAAGTGCGTGGCGAAGGACTGATCCTTGGCCTCGATCTTTCCGTCGAGGGCGCTCCGTTCGTCGCCGAAGCGCTTCGGCAGGGACTGCTGATCAATTGCACCCACGGCCACATCCTCCGGCTTCTCCCGCCGTTCATCATTCGCCGGCGCGACGTCGCCGAATTTCTCCGCAAGTTTGAAACCGTCCTGGCCCGCGGCGCAAAATCTGCCGCCAAGGCCTCCGCCGGGTCCCCGAAAGCGGAATCTCAGACGCAGCCGCTCGCTCTGGCTGCGACGAGGTGAATATGACCGCCGTAGTTTCATCGCTATCGCTGAAAAGAGATCTCCTCACCGGCACGGAGTGGAGCCCGGCCCAGCTCCGAGATTTCTTCCGCCTCGCGACCGAAGTGAAAGCCCATCCGGATCGTTTTCGGACCTCGCTTGCGAACTCCATGTTCGTGATGATCTTCGAGAAGCCGTCGCTGCGCACCCGCGTTACCTTCGAAACCGGCATCGCCAGCATGGGCGGCTCCTCCACCTTTCTTGATCACACCACCGCGAAGCTCAGCGAGCGCGAGCCGGTCCGCGACATCGCCAAGAATCTCGAACGCTGGGTGCAGGGAATCGTCGCGCGCGTTTTCGCTCAGGAGACGCTCGAAGAGCTGGCCGCAAACGCAAACGTTCCCGTCGTCAACGCGCTCTCCGACAAATTCCATCCCTGCCAGGCGCTCGCCGATTTCTTCACGCTCGAGGAGCGCTTCGGCGGTCTGCGGGGCCTCAAGTTCGCCTACGTCGGCGATGGAAACAATATGTGCCATTCGCTTCTCACCATCGGCGCCCGCGCCGGAGCGCACATCCGCGTAGCCACCCCTGCCGGATACGAGCCCGACGCCACCATCGTCGCCGAATCCAAGCGCATTGCCCGCGAAACCCGCGGAAAAATCGAGATCGTCCGCGCCCGCGAGGACGCCGTAGCTGGCGCCCAGGCGGTTTATACCGATGTCTGGGCCAGCATGGGTCAGGAAGCCGAAGCTGCTGCGCGCGAAAAAACTTTCGCGGCGTATCAGGTCAATGAAGCGCTCTTCGCGCAGGCCGCGCCGGACGCCGTCTTCCTTCACTGCCTGCCCGCCCACCGCGGCCTCGAAGTCACCGAAGGCGTCATCGATTCGCCACGCTCCATCATTTACGATCAGGCGGAAAATCGCTTGCATGTCCAGAAAGCGATTCTGCACTCGCTGCTTACCTAAGGAGAATCCGTTGCCGAAGAAAGTTGTTTTGGCTTATTCCGGAGGACTCGATACTTCCATCATCATTCCCTGGCTCAAGGAGACGTACGGCGGCTGCGAAGTCATCGCCATGATCGGCGATCTCGGCCAGCAGGAGGATCTCGAAGCCGCGCACAAAAAAGCCCTCGCCACCGGGGCCAGCGCCGCCTACGTCGAGGATCTCCGCGAGGAATTCATTTCCGGCTATATCTGGCCCACGCTCCGCGCCGGAGCTGTGTACGAGCACAAGTATCTGCTGGGCACCTCGTTCGCACGCCCCCTTCTCGCGAAGCGGCAGGTTGAAATTGCCAAGAAAGTGGGCGCAGACGCTCTGGCCCACGGCTGCACCGGCAAAGGAAACGATCAGGTGCGCTTTGAACTGGCGGCCAAAGCGCTCGCGCCCGAGCTGCAAATCATCGCGCCATGGCGCGAATGGAAGATCAATTCGCGCGAAGACGCCATCGAATACGCTCGCTCGCACAATATACCCATCGACCAGACGAAAAAGGACATCTACAGCCGCGACCGCAACATTTGGCACTTGAGCCACGAAGGCGGCGTTCTCGAAGACCCTGCCAACGCGCCCGAAGAAGCCATGTGGAAATGGATCGTCTCGCCCGCCAAGGCGCCCGACCAGCCCGCCTCCGTCGAGATCGGCTTTGAAGGCGGCAATCCCGTCTCCGTGAACGGCAAGAAACTCGCGCCGCTCGCGCTGCTCGATGGGTTGAACGAACTCGCGGCGGCCAATGGCGTCGGCCGCATGGACATCGTCGAGAACCGTCTGGTCGGCATGAAATCCCGCGGCGCGTATGAAACTCCCGGCGGCACTCTGCTGGTCACCGCGCATCGCGAGCTCGAATCGCTGTGCCTCGACCGCGAAACGCTGCACTACCAGCAAATTCTCGCGCTGCGCTACGCCGAGATGGTTTACTACGGCATGTGGTTTACGCCGCTGCGCGAGGCTCTCGACGCATTCTTCACGCAGTCCCAGCAGCGCGTCACCGGCTCCGTCGGCCTATCGCTCTTCAAGGGCAACGTGAACGCCACCTCGCGTCGCTCGCCTTATTCGCTCTACCGCGCCGGCCTGGCCAGCTTCAGCATGACCGGCTACAACCCCAAGGACGCCGAGGGCTTCATCAATCTCTTCGCTCTGCCCATCACCGTTCCGCTCGAGGCTGCGGTGCGATGACCGCGCCTGACGGCCAGAAAATGTGGGGCGGCATGTTCGAGCGCGCCCCCGATGCATCCTTCTACGAATTCGAGCGCTCCTGGCAATTCGATCGCCGCATGTTGCCTCAGGAGCTTGCGCTCGACCGCGCTTGGGCCCGCGCCATCGCCGCCGCCGGCGTCCTGACGCACGAAGAGGGCGAGCGCCTCGTCGCCGCGCTCGACGATATCGAGGCCCGCGCGAAATCAGACCACGCTTGGCTCGACGCATCGCAGGCTGAAGACGTGCACCACTTCGCCGAAACCGCGCTCATCGAAAAACTCGGCGCCCTGGGCGCCAAGCTCCATACCGGCCGCAGCCGCAACGAAATGGTCGCGACCGAATTCCGCATGTACGTGAAAGAAGCCGCGCGCGAAGTGCGAGCCGCGCTTGGCTCGCTCACCCGCGCGATTGCCGTCCAGGCCAAACAAAATCTCGGAATACCCATGCCCGGCACCACCCATATGCAGCACGCTCAGCCGCTGCTGCTTTCGCACTGGCTCCTTGCGCATGGCGAAGCTTTCCAGCGCGATGCCGAGCGCCTCGCGGCTGCAGCCGCGGGCGCGGACGTTTGCCCGCTCGGCTCCGGCGCTCTGGCCGGCTGCGCCTTCCCGCTTGACCGCAAGGCGCTCGCGCGCGATCTCGGATTTTCACGCATCTCGGCCAATAGCCTCGACGCCGTCAGCGACCGCGACTTTGCGCTCGAAATGCTTTTCGCGTTTGCCGCGCTCGCGATGCATCTCTCGCGGCTTGCCGAAGACATGGTTCTTTTCGCCTCGCCCGAGTTTGGCTTTTTGGAATTGCCCGACGAATACTCCACGGGCAGCAGCCTGATGCCGCAAAAGAAAAATCCCGACGCCTGGGAGCTGATCCGCGGCAAGACGGGCCGCATCTATGGCTCGCTCTTTGCCCTTCTCACCATCTGCAAGGGCCTGCCCTCCAGTTATCAGCGCGATTTGCAGGAGGATAAAGAGCCGCTCTTCGCCGCCCACGATCAAGCGCTCGCCATGGTGAAAATAGCCGCGGCCGCGCTGGCGGCCACCAAATTCCGCGAGGAGCGTTTGCGCGAAGCGTCGCAGGATCCCGCACTGGTCGCCACCGAAGTTGCCGACTACCTCGCCGCGCAGGGCGTTCCGTTTCGCGAGGCGCATGAAATCGTCGGCAAAGTCTTGCGCGCTGCGGAGCAGGAGGGAAAATCCATCCGCGAGATGCCGCTCGAGAAACTCGCTAAATTTTCTGCCGCGTTCGGTCGCGACCTCTCGACCGTGCTCACTCTCGAGTCCGCGCTCGCCCGCCGCGGCGTTGCCGGAGGCACGGCCCCGGGAGCAGTCCGGGCCGCGCTCGAGGATTTCAACTCGCGTGTCGCGAAGCTCGAGGAAAAGCTTTGAACCCGCGCCTGTCCGCCTCGGACATCCCTGCCGGATTCACCTTCGCGGCCACTCATTGCGGCATCAAGCGCGCCCGGCTCGACCTCGGCATCCTCGTCAGCGATACGCCGGCAACCTCAGCCGCCATGTTCACCACAAATCAAATCGTAGCAGCGCCGGTCGTCGCCTCCCGCGAGCACCTGCGCAAATCGCGCGGGAAAATGCGCGCCATCATCGTCAATTCCGGCAACGCGAATTGCTGCACCAAAGAGGACGGCTTTCCCGCGTCCATCGCCACGGCCAAGACTCTCGCATCAGAGCTCGGCGGCATCGATCCCTCGCAGATTCTTGTCTGTTCCACGGGAGTGATTGGCGCGCCGCTACGCGTCGAAAAAATTCTCGCCGCCGTGCCGCACCTTGCCCTCGCCCGCAGCGCGGAGGCCGGAGCCTTCGAGGAATTCGCCCGCTCGATCATGACCACGGACACGCGCCCGAAGTGGGCCACCGCGAAGTGCCGCATCGGCGGTAAGCAGGTCCGCCTGCTCGGATGCGCCAAGGGCTCCGGAATGATCGAGCCCAACATGGCCACCATGCTGGCATTTATCGCCACGGACGCAGCGATATCGCCGGCGCTGCTCGATCGCGTCTTGCGCGCTTCCGTCGAACGCACCTTCAATTCGATCACCGTGGATGGCGACACCTCCACGAACGACACGGTTGCCGTCCTCGCCAACGGCCACTCTGGCGCGCGCGAAATCAAGGGCACATCCGGTGCCGGCTACCGGAGTTTTCAGGCCGCGCTCGAGAGCGTCTGCACATCGCTCGCTCTGGCGATCGTTGACGATGGAGAAGGCGCTCAACGCACCATCGAAATTGAAGTTCGCGGCGCCGCTTCAGAGCGTGCCGCGCGCCAGATCGCCAAGACGATCGCCAATTCGCCGCTGGTGAAGACAGCTTTCGCCGGCGCCGATCCGAACTGGGGACGCATTCTCGCCGCCGCTGGCCGCTCCGGCGTGAAGTTCGATCCCCGGAGAGTGAACATTTCGATTGCCGGCGCACCGGTCTGCCGCCGGGGTTGCGAACATCCCTTCGACGAGCGCGAAGTGCATCAGAAGATGCTCGCCAAGCACGTGCCGGTCCGCGTTGACTTGCACTCGGGCAGCGCCTCGGCTCGCGTGTGGACCTGCGACTTCACCGTCGAGTACGTCCACATCAATTCCAGCTACCGCACCTAGAAAACTCCGCAATTCCCAATGGCGTCGTTTGAATGGTTACCGGCGTTCTACTCACGGGGTACTTGAAGATTGGCAGTTTAGGGGGTCGGAGCTTTAGCTCCGACATTTGGCCAGCCGCTTCCCAGGGGCTTCAGCCCCTGAGGCATCCGGGGCTACTTCCATTCCCAGTCGGCATAATCCTTGCGAAGTTTTGTCTTCAGAAATTTTCCCACCGACGTGCGCGGAATCTCGCTCGCGAAAATGAAAGCATCGGGGAGCTGCCACTTCGCGAATTTATCCGCCAAAAACGCCCGCAGTTCTTCCTCCTGCACCTTGATGCCCTGCTTAATCACCACCACCGCCAGCGGCCGTTCCTGCCACTTTGGATGCGGAACGCCGATCACCGCGGCCTCGCTTACCGCCGGATGATTCATCAGCGCGTTTTCCAGATCCACCGAGCTGATCCATTCGCCGCCCGATTTGATCATGTCCTTGCTGCGGTCCACGATCCGTATGTAGCCCTCGGGATCAATCGAGGCCATGTCCCCGGTCCGGAACCAGCCGTCTTTCGACCAGCGGTCGCTCGTCTCCGGCGCGTCCAGATAACTTGCCGTCACCCACGGCCCGCGCACCTCAAGTTCGCCAACCGACTCGTCGTCCCACGGCGCTTCGCCTTCGGAGGTCATCACCCGCATCTCCACAAATGGCGACGGCAATCCCGCCTTGGTGCGGATTTTGTAGGCGTCTTCCTCGGAGCATCCGGCCAGCGTGGATTTGATCGTGCCCATGCTCGCCATCGGCGTGGTCTCCGTCATCCCCCAAATCTGGCGCACTTGAATGCCAAAGCGGTCGAGACCCCGGAACAGCGCCTCGGGCACCGCCGCCCCCCCCGATACAATTCGAAGCGGCTTCTTGATTTTCCATCGCCCCGGATTATTCTCGAGAGCCTGCAGCACGCTCAACCATAGCGTCGGCACGCCCGCTGCGAGCGTCACTCCCTCCCGCTCGATCAGGTCGAGCAGGCTTTCGGCGTCCATGTGCGGTCCCGGCAGCACCAGTTTCGCTCCCATCATTGTCGCGGTCCAAGGCAAGCCCCACCCGTTCGCATGGAACATCGAGGGGCAGACCAGGATCACGTCTTCGTGGCTTACGCCGAACGTGCCCGCGATGCACGATGCGAAGCTGTGCAGCACGATCGCTCGATGCGAGTAAACGACGCCCTTCGCTTTTCCGGTGGTGCCCGAAGTGAAGCAAGCCAGCACCGCCTCGTTCTCCTCAAACTCGGGGTACTCGAAATCATCTTCCGCGGCGGCCAGAAGATCCTCGTAGCGTTCGAACTCCCTCGGCATGGTTGTGCATCCGAACGGTGCCACGAACACTCGCTCGAAATTCACCTGCGAGCGGAAAGTTTCGTACACCGGCAACAATACGTCATCCACGATCAGAAAGCGGTCGCGTGCGTGGTTCGCGGTGTATGCCAGCTCGTTCGGATGCAGCCGCAGATTCAGCGTATGGATCACGCCGCCCGCCAGCGGAATGCCGAAGTAGCATTCCAGATGCGTCGCGTGATTCCACATCAGCGTGGCCACGCGTTCGCCTCTGTTGATCCCCGCCAGCTCCAGCGCGCGCGCCAGCCGCCGCGACCGGCGATATATATCGCCGTACGTGCAGCGCGCGATCGAACGGTCCGGCCGCCGCGAAACAATTTCGATTCCTTTAAAAAGCTTCCCGGCGCGCTCCAGTATCGGCACCAGCGTCAGCGGAAAGTCCATCATCGTCCCACGCATCAATCCCCTCCGTAGGGCGCTCGCGCGCATCGTACCACCAATCGTACCAGCCGAGCAGACGTGCTCCTATTGTTGGATGCCGATGGCCCGCCGCCAGTCCCCATGGTTGACTGCGGCGAGCAGTTGCAGCAAGATGTGCCTGTTGCTGGGGTGCTCGCTTCAGTCCGGGGGGGATTGGTCGCGTTCGTGGCCGCCTGTGGACCGTGATCCTGCTTCTTCAGCCTCGTCGCACGCGCCCGCTTGCACTCGGGGCGCAAGGAGGACCAGCGTGAAGAAACTATACGTGGGTAATCTATCGTTCAAGGCTACGGAAGAGGAAGTGGGAGCCCTATTTGCGGAAGCGGGCGTGCAGCCTGATTCTCTGACTTTGCTTCGCGATCGCTTCACCGGGCAGCCGCGCGGCTTTGGCTTCGCGGAGATCAAGGACGACGCGGAGGCTGAAAAGGCCATCGCGGCTCTGAACGGAAAGGAATTCCTCGGCCGGGCGCTGGTCGTCAACGAAGCTCGCCCGCAGCGCGAAGGTGGCGGCGGTGGCGGACGCGGCCATGGTGGTGGCGGCGGGGGCGGCGGACGCGGAGGCCATGGCGGGGGCGGCGGACGCGGCGGCGGTGGCCGTGATCGCGGCGACCGTGGAGGCTACGGCCGCGACCGGTAGGCTCGTCTGGTAGCGGCGTGGCGTATTTCGGAAGGGGCGGGGTTTCAACCCCGCCGTAAGCCGCTCATATGCCGTGGGGCTCCAGCCCCTGAAGCCACGAAACTGGACCTCCCGCACATTCTGCGCAGCTTCTCTGGTCAAGGCGACTTTCTTGAGTCTCGCCGGACGTTCAGGCAATTGCTGCGCGCCTTTGATCCGCAGGCAGGATGGACTGCGGCGCGTCCGCCTCCACTCGCCCTCCCGTGTAAGCGAACTTCTCGAGTGTCGCGCCCCGCGCGCCCTGCGTAACCAGCGACGCAACATCAAGATTCGCTTCCGCCTCATCCAGCTCCCGCGGACTTGCGGCAAGCTCCGGTGTTCGCGGCATGAAAACCGGACAGCAATCGTGAAATGGCTCCGATGAGATTTCGTACGTCCCGATCTTTTTCGCTGTCGCCAGGATATCCATTTTGTCCGTGCCGATCAGCGGCCGGAACACCGGCATTCGCGCGGCCGCATCCACCGCCACCAAATTGCGCAGCGTTTGCGACGCCACCTGCCCCAGGCTGTCGCCAGTAACCAGCGCCAGCGCGCGGTCGCGCCGCGCGAATGCTTCCGCAATCCGCAGCATCATCCGACGATAGAGCAGGATGCGCGCGCCTTCCGGCGCCGCCCGCACGATCTCCCGCTGGATCGCTTCAAACGGAACTCGATATAGCTTGGCGCGAAATTGATACGGCGTCAGCGTCCGCACCAGCCCGCTGGCGATGTGCAGCGACGATTCTCCCGGCTGCGCGCCTGTGCCGTAGAAATGCACAAAGCTCAGGTGCGCGCCGCGTTTCATCATGTGATAGGCGGCTACCGCGGAATCGTATCCGCCTGAAAGCAGGCACGTCATGCGCCCCGCCGTATTCGCCGGCAGGCCTCCCACCCCGGGAATCTTTCGCGCATAGACAAGCAGCGGCCCCGGCGTCACTTCCACGTGACAGGTCACTTCGGGATCCTTCAATTGCACGCGCACCCCGCGGCCCCGCGCGCGCAGCTGTTCCAGCAGATATCTCCCGACAATCGACTCGATCTCCATCGTCGAATGCGGAAATGTTTTATCGCTGCGCTTGGCTCGCACCGCAAACGTCTCGAATCCCAGCGCCTCGATTTCTTCCCAGGCGGCCGCGCACAGCTCTTCCATGCTCCGTTCCACAGGCCGTGCCACCGCGTAGTACGCCACACCCGGAATTCGCTCCACGCGCTCGATGGCCTCCGCCAGCGGCGCCTCCGCGCACAGCCGTACTAGGAATCGGTCGCCCGGCTGCTCGATTCGCTCCACGGGGATTCCCTGGAAACTCTGCCGCAGCGCCGTAAACAGCTTGCCCAGAAAAAACCGCCGGTTGCGGCCCTTCAGCCACAGCTCGTGATAGTGAACGACGATGACCGGATTGCTCATGCTGATTTCTCGCGATTCACACAGCGCCGTAACATACGGCCCACATCCTGCGTAAAGTATAGCAGCGGCCGCTAGCCGGGAATAGCCGTGGACCTGCGCGCAGCGTCAGCCGCTGAAGTCCCTCTTCTGCAGCAGTCACAACGACTCTAAGCGCGCTTCGAAGCTGGCGCGCTTAGGTTCGTAAGATGCGATAACTCAATGGATACACACGCGATTGGACCGCGACTTTCCACTACATGCGGGGTTAGGATTTGGAGCGCTCCCGTTTCCGCGACAATCGGGCTCCGGACCCAGGTAGCGATGCTACCGAAAATGCTTTTGCTGCATCCAATCCGGTGACAGACGCGTATTAGGAAGTGAGGACACTGCGATGTGGAACCGCCGGGACTGGGACGATTTCTTTGACATCGTGATGAAGCGCTCGCGCATGCAGCGCCCGCCGCGGCCTCTTGACCGGTCGCACCGCAACCGCCTGGTGCCGGCCGAGGGCTACAGCCTCGCTGAACTCGACGACGCCGGCCTCAGCATCGAGCAGGCGGAAATCCTTGGCCTGCCCGTGGATGCCGGCCGCGTCGGCTCCTACGGCCCCAATATTTCCACCCTGCGCGAATACATCCGCGCCACCCGTACCCGCCTCTAAGCTCGCGGGCCGACTCGATATTTTGAGTGCGCTCCTCTTAGACATACCGCTGAACAGGAGAGATCTTCGTAGGGGCACGATCTATCGTGCCCGGCGCTCATCCTTGGCGATGTGAAGCCCATTCACCGCGCCTGCCCGCTCTCCACCCCCATTCTCTCTTTTCCCTTTTCCGCTCTTGTTTTTCTCTGCGCCCTCCGCGTCTCTGCGGTGAGATTTGTTCTTCGCCTTGGTTCTCTCTTCTCTTCCTTTTCCCTTTTCCAATTTCCATTTTCTGCTAAGTTAGAAAGCTATTTTTCGCCCAAGGACGGTCCTGTGAGGAAGAAAGTCCGCGTGGTGCAGTTCGGTGTGGGTCCCATCGGCGCCTCGATCGTCCGCCTGATGCGCCAGAAAGCCTCGCTCGAAATCGTCGGCGCAATAGACAACGATCCCGCAAAGGCCGGCCGCGACCTCGGCGAAGTCGTCGGCGCGAAGGACGCACCTTGGGGCGTAACCGTCTCAGCCAACGCGGCCGCCGCCTTCTCCAAGCCCGTGGACGTCGTCGTCCACACCACCTCGTCCTATCTTCCAAACGTGATGGACGAGCTTCTCGCCTGCCTCTCAGCCGGCTGCTGCGTCGTCTCCACGTGTGAAGAGCTCGCCTATCCCTACCGCAAGCATCCGGAGCTTTCCGCCAGGCTCGACGCCGCCGCAAAAGAAGAAGGCGTCGCTCTGGTTGGCACCGGCGTCAATCCAGGTTTCGTGATGGATAAACTCGTCCTGGTGCTCTCCGCCGTCGCGCAGCGCGTGGATTTCGCCAGGGCCGTGCGCATCGTGGATGCATCGAAGCGCCGCCTGCCGCTGCAGAAAAAAATCGGCGCCGGAATGACTACCGAAGAATTTCGCGCCCAGGTCGCCGCCGGCGTCATCAAGCATCACGGCCTGCCGGAGTCCATCGCCATGGTCGCCGACGGCCTGGGCTTCGCTCTCGACGAAATCACCGAGACCATCGAGCCGGTCATCGCCACCGAATTCGTGAAAACGGAGTTCCTGGAAATCGTTCCCGGACAGGTTGCCGGCGTCCATCAAATTGCGCGCGGCATCTGGGAAGGCGAGGACAAAATTTTCATGGAGTTGCAGATGTACGTTGGTGCAAAGCAGCCCGCCGATATGGTGGAATTGCGCGGCGAGCCGAATTTGACGCTTACGATTCCCGGCGGCACGCACGGTGACCTGGCCACCGCTGCCGTCGCCGTCAACGCCATTCCGGCAATCCTCGCCGCCACGGCCGGACTGCGCACGGTGAGCGATCTACCCCTGCGCATACTTCCCGCCAACGCCACGCCGTAGCGACGTTTTCGCGGGCTCAGGGCGCCAGCGGAACGCTTTACGCCGCAGCCGGAAGCACTCTTGCCGCCGGATGCGCCACCGGAGCAGTCGTGGACGGCGCCGCCGTTGCAGGCGTCGCTGACGCGGGCGCCTCACCGGTCCCGCGATTCTGGTCCGCCGCAGTCCCGTTTGGATTCATGGCCGGCTTCGGCTTCAGCGAGAACTTCACTCCGCGCCTGGCGTTCTCATCCACCGAGCGCTGCAGGTCCACCTGATCCATGCCGATCGCGTTCTCGCCGCCGTACTTCACGGTGTAATGGAACTGCCCGTCCTGTAGCCAGTAGTCGTTCGCCACCAGCATCGTTCCGTCCTTCAGATAAACCAGAACGCTGGGCGCGAACTCCACCACATTCGCCGTGATCGGGTCCGTTACCGGAGTTCCCGACGCCAGGTTGGTGTTCACGTCCGTGCCGGTGTACCCGTTGTTTGCGGCCGGACCGTAGAGTGACGAGTCGCCAATGTTATTGCTGTTGGGCTCGCTGTTCGGCGGGCCATAAGGAGCCGGATAGTTGTAGTCCGGATAGGTGTTGTAGTAAGGCGGCCAGTCCGAGTAATACGGGTATGGCGCGCCCCAGTACGGGCCGCCCCACCACCACGGATTCCACCAACCGCCCCAGCCGAATCCGAGTCCCCATCCAAAGCCCCAACCGAATCCCCATCCAAAGCCGCCGCAGCCCCAGCATCCGAAGCCAAAGCCGCGGTTAAATCCAAATCCACGGCCGAAGCCACCGAACCCTCCGCCGAACCCGCGGCCGAACCCTCCGCCAAACCGCGCATTCGAAAATGTCGCGTTGCCAAAAGCAGACGACCCGTTGAATCGCGAGCCTAGCGAAGCGGAAGAGCCTCTACCCGCGAAGCCCGTGGAGCGGCTGCCTATGCCCGATCCGGCGCTGGAACCAAATCCGCGCGAAGTCGAGCCGAACGAATGTCCGGTTGAGGCCATCCCCGACCCGGTTCCGGAACGTGCAAACGTATGTGAGGCACCCGATGCTCCGCTACTGGCTCCGGCGCCGCGCGCGCCACCAAACGAATGCCACGCGCCATCGGCATGTGCGGAACCTCCCGCGCCTCGCGCTGCGCTTGCGGAGCTGCCAAAGCTGCGGCTGCCTCCCGCCGCCGATCCAGTTCCAGATCGCGCGCCGCCGAATGAATGCCACTGGCCGTCAGCCGTGGCATGAGAACCTGTTGACCGGCCTGCGCCATTGCCGAAACCGCGGCCAGCCGTACCGCCGCCAAAACGTCCGGCAGCCGACGGACCCGTGCTCCGGCCGCCGCCACGATAAGCGCCACCTGCGCCGCCGCGATAAGCTCCGCCGCCACCACCGCGGTATGCGCCTCCGCCACCACCGCGGTATGCGCCTCCGCCACCGCCGCGGTATCGCCTCCGCCACCGCCGCGGTCGCGCCTCCACCACCACCGTGGAATCCACCGCCTCCTCCGCCATGAAATCCACCGCCTCCACCGTGCGAGCCGCCGCCTCCGCCATGCGAACCGCCTCCGCCACCGCCGTGCCCACCGCCCCCACGGGCGAAAGTAGCCTGCGGCGCCAGCGCCAGCGCGGCGCTCGCTGCAATCACCAACGAAATTTTGGAGAGGTTGAATACTTTCATGTCAGCTCCCTTTGCCTTACGAGCCCCTATCAATCTCAGATTCAACCGCGAGGGCGCCGGATTCAGTGCAGCGTACTAGCCCCTGGACTCCTGAATCCACCCACCATATTGCAGGGCAAATGCCATTCCCACAGCTCAGATGGTCACCCCTAACTCCCACGTCATCACGCAGTTCCAGAGCTCGCGTGAGCCTTGCCACTTCAGGCCAGTTTCCTCGGTGGTGGATTTCACGCGCAAGTGGTGCATTTCAACCAGTGGCCCAAGGCTCGCACCGCTCGAACCGTTCGCATTCCTGCGCGCACTCTGCGCCGCCGCTGCGAATCTTTCTTCCTCTGTGTCCTCTGTGCTTTCTCTGTGCTCTCTGTGGTAATCCTTGTCATGCTTCGGTTTTCTCTGCGCTCTCTGCGTCTCTGCAGTGAGCGCCTTTGACTTCTGCACATTTCGCCGAGTAGCATTTCCGCCTTAGCGGAGACCCAATGCCACCACGCCCAAACGCCGCCTCATCCGACATTCGCGAAGTCCTGCTTGAAACCTACGCGGTCAACGACGCTATGAACCAGCTCCTCCTCGCGCATCTCGACCCCCGCGCCTGGCGCGCCCAGCTTCCCGCCGCTAAACGGGGCGGCCGCACCATCGCCGCGATTTTCGCGCACCTGCATTACTGCCGCCTGGTGTGGCTGAAACATTCCGCCCCACACTTGAAATGTCCCGCTCCGCTCGATCCCCGCCGCTGCACCATCAAGCAGGCCGCCGCGGCGCACAAGAAAAGCGGCGCGCAGTGCCTGCGCATGCTCACCGACGCCTTGTCCACCAGCCCGCAGCGTCGCGTCACCAAGTTCTCGCGCGGTGCCTGGACGCGCACCTGGCCCGCCGGTGCGGCCATGTTTTCCTACATGTTCTCGCACGAAGCCCATCATCGCGGCCAGATCATCATGCTCGCCCACCAGCTCGGCTATCGCTTGCCCAACGACGCCGCCTACGGCGTCTGGTTCTGGGACAAGCTCTGGAAGCAGCACGGCTTCGCCGCTCGCCCGCGCTAAAAATTAAGGACTGCCTTCCCTTTTACATCGCGCCCCAGAAAATCAGCGGCGGTGATGCGGGGTAAACATCATCGCGGATATATCCGGACGGATCCATCAGCGGTGAATTCACCCACGACCCTTGGCCCTGCGCCGGCACAGCGCAAACCGCGGCCACAAACGCGAACGAGACACGAAAGCGAACGAACAGTTTCGGGAAAATTCTCATCGCTACCTCCTGAACCGGAAGTTCCGCCAGCGCCAACCTATGCGCCGATTCTTTCGCACCAGGTTTTTGGCGTTCGCCGTCCCCCGCCCTCGCCCCTCGCCCTCACTGCTTCTTCCAAAATCGCCCCACCGCCGCAAAATCCGGATCATCCTTCGACGAGTCCTTGACCGCCGAATACGTCGCATACGCCGCCGTTCCACTGGGCAGCGCGACCCCGTGCTCGCGCGCTAGTTCGAGCGCCAGGCGCATGTCTTTGTGCATCAGCCGCAGCGGAAAACTCGCCGGGTACTCGCCCTTCACGATCATCGGCGCTTTCACGTCGAGCACTCCCGAGCGCGCCATGCTCGACTGCATCACCTCCACCAGTTTTTCCGCCGGCACTCCCGCAGACGTGACCAGCGCCAGAGCCTCCGCGAACGCATCCACCTGCAGCGCCAGCAGCAGATTCATCCCCAACTTCACCGTCTGCCCCGCACCGTTCGGACCCAGCAGAAAAAATTTCTTGCCGACCGCTTCGAGCACCGGCTTCACGCGCTCGAGAACCTCGGCTTTGCCTCCGATCATGAACACCAGTTCACCCTTCGCCGCTCCCCATGTTCCCCCGGTCACCGGCGCGTCGAGAAAATCCACCCCGCGTTCCGCGCACGCCGCCGCGACGCGTCGCTCCAGGTCCGGAGACACGGTGCTCGAATCAATGTACGTGCTGCCGCGGCGCAAGCCTCCGAGCGCGCCGTCGTTTCTCTTGCCGCCGCCCGAGCCCCACAGCACTTCTTCGAGCGCTGCCGGATCGCTCACAATCGTGATCAGCACATCCGCCTGCTCGGCAACTCCCCGCGGGTCCGCGGCGAGCTTCGCTCCTGCGCGAACCAGTTCGTCCGCTTTCGCCTTGGTGCGGTTCCAGACCACCAGCGGAAATCCCGCCTTCAGCAGGTTCTGCCCCATCGGTCCGCCCATCAATCCCAGCCCAATCAACCCAACGGTCGGTTTCATGCGTATCTCCTCGATTTCAGCTTCTCGATTTCAAAGCAGCGAAAATTCCACGCGGTGCCGGAAAGGATCGATGCGCTCGGCGCGAACCTGCACGCGATCGCCCAGCCTGAAAATCCTCTTTGCCGTCGACCCGCCGCGCGTGCCGCGATGCGGCTCGGAGACGATCGTATGATCGCGCTCGCGGAACACGCATCTCTGCCCGGTCGCTTCCTCCAACCGGTCAATGCTCACCAGCCCCTCGACGAAAATCTCGGTCAGCTCCACGAAGAAGCCGAATTTCTGAACGGAGATGATCAGCGCATCGTATTCCTCGCCCAGATGGCCCTCCATGAATTGCGCCGTCTTCCATTCCATCAGCTCGCGCTCCGCGGCTTCAGCGCGGCGCTCCGCTTCCGAACTTTCCGCCGCGATGCTTTGCAGTTCCACCCGGCGATAGGGGCCGAGCATGGCCACGGTTTCGTCCTTCCCCGGCCGCGCATTCGGATTCGGCGCGCGCAGCGGCGCAACATTCGGATTTTCCAGCGCCCATTTCAACGCGCGATGCACGATCAGATCCGGATAGCGGCGAATGGGCGAAGTAAAATGGGTGTACTCGTTCGTCGCCAGCGCGAAATGGCCCAGCACGTCCGCCGCGTAGCGCGCCTGCTTCAGCGACCGCAGCATCAGGTAGGAGAGAATTCGCTCCTCGGGCTTCCCGGCGATCTTCTCCGTCAGCCGCTGGTAATGCTGCGGGCGAATATCAACTTCCTGCGCCGCGGGCAGCGTCACGCTCATCGGACGCATGCGCCCGCGGCCGCTGCCGCCGCCCCGCGCTTGCGGGCGCACCAGCCCGTGCCGCACGGCGATTTTGCGCTCGGCCAGATCGTCTACGCCCAGCGAATAGCCGAAGGCCTGCGCGAGGTCTTCGAATTCGAGCACTTTTTTCGGATCGGGTTTTTCATGCACGCGGTGCAGCGAAGCGATGCCGCGTTTTTCGAGATATTGCGCCACGGCTTCGTTGGTCGCAAGCATGAATTCCTCGATCAAGCGGTGGGCGATATTGCGCTCGCTGCGCACGATGCTCTGCATGCGCCCGGATTCATCGAACTCGATAATCGCTTCCGGAAGATCGAAATCAATCGAGCCGCGCGCGTGCCGGCGTTTGTTGAGCAGCAGCGCCAGATCCTTCATCCTGCGGAATTCATCCACCAGCGGCGCGTAGCGCTGGTTCATCTCCGCATCGCCCTCGAGCACTTTGTTGACGTTGGTGTAGGTCATGCGCTCCACGGAGCGAATCACGCCCGACGCGAAATCGGCGCCGACCATTTTTCCGGTGGCGTCCATTTCCATGATCGCGCTCATCACCAGCCGGTCCACTTTGGGATTCAGCGAGCAGATGCCGTTGGAAAGTTCTTCCGGAAGCATGGGCACCGCGCGGTTCGGGAAATAAACGGACGTGCCGCGCAGCCGCGCCTCGCGATCGAGCGCCGAATCCCGTGAAACGTAGTGCGCCACGTCCGCGATGTGCACTTGCAACTCGTAGTGCCCGTGCGGCAAGGGCCGGACGAAAACGGCATCGTCGAAATCGCGCGCGGTTTCGCCGTCAATGGTCACGATCGGCAAATCGCGGAAGTCACGGCGCTCCCTGAGCTCCGTTGCCGGCACCTGCTGCTCGGTCGAGCGGGCCTGCGCCAGCACGTCATCGGGAAAAATGTGTGGCAGATGATGTTTGCGGATGATGATTTCCACGTCCACGCCGATTTCGCCCGGGCGGCCGAGAATTTCGAGCACGCGCCCGACGGGCGCCAGGCCGCCTTTCGGGTAGCGCGTGATCTGCACGTTGACGACGGCGCCATCGAGTTCGGGAAGCCGTGCGCGGCCGGTGGTGACGGGTCCACTTCTGGGAGTCGCGCCCAGCTTCTGGCGCAACTCCGGCGTCAATTCATCGCCCGGCGGAATCGAAACCTCGTGAGGAATGCGCGTGTCATAGGGCAGCACGTTGTTTCCGTGCGAGCCGTAGCGGAACAGGCCGACGAGCGTGGCGTGCTGGCGCTCGACGATTTGCACGACGCGGCCTTCGGCGCGGCCGTCCGCGCGACGCCGCTCGACGCGCGCGAATACGCGATCGCCGTTCATGGCGTCGCCCAGGTTGTCGCGGCCGATGAAGAGGTCGCCATCCACGCGGGGAATGGGATGCTCCGGCACCAGGAAGCCATAGCCGTCGCGATGCGCGACGATGCGGCCAGCGATCAGATTCGGGTCGCGCGCTCGCTTGGGCCCCGACTCAGCGGCGGGCGCGGCGGGCGGCGCGCCGCCGGACGGAGCCGCGGTTTCGGCTAGGCGCGCCGCGCGGCGAGACGTCGGCGTGCCGGGCGCGGTCTTCTGCTCGGCGAGCCGGAAACGGCCGCCGTAGATTTCCTCGACGTCGCCCCGGCGCTTGAGCTGCTGCAGGACTCGCGGAAGAAAGCGCCGGCCGCGGTGCCTCAGCTCCATGCCATGAGCAATTTGACGGATGCTGGCCGCCTGCGGCAACGTGGCCAGGTAAGCGAGCACTTCTCCAGCTCTCACTTCGGGGTCGCGCTGTTCTTTCTCTTCGATTGTGTGCTGGCGTCTCATGTGCGGGTCAATCGGCGATGGAACAGGCTAACGGATTTGAGGCTCCATGGCAAAAGGTCGGGACGAGTCTCGCGGACCTCCACGCGCAGGTGGATGGGCAGCGCGCCGCCAACCATGTGCGCCGGGTACAGCATGCTGTGCCCCTACAACACCAAAATGGAACTAATCGGTCGGCGGATCCACGGTTTCGAAATCGAGGACTGCAATCCTGCCGTCCGGCTCGCGTTCCAGCACCGGCGCGTAATTTCCGAGCAGTTCGCGCCGCCACCAGGCTCCGTGTTCGCGCTTCGCGGCCGCGTCGCTGAACCAATACTGGTAGACGACGGCGCGTACCTGCTTCGGCGGCGCTCCCGCAAACGGATCGTATGCAAACAGGGCGAGGACGTCCGGCTCATGCGTCAGGATGCACTCTTCGGTCGAAATCACGAAGCGGTACTGGCGCCACACACCGAGCGAGGCGAACCACAGATTCCATTCGAATCGCGGCTGGTAGGGCGCGTAGATTCCCGGCGGCTTATTGACGTCCTGCGGTTTGTAGCGGAAGGGGTAAGGCGTCCAGTTGATGCCGTCGTTCGATCCCTGGAATTCGATTTCACGGCGTTCGTGCGTCATCCTCTCGAAGAGACCGTAGCGTTCCGCTATGCGAAATGGCTCGAGCATTTGGACCGGCCGTTGCGACAGCGGCGCGTCGGGAAAGATTCTCCAGACAAGTAGCGCACATGTGGAATAGAAAATCAGACCCAGGCAAACGGCGGCGATGGTCCAGCGCACGGGGGCGAGGCGAGCGCGCCATTGGGCACGCGAGCCAACCGGAGGCGAATCCACGCTCAACACCGGTGCGGTCCGGCGTTCAAAGGGCGTTCGAACGCGGAGCGGAAGAATCCATTCGATGACGCGGTCGTCGAGCAGCAGGAATCCCAGCGCCAGGACAATGTAGTTCAGGAAAGCGTAATTGGCGGTGAGGATGATGGCGATTTCAAACGGCGTGACGATGCAGAAGCAGACGATCCGAAATCGCCGCGGAAGAAAAACCGCCCAGCACAGCACCAGCTCGATCGCCAGGGTGAGAAACGAGGTCGAGGCGTGAAACCAGTGCGGAAGGTGCTGCGCGTACCAGCCGATCCATGTGGGCAGCGGACCGTTCTGGTAGTAATCGTCCATTGCCGTGAGATTGCGCCAGGTGGGATCTCCGCCGGCGATCTTGCCGGAGCCCGATCCAAAATAGATGCAGAACCATTCCCAGCGCAGCAGAAAGAGGCTGATGCGCGACGGCGGATTTGCGCGACCAAGGCCCGGCCAAAATCCCGGCGGCGCGAAAAACAAGCTGATGAATCCGGCTTCCAGAATCATGCCGTCGGATTGATAGCTCGAAAAATCCTGGGCCGCGGAGATGAAGGAAAGGAAGCAGACGAAGCAGACAGCGAGAGTAAAGCGCGGCCAGACGTTGGCCACCAGCAGCAGCGACGCGATCGCGCCCGCCCAGCACACCAGCATGAGAGCGCGGTCGCTCGAGCCAAGCCAGAAAAGCGTGGGCGCGAACCAGAATCGCCAGAAATGGAACGCCGCGGCAACCGCTTGCAGGTAATCTCCCGCTGGAAGAATTCCGCGGGGGCCGATGAGACCCTTAACCTGAAAGAAAAACGAATAGAATGCGGAGAAATAAAAGATTCCCAGCGCGCGAAGGAAAATCCAGCGCGACCAGAGGTGGCCGGGCTTTTTGTCGCTCGCGGCTTCGGGCCCAAGCAGCCACTTGATTGCCGCTGCCAGTCGCTCTCCCATCGCGGGAGATTATACAGAGGGAATGTGAAGGTCAGCGGCGCGATTCGAAATATAGAAACCACCCCGGTTCCGGGCCGTCATTTGCCCGCGCGGAGAAAATGGCAAACTAGCTAGATACACACACGGAGAAGGCGCAGAGAGCGCGGAGACTTCTACGACGATTCCGTCGGGCTGGGCTCTGCGGGACGGAATTTGAGGAATGCTGGAACGGGAGGAACCGAAGCGAGGGTTTCGCGGCCCTCGGTGAACCCGATGAGGAACTCCTGCACGTTGAAGCGATGGCCGTTGCGGAGGTGCGCGAGGCGGTTCGCTTGATGCAGGCGGACGTACTCGCCGTCCGGCAGCAGGATGCGCGTCTTCAATGTGTCGGCCAGATAAGGCGCGATGACCTCGGTGAAGATCTGATTGCAGAGCACCGGGTCCTTCAGCCGGAAAATGACCTCGACGCGCTCATAAATATTGCGCTGCATCCAATCGGCGCTGCCGAGAAAAACTTCCGTCTTGCCGCCGTTGCCGAAAACGAAGATGCGGCTGTGCTCAAGAAAACGTCCGATGACGCTGCGCACGCGGATGCGGCTGCTAAGCCCGCGAACGCCGGGCCGCAGGGCGCACGCACCGCGCACGATCAGCTCGATGTGCACACCGGCCTGAGAAGCGCGATACAACGCTTGGATAATTTTCTCGTCGAGGAGCGAATTGAATTTCGCGAAGATGAAGGCGGGGCGCCCGGCCTTGGCGTGAGCCGTCTCGCGTTCAATCAGCGCCTGGAAATTCCTGCCGAGGTTCAGCGGCGCGACGAACAGCGGCGAATATTGCGAGCGCTCGGAATGAGCCGTCAAATAATTGAATACGTGATGCACGGCGGAAGTGAGGTGCGGGTCGCTGGTGAGCAGGCTCAGATCGGTGTAGAAACGCGCGGTCGAGGGGTTGTAGTTGCCGGTGCCGAGATGCGCGTAGCGGCGAGTTCGTCCGTCGGGTTCGCGCCGCGCGACCAGCGCCAGCTTGCAGTGGGTTTTCAGGCCGACCACGCCGTAGAAGACCTGCACGCCCGCTTCCTGCAGATTGCGCGCCCAGCGAATGTTGGAGGCTTCATCGAAGCGCGCCTTCAGCTCAACCACCACGGAGACTTCTTTTCTGGCGGCAGCATCAATCAGCGCCCGCACGATCGGTGAATTCTCGCTGGTGCGATAGAGCGTCTGCTTGATCGAAAGGACGTCGGGATCCTGCGCGGCGCTTTCGATGAAGCGCACCACGGAGGAATAGGAATCGTAGGGGTGGTGCAGGAGCACGTTGCGTTGGCGCACCAGTTCAAACAGCGATGAAGAACCGGGCTTAAGATCGAGTTCGCGGGGCGCAAAGGAGCGGTATTTCAGGTCCGGCCGTGAGGTTTGTTCGTAGAGATTGAAAAGCCGCGAGAGATTAATGGGGCCGTGGACGCGGAAAACCTGCTCCGGTGAAAGCCGGAAATTCGCCTCCAGCCGTTCGACGATTTCCTGATTGGCGCCCGCCTCGATTTCCAGGCGCACCGCGGAACCCTTGCGGCGGCGATGAATCTGTGTGTCCACCGATTCCAGGATGCTGCGGGATTCCTCTTCCTCGAGGTAGAGGTTGCTGTTGCGGGTGATGCGAAACGCCGCGGCGGAAAGGATTTCGTAGCCATGGTAGAGCCGTTCGGCGAACGCGTGAACGATATCGTGGAGAAACACGTAGTCAATCTTGCCCTTGGGCGAGGGCAGGCGCACCAGGCGCGGCAGGGCGCGCGGCACGGTGACCACTCCAAGATAAATCTGCGAACCGCGCCGCTTGCGCCGGAGCAGAAACGCGAGGCACAGCGCTTTGTTCAGGACGTGCGGAAACGGGTGCGCGGGATCGACGGTGACGGGAGTGAGCAGAGGCTCGACCGTCTTGGCGTAGAAATTCTCGATGTATTCGCGGGCCTCGGGGCGCAGATCGCTGCGTCCCAGAACGCGGATGGATTTATCCTCGAGCGCCGGAACCAGCTCGTCCCGCCAACATTCGTATTGTTCGTCCACGAAGGCGTGAATTCTCGAGGTCAGCTCCGCGAGGATCTGGTCCGGCGTGCGACCGTCGGCGTCCGGCTGGCTATTTCCGTGCTCGGCTTGCTGCATCAATCCGGCAAGACGCACTTCAACGAACTCGTCGAGGTTGCTGGCGGTGATGCCCAGGAATTTCACGCGTTCGAGCAACGGATTGCCGGGATCGCGCGCTTCTTCCAGGACACGCTGGTTGAACTGCATCCAGGAAAAGTGCCGATTGAAGAATCGTTCCGTATCGGGAATGGTGATGCGAGCCATAGGTGCCTTTCAGGCGGCAAGGGTATCTTGCCGATATTGCTGGCGTGTTACTATGACAATCAATCGGTACGGGGAGGCTCGAGCGTGGTCCGTTCTACGGAATTGGCGCGGCGCGTAAGTCTCTGTATTGCAATCAGTTACGCGGCTCTTTGCATGGCCGCGTGCGGGGGTGGCTCGAGCGGGGCAAATCCACCTCCACCTCCGCCGCCAAATCCGACTCTGGAGATCCTGTTCGTGAGCCCGCAGTATCCCGTGATGGCGGACAACGGAGCGGCACAGGCGTTAACGGCCACGGGGCACTTTAGCGACGGCAGCACTCAGGATTTGACGGCGACCGCGGCTTGGGCTTCCACAAACGCGGCCGTGGCTACAGTGGACGGAACGGGACACGTTACACCCAAGAGTTTAGGAGCTGGCGTCAATGCAGGCTTCACTTCCATCACGGCGGTGTCGGCAGGCGTGACCGGCGTCTCGATCCTGAGCGTGACGAACCACACTTCGAATCCGGGCGGCTTTGCCGGCGCCTTCATGCAGCACAACGATATTGGCCGCACGGGCCAGAATTTGAGCGAAACCGCGCTGACCGCGGCCGCATTTCCGGCGAGCTTCGGCAGGAGATTCTCGCAGCCGGTGGACGGCTTCATTTACGGCCAGCCGCTGTACGTCCCGAACGTGACCATTTCAGGGAAGTCGCATAACGTGATCTATGTGGCTACCGAGAACGACAGCGTGTACGCGATCGACGCCGATACGAGCATGGCGCCTCTCTGGCAGGTGACGCTGTTGGACACTGCGCATGGCGCTGGAACCGGGGCCACGGCAACGAATACGAGCACGGACAACCCCTGCACCGACATCCAACCCAAGATCGGAGTGACCAGCACGCCGGCAATTGATCCGAGCACCGGAACGATGTACGTCGAGTCAAAGACAAAAGAGAGCGGCAATTTCTTCCACAGGCTTCATGCGCTGGATATCACCACCGGAGCCGAGAAGCCCTCCGCTCCTGCAACGATCACCGCCACGGTTTCCGGGATTGCCTTCGATCCGGTGATGCATACGAACCGTCCCGGACTACTGCTGATGAACGGAATCGTTTATCTGGCGTACGCCTCGGATTGCGACAACACTCCGTATCACGGATGGGTCTTTGCGTACGACGCGGCCTCGCTCGCCCAAAAAGCGGTCTTCAACGAATCGCCCAACGGAAGAATGGGTGGATTTTGGATGGCCGGTGCGGGGATCGCGGCGGATTCGAGCGGAAACATCTTCATCGTCTCGGGCAATGGAGATTTCGACACCAAGGACGTGCCGGCAATCGACCTGGGCGACACGAATATGAAGCTATTTTTCACGGGGAGCGCGTTTTCTCTGGAGGACTACTTCACGCCGTATGATCAGAGCATCATGGACCAGAACGATGAAGACCTGGGTTCGGGCGGCAATCTTCTGCTGCCCGATCAGGCCGGGGGAACGCCTCATGAGGTGGTACAGGTAGGAAAGGAAGGCACCATCTACCTGGTTAATCGGGACCAGATGACCGCCGGCAACATGCACTATTGCAACGGCTGCGCGAGTGATACGCAAATCACCGAGGAATTGCAAGACGAGGTCGGCGGCATGTGGAGCATGCCCGCCTACTGGAACGGGAACCTATATTTCTGGGGCAGCGGTGATCACCTGAGGGCGTACGCGATCAGCAGCGGCACGCTGGCGGCCTCGCCGAGCTCAACCAGCGGCACCTTCCTTGGATTTCCCGGCGCGACACCCTCGGTATCGGCGAATGGGAACACGGCTGGAATTGTTTGGGCGATTGACTCGACCAACTACGGCAACCCTGATGCGGCGCTGGGGCCGGCAGTATTGCACGCCTACGATGCGACGAACGTTGTGACGGAACTTTACGATTCTTCCGTCGTCGCCGCGGACCAGGCAGGCAATGCCGTGAAGTTTACGGTTCCGACGATCGCGAACGGGAAGGTTTACATCGGGACGCAGACGGAACTGGATGTGTACGGCCCGTAGAGCTGAATCGCTCGACTACTGGGGATAGGCGCTCGAAAGCGAACGCAGGTAGGCGATGATGGCCTGCGCGTCGGCGTGATTCATGTGGTAGATGTGCATCGGCTGGCGGATGGCTTCGCCGTTCGGCCCCTCTCCCTTTTCAAGCACCGCTGCTCCCTGCTCGTCCGAATATCCACCAAACCCTGCTAGAGCCGGCGCGTTCATCGCCCAATTTGGATTTGGGTGCACGGGAACTATCCAGATCTGCGCGCCCTGGAGGCGCCGGGATTCGTCGAGATTGCCGCTGGCGTCGCGCGGCGTGTGGCACTCCTCGCACATGGCGACATTTTCGACCAGGTAGCGCCCGCGATCGACCGAACTTTGCGGAGCGGCGGGCGCTGCGTTCTTCTGTGGCGCGGCGGGTGAACTCTCACGCGAGTACAGGCTCGAAGCCCCGAAACCCGCAGCCAGCAGTGCGATCACGCAAAACAACGCTTGATAACTTGCTTTCATAGACTGTCAATCCTGGGTTTTATCAAGGATGCGGCTCATTCCCGGAAGGAAGGCCGGTCGCCACTGGAACGTGGAAGTATCGCAAAAAGCGCGTTTCGCTGTCTATTGCGTTTTTCGGTTTGTGTCGCCGGCAAGCGGCAAATTTTCGCGGTCGAGCAGCGGGGCGGCTGCACCCGTCGGTGCAAGCCGGGCCAGCGCCCATCGTGCGTGGTCCGCGATGAGTGGGTCGTCTGAAGACGCGAGGCGATCGAGCAGTCGAAACACGCGCGAATGGGTTTCGCGATCCGGCGCGACGGCGGAGTTACCCAGCGCTACGCAGGCATTGCGAACCAAGCCGCGCCATTTCGCGCGCTTGATCGCGCTCCCGCGAAACACGGCGCTAAAATCCGCCTGCGAAAGCGAAGCGAGCCACTCGAGTTCGGGAGCGAGAAGCGAAGCTTGATTTTCGAGTACCTCGCGCGGTTGAAATGCAGCGATGCTCGTCACCGGCGCCTTGCGGTTCCAGGGGCACACATCCTGGCAGATGTCGCAGCCGATGACAGCATCGCCCATGGGAGCGCGAAACTCGTCGGGAATCGCTCCGCGAAGTTCGATGGTGAGATAGGAGATGCAGCGGCGCGCGTCGAGCACATACGGCGCGGGGAACGCCTGCGTGGGGCAGGCATCGAGACACCGCGTACAAGTGCCGCAGAGATCGGCGGGAGGCGGTTCGCCCGGCGCGAGCGTGGGTTCGAAGGCCAGCGTGGTGACAATGACTCCGAGAAACAGCCATGAACCGAGCTGCGAATTGATCAGGCAGGTGTTCTTGGCGAGCCAGCCGAGCCCCGCGTATTTCGCCGCCACGCGTTCGAGGATGGGTCCGGTGTCCACATAGGCGCGCGCCGCGAACGGCTCCGGGAAATGCGCCCGCATTTCGGAGATGAGCGCCCGCAACCTCTGCTGGATCACTTCGTGGTAGTCGTCGCCCCAGGCGTAACGCGAAATCCAACCGCGCGGTGATTCGGAATCCGCGCCATCGGACGGGCCGGCAGAGTGAGGCCGCGAATTGTAATTCACTGCCACGACAATCAAGCTGCGCGCGCCATCGAGAACCAGCCGCGGATCGGCGCGCCGTGGATCGTGGAGATAGTTCATCTCGCCGGCATATCCGCGCGCGAGCCATTCCGGCAGGTTACTCAGCTCTGAAAACGATTCGGCCGCCGATGCCTGGTAATCGAGCGCAACCGGCGCGACGCCGCAGAGATCGAAACCGGCGGCGCGCGCCCGCTCGCCAATCCAGCGTGTTTTTTCGGCCGGCGTCATGCGTCCATGATGCATCAGGATCCACGCGCGGGCGAAGAGTTCGTTGCCTGGTAGCGGACGCCGCAGGAGCGCGTGTTTTGCTTGTCACCATAGCGCGGGATTGCATACAATCGCGTGCGGTTTTCACGACAACGGAGAGATTGATGAGCCAGCGCATCGCCGCGAAAATCACGGGAGTGGCCGGGTACGTGCCGCCGCGCGTGGTCACCAACGCGGACATGGAAAAGATGGTGGACACGACCGACGAATGGATCCGCACCCGCAGCGGCATTCGCGAGCGGCACTTCGCGGCGCCGGGAGTGGCGTCCTCGCATCTGGGTACCGAGGCTGCCAGGAAATTGCTGGCGCTGAAGGGCATCAGCGCGGAAGAAATCGACATGATCGTGGTGGCTACGGTCACGCCGGACATGCTGTTTCCGGCGACCGCCTGCCTGATCCAGGATCGCCTGGGCGCGAAGAAGGCCTGGGGCTTCGATCTTTCCGCTGCTTGTTCGGGCTTTGCCTACGCGCTGACGGTGGGCGCGCAATTTGTGGGCGTGGGATCGCACAAGAAAGTGCTGGTAATCGGCGCGGACGTGATGACGTCCATTCTTGATTTCAAGGACCGCGCCACCTGTGTGCTGTTCGGCGACGCCGCGGGCGCCGTGCTGCTCGAGCCCGCTACATCGGACGCGGAGGGAATCATTGATTTCGTGCACGACGTGGACGGCTCGGGTGGCTGCAATCTGTATATGCCCGGCGGCGGCTCGCTGCATCCGCCGACGCACGAAACCGTGGACAAGCGGATGCACTACGTTCATCAGGAGGGCGCGCAGGTGTTCAAGTACGCGGTGCGCCGGATGAGCGAACTGGCTTGCCAGGTTCTGGAGCGCAATGGGCTGTCGAGCCGCGACCTGGCTTTGGTGGTGCCGCACCAGGCGAACCTGCGCATCATTCGCGCCATGCAGGAGCGGCTGGGCGTGGACGATTCCAAAGTGCTGGTGAATATTGACCGCTACGGAAATACCACGGCCGCGACGATCCCGATGGGATTGGTGGACGCGGTGGAACAGAAGCGCTTGCGCAAAGGTGATCTGGTCCTGCTGATTGCCGTCGGTGCAGGTTATACGACCGGCGCAGTACTGATGCGCTGGGCGTACTGAACATTCGCGAAGTTCGCCGGCGAGACATCGCCGCCGGCTACACGAAGGTTAATTCACTCCGAAGTCGTCCGCTTGATCCCCAATGATGACCAGAGCCGGGTTCGCATCGCTGGTGGTGATCATCACCACTTTCGTCGGCGAAACGTAGAAAAACGCGCCGCTATAAGGCGGCGGTGGCGATGCCTGGGTCAGGACCAGGGCGCCGCTGCCGTCCGTCGGACCGGAGGTGGTGAGCGCGTACGTCCCGGTTATGTTGGGAGCCACGGCCAGCGCGGTGGGCGTATCTTCCGTGCCCGAGACGGTGCCGGCGGTAGCCGTCGTGCTGGTCTGCGTCATGATGCCGGAGAAACTCTGAACGGTGCTCGCCGCAGGCATGGAGGTACCCTGCACCAGGCTGCCGGGCGCTGTGCTCGCGGAAAAAGTTGCGCCACCGCCCTTGGATTGCGGCTCGATAATCCCGAGGACGGGCGAGTTCGAGGTTCGAGAGCAGGCAGAAGGCTTCATTATTGTTGATGACGTAGAAAACCGGCGCGACGTTGACCAGCTAACTGCCCAGCGTGGTGTCGACCCGGCCGAACGAATCGTTGGTACTGAAAGACGTGGCGATGGCACTGGTGCCGAGCGCGCTTCCCACCGTCCCGGCCAGATTCTCGACCAGTGACAACGTGAAGGCGTTCCCTCCGGTCGTCTGCAACTCCGCGACCCCCGCAAACGGCACGTAGGCGTGTCCCCCGCTGGGAATCACGGCGCCCGTAAGCCCGCCGACGCTCATTCCCCCGTTAGTGAAAGACTGAATCGCGGCATTGAACGGATACCCGGTCTGGTGGACTAGTTTGCCCGCGCTCACGAACGGGGCAGTGGCGCTCAATGTGTCGGTTTCGACCACGAACGCTTCCGTCAGCAGACCGCCGGTCGTAGTGATCGGATAGACGCTGAAATTCATGCTCGTAAGCGCCGTGGTTGCGTTCATCACCATCGAGCAGCGCGCCGGCAGAGCCGACGTTTGAAACGTCCCCGAAAACGATGTGGCGAGGAACGGCTGGCTGCCCGGAACGTTGGCGTCATATTCGCCGTTGTCGATCGTACCAGGCGTCGATGAACTCGCCGGAACCTCGGCGGTGAAGCGGCCGGCAACGGCAAATGGCCCAGGCGTGGTTCCGGTAAAGTTTCCTTCCGCGCCTGCCAACCCCATCACGAAATCCGCCCCAACCGGACCCGCGCCGGACATCGTCTGCGATCCGCAGGTGGCAGTGTTCTGCTGCACGAGTTCGCCCGATCCGTTTACGCCCGTGCTATCGGCTTCGATGAAGCGGCCGTGCAGTCCCTGTCCGTCGATGGCGAAATCGTACGTGGGAGACCCGGTTAGGCTGCTGAAGACCAGCTGGCCGCGGTTGTCGCTTCCAATCGTGTAAGTGCCCGTGAATGACTGGTTCTTTGGCCCATTTTGAATGGAATCCACATCTTCCACGCCGCCGCTGATCGCGCCGGCTCCGTTCGCGTTGAAGCTTCCCGCCAGAACCACCGCGCCGCCCGAATTGTATCCGTTGAACTCGAACGCGTAATTGCCGTTCAACAGGTTGGTGATCGTGATACTCAATTGACCGGCCGTACTCGTCGCGGTCATCGGCGGCGTTTCGTTGTCGCTGACCTGGACTGTAAAAGTGTTGTCAACCCCGGCCGTGGTTGGTGTTCCGGTGATGGACCCGTCTGAATTCAACATCAGTCCGTTGGGTAGCACGGTCCCGCCCGTGAGTAACCAGGTATAGGGCGGAACTCCGCCGGTGGCCTGCAACGACGCCGCGGGATAAGCGACGCCGATCGTGCCGTTCGGCAATGCGGCTAGCTTGATTTTCAACGGCGGCGGTGGCTCGATGGTGATGGTTATCGAGTTCACCTCCGGAGGAACGATGGTGGCGCTCAGCGAGGTGGCGGTGATGACGACGGTGAACTCGGTGGGCGCCGAGGTCGGAGCGGAGTATGCCGCCGCTGTCACGCTCGTCACGCTGAAGGTTCCCGGGTTCGCCGGCATCCCCGAACCGACGGCGAAAGCCCAGCTCACGCCCGCGCCGGTGGTGTCTCTTGGGACTGTCGCGGTGATGGTGATCATCTGCCCCGCGGTGATTTTAGTTGCGGAGGCACGGAGGACGACCGAGTTAAAGTCCGAAGGGATGCCCGAGCAACTCGTACAGCTATTGCTTTGAAGAAATAGCATCAAGACCAGACAAATGATCGGAGGGAATCCCTTTTGCTTCACCATCGCCACTCCTTGCACAGATAAGCCCCGGTGCCTTTGTGAGTTGCCCACATTATTTAGAACACAAAACCGCATTCGACCGCTTCGAAATGACCGCAAGGAGTGGCGTATCAGGCAACCGGAATGGGGCAAAATTCAGGCGAAGTTCGAGTTCGTGCGTCGTTTTGCAGCGCCGGCGTCAAACGCGGGCGAGCGCCGGCCGTGAGCAATACGTAACCTAACGATGCACGCAGGGGCGCCAGTTCTTCTTCTGACTGCCACTTTCAGGGATAATGAAACGCGGCTATACGGAATCAAATCTGGCGGATAAGGACATCCATTGCGCGCAGTGATCACCGGTGGGGCGGGTTTTCTGGGATCGCATCTCTGCGATTACTTCATTGAAAAGGGCTGGGACGTCCTGTGCCTCGACAACCTGGTTACGGGCGCGGATTCAAATGTTTCGCACCTGCTTTCGAATCCCCGGTTCACCTTTGCCCAGCAGGACGTTTCGAAATATATCGAGGTCGCCGGACCGGTGGACGCCGTGCTTCATTTTGCCTCGCCCGCCAGCCCTCCCGATTACCTCAAATTTCCTATTCAAACTCTTAAAGTGGGGGCGCTCGGAACGCACAACGCGCTGGGGCTGGCCATGGCCAAGAAAGCCCGTTTTCTCCAGGCGTCCACCTCGGAGTGCTACGGCGATCCGGAAGTGAGTCCGCAACCGGAGAGCTACTGGGGCCATGTGAATCCTATCGGCCCGCGCGGGGTCTACGACGAGGCCAAGAGGTTCGCGGAAGCAATCACCATGGCCTATCACCGGTATCACCAGGTGGACACCCGCATCGTGCGGATTTTCAATACCTACGGGCCTCGCATGCGCCTGAACGACGGGCGGGCGCTGCCGAATTTTCTCTATCAGGCGCTGGTCGGCGAACCCATCACGGTGTACGGCGACGGAAAACAGACGCGCAGCTTCTGCTACGTGGCCGATTTGATTGACGGAATTTACCGCCTGCTGGAATCGAACGAGCACGAGCCCGTCAATATCGGCAATCCCGCGGAAATCACCATTCTCGAATTCGCGGAGCGCGTCCGCGCGCTGGTCGGGACTTCGGCGCCGATCGTGCACCGCCCGCTGCCGCAGGACGACCCCAAACAACGGTGCCCCGACATTGCCAAGGCGCGACGAATTCTGAAATGGGAACCGAAGACGAATCTGGAGCAAGGTCTGCGGATTACCTACGAATTCTTCAAGAAGCAGGTCGCGTCAGCCAAGCCCCGCGCGTAAATCCGTCGCGCCTCTTCGGCCGGGGTCGGTTCAGTCGGGCCGGCCAAACGATCGATATTCGAAGCCCCGGTCCTTCATTTCGCGCGGCGACAATAGATTGCGCCCATCCACGATCAGCGGCCGCGTCATCACGTCCCTGATCTTGTCCCAGTCGAGTTTGCGGAATTCGTCCCATTCCGTGGCGATCAGCAGGGCTTCCGCGCCTTTCGCTGCTTCGTAGGGCGTTTTCGCATATTCGATCTGCGGCAGGATTGCGCGGGCTCTTTCCATGGCTTCGGGGTCATAGGCGCGGATAAGCGCTCCCTCCGCCAGCAGATAGTTGACCAGGTCTATGGCCGGGGCGAAGCGCACGTCGTCCGTATTCGGTTTGAAGGCAAGCCCGAGAACGGCCAGTTGTTTTCCGCGGACAACCCAGAGAGCGCTGCGCAGCTTCTGGTAAAACTGGTCAATGCGGTTCTTGTTAATTTTCTCCACTTCCCGGAGCATCGTGAAATCCACGCCCGAGCGTTCCGCGAGATGGACGAACGCCTGCAGGTCCTTCGGCAGACAGAAGCCGCCGAAACCCAAACCCGCAGAGAGAAAGCTGGGACCGATGCGCGGGTCCATACCCATCGCGCGCACCACTTCTCCAATATCGGCGCCGAGCTTTTCGGCCAGGTCCGAAACCATGTTGGCATAGGATATCTTGAGCGCCAGAAACGAGTTCGACGCGTGTTTGATCAGCTCGGCGCTGTTGATCGTCGTTACCAGCCACGCTGGCGGCGCCGTGTTGGGGCAGGCGGGCGAATGGACCGGGCACTTGAATGTTCGCTCCAGCACCGGCCGGTAAATATCCTTGAGTTGGCGCTCGGCTGTTTCGTCTTCCACGCCCACCACGATCCGGTCGGGATGCAGGAAGTCGCCGACCGCGGTGCCTTCTCGCAGGAATTCGGGATTGGAAGCGACGCTGAACGTCACGTTCGATTTGCGGGCGTACACCGAAAGTGCGCGCTTGAGCTCCTGCCCCGTCCGCGCCGGCACGGTGCTCTTTTCCACCACCAGCTTGGGAGACTTGGCTTCGGTAGCGATCACGCGCGCCACATGGTCTATGGCGCTCAGGTCTGCATCGCCGTTTGGCAGCGGTGGCGTGCCCACGCAGATAAAAAATGCGTCGCCAAAGGAAACCGCGTCGCCAGGGTTGACGCAAAACTTCAACCGGCCGTCCTTGCGCGCCTTCGGAATTACCTTCTCAAGCCCGGGCTCGTAGATGGGCATTCCGCCGGATTCGAGCATCTGAATCTTGCCCGAGTCGTTGTCCGTGCACATGACTTCGTGCCCTATCTCTGCAAGGCATGCGCCCGTCACCAGGCCTACGTAGCCAGTACCGATCACCGAAATCTTCAACGGAGTCTCCCGGTCGTAAAGAGTCAAAAAAAGACGCAACTGCGATATTTCATTTTGGGGTGGCCTATTCCCGGCGGCAAGACAATTGTCGCATGGTGTGTTCTGGTCCGCATCCGGGAATCCGGACGCAAGCCCTATTGCGACCGGCGCTTAGGCCGCTGGTACAGGATACTCTTTCCTCACATTCAATCCGCGATTCGCGCCCCGCAAGCGTCTTCTCGCCTATTCTAAAGGAGTAGAAACATGGCCGAACTGACCAATCCGAACCCGGGCCCGCCGCCTGCGGGTGATGAGCGCCGCCCCGTGGAGCACCAGGAAACCCTGCTGCTCACGGACGTGCCGGAGGTTTCCGGCATGGTTCCCGAACAGCCTCCGCCGGCTGAATCTAATTCCACCCTGAGCCCTGCCACACTCGCAGCTCTCTCCAAACGCTACGACATTCTCGCCGAAGCGGGACACGGGAGCATGGGCAACGTCTACAAAGCGCGGGACCGCGAGACGGGCGAAATCGTGGCCCTGAAACTCTTGAAGCCGGAAATTGCTTCGGATCAGACCATGATGGAGCGATTCAAGAACGAGCTCCTGTTTGCCCGCAAGATCACCCACAAGAACGTTTGCCGGGTCCACGAGTTCAACCGCATCGGCGGAATCGCCTACACCTCCATGGAATTTGTCGAGGGCGAAAGCCTGCGGTCTGTGCTGAACCGCTTCGGCGGCCTCCCGGTTCGCAAAGCCATTGATCTGGTCGCCCAAATCTGCTCCGGCCTGAAGGAAGCGCATGCCCAGGGAATCGTCCATCGCGATTTGAAACCCGAGAACGTGATGATTGACGCGCAGGGCAACGTAAAGATCATGGATTTCGGCATCGCCCGCTCGATGGAAGCGGTCACGCGTCTCACCGGTTCGATGGTCGGCACGCCTGCCTACATGGCCCCCGAGCAGGTCGGCGGCAAGCCGGTGGACTACCGCACCGATATTTATTCCCTGGGATTGATGATGTATGAAATTTTCACCGGCACGCAGGCATTCCAGGCGGACAACGCGGTCGCGGTCGCGCTGAAGCAGATGCGGGAAGCGCCCGTTCCGCCGCACGAAATTGAACCGACGATTCCCGCGGCCATCGAACGCTCCATCCTGAAATGTCTCGAAAAGGAACCGGCGAGACGATTTCAGTCCATCGGCGATCTCGAGGCCGCGATTCGTCCCACGGGCACGCCGGCGAAGGCGTCGGCTGCCGCGGCGGCTATCGCACCAGCGTTTCCTAGCCGTGGCGCAGCGCCAACCCCGGTTTTCTACCCAGACGCACCCGTGCAGCGGCGCAGCTCGCCCGTTGCCTGGGTATTGCTCGGTGCAGTGTTGGTTGTCGCTGGTTTCGCGGGATGGCACTGGATGCAGGTCGTGCATTTGACTGAGTACCTTGCCCCTCCGGCTCCGCCGACCGCGCCCGCGCCGCCCGATTTCGCGCTCGATGTGACTGCGGCGCGTCCTACCGCCGCGCAGCCTGCTGCCGCTCCGGCCGCCGTTACCGAGCATGCCACCGTGGAATCCGCTGATGCAAAATCCGGCTCGGACAAAACTGCCGAAGCCAAACCAGTCGAAGCGAAACCCGCAGAGACCGCTTCGGCGGAGCCCGCTCCGGTTCAGGCGGCCGTGCAGCCCGATGCCACCCCGGCCAAAGGTCAGACTTCCGCTGCGGATGCTGCCGCGCGAGTTTTGCAGAAGCAGCCGAACAAGGCCTTTGGCATGAGCGAGCCGACCGTCGCTCCGCCCGTAAACGACCATACGCCGAGCTATGTCTGGGTGGGACGATTCGAGCGCGAGGAGCGGGCTCAAAGCACGGCCAAGAAAATTGAGGATCTCGGATTGACGGTGGTGGTCGTGCCGCGGCACGGGCTCACGGGTGAGTTCTACGTGGTTCTGACCGGACCATACGGCCCCGAGCGCGTCGAGAGCGCCATGGATTGGCTGAAGACCCAGGGTTTCCCCGATGTCCGCGTGGTGAAGAGTCCCAGCGGTAGCGGGCAGAAGAATCCAAACTAGCATGGACCGAGCGGAGACACTCGTGGCGACGGAGATGGAAGTCGGGGCGCGCAGCGACACCGGTTGCGTCCGCGAGAATAACGAGGACAGCTATCGCGTCGCCCCGGAACTGAATCTCTTTGTGCTCTCCGATGGCATGGGCGGATTGGATGCGGGCGAAGTGGCCAGCCGCCTCGCTGTGGACACGATTTTGGAGCACTGCCGCGCCGCCGAAGCGAATCCGTCTCTGCCACTCTCCGGCGAACACATCGACGGAGTTTCGAGCGCATCGAACCGTCTGGCGAGCGCGATTCGATTGGCGAATGCGGTCGTTTATCGCGCCGCGCAACAAGCCACGGGAGATCGGGGCATGGGCGCCACGGTTGTCGCGGTCAGGCTCGCGGACGAGCGCATGAGCGTCGCGCATGTCGGAGACAGCCGCATCTATCGCCTGCGCGGTGGCGAATTTGAGCAGCTCACCCAGGACCATTCATTTGTCGCCGAGCAGGTGCGCAAAGGAAAAATGACCGAGGAGGAAGCCGGCAGCAGCACCATGCAGAACGTGCTCGTGCGCGCCCTGGGCATCGATCCCACGGTCGAGGTGGACGTGAGCGAAGAGCTCGTGCTCGAGGGCGACGCGGTGCTGCTCTGTTCCGACGGGCTGTCGCGCGAACTGTCGGACGATCAAATTGCCTCTGTGCTCCGCGAATACGACGATGCGCAGCGGGCAGCCAGCCGGCTGGTGGACCTTGCGAAACAAGCCGGCGGCGGAGACAACGTGACCGTTATCGTGTTGCGCCACGCCACCAAGCCAACCGGCGCGTTTGCGCGTATCGGCAAGTGGTTCAAGAATTCGGCCTAGGACCTCGAAATCGGAATTGCGAGTTGCACAAATTGGGAGGACTGCAATGCCAAAACTGGTGCTCAAATTCGAAAATTCGGTGCTGAAAGAAATGCCGGTCGGATCGAAGGAAGTCAGCATCGGCCGCTCTCCGGAGAACGGCCTGGTAATTGATAATCCCGCCGTCTCGCACTATCACGCCCGCGTCTTCAACGAGGAAGGCCGGCTGATGCTCGAGGATTTCGGCAGCATGAACGGAACGTTCGTCAACGGACAGCGCGTCAAGATGGTCACGCTCAAGCCGGGCGATTCCGTCGGCATCGGCAAGCACACCATCGTGGTTTCCGAGTCTCGTGAAATGGACGGCTTCGCCACCGGAAACGGCGGCGTCAAGCCTCCGGCGCCGAAAATCAACGAGACGGTCATGCTCGACACCCGCGAGCGCCGTGAATTTCTGCAAAAAGTCGCCGCTGTCGGCGAAAGCTCGCAGGTTGCGCCGTCGCGATTGAGAGTGCCGACGCTCATCGTGCGCAAGGGCCGCACCGATCAGCGCGAATACGCGCTCAACGACAAGCTGACGGTTGTCGGCAAATCGGGCATGGCGACCGTGAAACTCAAGGGCTGGTTCGCGCCCAAGGCCGCCGCCCAAATCACCCGCCGCGACGACCAGGCCTACTATATCGGCGCAGCCGACAAAGTGCCCGCCGTCAACGGCCAGCCGGTCCTGCACCCGACCAAGCTGGAATCGGGCGACGTCATATTAGTCGCCGGAATCGAAATGGAATTCGTCTACCGCGATTAGTGGCCATGCACATGCCCAAATGGGCTCGCACCCTCCTCGCACTGGGAATCGGCGTCGTCGCGATAGGAATTTATCTATCGTACTTCGGCATGCAAACAGCTAGCGCGTTGGTCGTGCACTATAAGTATCGCAAGATCCCCGAAGCAGAAGAGATCCCTGCACCGCTCGCAGATCTATCGATTTCCGACGTGCCACACACAAAAGTCTCCTATTTCGGATACCAATTCGAGCTTCCCTGGGACGACATTGACGAGCAGAAAAGCAAAACGACCGGGCCAATACATCTAGCCGCGTTTCGTTCCGGGAACGTGTTCTGGTTCTCAACGTTCCCACCAAGAGAATTTGTGAATGGCATCATGAAAGAATTCAAACTTGATGCCCAAAACTTTAGACAGCTCGTTGGCGATGAGGCATTCGAATCAGACTATAGTTTCCACAAAAAGATGCTTCAGACGACGCCTTCAGACATAACTCCGTTCGTGTCGCGTCGGGAAGCCGCAGCCGGAATGATACTGCTCCTCCTCAAAGCGACCTCCATGCCCAAAGCCGACTCAGGTATTTTCTCGATTCGAACCGCAAGTTTCGACGGTTTTCAATTCGAGAGCCCTGCTGCACGCCCGTTTAGAATTACGGATGAGCTTTACTCCGATACAGGTGGTATCGACGTGATGTTCCTTCAGAAAGCTGGGGGAAGCGCCCCTGCGATTTCCCAGGCGGAAATCAATCGCGTTATTCAATCCATTCACAGAACTACAAGCTCGACCGTGACCGCGCCTAGCACCGCCAAGTGACACCCTGAGCGCGTTCGCCAGCCTAGCCTCGAACTGGTATCATTCCTTCACTCGATCTCTGGAGAGAATATATGTCCGAACCAACCAAGGAAGAATTGCTCGCGCGCATCGCAGAACTCGAAAAGCAAGCTGGCTCCCGGCCGAAAGGAAG
The DNA here is from genome assembly GCA_963814605.1 of uncultured Acidobacteriota bacterium. Lineage (GTDB taxonomy): Bacteria > Acidobacteriota > Terriglobia > Acidiferrales > UBA7541 > Palsa-295. The sequence continues at coordinate 458,735 of CAWFDD010000003.1, read as the reverse complement.
TCTCGAATTCCGCATCGGTGAAAAGGGCGGCGTCAGCGTCTATGGCCTGGGGCGTTTCCCGGTGACACTTTACTACGAGCAGTGGATTCGCCTGCTCGACCGGTCGGAGGATCTTCGCAGCTTCCTCGAGGAAAATAAATCGCGGCTGAAACTGAAAAACGTGGGCTAGCCGGCTTTCGTCTTCTCCAACTCGTCGATCATCGCGGGGACGATTTCGAAAAGATCGCCCACGATGCCGTAATCGGCGATTTCGAAAATCGGCGCGTTGGCGTCCTTATTAATCGCCGCGATGGTGCGCGCCGCCTTCATTCCCACCACGTGCTGGATCGCCCCGCTGATTCCCAGCGCGAGATAGAGTTTCGGGACCACGGTCTGCCCCGAGCTCCCGATTTGCCGGTCCATCGGCAGCCAGCCTTCATCGCAGATTGGCCGCGACGCGGAAATTTCTCCTCCCATCAGTTTCGCCAGCTTCTCAGCCATGGGAATATTTTCCGGCGCTTTGATGCCGCGCCCTACAGACACAAGTATGGACGCCTGCGTCAGGTCCACGGCCTGCTTCGCCTCGCGGAACAATTCCAGAGGCTTGGTGCGAATCTGCTCCGGCTTCAATTCAACGCTCACCGCTTTCACCGGCGCCTTGCCGCCGGCATGTTTCGCGGCCAGATCCGCGCGAAATGTTCCCGCCTGAAACGACGCGATCCACGGAGGCTCTCCCGTAAATATCACGTCGGCGGCCGTGCGCCCCTGAAACATCTGCCGCACGAACACGAGCTTCCCATTCTCATGCCGGTAGGCGATGCAATCGCCGATCATTCCCTTTTGCATGGATGCGGCGAGCTTCGGCGCGAAATCGCGCACTTGATAGGTGTGCGGCAGAAGAACCAGATCCGGCTTCGCGCTCTCGATCACCTCGCGCAGCGCGATCGAGTATCCATCGGGCGTGTATTGCTCGAGCAAATTGTGTTCGACCAGCAGCACTTCGTCGAGCTGGTAGCCGGCGAGCTCGTCGGCGAGCGCGGCAACACCCTTGCCGATGACGACGCCTGAAAGCGTGGCTTTGGTCAGCCCTGCGATTTGCTGCGCCGCCGCCAGCGTCTCGAAACTCACTTTGTTCCATTTCGCGTCGCGCTGCTCGGTGATCAACAGAATTTTCATCTCGCCTCTCGCGGTGGTTCGTATGGCCCGGTTCCAATTCCCGGATCTAATTCGGTTCTTTATCACTCACGAAGTACTGCACCCTGCCGTCCACCCTCCACGCTTTCGCCTTGTTCAGACGAAGGAGGAAATAATTTCCACTCCATGGAACGTTGTCCATGTATGACGCCAGGAACACAAAAACGATGGCCTCCGTTTTCTGCGGGTCGAAGCCAACTCTGGACACGTAAAACGTGCAGTCTGGCGATTCCCACTCCTTGGCGTCATCGCCGCGTATGTCCTGTCCGACAACCATGTGCTTCCAGGAAGTCACAATCGAATCTCGAAGTCTCGCACTTTCCATATTCTTCGTTTCGAAATCAGTCCAGGTCGGCTCTGCCAAATTGCTCCACTTCTGGCGGAGCAGTTCCCCGATCTTCGCCGGCGTATCGGGAGGGACGATCATCCCGCTGCATCCGTTAACGAGTATCGGATTCCCTGAATCCCCGCCGCATCGAAAGGTCAATGTATCGCCGAAGATGAGCGCATGCGGATTCTCTTTGGGGAATGCAACGTCGTTCAATACGGCGCTGTAAACCCGATACTCCTCGTCAGACACTTCGTCGCTTTTGGGAACCTGGCTCGAGCCGATCCGCGCAAATAGGCCGGTGCAAAGCACGCCTGCGCAGAATGCAGCGAGCGCCCTTTGACCGCCTCTCACGTTGGCCTCCCTACAGCACGCGCGCCTCGTGCCGCAGCTTCTCGATCAGTTTTGCCGCTGCTTCTTTCGGCGAACCGGTGATGAACTCCGTCTTCTTCGTTTTCTGCGGCACGTAGATTCGCTCCACCTGCTGCGTCTTGGCATCGGCCACGCCCAGCGACGCGCGCTCCACCGTGGCAATCTCTTTTTTCTTCGCGGCCATGATGCCCTTCAGCGTCGCGTAGCGCGGCTTGTTGATGCCGGATTGAATGGTGATCACAGCAGGGAGCGGCAGCTCGACCCACTGGAACCATCCGGCCTCGAGCTCGCGCTTCAGCTTCATGCGTTCACCTTCCACTTCAATCGCCATGATGATCGTCGCGTGCGGTCGGCCCAGCAATTCGGCAAGCAGCACGCCCGTCTGCCCGAAGCCCTGGTCCTCGCTTTGCAGCCCGGTCAGGATTAGATCGAAATTTTCGCTTTTAATCGCCGCAGCGAGCGATCGCGCCGACGTCAGCGGATCGAGCTTGAAAAATCCGGGATCGGAGATGTGAATGCCGCGCTCGGCGCCCTTGGCCAGCGCTTCCTTGATGGTTTGCTTGGCGCGCTCCGGCCCCATGGATATGGCCACCACCTCGCCGCCATGCTTCTCTTTGAGACGCAGCGCCTCTTCCAGCGCGAAGCCGTCCGGTTCGTTGGTCTCAAACCCGATGTCGGATTCGCGAATCCAAGCGCCGCCTTCGGCGATCGCCAGCGGCGCATCCTTCGCGGGAACCTGCTTGACGCAAACCCCTATTTTCACGATTAGCGGCCTTCCCAACGCTTGAACAGCAATGAGGCGTTTGTCCCACCGAAGCCAAAAGAATTCGAAAGAGCGTACACGACCTCCGATTTGCGCGCAACGTTCGGAATGTAGTCGAGATCGCACGCCGGATCGGGATTTTCGTAGTTGATCGTCGGCGGAAGAATCTGGTCGCGAAGCGCCAGCACGCTGATGCCCGCCTCCAGGCCCCCCGCGCCGCCGAGCAGATGCCCGGTCATGGATTTCGTCGAGCTGATGGGCACCTTTTTCGCGCGTTCGCCGAACACCCGCTTCAGCGCCGCCGTCTCGATCGAGTCGCCCATCGGCGTGGAAGTGCCGTGCGCGTTCACGTAGCCGACGTCATTCGGAGAAATCTTGGCGTCCTTCACCGCCGCGAGCGTCACGCGATATCCGCCGTCGCCGCCTTCGGCCGGCTGCGTAATGTGATACGCGTCGCCGGACATTCCATAGCCCACGATCTCCGCGATAATATTCGCGCCGCGGCGCTCCGCGAATTCCAGCGCTTCCAGCACCAGCATGCCCGACCCTTCGCCAACGACAAATCCGTCGCGCTGCGCGTCAAACGGCCGGCTGGCGTGCTCCGGATCATCGTTGCGCGTGGAAAGCGCGCGCATCGCCCCGAAACCGCCAATGCTCATCGGCGTTACCGCCGCTTCCGAGCCGCCCGCGAGCATCACTTCCGCGTCACATCTCTGAATGATTTTGAAAGCGTCGCCCACCGCGTGCGCCCCGGCGGAGCACGCCGTCGCCGTCGCCGAATTCGGTCCTTTCGCCCCGTAGCGAATCGAGACGTTTCCCGCCGCCAGATTCACGATCGCCGACGGAATGAAAAACGGGGAAATCTTGCCGGGGCCGCCGTTGAGGTACTTCGAATGTTCGCGCTCGATGACGTCGAATCCGCCGATGCCCGATCCGATGTACACGCCGGTTGCCTCCGCCATTTCCGGCGTGATCTCCAGGCCCGACATGCGCATCGCGAAATCCGACGCGGCCATGGCAATCTGGATGAACCGGGCCATCTTCTTCAGTTCTTTTTTCTCGACCCAGTTCAGCGGCTCGAAGTTCTTCACTTCTCCCGCAATGCGGCAGTCGAACGCCGAGGCGTCAAACTGCGTGACCGGACCAATGCCGCTTTTTCCGGCCAGCAGATTGCGCCAGACCTCGTCGGTTCCGATGCCGCATCCGCATACGAGTCCAACGCCCGTCACTACCACTCGGCGGTTCAAAGAAGACTTCTCCTGTTCGGGATAGGACGACCCGGCGGGACTGCCTACTTCCCCTTGGAATGTTTCTCGATGTACTCGCTCGCGTCCTTCACCGTGGCAATCTTTTCGGCGTCCTCATCCGGAATCTCGATGCCGAATGCTTCCTCGAAGGCCATCACCAGCTCGACCGTGTCGAGCGAGTCGGCGCCAAGGTCGTCCACAAACGAAGCGCTGGGAGTCACTTCGCCTTCATCCACACCGAGCTGCTCGACAATAATCTGCTTCACGCGTTCTTCGACGCTGGCCATTCTGATTGTTCCTCCGATATCGCGATCTGGGACCTTGGGCTGCACGCAGGAGAGTTGCGCCCGCAATTGACCTGCCCATTCTATGCGGGGCGAATCGCCCGGTCAACCTTTCGAACTCTAAGCTCCAGCAACATTTCGAGCTTTCAGCCCGCGTGCATGCCGCCGTTCACACCGAGAACCTGCCCGGTGATGTAGCCCGCTTCGTCGCTCGCCAGGAACACAATGGCCGCGGCAATCTCTCGGTCCTGCCCGAATCGGCCGAGCGGAATCATGGACTTCATCTTGTCCTTCAATTCCTGCGAAAGCACATCGGTCATGGGCGTCTCTACAAATCCCGGTGCGACGGCATTCACGGTAATGCTCCGCGACGCGACTTCCACCGCAATCGCGCGCGTCAGCCCGATCAGCCCCGCCTTCGACGCCACGTAGTTCGCCTGTCCCGCGTTGCCGGTTTCCGCCACCACGGAAGTGAGATTGATGATGCGCCCCGCGCGCTGCTTGAGCATCGCCCCCAGCGCCTGCTGAATGCAAAGATGCGCGCCGGTCAGGTTCGTCCGCAGCACCGCATCCCAATCCTCAAGCTTCATGCGCAGCGCCAGAGTGTCGCGCGTAATCGCGGCGTTGTTCACGAGTATGTCCAGCCTGCCGAATTTCCCGAGCACCGCCTGAAATCCCGCCTTCACCTGCGCCGCATCCGCCACATCCATCGGCACGGCCAGCGCCGCACCGCCGCGCCCTTCGATTTCAGCCACCAGCGCCGCGAGCTTTTCCGCGTTGCGCGCCGCAACGGCAACCTTGGCGCCCGCTTCGGCGAGCGCCAGCGCCGTCGCCCGCCCAATCCCCTGCGACGCACCGGTAACGAGCGCCACTTTATCTCTAAGTGAAAACATAGGCACCGAACCTATCGCATCAACTCACACCACGCAAGCAGTGGCTGGACAATTCGAAGAGCTTTGTGGGTCGTGGCTCTAGCCATGACATAAGCTCTGTAAGCGAGACCGGCTTTAGCCGCTCAAGTCCCGCCTTGGCCGCTCTACGAACCTTCGAAGACCTGCGCCGCCCCCCTGTTAATTCTCCTGCCCCTCCGCCCGCGCCTGGGCAATCTTCTCGAGCGTGGCCTGCAAACTCGCCGCGTCCTCCGTGCTAAAACACCGCACCGACCGGTCGATCTGCCGCAACAAACCCGACAGCACTTTGCCCGGCCCCACTTCCACGAAAATGTTCACGCCCTGCTCGATCATCTCGCGCACTGACTCGAGCCAGCGCACCGGCATGGTCACCTGGCGGATCAGCGATTCGCGCGCTTCGTCGCCCGAAGTGATGGCCTCGGCATCGGCGTTCGTGACCAGCGGAAAGCGCAGATCGCTGAACTTCGTCGTGCGCAGGTCCGGCTCCAGGCGCTGCTGCGCCGGCATCAGCATCGCGCAGTGAAACGGCGCCGACACCGACAAAATCACCGCGCGCTTGGCGCCGGATTGCGACGCCGTTTCAACCGCGCGCTTCACCGCTGCCGCGCCGCCGGCGATCACGGTCTGTTCCGGTGAATTCAGATTCGCCGGCGAAACCACTTCGCCGCCCGCCGCTTTCTTGCAAACTTCTGCCACATCCGCGGGAGATAGCCCCAGAATTGCGGCCATCGCGCCTTCACCCGCCGGCACCGCCTCCTGCATGTAGCGCCCACGCTGCCGGACCAGCTTCACGGCGTCCGAAAATTCCAGCGCTCCCGCAGCGACCAGCGCCGAATATTCGCCCAGGCTGTGTCCCGCCGCGAAATCCGGCTCAATCCCGCGCGACGCCAGCGCCCGGTAGGCCGCCACGGATACGGTCAGGATCGCCGGCTGCGTGTTTTCCGTCAGCTTCAGCGCCTCTTCCGAGCCCTCGAAACACAATTGCGAAATCGAAAAACCGAGCGCCGTATCCGCTTCGTCGAACACGGCGCGCGATTCGGGGAAATTTGCCGCGAGATCCTTGCCCATGCCGGGATATTGCGAGGCCTGACCGGGAAACAGGAATGCGAGCTTGCTCATGTCGGTTGCGGGTTCCTTCCAGTTCAGCCGCGGGCGGGGATTGCGGCGGCAGCGGAAAGCTCCTGTTCGATTTTCTCGTTCACGCGCGAACGGCAGAGTTCGGCGGCGACGCGAATAGCATTCTTGATCGCGTTGGCATTCGAGCGCCCGTGCCCGATCACGGTGATGCCGCGCACTCCCAGCAGCGGCGCCCCGCCCGTTTCCGAGTAATCGGTCCGCTTGCGAAAGTCGTCAAACGCGCGCTTCGACAGTGCGTAACCGATCTGCGACGCCACGCTGCTCTTGATCGCTTTCTTCAGCATCCCGCCGATGTGCTCGACCAATCCCTCGCTCAGTTTCAGCGCGATGTTGCCGATGAATCCGTCGCAAACCACCACATCCACGTTGCCGCGAAAAACGTCGCGGCCCTCCACGTTGCCCACGAAATTCAGCGGCAATTGCTTCAGCCGCACCGCCGCTTCGCGCGTAAGGTCGTTGCCTTTGGCTTCTTCCTCGCCGATCGAAAGCAGCGCGATGCGCGGACGCTTCACGCCCCAGATCGCGCGATAATAAATCTCGCCCATCACCGCGAACTGCTCGATCTGCGCGGGCTTGGAATCCACGTTCGCGCCCACGTCCAGAATCACCGAAATCTTTTCCTTCATGTTCGGAAAAGCCGCGGCCAGCGCCGGACGGTCCACCGACGGCAGCGTGCCGATCACGAACCGCGCCACGGTCATCGCCGCGCCCGTATTGCCGGCGCTCACCAGTGCTTCGGCCTGTCCGTCGCGCACCAGCCGCGCGGCCACGTGCAGCGAGCTTTCTTTCTTCCGGCGGAATGCCTGCGACGGCGAATCCGTCATGGTGATCACGTCCGTCGCATTCACCACCTCAATCGGCAGGCCGCGCAGCTTGTGCCGCTGAAGCTCCTGGCGAACCGTGGACTCCACTCCCACCAACAGCACGCGCACCCCCAGCTCGCGGGCCGCGAGGATCGCCCCTTCTACCTCGACACGAGGCGCATGGTCGCCTCCCATGGCATCCAAGGCAATGGTGGTCATATGGGTACCAGCTTGATACGGCAGGCGAGGGAAAGTTAGGCCGTCTTGGCCGCGGTGTCAATCACTTCGCGTCCCTTGTAATACCCGCACTTGGGACACGCCCGGTGGGGCAGCTTCATTTCGTGGCAGTGCGGACATTCGCCGAGGGTCGGCAAGTGAAGATGATCGTGGGCGCGCCGCGTAGACGTGCGCCTCTTGGAGTGTCGTCGCTTTGGATTCGGCATTCCTGCTCCTCGTGACAGGCCACTACTCAATACGGCCTGAATGGAAACACACAGTGTAGCGTTTTATTGCTTTTTGAACCAGTCCTGCTTCAACCGCGCGAGGGGGGCAAGCCGGGGATCGGAGCCGCTCTTTTCGCAGCGGCACTCCTCATTATTCAGGTTGGCGCCGCAGTGCGGACAAAGCCCGCGGCAGTCGCTCGAGCAGATCACCTTCATCGGCAGTGCCAGATTCACCTGCTCGGCAAGCACGTCGGCAAGGAAAAGTCCGTCGCCTTCGAAAAACGCCATGTCTGTATCATCTAGATTCAACTGCACTTCCTCGTCCGGCGAAACCGCCGTCATCGGACGATAGAAAAGATCGAAATCGCGGCTGATTTCTTCAATCACCGTGTCCAGGCAGCGGGCGCAAACCAGCTCCACCCGCGTGTGGAGATTACCCACGATGCGGATCTGCCCCTCGACCAGCTCTGCCGTCGCGCGCACTTCCAGCGGCTCGACCTGCCGGAATTCGCCCGAATGGAAATCGAGCGTCCCCGGGGCGTAGCTCTTCCGGATACGCGCCTTGCGGACGGCGAGTTCATTGACATCCAGAAACATTAGAATTTCCCCGCTTTTTTGGATGCGCAACGCCATTATAAGTCCGCTGCTTCCCATGTCAAGGAAGCCCCACGCAAACGTTTCCCCGCCGCCACCCAGGAAACAGCGACTCTGGCGGTCTAATGCGTTTTCTGCGCGGGCGGTCCCAGCATTTGATGGCACTGGCGCAGGAGAAAATGGTCGGTCATTCCGGCGATGTAGTCGCAGACGATGCGATGGCGCGGCTCGCTCCGGGCTAACTCGGCGTAGTGCGCGGGCATGCGCTCGGGATGCTCCAGAAAAAAACAAAACAGGGCGTCGAGCGCCGCGACCGAGCGGTCGCGCTCTTCCGCGATGGCGGGATCGGAATAGACGCGCGCCATGAGAAAGCGCTTCAGGCTGGCGTTCTCCGCGGCCACGCCCGCTGAAAATCCGGCGAGCCTGTTCTTCCGGGCGCGCACGTCTTCCACGCTTTCCACTCCACTCTCTTGCACCTGCCGGCCAGTGTTTTCGATCAAATCGGTCGCGAGACGGTCGAGGACGCGCTTGAGCGCTTCGTTGAATTTCAGCTTTCGGAGACCCTCGGGATGTTTGCGTTCCACATCGTCGTAGGCCGCGGCGAACATCGGCACCTCGGCGCGCAATTGATCGAAATCGAGGATGTGCGCTTCGAAGCCGTCGTCGAGATCGGCGGTGTTGTAGGCGATTTCGTCCACCAGATCGATAATTTGCGCTTCGAGCGGCGGGCGTTCCACCAGCAGATATTCGGCGAGCCCGGGAAATTCCGCCGTCGAATAGTCGCGCGAATGTTTGACAATGCCTTCGCGCACCTCAAACGTGAGATTGAGCCCCGGAAAATCCAGATAGCGCTGCTCGAACTGCTCGACAATCCGCAGCGCGTGAAGGTTGTGATCGAAGCGGTCGCCGTGCTCGCGCATGCGCAGATCGAGCTGCTTCTCTCCGGCGTGGCCGAATGGCGGATGGCCGATGTCGTGGACCAGTGCAAGGGCCTCGGCAAGATCGGTATTGATTCGCAGCGCGTCCGCCACGGTGCGTGCGATCTGCGCCACTTCCAGCGTGTGTGTCAGCCGGTTACGAAAGTGATCGGAGAAGCGCGTGGTGAAAACCTGGGTTTTCGCTTCCAGGCGGCGAAAGGCGCGCGCGTGGATGACGCGATCGCGGTCGCGGGCGTAGTCGTTGCGGTAGGGATGCTGCGCTTCGGGATAGCGGCGTCCGCGCGTCCGCCGCACATCCATGGCGTAGGATTCGAGCGGCATGGCAGCCATTCTAGTGTATGGGAGCGGGCCGCGGCTACTTGCTGAAGCGGATTCCGAAAGCCGCACGAAATACTTCAAGTCTTGAAGGGTTTTGACGTCCGAAATACTTCAGAGCTTGAAGCATTTTGGGCCCGCTGAGCGGCTCTGAGGCGGCGATTCCGCCCGTCGAACGCTCCGAGTTCAAAATCAGCCTGCAAGCGAACGCTGGTATGATGCGCCGATGAAGCCGGAAGAGGCCATCCTGAAGAAACTGAGAAAAATATGCGTCGCCCTGCCGGATACCGAAGAGACGGTGAGCTTCGGTCATCCGACTTTCCGAGTGCGGCAGAAGACTTTCGCGGTCATGGAGGAGTACAAGGGCGAGCTCGGCATCTGCGTCAATGTGGGCAAGCTGCTGCAGGGAATTTTCCTGGAGGATTTCCGTTTTTTTCGCACGCCGTACATTGGAAAACATGGATGGGTGACTTTGCGGGTCTTCGCCGCACCGCTCAACTGGAAGGAAGTCGCGGAACTTGTCAAAGGAAGTTACCTGCTCGTCAGTCCGCAGCCCGCCAGGAAAAAAGCCAGCCGCCGCGCGAGGCGCGGTAAAAAGCAGCGCTGAAATCGGGAAGAAACCGGAGCGATCAGGATTTGCCGGGGAGGAACGCGAGCGCCTGATCCGCCTGTTCGGCGACGGGCGTGTCGGGATAGTCGGATTTGATCTGGTTGTAAAGCTTGACCGCCTCGGCGGGATTCTTGTCGCTATAGTGTTCGGCGAGCGCCAGCATGACGATGGGCTTGGGCACGAGCACCGTGGGCTTGGCGATCAGCTGCTGGTAGAGCGCGACCGCTTCGTCGCCCTGGCCCATGCGGTCGTCAAGGCCGGCGAGTTCGAAGCGGGAAATGGCGACGACGTCTTCGTCGCCGTTCTTGGAAAGACCCTGGAGCAAGCTCTTCGCCTCTGCGTTCTTGTCGAGCTTTTCGAAGCTCAGCGCGGCGTAGTAGCGCGCCAGTTCGCCGGCGCGCGTGCGCGGGTATTTCGACGCCACATCGGAGAATTTCTGCTGCGCGTCGGCGAATTTCTTGTTGGAGTCCGTATAGCTGGGTTCGCCCGGCGCGACGGGCACGCCGACCGGCGTTTGAAAAATCTTCATGGCGTCATCAAACGCCGCGAACGCCTTCACCGTCTGCCGCTGCGCATAGGTTCTCCAGCCAAATACTCCCACGGCCACGACCAGCACGGCGATCAGCAGATACAAGCTGAGCTGCTGATGCGAAAGGACAGCTTCAGCGCCGTGCGCGAAAGTGGCGCGCACCTGATCCTGTTTCAGTTCCTTGCGGGAAATATGCTGCGCCAACGCGGTGCCCCCGGAAAAACTCTGCGATTTCAAATGTATCACAAACGCGCGCGCGAACGAATTGCCGCAGGGGCCTGCCATGGGGCGATCGCACGGGGTGGATTCTCGACCCGTCCGGGCGCGAGTGGAACACAGCGACTCGCATCTGATTGACGACTCAGACTGAGCCACGGCCAGACGGCGAGCACACCCGAAGCGATGAGGTCCTGGAGGCGGAATGCGCGGCTGACAAAAGCCCCGTCAGCAGGCTGCGAAACGGGGCTCCCACCCAACCAGCGCTAGACTTTGGTGACCTGTTCAGCCTGGAAGCCCTTGGGCCCCTGACGGACCTCGAACTCCACAAGCTGGCCTTCGTTCAGCGATTTGTATCCATCCATTTCGATGGCGGAGAAGTGAACGAAGATATCCTCTCCGGATTGACGTTGAATGAACCCGAACCCTTTCGACGCATTGAACCACTTGACCACACCCTGTTCTCGAGCCAACGTGAAGACTCCTCTGCTGGTGATGTCCTGATTCAGGTCCTGGTAACGCCGGCCAGTGGCACGCCAGATCCCGCGCGATGCTGGGCTTGGGCCGCCTACGGAATCACAAGACCGCCTCGGCGGCGGGATTTTTGCACAAAGTTATATGTCTGTCCAGAACTTGAAGCGGCGACGTACCTTACATTCGGCGCCGCAGTGGGCGCGCGGAGTTGCAGGCGGAGCAGCGCTCAGCACGGGGAACACAGAGAAAAGCGCGAGCACGGAGAAAATCTAGGCCGAGCGGAAACTCTTGATCGCCGAGGACTCATCCGTCTGCACATCGAAGACGGTGAAGAGGCGTGTGATCTGGATCAAATCGTGGACGCGCTTGGTGAGGTAAACCAGTTTGAGTTCGCCGCTGGCGCTGCGGACGGTGGTATAGGCGCCGACCAGTTCGCCGATGCCGGAGCTGTCTATATAGTCCACGTCGCCTAGGTTCAGCAGAATCTTGCGGTGGCCCTTGGTGACGAGGTCGCGCACCGTGGTACGCAGAGTGGCGCTGCCTTCGCCCAGCGTGATCTTGCCGCTGAAATCAATGATGGCGATGTCGTCCACTTCCCGGCATGTTCCGCGTAAGGACACGGTAACCTCGATAAACGATTCTACTCCGACTTGGGCTTGCCGTTGCCGGAAACATGATGCGGCAGCTTTTTGGACAGCACCAGGTCGGCTCCGCCGGTGGGCCCGCGACGCACTGCCAGATCGTCCATAAAAGCGCGCATCAGAAAGATGCCCCGGCCCGAGGTGCGCAGCAGGTTTTCCTCAGCCAGCGGGTCGGCGACCTCGGAAAGTTCAAAGCCGCAGCCCTCGTCCACAATGTGTACGATCATGGTCTCCGGCTCGAACTCGACGGCCAGCATAATTTTCTTGCCGCGGTCCTGGCAATTTCCGTAGTTGTAGGCGTTGATCACGCCTTCGCGCACGGCCATGCCGAGCTTATGGAGGTCATCCTCGCCAAAGCCAGCCTCTTCGGCGACGCGGACCACGATGTTTTCGGCGAGGTCCACGCTTTCGAGCTGGGTGTCCAGCGTGACCTCGAGACGTTGGTTTGAATCCGTCATTGAGCCTAGGGAAAACCCCAACAAAAATGCAGTGTATGCGTATCACAGCCGCCGTACGGCAGTCAATCAGCTAGAACCCGCGCCAGTAGGTCGGTTTGAGGAACCCAACAGTAGCCGGGGGTACTTGTCCGGTCAGCGATGCCGGTTCAGACGGTCGACGCAACACCCTCTGATCAGTGCTCCCGATCGTACTTTTCAGGAAAGACTGACCTTCTGGGCGGCGCTCAATTAGACCTAATCAGGACGGGGTTTTCTTTGAATCGACACCGGCGAACGGATTTGGCCTCCTAAACTCCGCCAAATGAGCTTCGAACTAGTGTTGCGTCGACCCATTGAGACCACCGAGTTAATCAGGCGCTTTGCGCTTACGGGCCCTAACAACTGCTCAGGCAAATAGCTGGAATTCGAGCATACTCGCTAGATCCAGACATATTCTTGAACGAAACGGCTTCGAGGACAGTCTTGATGGGTGAGGGCAGACAGTTGGTGGCTGGAGAGCTGATTCTGGGCGAGGCGCGGACGGCTGCACGCGGCGAAGACGAGGCAGTCGAGAACCTCGTCAAAGAGCACGCGAGACTCGTCTATCGAGTCGCCTACGCGGTGCTGCGCGGGCATCACGACGCGGAAGACGCGGTGCAGGAGACGTTCTTGCGCGTCCTGAAGTACGGTAAGCGGCTTGCGGCGGTGGAAAATCCGAAAACGTGGCTGGCGCGGATCGCTTGGCGTGTGGCCATTGACCGAAGCAAGAGCCGGAGTCGCAAGCGAGAGGTGACGCTTGAGAATTCGGATCGCACGTTTCATGAGATTCCGGCAGCGGATGCAGCTGCCGATCAAGTGCTGGAGGGCGCCCGGGTCGGGGCGGTGGTCGAGAAGTTGATCGCCGGGCTGCCGAAGAAATTGCGCGAGCCGCTGATCCTTTCGACTATCGAGGAGATGTCGCCGCGCGAGGCAGGCGCGGTGCTGGGAATCAGTGAGGCTGCGGTGCGGTCGCGAGTGTTTCGGGCGCGGCAGATCTTGAAAGAGAAACTGGCAGCTCAAGTGGAACGAAAGTGAGGAGTGACGGCATGCAAGACGAGAACTCCGAGCGCGACCGCGAACTTGATGCGGCGCTGGCGAGGTATTCGGCGGTCGAGCCGCGGCCCGGTCTGGAGCAGCGCGTTTTGGCGAATCTTCGAGCCGAGCAGCAGCTCGATGCGGCGCGAGGGCGGCGCGGATGGCGGGCGCTGGCCGCACTGGCGGTGGCGTGTTCGATCGCAGTGATCTCCGCGAGCTTGCTGACCAAGAGCAAGGTATTTAATCTCGCGACGGCGCCGGTCGGTGGATCGCGTGGGGATGCCACCAATGAATCGCGGGCTGGAGTTGCTACACGTCGCGATACCCGAAAGCCTGCTTCAGAAGGCGGGCGTTTGCCGGAGCCTGTGCGGTCAACTGAACGAGAGAGAGACGGCGTGGCAAATCATGATGGCGCCGCTGAGTTGCGGCAAACGGAAACGGCAGACGAGGTGGCGCCGAAGTTGGAACGATTTCCAGCGCCGGAGCCGCTGAGCGAGCAGGAAAAACTGCTGGTGCGATTCGTGGAAGATGATCCGCAGGAAGCGGCGCTGGTGGCCGAGGCCAGGGCCGAGCAATTCAAGCTCGAGGACGAGAGGATGAAAGAGCTTGGCGAGGGAACAGAGCAAGCGCAGCCAGAACGATAAGTGAGGATTCTGGAAGCGAGGAGAACAGGGATGATTAAGAAAGCACCGTTGGCGGCGTCCATCGCGGCGCTATTGTTTTGTGTGGCGATCGCGTCGGCGGCGCCACCGCAGGATACGGGTTCGCCCAAAGCCGAAGCAACGCCTCAGGCGCAAACAGCGCCTCGCTCCTACCGGCTTGACTACACGTTGACCGAGTCAGAGGACGGCAAGAAAATCGACTCGCGGCAATATTCGATCGTCATAGGTGGGGGGACCCAAAACGGGCGACCGTGGCAAGGAGAAGTTCAAATTGGCACGAGGGTCCCCGTGGTCGTGAAAAGCGACGGCACGATTGAATACGTTGATGTGGGCACCAAGATCAGCGGTTCCATCAGCATGCGTGACGGCGCCCAGGTATTGAATACCAACTGCAATGTCTCGAGCGTAGTCCCGGACGAAGCCAAGGTCGATGGCCGCCCGATCTTGCGTACGCTTAGTATAAGAAACGAAACGCCTGTCATGGTGGGCAAAGCGGTGACGGTTGGGACGGCGGATGATCCAAACTCGAAGCGGAAGTTCCAGCTTGAGGTGACGGTTACAGAAATCAAGTAGCGCGGCAGCTCGCTGCGAATCCCGTGGACTTCGATAGGAAGTGCGTTTTGTTAGAGGTGTATCCCGAGTTTTCAGCTGATCTAAGGAAACTGAGGTCAGTTCGCAAGAATTGCCCCCACGATCAGCACGGTCCTGACTAGTCAGATTGGCGGACAAGTGGTCGATCAACATCTCGCAAAACGGATCGTCACGGACCCTTTACTGAAACTGACTGACCCTCACGCCCAATACGTACGATCGAGCGTGCGGTATTGGATTGCTTCGCTGAGATGCTTGGCTTCGATCGAGGCGGCCGCTTCGAGGTCGGCGATGGTGCGCGAAACCTTGAGAATGCGGTCGTGGGCGCGGGCGGAGAGGCCCAGGCGCTGGATGGCGGTTTCGAGGAGCTTTTCGCCATCGGCGGAAATGGCGCAGTGTTTGCGGATCAGTTTTGGGGGCATCTGCGCGTTGGCGTAGAGGCCTTTCTCGCTCTGGTAGCGTTCCGCCTGAATCTGGCGCGCGCGCAGGACACGCTCGCTCACGCTTGCCGAAGTTTCGATTTCAGTGTCGCCGCGCAATTCCTTGTATTTTACCGCAGGCACTTCGATATGAATGTCTATGCGGTCGAGCAGAGGCCCGGAAATTTTAGAGACGTAGCGCTGAATCTGCGTGGGCGAGCAGTGACATTCGCGCGTGGCGTCGCCGAAAAAGCCGCAGGGGCAGGGATTCATGGCCGCGGCGAGCATGAAGCGCGAAGGAAAACTGACGGAAACGGCGGCGCGGGCGATGGTCACGCAGCCGTCTTCGAGCGGCTGGCGCATTACTTCCAGGACGTTGCGCTGGAATTCGGGCAGCTCGTCGAGAAAGAGCACGCCATTGTGCCCGAGCGAAACTTCTCCCGGCCGGGGCACGGCGCCGCCGCCGATCAAGCCCGCGTCGCTGATGGTATGGTGCGGCGAACGGAAGGGCCGAGTGCCGACCAAGCCGCGCGAATCTTCCAGCACGCCGGCGACGCTGTGGATGCGGGTGGTCTCGATGGCTTCGTCGAGCGACAGCGGCGGCAGAATCGTGGGGATGCGTTTCGCGAGCATGGTTTTGCCCGCGCCGGGCGGACCGATCAGCAAGATGTTGTGGCTGCCGGCGCAGGCAACCTCGAGAGCGCGCTTGGCGGACATCTGTCCGCGCACATCGCGCAGGTCAACCGTGTAGTGGCCGGCCTCCGCGAGCATTTGCGAGGTGTCCACCTCTACCGGGCGAAAGGATTCGGGGGCGTTCATCAGGTCAACGGCTTGCGGCAGGGACTTGATGCCGAAAACGCGCATTCCTTCGACCACCGCCGCTTCGCGCGCGTTCGCTTCCGGGACCACCAGATTCTTGATACCGCGCTCGCGCGCCGCCAGCGCTGCCGAAAGCGCGCCGCGCACGGAACGCACGCCACCATCGAGCGACAGTTCGCCGAGAAAAACGTAGGAATCCAGCTGCTTGCCGAAAAATGTTCCCTGGCAGCCGAGAAGTCCGAGTGCCATCGGCAGGTCGAAGGCGGAGCCTTCCTTTTGAATGTCCGCGGGTGCGAGATTGACGGTCACGACCTGATAGGCGGGGTAATCGAAGCCGCAGTTGCGCAGGGCTGCCTTGATGCGTTCGCGGCTCTCGCGGACGGCGTTGTCCGGCAGTCCGACTACGTTGAAAGTTCCCGGTTTGCCGGGGCCGATATCCACCTCGACCTCGACCAGGTAGGCGTCAATTCCAAACACAGCGGCGCTGAAAGTCTTGAAGAGCATTTTAGACAGTCGGTGAAACCTTTAGGCGCAGAGCGTAACTCAAAACGTACGTTCCTGCTAGTGATACCCGCCTGAGCAATCCCCGGTCCTTCGGCGCGAACCGTTCTCAGCGTGGAGTTGATCAGTGCTGCGGGTTACTGATCATGACGTGGCCGTCGGTGGTGCGCGTGAGCGAAGGCCGCGGATCTTCGTCCTTCAGGAAGGTTTCACCCTTGATGAGCCAGGCGAATCCGAACGCCCAGAGCGATGTCGTCTCGAAGAAAATGCCCGGGGCGACGCGGCCGACCAAATAGTCCTTGTGGAGAATCAGCGTGCAGGTCACCAGCAGCAGCAACGACAGGAGAATGGCCACGCCGCACACCGTATAGACGATGTTCCGTTGCTTCTTCTTGCGCGTGACCTCGATGCCCACGGCGCTCATCTTGAACAGCACGAGGCAAAAAAAGGAAAGCGTCAGAAACAGCGCCGCCGCGAATGCGTAGTGTACGATTCCGATGTGGATCTGGCGGGACGTGGCGCCGGATTCCGGCGTGGTGGGGAACATGGCGACGCCAACGGCGCAGAACGCGGAGAAAAGTCCCGCGATTTCGTCTTTGATGTCGTAGCCGCGGGTACAAAGCATGAACATGCCGAGCGCACAGAGGCTGCCGACGAAAAGATTCCGCGCCCCGGTGTAATAGTAGGCGCTGATGGAGCTCTGGATGGTGTGGTGCAGCACGGCTCCGGGGACGGCGACGGCAAACGGCAGCGCCAGGGCCACGATGCCCACCGCTTTGCGGAGGGCCAGATAGGAAAGAACGACAGGATCCTGCGGCGACGCTGCTTTGAACATGGTGCGCCTCGGCGAATAAGATGAGGCCGAGCGTAACTCAGTACTCACGTCCAATCTAGAGATACTTCGGACCTCGCCCGCTCCGTGTGGGGTATGGCTCAGGCGTCGGAGAGCGATTCGTCGAAGCCGGCGCCTTCCTTGTTTTCCGTTTCTCCGGCTTCCAGGATTTCACCGCAATCGAGGCATTCCGTGTATTGCGCGTCTTTGTCCTTGGCGATCAATTGGGTGCGCTTGTGCTGGCAGGCAGGTTGGGGCATCGCGATATTCCCGTTCAGAACTCGCGGGGATTATAGCATCGCCGCTTTCCGCGCGGAGCAATCGACGATGCGACTACGCGGCGCGTTTGCGAAGGTTGACAAATGCGGGGATTGCCACTATCAGTCTCCTTGCCGAGATTTCGAAAGCGAGATGATTTGGCCAGCGATCTGAGTTCGCAGAAGCGCCTGGGCGGTGCGCTGTTCTACGGCATCGCCATTCTGCTGGTGTATCTGGTGTATCTCGTTTTTGCGCCGTTTCTGGTGTCGCTGGCGTGGGCCGCGGTGCTGGTGGTGGTTTCCTATCCTGCGTACGAATGGCTGGCACGGCGGCGGGGTCCGGTGGCGGCTGCGCTGATCAGCACGGCGGGCGTCACTCTGATTTTGATCGTACCGACTCTGCTGGTAATGGCCGGGTTCGTGCGCCAGGGCGTGGACGCGGTGCAGTCGATTCAGCTTCAGGTAGCGAACGGGCATTTCCAGTGGGTGAATGATCTATGGAGCAGGATTCAGCAAAGGTTTCCGGACGTGGGCACGGACGATCTGGCAACTTCGCTGCGACGTTATGGCGAGATGGCCGCCGGATTCGTCGCCGCGCGCCTCGGAACGATTCTCAGGAATATGGCCAGTTTTCTGTTCCATCTCGGGGTGACAATTCTGGCGATGTTCTATCTCTATCGCGACGGCGGCGCGATGGTCGAGCGGCTGCACGAGATTTTGCCGTTTGAAGAGTCCCACCGCGACCGCATGCTCAGTGATGCGCGAAGCCTGATCTTCGCGAGCGTCACTTCGACGCTGGTGGCTGCGCTGGTGCACGGCATCCTTGGCGGCCTGGCATTTGCAGTTACCGGGATCAAGGCGCCGATCTTCTGGGGCGTGATGATGGGATTTTTTTCCTTCGTGCCGCTGGTCGGCTCGGCGCTGATCTGGGTTCCGGCGGCCATCAGCCTGATTGCCGGAGGCCATCCGATTCGCGGAGTCATTCTGATAATTTTTTGCGCGGTGATCGTGGGCAGCGTGGACAACGTGGTCCGCCCGTGGCTGATCGGCGGGCGCTCGCAGATGGGCGGCCTGGTGGTTTTCATCAGCGTGCTCGGGGGAATCGCGGCGTTTGGGTTGCTGGGCGTGGTTCTGGGGCCGATTATCGTGGCCACGGCGGCGAGCGTTCTGGAACTTTACGCTCCCCATGCGCACGTTGGAAACAGCCGGGCCCGCGCGGGTGGGAAGTAGCTGGGTGGCGTGCTAGAGTAACGCGCTTCGGAACAATCTATGAAACGCCGGGTGGCCAAGAACTCCAATCCTAACCACGCAGGCCTGTCGCCGGACAAGCTGCGGTGGCACTGCGATCCCGCGCTCATACCGTTTGAGACCACGGCACAAGTGGAGCCGACCGCAACCGACATGGGGCAGGAGCGCGCCCTGCGCGCGCTGCGCATGGGCGTGGAGTTGACCGCGTCGGGTTACAACCTTTTCGTCTGCGGACTCTCGGGCACCAGCCGCGGCGGCATGATCGTGCGCATGATCGAGGACCTGCATCCGCAGACGGAGCTCGCGCCGGACCGCTGCTACGTCAACAATTTCAAGAACGCCGACCGCCCGCGCCTGCTGACCCTGCCGCGCGGCCTGGCGAATGCGTTCAAGAAGGAAGTGGAATCCGGAATTGATTTCCTGCGCCGGCGCATTCCGCAGGTGTTCGAAGGCGAACCCTTTCAGCGCCAGAAAACGCGCATCGTGGAGCGCTTCACCGTGCGCGAAAAAGAATTGATGGATGATTTCACGCGGCGAATTGCTCGCGAGCAGTTTGCGCTGGGTCGCATGCAGGTGGGCGCCGTGGCGCTGCCGGAAATTTTCCCGGTGCTCGATGGGCAGATGGTCCCCATCGAGGAAATTCCCAAGATGGTGCAGGACGGAAAGCTCGAAAACACGGCCGCGGAGGAACTGGAGCGCAAATACGACCAGTTCCGCCAGGAATTCACCATCGTCTACCGGCGGACGCTTTCGCTATCGCGGGAACTCGCCAGCGAAATGAACTATCTCGAGCAGGAAGCTGCTTCCGTGCTGGTGGATGGTGTGATCGAGGAACTCAAGGAGAAATACGCCAGCCCGCAAATCTCCGAATACCTCGAGGAGGTCCGCCATCACATCCTCGATAATCTCGAGCCCTTCAAGGAACGCGAGGGCGAGGAGGAACAGCCGCCGTCGGAAGGCGGGCCCGGCCCTCGCCCGGAGCGCGCGGAACGCGACCCCTTCCGCATTTACGGAGTGAACGTGATTCTGGCGCACAACGAACACGACAAGTGTCCGGTCATTTTCGAGACCATCCCGACCTACGCGAATCTTTTCGGCACCGTGCATCGCAGCTACGACACGCGCGGCTCCTGGAACTCCGATTTCATGGACTTGCGCGGCGGCTCGTTGCTGCGCGCCGACGGCGGATTTTTGGTGATGTACGCGCTCGACACGATGACGGAGACCGGCGTGTGGCGCACGCTGAAGCGCACGCTGAATCACGGCAAACTCGAAATCCAGCCCATTGACATGTTTTTCCCGTTCAGCACCGCGGCCCTGAAACCGGAACCCATTGACGTGCACGCGAAGATTATTCTGATCGGCGATCGCGAGATGTACGAGCTGCTCTACGACTACGAGGACGACTTCAAGAAGATTTTCAAGGTGCGCGTGGAATTCGACGAGGAGATGAAGTGGAGCGATGAGGTTTTCCGCTACTATGGCGGGCGCCTGCGCAAGCTGGTGGACGACGAAAAACTTCTGCATCTGGACCGTTCGGCGGTGGCGTCGATTCTGGAGCACGGCGTTCGCCTGGCGGGGAGGCGCGGGAAGATTACCACGCGCTTTTTCGATCTCGCCGACCTCGCGCGCGAATCCTGTTACGTGGCACGCCACGACGGCAAGAGCGTGGTCACCGCCGGGCATGTGCGCCAGGCGCTGGACGCCAAGATCGACCGCCACAATCTGCTGGAAACGAAAATCAGGGAGATGATCGAGCAGAATCTCGTCTTCATTGACACCACCGGCGGCCGCGTCGGGCAGATTAACGGCCTGAGCGTGATGGAAATCGGCGGCTACGCGTTCGGCAAGCCGGTGCGCATCACCGCGTCCGTCGCGCTCGGGAAAACGGGCATTATTAATATCGAGCGGGAATCGAATCTCAGCGGCCGCTTTCACGACAAGGGCGTGCAAATCATCGCCGGCTTTTTGCGGCGCACCTTTGCGCAGGACAAACCGCTCTCGCTTTCCGCCAGCGTCTGCTTCGAGCAATCCTATTCCGGCGTGGACGGCGATAGCGCCAGCTCCACCGAAATTTATTCGCTGCTCTCCGCGCTATCGGAGCTGCCCATCCGGCAGGAGCTGGCGGTGACCGGCTCGGTGAACCAACAGGGCGACGTGCAGCCGATCGGCGGCGTGAATCAGAAAATCGAGGGTTTTTACGACGTCTGCCGCCTGAAGGGCCTCACCGGCCAGCAGGGAGTCCTGATTCCCGCGGAGAATGTGGATGACCTGATGCTGCGCGATGAGGTGATCGAAGCCGTCGCGCAGGGCCGCTTCCACATCTACCCCGTAGGGACCATCGAACAGGGCATCGAAATCCTCACCGGAGTGCGCGCCGGAAAGCGCGGCGCCGGCGGTAAATTCGAATCCGGCAGCGTCTTCGCGAAAGTGGACGCGCGCCTGCACCAGATGGCTGCCACGCTCAGCAAATTCGAGTAGTGGCCCCGCGGTCAAACCATTGCAAGATTAAAGCAAGCGGCGCATCTCGACGGTGAGAGTCAGAGTCTTGCCGTTTCGCTCAATGAGCAGCTTGTATTTGTGGCCGACCTGCCGGAATAACTTGCGAACGATATCGAGTGAGAGATCGGCGGCGGCGTCTTCGTCCACGGCCGCGATCACGTCGCCCTTCTGAACTCCGGCGTCGGAGCCGGGCGTACCGGGCCGCACCTGCGTGACTTCAAAGGTCTTCCAATTCGACCCGGATGCGGCCAGCGATATCCCGCTCATGTCCTCGCGGTCTTCGGATCGGAACTCGCTGTTCGGATCGAGGATCACCGTCTGGCGAACGTAGTCGAAAATGACCGTGAAACGCCGGAAGATTCCCACGCCGATTTCGCCGGCGATCTGCGGGTTGTCGTCACCGGGCAGCGGGCCCTGCGCAAAGGCGGCGAGCGGGCCTAGGAGCTTATACGGGCCGATCTGGATGTCTTCGAGCCTGGCAATCACTGCGTTGCCCCCAATGCCTAGTTCGCCGGGGGCGACAGGGATCGTTTTCAGGTGCGAGCGAAGCAGATGATGCGCCTGAGCAAATTTATCCGAAACGATCAGCGAGGCGTCCAGCGTCGTGTTCAGGATAAATAGGGCTTCGCCGGAGTTCTTGCCGCCGGCGCTGAATTTCGCGCGAAGCAGCGGCATCCCATCGTGGAAAGTGAGCGGCAAACCCTTTGCGGCGCCGGAATATTGGTAAGCGGCCGGGTCGTACATGCGCACCGATTGCCGGCCGTAGTCCAGCTCCATCACGACGCTGGAGAAAACATCGTTGCCGATCGTTCCTTCGTAACCCCAGCCCACTCGCGCGCCAAAATTATCGCCGGGTATTTGCGCAAAGTTCGACAACAGAATATTGACGCCGCTCAAATTCAGCACGGCCGCTTGGGTGCTCGCGATTCCCAGTTCCGCCGCGCGCTTTGGATCAATGGACGAAATCGGGGCCGTGGTGTCGAGCACGAACAGGGACGGCTGGCTGCGGTTCACATGCGCCGGCACAAAAATCAGATTGCCGACAAATTTGGCGGGCAATTCAGCGGCGTTGCCTTCGAACTCGAAGCGCGCGGCGGTGGCCGGCTTCTGCGGGGATGTGGTGGCCGTCTGCGCGTGCGACGCGGCATGCTGCGCCAGGCCCGCGCCCAGCACCACCACGAACACCACTGCGATTGCTATCCTCCGCTTCATCGAGCCTCCACGCGCGTTTCCAAGTCCTGGTTGAAGTTCTGAGATTATACGAGTCAAGGCCCGGGAGCCAGATACCCTTCGCGGGCGAGAATGCGATACGCGGGCGTCCTGGAAGGCGCAGTCATCGGCTCGCCATTTGCGCCGAGAACCTCGACCGTGAGCGCATGGAACTTCCCATCGTGCGCGGGCGCGACGCCGAGCACGTATTGGTGGCGCAACGCGGACGCAATCTCGTGATAGATCGGCACGAAGTCCCTATCCGACTCCGGGAAATAAGCGCGCCCGCCGGTAATGGTGGCCAGCGCGCGGAGGGCATTATCGGCCGTGGCAAAGGCCGTCGCGTCGGCGGCCTCGCGGCCAGTGGACTTCGAACCGCCCTTCTTTGACTTCTTATTGCTTTCCCCGCGCAGGGCTCCGCCCAACCCCACGGAGAAAATCACAGTGTCTTCTCCGCGCAGTTTGCGAACCAGCGCGTCCCACCGCGCCGGCGATGAGGAGTCCAGGCCCGTAGTCAGGACCACAATCGCCCTCTTGCCCGTCCCAGGCCCCAGCCAGTCGAGAACTCCCGAAACCGAATCGTAGAAATTCAAATCGTCCATGCCGATGGTGTACTGGACTCCGGCGAGCGCCGCCAGCAGCGCGGACTTATTCGGCGTGAACGCCAGGATGGCGCGCGGCTCCCGGTCGTAGGTGACCAGCGCAACCTCGTCATTCGCGGCCAGACCGTCAACGAGCGCATACGCGGCAACCAGATGCTGATTGTGAATCAGGTAAACGGCGGGACTGGTTTCGAGCATGACCAGAATCTGAGCCGGCGCTTCCACCGGAGTGAAAAAAGCGATCGGCTGCTCGGCGCCGTTGTCGAGAACCCGGAAATTGGTGCGCCCGAGGCCGCCGACGAAATCGCCTCGTTTGTCGAGTACGCTGGCGTCCACTTTTACGATCTCGGTGGTGGCCTGGAGCGGCTGTTGCGCGGGCGTGGGGACATCCTGCGCCCGGCAATCGAGCGGGCAACTGGTGATGGAAATAATCGCGGATAGAAAAACGTGAGATGACGCCCACCCGGGACGGCGCGGCCTATTGAATGTACGTATCAAAGTACACGCCGCTCGAATCTTTCCACCATCCGCCTAGCGTCATGTGGAGATGCTGGGAAATCACCTCGGGCTTCAGCAGCTTCAGCCAGCTCATGTCCGGCGGCTGGGAGCCATTCGTTTTTTTCCCAGCCTGCGCCAATTGGTCCCCGTAATGCGCGAGGAACGCGTCCCAGGGAATCTGGGTGAAGTCGGTGCCGCTTAACCCGGAGAGTTTTCCGGGCAGGCGGGAGCGCATTGTGGAGTATTCGGGATTCGCAAATATTCCCGCGGCGGGTGAGGCGCTCGTCTGGCTGGCGAGGCGCTCCACGGCCTGGCGCAGCAGCGCCTTTTTCGGCGCGGCCAGTATCAAGTCCGGAGTTACGGCCGCATAGTAAAACGTTTTGCGCTGCGCTCTGCTCTGTGGGTCGGTGTAGGGAAACGCGATATCGAGGTAGGTGGTGCTTCCCGAGGAATCTTCCGCCGCGATCTTGTCACCGAGGACCGCCCGAAGGATACGCAGAATCGCTTCCGGTTTCTGAATGGTGGCGGCGAAAAGCTGCGTCGCCGTGCCGTCGTCGGAATATGTAGAAACCGAGGCGACCTCGCCGGTGAGCAATGCCAGCGCGTCGGGAATCGGCATACCCAGGAAGTTCTGGCCCATGGCTTCGAGCGCAGGAATAGCGGCGGCTTGTTCGGGCGGCGCGCTGGCAACGGCGACGCCTCGGATCCATTTGTACGCGGCTGCCAAGTCGAACCGGGTCATGCTGAACGTTGAACTTCCGTTCACCACATTTTGAGTCTGGAACACGGACTTGCTTGAACTCGCCAGGTCAAATATGCCAGGGGACGACGTGTCACCCAGAGCCGCGGCACGCAAGCGCGTCGCCTCTCCGGCAAAACTGACGCCGAGTCCCAGCGCATGAATCTTCTCCAGGTGCAGATTGTTTGCCAGCTGCTCTCCCGCTTGATTGGGCAGGGCGGGAATATTCCATTGACTCACATCGGGAATGCGCGCGAAGAATTCCAGCGCGTCACCCGCGCCCATGTATTTTCGCATCTCCTGATAGCCGGGAAGCTGCGACAGGGATGCTGCCGGATGACCGGAGGCGCGAAAACGGCCGATGAGATCCTCCATGATCTGCTTTCGGTTTGCGTACAGGAAATAACTGGAGACCTGCGCGTTGTAGAATGTGTCTTTTCCCGACGTGCGAACCTCCACCTGCGTTCCGCCGAAGTCGTAATTCGTCACTCCGGCGGATTGGCCCCCTGCGGTCGCGATCATGCTTTTCCATTTCTGAATGAGGCCGGTCTTGCCCGTTGCGTCGTAAACCCCGAAGAAACCGAACTGCTTGCCGGCATCCTCCGGTGACGAGGATTTTGCCGCGTCCGCATCAACGCTGACGCCGAATACGGCTGGTTTTTCCAGCAAGGAAACGAGATCGCTTAGCGCAACGCTGGAATTCATATTGGGCGACTTTTTCGCGTTCTGCTGCAAGCGGTTGGTCACAGCCGTCCATAGGGGAGCGAGGGCGGGATCTTCCAGGAGCTGCAAGACGTGATTTTTCTTGTCCGCGCCGGCCAGGAACGCGGTGCCATGCCACTCGACGCTAACGACGGTATTGGGCGACAGCCGGTCAGCGATTGGCGCGGTCTGTGCGAACAGCGCGGGGCTGGCCGCCAAAAAAGTAAAAACGATGGCGACGGCGGAAACGCATTTGCCGGAAATGTGTTTTCGAGTGAGATTCACGCGCGCCTCTCCCGGATCTCGACGTTCAGACGAGTCCACGCAGCACCGGAATTGTGGCTGTCCCTGTCCACCAGCTTGACACGGAGCGCGACAAAGCGCGCAGCGATGTGGATACGCGTTTAGTTAGTTGCAAACGTCGAAAGTTACTGATTCGGCGTCGCCGCCGGCGGCGCGGGAGTTGGCGCGCCGGGTGGCGCGGCCGTGGCGGACTTCGGCGCGCTCAGATATCCCTTCGCCGAATCCTTGGTGAGATCGAACACCACGATCTCATAGGGCGCACGCGCGCCGCGCACATAAAATTGAATCGGCTCGCCGGTCGTCCTGTCTTTCTTCTCGATGGTTTTGTCGTCGGCCACGACGTTGAGGGTGTATTTGTATTTCTTGGTGTCCGTTTTCTTCAGCTGAACTGCGATTGGCCCCACATGCTCGGGAGCCTTCGCCGATTTGCTGAGGCTGAATTCAAAAATGTCGCGCTCCCCCAGCCGCTTCAACTCCTCGACTTCATCGTGATTCCGCGCAATCAAGCCGCTCTGCACGCCCAGGTCGCCCTTCATGCTGGACATGGCGCCTTTGGTCGCTTCGAGATCGGCTTTGGTGGCGTTGAGATCCGTTTGCGTGCCGTTCAGCTGCGTCGAAATCTGCCCGAACTTGGTTGTCGTATCCGCCTGCACCGCGCCAAGCTGCTGGCGAAACTGCTGGTCGCTCTTCTGCTGTTCGCTGCGCACCGTCTGCGCCAGGCCACGGGCGCGCGCCAACTCGTCTTCCGTCAACCCGAGCTTCTGCGACATCACATCGAGCTGTCCCTTGAGGTCGGCGATCCGGGAATTGGTCTTGTCGAGTTCCGCGGCGGTCGCCTGCGCCTTCTGCGAGGCATCGTCCTGGGCCTTGTGCAGCGTCTGGCGCTCCGAATAGCTCGCGTACAGCAGGTAAGCGACCAGCGCAAACGCCACGACGAAAAGCACCATCACCCAGCGCGGCAGCGATGCCGCTTCTACCATCTGGACGTCGTTCGGTGTTTCCTCACTCATCAAGCCTCCTTGGCGGCGGGAACCGCACGCCGATTCGCTGGATTATCGCCGAGCGGGAGAGCGAAGTCTATCTCCGCGAGCGAGTCTTTTTGCCAATGCCGCGCGGCCAGCGCGCCTCCACGGTTGTAGTCAGTCCGCCGCGCGGCGTGAATTCACCGGTCACCCGGCACCACGCGGGCCTGACAGCAGCGACAATATCCCGCAACATGCGGTTCACCGCATTCTCGTAGAAGATTCCCAAATTGCGATAGGCGAGCAGGTAGAGCTTCAGCGACTTCAATTCCAGGCAGAGTTTCCTGGGCTGATATTGAATGGTGATGGCGCCGTAGTCCGGCAGGCCCGTCTTGGGGCACACGGACGTGTATTCCGGAACGCGAATCGTGATTTCGTAGCCGGGAAACTGGTTCGGCCAGGTGTCGAGCTTGGGCAATTTGGCGTGGATTCCCGCGCGCGCGTGCGCGTCGGTATAGTCGGGCATTCGCGTTCCTCTCGCGCGTTATCTTACACCGTTCGGAGGTAGTACCGCGCGCGCCTCTATTGCGATGTCAATTGGTTTTGGATATGCTGTCGCGCCATGCCGGGAGTCACCCCAGCGAAATGATCTGCCCCCGATGCCGAAGTGGGGAATGCTATCGTTCGCGTCGCGGCGGCGGCGCTGATTTTCTCGCCACGCTGACGCAGCTGCGGCCCTGGCGCTGCCAGGCGTGCGAACAGCGATTTTACGCCTGGACCGTCGCGATTCCCTTTGCGCGTTACGCTCACTGCCCGCGCTGCGGTAATTTCGATCTCGAACACATTTCTCGCGACCGCGTGGAAAGTGGCGCGCTCAATGCGCTGGAGCGCTTCCTCGGTTTCCCGGCATATCGCTGCGACCCCTGCCGCCAGAAGTTTTTCAGCCTGCTGCCCTATCGCCGGATCGTTCCGTCCATGATTTCCGCCGCATCGCGAGGAGTCCGCGTTTCGTGATCCGACGCGCGGAGACCCATTCTCGGCGCTTCTCCAAAATCGGTTGGCGATTCGAAATCTAAAAGGAGGGAACGAACACCAGTCTTCTCGCGGAAGTTCGCGCGTGGTGCGCGAACCTACTCTTCCGTACGAGCCGGTCTGCCGGCTGGATTGGCGCTGCCGAGCGAAACCAGCAGCCGTCGCAGTTTCGCGCGGTCTTCCAGGCCCATGCCGACCATCTCGAAGCCGGCTTGATGCGAACGCACGAATCGCACCACGGCCTGCATGTTGATCGAGCGCAGACCCGCGGGAATCTTCAGCGTGGCCTCGGTGCCCACCGCCAGTTGCACGTCGCCGCTCAGCAGGCCGCCCTCGAGGCTCAGCACGCTGATCGCCGACGAATATTTTCCGCGCGCCGAGGTAATCACCGCCGGCACGTTGCGCGGCAGCCGGATCCGGCGATACCGGCGATGCCTCACCACGTCGCGATCGGGAATGGGATCGAGCGGCGCGAGCGCCATCACGTTATCGTCCAGGCCCGACTGCGGCAGGAACTCCTGGATCCACTCGGGATCAAGCTTGACCAGCGCCTGAGCCGCGGCCGTCCGAATTTCCTCGGGGTAAGCCCAGCCAAACGCTTTGCGCGATTCGACGAAGCGCCGCAGATGGCCCGCAGCAGCCGTCGCGCGCATGCGGCCCAGCGCCTCGATCGCTTTCACGCGCAGGTATTCGGAACCCTGCGGCAGAATGTCTCCCTCGGCGAGTCTCAGCAGCTTCGCTGCGGTCGCTGGATCGGCGCACATGCCGATCTCGTCCAGCGCCAGCGGCAGCACCATGGTGTCAATCGCCTCGATCAGATTGGTCAGCAACTGGCCGCGCTCGGGCGCTCCGGCAATCGAAAGCTGGCGCACCACCGCGTCGTGAAACGCGCGCCCGCCATGGCGGAGGCGCTGCGGCAGCAGTTCATCCACTCCCATCGGGTCGAGCCGGCTCAGCAACCCGACCACGCTAGCAGCCTTCGCGGGCGGTTCGGATCTGAGCACTTCCTTCAAGTATCTGGCGCATGCGCTGCCCACAGCCTTGGCGAGCTGCACCACGTTTTCGCGTTCGCTGCGCCGGCCCGAGCGCGCCAGCCGCACGGCTAGATGCTCGCCCGCGCCCTGAGGGACGCGCATCAGCACGCCCACCAGTCCTTCGGGCATCGCCTCGGCCGTCAAAGCTTCTTCGACAAATTCCGAAATCCGGTTCTCGACTCCCAGTCGGGGACGCAAATTCTGCGCCCACGCCGGACGCGACTCCTCGAGGTCGGCGATCGAGTCCAGCGCCTGCTGCATCGCGCGGTA
Organism: uncultured Acidobacteriota bacterium; assembly: GCA_963814605.1. GTDB lineage: Bacteria > Acidobacteriota > Terriglobia > Acidiferrales > UBA7541 > Palsa-295. Next base: position 430,264 of record CAWFDD010000003.1, on the reverse strand, counting down.
ATATCGCCGCGACGCGGCCTCCTGGCTCAGCCGCACGAATGCGGCGCTCAGCAGCGTCTGCAGTTCGGCATCTTTTTCGGCTGCCAACTGCTGGCCGATTTGCGCCAGCGCATCCTGCAGCCGCTGGCTGGCTCCCTTGCTATACAGCTCGGCCAACTGCCCCAGCCCGATGGCGGCCTTCTTGCGCGCCGCGGCGTCCTTGTTGCGCACGCACGACGCGTATTTCAGCAGCACGTCTCCGGCGGCATCCGCTTCGCCGCGCCCGAGCAGCTCTTCCACGTATTGCTGGACGTTGCGCGGAGGAATGCACCACGCTTCGGTGGAAGTCAGCACTGCGCGCTTGCCCGATTCCGGCACCGCCGCCCAGAACTGCCGGTCGAGCACATCCGCATGCGACTCAACCGATAGCCCCGCGCTGGCCAATTTGTCTTCGCGAGCCTTCAGCAGCTTTCGCAGCGTGCCCAGCTCGTGGCCCATCTTGTCGAGCATCTGGCGCACGGCGTTGACGCGCACCTCGCCGCGCTGGAAGCGGTCGAGCGCGAAGCGAATCGCCAGATCTTCCGCCAGCTTCAGGAGCACCGTCTCGTCCACTTTCGCCGACGGCGTCTTTGCCGCCACGGTCGCCAACGCCTGCCGCAAAGTTACCTGCGCGTTTTGGGGAAGCGCCGCGAGTTTCAGTTGCCAGGCCATCTGATCGGGCGATGGACCGCCCTTGGTTCCGCCGTGCGCCGCTTCGCCGAATTGCGCGAGTAGCCGCAGCAGGCTGTGCATTTCCGCTTCGCCAAGTTGCGGCAAAGCATCCGCGAGGCTGCCCGGCGCGGTGGCACCGATTCCGCCACCGGTGCCTGCACCAGCGCCTGCTCCTGTTCCCGCGCCAACTCCTGAACCGGTTCCTGAGCCGGAACCTGTGCCCGAGCTCATTTCCAGACCGCCGGAATAGATGCTTCCTGATCCCGTTCCTGCGCCAGTGCCTGTTCCGGTTCCCGCACCGCCGCTGCCGGGTCCGCCCGGCCCGCCGTGCGCGCCTTCGGCCGCGGCTATCAGCTGAATCATTTTCTCCGGGCTGCGGAACCACTCCTGAACCATCTCAGCGTCGGCTCCCAGAGTTTTGGCCGTCAATTGCGCCGCGACGCGCGCCTCCGAGAAGCCCGCATCCTCGGCCACGAATCGAATTTCGTTCACCCGGATTCCCGCGGACTCCCGGTTGCCGAAATACTGCTCCAGGCGCTCGGTCAGCGGCACGGACTTCGGTCCGCCGGATTCCATGAACGCCTTGACGAGATTGGCAAACTCGTCGCGCGCGACATTGGGGAGGAAGCAGATGCTGGCCACGCCGGCGGCGTTGAGCAGGTCCGCAAAACTGCGTTCGGCCTGCGTGGACTCCAGCGGTACGCCGTCGAGCAGAAGCTGCGAACCCGAGGCTCCCAATAGCAGCCCCGATTGACCGGCCGTTTGCACCGCCTGCTCCAGCTCATTCCAGCTGATCTCAAACTGTCCGGCGGATCGAAGGTGCTCTAAACCATAGAGCCGAGCGTACTTAAGAAGCACATTGAGGCTGCGAACAAAAGCGCGGGCATTCGGGATGGTGGATTCGACGGCCACAGTAATTTCGCTTGGGAGGGGCGACATCTCCTGTTCTCCAATCAAGTGTACTAGAACTAGTTGCGGGGGGAATGGTACCAATGGGCTAAGGTTGCGGACAGAGCAACGAGGGTACCGGTCAGTTCGGCAGGTGCACTTCCACGTCCAGGCCTTTGATCGTCGGGCGCACGCGGCGAATTACCTCGCTCGCCCAAAGGTTTTCGCTGAACAGCACCAGCGAGGCATCCTCAAACGCGCAGATCCCACAAAAGAAGTATCGCGGATAGGCCGTGTGATAGGCATCCACGCCGCGGCGAGCGAGATCTCCCTCGAGAGCCGCGTCGCCTGCTCCGTCCGGCGAAACGAGCGCGCCGGCGCGCACTCCAAACGTCTCGGCCTCGAATCGCTCGAGAAGGGATTCCAGCGCCGCAGGTTCAGGGGCAGGGATCACCAGGGAGCGCTGGCTGGCTTCCCGGAAGGAAATATCGTGGAGTTTGCAGAAATCCCGCACGCGTTCGAGATGGCTGAAGAAGTCGAGCGCCCAGCGTTCCTGCCCGGCGGTCGCCTGCAGCACGCGGCTCCAGATGCGGGCGGCTGCGGCGCCGCGCACCGGCTCGCGGTTCTCATCCGCTTCCACCAGGTCGAGGCCCACGGCGCGCACGTCCGCGCCCAGATCGAGTGCTTCGATATCTAGCAGGTACATCTATGCCTCGTCGTCGAATGCGCGTGGGAACTTCTTCTGAAATTCCGGAGATTGTTTCCGCACCTCGAGCCAGTCGAAGAACGCGTCCGGGGTTTCCAGCCATATAGCGAACCAGTGCGCCGCCTCTTCCTTCTGCGCGCGGTTGTCCTCCTCGACCTTGTGGTTTCGGGAGATCATCTCCGCGCGCCGCCGTCCCAGCCGCGCCACTTCACGCACGCGCTCGGCCGCTGTGCGCTCGCCTTCGACCAGAAATTTTCGCAGCAGTTCGTCCAGCCGCACCAGGCACATTTCCGCTTCCGTGAACGTGGAAAAGTGGAGCAGGTCGGTGAACTCTTCCTCGTAGCGCCCTTCCGTATCCGACTGCGTGGACCAGACCACGCGCATGCCGCCCGCTTCGAGCACGCTCACGATGTAGTCCGCGGAAGTTTTTCCGGCCGTCGCGCCAAGCTGCGAAATCAGCTGTCTGCGGATTTGTTCGATTTCCGCGGGAGTAAAGCGCGGCTTGCCCAGTCCGCGCGCGGCTTCCAGGATCAAATCCTTCTTGCTGGAGGATTCGCCGGACTCGTTTTTCTTGGAGCGGCTGGCAGTCAAGACGGGCCTCAGCGCTGCACTTTCTTGGGTGCGGGATCGGCGGCTGCTGCGTCGCGGGCCAGCAGCTTGCGAAGCCTGGCCACATTGCGGTTGTGCTCGGCAAGCGTGGCGCTGAAAAAATGTCCGCCCTGGTCGTTGGCCACAAAATACAGATAGTCCGTGGTGGCCGGAGCCAGCGCGGCCCGCAGCGACGCTTCGCCGGGATTGGCAATCGGCCCCGGCGGCAGCCCGCGGTGTTCATAGGTGTTATAGGGTGAATTGGTGCGCAAGTCCACGGCGTGCACGCTCTTCTCGGGTCGGCCCGCGAGTTCCATAGCGTACTGCACGGTCGGATCGCACTGCAGCGGAGTGCCGTGCCGCAGCCGGTTGTAGAATACCCCGGCTACCAGCGCGCGTTCCTCCGCGTTCGGCGTCTCCCTCTCGACCAGCGACGCCAGCGTCACCACTTCCAAAGTCGTCAGGCTCCCGGAATTCTCGGGCGCGCCCGCAGGCTTCAGCGTTTCCCAGACCGCTCGGAAATTCTGGACCATCCGCTTCACCACCTGCTCGCAGGTGGCGCGGCGCGTGAATTCGTAGGTTGAAGGAAAAAGAAACCCCTCCAGGCTGTACGCCTGCGGCGCCAGATCCGCAATCAGGGTTGTATCGTGCGCTGCGGTAAGAAAATCCGACCGGCTGCAGACGCCCTCCCGGTCCAGCTCGTCCGCGATGTCGAACATCGTCCAGCCTTCCGGCACGGTCACGGTGTGAACGAAGATCTGCCCGTGCGCGATTTTCCAGAACACTTCGCGCGAATTTACGGGGTGGTCGAAATAGTATTCGCCGGCCTGCAAACTCCTGCGGAAATGCCAATCGCTGAACAGCGCGAACGCCAGCGGGCTGCGGATCACGTCGTTGCTCCGCAGAATTTGGGAGACGCCCCAGCGCGAGGTGCCGTGGGGAATATCCACGAACACTTTCTCGGGGCGGTGCCCGCGATAGGGACGGCTGAGCTGCGAATCGAGCCAGCTGGCTCCGCCGCCGAGCGCGGCGATCAGGAAAAGCGCCAGAAATCCAAGCCGCCTCATCCGCCTTGATCCTTCTCCGCGCCAGCGTCGCGCACCGTGCCCGAACTGGCACGCGTTCGTTCGAGGTAGTCGCGCAACAACACGGCGGCAGCCAAATCATCAAGCGGTTCGCGCTTGCGGCGGCCCGCCGATTTCGTTTCCGCAACTATTTGTCGCGCTTCCCAGGTCGTCAGCCGCTCGTCCACGAGTTCCACGCCGATGCCCGTCTCTTTCTCCAGACGCGCCGCAAACCGCGCCGCCTCGTCCGCCATTTCTCCCGCTTCGCCCGTGATGTGCACCGGGTGGCCGACGATAATATGCGTGACGCCATGCGCACGGCAAGTCTCGCGAAGCCGGCGAAGATCGGTTTGCCGGTTCGCGCGCGCCAGCGTCGCCAGCGGCTGCGCCGTCATTCCCAGCTCATCGGAGAGCGCCATTCCGATTCTCTTGCGGCCGTAGTCCACCGCCAGAAAACGCCGCGGCTTTTCCGCCGCCGCGGAAATTTTTCCGGCGCTCGCACGCTCCATCATGGCCATGGCTCGCCCATTATACGTGACGCTTGCCGGTGCGTGATAAATCGCGCGGAGATTTGCCGAAGAACCCGTTGCCTTTCTAGTACGGATATCGCGCCGAAACGAGAACCCGCTGAGCAGTTCGACCGCGCTGTGCCGATCATCGTGATGCTGCAAGCGGCGACAAAAGCGAAAGGAACGTTACGGCTGGCGGCCGCGCTCGCCCTTCTCCCACGCAGTCCAGGCGCCTTCCGCCTTCATGGACTTCTCGAGTCCCGTTCCATTCAGCAGTTGCTCGATTTCGGCGCGCGATTGCCGCTGCCCGATTCGCGTGCCCGCGTCGGCCAGGCCATACGCGGTCACCGCCGCAATCGCCACGCTGCGTTTCAATTCGCGGGTGTCCACCTGATCCACCGTGTCGGACGCCGAGTAGTAGCTCAGCACGTAATTCGCAACATCCTGTCTGGCAACCAGCGTGGGCACGCCTTCGAGCACAAAATCGACGTTGTCGGAATCGTCCGGGGCGTCCAACGAGATTTCTAGTGTCGCCAGGGATTTCAGCGGCTCCAGCGCTTCGCGCGCACCCGGAAGCAGGTCCTTCCGACCGTTCAGCGCGTAGCTGGTTACGCGCCCTCGGCCGGGGTCGTAAATGATCGCCGCGACCATGCGGTCGAGTTCCGCCCGATGCGCTTGCGCATAGGCGCGCGAACCCAGCTCGCCCTTCTGCTCGCCGGTGAAAAGCACGAAGCGGATGGACCGCCGCGGGATGTTTCCGGACGCATGAATCACTCGCGCCGCGTCCACCACGATCGCGGCATTGCAGGCGTTGTCGAGTACGCCGGTTCCCAGGTCCCACGAACCCAGATGCGCGCCGAGCAGGACGAACTCGTCGGGCTTCTCGCGCCCGCGGATCTCGCCGACCACGTTCTCAGATTCCCCCGCGCCCGGCAGCGTGAATTTCTCCGAGTGCACGTTGTCAACTCCCGCGCGACGCAGCGCCTCGACCGCCCAAGCGACCACGCCAGCCGCTTCGGGCGAGCCGGCGGCGCGCGCGGCGATCGAATCCGTGAGGGTTCGCAGGTTATCCCCGAGCGGCGAGGGGCCCAGGGCGCTCTGTATCATCATTGGCGCGAGCTCCGCGCACGACTTCTCTACGGAACAGGCGCCCGCCCCCTGCGGAACTTGGCCGAACGCGGGCGGCGGACTGATCGGGGTGGTTTGCCCGGCGGCAGACGGGGCAGTTAGCAGCAGGCATCCGGCAACCGGGGCCAAATTCAGGGTGGATCGCAGGATTCGGAGTCCCAACCGGATGCACGATGCTGGGTCAAACCCGGAAGTGTTGCCGAACATGGCCCCTCCTCCCTACGCTTTATCCGCCGGGATTATAGCTAGAACCAATCGCGGCGTCACAAAAGAGTCACGAAGGCGCAACACCTTCGACGGATCATCGCGTGTGAAGGCCCTCGGAGAATACAAATCGCGAAAAAAATCCCGCATACAGGAATATTCTACATAGAATACATAATTCACTGTATCTTGCCGCGAGGGCATGTCATTCAATCGGCTCGTCTTAAAATGAGACGGACGATGGCATCCCATCTGCCACGTCGGCAACGTCAGGCCCGCTTTCCGCACGCAGCGCTTTGCTACAACAGGGAAACTGGTCTTCCGTGGGGGCGCGGGAGATTGCTTGTTTACGCCGAACCAGCCCAGCAGCTTCGCAGTGGCAGAGGAGCAAAAACCGATACTCTTTGCCCAGTACAGCCCTGGACAAGGACGGAGAGGCCCATATAGTGAAAAGAGTGCGTGCGTTCCCAAAACTTGTCCCACCGAACAAAAAAAGCGGCGCCAACCCACCCAATGTCTTCGTGTTTTGTGAAAAATCAACCGGCGCGGCGCGATTTCACGCCGAATCGAGTTCCGATCCAAACTATGTGATCGAGCGGATGGCCGGCTTGCTGGCCGTGCAGTGCCTGGTTCGCGGATCGGACCCGGGCGAATTTGCGGTCCTGGTTCCCGCCGCAGTGGAAATGTCGAACCGCCTGATCGCTCGCGCCAAGGAGCTGCTGGAACAGGGACGGGCGACCGCCAGCCCGGCCACTCTGAGCCCCCGGCAACAGGAGATTCTGCAGTCGGTCATTTGCAACCGGGCGAACAAGGAAATCGCCGACCGGCTCAACATCACGGTCCGAACCGTAAAATTTCACGTCTCGTCGCTTTTGAGCAAGTTCGGAGTCGAAAACCGCAACGAGCTTGCGAGGCGGGCGGCGGGGCTCCTGCATCCCGGTGGCGCCGAGAGCGGTGCGGTCAATCTCGATCGGCGGTCGGAGCGGGTGAGACCGGCAGAATTTGGACCCGTGGCCCTGAATACCGCACTGCAGGTCACCAGCAAATCGCGCGGCACGCGCTATGGAGAGCGGACTCTGACGGCTTAGAGTCGCTGATTCCGCAACGCGGTCGTTAAATCCCACCACAAATTTTCCGCGAGAGTTGCCCTAGTGGGCCTTGGGCATTTTCATCTGCATCGCCGGAGCCGCCGGTGCGGGCGCGGGCTGCGGCCCGAATACGGCCTGCGCGGCGGGCGGAAGCTTCTCAACATTGGAGAGGAACGCCACAATCTGCCAGATCTGCTGGTCGCTCAGGGTTTTGTTCCACGCCGGCATTCCGGTCCAGCGGATGCCGTGCTGGATGATGTAGAAATTCTGGTTTTCGGACATGTCCGGCGCGTCCTTGAAGAATTCAGGCACCTGCGGAGAGAAGGATTTGGCGAAATCGCTCTCGGCGTTGGAGGGCACGCCGTGGCAGCCGCCACAATGGTCGAGATAGAGCTTGGCGCCGGCGGCCAGATTTTCTTCCGTCGGGGTCACCGGATTCTTGGCGTCGGGCGCGCGGCGATCGGTGGAAGCATCCACCGCATCCATGGCGAGTTTCTCCTCGACGAGCGAAGGTTTCTGATCGGCCGCGAAATTCACATAGCCCTGCTTGACGCACCACCACCCGCCCACAGCCAGCGCGATGAGCGTAAACAAAATTCCCAGAATAAAGCCTTTCATTCGCCACCAACCTCCCGGGATTTCGATGTCATTTCCATTTTAGCTTCTTCACGTCCACCGTGGGTAACGGGAATTTCATGTTCATGCTTTCGAGCGTCTCGACGATGATGTGGGAGATGGCCAGATTGCGGAACCATTTCTTGTTCGAGGGGATGACGTACCAGGGCGCGTGAGCGGTGCTGCATTTGGCGAGAACTTCCTCGTACGCCTTGGTGTAATCGTCCCAGAATTTGCGCTCGGCGAAATCGGCTTCGGAAATTTTCCAGCGGCGGTCGCGATCGTCAATGCGCTGCTGGAAGCGTTTCTTCTGCTCGTCCTTGCTGATATGCAGGAAAAATTTCACGATTTTCACGTTGTTGTCGTCCAGCAGCTCCTCGAAGCGGTTGATCTCTTCATAGCGGCGGGACCACACATCCTTGGGAACCAGATTGTGGACGCGCACGACGAGAACGTCCTCATATTGCGAGCGGTTGAAGATGCCGATGTCGCCAAATTCGGGAACGGCCTTGTGGATGCGCCACAGAAAATCGTGGGCCAAATCCTCTGCGGAGGGTTTCTTGAATGACGTGACGGTGCAGCCCTGGGGATTGACGCCGGACATGACGTGGCGGATGGCGCCGTCCTTGCCGGCAGCGTCGAGTCCCTGCAGGCAGATGAGCAGGGCGTGCTTGTGTTCGGCGTAGAGAAGGTACTGGAGTTTGTCGAGCTTCTCGATGGCCTTGTCGAGAGAAGCCTTCATTTTGTGATCTTTTTCCCAGCCGAGGGTGTCCTCGGGATCCCACTTCGCGAGCTTCACTTTTTTGCCGGGCGTGACCGCAAGTTCCTTGCTGAAGTTCGTCGCCATTTAGCTTCGCGCCTCCAAATGGGCTGCGGCAGACTCCTCATTTCTGTGACGGCTAGACTGTGCACCTCCACGTCCACGCTGCCACAATGCGCAACGCGGCGCAAGAGATCGCGCGTCTGGACTTCAAACGGTTGCCCGACGAATCGGGCGCTATGACATTACCGAGCTGACCTACCGGAATCGTATACTTAGTGAGGCTCAATCAAGTGGTGAACACGGGTATTCCCGGTTTCATCGCGCGAGGAAAGGGTGCTTGAACATGGAAGCAAAACCGCAACTGGAGCAGCGAGATCAAGCGATACGCGCCGCGCTGGATCAGCATTGGGCGGCGTCCGACGCCAACGATCTTGATACGGAGCACCTCATCTATCAGGAAGACGCGGTGCTGGATTACCCACAGTCAGGCGAGCGAACCCGCGGCCGAAGCAACATCCAGAAGCAGCGCTCGATTCAGCCGAACAAGAAGCGCTTTTCCGTCCGGCGAATCATCGGCAGCGGCGATCTTTGGGTGACCGAATTCATCCTGAAATATGACGACAAACCGTCCTACACCGTGAGCATTATGGAGTTCACGGGCGTGAAGGTTGCGCGGGAAACGCAATACTTCGCGGATCCATTCGCGGCCCCCGCATGGCGGGCTTATTTGGTCGAGCGGATGGACGCATAATCGCGAAGCGCGGACGCGCTAGTACATATCCAGAGGTTCGAATAACGGGTTTACTACACCCAGGATGGCCCACGCCTCCGCTGCCTCTCGAACCACATGCAGATTTGGGCGCGTTGCCTCGCCTCGTATGGCAAACATTCGCATCAGGCCGTAGATCTCGGGAGAGGGAGCGATGACCACTCGCGGGAAGTCCGGACGCGGCACGATGGGAGAAGCGCTGGCCAGTTCCACGATGACTTCGTGGGAGACCTCGAATGAATCCACCGTCGAGGTATCGAGGACTCCCGCGTTTGGCCGGGTACGGTCGGACGGCTCGCGCGTGTTGTAGTAGAAATCCCGCATCAGTTCGTCGGTGATCCGCCCATTGAGCCTGAAGCGAAGTATGCGATACGTGGGATCGAAGTCGAAGGAATAGTGCGACCTTGGCGACGAATGCGGCCCTTCGGAAACTTCTTGAGTGACAAAGCGTTCGCCCCGAAGAACCGCATCGATCGCAGGCAACAGGTCGCTTCCGGCACGCGACTTATGAACGTAGCCAATGGCGCCAGAACGCAGCGACTCGCGTACCACCTCCGACGAAGAATGCTGGCTGACGACCAGGATTTTTGTTCCGGGGGAGAGCTTGCGAACACGCTTGGCGATTTCGATTCCGTTGAGCTTCGGAAGGCCGATATCGAGAAGGAGCAGGTCCGGCTGATGGCTCTCCGCCTTTTCGAGGGCGTCCAATCCGTCCGACGCCTGATCGATTATCTGGAGCCCGGCTATTCGTTCCAACGTCGAACACACGAATCGCCGGAAGGGTTCATAGTCATCGACAACGAGTATTTTGAATTTTGGCATGAACTTCTACGATTCCTTAATTTGCTGCCGGGCGTCAAGGCAATACAGGCCCTCGAGGGTTCGATTTCCGGCTGACCGTATTAAATTAACGGTCCTCTTTGATGATTATCGAAAAAGCATGCGAAGGCGGAGCGCCGAGACGTCGGACTTTGGAAATTGCGAGGGAGGGTGAGCGCCTGATCAGGGAAGCGAGGGGAAATGTCTTCGGCAAGCGCTGAACTTGTCAGGCAGCCCGAGTAAGGGAGAAATTGAGGAGCAGGGTCTCCGTCAGAACCCGGCACCTTGGATGCCGACGACGACGAACCGCCGCTCCTTGCGCACGGGGAGCTACGCAACGGATAGCCGGGAACGTCCTGGAATTCCGGCTATCCGCGTGAATCGCTCCCGTTCATTTCTAATTTGTAGTTTTGGCCGTCGATTCTTGCTTCTCGCGCTGCCGCGCGCCTCTCAGAATGTCGGTCATGGCGTAGTTGCCTTCGTGGCAGGCATATTCATAAATGTGTCCGTCGGTGACCGGCCAAGTGAACTCGCCCGACCAGGGCTTGGTCCAGGTGGTAGGATCTTCGACCGTAAACTGATAAAGCAGGCTCTTGGGGCCAGTGCGGGTGAAACGCTCGACCACATGCAGGTCCACCGAGGATCCGAAGAATCGGGTCTTGTCGGTGAAATTGGTCGTATCCACCACCAGAGTATCGCCCTCCCAATGGCCGACCGAGTCTCCCATCCACAAGTGAATGTCTTTGGGAAGGTGCTGGGCATTCATGCGCACGATCCGGGCGTCGTGAACCATCTCGCTCAAAATCATGATCGAGTTCGGCGTCTGCACGATTTGATGGAGATTGTTATAGAAGTAGTCGGGCAGCATGGGCGGTCCCGACGTGGAACCAAAGCCCAGGATGCAGCGTTCGCTCAACGGGCGGATTTCGGGATTGTCGAAGGCGCCGGGAGCGCGGTCCAGCGCAGGATCGCTGTTTTCGCGGGCGTCCGATCGCGGCTGGTAACGGAGAGCGGATCCCCGATGCGATCCGGCCTCGGTCATCGGAGGCACCTTGCCATCGGGCGGATCGACGATGATGGACGATCTCTTTTCTCCGTTCACGACGGTGACTTTCGAGCCGGGATCGATCCAAAAGGTGTTGTATCCGCCTGTGCCGCCGGTGGCCGGTCGGTAGCGGACGGGAATGTCCTGGTCGCCATTGCCCTTGGGCGGAGCAGCGCGGTCAGGCGCGAGCGGGGCGTCTCCGTCCTGCCGCTCCTTGGCCATTTGAGCTTCCATCTTGGCGGCCTCTTCGTCTGTGAGCACGCGCTTGGCACCGTTTGGCCGGATTAATTGCGTGATCGTGGCCAGATCGTAGGTACCGTCGAGATCCGGATGGCCATCGGCCATACGTGGCGGGTTGTAGCCCTTGCCAGGGTTCTGGGTAAGCTGGGCGGCTGCACCCGTCGTCCACAGCAGCAGCGCGGCCAGCGCAAAAACGCTCGCGAATACTAGAGATTTATTCCGCATGCCAAATTCCTCCTCCCTGCATGACCGATCACGAGGCACCCTGCCCCGTTGACTATGCATTCGTTCACAGCTCGGAGAATGCTAGCACGGTTGCCGGAGGTTGAATTCCTTAACTTTTTTTCAGACGCTCCTGGAAGAAATATGGCGTGAGTGGCCCAGATCCTGATTCCGGTGGACAAAGCGCGATGCAACCGCTGCGGCTCGGTATCGTGTCGGGTTACTGCTTGGAGCTGAGCAGGGACTTGAGTTCGTTGGTGAGATCGAGACCCGACTGGTTTGCGTCCGAGGTGGAAAAATCGGGCGGGAGCTGCAGGAGGTGAACGTTGGGCGCGCTCTCGCGAAATTTCTCAATCGCCGAAACGTTGCCGCCCATTCCCGGGCCGCACACTACGACGCGCGGCTTGGTGCCCATGACGAGCGAGAGGGCGTCGGAGGGATGCCTGGTGGTGAAAACTTCGTAACCCGCGCGCTGCAACAGGACTTTCAGGTAGGCCAAGAGATCGAGCGAGGTGTCGAGGCAGACGACCCGGGTGCTGGATGACTGGTAAATTTCGTCCGGCGATTGCGACCGCGCGGAAAACGCGGCGATCGCTTCCTGCTCGGAAGCGTAGGGGTGGAAGACGCTCAGCAAATTCGTGGCCTGCAGAACCTGGAAAACGAAGGGAGATAGCTGGCAGAGCTTGAGACCTCCACGCGCGGCTCGAAGCACGCCGAACATGCGCACCAGCGCACCCAGGCCGCCGCTGTCAACGTAGGTGACTTCGGCGAGCTGCAGGACGACGAGCTTGCTGAGTTCGGTTAATTTTTCGACCTCGAACTGCAGGAAACGCACTTCGTCGCCGCTGACGATGCGGCCGCGGCAGCGGATGACGACGACTTCACCGACGTTTTGGCTCTGCAGGCTGAGTTGCATGGGCGTTAAAGCTACCACATTAGGACCGGGATCCTGAATGTCTGGAAAGCCGAAGAGAGATTCATGAATGGGGCGGCAACGAGGCAAGCACCTGCGCCGTGCGCGCAGAGCGCGGCTGCAACCCGTTCAATTGACGGGTCATGCGGGGGTAACACTTTTTTCACGCGGCGTTCAAGGTTCCGAAGTATCATGACTCCTCGGTCCTAGGTGTGTCCACATGGCTACCTTAACACCCGAAATTTCTATCGCCGAACACCCCGTGCCGGAGCACGCCGCGGCGGCGGCGAAGCGTCCCTACCCGGGCGCGCTGGTGGTGGTCGAGGGAATTGACGGCTCGGGAAAAAGCACGCAGCTCTATTTACTGAAGCGCTGGCTGGAAATCGGGGGCTACCGGATTCATTTCACGGAGTGGAATTCGTCGCCGCTGGTGAAATCGGCGACGCGGCGCGGGAAGCAGCGCCGGCTGCTGACGCCGACAACGTTTTCGATGCTGCACGCAGCCGATTTTGCCGACCGTTGCGAGCGGCAGATCCTGCCGCTGCTGCACGGCGGCTACCTGGTGCTAGCCGACCGCTACGTCTATACGGCGTTTGCGCGCGATGCGGCGCGCGGCTGTTCGCCGCACTGGCTGCGCAATCTTTACAGCTTCGCGCCCGTGCCGGACATCACCTTTTATTTTCGCGCGCCGCTGGACGTGGCGGTGAACCGCATCGTGGCCGGGCGACCCAAGCTGAAATATTACGAAGCCGGAATGGATCTGGGGATTTCGCTCGATCGCGCGGAAAGCTTCCGCATCTTCCAGGAAAAAATCCTGAACCACTACGACCAGATGGTGGATACCGACAACTTCGTGCTGATGGACGGCACGGTGCGCGTGAACAAGCTGCAGAAACTGATGCGCCAGTTGCTGGGCGAGCGCGTGGACCTGAAACAGTTTGCACCCAAGAAAAAATGACGCCACGCTCCCAATCCGGTGGAGGCGCGGGGTCGAACGGCCGGCCCTCGAAACGCATGAAGAAGGGCAAGAACGGAAACGGCAACGGACACTCGCGTTTTTACGGGATGCCGCTGCCGGGAGTGCGGACCGAGGACCTGAGCGGCAGCCTGATTGTGGTCGAGGGAACGGACGGCTCGGGGCGCTCCACACAGATTTCGCTGCTCACGGAGTGGCTCGAAGGCGAGGGATTCGCAGTCGAGACGATGGGGCTGCGGCGGTCGTTTCTGGTCGGCGAGGACATTGACGGGTTGCTGGCCGAAAACGCGGTGACCCGCACCACGCTGGCACTGATGTACAGCACCGATTTTTTTGACCAGCTCGAGCGCCGCATCCTGCCGGCGCTGCGCTCGGGCCTGATTGTTCTGGCGGACCGTTATATTTTCACGCTGATTGCCCGCGCGGCGGTCCGCGGAATCGGCCGCGACTACCTGCACGGGATTTACGACATCGCGCTGCGGCCGGACCTGACGTTCTGGCTCAACGTTCGGCCGGAGGTGGCTTTCGACCGCGAATTCAAAAAATCGCAGACCATCAGCTACTGGGAATCGGGGCGCGATATGTCGCTTTCCAACGACCTGTTTCAGTCCTTTATCCGCTACCAGTCGATGATCAAGCGGGAGTTCGAGTATCTTTCGAAGCGGCACAGCTTCATCGAGTTGGATGGCGAAGCAAACGTATCCAAAGTGAACGGAGTGCTGCGCAAACGGATCGCGTCGCAGCTCGGGATCCGCAGCACGTCGTATAAGCCGTCGCACGCGCTCGCGCATCTCTGGCGCTAAAGAGTGGCCGCCCCCGTCCAACTGACCGCGATCGACGCCGGATCGAACGCCATCCGGCTGGCGATCGCGCGCGCGACTTCTCCGCAGCACATCCAGATTTTAGAAAGCGAACGCGCCGCGGTGCGCCTGGGCCACAACGCGTTCACGCGGCGGCTGCTCGACGAGAAAACCATTTCACGCGCGGCGCGGGCGTTCCGTCATTTCCGCGACCGCATGGACCACTATCACGTGACGTCGTACAGGGCCGTGGCCACGGCCGCGGCGCGCGAGGTGCGCAATTACCGCCGGCTGCTGGAGCGCATCCAGCGCAAGACGGGCATCGAACTCGAAGTGATCAGCAGCGAGGAAGAGGCGCGGCTGGTCTGCTCCGCCGTGCACTGGGCGCTGGGCGACCGCGTGCAGCCGCGACTGATTTTCGATCTCGGCGGCGGCAGCCTGGAGCTGAATTTTTACGAGCGCGGCGTGCTGCGGCATCGCGTCGCGCTGCCGCTGGGCACCATCCGGCTGATGGAAACGTATTCCATCGACGGCGCGATTGACGAAGACACCACGCGGCGGCTGCGCCACCATGTTCTGTCCCTGCTGCGAAGCGCGATGCCGTCTCCTCCGAATCTTTCGCGTGCCATCAGCGTGGCGTGCGGCGGAAACGCCGAGGCGCTGGTGCGGCTTGCGCCGGGGCCGCTCGCCGGCCGGACGCCGACGATCAATGTGCGGCTGCTGCGGGACCAGACCTGGCGATTGATCCGCCTGGACGTTCCCGCGCGGGTGCGGACGTTCCGGGTGCGCAAAGATCGCGCGGAAGTCATGGGAATCGCGGCGATCATCATCACCACGGTGGCCAAGTGGCTGGGGCTGCGCTCGCTGCTGGTTCCCGGTGTGGGAGTGCGCGAAGGGCTGCTGCTCGACCTGGTTGCCGAACAATATTCGGGGGGCGTCGCGTCGGCGGAGGAAAAAGGCCGCGCCGAGGAATTGCTGGCCGGGGCGCGCTGGTTCGCCAGGCGCATGGATTACAACGGGCAGCATGCCGAGCAGGTTTCGCGGCTGGCGCTATCGCTTTTCGATCAGCTGCGCCCCATTCACGAAATGGGTCCCGACGCGCGGCTGGCGCTGGAATTGGGGGCGGTGCTGCACGACATCGGGCATTTCGTGCACAATAAATCGCATCACCGCCACGGCGAATACCTGATTCGCAACGGGCAAGTGCCGGGACTGCGCGGCTGGCGGCGCGACATGGTGGCGGCGCTGGTGCGCTACCATAACTGCAAGAGCGAGCCGCAGCTGGAACACGCATCGTATGCGGCGCTGGACGGTCCGCGGCGCAGGCAGGTGCGGCTGCTCACGTCGCTGCTGCGCATCGCGGAAAAACTGGAATCGGAGCACGCGCAGCGCATTTCCGGCGTGGACATACAGATCGCCGGACGCCGGGCCATCTTCCAGATTCGCGCGTCGGAGGGTACGCGGCTCGACCTGGCGGGCCTGGCGCGCAAGTCGGACTTATTCGAGAAGGAATTTCATCTTCGCGCCGAGTTCCGGCGCCTGCAGCGAAAGCAAGAGGTAGCGTAGCCCATGATTCTCTATCTGGTTCGCCACGGCATCGCGGTTGATCGCACCGATCCGAAATGTCCGCCGGAAGCGGAAAGGCCGCTGACGGCGAGAGGCGTGCAAAAAACAAGGTCTGCGGCGCTGGGCCTGCGGGCGCTGGGCGCGAAACCCGAGGTGTTGATTTCCAGCCCCTACATCCGCGCGGTGCAAACGGCGGAAATTTTTGCCGAAGCGCTGGGAATGCAGCCGGAAAAAATTCGATTGAACGACAGCCTGAAGCCCGCCGGAAATCCCGCTGAAATCCTGAAGGAGATTTCGCACCTGCGCGCGAAGGAAGTGGCCTGCTTCGGACATGCACCGCACCTGGACCTGCTGATCGCGAATTTGTCCGGCGCGCGCGGAGCTTTCACGGAGTTGAAAAAGGCGGGTGTGGCTTGCTTCGAGCAGGTTTCCGCGCACGGGCGATGGGAGCTGCGCTGGATTTTGACTCCGAAAGTTCTGCGGGATTTGGGCGATTGAAGCAAACGGCTAAGCGGTGCGGCGCTCCGCGTGGGAGTGGGCCGAAAGCGAATGTCCCCACTGAAATCCCGCGCGCCAGGTCAGCCAGGGAGAATTCGCGCCGGCGGTGCGGTCCACGAATTCCTGGAAATGCACTTTGCGTTCGCGGTCGATTTTCTCAATCCAGGGCGCGACGATTGCGGGATCAAACTTCGCCGAGTTTCTGCGAATTTCCGTTCGCAGCACGTCCATATCGTGGACATCGCCGAGCAGGTCCTGCATCCGCTTTAGATCCTCGGACCAAACTTCGTACCGTTGCGGCAGAAAACTTTCCACGACATAACGAAAGTGCTTGAGACCGATCCTCAGCCGGTGCCAGGCGACGGCACTGCGGCGCTTGCGGGCCTGTTGATAGAGTTCGACCGCATCATTCAGCCGGGCGAGAGCCAGCCGCTGAAATACGACGCTCTCCGTGGGGAAAAAGCGCGACTTGGAAATCAGCTTGCGCGTCAGCTTCCTCCATTCCTTGCGATCGAAGCGGTCCAGCGCCTGTTCGGCGCTTTTCCGGTCCTTTTTCTCCTGCCGGGACAACAGGCGCAACATGTGATTGCGCAACGGGTCGCCGGGCGAGCCGAGTTTCTTGACATGAGCGCGCTTCACCTGCGTATCACGGAGCTGACCGAGTGATTGAAAAAGGTCGCGGCTGGCGCGCTTCAGCCGGCGCCAGCCCGGCCCGGGGTTTACTTCGCTCAAGGCATCGGCCATGGCGCGGCAGCGGCGGATCGCCACGCGCAGATCGTGGACGCCTTCGGCATCCCAGCTGTGCCTCACCTGATCGGCCCGCTCCTGGACGCGGTCCATCCAGACCTCGAGACCCGCACGTCTGGTGGATTGGTTGGCAGGCAAGGAAATTGTCAGCGCCATGGAAAGTCCAATCTGTTTCGGAGGGCCGGAACGGAAGCCGTATGGTAACCCGGTCCGGCCTAATTTTCCAGCGCCGGAGGGATCAGGAAACGAATGAACAGCCAACCCGGGTGCGGCCGCCGTCAACCAACGAGGTGCGCACCTTGCGCAGAACCACGCGCACCGGAGGCAGGATGGGCACGTGCAGCACGGCATTGAATTGAACGGGCAAGTCTTCGGGGCGTTCGAACTCCAAAGCGACACCGCCATAACTCAGGTCAATCACTTTGGCGCTTTTCTGGTTGCCTTCGGTGAGAACGGCGTGGGCCTTGGTTCCGGCCAGGGACACACGCTCCCACTTTCGATGCTCGGTATGTTGAACAGGCGGAGGAACGACGGTTGGAGCCGGCCGAACGGGGACGGCGCTCCTGGGTGGCGGCGCGGGAGCAGGAGCAGCAGCCGCAGCAGCGGCTGCTGGAGCGGGCTCGCGCGCGGGCGGCGGCTCGAGCGGAATCACGCGCGATGTGGCGCGGCCGGAATGTTTCAATTCGTAAAGCCGCTTGTCCGCCAGGCCCATCAATGCGCTTTTCTGATCGCCGTCCTGCGGATGAACGGCCACGCCGAAATCCAGCGTCACGCCGATCTCGAGCGCCAGCGGCCGGAGTTCGCCTTCATATTGCGAGCGAACGCGGCGGGAAAGCGTGACGGCCTGCTCGGAATCGGTCTGCGGCAAAAGCACGGCGAACTCGTCTCCGCCGATGCGGAAGGCAAAGTCGGAATTGCGCAGGGTCCTGCGCAGCGTGGCGGCGGCGATTTGCAAAACCTGATCTCCCTGCAGATGGCCGTGGCGGTCGTTCACTTCCTTGAGTTTGTGCAGGTCGAGAATCACGATCGCGAGCTGCTGCCCGTAGCGTTTCGCGCGGTTCAGTTCCTTGTCGAAATATTCGTCGAAGAGACGGCGATTGTGGAGGCCGGTCAGCGCGTCGGTTGCAGCGTTGACCTGCAGTTTTTTCAGTTCGTCGTATTCGATGAGCACGGGCACGCGCAGAAAATTTGCTCCGGAAAGCACGTCCACCATCGCAGTCTTCAGCGAAATCTTCTTGCCCGTGGTGTCGGCAAGTTCGGTGCGCCGCTGCAGGATGCGAATCCAGTATTCGTTGCTTTGTTCTTCGGTGGCATCAATCTGCGCGACAGTGCGAAAGAATTGGCGCAGAAATTGTCCGCGGACCTGTTCATCGAGGCCTTCCAGGGTCTCGACCAGCAGATCCAGGAAAGAGTCCTCCGTCGATGGCTGCGTTGGGTAAGCTTCGCCGGGCTGGGGCATCAATTGGTCCGAGATAGTACTGGCCTACCCTGGAAACAGGGGCACCTGCGGGGGCAGCAAGAATATAGCACGGGGCAGTCCAATCGTGGGGTGGAACGGCCGCAATCTGCGTCCACAAATGGTTGAAAAAATGGGAGTTAAATTTTCGCCATAGTACTACCGCCGGGCGCAGCTCGGGAGGCGAAAAAAGGTGAAAAAGGATTCCACTTTACGTGCGATTCACTCCGGGTGGGGTGTTCCGGGCAGGCGAAAGTCCGTCAGCCAATCGGCTTCAGAAATTCGACGCCGATGAGATAGACGTCGCCCGCTTCCTGCTGACGCTTTACCTTCGCCTGGATCGGAGCCATGCCGGCTGGAACCAAGCCGGAGGAGGTTATGGACGGGGCGGGAATCGTCAGTGTGATGAAACCGTTCGTGGCAAGCGCCCGGGGACTGGCGATAAAGGCTCCTAAAGCACAGATATCAAGTGTCTTAGCGAGCTCCATGAATTGTTCTCCGTGGGGATCCTTCCCGCGGATGAACAAGGGAACCTGCAAATGGATGCGCTGGGAGCGTCGACGCTCGTCCTCTAGCGGCGGCACTGCAAGCCTCTGATGAACTGCATTTTCTCTAACGCTCATTGGTACCCAAGTATTAGTACTCAATTGAACCGCAATTTGAATGCAAGTTTGAGTCACCAAGGTGAATAGTTTTTAACTTATTTATTAGAGGGCACTTAAAGAGATTCTCAACTTGATTCATTATGAATTCCGAATGGGAATATGCAAGTTTTCGGCAATTGGTTTCCACGTATGTGCAAACGTGGAACGCATTTACCATTGACACCCTTGGCGGCCTTTGCGAGCATAACCATCCTCAAGCGGATCCCACTGAATTCGCTTTGTATTCAAGAGAATAGTGTCTTTTGGCACGTGGCTAGACCCTGGAGGATTCTGTTGTCGAAATCGCTGACAGCCGAGAAGCAGGCGAGCCGCCAGGCCGGGTTTCAATTGGTGGCAAGCCTATTGGACGCGCTCGACCGGCCACTGCTGGTGACGGATCGCCGGGGACAGCTGCTATTCACCAATACGCACGCCGAGGATGCACTCCAGGCGCGGGGTTTGGACGCCAAGCCGGAGCTGGATTTGTTCCAGCACATTCTTCACGCTGATCGCCGGGAAATTCTGAGCCAACTGGAAAGCGGGAAACAAGAGGTCAACCTGCCGCTCGAACCCGCCGGTGGCAACACACGCGCGCGCGTTCGCTGGTTGCCGGAACCCGACTGGCTCGCCGTATTTATCGAGCCTGCCCCGGAAGAACCCTCGGCTGAAGAAACCGAGATGCGTCAGAAGGTGCAGGAGCTTATTCAAGAGAGGGAGATCACTTACCGAAATCTGCTGGCTGCGTACCTGCGGCTGCAAGAAGCGAACCGCCAGAAGACGGTTTTTCTCGCGTCCGCCGCGCATGAATTGAAGACGCCCCTGGCGGTGATGAAGGGCTACTACGAACTATTGCTTTCGGGTTCGCTCGGAAAGGTCAGCGAGAAGCAGCGCGACATTCTGCGGGAATCGAAGGAAAGCTGCGACCGTCTGGTGCGTCTGGTGTCCATGTTCCTGAATTATTCGGCGCTCGAAAGCGGCAAGCTGGTGCTGCAGTTCCACGAGAACGATCTGCGCGACTGCATCAACGATCTGGTGGGGCGCTGGAAGGACGCGTTCCAGCGCGCCCAGGTGCACCTGGACATCGAGGTTCACAGCGAGCTGCCGCTGTTCAGGTTCGACTATCAGAAAGTGCAGCAGTGCATCGTGAACCTGATTGATAACGCGCTCAAGCACACGCCGGCGGGTGGCCGCGTGGCGCTGCGAGCCGAGCCGCATTTCTGGGAGCGACGGCTGGCGGAAGCGCCTCCTTCGCAGGAGCGGCGCCAGGGTGAACGGCGGCGCCCGAACAGCATCCTGATAACGGTCACGGATACGGGCACTGGAATTGCAGCGGAATTCCATCAGGAGATATTTGAGGAGTTCGTGCGGGTGGATCCTTCGTCGTCAGGCATGGGTTTGGGCCTGGCGATCACCAAACGGCTGATTCAAGCACATCGCGGGAAAGTATGGGTGGATAGCGAAATGGGCCGCGGAAGTTCGTTTTCCTTCCTGCTGCCCATCTACGTCGAGTAAATAGGAGCGGCAACAACTCGCTCCCCAGGAAAAGACGATGGCGACTAAAGAAAAGGTCAAAGAAAAGATCATGGTCGTGGATGATGAGCCGAGCATCCGGAAGTATCTCCGGACGCTGCTCGAGGTGGACGGTTTCGAAGTCGAGACGCTGCCCAGCGGCAAGGAAGCTCTGCAGCGCGTCGGCGAAGGCGAGCGGCCGGACTTCATTATTCTCGACGTGCTCATGCCCGAAATGGACGGGCTGGAGACGCTGCGGCAATTGATGCAGGTGGAGCGGTCGCTCAACGTGATCATGCTGTCGTGCACGAACGAAGTGACGACGGTGGTTGAAGCGATTCGCGTCGGCGCGCTCGATTACTTGACCAAACCGTTTGAAAAGCCGGAGCTCGACGCCGCCTTCCTGAAGTGCAAGCAGAAGCAGGCGCTGCGTTCGGAGAACCAGGCCCTGCGCGAATATTGCGAGGCGCTCACCGAGGACATCTCGTTCTTGGCAGCCAGCCCGCAGATGATCAAGATCCGCCAGCAGATCATGCAGATTGCGCCGGTAGACGTGCCGATATTCATCAGCGGCGAGAGCGGCGTCGGAAAAGAAGTTGTGGCGAGGATGGTCCACCTCCGATCGAAGCGGCAGCAACAGGCGTTCATCAAGGTGAATTGCGCGGCGCTGCCCGGCGAGCTGCTGGAATCGGAGCTCTTCGGCTACGAACAAGGCGCATTCACCGGTGCGGTTCGCGCGAAGCCCGGCAAATTCGAGCTGGCGAATAAAGGCACTATTTTCCTCGACGAAATTGCGGAGATGAGCCCCCACCTGCAGGCAAAACTTCTGCACGTGTTGCAGGACGGCCAGTATTCGCGGCTGGGCGGGCGCTCGGTGATTAATGTGGACGTGCGCGTTCTGGCCGCCACGAACATGGACGTCAAGGAAGCGATGCGCACGGGCCGCTTCCGCGAAGACCTGTACTACCGCTTGAACGTCCTTTCGCTGCATATCCCCCCGCTGCGGGAGCGCACTTCGGAAATCCCGCTGCTGTTCCGGCATTTCCTGGTCAAGTACAGCGAGAAGTACGGGAAACAGGCGCCCGATCCTTCAAAGAACCTGCTGGAGGCCGCGCTGCGCTATCCGTGGCCGGGCAATCTGCGCGAACTGGAAAACTTCGTCAAGCGCTACGTGATTCTGGAAGATGACGAAGGCAGCTTCCGCGAGCTCCTGGAGATGACCGGCCAGCAGCAGCGCGTGGCTCCGCGCAGCGAAGCGCCAGCACCAAAGGAGCAAGGCCTCAAGGCGCTGGTCCGCGGTTTGAAGGACGAGGCGGAAATGGAAGCCATCGCCGACGCGCTCGAGAAGACGAACTGGTGCCGCAAGGACTCGGCGCGCATGCTGGGAATCAGCTACAAGGCGCTGCTCTATAAGATGCGGCAATTCAATCTCGACTCCGGACGGGGCTCGCGGTCGGCGGCGGCGAAGGAAGCGGCCAAAGCGGCGGCGGCGGCCAAGGAAGCCGCAGCAAAGCCGGCGGAGCCAAAAGAAAATGAAGTGGGCGAGGAAGTGGCTCCGGCGGGTCCAGGCATCCGAAACTCGTAGTTGCGTTCAAACTCTCTCTCGATAGATTCGCGGCATCCGCGCGCTCGTTTCACAAAACGAACAGCGCGGTTCGCTCGGGCGGCGGAAATCATTGGTTTTCCCCAACTCCTTCCCGCGGCCGCGCCGGAAATCAAACGCTGCGCGTGAATCATTCCGCTCCAGAAGTTTGATGAGTCGTGGGCGGGGGCGTAGTCCTGGGCCTCTGCAAAATGTTGCATAAGTAGAGCACACTCATCGAAATAGCTCTATCCATCCCGCCGCTACATGGTCTAGTATTCCCGACCGAACGAGGCGACACGCGAAATTCCATCGCGTGTGAATCGAGTGGGTACCACCACTCAACCTAAACCAAGTAGATTCCTTTGTTGTTTACAAAGGAGTTGTTGACCGCGTAAACGTTCGGCATGGCGAACGCATGCGCGAGTTGGCAAAGAACCTGGATCGAGGCTCGGTGTTGCGCGACTCGCGGCTTTTGGAAGAGGGATTGCTGATCCTGTTTGTACAGAATACTTTAGACTTGAATCCAACCCCTGGGGGGCATCGGGAATGACAGAACGTCGCTTAGCTCGCCGGTACGATCTATCTTTGCCTGTCAACATCCGCATGCCCATCAATCGGGAACCCCGCTCGCATAGCGGTCACACCCGGGACATCTCTACCCGCGGCGTATATTTCACGCTGGCGGATGATCTGGCCCCCGGTTCGGAAGTGGATTTCACGCTGACGCTGCCGGCGGAAATCACGCGCGGTTCGGAGGTTTTCGTCCGCGCTCACGGCCGCGTAATCCGCGTGGATAAGCGCTCGGACGACGATCACGAGACGATCGGCGTCGCTGCGGTCATCGAGCGCTACGACATCGTGCGCGGCGAAGTTCCCCGCGCCTAAATCCGCGATCAGTGCGAGTTTTATCGAACTGATCGTGCACCCGCTCCCTCGGTGCCTCTCAACTCTGTGCATCGCTGCATTTCCTTACGCTCAACTGCGCCAACGCGATTGAATCATTCCGGTACGGGTACCCCTGGCGTAGAACTCTTGGGTCATGGACTTAGTCCGTAGCTGTGGAAATCTTTGTGCAATTCTGACTCCCCATGTAGGAACGTGACTTCCCAAAAGTGCCCAGCATTTTCTGAAGCCTGCAACCAACGCGGCGGCGCCGCGATGACGTTGGGGTCTCAAGACGCATCAGTGCTTGTACGGAAAGCCTCATAGAATGAAGCGTATAGCGAAGGCCGCCGCCACGACCACAAAAGCGCGAACTGATGATAACAAGAGGCCGTTTGGCTTCCGGGATGCAAAGTATGTCGCAGGAGAATACTGGGCTCTGCTACCGAGCCCTCGATCTGAATGGCATCCGCAACCTCATTGAAGCCCGAGCCGCCCGTCAATCAAGCCGAATTGCCCCCGGACCATATCTATTTTGGCCCGTCGCGGGCGATGCAGTCTGTGCGCCAAAAGGTCGAGCGGGCAGCCGGATTGAATGTCCCCATTTTGATTCTTGGGGAGAGCGGGACCGGGAAGGAAGTCCTGGCGCACTTCATCCACAAGGCCTCGCCCTGGCGGGATGGCCCTTTCGTGAAGGTGAATTGTCCGGCGATTCCGGGAACGCTGATTGAAAGTGAGCTTTTTGGTTTTCAGAAGGGCGCGTTCACCGGGGCGAACGCGACCAAGCCCGGCCGCATGGAAATGGCCCAGGGCGGCACGCTCTTCATGGATGAAATCGCCGAGCTCGATTCCAGCCTGCAGGCCAAACTGCTGCACGTCCTCCAGGACGGCCATTTCACGCGCATTGGCGATCACGAAGAAAAGCGCATGGATGCGCGCGTGATTTGCGCGACGAATCGGAATTTGGCGCGCGAAATCGAAGGCGGCGGATTCCGGGCGGATCTGTTTTATCGCATCAACGTGATCAGCATTACGCTTCCATCGCTTCGCGAGCGCCGCGACGATATTCCCTATCTCGCGGAGTATCTCCGGCTGCAGTTCAACCGCCGCTTCCAGCGCGAAGCAGCTCCGCTATCGAAGGAGACGCTCCACTTGCTGAAGGGGCGCGATTGGCCCGGCAATGTGCGCGAACTCGAGAATTGCATGGCGCGCTACGTGGTCCTGGGCTCCGAGGAGACGTTCTATGCCGAGCGCACCGAGAGAGCGCCCGTCCATTTCAACTACGAGACCAACGAAGACGGCAACATCCCGCTCAAGCACATCGCCCAGCAGGTGACCCGGAACATGGAGCGCGACGTCATCCTCAAGGTTTTGCAGGCCAATCACTGGAATCGCCGGAGAACCGCGGAAGTGTTGAAGATCAGCTACCGGGCGCTGCTATACAAGGTTCGCCAAGCGGGCCTGCCCGCCAAGCGTCCGCGGCGAAAGCAGAATGGCGACGGCGCTTTTCCGGTGGATTCTCCAGCTCGGGCTGACTGAAATTCTGCCGGCCTGTTTCATCCGGTCGGCCGCCGAGTTCCCCCAACCTGCTGCACCCGTGTCTGGTATGAAATTATCCGCTTTGTGCGCCTTGCCCCTGCTCATCAATTCGGCTAGCCTAAATTCAGGATGGCAAAAGCAATCAGCAAGTCCAATCTGAAAGTCTGCCTGCTCTCGCCGCATCCGATGGTTCTGGATGAATTCCATCGTTTGCTGGAGGACTCGGGCTTCCAGATCACATCCAAGCAGCTCGATTCCATGCTGGCACCGGATTTGAGGAATCTGGATGTGCCGAAGGCGTCGGTTTATGTGGTGGACGCCCATGCCGCACGTCAGGCTACCGGAGCGCTGCTCGGCAATATCCTGGATCGCTATGAGTCCGCGCGGCTTCTGGTGGTGGGAGACAACCTCAAGGAGACCGACAGTTTCGCCCTCCTTCGCCAGGGTGCCAAGGGGATAATGACCTACGCCGAAGCCCGCGAACAGCTTCCCCGGGCGCTGCCGCAGGTGGCCGCCGGGGGCATATGGGTCTCGCGGCCGGTCCTTTCGCGGTTCGTGGATTCCATCCTGAGCGGCACCCAGGGGCGCCGGTTGCGCGTGGACTCACCCAACGAACTCAGCCGCCGCGAGCAAGAGGTGCTCAGCGGCCTGCTCGAAAACCTGGCGAATAAGGAAGTGGCGGACCGACTGCACATTTCCGAGCGCACCGTGAAATTTCACGTGTCCAACCTGCTGGCCAAGTTCGGCGTGCGCCGGCGTGCCGATCTGATCCTTCTCTGCTACCAGCGCCGCGGCGCAAGCGCCTAGCGGCATCGCAGTCGGTCAACCTGCACAGTTACTCTCCGTCGCAACCCTGAAGCTTGGTGATTCGCTGCTATAATTCCTGCGCTCGATCTTCAGAAATGGCCCGAGCCCCATGGCGACTTTTTCCATTGAAAATTTCGGCTGCCGCGCGACCGATGCGGATGCCGCCGCGCTGCGCCGCAAACTTCTCGAGGGCGGATTGGCGCTCGCTGGCGAACACGCCTCCGCCGACATCGTGGTGCTGAACACCTGCACGGTCACGGCCGCGGCGGATTCTCAGGCGCGCGAGGCGGTGCGCAAAATTCATCGCGCAAATCCCCGTGCGCGCATTGTGGTTACGGGCTGTTACGCGCAGCGCGCGCCCGAAGAGCTGGCTGCGATCGAGGGCGTCACCTGGGTCGTTGGAAATTCGCATCAGACGGAAATTCCGAAAATCGCCAGCGGGGTTGGATCTCGCCCGGAAAACACGGATTTTTTTTCGGTCGAGCAGCTCGCAAACGACGCCATGTCACTCGCGCGCGGCCCCGCGAAAATTCTGACCGGCGACATCTTCGCGCAATCCACCGTGCAGATCGCGCCGGCCACGCTGATGGCGGGCGACCGCACCCGGCCCATCCTGAAAATCCAGGATGGCTGCAACAATCGCTGCTCCTATTGCGTGATTCCGTTTGTGCGTGGGCGAAGCCGCAGCCTGCCGCCGGATGGCGTCGTTCGGGAAGTGCGCATGCTTTGCGCGGCCGGCGCGAAAGAGATCGTCCTGAGCGGCATCAACCTCGGAAGCTACGGTCGCGATCTGGTTCCGCGCGTCGCGCTCGGCAACGTCGTGCGGCGCATCCTCGACGAAACCAGCCTCGATCAACTTCGCTTCAGCTCGATCGAGCCGCAGGACGTCACGGAAGATTTTGTGGCGCTGGTGGCTTCCTCGGATCGCCTGGCGCGGCATTTTCATATTCCGTTGCAATCGGGATCCGATCGCATTCTGCGCGCGATGCACCGCTGGTACCGCACGGGACATTACGCCGAGCGGGTGAAGCTCATCCGCCGAATTCTGCCCGATGCGGCCGTCGGGGCGGACGTGATCGTGGGATTCCCGGGCGAGACGGAGGCCGATTTTCGCGCTACCTTCGACTGCATCGAGCGCTTGCCGCTCACCTATCTGCACGTGTTCTCATTTTCCGAGCGACCGGGCACGGCAGCAGCCACGCTCTCCGATCAAATCCCGCTGGCGACGATTCGCGAGCGTGCCCGCGCGCTGCGGGAGCTTGGGCTGCGGAAATCCGAGGCGTTCCGCGCTTCACAATCAGGCCGTGCGCTGCGCGCGCTGACGCTTGCTCGCGGCGGAGACGCCTGGACCGAAGCGCTGACGGGAAACTATCTGAAGGTGCGTATCGCGGGTCGCCATCCCGCGAACCAATGGCATCACCTGTATTTGGGAAGTGACGGCGGTGCGGACACCATCGCCGGCGAGTTGACACGGCTCAGTTTTCAAAAATGACCTGGGCGAGCGCGAAATTGCCGCTGTGCGTGATGGAGAGCGAAATATTTTTCACGCCGAGGCCGTCGGCAATTTTACGCGCCACGCCTGCGAGCCGCAGCGTCGGTCTTCCGCCCGGCTCTCGGACCACTTCGACGTCTCGCCAGCGCACGCCGCGGCTCCATCCGGTTCCCAGCGCCTTCATCGCCGCTTCTTTCGCGGCGAATCTCCCGGCGTAGCGCTCGAATCTGTTTTTGAATTGCTCGCAGTAGGACGCTTCAGCTGGCGTGAACAGGCGTTCGAGGATGGGCGCGCCGTGACGGCTGATGGCCGCCTCGATCCGGTCGATTTCAGCGATGTCCAGTCCCAGTCCGACGATCATGGCGAGGTGAGGGCCTCTTCGCTTGTTAACATCATCGGCGTTGAACCGCGATTATACCTATAATGTCCACTCCGCGAAGAATGGCCTCTACCCTCACGAAACGGAAATCGCCGCCGCGGCAACGCGCGACCCTGGTGCGAGACGCAGGCTGGAATCCGCGCCGCACGGGCGGCCTGCAAATCCTGCAAGCGCCGGCGCTCGCGCATCTCCGCTGGCTGGTCCACGGATTTAGTACGCGCCCCGGCGGCGTTAGCCCGCTCGCGCCGGAGAACGGCGCGCGGAAGACGAAACAGGAGCGCGTGCTGAATCTCGGCTTCACCGAATGGGATTCCCGCGCGAATGTTCTCGCGAATCGCAAGAAATTCTTCCATGCAATCGGCGCGGACGCCTTGCGCGCCGTCACGCTGCGACAGGTTCACTCGGACGTCGCCCATCGCGTCGACGCGACAAACGACGCCGCAACCGCTGATGCAAATGAAAAAGCCCCGCAGGGCGACGCGCTCCTGACGTCTGAGCCGGGCCTTCTCCTCGTGGTCCAAACCGCGGACTGCATTCCGATTCTTCTCGCCGATACCAAGCGGCGCGCCGTCGCCGCGATTCACTCCGGCTGGCGCGGCACACTCAGCCGTATTGCGGCAAAGACTCTCGGCCGCATGAACATGGAATTCGGCACGCAGCCCGAGGACGTGATCGCCGCGCTTGGACCCGGCATCGGCCGCTGCTGCTACGAGGTTGGCTCGGACGTCGCGCGGGATTTCCATGCGCAATTTCCGAACGCGCGCGAATGGTTCGATGGCCCATTCGACGCGCTCGCTTCCGGCGAAAACGATCCGAACTGGCTTCCCTGGCTGACCATGATGCCTCCCGGCCACCACCCGGCGCCGCTGCGTGTTCGTCTCGATCTGATTGCCGCGAACCGCGCAATCCTTGCGGAAGTCGGCGTTCCCGCGCGGCAAATTTCTTCATCGGGTTTGTGCACCGCCTGCCGCACCGATCTCCTGTTCAGCTATCGCCGCGAACGCACCACCGGCCGGCTGATGGCCGCCGTCGGGATGCGCTGACACGCTGGCTCCCGATGTGATTGTGAGGGCCGCGGCGGCCCGCAGCACGGCCTGTGCGTCCCGGTCGAACCTGCGGAGAATCCGTCTTCGTGGCTCCTACGCGCGGCGAGGCGATGAGCAACTCTATTAAGCGCCGGAGGCGCGATTGTAATTAGCCCCGCACGACGCGAAGCGGCCCGCAGCACGGCCTGTGCGTCCCGGTCGAAACTCCGGAAAATCCGTCTTCGTGGTTCCTGCGCGCGGCGAGGCGATGAGCAACTCTGTTAAGCGCCGGAGGCGCGATTGTAATTAGCCCGGCACGACGCGAAGCGGAGTGCCGGGGGAAACGAGAGCAAGAGTTGAAAGTCCCGGAGGGACGGTTGAATCAGCTCTCCTCAGAAGAGATTCCGATCTTCTGCAAGAACAACCGCCACTCCTCAGCAAAGTCGCGCCTGCGGTGATGTTCCCTCTGGTTTCGTATGTACGCTTTGGTCTTTTCGATCAACGATGTGCTGACGCTGGCGCCCGAATAACCCACCTGCCATTCAAACCGTCCGTTTGCGAAATTATGATTGCACCACTTCGACGAGCCTGCCTTGATAAGTTGCATGGCCTTGGCTAACGCGATCGTAGGGGGAAGTGAAATCAGGACATGCGCGTGATCGTCGAAGCCTCCGATTGCAAGCGGCGTGATGCCGTTTTGCCGCGCGATTCCCGCCATGAAGGACCACAGGCGCGGCTGCATTTCAGCAGGAATTATCCTGGTGCGATTCTTTGTGCCAAAGACGCAATGCACCCGATTGGCAACGTAGGAATCCGGCATGGGCGCGACGATAGCACGTCAATCGTCCCTCCGGGACTCGGGTTCTTTACGTACGGGGTTTCCCGGCACTCCGCTGCGCTTCGTGCCGGGCTAATGACAATCGCGCCTCCGGCGCTTCTGCCGCCAAGTTTAGATTGTCGTGGCTGGCGCGGCTTCGGTTATCCCTGGCGGGACGGCGGATTCGAGCAGGGCGAGCTGCCCGCACGCGGCCATCACGTCCTGGCCGCGCGAATCGCGCACGAAACAGGGCACGCCTTTTTCGACGAGAATGCGGTGAAATTCCTCGACGCGGCTCGGATCCGGCTTTTTGAGCGGCAGGTCGCCCGGATTCCACGGGATCAGATTCACTTTGGCGCGCAGATTCGCCAGTAATTTTACGACGCGGCGTGCGTCGTCGGGTGAGTCGTTGAATTCGCCGAGCAGGACATACTCGAACATTAGCCATTCGCGCGTTCTGAGCGGATAGTTGCGGCACGCTTCCAGAAGCTTTTCCAGCGGATATTTGCGATTGATGGGCATGATCTGATCGCGCTGTTCATTCGAGGAAGCGTTCAGCGAGATCGCCAGATTCGGCCGAACCTTTTCCTGCGCCAGCCGCTCGATCCCGGGAACGATGCCGCTGGTTGAGAGCGCGGCGTGACTCGGCGCAATCGCCACGCCTTTCGGGTCGAGCAGAATGCGCAGCGCGGCCATTACCGCGTCGTAATTCAGCAACGGCTCGCCCTGCCCCATCAGGACAATATTTGTTCGAGGCTTCAGCGCCGCGCGATTGTCGTCCAGCGCGACCAGCACCTGGCCCACGATTTCGCCCGCCGTAAGATTGCGCACCAAGCCAAGCGTGGCGGTCAGGCAAAACCGGCAATCCACTGCGCAGCCCGCCTGGGTGGAAATACAAATTGTCTGGCGATTTTCCTCCGGCATGAACACGGTTTCGATATTTGCGGGTTTTCCCTCGCCGATTGAGAGCACGTAGCGCACCGTGCCGTCGGCCGAATGGTAACGGCGCAGCACCCGCGGCAGCGCGATGGCCGCTTCGCGCGACAATCGCTCGCGTAGCGCCGCCGGCAGATTCGACATCGCGCCAAAGTCGAATCGCCGCTCGGCGTACAGCGCGTGATAAATCTGCGCCCCGCGGTAGGCCGGTTCGCCCAGCGCTTGCAGAAAACCGCGCAGCTCTTCCGTTGATTTTCCGAGCAAGTTTAACGTGGTGGCACGATCGGAGAACATTTTGAAATTTATCTACGCTCTAGGATGTATCGAACGTGCTCCTCGATGCTAACGCTTGGATGACGGGTAGTCTAGCCACGGCATCGGCGGAATCGCGCAACGCCCGCGCAGCGCCGAATGACATTTCCCGCGGCGCCGTGCAACAATAGAAATACATATGGCTGACGCAACTTCCACTGTACAGAAAGAAATTCTCCCGAATGGACTGGTGGTCCTGACGGAGCCGATGGAGCACGTCCATTCGGTCTCCGTGGGCATCTGGCTGCGCTCGGGATCGCGGCGCGAGCGCCCCGAAATCAACGGCATCTCGCACTTCATCGAGCACATGGTTTTCAAAGGCACGGCGCGGCGCACCGCGGAAGACATCGCGCGCGAAATCGACCGGCTCGGCGGCATGCTCGACGCCTTCACCTCCAAGGAAATGGTCTGCTTCAACACGCGCGTCCTCGACGAGCATCTGGCGAAGGCCTTCGACATTCTCGCGGACATGGTTCTCGATCCGAAATTCGCGGTGGACGACATCGCGCGCGAGCAGTCCGTGATCCTCGAGGAAATCCGCATGACCCAGGACAATCCCGAGGACCTGGTCCACGAGCTTTTCACGCAGAATTTCTGGCATCCGCACGCGCTCGGCCGGCCGATTCTCGGCACGCCCGAAACGGTTTCGGCGTTCACGCGCGACACTCTGCGGAATTGGTTTCAACAGTGCTACGCGCCAAACCGGCTGGTGATCACCGCGGCAGGAAATCTGACCCACGCGCAGCTCGTTGATCTGGTTTCCGAGCGCTTTTCAAAACTTCCGCGCGCCGAGGACGCCTTCGCCGACCCCAAACCCGTGCCCTCGCCGCACATCACGCTGCGCACCAAGAACGATCTCGAACAGGTGCACGTGTGCATCGGCGTTCCCGCGCTGCCGCTGACCGATCAGCGCCGTTTCGTCGTTTCGGTGATGAACAATATTCTCGGCGGCGGCATGTCTTCGCGCCTGTTTCAGAACATACGCGAGCGGCAGGGGCTGGCCTATTCGATTTTCAGCGACCTGAATCCCTATCGCGACGTGGGTGTCCTCTCGGTATATGCGGGGACTTCGCTTGAGACGGCCGCAAAGGTCGTGCGATCGGTGCTCGAAGAATTCCGCCGCATGCGCGACGAGCCCATCGAAGCAGAAGAACTGCGCCGCGCGAAAGATCACTTGAAGGGCGCCACGCTGCTGTCGCTCGAGGGCAGCGGCGCGCGCATGAGCAGCTTGGCGCGCTACCACATGTATTTCGATCGCCACTTTTCACCTGCCGAGCTGATCACCATGCTGGAGGCCGTCACCGCGGAACAAGTGCAGAAGGTTGCCCGCGAATTCTTTCAGCCCGAGCGCATCGCCGCCAGCGTCGTCGGCAACCTCAACGGCTTCAAGCTCGACCGGGAACAGCTGGCGTTCTAAACAGGACGCACGGAGGCAGAGAGGCAAAGAGGCAGGCAAAGAGGCAGGCAAAAAGACGACCCCAGGAAACCTCCCCGCTTCCTTGCCTCCTTTTTCCTTTGACGCCGCCACGCCACTTTGCCATCATTCTCCGCGGAGACACTCCGCATCCCGTTCCGCATATCCATTCTCGCTTCCGGCAGCTCGGGCAACGCGACGTTGCTCGAAACCGAGCACACCACTCTCCTCGTTGACGCCGGCCTCGGCCGCAAGGAACTTCTGCGCCGATTCGATTTGCTGGGCCGCCGCCAGCCGGAGCGCGTGGATGGCATTCTGATCACCCACGAGCACACCGACCATTCCAACGCCGTCGCGCAGCTCGCGCGCCACTGGGACTGTCCCGCCTATCTGACCGAGCCGACGCACCGCGAGATCGTAAAGATGTACGCGGAAGACGCCGAAAATCCGGGAAGGAAGGCGACCATCGAGCGCGTCCAGCACATCCGGCCCGGCGAGCGATTCCAGATCGGCGACATCGAGATCAATCCCTTCGCGATTCCGCACGACGCGGCCGATCCGGTGGGTTACGCATTTCGCATGAACGGCACGAAGGTCGTCATCGTCACCGATCTTGGCTATTTGCCCGAGCTCGTGAAGCAACACCTGCGCGAAGCTGATTTCCTGGTCCTCGAATCGAATCACGATCTCGAAATGCTCAAG
This sequence comes from uncultured Acidobacteriota bacterium, assembly GCA_963814605.1. Classification (GTDB taxonomy): domain Bacteria; phylum Acidobacteriota; class Terriglobia; order Acidiferrales; family UBA7541; genus Palsa-295. The sequence goes on along the minus strand of CAWFDD010000003.1, from coordinate 397,927 downwards.
GTGGGGCCGTACCCGTGGCACATCAAGCAGCGCGTGATGAGCCGCACCGGGCATCTTTCAAATGCTACGGTCAGCGAATTTCTGGCCGATGCGGAAGTCTTCGACGGCCGCGCGCGCCATATCGTCCTCGCGCACCTCTCCGAGCAGAACAACAATCCCGAGGTTGCGCGCATCTCCGCCGAAGAAGCCTTGAATCGCCGCCCGGCCGAATTCGCGTTTCGCGGCGAGCTGCTCATCGCCTCGCAGCACGTCCCCCTCGGGCCGTTCGAACTCTAGCGATTCTGGTCGTTCAGTTCCGCGAGTCTACTTGAGGTCGGCGGTGAGGTCTGTCGAATCAGGTGCGGAGTCTGCGGACAGCTGGTGGTGCGCGGCGGGGGCGGGCAATTTCGAACGGATCAGCTTTTCAATTCGAGTCCACACCGCGGGATCGTTTTCGATAAAGACGTGCGATTTGAAAAACGTGCGCGCGAACCAGCTGGCGCCGTGGACCGGCACCGGGTGGTCCTGGTAGTCGAAGCGGAAATTCCCAATGACCTGCGTGCGCGAGGAATCTTCCGCGTGAATTTCCTGCCGGCCGTGGAGAATTCCGTGCGGCTGATAAAAGTTCACTGCTTCGGCAACGTTGGCGGGCGTGAGCCCGTCGTTTTCGCCGGGCTTGGCGACGCTGTCAACTTGAATCGTCAGCAGCACGGGAATGCCGCGCTGCTCGAGTTCGCGCGCCAGCGCAATCGTTTCCGAAGCGCCCCAGCTCTCGCCATACAGAACGATCCGCGCGTTTTGCTTTTCGCCCGGAGCGAGAGTGCCGTCGTGGTCCAGATCGAGAAGCTGCAGGATGCGCTCGCGCGCTTGAACGCGTTGATGGTTCTCGAAGATTTCGGCGTGTACGCCCGAACCGTAATCGCGATTCAGGCCCTCGGCCAGCTGCACAATGTGGTCGAAGTGATTATCGGTGTGGATCCATCCGCCCACCAGACCGATCACGATAACCGGGCGCGTGGAGGAGGCGGGAACGGCTGGATCGCTATCCGCGTTCGCCGCGCCGGCAAAGCAGCCGCAGGCAAGCGCCAGGAGAAGGAAAACCGAAAATGGCCGGGAGCTGCGCATCGGTTGCGCGCATCCTATCATATCGATCTAGCATTGCAATTCCGTCGCCGTCCCAGCCGAGGCGCTTCGCCGCCCTCTCGGCGCGCCTATCGCTACTCTTGTTTCAGCGCGGCCGCACAGCCGGTCAAGCCGGGAAGCCCGTCGAGACTTCTCTGATTCTTGCGCTGCTGATAGGACTTAAGGCCTTCCGGACCGAGCTTGCGCGCCCAGGCCTCCTGCTGCTCGCGCTGGCCCTGGTAGCTATAGAGGGGAATGCCATACCCGCAGGAATCAGCTATATCGGTGACTTCCACGACGATGATGGAGCGGATGGCCATAAACGTAGGGAAAAGTTTTTCCAATTCCGCGAATTTTGGTTCATGCGGCTCCACGATTCTACCCTGGCCGTGCAGCCGGACAATCTTCGGCGGCCCCTCAAACGCGCAGAACATCAGCACGATTCGTCCATTTTCGTACACGTGCGCGACAGTCTCGATCCCGCTGCCGGTCAGGTCCAGATAGGCGACAGTGGTGGGCCCCAGGATGCGGAACGTGTCGAGCCCCTTCGGCGAAACGTTCACGCGGCCCTTCGCGTCGAGCGGCGCAGACCCCACGAAAAACATCTGCTGCGCCTCAATAAATTCCTTGATCGCACCTTCAATGGCCGGGTAAGTCTTCCCCATGGCTGCGCACCTCCCGCGAAAATCCCGATCGGAATGGACTCTGCCCAGAATATCAAGTTAAGACTTATGACCATATCCCGAACGGGCGTCGCCGAATTGCAGTGGAATTTTCGTCTCTGATTTTCAGGTATGATGGAGCAGGGAAGTTCCCCGCAGTCAAACGCAAAACAGGGAGCGGGAATTGATCGCACGCTATACGCGTTCGGAGATGGGCCGCGTCTGGAGCGAAGAGAATAAGTTCCAGAAGTGGCTGGACGTCGAGCTGGCCGCGACGGAAACGCTGGCCGACGCGGGGATCGTGCCGCGTGAAGCGGCGCGGAAGCTGCGTGAACGCGCGCGCATCGACGTCGCCCGCATCAATGAAGTCGAAGCCAAGGTACGCCACGACGTGATCGCCTTCACCATCGTCGTGCAGGAATCGGTGGGCGATCCGGAAGCGGCGCGCTGGCTGCACTACGGGCTCACTTCCAACGACGTAGTGGATACGGCGCAGGCGCTGCTGATTCGCGAGTCATCTCAATTAATTGCCAAAGACATCGCGCGATTCGGCGAAATACTGGAAAAGCGCGCGTGGGAATTCAAGGACACGCCGGAAATCGGCCGCACGCACGGAATTCACGCCGAGCCGATCACCTTTGGCCTGAAAGTCGCGAACTGGTACGCGGAAAATCGCCGCGACGCTGCGCGATTTGATATCGCGGCGCGCGAAATGGCCGTGGGGAAAATCTCAGGCGCCGTGGGCACGTGCACGCATCTGGGTCCGGAGATCGAGCGCAAAATCTGCGAGCGGCTGGGACTCGCGACCGCTCCCATTACCTCGCAGGTGATCGAGCGCGACCGCCATGCGCAATATCTTGCGGCGCTGGCGATTGTGGCTGCGTCGCTCGAGCGCATCGCCCAGGAAATTCGACACTTGCAGCGCACCGAAGTGCGCGAACTCGAGGAGCCATTCGGCGGCGAACAGCGCGGCAGCTCCGCCATGCCGCACAAACGCAATCCGGTGTCGAGCGAGCAGATTTGCGGCCTGGCGCGCGTGGTGCGCGCCAATTCGCTCGCGTCCTATGAAAATATCGCGCTGTGGCACGAGCGCGACATCTCCCACAGCTCGGTTGAGCGCGTGATCCTGCCCGATTCTACGATTCTGGTGGATTACATGCTGCACAAGACCGCCGAGATTGTCGCAAACATGCGCGTGTTCCCAGAGCGCATGTTGCGGAACTTGAACGCGACGTTCGGGCTGGTGTTCTCCGGGCAGCTTCTGCAGGACCTGGTCGAGCACGGCGCCCCGCGCGAGGACGCCTACAAATGGGTGCAGGGACACGCCATGGCGGCGTGGGAATCGGAAACCAGTTTCAAGGACCGCATCGCCGCCGACGCCAACATCCGCAAATTCCTCGACGAAAAAGCGCTGGCGCACACATTCGAATTGCAGCGCCAGTTGCGGGCCGTGGACGCGATCTTCGCGCGCGTCTTCGGGCGCAGCTCACCTGAAGCAAAATCCTCCGCCGCCCGCTGATTACGGATACAGCGGCCAGTTGTGCGATTTCATGACCAGCTTGTCGTACGGAATTTCGATCTGAGGTGCGGCGCCGCCATCGTGAAGCGCCTGAAATTTCGCCAGCGCATCCCGTGCTTCGGTGAAATCCGGTTTCGCTTGAATCACTGATTCCAGATCACGGACGGCGGCCGCGTGGTTACCGGTCTCTCCCTCGGCAATCGCGCGAACGAACACGCTGCGCCACCTGTCTTCCTGATGAATCCTGAGCGAGGACACAACCCATTCTAGAGCACTGCTCGGTTGGCCTGTTCCGAGGTATGCCAAGGCCAGATTGTGCTGAAAGGTGTAGACCTTCTTAGTCTGGTCAGGAGCTGCTTGGAACGCCTGAACTGCCGCTTGCGGATTTTGTTGGGCCAGCAATAAGTCACCGAGCAGCATCTCCGGATAGAACGAATCCGGATCGAGCTTGACCGCCAGCTGTAACTGCGTCGTCGCTTGTTCGAATTTGGCGGCTTCGATTAGTTTCACGGCGGTGCCGTAACGCGCGACCGAAATTCGCTTCGCGTGCAGAGCGATGAAACCGGAAACGAGAATCGCGGCCGACAACAAGGCGACGGTCCAGGCGACACGGTTCTCCCGGGACCCTTCTGCATCGCGCGTCATGTCTGACGGCCCGACGAGTATATATTGAGGGTCCGCGGACGCTCGCACCATCGGGGGAATTGCTGCTCCGAGGATCAGTCCGGCTACGAGGCCCCCGAGATGCGCAGAATTGTCAACGCCACCTCGGACTCCATAGAGCAAATTGTAAAAAATGAAAATTCCGAGGCTCTTCAAGTTTCTTTTGACCAGGCCGCTGTCCATCGGGGTCTTTTTGAGCGCAAGGTAGGACACCAGCGCACCGGCCACGCCAAAGATCGCGCCCGAAGCGCCGGCGCTTGCGCGCCACGGATCCCACGCAACGCTGACGAGACTGGCAGCGATGCCGCTGGCGACGTACATCACGCCGAAAATTTTGCGCCCCATGAAAGGTTCGAGCGTTGTGCCGAGATTCCAGAGGCACCACATGTTCAGCGCGATATGAATAATTCCGAAATGCACGAACGTGCTGGTGAACAATCGCCACCAATCGGAACTCAGCGTCAGCGGGCCAAAGTCCGCGCCCCATTTCACGGCGTCCGCAATGCTCGGATCGGTCCACGACGCGCCGGACACGCCCATCGCGACGTACACCAACGCGTTCGCCGCCATGATCGTCAGCGTGACGGGGGGCAGTCCGATGCGGCGAGCGACGGCGCGAGGAGCGGAAGGATTCATGGTGCCGATCGCGCCGATGTTCGCCGCTTGCGCCTTTGCTTTGCGGCAGTCCGAGCATTCGGTCGCGGGATTGGCCCCGAACGAGAACCCGCTAAACGTCTTGCCGCAGGCCGGGCAGATCGGCATCGAGTCGTCGCTCCGTTATGGCGCGAATTCGGAAGGGACTGGGAAAGCGCGGACCAAGTTACCTTGCGCGCACGTATTCATCAATTTATTTTCGGGGAAGTTTTCAAAGATGCGCGCTCAATTCGGCGCAGTCGTTGCTCCGAGGGCGGCGCCCGAGCGGAATTTCTTGTAGTCGCTGAAGCGGTCGACAAAATTCTGCTTCAACTTCACGAATACGATGCGGCCGCTCGCGTGCACCTCGGCATACGACGGTAGCCACACTTCATCGTTGATTTTTTCCTGTTCGAAAACAAAGCTTGATCCCTTCTGCAGCGAGGCGATCAGGCCTCCGCCGATCTTCACCGATTCGGCGAAATGCGCTTCGAGCCGCACGATCTCGCGCGCCTGTTCGTCCACCCACATCGTGCCGGAAAGTTTCTGGATGATGCTGTCGATGCGTTTCTTCGGCTTGAAATTCGGGTTTCCGTTCACGTCGAAGGCGATCACTTCGTGGCCGCGGAAGGTCACGCGGCGCGGATTGGTGAACAGCTCCGCGCGAAGGAAATCGGAAAGCTGCGCTTCTTCCTCGTCTTCTTCTTTCTCCTTTTTCTTGGGATTGGCGCCGAGCTCGGCCTGCCTCTTTTTCAGCCTGTCGAACTGCTTGTTGAATTTGTCGTCTTCGTCTTTTTTCTCGCTGCCGGCGAGCGGTTTGCCGTCCTTGGCCAGCATGTGCAGCGCCGCTTCATCGCCAACGTAGAAGACGTCGTAGTCTTTCATCGTGCGCGAATTCACGTTGCCATCCGAATCCGTTTTGTCCTCTTCCTCGGCGAGGTGGCAGGTATAGAGCTGGCGAAGATCCTCAAGCACCTGCTGATTCTTGATGATGTCGCGCAGAAGGGTGGGAATGTCCGGCAGAGGGCTCTCGTCGGCGCGCGATTGTGCCGGCGGTGGAGAAGTTTCAGTTTGCTGCGCCGAGGACCCGGAAATGCGAGGAGAGGCAACGATCAGCAGAACGATCGCACCGATGGCAGAAATGCGCGGCAGGAGAAATCTCCTCGAACCACTATTATTGCACGCGCTGGATGTAGCGGCCTTCGGTGGTATCCACGCGCACTTTGTCGCCGGTGCCGACGAATGGCGGGACGTTGATGACCAGGCCGGTTTCGAGTTTCGCCGGCTTCATCACCGAGCTGGCGGTCGCTTTCTGAATGCTGGGCTCGGTCTCGACAACCACGAGGTCAACCGTATCGGGTATGAGAACGCCGATGGGCTTTTCGTCGTAATACTCGATTTTCACCGGCATGTTGGGGATGAGGTACTCCTTCGTATCGCCGACGACGTCATCCTGCAGCGCGAGTTGCTCGTAATTCTGGGTGTTCATGAAGTGGTGGCCTTCGCCGTCGCTGTAGAGATAGTCGTACTCGATTTCGTCCACGGTAACCTTGTCGAGGAATTCCTCTGCGCGAAACCGGTGGTCGATCATGGAGCCGTTGCGCAGATTTCGCATCTTGGTGGCCATGGCGGCGCGCTTGTTGCCGGGCGTGCGGTGGTCCACGCTATAGACCGAATAGAGGTCGCCGTCATGCTTGATGATCATGCCCGCGCGCAAAAGTGTTGCCTTAATCATGAATGCTCCTGAAATCCCTTCCGGGGCTTCCCTGCAGGGAGTCCAACGTCCAGTCGAATTCGCAATTATACCGGGCGGCGTTGCATGCGGTCAAACCCCGAGGCGAGGCGGTTAGAACTCGTCGTCTTCGCGCTTTTTGAGGCGGGTTACCCTCTGCGCGATGCGGAAATCGCGGGAACGCACGTCCGCCAGAATGCCGCGGCGGGTTTCGGCCGGCAGCGATTCCGGCCCGATCACACCGGCCAGCTCGCGCGGAAAATGTTTTATGAAAATCGCGGCGAGATGCGCGGTGGCGTAGGCGATCGGAGTGGAAACCAGGCCGCGCTGGCGAATCTGGTAGAGGGTGGGAAAACTGGCGTCGTAGCGGATCAGCAGCGGCTGCTCGTTTTTCACGCCACGCACCAGCACGGCGGCGGCGAAGCGCGCATTTTCAAACACGCCCTGGCGGATCAGCCTGGCCACGCGGCGAGGAGTGAGCGTTTCGGGAAAGCGCTTGCGCGCGAGTCCTGCCGAGCGGTTGAGCTTCCCCTGGCGATACCAGCGCCGCAAACGGTCAAAATCGTTGCCGCCGATTTTCGCGTCGACGTCTTTCACCTTCATCACGTACGGCAACATGCAGACTTCGTCCTGCGCGGCGAGATAGACGGGCACTTCGCCGATCGGCGGCGGGAAGCGGAATTTCTCGCGCTCGTCGAAGCGCTTGGCCAGCGAGAATCGTCCGTGGCGATAGACGCGCGGGCGCGAAATTGCCGCGTCGTAGGCGACGTCCGCCGACCACGTGGAGACTGGGTCGCTGCTTTCGGTGCTTTCGAACAGGCGGATTTGCACCGATTCGGCGGCATCGAGCATTTCCGCGCCCCGCTGCGCGAGCAAGTTGGTGAGTCCGGGAGCGACGCCGGTGCAGATCAGGGCGGCGCGATTTTTGGCCACAAACTGCTTGTGAAAACGAAACTGCTCCGGCCGGAACGGATGCGCGGCCAGGTGCGAATTCAGATCGAGGTAATGAGCGCGCAGCCGGAGCGCGGCGCGCAGGATGATCTTGTTGAAGACTGCGGGCGATGCGTTGACGACCAGGTTTGCGCTGCGGCCGGCGCGAACGATGGACCAAAGATTCCGGGCGTTCGCCTCCACGACCTTGATGGTGCTTTTCTTCCCCAGGAAACGCTGCGCGCGCTCCGGGTCGCGGTCGCCGCACCAGACGGTATGTCCCTGGCGTTCGAGCAGTTGTGCCAGCAAGGAGCCCGTGCCGCCCGCCCCCAGAACGAAGATCCGCATCGGCTCGCAACTCTACCATATCCTTCCCGCTGCACAACGCCGGGAGACCCGAATGGACTATCCCCTGTCAGCGGCGATTGTTAGAATTCGCGAAGCCTTGATGACTCCTGCCGGGGAGACAGCGATTCGCGGAGAAGCCGCTCTGATCAGCGCGCGGCTCGACCGACTTCCGACCACGCGATACATCTGGAAACTCCTGCTGATGCTTTCACTCGGCGGTTGTTTCGAATTCTACGATCTGTTCCTGATGACCTACATCGGTCCCGGCCTGATCCGCAGCGGACTGTTCACCGGCGCATCCGCATCCTTTTTCGGATTGACGGGTCTGGCCAGCTTCGTCTCCGCGACTTTTGCCGGGCTCTTTATCGGCACGGTGGCGTTCGGGTTCACCGCCGATACCTTCGGCCGCAGGACGATCTTCACGTATTCGCTGCTGTGGTACACAGCCGCGTCGGTCGGCATGGCGTTACAGACCACCACGCTGGGAATCCTGGCCTGGCGAATGATTGCGGGCATCGGCATCGGGGTCGAGTTGGTCACCATTGATACCTACATCGCCGAGCTGATGCCCAAGGAAATCCGCGGCCGGGCATTCGCGATCAATCAAGTGGTGCAATTCAGCGCCATACCGCTGGTCGCGCTGGTTTCCTGGCTGCTGGTGCCGCACGATTTTCTGGGCGTCGCCGGCTGGCGATGGGTCGTGCTGGCCGGCTCGGTGAGCGCGATATTCGTTTGGTTTATCCGGAGGGGCATCCCGGAGAGCCCTCGTTGGCTGATCGCTCGCGGCCACGTGGCCGAAGCGGAACGCGCCGTCACGAAAATGGAGGAGCGCGTGGCGGCGGATCTGGGCGCCGGGCTCCCCTCTCTCGAACGCGAGCCGCCGGTGCTCGATACTGCAGCGGAGGGGCTCGCGAGCACGCGCATCAATTTCGTTCAAATCTTTCGGCGGCCATATCTGAAGCGCACGCTCATGCTCATGGTTTTTCAGTTGGCGCAGACGATCGGCTACTACGGTTTCGCTTCCTGGGTTCCAACCTTGCTGATTGCCGCGGGCATCCAGACGACTGCCAGCCTGCAATACTCGTTCATCATCGCCATTTCCGCGCCCATCGGCCCGCTCGCGCTTCGCGGAATCGCCGACAGGTTCGAGCGAAAATGGCAGATCGTGTGGAGTGCTGTTTGTATTGGCGGATTTGGTCTATTGTTTGCGCGTCAACGCGAGCCAGGCTGGCTGATTTTACTGGGCGTGATGCTCACGTGCTCGAACAACTGGATGTCCGTGGCGTTTCACGCGTACCAGGCGGAATTGTTCCCCACGCGCGTGCGTGCACAAGCAGTCGGTTTCGTCTATTCATGGAGCCGCTTCAGCGCGATTTTTACCAGCTTGATGATCGGATTTTTCCTGCACCACTACGGAGTGGGCGGCGTTTTCGCGTTTATCGCGGCTTCCATGCTGGTCGTGGTGCTGGCAATCGGCCTAGTCGGCCCGCGGACGCGCGGTCTTGCGCTGGAATCCATCGCGCATTGATTTATGATCCGGGTGTCGCCTTCACGGGCGCGAAGGGCCAGGTTCGCAGGCGAGTTCCGGCAAGCGCTCTTAAGATAGCGGAGGATTCCAATGGGCTCGTCGCCACAATCAACGTCGCACTCATCCAAGATCGCCATCGTCACCGGCGCGGGCAGCGGAATCGGCGGACGTGTCGCCGTCGCTCTGGCCCAGAACGGCTACTCGGTGGTCCTCGCCGGACGGCGCAGGGAGACCCTGGACGCGACCGCGCTCGAAGTGCAGCAGGCCAATGCCAAAACGGTGGTGATGCCTACCGATGTCACCGATCCCGCCTCTGTGCGGGAGCTTTTCGCCAGAACAAAAGACGCCTTCGGCCGGCTCGACCTGCTGTTCAACAACGCGGGCATCTCCGGCCGCGCCGTGCCGCTCGAGGATTTCACTTACGAAAAGTGGAGAGCTGTCCTCGATACGAATCTCACCGGCGCATTTCTCTGCACGCAGGAGGCATTCAAAATCATGAAGAGCCAGGAGCCGCGCGGCGGGCGCATCATCAACAACGGCTCGATTTCGGCCCACGCGCCGCGCCCAAATTCGGCTGCCTATACCGCGTCGAAGCACGGCATGACCGGTCTCACGAAAGTGACTTCGCTCGACGGGCGGAAGTACGACATCGCCTGCGGGCAGATTGATATCGGCAACGCGTCCACCGAAATGGTGGAAAGAATGAAGACGGGCGTTCCGCAAGCGAACGGCACCATCGCCATCGAGCCCACCATGGATGCGGCGGACGTCGCGCGCGCCGTCGTGTACATGGCATCTCTCCCTCTCGACGCCAATGTCCAATTCATGACCATCATGGCGACCAAAATGCCTTTCATCGGCCGCGGTTAACACCCCGGGTTTTATTGACAACGCGCAAACCGGGCGGGTATCATTTCTGCGGTACAGCGTCGAGCGTGGGCGCTCTATCCCCTTCTTTGCTCTAGCCCCCAGCCGGGTGGAGTGGCCAAGGCCGAACCCTTGGCAGACAGGGTAGGAATCCGCACGGAGGCCGCACCTCATGTCACCCGAGCACGACAATAACCCCCAACCATCTGCCGCTGAATCCTCCCCGGCTCAACCCGAGCCGGCGAATCTGACCGCCGAATCCGCAGCAGCAATCGCGCCGCAGCACGGAGCGGCTGGCGCCGCCACTGCGGCTGTCCGCGCGCCAGAAGCGCCCCAATCCGCCCCGGGAGCTGAAACCGTCGTTGCCGGCGCGCAAACGGCCGACGCCGAGGCGGTTGCCGCCCCGGTCGCAAGTTCCGAGACTGCGCACGCGGGAGAGACCGCCGTCTCCGAAGAGCATGCCGAGCTCGAATCCACGGAAACGATGGACCAGTTGCTCGACCAGTTTTCCACTCCTCCGGCGGCAACGGAGGGTGAGATTTTCGACGGGCGCGTGCTCGCGGTAACCGACGCGGGCGTGGTCGTGGACGTGGGCGGAAAGTTCGAAGGACTGGTCCCCGCGCAGGAATTCCTTGATTCCGGCGAACCCATCGAGTTCGGCGAAGGCCAGACGATCGAAGTTGAGCGGCTGCACGAACACAAGAACGGCTATGTCCTTCTGTCGTACGTGCGTGCGCACCGGCGTCGCGTCTGGGAGCGCATCGAGAAATCGCATCGCGAGCACACCAACATCACCGGCAAAATCACCGAACGGATCAAGGGTGGTCTGGTGGTGAATATCGGGGTGCGCGCGTTCCTGCCGGCGTCGCAGATCGAGCTGCGTCCGGTGCACGACCTGGAATCGTGGAAGGACCGCGAGGTCGAGGTGCGCGTTCTGAAGCTGAACCGCAAGCGCGGCAATGTGGTAGTCAGCCGGCGCGCGATTCTGGAAGACGAACAGAAGGCGATGCGCGACGCACTCGCGGAAACGCTCACCGAAGGCGCGGTGGTGACCGGCAAGGTCAAGAACGTAACGGACTACGGGATTTTCGTGGACCTCGGCGGCATGGACGGGCTGCTCCACGTCAGCGACCTCGCTTGGGGGCGCGCACCCCATCCGAATTCGGTGGTAAAACCCGGCGAAGAAATTCAGGTTCAGATCCTGAAATTCGACAAGGAAAAGCAGCGCATTTCGCTGGGCAGGAAACAACTGCTGCCCGATCCGTGGGCCACCGTTCCGGAGCGCTTCCCCACGGGAACGCGGGTGCATGGAAAAGTGGTGGGTGTGACGGACTACGGCGCGTTCGTGCAGATCGAACCGGGAGTCGAGGGCCTGGTGCACGTAAGCGAAATGAGCTGGTCGAAACACGTGAAGCACCCCTCGAAAATCGTGAAAGCCGATGACGAGGTGGACGTGGTGGTGCTCGACGTGAAGACCGACCAGCGGCGAATCTCGCTCGGCCTGAAGCAACTGCTGCCCGATCCCTGGGAAGCAGCGGCGCAAAAGTATCCGGTGGGAGCGATCGTCAACGGCCGCATCCGCAACCTGGCTGAGTTTGGCGCGTTCGTGGAGCTCGAGGAAGGAATGGAAGGGCTGATCCACATCAGCGACGTGAGCTGGACGGAGCGGATCAAGCATCCCAGCGAGAAATTCAAAAAGGGCGAAGCGATCGAAGCGAAAGTGCTCAAGGTGGATTCGCAGAACCGCCGGCTGTCGCTCGGCATCAAGCAGCTCAACGATATCTGGGCGAACTGGTTCAAGGATCACAAGATCGGCGACGTGATAAAAGGCAAAGTCGCGCGAACTACGGATTTCGGCGCGTTCGTGGAACTGGCCGAAGGCATCGAGGGTCTCTGCCACGTGTCCGAAATCGAGGAGCGGCGGCCCAAGGGCGATCGCGAGAAGGTCAAAGTTCCGCGAGACGCGCGGGTGACTGCGGTGCTCTCTGCGGGCCAGGAACACGATTTTAAGATCCTTCGCCTCGAGCCTGAACAGCGCAAGATCAGCCTGAGCTACCGCGCCGCGCAGAAGCAGGTTGAGCGCGAAGAGATCAAGTCGTTCAAGACGGTGAAATCGTCGCCGAATGCCACCATCGGCGATGCTGTCCGGGCCAAGCTGCAGTCGTCATAAGCGTAGGTAACACCTGTGAAATATGGTGTTTACCTTGCGGTAGCCTAGATGATGTGCCAAGATCGTTGGACGCTCAGCCCCGGCGCGTACCCGGCCCACGAAAGTCAGCAGTTGTGAGAGGAGGCTCTCATCCCATGGCAGACCCTGCCGGAGAGCACCAAAACAAAGAACATACGATGACCAAGGCGGATCTCGTCGAAGAGGTCACCCGGGTCACCGAGCTGCCGCGCAAGGAATCGGAGGCGGTCGTGGAGACTATCTTCGAGAGCATCATCGCCGCGCTGCAATCCGACGACAAGATCGAGATCCGCGGCTTTGGCAGCTTCCGCACACGCCAGCGCCGCGGGCGCACGGGGCGAAATCCGAAGACCGGGGCGAAAGTGGAAGTCCCGCCGAAGAAAATCCCCTTTTTCAAGCCTAGCAAAGAGCTGAAGGACTACGTCAATAATCCGCAGGCGGCCGGCTCCGGCGCGCAGGACTGAGCCGGATGGATTATCTGTGGACGCCGTGGCGATATCGCTACATCGCTGACGCGGCGAAGGATGTAGGTTGCATCTTCTGCGAAGCGCTCGCCGCCAACGACGACCCCAAAACACTGATCGTTCTGCGCGGCACCAGGAATTTCGTCATCCTGAATCGTTATCCCTACACCAGCGGCCATGTGATGGTGGTCCCCTATGTTCACATCGCCGATTTAGCCGCCACCGAACCGGACACGCTCACCGAAATGATGACCATCGCGCAGCGCGTCCAGTCGGCGCTGGCTAAGACGTATCATCCCGAAGGCTACAACCTGGGCATGAATCTCGGCCGCGCCGCGGGCGCCGGTGTCACCGGCCATCTGCATCTGCATGTGCTGCCGCGCTGGGGTGGCGATGCGAATTTCATGACCGTGACCGGCGAAACCCGCGTCGAGCCCGAGGAACTTTCGACCACGTTTGAAAGGCTGCGCAAAGCCCTGGCGGCTTGATGCCTCTCTTCAAGGGATGCATAATGAGGCGCGTTCAGGGAGTTTCCCATCGCGCTCAAGCCATCCAGTTCCTCGGCGCAACCCGCGGATTCCACGCTCGTTATTCCTTACCGGCGGTATCCGCCCAATTCGCAGCCGCCGTTCATCTATCCGCCATATAAATCCAACGCCCTGCGGTCTCCGCGCCAGCCGCTGATCATCCTGCCCCACACGCTTTCCGAAGTAACCGGGCCGGTCTACGGCCACGGCGACATCGCGGAAACCGACAACGACCTGACGCGCCAGCACGCCGGAGAGCCGATCGGCGAACGCATCGTGGTAAGCGGGCGGGTGCTCGACGACAGCGGCCGCGCGGTGCCCCACACGCTTATTGAAATCTGGCAGTGCAACGCGGCAGGGCGATACCGCTACGAGGTGGATCAACATCCCGCGCCGCTCGACCCGAATTTTTCCGGGGCGGGGCGCACCATGACGGATGAGCACGGCAATTATCGCTTCCTGACCATCAAGCCCGGCGCGTATCCCTGGGAAAACCATCCCAACGCATGGCGCCCCGCGCACATTCATTTTTCGATGTTCGGCACGGCGTTTGCCACGCGCCTGGTAACGCAGATGTATTTCCCGGGCGATCCGCTATTTCCATTCGACCCCGTTCTCAATTCGATTCCGGATGAGAAGGCGCGGCAAAGGCTGATTTCGAAATTCGAATTGGATCTGACCCAGCCCGATTGGGCTTTGGGATACCGTTTTGACATCGTCCTGCGCGGCCGCGAGGCAACTCCCTTCGAGCAGACATGAGCGCGCACCTGATACCCATCCCCTCGCAAACGGTCGGGCCATTTTTTCGGATCGGCCTGAGCGGCCCGCGCGCCGTGCAACAAATCGCCGCAGCGGGCGTCAAGGGCGAACGCGTGAAACTGGTCGTAACCGTTTTCGACGCCGAAGATCAGCCGATCCACGACTGCCTGATCGAGACATGGCAGGCGAATGCGGACGGAAAATACAATCACCCCGATGACCAGCAGGAGAAGCCGCTCGATCCCGCGTTCCGAGGATTCGGGCGCCAGGCCACGGATCAAAACGGCGTCTGTTCTTTTGAGACCATCAAGCCCGGGCGCGTTCCCGGCCCGCAGGGCTCGCAACAGGCGCCACACCTGGTCGTTTCGGTTTTCTCTCGCGGCATGCTGAATCGCCTGCCGACGCGCATCTATTTTGCGGGCGATCCCGCGAACGAGCAGGACCCGATTCTGGCGTTGGTGCCAAAGGAACGGCGCGCAACGCTGCTGGCACGCCCGGTCGAGGGCGAGCGCGGCGCGTGGCAGTTCGCCATTCGCTTCGGTGGCGCCGACGAAACTGTATTCTTCGACGTTTAGCTCCAGCTCGAAATATTCTCACCGGGGAAAGGAGAGGGCATGCCGGCGCGGCTGATTGAAAGTCTGGCAACCACGGAGCCGCTCGCGAACCTTTTCGCCGACGAATCCGTTCTGCAGGCCATGCTGGATTTCGAAGTCGCACTTGCACGCGCCGAATCGCGCGCCGGCATCGTGCCGGTAGCGGCGGCGGACGCGATTCAAGCGGCGGCGAAGGCGGCCAACTTCGATGTGGCCGCGCTCGCGCGCGAGACGCTGCGCGCCGGCACTCCGGGAATTCCGCTGGCGAAGGCGCTTACGGCGAAAGTGCACGCCGCGAATGCCGAAGCTGCGAGATTCGTTCACTGGGGCGCAACCAGCCAGGATGTCGCCGATACCGCGCTGGTCTTGCTTCTGAAGCGCGCGCAGCCTTTGCTCGCCGCGGACCTCGCACGACTCGATGCGGCGGTCCTGCGGCTCTCCGATCATCACGCGGATACGGTGATGCTCGGCCGCACCCTCTTGCAAGCGGCTCCTCCGGTCACGTTCGGACTGAAAGCTGCCGGCTGGCTTGCGGCAATTCGGCGAAGCCGCGAGCGCACCGAGTCCGCTTTTGCGGAAGCGCTCGTCCTGCAATTTGGCGGCGCGAGCGGCACGCTCGCCGTTCTTGGCGACAAAGGTCTCGACGTGGGCCGCGCGATGGCCGAAGAGCTCGGCATCGGATTTCCGGATGCGCCGTGGCACGCGCATCGCGACCGGCTGGGCGCGCTGGTTGCCTGTTGCGGCTTGTTGACCGCCAGCCTGGGAAAAATGGCGCGCGACATTAGCCTGCTAATGCAAAGCGGGATTGGGGAGGTCGCGGAGCCGGGTGGCGACGGGCGCGGCGGGTCGTCCACCATGCCGCAGAAGCGCAATCCGATTGCGTCCGCGGTCACGCTCGCTGCGGCCAATCGCGTGCCGGGACAGGTCGCGGCCTTTCTCGCAGGCATGGTGCAGGATCACGAACGCGGCGTCGGCGGCTTGCAGGCCGAATGGCCCACCGTCGCGGCCGTGATTCAAGCCACCGCTGTGGCAGCGTCGTCCATGGCCGAGGCCGCTGAAGGACTCGAGGTGAACAAGGCTCGCATGCGCGAGAACATCGAAGCCACGCGCGGCACGGTGTTCGCCGAGCGCGCGGCATTTCTACTGGCGCAGAAGATGGACCGCGACGCGGCGCAGGAGCTTGTTAAAGACGCCGTGCGCCGCGCCGAAAAACAGGGGCGCCATCTGGCGAAAGTCCTCGCGGAAAATCCGAAAGTCACCAAAGCGCTCGGCCTTAAAGCGCTGCGCGAACTTGAAATGCCCGAGGGTTATCTCGGTGTGGCCGAGAAACTTCGCAAGAGATTGCTCGCGCCGCCAGACAAAAGGAGCTAGCGACGATGCCGTTCGTGACCATCGAAAAAACCCGTCTCTACTACCGCCTCGAGGGCGCGCCGGGCCGTCCCGTGCTGGTGCTCTCAAATTCCATCGGATGCGATCACGGCATGTGGGCGCCGCAGATGCCGTCTCTGCTCGAACATTTTCAGGTCTTGCGTTTCGACACTCGCGGGCACGGCGCCTCGGATGCACCAAAGGCCGAATACTCGATGGAGATGCTCGGGCGCGACGTCCTTGGCTTGGTGGACGCGCTGAAAATTTCCAAGTTTGCTTTCTGCGGACTTTCGCTCGGCGGAATGATCGGACAGTGGCTGGCGATCAACGCCGGCAACCGCATAACCGGCTTGGTGCTCGCGAACACATCTCCGTTGTTGGCCCCAAAATCATTTTGGGACGATCGCCGCCGCGCCGTAGCCGAAGGTGGAATGGCGGCCATTATTGACGCGGCCATGGGACGGTTTTTTATGCCGGCGACGTGGGCGCAGGGCGATCCCTATGCAAACGCCGTGCGCGCCGTTTTTCTGGCGACGGATCCGGCCGGCTACATGGGCTGCTGCTCGGCGATTCGCGACATGGATCACACGCCTTCACTCGCGAAGATTCGCGTGCCAACGATGATCATCGCGAGCGATCACGACCCCTCCACGCCTTGGGCGGGACACGGCGAAATCCTCGCGCGCACGATTCCCGGAGCGAAGGCGGTGCGCTTGCCGACCGCGCACATTTCCAACATCGAGCGGCCGCAATCGTTCACCGCGGCGATCTACGATCTTCTGCTCCCGCCGGCGAGCGGCGATCCTTTCGACGCAGGCATGGCGGTGCGCCGCGCGGTGCTCGGCGATGCGCACGTGGACCGCTCGATGGCCGCGGCCACGAATTTCAATCGCGATTTTCAGGAGCTGATCACGCGCTACGCCTGGGGCACGATCTGGACGCGCCCGGGGCTTGACCGTCGTACGCGGCGGCTGCTCGTGCTGGCCATGATGGTCGCGCTTGGCCGCTGGGAAGAGTTCCGCTTGCACGTGCGCACCGCGCTCGAGCATGGCTTCGAACCGTGCGATCTGAAGGAATTGCTGCTGCAAGCGGGAGTTTACGCGGGCGTGCCCGCCGCGAACACCGGATTTCAAATCGCCAGCGAGGAAATCGAAAAACAGACCGCTTCAGGTGCAAAAATTTGAACGAGCTGTAGCGTCATCCGTAGTTCGGCGGGTTCACCGACTGGTCCATGCCCATGGTTTTCTGGCCGCCCTCCTGCACTTTTACGCTGATCAGGCTGGTTTCCTTCGATGCGAACGCGTTCTTGAATGCGGCCTCGAGATCTTCGGCGCGGTCCACTGCGCGAGCGGTCATGCCGTAGCCCTGCGCGATTTTCACCGCGTCAATGCCGGGGATATCCATTCCCGGCACATTCATTCCGACCTTGGTAAAGTCGCGAAAACCCTTGAGCGCGGAATAATTCCCGTTGCAGATGACCACGAAAATCACCGCCGCCTTCGTTTGCACGGCCGACCACAGCGCCTGAACCGAGTATTGCAACGAACCATCGCCCACGATGCATACCACGCGTCGGCTCGCGTGGGCGAGCTGCAGGCCCACCGCGGCAGGCAATCCGAATCCCAATATGCCGCTGCGCACGGAATAAAACGAGCCGGGCTCGTCGAGCTCGATGTAGCGGTCCAGGTCGCCCTTCGACGAAGGACACTCCTCGGAAATGACCGCGTCGCGCGGCAAAAATTTGCTCAAGACGCTGAAAACGTAGCTGCACGTCATCGGGTACTCGGACGCTGGCTCGGGCGGCTTCGCTCGCGCAGCGATTTGCGCGGAAGCGGCGCGCTCCACCGATTTGACGCGGCTCCGGATGTATTCCACGGCGGCGGCGATATTTCCGGCAATGCTCGTTCCCGCCAGAGCGGCGGCAGCATCCTGCGGCGAATTCGTGATCTGGAAAAGTTTGGTGCCCGGCCGAATGGCGTTGCCCGGGACGTACGCGTAATAGAGAAAAACCGGCGCACCCAGAACGACGATCGTGTCGTATGCGGCGAGTTGATCGGCGAGTGGCTTTTGCGCCGGCAGCAATCCGCCGCGAAAGAGGTGATGGGTTCGCGGAAACGTCCAGCGCGAAGCGATCGGCTCGGCGTACACGTCCGCATTCAATCCTTCGGCGAGCGCGATTACTTCGCGTCCGGCGCGATCTTCCTCGATTTGCGCGCCGGTCACGAGCGCCAGCTTCTTGCTGGCGTCTATCGCGCGAATGACTTCGTCGAGAGCCGCGGCATCAGCCGACACCGACTGGCTGACCTTGCGCGCAAGAACCGGCTCGCACGGCTTGTTCCAATCGTCCATCGGCACGGAGATAAACACCGGGCCGCGCGGCGGCAGCATCGCCAGGTGATAACCGCGCGCCACCGCCACCGGAACGTCCTCCGGCCGCAGCGGTTCGTACGCCCATTTCACGTACGGCTTCACCACTTCGACCGCGCGGCTCACCAGAAACGGCTCGGCCATCACTTGCCGGCGGTCCTGCTGTCCTGTGGTGACCACCAGCGGCGCGTGGCAGTAGTAGGCGTCAATGAGCGCGGAAAGCCCGTTGCCCGCGCTGGCGATGGAGTGCAGATTGACGAACGCCGCTTCGCCGCGAGCCAGCGCGTAGCCCAGCGCCATGCCCGTCGCCGTCCGCTCGTGCAGGCCGAGGACGTACTGAAAATCGCCCGGCATGTCCTTCAGGAACGGCAGCTCGCTCGATCCGGGATTCCCGAAAATCTTGGTCATCCCCAGGTCGCGGAGGACGCCGTAGGTTGCTTCTCGCACCGAGGTCACGATTTCAGCACTCCCGCTCGCTCATCGCGCACTCGAATTCGCGCGTGACTTCTCGCCTTCCTTCATCGTTATAACCAATTGCCCGCATAGTTGCATACATCGTATCCTGTTGCGCCGCACTTTCGCGGCGCGGCGCACTCCGGCCGCGAGAAAGGCGCCGATGGGCGACATGATCGTAGTCCAGGACCTGGTGAAGAACTACGGAGAATTTTGCGCGGTGAACCACGTCTCCTTTACGGTCCCGGAGGGAAGGATTTTCGGCTTCCTCGGCCCCAACGGCGCGGGTAAAACCACCACCATCAAGATGCTCACCACGGTGCTCGATCCCTCGAGCGGCTCCATACGAGTGAACGGGTACGACCCCACGCGCGAACAGCGCCAGGTGCGGCGCTCGTTTGGAATTGTGTTTCAGGACCCCAGCCTCGACGACGAATTGACCGCCGAGGAAAATATGGACCTGCACGGGATCCTCTACGGCGTCCCGCATGCCGAACGCGTCGAGCGCATCAAGATGCTCGTGGATTTTGTCGGCCTGGGCGACCGCAAAAAAGATTTCGTCAAGACCTACTCCGGCGGAATGAAGCGGCGGCTCGAAGTCGCTCGCGCCCTGCTGCACACGCCGCGCATTCTGTTTCTCGACGAGCCCACCATCGGCCTCGATCCCCAGACCCGCAACCACATCTGGAGCTACATCCAGCAGCTGAGCAAGGAC
The DNA here is from genome assembly GCA_963814605.1 of uncultured Acidobacteriota bacterium. Taxonomy (GTDB): domain Bacteria; phylum Acidobacteriota; class Terriglobia; order Acidiferrales; family UBA7541; genus Palsa-295. The sequence continues at coordinate 378,510 of CAWFDD010000003.1, read as the reverse complement.
GAGGGAGTCACCGTTTTTTTCACCACGCACTATATGGACGAAGCCGACCGCGTGGCAAACGAAGTCGCGGTGATTGACCACGGCAAAATCGTGGCGCAGGACTCGCCCGCGGCGCTGAAAGACAAGACCAAGTGCGCCACGCTGGAAGATGCGTTCATCGCGCTCACCGGGCACGCCATCCGCGAAGAGGAAGCGAACGCGACCGATCGCATGCGCATGATGGGAAGAGCATGGAGAGGCGGAGGCCGGCGATGAACGCGATCCTTATTCTTTGTTTGAGGCAACTGAAACGCTACGTCCGGTCGCCGGCGCGAATCGTCGGCTCGCTCGGCCAGCCGCTGCTGTTTCTGGTGGCGCTGGGGTTCGGATTCGGCCCCATGTTCGCGAGAGCTTTCGGCGGGAAATACATGAACTTTCTGGCGCCGGGAATTATTTCCATGGCGATTCTGTTCAACGCCGTGTTTTCGGGAATCGAAATCCTCTGGGACCGCCAGTTCGGATTCTTGAAGGAAACGCTGGTCGCTCCGGTTTCGCGTCTGCAAATCGTCTTTGGCAGGACGCTCGGCGGCGCCATCGTGGCCATGGCGCAGGGAACGGTCGTGTTCATCATCTGCCTGATTTTCGGATTTCGGCCGGTCAATTTGTTGATGGTGCCGGCCGCGATCGTCTTCATGTTTCTGATTGCGCTGCTATTCACGTCCATCGGAACGGTTTTCGGCTCGGTCCTGCGGGACATGCAGGGGTTTCCGCTGATCATCAATTTCATCATCATGCCGCTGTTCTTTTTCTCCGGGGCCATTTTTCCCGCCATCGGCTTGCCGAAGGCGTTGCAGTTTGCGCTGCGCCTGAATCCGCTCACCTACGGAGTGGATGGACTGCGCGGCTCCTTGATCGACAAGTTCGCTTACAACATGCCCACGGATTTGGTCGTGCTGGGGATTCTGACGGCGGTTCTGCTCGCCGTGGGAAGCTACTTCTTCTCGAAGATTCAGCTGTAGGGCGCGGTCCCGAAGGCTCGCGGCGAATTACGCCGCGCGCGCCACTGCCGCTGTGCCAATTTCATCCCGCGGTTTCGGCATCACCGCCAGCGCGACGGCGATGATGCCAATGGCGGCCATCAGGCAATCCAGTTCAAACGCCCGCGCATAGCCCCCGTAGTAGTCCGCAATCTTGCCGCCCACAGCGCCCGCGGGCGACGCGAGACACGAAGTCAGCAGCGTCATCATTCCATAAAGTTTGGGGAACGCCTGCGGACCAAAATAGTGCGCCGTCATCGTGCCCACCGAGGAGAACGCCCAGCCATAAGCCATGCCATTCAAGAGCGCGGCGACATACGCGACCCACGGCGCATCCGCCTGCACGATAATCGCGAGATAGGAACCGACGAAATAAACGCACATGCCGGTGACAAAAGTCACGCGCGCGTTGAGCAGGTCCATCAGCCAACCGCCCAGCCACCGGCCCACCAGCGTGCCAATGGTAAGACAGCTCAAGGCCCACTCCGTTTGGCCGGGACTAATGCCTGCCCCCGCGAGCCGCCTCGTCCAGTGCGCCACAAAAAAGAAAAATGGAAAGGTTGCGGTGATCGAGCCAATGGCGATCAGCCAGAACGCGGACGTGGCATACGCTTGCGAGGCCGTCCAATTGTGTTTGGTGGCCAGCGCGTCCGTGCGCGAAGGCTGGCTCTGCTCCGACTCGGGAATTCCGTCCGCGTGCTGGCCGAGGGATTCCGGACTTTCCTTCACGAATAGAAAGGCGATCAGCGCGGACACCACCACGGCGCTCGCCACGATGTACCAGCCCAAACGCCAGTTGCCGCCATTCGCTCGAATCACTCTGCCGAGCAGCGGCGCAGCCAGGCCGGCGAATCCGGACGCCGACAGCGCGATGCCCATCGCCCGGCCGCGATAGCGCCGGAACCATCGAGCCACGGCGGTGGATGCGGGAACCAGCGTCGCAAAGCTGATGCCCGTGCCGATCACCACGCCGAAGGCGATCAAATATTCCCACGACGTGGACGCGAAAATCGCCAGGAAGAGCGAACCGGCGCAGAGCACCGCCGATCCCGTCATGAACGTGGCGCGCAGCCCGTATTTCACCACCGACTTCGCCACCACCCATGACCCGAGACCCACGAACAGATTGACCAGCGTGAAACCGGCTCCGCGCCGGGCGGCGCTCATCGCGATTTCGTGGCTCATGTAGCCGTTCACGATCACGCTGCCGCCGAAATACGGGAATCCCATGTTGATGAAGTCGAGGGAAAACAGTGCGGCAACCAGTTTCCAGCCGTAAAATCCCCGTTCCTGCGCCACGCAGTGCCTCCCCGCCCAAATGCCACTGCATTCTAGATTGCTGCAGTGCCTTTGCAAGATGAATATAAAACGGGTACGCTCGGGGCGTCCGCCGCGACAAATTTCTGGCGAACGTAAAAGAGCCCCGGGGAAACCCCAGAATCATGCGCACGCAAATCGGAATCGTCGGTGCGGGACCCGCGGGGCTGGTGCTGTCGCATCTGCTGCATCTGCAGGGAATCGAATCGGTCGTAATCGAGGTTCGCAGCCGGCAATACGTGGAAGAACGCGTCCGCGCCGGGGTGCTCGAGCAGGGCACCGCCGATCTGCTGACCGAAACCGGCGTGGGCGCGCGATTGAAGCGCGAGGGCCTGATTCACCACGGCATCGAACTGCGCTTTGGCGGACGCGGCCATCGCATCGACTTCCAGGAACTTGCCGGCGGACGCGGCGTGATCATTTACCCGCAGAATAAAGTGGTGGCCGACCTGTTCGACGCGCGCCAGGCTGCGGGCGGGCGCGTGTTCGTCGAAGCGGAAGACGTGAGCGTGCACGATTTCGGCGATTCGAGTTCCGCTGCCAAGCCCAAGGTCCGCTTTCGTGCCGCCGGCGAAACCCACGAACTCACCTGCGATTTCATTGCCGGCTGCGACGGTTTTCACGGCGTCTGCCGCCCTTCGATTCCCGCCGCTGCGCTTACCATTTACGACCGCGTCTATCCGTTCGGCTGGCTCGGCATTCTCGCCGAGGCCCCGCCTTCCTCCGAGGAACTGATCTACGCCTATCACCAGAGGGGCTTCGCGCTGCTAAGCATGCGCTCGCCGGAAATCAGCCGCCTCTACATCCAGTGCGCGCCCGACGAGGACATCGAAAAATGGCCGGACGCCCGCATCTGGCAGGAGCTGCACATGCGGCTGGGCACCGCCGACGGAAAATGGAAGCTCACGGAAGGACCCGTCCTGCAAAAGGGCGTCACCGGAATGCGCAGCTTTGTGGTCGAGCCAATGCAGTACGGAAAGTTGTTCCTCGCCGGAGATGCGGCGCACATCGTTCCGCCGACCGGCGCAAAGGGCCTCAACCTGGCGGTGAGCGACGTTCGCGTTCTCGCGCGGGCGCTCGGGGAGTTCTACAAATCAGGGAAGCGCGACTTGCTGGACGATTATTCGAAGATTTGCCTGCGGCGCGTCTGGAAAGTGCAGCGATTTTCCTGGTGGATGACCTCGATGCTGCACCTGTTCGACACGGACAATGCCTTCGACCAGCGTCGCCAGCTCGCCGAACTCGATTACGTCACCAGTTCGCGCGCCGCTTCGCAATCGCTCGCCGAAAATTACGTCGGCCTGCCGATGGAATAGGCGCAGGCGACGATTCCGCTACTTGGTGATCGTCTTCGCCGCGTCGCCTACTTTAAATCCCGATCCGGAAACGGGCGAGCAGACCGCGGAAACATCGTCTATGTCCGTCACCGCAACCACGCCGACCGGCTGAGTCATCTGTCGAAGCACCTGCCCCGTCGCCGGATCTTTGATGGTCCTGGTGATGCGCTCGATCGAGAGTTGATCGCCGACTTTCAGGCCTGCCTTCGAGCCTACGTTCAGCACCACTTGCCCGCCGTCAACTGCCGCCACCAGACCGCTCACCACGATCGTCCGTGCCGTCAGCTTCGTCGCGTCCGCAATCAGGCCCGCGCTCATCTGCTCGACCGAGGCCTTCACCGCCTCGCCCAGGATCGTCTCCTGGAAATCGCTCGAGCCGAAGTCCACGTTCCCGGCGCCGAATCCACGCCAGTTTCCGCCGCCGCCCGTCAGCGACGTGCTTGATCGCGAGGACTCGCCGTGACCCTCGGCCACGCCCAGAATCTCCGCCGTATCAATGTCCACGATGCGCGCGTCAATATTCACGATCGCCTTGCTGTTGGAGTGCTTGACGCCACCGAGGCCGAATCCGCCGAACGGGCCGCCGCCGGCGCCGCCCACGTTCGTATTCTTGGTGTCGTTTCCGAATTGCGTGATGCTGCCGACAATCATGGCGTCCACGCCCAAAATCTTGCCGATTTTCGCCGCCGAATTCGGATTCACGCGGTCGCTATTCGAAAAATTCTGCTCGGACATGATCTTGTCCAGCGCGTTGCGCTCGATTACGGAATAGGTGCCGTCCTGCACCAGGTATTTCACCAGCAGGTTGGTGACGCCCTTGCCGATGTCCACATTGGCGCCCAGTTGCGCCACGGTCGCCGTCGGAATGGCGGTGAAGTCGAAGTCGAACACGGCCACGCGCTTCTTGCGACCTGTTGCCGCAGTCGGCGCCGGGCCTGGCGCTGCCGCCGAAGCCGCCGGCGCGGCGCCTGCCGCGGGCGGGGGCGTCTGCGCTTCCACCCTCACGGCAAAAAACGTCGCCAAAATCAATGCGGCCCACAAAAAGTTCTTCATCTAGTCTCTCCCCTTCGAAAGCTCGCGAACGCGTACCCCACTGGACGTCACGTTGCCGGGAATCTTACTGGTCCATCGTTATGCGTGTCAACATTCCTGTCGTCTTCGCAGCCCGCCCGTTTCCCACACTGCGACGCGCTCGTTGTTCGCATTGACATTCCAATGGCCGGAGTAATATGCTCCCGCAACAAACGCACCGTTCCCCGAGGAACATCCTTGCCGGGAGGCTCGAATTGGGATCGCTGAGGGGTCACCTGCCCGCCGTATGGGCACCCCGCGGTTCAAAACTCATCGCGTGCGCGTGCAGAGATGCGGGCAGAAGCTAGCCGAGCATGACATTCAGGAGACTACGATGATTTCGACCAGGCCAACGCGCGACACCCTGCAAAAGCTGTTTGCAATTGTGATTTTATTGGCCGCCCCGGGAATGGTCCTGGCTCAGAAGAACGGCAAATCCGGAGGCTCGGCTCCGCCTCCGGCTTCGCATCCGGCTCCGCCACCACCCTCGCATTCGGCGCCGCCGCCTTCCAATGCCAATCACAACACCGGTGGCGCCACCGCCGGAGGAACCGGCCACACGAATACCAACACGGGATCGTCCAATCCCTACGGCTCGTATGGAAACAGGGGCGGGTCCACGGGTGGCACCAACGCCGGCCACGGGTCCTCCAATCCCTACGGTGCATATGGAAATAAGGCGCCCTCAACCGGCGGCACGGCCGGCGGTGCAAACGCCAACAAGGGTTCTTCGCCGTATGGAAACTACGGTAACAAGGGAACGACTGGCGGAAGCGTCGCGGCGGGCGGCAACAGGGGAACGAACAATTCGGTTGGCGCTGGGGGCAACAGGACCACCGTCGGCTCGAACGTACGCGGAGGAACCGGCAACACTGCCGGAACCAGAGGCACCACCAACACTCTCGCCGGCAGAGGAACCACGAATACGACTGCGGGCAAGGGAACCATGAGCGCGTCCGGTGGCAAGGGTTTTTCGCCTCCCGCTGGTGGACGCTCCGTGACTCGCAGTAACGGCAGCCGTATGGATTACAACAAGTCCGGCAAGCCGACCAGCATCACGACCAAGTCCGGCGCCTCCGCCAGATTCGATTCTCGAGGACACGTCAGCACCATCCGCACCGCCAATGGAATGACCATCAATCGCGGGGGACGCGGCGGCCGCACAATCGTTACCGAGCGCGCCGACCATTCGCGCCTCGTCAGCATGGGCCGCGACCGCGGCTATTCCGAACGAGGCTTCTCGCGCGGCGGCCACGAATACAGGGGACGAACCTACTTCTCCCACGGCCGCTACTATTCGCGCGCCTACCGCGGCTACTACTGGCATGGCTATCGCTACTACGGCTACGTGCCGGGATATTGGTACGCGCCCGGTTTCTACGGCTGGGCTTACAATCCCTGGGCCAACCCGATCGCTTATGGCTGGGGCTGGGGCGGAAGTCCCTGGTATGGCGCCTACGGATATTACTTCTCGCCGTGGGCCACTTATCCCAGCGCTGCTTTCTGGCTCACCGACTACATGCTTGCCCAAAACTTGCAGGCAAACTATGACGCGCAGCAGTCCGCAGGCGGTCCTCAACAGGCGGCCGACAATTCCGGCGACCAGGGCGGAGGCCAGCAGCTTACGCCCGAGGTCAAACAGGAAATTGCCAACGAAGTGGCCGCGCAAATCGCCGCGGAAAAGAACCAGGCCGCCAATCAAGGGGCCGCTGCTCAGGGCGGCGACCCTGCGCCCGACGCGCTCGATCCAAACCACCGCACTTTCGTCGTCGCCAACACGCTCAGCGTACAGAACTCCGACGGTACCGGTTGTAGCCTGAGCGGAGGCGATGTTCTCCGGCGGATAGACGACACGCCGGACGGCGATCAGAACGTTAGCGTGCGCGTGGTCAGCAGCCAGCGCGGAGACTGCGCCGCAGGTTCGCAGGTTCCCGTCGCCGTCAACGATCTGCAGGACATGCACAACCACTTGCGCGAGCAGGTGGACGACGGCCTGGCGCAACTTTCCCGCAATCAGGGTAAGGGCGGACTTCCATCCGGTCCCGCGGGCAACCCGCAGGCGAATCCCGACGGGCAAGCGCCGCAGGATCCCAACGTGCAAAGCGACCTGCAACAGCAACAGCAGTCAGCCGACCAGGCCGAGCAGGATGTGCAGCAATCGAACACCGGCGGGTCGAACTGACCAGTCACGCGCGTGTTCGAAATGATTCTCAGCTCGTGCGAACGCAGCTCCGACTATCGAGTACCGGGGCGCCGGAATATTTCTTTCTGGCGCTCCCGGTCACCTCGCTTTCCTGAGTTACTTCCTGCATGCCCAGCGCGGCGCTGACGCGAACCTATCACTTCCGGTATTGCTCGTCGCTCACCTGTTCCAGCCACTCGACAACTTTTCCCTCGAGCTTTTCCTGAATGGCGATATGCGTCATCGCCGTCGCCGGAGCGGCGCCATGCCAGTGCTTTTCGCCGGGCGAGAACCAGACCACGTCGCCCGGACGAATCTCCTCGATCGGTCCGCCCCATCGCTGCGCGCGGCCGCATCCGGCGGTAACCACGAGAGTCTGACCCAGCGGATGCGTATGCCACGCCGTCCGCGCTCCCGGCTCAAACGTCACGCTGGCGCACTGAACAAATGCCGGATCGGGCGCCTGAAATAGTGGATCGATCCGTACCGTGCCGGAAAACCATTCGGACGGACCCTTGGTGGAAGCTTGCGAGCCGCTTCGTCTGATCTCCATTCCAGATTCCTCCCAGTTGACCGCGAAGTTGAGGGATCTCGTGAAATTCTGGCGGAGAGGGGGGGATTCGAACCCCCGACACCCTTTTGAGGTGTAACTGCTTAGCAGGCAGCCCTGTTCGGCCACTCCAGCACCTCTCCGCGGTGAAAGCGACGAACGATGAGGAACGCGGCCTGCCCGGTTAGTATAGCGGAAACCCCCGGCCCGGAGATACAACCCCAGCGCCCCGTTCGGCTATCATCCAGTCATGACTTCCCGGCCCGCCCAGCCGTTCGCTGCGCCAAATTCAAGGAGTGTCGCGGAGCCCCTCGCAACGGCCAGGCCCGCCCCGGCTGCCGCCCTGCAATTTCCTGCGTCGCTCGCCGCGGCCGTTGAACGCTGCTGGCGCAAAGCCGCCGCGCCTGCGGATTGGAACCTGACGCGCGAGCAATTTCAAGCCGTTCTGGAACGCAGCACCACCCGGCGATTTGCGGGCGCGGCGCCCGATCCCAAGAAAATCGAAGCCTACCTGGAAACTCTGCACGCCTCCGATCTCGCGCTCTCGCTCGCCTGCAGCCTGGGCAATCCAGCCGCGTGGGATTTCTTCATGGCGCAATTTCGACCCGAGCTGTATCGCGCGGCCCGCGCCATCGTCGGCCACGCCGTCGCGCGGGATGCCGAGGCTCGCGACCTCGCCGATTCTCTCTACGCCGACCTCTACGGCCTGCCCGCCGAGCGCGAGCCGAGCAGCCGCGAATCCGGCGGCCGCAGAAAATCGCTCTTCGAATATTTCCACGGGCGCAGCAAGCTCGCCACCTGGCTTCACGCCGTGCTCGCCCAGCGCCATGTGGACGAAATCCGCCGCGCGCGAAAAACGGAATCGCTCGAAGACGACGCCGGCGAATTGCGCGACGATGTGCACAACGCGCTCGATGAAAAATCCGCGGCGTCTCGCGTCGCGAACCCGGCGCTCGACCCCGGCCGCGCGGCGAATCTCGCCATTCTGCAGGCGGCGCTCGCGGCGGCCATCGGCTCGCTCCATCCGCGCGACCGCCTGCGTCTGGCGTATTACTATGCGGACGATCGCACCCTGGCCGAGATCGGCCGGCTGCTCGGCGAACACGAAGCCACTGTCTCGCGCAAGCTCGATCGCACGCGGCGCGACGTGCGCGCGCACGTCGAGACATCGTTGCGCGACGGCAAAAAATGGAGCGGGGCGCAGGTGCGCGCGTGTCTTGAGTGCGCGAGCGGCGAATGGCCGTTCGATTTGACCGCGCACTTGCAGGCCGCGTCTCCGCCTGCGGCAGATCGCAAGCCGGCGACAACGGCCTCAAATGCCGCGGCGCGCAAGATTTGAAGTTTCCAGCGTTCTAAGGAAAGGAGGAAGATAGTTTTATGGCTCGGTACGAGGAGGATAAACCGGCGGCCGAATTGCTTCGGCGCAGCCTCGCGTCTCGAGCGGGCGCGGCTGACGACTGCCCCGATCCGGAAATCCTCGCGGCGTATTCGGAGCGTTCGCTCGACGCGGACGAATCGGCGCGCTACGAGCTCCACTTTTCGCAGTGCGCGCGCTGCCGCGAGCAGCTTGCGGCAATGGTTCTTGCCGCTGCGCCGGCGCCAGTTTCGCGCGCGCCGCGGGCGAGCTGGATCTGGACCTGGGGCTGGCTGGGGCTCGCGCCTGTTACCGCAGCGCTGCTGATTGCCGCCATCTTCATCGCCCGCCGCCCGTCGCCGAATCATCCGGCTGAAGACGCCGCGCATCCGCTCCTCGCTATCTCGCAGCCAAGTCCGCCGCCGATGTCGTCCGCTGCGTCCCAACCAGCAACGCAGCCGCCGGCCGCTGCGCCGAGCGCGTCTGTTGCTGGCGAAACTCGTCTGCGCGCCGCGCCGAATTCGAGTTCCGAACAATCCTACTTCGCGCCGCCTCCACCACCGCCAAAGGCGGCTGCCTCGCAGAAAGCTGCAATCGCGTCCGTGCCACCCGGCGCCTTGGACAAAGCGGTATCCGGCGGAGCAGCGCCGGCCGCGCAGCCGGCCCGACTCGGGAACGACGTTGGAAATGGCCATGGAAACGGAGTCGCGAACGGAGCGCCCACGACCGCTGCTCAGTCCGCAATCGAGACCGCGGCTGCGCCGCCCGTGGCACACGACGGACCGGTTTCTCAGGGCCTCGCCGATAGCACGGCGACCCAGCAAGAAGTCGTACAAAGCAAACAACAATTATCTCAGGGGCTGGTTACAAACCGTTCCCTCTCGCAGAACAATACCCTCATGCTCGAAACAGCCGAGGATCGCAAAGCGCAAACGATCGTTCGTTCGCCCGACCCCCAGGTGCTGTGGAGAATTTCGAGCGGGCGCTTCGTCGAGCGCTCGGCCGACGCGGGTGCGACCTGGCACACGCAATGGACGAACGCGAATGCGCATGTGATCGCGGGCGCTGCCACCTCGGTTGAGACTTGCTGGCTCGTGGGCCGCGGCGGAATCATTTTGCTGACCTCCGATGGAAAGAAGTGGAAGACCGTCTCTCCGCCGGCGGACGTGGATTTCGTGAACGTCGCGGCCACCGGCGCTTCGTCCGCGACCGTCACCACATCGGAGGGGCGTCAATTCACCACCAGCGACAGCGGCAAGCATTGGGCTCCCGCGCCATAGCCGGCGCGTATCGGGCAAGAAAGTATGCAAGAAATCCTGCCGTCTCCGTTCTAGGTTATGCGGTGAGATTCCCGCGAAGGAGAAACCTCATGTCATCACGCAACTCGCGATTTACCGGCGCCGCTGCGCTCATAACCATCCTCTTCATGTTGCCTCTGGCGGGAAAGCTGAAAGAAGTCCGCGCGGCCGGCGCTTCCGGCGCACCACAGTCCGCAAGCGACGCCCGTACGACTACCGAAAAAGAACAGACCGACCTTTCCGTCACGGTTTACAACTCGAATCTCGCGCTGGTTCGCGACGTCCGCCAGATCCGCGTGCAGTCCGGCATTGCTCCGCTGCGATTTGAGGACGTCGCCGCCTCCATCAATCCTGCCACCGTGCATTTCCGCTCGCTTACCGACCCGGCCAAGCTCAGCGTCATCGAGCAGAACTACGAATACGACCTGCTCGATCCGCAAAAGCTGCTGCAGAAATACGTAGGCCGCGAAGTGACGCTGGTGCGCGCCGAAACAGAGGCCGGTACCACGAAATGGACCGAGACCAAAGCTCTGCTGCTTTCCGACAACAACGGACCGGTATGGAAGATCGGCGACGAGATCGTCACCGGCATGGGATCGGATTCCTATCGCTTTCCCGATCTGCCCGGCAATTTGTATAGCCGGCCGACGCTTGTCTGGACGCTTGAGAATCGCGGCGCGGACGCGCAACGTGTCGAAGCTTCCTACCTGACCGGCAATATGAGCTGGAGCGCCGACTACGTGCTCACCGTCGGCCGCGACGAGAAGACCGCGGATCTCGACGGCTGGGTCACACTGGTGAACAACAGCGGCGCTTCCTACGCGAACACGAAGCTGCAACTCGTCGCCGGAGACGTCCATCGCGCCCAAACGGCCGAGCCCGCTCGCGTGTATACCCAGCTGGCGAAGGTTGCCGATAGCGCGGCGAGCCGCGCAATTCTCTCAGGAAGGCTTTTCCGAGTATCACCTCTACACTCTCGAACGCCGCACTTCGATTCAGAACAATGAATCGAAGCAGATCAGCCTGCTCACGGGAACCGCAGTTCCCGTCGAGAAATATCTCTCCGTTGAAGGCCAGCAATACTACTACCGCAATCCGCAGGGAATCGGGAACGCCATCCCGCAGCCGGTGAAGGTGTATTACCGGTTCAAGAACGACCAGAAGAGCAATCTCGGGATGCCGCTGCCCGCCGGAACCGTTCGCGTGTATCAGTCCGATTCCAAGGGCGGCACGCAATTCGCCGGCGAGGACAGAATCAACCACACCCCGAAGGACGAGATGCTGCGAATTTACACAGGCAACGCGTTCGACGTGGTCTGCGAGCGCAAGCAGATGGACTACAAGAAACTGGCGAGCAATCTCTACGAAATGGAGTATCAGATCGCGCTGCGAAATCACAAGGACGGTCCGGTGACGGTGGAAGTGCGCGAACCGGTCGGCGGTGATTGGGAAGTGCTGAACTCGAATTACAAGTGGGAAAAACTCGACGCGTCAACGATTGGATTTTCGATTCCCGTCGAAAAAGATGCCGAGGCGACGCTTGACTACCGCGTGCGCGTCAAGTGGTAGGGTTTGCCCGGCAAACGGCCGCTACTTCTTCGCACTGGCCGGATGATCGAGCAGAGCTAGTTCCTTCGCGTAGAGCGGATTGGCGGGGTATTCCGCGGCCAGTTGCGTGAGCAGTTGGCGGGCGCGTTCGGGCTGGTGCTCGCGTTCCAGGGCCAGCGCCAGCCAGGCTTTCGCAAACGGCCGCAGGTACTGGCCGTGATCGGCGGCGCGCTGCAATTCGTCCATTCCCTTTTCGCGGTCACCGTGAATTCCGCCGAACCACAGGAAGGCGCGCTTGTATGAGGGCAGGCAGCCGATCACGTAATTCGCCGCGCCGAGCGCCATGTAGGCGTCCTCCGCCGACGAGTCAACCGCAAGCAATTTGATCGCTTCGGCATCCGCCTGCTTGGTAAGGCTCAGGCCCGCCATCTGCTTCTTCACCAGCAGCGCGTCGTAATCGGCTTCCATTCCGTCGGTCATGGTCAGCACCAGCAGGCCCTGGCGATCGCCGGGATCGGCTTTCACCCGCTCGGTGGCCATTTCGCGCGCCATGTGGTTGGCGTTGAGAAATGCTTCGTTGTGATTATCCGCCGGAGTCCCCAACGCGCCGTTCAAGAACTTTTCGTCGCTGAGGAAAAATTCCGAGGTGAAAATTCCCTTGGCATTGAACTGCTCGTAGAGATAGCTCGCCGCCTCCGCCGCCTTGCCCAGCGGATCCTTCGGCTCGAGCTTTTGATAGCTCATAAATTTCTCGCGGCCGCCCTTGAAATCGAGTTCGTAGAGATTGCGAAACCCGGATTCGAGCATTCTCGCGGATGGAGCGGCCTCCATGCGCGGCGTCGCTACCGCCGGCGGCGCTGCTGCCGGTGGCGCCGGTGGATCGCTTGCCGGTGTCGCGACGGACGACGTGTCCGCAGCGGATTGGGCGGAGGATGACGGTGCGCAGGCAAACGACGCCGCGGCAAAACACGCGGCGATGCCGATTCGCAATATTCGATCCCTATTAAGAATTTCGCCGGACATTCTCTGAATCACTCCCCGAATCGAAAGCGCATTCCCCGGGCGCCTTCGATCAGCGGCCGGTAGTATAACGCCACTCCCATTCGAACCATATCAGAACTCTCAGGTTGCTTGCAGGTCCCTGATTTTAGAGGTTGTTCAACAGGAAATCGGTGATGCCGTTGAAAAGCTGGATGCGCGCTGGAGTGTCCGTCATGCCATGGCCGCGGCCGGGGAAGATCATCAGGCGGGCCGGATACTTTTCCGCGAGGATCAGCTCGTTGATCACCTCCGACGTGTTCGTGAAGTGGACGTTGTCGTCGCCGGTGGCGTGGGCGATCATCAACTTGCCCTTCAGATTTGCCGCCTGACTGACCGGGGAGCTGTTGAGATAGGCTGCGGGATTATCCTGCGGGCGGCCCATGTAGCGCTCGGTGTACGCCGTGTCGTAGAGCTTCCAGTCGCTGACCGGCGCGATGGAAACACCCGCTTTGAAAACGTCCGGGGCGTTGAACATGGCTACCAGCGTCATCGTGCCGCCGTAACTCCATCCCCAGATGCCGATGCGTGCAGGATCCACGTAGGCGAGCGATTTCAGGTATTGGACGCCGGCGAGCTGGTCTTCCAGTTCGACCTTGCCCATCTGATGATAGATGGGAGTTTCAAAGGCGTGGCCGCGGAAATTCGAGCCGCGATTATCCAGTGAAAAGATGATGTAGCCCTTCTGGGCCATCATCTCGAACCACAAAAAGTCGCGGCCGCCCCATTCATTGCGCACATTCTGGACCCCCGGCCCGCCGTAAACGTTGACCAGCACGGGATATTTCCGCGACTTGTCGAAATCCGGCGGCCGGATGATGGAGGCGCACAGCTTGGTGCCATCGCTCGCCGCAACGTCCAGGAACTCGACGGGCGAAAGATGGTATTCGCCAAGCTCGGGAACTTTATTTTCGTTGATGACGGCGGAGCGCTTGCCGTCCATGCGATAGAGGTCCTGGCGCGGCGGGGTCATGGCGTTGGAATAGGTGTCCACGAACGAGGAGTCATCCGGCGCGATGAGGACGGTGTGCGAGCCATCTTCGCGGGTGATCCGCACGATGGATTTGTCCTGCAACGTCAGCCGGTAGAGCTGCGTGCCGCGCAGCTCGTCCTTATTCGAGAGGAAATAGATGTATCCGTGCGCCTCGTCAACCGTCGGGCGGCTGTCGCCGCCGGGCCCGAAGCCGCCGTTACCCGTGATGGTCCAATCGCCACTGGTCAATTGTTCGATTTGGTGGCCGGAAAGATCGTAGAGATAGTAATGGCGGAAACCGGTGCGCTCACTCGACCACAGGAAACGCTTGTTGTCGGAGAAAAAATAGAGATCGTCGGCAAGATTGACCCAGTATTTATCGGACTCGCTCAGAATTTTCTCGGAGGCTCCGGTTGCGGCGTCCGAGAAGAGCAGGTCGAGCTGGGTCTGCGCGCGGTTGAGGCGCTCGATGGCCACGCGACGGCTGTCATTTAGCCAGACGACTCGCGCGAGATAGACATCCGTATCCGCGCCGGTATCCATCCATTTTGTCTCACCGCCGCCGACCGGGACGATGCCCACGCGCACAATCGGATTCGCTTCGCCGGCCTGCGGAAAACGAGTGTAAAACGTCGCGCCAATCGGCGAGCTCATGTCCATGATGGGATAGCGCGTGACCGGGCGCTCGTCCATCTGGTAGTAAGCGATCTTCGAGGAATCGGGCGACCACCAGTAGGCCGTGGTCGAATCGAGCTCTTCGGGATAGAGCCAGTCGAGCTGGCCCTTGAGAATTTCTTCGCTGCCCCCGGTGGTCAATGGCTTGGCTTCGCCGGTGGCGACGCTGGCGACCCACAAATTGGAATCGCGCACGAAGCTGACCCATTTGCCGTCCGGCGAGAATTTCGGATCGGCGACGTCCTGCGCGGAATTATCCGCGGCGGCTCCCAGAGGTTTCGACGCCATGGTTTTCAAATCAAGAAGCACCAGATTGCTGCTGCCGATAAAAAGCAGCGCGTCGCCGGATGGCGACCAGATGTAGTTTTCCGCTGCCACGCGGCCGAGGCCGGTGGACTGAATCGAGCTTTCCTTTCGCGGCTGCATCACGTCGTGGAGCACGTTGGCGTTCACCAGAAGTTTGCGCTCGCCCTTCGCCGCGTCCATGGTCCACATCTCCACGCTCGCGCCATCGCGCTCGAGATAGGAGATGCGTTTGCCGTCGGGACTCCATTCGATTCCCGGCGTGAGATGTCCGCTGAGGCTCGGAGCGCCGTAGATGCGTTCGACGGTGAGCGACTTGGCTGGGCGCGGTTTCGCAAGAGCTGGCGCAACTCCCGACGCCAGGGCGAGGGCAATGATCATCGCCGATCGAAAAGCGCGGCCGACAGGCCCCCCGGATCTGTGTCGATTAGACATGGACGCGATCCTTTATTATCAGCGTGTTACGGTGATTTCTAATCGCCACTGTGTCGATTAGAAATCGCCCCGGACTTCGAAGACCTGAGCCCGAAATGCCAACCTCAGCGCTCCGGATTTGCGGCATGCTCACCAAACTCATCGAGCCTCCAAAATACTCACGCCAACTATGATGCATGAGAGGGCGCGCATTTCAAGGAAGTTTGTTCTGTGGATTTTGTCGCGCGAATCTCGCAGTGAGAGATCGTGCCACCCCTGCTAGGGAAGCAACGCAAGACGCCGCAGCGTCGAGCGCGATTCCCGAATCGCACTATAATTTCGATGCGCTGTGACCCGGGAGGCGGGTCAGCCACCATGAAGCAGGTCATCGAACGATTCATTCAGTATCTGCGCTACGAGCGCAACGTGTCGCCGGACACGATTCGCGAGTACCTCCGCGACATCCAGCAGTTCGCGGCGTTCCTGACGCCGCCGGGCACGAAAGCGCCGCCACTCGCTGAAATCGATCACCGCATCGTGCGCGAATACGTCGCTTCGATGTACGACCGGAAGCTCGAACGCGCGTCGGTGGCGCGGAGGCTGGCCTCGCTGCGAACATTTTTCAAATTCTGCGTGCGCGAGAAGCTCACGGCGCAGAACCCGGCGCGTCTGGTAGCCACGCCGAAGCTCGCCAAGCGCGTGCCGCGGGTGCTGACCGCGGAAGAGCTGAACGGTTTCCTCGATAGCCTGGGAGAGGCGGCCGCGACCAGCAAATCGAAGCGCGCGCGCAAGCCGACCGCGCACTCTGAAGAAGAAGCGAAAGTAATTCTGAAGCGCGACCGCGCCATTCTGGAGCTGCTCTACGCCTCCGGGCTGCGCGTGGCGGAGCTGGTGGGACTCGACGTGGGCGAGGTTGATCGCCCGGGGCAGATGCTGCGCGTGCTGGGCAAGGGCCGCAAGGAGCGCGTGGTGCCTTACGGCGCGAAGGCGCAGGCGGCGCTCGAGGCGTACTGGCCGGTGCGCGATGAAATCCTGGCGCATCCGCGGACGAAAGCCGCGCCCCAGGCCGTGTTCCTGAATCATCTCGGCGGGCGGCTGACGGACCGGTCGGTGCACATGCTGGTCAGAAAATATTCGCGCCTCGCGAACGTCAACTGGGACATGCACCCACACTCGCTGCGGCACGCCTTTGCCACGCACCTGCTGGCCGACGGCGCGGACCTGCGCGCGATTCAGGAGCTGCTCGGGCATGTGTCGCTTTCGACCACGCAGCGCTACACGCAGGCAAGCATCCGGCAGTTGATGGAAGTGTATGACAAGGCGCATCCGCACGCATAACCAACCACGCGGCCAGCAACGCTCCCGATGTGAATTCGTCGGAACTTCAGCGGCTAAAGCCGGGCCTACCCTGCGGATTTCATGTCGTGGCTGAAGCCACGACCCACAAAGAATCTCGAACTCGTCAGAACTAGGAGAGATTCTTCGACTCCGTGACCGTGCGTCCCGCAAGAGCGGGACGAATTTCGAAGGCGTCTGGCGACTCCGCTCAGAATGACGGCGCGTGTGTGTTGGCTGATTCTACGCAGTGAGGGAGCTGGCGGGGACGAAGCCGCCGGTGGCGCGCGATGGCACGGGCGGCGGAGGCGGCATGGCCGAGCGATCCACGCGATTGTAGAGCGTGTCGCGTTCCACGGGCACACGGCCGGCGGCGCGAATCAGGCGCTCGATCTCGGCGCGGGTGAGATGCTCGGGCGTGGTGGCGCCGGCATCGTGATAGATTTTTTCCTCGACCACCGTGCCATCGAGATCGTTCGCGCCAAAACCGAGAGCGATCTGCGCGATGCGCGGCGTGAGCATGATCCAGTAGGCCTTGATGTGATCGAAATTGTCGAGCATCAGGCGCGAGACGGCCATGGTCTTCAGCGCGTCCATGCCCGTGGGTTTGGGCACGTGCGCCAGCGCCGTGTTGGCCGGATGAAATTCCAGCGGGATGAACGTCTGGAACCCGTGCGTTTTGTCCTGCAATTCGCGCAGGCGGACCAGGTGATCCACGCGCTCTTCGAGCGTTTCCACGTGGCCGAAGAGCATGGTGGCGTTGGTGCGCATGCCCAGTTCGTGAGCCGTGCGCGCGATGGAAAGCCACATGGTTCCGGAAACCTTGTGATCGCAAATAATCTTGCGCACCCGCGGATGGAAAATTTCCGCGCCGCCGCCGGGGAGCGAGTCCACGCCGGCTTCTTTCATCTTCAGCAGCGTGTCCTTGATCGAAAGTTTGCTGAGGCGCGCGTAATAATGCACTTCCACGGCAGTGAAGGCCTTCAGATGTACTTGCGGGAAGCGCTGCTTCAGGCCGCGAATCATGTCGAGGTAAAAGTCGAACGAAAGATCGGGATGCAGCCCGCCGACGATGTGGAATTCGGTGGCGCCCTCGGCGACGCCCTGTGCGCCGCGGGCGTAAATCTCCTCAAGCGACATGGTGTACGCGCCGGGCACGTCGGGCGAGCGCCCAAAGGCGCAGAGCTTGCAGTGCGCCACGCAGACGTTGGTCGGATTGATGTGCCGGTTGACGTTGTAATAGGTCAAGTCGCCGTGGCGCTGCTCGCGGACATGATTGGCGAGCCAGCCGACGGCGAGGAAGTCGTGCGACTCAAAGAGCGCGAGGCCGTCTTCGGAGCCCAGGCGCTCGCCGGCCAGAACCCGCTGGGCGATGGGCTCGAGTCGCGCGTCAGTGATTTGTAGTTTTCCGCTCATCATTCGCGTAAGAGAAATTCAAGGCCGCATTACGACTACCGCTGCGCCCCAGAACAGCAGGAACACTAAGCTAATATAGCCATTCACGGCGAAAAACGCAGCATTCATTTTGCTCAGGTCGTTGGGCTTTACCAGCGAATGTTCGTAGCCGAGCAGCAGCGCGACGACGGCGATGCCCACCCATGCGGGCCACGCCAGATGAAACGCCGTCGCCAGCCAGATGAGCAGCGCGACCATCGCCAGATGCATCACGCGGGCAATTTGCATCGCTCCGGCGATGCCGAATTTCTTCGGAATCGAATGCAGGCCCTCGGCGCGATCGAAATCCACGTCCTGGCAGGCGTAGAGGACGTCGAAGCCGCCCACCCAGAGCGTGACCGCAGCGCAGAGAATCAACATCCGCCAATCGAGCGAGCCGCGAATGGCGATCCATGCGGCGGCGGGAGAAATCCCCAGGCAGAAACCCAGCACGAAGTGAGACCAGGCGGTGAATCGCTTGGTGTAGGAATAGAGGAACAGAATCGCCAGAGCGACGGGAGAAAGCTCCAGCGCCAACAGATTCAGTTGCCATGCCGCGACGATCAGCACCGCCGAGGCGAGAATCGTGAACGCCCATGCAAAAGCCACCGAAAGCGTTCCGGCAGGAAGCGCGCGATTGGCGGTGCGCGGATTGCGGCGGTCGAATTCGATATCGGCTATGCGGTTGATGGTCATGGCGGCGGAGCGCGCGCCGATCATGGCGACTACGATCCACAAAATTTGGCGCCAGGTAGGCAGGCCGCCGTCGGCTCGCGCGGCGAGCAGCGCGCCGACCAGCGCAAAGGGCAGCGCAAATACGGAGTGCTCGAACTTGATCATCTCGAGCACAGTGCGGATGCGGGACTTGGCCATCGCCAAAGGGTTTAGGGCGTAGGGTTCAGGGTCACACCCTACGACCTGCACGCTACGCCCTGCCTCCTTTCCAACGATACTGCTTCTGCTGCGCCAAGCCGAGCTGCGCGAGGACACGATAGCAGAACTGCTCGACCATGGCCGCGATGGTCGCCGGCTCGAAATAAAACGCGGGCATGGCGGGCATCACCACGGCGCCGGCATCGTGCACGCGGAGCATGTTTTCCAAATGAATGCGATTGAGCGGCGTTTCGCGCAGGCAAAGGATCAGCGGGCGGCGCTCCTTCAGGCAAACGTCCGCGGCGCGCGTGAGCAGATCGCCGGAAGTACCCGCGGCAATCGAACCGAGCGCGCCCGCCGAGCAGGGGATCACCACCATCGCATCCACGGCGGCGCTTCCCGAGGCGATGCTCGCGCCAATGTCCTTGTTCGGCAGGTATTCGATTTTTTTCGCGGGCGTTCCGGTGAGAAGCGACGGGAGCTTTTTGCCGTCCGCGGCGACAACGCCCAGCTCGGTTGAAAGCAGGCGCAGGCCGGCGTCGGTGGCGACCAGAAAAACGCGCGCCACGCGCCGGTCGGCATCGAGCAGGCGCAGCAGCGCCTGCGCGTAGATCGCGCCGCTCGCGCCCGTGACTCCGACCGTGATGATGCGGCCCTCTGTGTCCTTCGCTGGCATGGCTGGAATCTTCGAGTCTATGCAGCCGGTTTCGGCAAAGTCAAGGCGGGCGGGATGCACTGCAGCCTTTCCCTTTGCGACAAGCCCGCGCACGCCCCGGTTGACGCCACCGCCCTCCGCCCGTACGCTGGAATCTCGCTGCTCCCGGCACCGCTATGGCCACCATTGACGAAGATCTAAACCAAATCGAGCGGGATATTCGCACGCTGAAGATCGAATACGAGCAGTTCTTCGGCGGCGGGCGTTCTCGCCCTCCTGCGGACACGCAGTGGCGCGTGGACACCATTGTGCGCCGCTACAACGAACGCGTGGCGGAGCTGAGTTCCGGCCAGCGCTTCCGGTTCAACAACCTGACCCAGACCTACGCCAAATATCAGGAAATGTGGCGCAAGAAGACGATGCAGAAGGAAGGCGCCACGTCGCAGCACCATTTCGGCGCCGCCGCCAAGGCCGTGGAAGCCGAGCGCGCGCGCAAGGCCGCTCTGCATGCGCAGGAAGCCGCTGAACCCGCCAAGCCCGTGACGCAGGTCCCGATTGATATCCGCGCTGCCGAGGCCACCGCACGCGCGGAAGCGGTGCACGAAACCGCCGCGGCTTTCGCGATGTCCTTCTCCAACCCGGAGCATGAGAAGGAAAAGGTTTACACGCTCTACGAAAAGCTGATCGAGGCGCGCACCGAAACCGGCGAGAGGTCCAACACTCCCAGCCTCAAAGACTTCGAGCGGTTCGTCCAGCAGAAGACCAAGGATCTGAAGGACAAGGGCGGCCGCGAAATCGAATACACCGTCAGCGTCGAAGGCGGGCGCGTCAAATTGAAGGCTCGCGTCTCGAGCTAGACCGGTCCGCGAAGAAGTCAAAGCCGAGGCTCCAGCGGCTGAATCCCTGAAATCAAACCGCGATTCGCGGCGGAGTTGAAATCCCTCCCTTCCAGCGGCAGATGTCTCCTCACCATCCCTCGAAGCGTCCGCCGTGATTCGGTAGGACACCTCTTCCGAAATTCGCCGCAAACGCTTACACTGGCCCGCTCCGTTTCTTCAAACCAATTCAGGAGGCAAGACTTTGGCCATCGAGCGGGCGCTGATCAGCGTCTACGACAAGACCGGCGTCGCGGAATTTGCGCGGGAGCTTTCTTCGCTGGGGATCGAGATTGTTTCCACCGGCGGCACGGCAAAGCTGCTGCGGGACGCCGGAATTCCCGTGCGCGACGTGGCCGAGCTGACCGGTTGGCCGGAAATGCTTGGCGGGCGCGTCAAGACGCTGCACCCGAAAGTGCACGGCGGAATCCTGTTTCAGCGCGGCAAGGCCGAGGACCGCAAGCAAACCGCCGAACATTCCATCGTGCCGATTGATCTGGTGGTGGTGAACCTGTATCCATTTTCGGCGACGGCGGCGAAACCGGGCGTGACGCCGGAGGAGCTCATCGAAAATATTGACATCGGCGGACCGGCGATGGTGCGCTCGGCAGCGAAGAATTTTCAGAGCGTGGGTGTCATCACCGATCCGCAGGATTATCCGGCGATCGCCGAGGAGTTGCGCGCCAGGCGCGAGCTGAGTCTGGCCACGCGACTGGCGCTCGCGCGCAAAGCGTACGCGCGGACGGCGCGATACGACGGCGAAATCGCCACGGAGCTGGAACGCCTCATCGCAAACGGCAGCGTTGCGCTGGGTCCGCTCGCGCAATTGCCCGAGCGGATTCACGTGGCGCTGGAACGCCGGCAGTCCATGCGTTACGGCGAAAATCCCCACCAGGCCGCGGCGCTCTACGTTCCCGCGGGCCGCGCCGCTGCAGGTCTGGCAGGCGCGAAGCAGCTTCAGGGAAAAGAGCTTTCCTACAATAATCTGGTGGATCTGGACGCGGCCTGGGCGCTGGTTACCGAATTTAAGCGCCCGGCGGTGGCCATCATCAAGCACAACAATCCGTGCGGGGCGGCGGAGCAGGATTCGCTGCGCGACGCATACCTGAAGGCGTTCGCCTGCGATCCGGTATCGGCGTTCGGCGGCGTACTGGCATTCAATCGCGCAATTGACGCGGCGACGGCGGAGGAAGTAGCCAAGCTGTTCGTCGAATGCGTGGTGGCGCCGGGATTCGAGCCGGCGGCGCTCGAAAAATTCGCGGCGAAGAAAAACTTGCGCCTGCTGGAAATGCCGCGCGAGGCCCCGGCTCGCGGGCTGCAATTGAAACCGATCCTCGGCGGCATGCTCGTGCAGGAAGAAGACGCGCACGAGTTGACCCAAGCGGAGTTGAAGGTGGCCACGTCCCGCGCGCCGACCGATGCCGAAATCCGCGCGCTGCTGTTCGCCTGGAAAGTGGCGAAGCATGTGAAGTCAAACGCCATTCTGTTTGCGCGCGAAGGGCAGACCGTCGGCGTGGGCGCGGGGCAGATGAGCCGCGTGGATTCGGTGAAGATTGCGGTGATCAAGGCGGCGACGGCGAAGCTCTCGCTCGAAGGCAGCGTGGTCGCGTCCGATGCGTTTTTCCCGTTTGCCGACGGCGTGGAAGAGGCCGGGAAGGCCGGGGCCACGGCAGTGATTCAGCCGGGCGGCTCGCTGCGCGATCAGGATGTGATTGACGCCGCGAACAAGCTTGGCATGGCCATGGTGTTCACCGGCGTGCGTCACTTCCGGCACTAAAGCGGGCGTCGCAGTGGAAGAGAAAACAAAATCCGGGCTGGCCGGGCTGCGGGTGCTGTCCCTCGAAAGCCGCCGCGCCCCGGAGATGGCCACGCTGATCGAGAATTACGGCGGCCGCGCCATCGTGGCGCCGTCCATGCGTGAAATTCCCCTGGAATCGAACACCGACGCGCTGGCCTTTGCGCGCACGCTCGGGGCGAACGGCTTCGACATGCTGATTTTCCTCACCGGCGTGGGCACGCGCGCGCTGGCTCGCGTGGTCGAAACGATTTATCCCCTGGAGCAATTTGCCGCCGCGTTGCGCAGGATCACCGTGGTCGCGCGCGGACCCAAGCCGGTGGCCGCGCTCAAGGAATTGGGAGTTCCGGTGACCATTGCCGTGCCCGAGCCGAATACCTGGCGCGATCTGCTGCGCGCGCTCGACGAAAAATCCGATATCGCTGCGCTCAACGGGCGCCGCGTGGCCGTGCAGGAGTATGGCGCGTCCAATTCGGAGCTTCTTGCGGGGCTGGCGGATCGCGGTGCGCTGGTGACGCGCGTGCCTGTCTATCAATGGGCGCTGCCGGAAGACACCGGGCCGCTGCGCGCTGCGGTGGAAGCGATGGCCCGCGGCGAAATTGACGTCGCGTTGTTCACCACTTCGATCCAAATCGCGCATCTGCTGCGGATCGCGCGGGAAATGAATCTGGAGCAGGAGTTGCGCCGCAGCTTCGCACGAATTCTGGTCGGCTCGATTGGGCCGATCACTTCGGAAGAGCTGCGCGAGCAGGGACTTTCCGCGGATTTCGAGCCGGCGCATCCCAAGATGGGATTTCTGGTGAATGAAGCGGCACAGCGCGGTGCTGCCATGCTGGAACAGAAGCGCCGCAAGATTTCGGGGTGATCTTCTGAGGGCTTTCGGCGACCGGCCGGGTCACGGAAGGTTTGGGTGGGGGGGAATGCCGGGACCCGGCCGCATCGGCGAATGCAGAGACACTATCAGACGTTTTGCTTCCCGCGTTCGTCGAATATTGGATTGGACGTATTCGTCTTCCAAATTCGCGGCAACTTCCTGATTTAATTCGCCTTCCCGCATAAGGAAAGCGTAAAGGCTCATTTCGAGCGACTCATTTTTTGCTTGCGTTGCGGCGGCGCAGAAACTTTTCGAACGATATTTCGCTTGCCAGACGATGCAGCAGAGCCTTGCGCCGCGCCGGCGAAATGTTTTTCGCGAACAGGCGCTTTCGCGCGGCACCCAGGGTTGTAACAAAGCGTTCATATTCGGCGTCGATCTCTTTTTCGAGTTTTTTTCGCAGCCGCTGCGCAAGCGCGGGACTCTGGCCGCCCGTGGAAATGGCGATTTGCAGTTCGCCGCGCCGGACCACGGCGCCGTAGTAGAAATCGCAGTGCGCGGGATCGTCCACCGCATTGCACAGCACGCCGCGGCGGCGCGCCAGCCGGAAAATCTTGGCGTGCAGCCCCGCTGAGGAGCTGGCGGCGACCACCAGAAACGCTCCCGCGAGATCGGCGGGCCGAAACCTGCGCGGCTCCCAGCGAATTTTCCGGGCGCGCGCCCAGGCGCGAACACGATCGGTGGCCTGCGGCGCAACGACGCGAACCTTGGCTCCGGCGCGGAGAAGACTTTCGATTTTTTCCTGGGCGACTGCGCCGGCGCCCACCACCAGGCAGCGGCGTCCGTCCAATTTCAAGAATGCGGGGAATAGCGGCATCGCATCACACCGATTCGCCGCGAACCAGGTCGTCGTATTTTTCGCGGCGGCGCGCGATGCGGAAGCGCCGGCCTTCGACCAGAACCTCGGCGGGGCGGCGGCGCGCGTTGTAGTTCGAGGATTGCGCGAAGCTGTAGGCGCCCGCCGTCCACACCACCAGAAGGTCGCCCGAATTTACCGGCGCCAGAGGCCAATCGCGCGCCAAAAAATCCCCCGATTCGCACACCGGCCCCACGACATCCACGCGCGATTTTTTTGCGGCAGCTCCCGAAAGACGAACTGCCGGCGTAATCGGATGCGTCGCGCCGTAGAGAACCGGGCGAATCAGATCGTTCATGGCCGCGTCCACCACCACGAAAGTTTTCCCGCGATTTTCTTTCACGTAGAGAACCCGCGTGAGCAGCACGCCGGCTGGGCCAACCAGCGTCCGCCCGGGCTCGATCAGCAGCCGGCATCCCAGCGGCCGGACGACCTCGGCCAGCGCTCGGGCGTATGCGGCGGGAGGGAGGGCGGACTCGTCCGTATAGCGGATGCCCAGGCCGCCGCCGATGTCAACATACTCGAGCCGAATTCCATGTTCCGCCAGATCGCGCACGTAAGAGGCGAGCCGCAGCAGAGCGCGGCGATACGGAGCGACGCTGAAAATCTGCGAGCCCAGATGCGCGGTGATGCCGCGCCAGGCAATCCACCGCGAATTGCCGTGCGCCAGATACAGCCGCCGCGCTTCCTGCCAATCCACTCCGAATTTATGCTGGTGCGCGCCCGTGGCGATGTGCGGATGGCCGCCCGCCAGCACATCGGGATTCACGCGAATGGCCGCGCCGGCCCGCGCTCCTCCGGCCGCCGCGTGACGCGACGCTTCACCGAGCAGAACTTCCAGCTCCGCCGCGGACTCGACGTTGAACAGCAGTATGCCGCTGCGCCGCGTGCCTTTTCCCGCGTAGCGCAGCGCGTCGCGGATTTCCTCGCGAGTCTTCCCCACGCCCGAGAAAACAATGCGATCGCCGGGAACTGCGATGCGCCCCAGGCGGTCGAGCTCTCCGCCGGAAACAATATCGAAGCTGCTGCCCATCCGCGCCAGCGCGCGCAGCACCGACAAATTCGGATTCGCTTTCATGGCGTAGCAGATCGTGTGGGGAAGCGCGCCGAAGGCGTGGTCGAGACGCCGGTAAGCGGCTTCGATGCTCGCCCGGCTGTACACATACGCGGGCGTACCCACAGAATCCGCTACGCGCGCAAGCGGCACGCCTTCGCAATAAAGCGCCTGCGCTCCCCGGCCGGCGGGCTTGTAGGCGTAGCACGGCGTGTACGCAGCGGGGTCGGCAACAGCGTGTGCTTTGCGCTTCCGCGCTGAACGGCGCGCGGGCGTCATCCTGATGCCCGGCGATGGTCACGGCAATCGTGCGAAAAAACCATGGCCCATCATCATACAAACTCTGCAGCGAAATGCCACGAACTGTCCGCCGCATTCCGCTCCCGGATTCCGCGCGCCCCGCTGCACAAGTCCCGAAATAATTAAATCCAAAGCCGCAGCGGCGTCGTACTACAGGCGTTGGTCAATCTCACAAAAAGGAAAAACGAAATGAAATCACGCTCTCTAATCGCAATTTGCGCGCTCGTCCTGGTGGGAGTCTCCAGCGCCGCCGCACGCCAGGGTTCCATGGCCATGAAGCAGGATCCCATGGTTGGCGGCGCGGCGATGTTTGCCAGTAAGGATATCGTTGACAACGCCGTCAACTCAGCCGACCACACCACTCTGGTCGCCGCGGTAAAGGCTGCCGGCCTGGTGGACACGCTGAAAACCGCGGGCCCATTCACGGTGTTTGCTCCCACAAATGAAGCGTTCTCGAAACTGCCCGCGGGCACTGTCGAAACGCTGCTGAAGCCCGAGAACAAAGACATGCTGACGAAGATCCTCACCTATCACGTGGTCGCCGGAAATTTGAGCACCGACGACATCCGCAAGATGATCAAGGCGGGCCACGGCACGGCCGAACTGAAGACCGTGAGCGGCGGAACGCTCTGGGCCATGGAGAAGGGCGGCAAAATCATGCTGAAGGATGAAAAGGGAGACGTCTCGACAATCACCATCGCCAACGTTTTTCAATCCAATGGCGTGATTCAGGTCGTGGATACGGTTCTGCTTCCGAATTAGTTTTTTCCAACTCCCCCAATCCGGGAGCCGGGCAGCCCGCGATTCTGCGGCCGCCCGGCCTTCGGCATTTTGCGTCGGGAATTGTCCCGCTCAGACGCTGCGTTCGTCGGCGTGAACTCGAAACTTCAATCGAAGGGTATAGCCGGGGAATTCAACGGGGACGTCATACGACACATCAATGTCCACCAGGCCTGTGGTGATCTTGTGCGCCACAGGATCCATAAGGTCCGTCAGGCTCGCGTTGCCGTCTATCTCAGTGGATCCCACCTTGATGCCTTCGCGCTCGACAGGCAAGCCAAGCTCCTGCGCTTTTTCATACAGGTCGCCTCGAATCGAATCCTCGGTCATCGAATTGAACGCGGCCAGGCGAGCCTCTTTTCGTGCCGCTTGCCGGAATTCATAACTCTTCACGTAGACCGGGACAATCTGGATGAAGGCAAAAGCAATCGCTCCGAGGACCATGCCGGCGATCAAAGCCTTCAACACAGGCGCCATCGGCCCGAATCGGCGCCGGGCAGACCTCCGCAAGGATATTAGCGAGTTACGGTATGGAAAAGGCATGGTCCCAGCCCGGAAAATAGCATCCCGCCATCGGAGTGTCGAGAACCATCCATGCGCGCGTTTTCGCAGAAGTTACGTTTACGATGCGTTGACTCGAAGCGTCCGTGCCGCTAGACTGGATTCGTTCTTGGTAGAGGTGCGGAGGCCACGAGTAGCCGGGCCGAAACTTCCGGGCAGCTTCGGAAGGCCGGGCGAAAAGGGTTTTCAGAGAGTGCGCTCCGCCGAAACCGTCGCGATAGCTGAATCGCGCCGGTTGGGGGATACGCCGAAAGGCCTATCCACTGTCATCCGTTGCAAAACGGGTGGAGCGCTATCGAGGAGTGAAGACACGAGCCGCGCCTCTCGCGTATCCTTCCTTCTCGTCTCGTTCCATTCCAGAGTTTCCAAAGCAGGTAACCGATGAATGTGTACGAGCTGACTCGAGCGCTGGTGGATATCGAGTCAATCACTGAAAACGAGGCTGCCGTCGCCGCCTATCTCCACGACCATTTGGCGAAGCTTGCCGCGCGCACCGGCGGGCAGGCCGAGCGGATGGAGGTCGAGCGCGACCGGTTCAACGTGCTGGCGTCCTGGGGCCGGCCGGTGGTGACGCTCTCGACGCACATGGATACTGTGCCGCCGTTTTTTCCCTCGCGCGAGGACGCCGAGTTTATCTGGGGGCGCGGCGCATGCGACGCCAAGGGCATCATCGCCGCGATGGTGGCGGCCGCGGAAAAGCTGCGCGGCGAAGGCGTCTCGAATTTCGGCCTGCTCTTCGTGGTGGGCGAGGAACGCAACAGCGCCGGCGCGCTGGTTGCCGCAAAGTCTCCTCGCGGTTCGAAGTTTCTGCTCAATGGCGAGCCCACGGAAAGCAAGCTGGTGATCGCCTCGAAGGGGCTGCTGCGCTACGAACTGATCGCGCGCGGGAAGATGGCGCATTCCGCCTACCCCGAGCTGGGTGAATCGGCGATCGAAGCCCTGCTCGATGCGCTGGAGGCCATCCGCAAGGTCCCGCTGCCGCGCGATGCGCAGCTGGGATCGTGCACGTTGAACATCGGCACGATCACCGGAGGCCGCGCGCCCAACGTGATCGCGGATATGGCCAAGGCGGAAATCCTGGTGCGCCTGGTCGGAGATGCGGCGCCGGTCCGCGAGGCGTTCGCTCGCGCCGTCGGCAAGCGCGCGGAATTGATTGAAATCCTCAGCCTCCCGCCGATCCGGTTTGCCACCGTGGATGGCTTGCCCACCTCCGTGGTCTCCTTCGCCACCGACGTCCCCGTCTTCGGCAAGACCTGGGGCGAGCCGCTGCTGCTGGGACCGGGAAGCATCCACGTCGCGCACACTCTCGGAGGAGCGCATCTCGAAACAGGAGCTCGCGGACGCCGCCGGAATGTACGCGGATGTGGTAAAGAAGCTGCTGGCGAAGGCGTAAGAGAGGCGCAATGAATCTGGCGATTGTCGGATACGGAAAAATGGGGCGGCTGATCGAGCATCTCGCTCCGGAATACGGATTCGACGTCAAGCTGCGCCTCGACGTGGACAACAACTCGAAATTCGAAGGCCTGACCAAGGACAATTTCCGCGGCATTGACGCGGCGGTGGAATTCTCCACGCCATCGGCCGCACCCGAGAATATCGAGCGGCTCGCGCGGCTGGGAGTGAACGCGGTAATTGGCACCACCGGCTGGTTCGGCGAGCTCGATCGCGCGCGAACGGCTGTTGAACGCGCCGGCACGGGACTGGTCTGGAGCCCGAATTTTTCGGTGGGCGTCTTTATCTTTAATCAGATTGTGGCGGAGGCAGCGCGGCTGTTCGCGCGCCAGCCCGAGTACGGCGCGTGGGCCTGGGAGATTCACCACGCCACGAAAAAGGATGCACCGTCCGGAACGCTGCTCGCCCTCGTCGAGCAAATGAAAAAAGAGGGCTACCGCAAGCCGATTGACACCAGCAGCAGCCGCGGCGGCGCGCATCCCGGAACGCACGAGATTGGCTTCGATTCCGCGGCCGATACGATCACCATCCGCCATACGGCGCGCAGCCGCGAGGGATTTGCGCGCGGAGCCTTGCGCTCGGCCCGCTGGGTGGCCGGCAAGAAAGGCTTTTTCGATTTTCGGGAGATTGTGA
The DNA here is from genome assembly GCA_963814605.1 of uncultured Acidobacteriota bacterium. Lineage (GTDB taxonomy): Bacteria > Acidobacteriota > Terriglobia > Acidiferrales > UBA7541 > Palsa-295. The sequence goes on along the minus strand of CAWFDD010000003.1, from coordinate 349,957 downwards.
ACCAGCTGGAGTAAGGTGGACGCTAGGGAGGGCCATATGTTTACGGGATGCGGCACGGCGATGGTCACGCCATTTCGCCAGGATCTTTCGCTCGACGAAAACGCGCTGCGGCGGCTGATACAGCGGCAGATCGGCGCAGGCATCAATTTCCTGGTGCCCTGCGGCACAACCGGCGAAAGCCCCACCTTGAGCAACGCCGAACAGCGGCGCCTGGTGGAAATCACCGTCGAAGAAGCGCGGCGCGCCAAGGTTCCCGTGCTCGCCGGCGCCGGCGGCAACAACACCGCGCACGTCATTGAGATGGCGCTGGCGTTCAAAGCTCTTGGCGCGGACGGAATTCTCTCCGTCAGCCCCTACTACAACAAGCCGACTCAGGAAGGCCTCTATCAGCATTACAAAGCCATTGCCGCGGCCGTCGCGCTGCCCATCATCGTCTACAACATTCCCGGACGCACCGGCGCCAACGTCGAACCGGCGACGCTCGCGAAGCTTGCCGAAATCGAGAACATTGTCGGCGTGAAGGAAGCGTCTGGAAATATTTCGCAGATGGCGGTGGTGCTCTCGAGCGTGCCCGAGAAATTCCTGGTGCTCTCCGGCGACGACGGAATCACCATTCCGCTGATGTCCATCGGCGGGCAAGGCGTGATTTCCGTGGTCTCAAACGAGATCCCTGGGGAGATGACCCGCCTCGCGCAGCTTTGCCTGGCGGGAGATTTCGCCGGAGCGCTGCAAATTCATCGGAGGTATTTCCGGTTCATCGAAGCAAATTTCCTGGAGACCAATCCCGGGCCGGTCAAAGCCGCCATGGCCCTCATGGGCCTGCTTGAGCCGGTCTGGCGTCTGCCGATGGTCGGCCCTCGGCCCGAGAACCTGGCGAAAATTCGTAGCGCGCTCGAAGCCGTCGGGCTGATTCAACAGGTCTATGCCGCACGCTGAGATCAGCCGCGAAATCGAGCGGCTGTTCGACGAAAATCCCGGACGCTACACCGACGCGCACCTGCGCCTGTTTCAGCAATTCAAGGACGCGCTGAATTCCGGCGAAATCCGCGCGGCGGAGCCGGATTCCGGGCGCGCCAGCGGATGGCGCGTGAACACCTGGGTAAAGAAGGGAATCCTGCTCGGATTCCGCATCGGCAAGATCGTGGATATGTCCATTGACGCCGCGCGCCAGCCGTTTTTCGACAAGTCCACCTATCCGGTGAAAAATATGTCCGTTGATTCGGGCGTGCGCATCGTGCCCGGAGGATCGAGCATTCGCGACGGCTGCTACGTGGCCAAGGGCGTCACCTGCATGCCGCCGATGTACATCAACGTGGGCGCGTACGTGGACGAAGGAACGATGGTGGATTCGCATGCGCTGGTGGGAAGCTGCGCGCAGATCGGGCGCAAATGCCACATTTCCGCGGCAGCGCAGATCGGCGGCGTGCTCGAGCCGGTCGGCGCTCTGCCGGTGATCATCGAGGACGAAGTGCTGGTCGGCGGGAACTGCGGCGTCTACGAAGGAACGGTGGTGAAGCGGCGCGCCGTGCTCGGCACGGGAACCGTCCTCAACCGCTCGACTCCGGTGTATGACGTCGTTACCGGCGCCGTTCACAGCGCCAGCGCCGACGAGCCGCTGGTGATCCCCGAAAACGCCGTGGTTGTCGCGGGCTCGCGCGCCATTCCTCAGGGTCGCGGCAAGGATTGGAATCTTTCGCTTTATACGCCGGTGATCGTGAAATATCGCGACGCCAAGACCGATGTAAAAGTGCAACTCGAAGATTTGCTGCGTTAGCCTCTCATCTCTGATTATCATGCGGGAACATCTCTTTTGGGGTTATTCTCGCTGCATATTTGCAGAGGCCAAAACGCAATGAAAATCACAGCGCACCGATTCCCCCGCTCAACACCGTCGCTGCTAATTCTGCTCGCGACCGCCGGCGGCCTGGCGGCGGCTCTTGCCGCTCAGGTTCCTTCCGTTCCTCCTACGCCCAAGAAAACTGTGGTCGGCGTGTACCACGGCGTGAAGGTGGAGGACAACTACCAGTGGCTTGAAAACTACGACGATCCCGCGGTGCGAGCCTGGAGCGATGCACAGAACAATCGCGCCCGTGCATTTCTCGCCGCGCTCCCCGGCCGGCAACAGATTCGCGATCGCGTAAAATCTCTGGCAGACCAGACCTCGGCCGGCTACCTCGCGCTTGGTTATCGCGGCGGCATGGTGTTCGCGATGAAGGCTCAGCCCCCCAAGCAGCAGCCCTTTCTGGTGGTTCTCAACCGCGCGCTCGATCCGAAATCGGAACGTGTGGTGGCGGACCCGAACGCAGTGGACCCCAGCGGAAAAACGGCCATCGATTTCTACGCGCCAACGCTCGACGGCCGCCTGGTGGCGCTCTCCATGTCCGCGGGAGGAAGCGAAAACGGCACCCTGCACATATACGACGTGCAAAGCGGCAAGCTGCTTCCCGATGAAATTCCGCGCGTCAACAAAGGCACGGCCGGAGGCAGCGTCGCATGGAATCCAGATGGCTCCGGTTTTTATTACACGCGTTACCCCGCTCCCGGCGAACGCCCCGCCGCGGATCTTGATTTTTTCCAGCAGGTTTATTTTCACAAACTGGGCGCGCCAGTGGACACCGACACCTACGCGATCGGCAAGGATTTCCCGCGCATCGCCGAGATCCTCCTGCAGACGTCCAGGGACGGCCGCTACGTTCTCGCGGCGGTGGGCAACGGCGATGGCGGCCAGTACGAGCATTTCCTGCTCGGGCCGGACGCGCAAGTGGAATCAGCTCACTCAGTTTTCCGACGGCATCATTCACGCCGTCTTTGGCAGGGATTCCGCGCTCTATCTTGTCTCCCAGCGCGATTCACCTCGAGGTTCGATCTTGCGCTTGCCGCTCGACCATCCCGCTCTTTCCAATGCTCGCGTGATTGTTCCGCAGGCGGAAGACATGATCGAGCAGATCGCGGTGGGCCCGCACCGTCTGTACGTGGTGGGCAACTGGGGCGGGCCGTCCGATATTCGCGTATTCGGCCTCGATGGGCACGATCAGGGCAAGATTCCGATTGAGCCGGTGTCTTCCGTCGGCGGAATCGTGCCACTCGATGGAGACGACGTCGTCTACGAGAATGAATCCTTTCTTGAGCCATCCGCCTGGTTCCGTTTCGATTCTGACTCCGGAAAATCCGCGCGCACGCAGCTTTTCCAGACCTCGCCTGTAAATTTCAGCGACGCCGAAGTCGTGCGGGAATTTGCAACGTCCAAGGACGGCACCAAGGTTCCCATGAGCATCATCCGTCGCAAGGGCACGCGCCTGGACGGCAAGAATCCCACCCAGTTGACCGCCTACGGAGGTTTCGGAATTAATCTATCGCCCTACTACGACCCCACCTTCCGAATATGGCTCGATCAGGGCGGCGTGATGGTCATCGCCAATCTGCGCGGCGGAAAAGAATATGGCGAAGATTGGCACAAGGGCGGAATGTTGACGCACAAGCAAAATGTTTTCGACGACTTCGCGGCCTGCGCGGAATACCTCATCAAGTCCGGCTACACGAGCCCTTCGAAACTGGCCATCCAGGGCGCCAGCAACGGCGGTCTGCTCATGGGCGCGGCGCTCACGCAGCATCCCGATCTCTACCGCGCGGTGGTCTCCGGAGTCGGCATCTACGACATGCTGCGAAACGAGCTGAGTCCCAACGCCGTCTTCAACACCACCGAATACGGATCGGTGAAGGACCCCGAGCAGTTCAAGGCACTCTACGCTTACTCGCCTTATCATCACGTGACGGATGGAACCAGGTATCCGGCAGTTTTATTTTTCACCGGCGCGAACGACCCGCGCGTAAATCCCATGCACTCGCGCAAAATGGTGGCGCGCCTGCAGGCCGCCACAACCTCCGGCCTGCCCATCCTGCTGCGAACCAGCTCCGATTCCGGCCACATTGATGCATCGCTCGACGACGAGGTTGAGCTCGAGACGGATATCTTTGCTTTTCTCTTCCACGAGTTGGGCGTGACCCTGCAGCCCTCGCCGGCTCGCTGATTTCGCCCGCACCCCGGCGCGGATGTTCATGGCGCTCGCGTCGTGGCTGCCGCAGCAAAATCTGACCTGCGACCATAACCTGCTTCCCTCATCAAATAAGGTTGTTTAAGCGCCGCGGAAGTCTAAAATTGTCGTCTCTACTCGACGATGGGATGCGATCATGGCCAAACCGATTCTGCTGAGTGTGGATGACGATGCCGATGTTCTTCGCGCGATCGAACGCGATCTGCGCTCCAAGTACGGCGCCGAATATCGCGTCATCGGCAGCGATTCTCCCGAAGGCGCCCTGACCCTCCTCAAGCAGCTCAGGTTGCGCAACGACAGCGTCGCTCTGCTGCTCGCCGATCAGCGCATGCCCAATATGGACGGCATCGCCTTTCTGCAGGAGGGAATGCACATTTTCCCCGATGCCAAACGCGCGCTGCTCACCGCCTACGCCGACACCAACGCCGCCATCGGCGCCATCAATCAAGCCAACATCAATTATTTTTTCCTGAAGCCGTGGGATCCTCCGAGCGAACATCTTTACCCGCAGCTCGATGATTTGCTCGACGATTGGCGCGCTACCTATCGCCCAGCCTTCGACGGCATACGCGTCCTGGGAACCCGCTGGTCGCCGCGCTCCTACGAACTCCGCGACTTCCTGGCCCGCAACCGCGTCCCCTACCAGTGGATTGACGCCGAGCTATCCGCCAACGATCCCGAAACGAAGCGTCTGCTGGAAGTCCTGGGGCCGGAGGCAGCCAGCCTTCCCATCGTACTTTTCCCGGACGGCACAAAACTTCTGGAAAGTGTGCCCGCCGATGTGGCTCAAAAAGTTGGACTGCGAACACGCGCGCAAACTAATTTCTACGATCTGGCAATCGTAGGCGGAGGTCCGGCCGGTCTTGCCGCTGCTGTTTACGGCGCGTCAGAGGGCCTGCACACGGTGATGATCGAGCGCGAAGCTCCCGGCGGCCAGGCCGGCATGAGCTCGCGCATCGAGAACTATCTTGGTTTTCCCATGGGTCTCAGCGGCGGCGATCTGGCGCGCCGCGCCGTGGTGCAGGCGCAGCGTTTCGGTGTGGAAATTTTGTCGCCGCAGGAAGCCGCCAGCGTTCGAGTCGAAGGTCCCTACCGCATCATTAAATTTATTGATGGAAATGAAATCTCTTGCCACGCGCTGATGATCGCCACCGGCGTGCAGTGGCGGCGCCTCGAAGCTCCGGGAATCGACCGCCTGCAGGGCGCCGGCGTTTACTACGGCGGTGGCGCCACCGAAGCTCTCTCCTGCAAGGGCGAAATCGTTTACGTGATCGGCGGCGCCAATTCCGCGGGCCAGGCGGCCATGAACTTCGCGAAATACGCGGACCGCGTGGTCATCGTCGTGCGCGGCAGTTCGCTCTCCAGCACCATGTCGCAGTATCTGATCGACCAGATTAAGGAGCGGCCCAATATCCAGATTTGGCCCAACGCCAGCGTGGCCGAGGCGCATGGCGATACCCATCTCGAGGAGATTACTTTTCTCTGCTCGGATACCAACAAGCTCGAGCGCGTGCCGGCCACCTCCATGTTCATCTTTATTGGAGCCTCGCCGCGAACCGATTGGCTGGGCGATATCGTTGAGCGCGACGAACGCGGCTTCATCCTCACCGGCCCCGACCTGCTGCGCGACGCTCGTCGGCCCAAAGGCTGGGAACTCGACCGCGATCCCTTCCTGCTGGAAACCAACGTCCCCGGCATTTTCGCCGTCGGCGATGTGCGCCACGGTTCGGTGAAACGCGTCGCTTCCGGAGTCGGTGAAGGTTCTGTAGCCGTGCAATTCATCCATCAATATTTGAGCAAGGTTTAAATGGCCGACAAATCGGAACTGCTTCGCTTTCCGGCGTTCGCCGGTTTGCCCGACGATCAACTCGATTGGTTCATCAGCCGCGCCCAGGAGATGCGCCTGAAGCCGGGTGAGACAGCCTTCCGCGCGGATGATCCTGCCGATGCCATGTATGTGATCCTCGATGGACAAATTCAGGCGCGGGGCGACCTCGGCGGCGAAACAGTCGTGTTCATGATTCAGGCCGGAGCCGTCACCGGACTCCTCCCGTTTTCAAGAATGAAGCAGTACACGGTGGGAAGCCGCGCGGTCACCGATGTCCGCGTCCTCCGCTTTCCATCTTCGCTTTTTCCGGAGCTGGTCAACAAAATGCCGGAACTGACCCAGCGGCTGGTCGGGCTCATGTCCGACAGAATTCGCGAAACCACCCGCAGGGAGCAGCAACGCGACCGCCTGGCTTCGTTGGGAAAACTTTCCGCCGGGCTCGCGCACGAGCTGAACAACCCCGCTTCCGCCGCCAAGCGCGCCGCCAGCCAGTTGCGCGATGTCCTCACCAAAATTCGCAACGCCAGCCACGAACTCGGCGCGCGCGAACTCACCGCCGCCCAGAAATCGGAAATTGACAAGCTCGAAGCCTCCTTCGTGCAACACGAAGAACCTCCGCCCGATCCCCTGACCGTCAGCGACCTGGAAGAGCAGATTGATTCTCTGCTGCGCAGCCACGGCCAGAATGACCTCTGGCAAATGGCCGCGGACCTGGCGCGAAAAAATATCAAGCCCGAAGCGCTCGAGTCGCTTTTCGCCACCCTGGATGCGGACACGGCGCGCGCTGCTCTGGTTCGCATCGCAGCCTCGGTCGAGGTGGCGGCCCTTCTGAATGAAATCGAAAGCGGCACTTCGCGCATTTCGGACCTGGTCCGCGCCATCAAGGAATACACCTACATGGACCAGACTCCGGTGCAGAACGTGGACATCGTGAAGAGCCTGGAAACCACCCTGACCATCCTGAATCACAAGCTCAAGCGCGGCGTCGTGGTGCAGCGCGATTACCAGCGCATTCCTCTTCTCGTCAATTCATTCGGCAGCGAGCTGAATCAGGTCTGGACCAACATCATTGACAACGCCATTGACGCGATGCATGGCAAAGGCGAACTCCGCCTGCGCGTCTACCGCCAGGACGATTCCGTGGTGGTCGAGATCGCCGACAACGGTCCCGGAATTCCGCCGGACGTGCTCCCGCACATCTTCGAGCCATTCTTCACCACCAAGGGAGTAGGAGAAGGCACCGGACTCGGCCTCGACACCGTGCAGCGCATCGTGAAAAAGCACCGCGGCGACATCCAGGTTGACTCCAAACCCGGTGACACCCGCTTTCAGGTCTGGCTTCCCTTCGCGGAATAACCTACGACTCCCCGTGCGCGACTCAACAGCATTTTTTGTAGGGGCACAGCATGCTGTGCCCGGCGCAGATGCTTGGCGATGCCGTTCCCATCCATCTCGACCGCGCGCCAATGTTCGCTCGTAGGGGCACAGCAAACGGGGCCCCAGGTCGACGGTCAGTCGAGCCTGGGGGATCAGTCGTGCCCGGCACCATTCCTTGCCTCGCTCGAAACCATCCGCCTACATCGCCCGGCAGTTAGTCGAGCTCCGGTCTTCCGAGTCCCGAAACCGGACCTGGGGGATCAAACCGGCCCGATCGCCAGTTTTCGAATTGCCGTTCGCAGTGTATGTTTGGTTCCGCATGGAACGCCCGCCCGAACCCCAACTCGTCGGATTCCTCGGAGCCTACGATCCGCACATCGCGGACCTCGCGCTGGCGCTGCGGGAAATTATTCTCGACGAGGCGCCCGATGCGTCCGAGTCGATCTATCAGGTGTACACCGTCGCCATCTGGTTCGGGTTCAGCGGAAAGATGAAGGACATGTTCTGCTACATCGCCACCAGCTCCGGCCACGTGAATCTGGGCTTCCCGCGCGGTACGGCGCTGCCCGATCCGAATCGCGTGATGGAAGGCGAGGGCAAAACCATGCGGCACATCAAATTCGCGAACCTCGCGGACCTGGAGCGCCCTTTCGTCCGCCGCTACATCCGCACCGCAATGGAACAAGCCGCCCCGCCGGGAACGCGCGGCACCGGCCGGAGCGAAGTCAAGTCCAGTGGCGGCGCTGGACATCGCGGACGCAGGTCCGCGAAGAAGCGCGCCAAGCCGCGCGCCCGCCGCTCGCGCCGTTAGAGGTGGTTTTCGTAGGGGCACAGCAAGCGGGGCCCCCAGGTCGACGGTCAGTCGAGCCTGGGGGATCAGTCGTGCCCGGCGCGGATGCTTGGCGATGCCGCTCCTATTCATCTCGACGGCGCGCCAATGTTCGTCCGCCGATTCAATCCTGTTGAGTACGACGCAGCATCCCTCTCACGACGAATTGTCGCTACGTCCACCGGACTCCGCGCTTGACAACACGGGCGGGGTATCATAATTTCAACAGCGTCATGAAACTGCGGCGGACACATCATAGCCATCACCATCACGTGAACCCGTGCCCGCGGCGGTGTGGCTAGCAGGAACGCAACAAGCTGCACTTATCAGCCCGCCGGCGCGGCAAGCGCCGGCGGGCTTTTTGTTTTTAGGGAGAAATAAACCACATGGAACTCGACTTCGAAAAAGAAAACGGCCTGATCCCGGCCATCGTGCAGGACGCCGTGAACGGCGAAGTCCTGATGCTGGGCTTCATGAACCGCGAGGCGCTCGCCAGGACGCAGGAAACCGGCTTCGTCACCTTCTACAGCCGCTCGCGCAAGAAGCTTTGGATGAAGGGCGAAACCAGCGGGCAGAAACTCGTGCTGCGCGAAATGCGCGTGGATTGCGACCGGGACGCGCTGTTGGTGCGCGCCGAACTCGACGGCGGCGCGGTTTGCCACGAAGGCTACCGCAGCTGTTTCTTCCGCCGCATGGACCGCGCGGGCGAAGCGAAAATCGTGGCCGAGCAGGTCATCACTCCCGAGGAACTCTACGGCAAGGGGAAAAAATCATGAGCAGCCTGAAACTCGGCATCCCCAAGGGAAGCCTGCAGGACGCCACCGTCGAGCTGTTCGCCAAGGCCGGCTGGCGGATTTCGGTCAGCTCGCGCAGCTACTACCCGGGAATTGATGACCCGGAAATCGAATGCATGATGGTCCGCGCTCAGGAAATGGCGCGTTACGTGGAAAGCGGCGCGCTCGACGCCGGCTTGACCGGAAAGGACTGGATTCTGGAAACCGGCGCGGACGTCGAAGAAGTCATCGAGCTCGTTTATTCGAAGACCAGTTTTGGCCGCGTGCGCTGGGTGCTCGCCGTGGCCGAGGATTCGCCTATGCGCAGCGTGCGCGATCTCGAAGGCAAGGTGATTGCCACCGAAGCGGTGAAAATGACCGAGCGCTATCTCGCCAAGCACGGCGTGAAAGCGCGCGTGGAATTTTCCTGGGGCGCTACGGAGGTGAAAGTTCCGCAGCTCGCCGACGCCATTGTCGAAGTCACCGAAACCGGCTCGTCGCTGCGCGCCAATCACCTGCGCGTGGTGGATACGCTGCTCGAATCGGCCACCTGGCTGATCGCCAATCGCGCCGCGCGCCAAGATCCCTGGAAGCACGAAAAAATCGCGCACATGGCCATGCTGCTGGATGGCGCGATCAAAGCCACCAGCCGCGTCGGTTTGATGCTCAACGTGCGCAAGGAAGATCTCGACAAAGTGATCGCCGCCCTGCCGGCGCTGCGCAACCCCACGATTTCGCAGTTGAGCGATGCCGGGTGGCTCGCCATCAACACCATCGTCGAGGAAAAAACCGTCCGCCAGCTGATTCCCAGGTTGAAGGCGGCGCGCGCCGAAGGAATCGTCGAGTATCCGCTCAACAAGGTCGTGTATTGATGCGCATTTCCCCGTTGACGCGCGCAACCGAAGGCAAAGTGCTGGCCTCGCGCCGCGCCGGCAGCCGCGATGCCGAGCGCGTCGCCGCGCGCATCGTCGCAGATGTGCGTCGCCGCCGGGATGCTGCGCTTTTTTCCTGGACCAAGCGGCTCGACCGGATCGCGCTGGGTCCGCGAAATGTCTGGGTCTCGCGCGCCGAATTGTCCGCCGCGCGCAAGAGCGTCTCGCGCGAATTTCTGGCCGCCATTGACCACGCCGCGCGCAATATCCGCGCCGTCGCCCGCCGCCAGAAGCCGCAGGAGTGGACCATGGAAGTCGAGCCGGGAGTACGCGCAGCACAGCTCGTGCGTCCCATCGAATCGGTCGGCTGCTATCTGCCGGGCGGGCGTTTTTCTCTCGTGTCTACTTTACTGATGACCGTGATTCCGGCGCAGGTCGCCGGCGTGCGCGAGATTGTCGTCGCCAGCCCGCAGCCGGGACCCGCGCTGCTCGCCGCGGCTGCCAGACTCGGCGTGCGCCGCGTCGCCCGCATCGGAGGCGCACAGGCCATCGCCGCGCTTGCCTATGGCACTCGCTCCATTCCGCGCGTGGACAAAATCTTTGGCCCCGGCAATCGCTTTGTCACCGCCGCGAAAAAAATCGTCAGCAACGATTGCGCCATTGACATGCTGGCCGGCCCCACCGAAGCTCTGGTTTTCGCCGAGCGCGGCAACGCGCGATTCATTGCCGCGGACCTCATCGCCCAGGCGGAGCACGATCCCGACGCGATTTCGATTCTGGTCACCACCTCGCCGCGCCTCGCCCGCGCCGTGGCCGCGGAAATCGACGATCAGCTGAATGCTCTCCGGACCACGAATCTCGCGCGGCGCTCGCTTGCCAGAAACGGCGCGATTCTCGTCGCCCAAAATATTGCCGCAGCCGCGCGCTTCGTGAATCGCTTTGCGCCGGAGCATCTGAGCCTGCCCGGAGGAGCAGACGGCCTTCTCGCGCGCGTTGAATCCGCCGGAAGCATTTTTCTCGGCGACTGGAGCGCGCAATCCTTTGGCGATTACGCCAGCGGCACCAACCACGTTCTGCCGACCGGCGGCGCGGCGCGCACGCGCGGCGGCCTTTCCGTTTCTGATTTCCTGAAATGCATCAGCGTGCAGGAAGTATCCCGCGCCGGCGCGCGCCGCCTTGCTCCAGTCGTCGAGCAATTCGCTCGCGCCGAGGCACTCGCCGCGCACGCCCGTTCCGTCGAGGTGCGCTTGGAGGCGCGCAGATGAAATCCCCAATCCGAGTGCGCCCGGCGGTTCAGCGCATGCGTCCCTATCATCCGCCGCTGGAAGGCCGCACCGACAAGCTGCGCCTCGATTTCAACGAAAATCCCATCGGCTGCTCGCCCGCCGTGCGCCGCGCGCTGGCGAAGCTGAGCGCCGCATCCATCGCGTCCTATCCCGAGCAAGAAACCGTGCGGCGGAAGGCCGCGCGGCATTTCGGCGTTCGGCCCGAGGAACTGCTGCTGACGAACGGCACGGACGAAGCGCTCAGCCTGGTGGTCAGCACATTCGTCGAGCCGCGGGACACCGTTCTGCTGGTCGAGCCGACGTACGCGATGTACCGTTTTTACTCGGAGTTGGCCGGGGCGCGAATTGTGGCGCCGCGCTACGACAGCGAAATGTGTTTCACGTGGAACAATGTGATGGCCGAGCTGCGAAAAGGGCCGCGCGTATTTTTCCTGCCGAATCCGAATAGCCCCACGGGCAACCTGCTGTCCACGCGAGAGTTGCGACGAATCCTCAAAGCCGCGACGCGGACCATGGTCGTGATTGACGAGGCCTACTTCGAATTTTCCGGCGTCACGGTGATCCCCTGGATTCGGCGGCACGAAAACCTGATCGTCACGCGCACATTTTCGAAGACCGCCGGCCTTGCCGGGCTGCGGCTTGGCTGCATTTTTGTTCATCGCGAATTGGCTTCGATCATGCGGAAAGCGCAATCGCCTTATCCGGTGAACGCCGCGGCACTAGCGGCTGCGGAAGCGGCGATGAAAGACAGAAAATTCACGGCGCTGACGGTGCGCCAAGTACTTCAAGCGCGGAAGTATTTCAGCCATGAAATGGAGCGCGTTCCAGGGGCGAAATGCTTCAGGACTGCTGGCAATTTTGTGCTGGTCAGGCTGGGTAAGCGGACGAAACGCGTGGTGGCGGCATTGGCGCGCAAGGGGATTCTGGTTCGCGACCGTTCGAGCGATTTCGGCGGCGAAGGGTACGTGCGGATCACGCTGGGAACGATGGCGCAGACGCGGCGGCTACTCCGCGAACTGAAGAGGGTGCTATGAGGAAGGCGGCGCTGCAAAGAAGGACGAAAGAAACCGACATCCGCGTGCGGCTGAACCTCGATGGCCGCGGCAAGTCGCAGATCTCGACGGGAATTCGATTCTTCGATCACATGCTGGAGCAGATCGCGCGCCACGGCGGACTGGATCTGGATCTCGCGGCGCGCGGCGACCTGGATGTGGATCAGCACCATACCGTCGAGGACGTGGGCATCGCGCTGGGCGAAGCGGTGAAAAAAGCGCTGGGATCAAAACGCGGAATTCTGCGCGCTGGATATTTCCTGATGCCGATGGACGATTGCCTGGCAGCCGCGGCGCTCGATTTTTCCGGACGCGCCTATTGCGTCTGCAATTTCAAGAGTGCGGCGGCGCGCGTGGGCGATTTTCAAACCGAGCTGATGGAAGATTTTTTCCGGGCGTTCGCACACGCCGCGGCGGCCAACGTGCACCTGAAACTGGTGTACGGGCGGTCGTCGCATCACCAGGTGGAGTCCATCTTCAAGGCGTTTGCGAAGGCGCTGCGTTTTGCAGTGACGCGCGACAAACAGCTTCGGCGCGTGCTGCCTTCGACAAAGGGGCTACTGTGAAGATCGCGATCGTAGATTACGGCGCCGGGAATTTGCCGTCGGTTGAGCGCGCGCTGCGCGGGCTGGGGGCGGAAACCGAACGCGCGATCGAGCCGCGCCAACTCGCCACGGCGAAAGCGATCGTGCTTCCCGGGGTGGGGCATTTCGCGGCGTTCGTTGCGGGCTTGCGCACAAGAGGTCTCACGGAACCGCTGCGCGCCGCCGTCAATGCGGGGGTGCCGATTCTGGGCATCTGCCTGGGACTGCAGGCGATGTTCGCGTCAAGCGAGGAAGCGCTCGGAGACAAAGGGCTCGGAATTTTCCCGGAGGAAGTGCGAATGTTGCCGACCAACGTGAAGTCTCCGCATATCGGCTGGAACCAGGTGCGGCGGATGCGGACGAGCACACTGCTTCGCGGCATTCCCGACGACGCCTACTTTTATTTCGCGCACTCGTATGCGGCGCCGGCCACTGCGGAGCCGACGGTGGCGGCCTGCGACCACGGTTTTCCGTTTGCGGCGGTGATCGAGCGCGGCAGCCTGCGCGGGGTGCAATTCCATCCGGAAAAATCCGGCGAGACGGGCGCGCAGGTGCTGCGCAATTTCGTGGAATCCATTCAATGACGCTGGCGCGCAGAATTATTCCGTGCCTCGATGTGGACGCCGGGCGCGTGGTCAAGGGAATCGAATTCGAGGGATTGCGCGACATGGGCGATCCGGCCGAGCTCGGAGCGCGCTACAACCGCGAAGGCGCGGACGAGCTGGTGGTGCTGGACATCAGCGCGTCCGTCGAGGGCCGCGCCACGTTTCTGGAAACGATTCAGCGGGTCGCCGAGCGATTGAATATTCCGCTGACCGCCGGCGGCGGCATACGGAAAATGGAGGACGGCCGGGCGGTGCTGTTGGCCGGCGCGGAGAAGGTGACGGTAAACACCGCGGCTGTGGAGCGGCCGGAATTGATTTCGGAGCTGTCGCAACAATTCGGCGCGCAGGCGGTGGTGCTGTCGCTCGACGTGAAGCGCAAGGGAGATAGGTGGGAAGCGTACACGCGCGGGGGGCGCGACGCCACGGGACTGGACGCGGCGAAGTGGGCGGCGGAAGCGGTGTCGCGCGGAGCCGGAGAGATTTTATTGACCTCGATTGATCGCGACGGCACCTGCAGCGGATTCGATTGCGAGCTGACGGCGAAAATCGCGGCGACCGTGCCGGTGCCGGTGATCGCGTCGGGCGGCGCCAGCACGTTTGAGGATTTTTTGGCGGTCTTCACCGAAGGCCGCGCGGACGCCGCGCTGGCCGCTTCGATTTTCCATCAGGAGACGCGGTCCATCGCGGCGATGAAAAAATTCCTGGCGGAGCGCGGCGTGCCGATTCGCATGAGCCGGTAGGGGGATACCACGACGCGGGCTGAAAGAGCTTCAGGGGTTAAAACCGCTGAAGCGAGTGAGCGGTTTGCGGCCGGGTTTAAACCCGGCGTTCCTGAACATCTCGCATTGATCCGCATTTTGACGAGGAAAGACGAATGGAAACGATGGCGCGATGATTATTCCCTGCATTGACCTCCAAGGCGGAAAGGCGGTGCAGCTGGTGCGCGGGCGGCGGCGGGCGCTGGCGGTGGACGACGTGCTCGGTCTGCTGGAGCGCTTCCGCGACTATCCGATCCTGCATGTGATTGATCTCGACGCGGCCATGCGCAGGGGATCGAACGCGCGATGGATCAAGCTGCTCTGCCGCCGGTCGAAAATGAAAGTGCGCGTCGGCGGCGGGATAAGGACCGTGGCGCGCGCGGAGAGAATTCTTTCGTGGGGCGCGGAAAAAATCATCGTGGGCAGCGCGGCATTTCGAGAGGGAAAAGTTGACCGCGAGTTCCTCGGCTCGCTCTGCAAACGCGTCGGCCGCAAGCAGGTGATCGTGGCGCTCGATACGGAGGGGGGCAAAATTGTGGTGCGCGGATGGCGGGAACGCCTGAAACTCCGGCCCGCCGAGGTAATACCCGAGCTCGAGCGCTACTGCTCTGGATTCCTTTCCACGTTCGTGGACAACGAAGGGACGATGAAGGGAACGGATCTCGCGTGGTTCCGGCAATTGCGGCGCGTCACCAGGCTGCCCATCACTGCCGCGGGCGGGATTCGCAGCATGCGCGAGGTAAACGCGCTCGAAAAGTACGGCATGCACGCCGCGGTGGGAATGGCGATTTACACCGGCAAGCTCGCTGCAGACAAAACCGGACTTCGCAGCCGCGGGGTGGCTTGACTGTTGTGCCCAACCGGGCGCACGTCTCGCGCGACAATTTGGGCAGGGCGGGAATCGTTACAGCGGACTCTCGAGTGCCGGACTGTTTGAGCCTATCGGGTTTACGCGTTAATCAAGACTTGAGAGTACAATCGACCCATGGCCGCACGACTGGCGATCGCGGTTGCAGTTCTATTGCTACTAATCGGTTCGACCAACGCTCAGCAACCATGCACAGAACGATTCCCGTCCGGCGAATACAAGGGCATGTTGTCGTGCACTGCGTTTCAGTATGTAGTGCTTGACGATCCCTTTACGGTACGGGAAGCCAAGGGAACGGTCACTGTCTCCAGCGACGGCCAGCCCATTCCAAATGTCGTCGTCGAATTACGCGATCATGTCGGAAACGTGGTTGCGACGGGAACAGACTCTCAAGGGCGCTTTCGTTTTAAGCATCTTCAAGACGGCACATACAAATTCAAGACAACTTCGTTGGGTTACTCATCCGTGATGGGCACAATCGTTTTAAACAGACACGCAGATCGAAATCGCACCGTGAGCGTCAAAATGCCAGTTGGTGTTTAAATAACAATCCCATCGCTGGACAACTCCTGATTAGTCGGGTAACCGGTGACTTGGGTCCCAGGGCCCATTTGTCGGGTTAATACGTAAATCAGGAGTTGGCAGGTTGTCGAGCAGCCGCCCCTCGAATCCGATCATACTTCTACGGTAGTTCCAGGCCGCCGCCTCGGAGTTCTGGAGTCACCACAACCCTTTCGTCCTTTGGGTCAGCGCCTGTCACTTGAATCACCAAAGTGTAAGCTCTGTTCGAATGAACAGGAACGTGGTTGCACTGCCAGTGCCAATAGCCGCTTTCCCCACCGGACATGAGGACCCACATTCCGTCGGCGTTGCCAGAGCCTGGCTGCCCTGAACCGTGGCAAACCTCCTTGCCCCGGTCCTCGGTCAAGGTTGCCTCGATTCTTGTTTTCAATTGCTCCAACGGACGACGGTCTGCGTCGGTATCCACCGACCTGTCTTTCACGAAGAGTATCAAGGCCATTTCTTCGTTCGGCAATCCTCGAAAATGGAAAGTGTGTTCGCTTGTCTCGTACAAGGGGATGTCAGCGAACGTGACAACGTAGCGGGGATAACTGAAGAAACCTCCATCGGAAAACTTTCCGTCGCCATGATAGCGAAACGAGTTCCACGGACTCCACACGCTGAGGATCAGTAGTGCAAGGATGCCGAGAGTCACGGTTAGGATGAGTTTCTTACGTGACATGGAAACATGTTAGGTCCCCAACCAACGCAGAGCAACTGAAAGCCCGGTTAACGATGCCGGTTCAGACGGTCAACGCAACACCCTCTAATTAGTGCTTCCAATCGTACTTTTCAGAAAAGACTGAACTTTCGGGCTGCATTCAATTAGACCTAATCAGGACGGGGTTTTCTCTGAATCGACACCGGCGAACGGATTTGACCTCTTAAACTCCGCCAAATGAGCTTCGAACTAGTGTTGCATCGACCTATTGAAACCACCGAGTTAATCAGGCGTTCGGCCGGCGCGTTCCATCACGGAAATCCCTGCCTTGGGAGACCGATTAAACACAGACGGGACATGCCGGACAGCACCGCGCTTATTCGCTGGTAGCATGCAACCATACATGGCCAATTTGACGAAGCTTGTCTCAAAGAGTTCTTGGGTAGCTGCTCTCGTCTTTATCGTCGCGCCAATCTGTGTCTCGCAGGAGTTAGGGTCAATCATCTACAATAGCTGGAAGGGATTGTGCAGCATATCCGAGATAACCGGGGAACCGACGTGTCATAAGTCGCGGTATTGGGACGTTTCGTGGCAGCCCCACGGGAATCGAATTTTGGCCATTGGATCGGAGGGGATAGTCTTGCTCGATGGCACAGGGCATTTGGCCAATAAGGTCGAAGGAGAATCGGGTGGTAGTCCGAGATGGAGCCCCGACGGGCAGTACATCTACGCGCTCAGCGGCAAGCCTGAAACCTCAGTCGTAAGGTGGGACGCATCTGGGAAGAATCGAATCGTTATCCCCGTGACAGGAGCTGGCCATTTGCGACCGCCCCTTCATATGCTTTCGTTTAGCCCTTCGGGAAAACGGGCTGCGATTCTTACGCGAGAATTCAAAGAAATTCTCATTTCGGATGTAAGCGACGAATCGTTGACAGTCAAAAAGACTTTGCCCCGTGGTTTCAGCTACGTCGCGCAATCGGTTTGGCTGGACAATGAGCATCTACTCTTCATCGGCAAGAAGGACAGTACCCGCGGGGAACTGTGGGAACTCGATGTTCAATCTGAAACGACTACGAGGTTAGGAATTGACGGACTCTGGCTTAGAGATTTCGTAGCACTATCACCGGACGCGAAGTCGGTTGTTGTTACCGGCACCAAGGACGGCGAGGACGTTTCATGGAATCTGTGGCTCTATTCCCTCGAAACCTCGCGCTTGAAGAGGCTGACATCCGGACTCCGGAGTGAGGATGTTGAGCCGTCGTGGAGACGTTGACGATCCCTGCGTTTTCTTCAACTCCTGATTAGTCGGATAACCGGTAACTGGGGAACCAGAACGCACCTGTTCGGTGAGCGCGTTAATCAGGAATTGAAGACTCGCGCTTCCACTCATACCATTATTGCCGCTAGTCTCGGCACCCATACGAGCCGCGACGGAGGATGGTCCATGCGACAGGTCAAGCGGGAGTTCGGCAAGCTCAACCCTAAGGCGCCTACAGAACTCTCCCGGTTCGCGTTTCTCATTGGAAATTGGCGCTTCGAAGCAAGAGTGGAGTCGTCCGATGGAAAATCGCATTTCTTTCAGGGAACGTGGGTAGGCCGCTATATCCTCGACGGCCGCGCGATTGCCGACGAATACCGGATGACCGATAGGTCCCGAAGGCTGGTGGTGCTCGGCGTGAATTTGCGAGCGTACGATGCAAGCAAAAAGACCTGGAACATTCAGTGGCTAAACGGGCTGACTGGGACTTGGACAAACCTAACGCCGCCCGAGCTCGGTGGGATCACTTACAATCGCCGTTCGATCACCTATGCCTTCAAAGAGCTGGCACCGATCGACTCCTCACATACCTATACTCGCGCCACTTACACCAACCATGCCAAGAGCCGCTTCACCTGGAGAGGTGAGAAGTCGAGTGACCGGAAGACCTGGAGCGAATTCATGGTCGTTGAATGTCGTCGCGACAAGCGGTGAGAAGCAGGACTTTTCCTGACTTCCCGTCATCAGGTGGGAACCGAGTTTGCCGACCCTGATAAGTGGGATCACGGACGCGTTCGTAGTGCGATCCACTTTTCGGGCAAGCGCATTAATCAGGCATGTCCGCTACTCCAAGTGGTTCGTCACTCGAAGGCGCGGCGATGGCTTGCTCCTTCCACCGCTGAACGTTTGCGCCTTTTACGATGAGCCACAGCATCAGCGATGCTTCCGCGACTAATCAGGAGTGGGCGCTGCGCCCCCGCGCGGGCGGCGCCACAACTCCCAACTGCTGGAGCACGCCCCGTTTACGTGGCTTGACTGTGGTGCCTTAACCGAGGCGCGCAGCTCGGGAGCCGTGAATTCGAAGGCACCCGCTCAGGCGTATCGAAAGAGCATCATGAAACCGAAATCCAT
The DNA here is from genome assembly GCA_963814605.1 of uncultured Acidobacteriota bacterium. GTDB lineage: Bacteria > Acidobacteriota > Terriglobia > Acidiferrales > UBA7541 > Palsa-295. The sequence goes on along the minus strand of CAWFDD010000003.1, from coordinate 331,462 downwards.
GTGCGTCTGGTTATGGCAATGGAAAAGAGTCGCACCGGGGTTGTTCGCCGTGAAGTCCACTTCCGCGACCGTGTTTCCGGGAACAACCAGCACATCTTTATTTAGCCCGGAGAGCGGCTTCCCATCGAGACTGGTTACCTCGAAGGTATGGCGATGCAGATGAAGCGGGTGATCGTCCGTGCTGCGGTTGATCATCTGAAGGCGATACCGCCGGTCCTGGCGGAGCACGACCGCATCCATATCGGGGTAGGATTTTCCGTTGATCGTCCAGGAATCGAAGCTGCCCTGTCCATGAAACTTGGACTCAAACTGCAAAGGAATGACTTCATCGGGTTTACGGACGGGCGGCTGGGCGCTTGCGAACGGCAGATAGTCCCATAGCGTTTCCGGGGGCTCGATCCAACTGGGTTTGCCTTGTTGGCCGGCATACTCGACCACGATTCCCATTCCCATCTTGCGCAATTGCTCGCGCGTCTCTCCGAGGATCCACACTCCGGGCCGATTCATGGTAACGACAACATCGATCCTCTCGGCTGGGGCCAAGCGGACCGCGTGCACGGCGGCTGGCGCAGGCACAGGATTGCCGTCCATGGCGACGACAGTGAGTTCGTGCCCGGCGAGCGCCAGCCAATGAATCATGCTCGCGCTGGCGTTCAGCAGACGCAGGAGCACTCGTTGGCCCTGGCGCACGCGAAGAGGGTCGCCAAACCCGAGCATCCGTCCATCAATGGTGGCGTACTCGTACGCAGCTTCCATGGAAGAGTCGCCGCTGGCGCCGCGATAGGCGTTCCAATCGTGCAGCGTCAGAAAAATTTCCTGATCGTACGCCCCGGGATCGTTCCTGGGCTCGACATAGAAGCAGCCGAACTGGCCGGTATATGTGGCGCGCTTCAGGTCGTGGCCGGCAAATGCGTGGGTGTGATACCAACGAAATCCGGAGGGGCGCGGCGTGAAGAGATAGCGGAAGCGCGCGCCAGGCGCAATCATCGGCGAGCCTTCTTCCTTCGAGCCATCCATGTCGGAAGGAATCCGCAATCCATGCCAGTGGACGATTTCCGGAATGGCAGTGCGATTCAATACGTCGATGGCGATGGGTTTGCCTTCGGGCCAGCGAATCAATGGGCCTGGAACGCGCCCGTTATAGGCCACGGTGTGAACGATCTTCCCCGGCGCGATCTCGAGCGCCAGAGGCGCGATTTCAAGCGTCACATCCGGCGCGGCTTGGGCCCAAGCGGGCGCGGCCGAGGTCAGGGCGGCACCCGTCAACGCCGCGCCGGCGTGAATGATGAATGTGCGGCGGTTCATCGGGCTCCTTGCCGCCTATTGCGTGCTGTCAGAGCTGCCGGGGCGGCGATGCGACCAATCAAAGTAGCGTCCCACAATGCACTTCACGATGAGATGGTCGGTTCCCGCGGTCGCTCCCCAGCCCGCGCCGAAATTAATTTCCCACTTGGGTGAAACAAACAGATTCACGACCGGGAAGACCTGTTGCTGTTGATAATGGAGCGAGACGAAATTGCCCCACTGGCCGTAGTAGGAATAATACTCAACGCCAAAATTGAAATATTTTGATGGCGCATACGTGATGGTCGCTGCCGGCCCGAAGGTAACTCCGCGCGGCGCGACATCGCGGTAGTATTGCTGCTTCTCGACCGGCGTGAAATCCGCCGGCGCGGGGACCACGTGGACATTCCAGACCATCGTGCCGTTGACCGACCAATACCAGCGCCCCAAGGTCTGGTCCACAATCGGCATGAACTGCCAGGACCAGGTTGGATTGGAGAATGCCGCTCTGGCGTATCCGAACTCGGTGGAAAAGCTGACGCCCACCGGCCAGCGCCATTTCGGAGGAACCCGCGCTCGGGGGCGTATGTGATCGCCAACCCATTGCACTCCGTTGCCGTTCTTCTCGGCGGTAAAGATGTAAAAGCCGACCTCAAACCAATCGTTGATGCCCTGCGTCAACTCGATAGTCTCGTGCTGTTGATGCTGGGTGGGCAGCATACCGAACTGCGTGGCGGTGCTTCCCTCGACTGTAAAATTGCTGTGCAGTTCGACGAGCAGCGTGTCGGGGGCCATGGTCTCCGATGGATAAACCTGAATTTCGTAGTTATCCTGCGCGCGGGCATCGCCAGCCGTGAGAAGCGCGAGGCATGTAAGGCAGAACATCAGCGCGCGAAAAATGCCGTCTAAAGTTCTCCCAGGGGGAGTATCAGTCTCCATTGCGCGACCGGCGTTGAGTGTACAGCGATCTCCGGCGCGATTTCCATTTTGATACGCGGCAGTGCGAACTGCACCGCCGGATACAACGATCGCTATGGAACGACGATCACTGCGGGAAGAAAGTGTTATGGCCGTTCTGGTGCTGCACGGTGCCGGAGCGGCCGAGAGAATCGTGTTCGAGGAGATCGCGCAAGACCGCCGACTCGACCGGAGTATTCGAGACGAAGCGCTGGCCGGTTTCTTTCAACCGTCCAATTACCACCGCGAATTCAGGCCCGGTTTTTCCGTGCATGATCGTGTAGGTTTCGATGGTTGCCGGGCCGGAGGGGGTTTGGGTCAACGGGGCTTTGGGCAGCGCGTCAACTTCGGCTTGCACGATTGCGGGGCTCTCCCGACGCCATTTTCCCGGAGACGGCGCAGTTGAATAGACGCCGAAGGAATGTTTGGTGACGTAGTTGCCGTTGGCGGTGACCAGCCCGAAGCTGCCGGGATTCGCCCGCAGCTGGCGCATCATTTCCGAAATGGAGTGAGTGACGTAATTGTTTCCCGGGCCTCCGAAATACGGGAGTCCGCCGGTGACGGTGAGGCCGCGCGGATCGTCTTCCGCCAGGCCAATCTCCTGGCAACCGATCTCGACGGCTGAGGGAAAGCAGCTGTAAAGATCGAAGAAGCGAATTTCGGCGAGAGTCAGGCCGGCCATCTCCAGCGCCTTGCGTGAGCCGAAACGGATGGCGGGCGAGGAGTGCAGGTTGAATCGCTCGGAAACAAACCACTGGTCGGTCGAATCCGAGCAGCCGTGAAGATAGATCCACTTTTTTTCGGGAATGCCGAGGCTGCGGGCGAGACCGACCGAAGTGATCACCAGCGCCGCGGCCTGATCAACGTAAACATTGGAATTCATGAGACGCGGATAGGGGAAGCCAATCCAGCGGTTGTCCTGATCGACGGTGGCCAGGCGCGCGGCGGAGTAGCCTTCGCGGCGCACCGCGAGAGGATTGCGCGCTGCCACGCGGGCAAAACCTGCGAAGAGCGTGCCCATTGAAATCATGTGCTGAGAGATGGATCGGCCGCGCATTCCGCGGATGGCATTTTCGAACAGCGGATAGATGGTGATGGGAGCGCGCATGTCGTGGCGCTCTTCTTCGTCGCTGAAAGCGCGGCGCGAATTGCCGACGAGCTCGGGCTGGCCTCCGGGTTCTTCCGCCCAGCTAACCGGGAGATTGGCACGTTCCACGCCGTGCTGGGTGCGCAGTGCCTCGCCGCCCACGATCATGGCCGAGCGGACATCGCCGTGCGCGATTGCTTCGGCCAGCATATTGACCAGGTACTGCGGCATGTTGCCGCCGCTCGACGTGTAAATGTGGCGCGACGCATTGATCGCCATGCGCTGCGCGACACTCTTCGGCGGGTTGCTGGAGCCGCCAAGCCTGGAGGCGTAGCGCGGCGATGTGTCGGAGAACAGCCGCAGCATGGCGACGGTGTCTATGGTGGCGGCGAGGGCGGGTGCGGCGGCGTCCGCGAGCGCCAGATTTCCCGCTTTGGCAATGAGGTCGAAGGGCGACCGGCCTGCCTCCACCGGAGTGGTGAGGTCGGTTACGTCGCCGCAGCCTACGAGGATAGGTGTTGAGCTCTCGGTCATCGGTTCAGGAGGCTCGATAGGCAAGCGCGATCAAGACCAGGGCCAGCAGGTAAGACGCGAACATGGCGAGCAAGTACATCTTCGCCCGGGCACTCGCGCCTCGGAACTCGTGCCAGACGAAAACGCCCCAGAGCGCAGCGACCATGGGCGATGCCTGTCCGATGGCGTAGGAAATGGGAACGCCAACCAGGCTGGCGGCGACAAAATTGAACACCGTTCCCACTCCCCAGATCATTCCTCCAAGAAGTCCCAGAAAATGATAGGAGCCGCGGGCGCGGAAGTAGGCGGACGCACCGAGAGGTTCGCCGACGAGGGGTTTCCTCATCAAGAAAACATTGAAGAAAAAACAACAAATCAGCGCTCCGAGTGTGAAGAACACGGCGACGGAGTACGGAGTCAGAGGACGGCTTGCGGTCATGGCCCGGGTAACGAACGGGGCGAAGGTGCCCATCAGCAGACCGGAGATGATACAAATCACGACTCCTTTGCGCGAGACAGTGCGATTCTGTCCCTGCAGCTCGCCGTAAGCCTTGCCGATAAGAATCACCGCAAGTACCGCCATGGTGACACCGAGAGCGAGCAGCAGCGTGCTTCCCTTCGGCTGGATGGCATAGCTGAGTATGACGCCTTCGACCAGAGCGATTCCGATGGAGATGGGAAAGGCGATGGATAGTCCGGCGATTTCAATTCCCGCGAGAAGCAATACGTTGGCAATGTTAAAGAGGAATCCTCCAATCAGCGCGTCGGCGAGATTGGAAGGCGCGGCTTGGCGCAAATTTGCGAGAAAGCTGAGCGCTCCGTTGGGAGTCGAGCCCATGGTGAAGGCAAGCACCAACGAGATCAAAAAAATTCCCGCAGCGTAATCCCAATAATAAATTTCGAAGCGATAGTTTTTGGTGAGTTTGTAGGTGTTCGCAAACGAGCCCCAACAGATGGTGCTCAGAATGGTCATGATCAGCGCAGCCAGGAATGTAGCGGGCACGAACATGGCGTCTTCACCCCGATTGGTTCACGTTCTTCAGCAGCGCATCCACTTCGAATCGTTTGGGCATGGAAGGAGCGGTGCCAGGCCTGGTCACCGAAATACCGGCAACGGCACAACCGAATTGAGTGGCCGCCACGATCTCGCGCCCCTCAGCCAGAGCAATGGCTAAACCGGCGTTGAAGGCATCACCCGCTCCGGTGGTTTCGACGACGGGACCGGCGTTCACCGCAGGAACGTGTTTTGTCAGTCGGGCGTTCTTCACCAGCGCGCCCTGCGCACCGAGCGTCACCACCACATTGCGCGCGCCGCGATTCAACAACGCGCCGGCGGCCCGCTCGGCCTCCTCTATACACGTCACGGGCAGCCCGGTCAAAGCAGCCGCTTCGGTTTCGTTCGGCGTCAGATAGTCGCAAAGTCGATAGACGCTTTCGGGTAAGGGCATGGCGGGAGCGGGATTGAGAATCGTCGGCACGCCGAGCTCATGGGCGAGTTTCAAGCCGCGCTCCACGGTTGGAACGGCCAGCTCGAGTTGGGTGAGGAAAATGGCGGACTCTGCGATGCAGGAGCTTGCCTGAGCGATTTCGCCTTCCGTCAATTGATAGCCGGCGCCGGGAACGACGACGATCGCATTTTCTCCGGTGACCTCGTCAATGATGATCGCGGCGGCGCCGGTCGAATGCTCAATCGTTTCGAACATAAAGCGCGTGTCGATTCCTTCCTCGATGTAGGTTCGGCGCGCAAGGTCGCCAAAAGTGTCTGTGCCGAGCTTGCTGATGAAGCTCACCTTGCCTGCAAGACGCGCTGCGGCAACCGCCTGGTTCGATCCCTTCCCGCCGGGACCGATTCGAAAAGATGATCCAAGGATGGTTTGGCCCCAGGCGGGTGCGGACTTCGAACGGAAGGCAAGGTCCGCGACAAAACTTCCTGCAATGGTGATCCGCTTGTCGGGCACTTGGCGTCCTCCTGTGCCGCGCAGCATAACGCCCTTCTTCACAAATTTGCATCCATGGCATGAGTCGTTCTCTCAGCCGTGGCGATCACCGCAAGTCGCAGTTTGCGGGCCGGTTGAGCGGCGATCTACCTGAGGCAGCTCGCTGCCGACGAAACCGGCGTTCGCCGACCGTTTATTTCTGGTACTAATCGCTGGACGTGACATCTCGTAATAAACAGATAATAAGGCGCTTATGCGATTCCCCTGTCCTTGAGGACAGGTGCGCTACCTGAACTTTGGTACCAAGAGTTTGAGAATCCTGGCCTATAGGCCATCCGCGGTTTCGGACGTTACTCTCATCCTCGTTGGACGAAGCGAGTCATCCGGCCTCGACCGCAAGAGGCCCGCAAAACGGGGAAAAATCAAAATGCGAACTGAGGGAATCCGCAAGGCCGCATTCAGCTTGTTGCTCTTATCCGGCGCGCTGGCGTTCAGCCAGCCCCTTCACGCGCAGCACGTCATTGCCAACTTGCCGCGCATGACCGAAGGCGACGAAAACCCGGTCAGCTTCATGCGCCCGCCCTATCTGATCAATTCCGCGGCGCCGGACACAACCTCCGGGCCGCCGACTTCCGCATTCACTCCAACGCAGATTCGCCACGCGTATGGTTTTGACCAGATCGCGAATCAGGGAGCCGGGCAGGTCATCGGAATCGTGGACGCCTACGACGATCCCAACGTGCAATCCGACCTCGGTGTGTTCAGCGCGCAATTTGGCCTGCCGGCCTGCACCAGCAGCAACGGCTGCTTCCGCGAAGTCTATTCGAGCGGAAAGAGGCCGGTGGCGAACGCCAACTGGGCCGTGGAAATTTCGCTCGACGTGGAATGGGCGCACGCGATCGCGCCAAAGGCCACCATACTGCTGATCGAAACTCCTACCAATAGCCTGGCTAACTTGACCAGCGGCGTGACCATGGCGGTGCGCAACGGCGCGTCGGCCGTATCCATGAGCTGGACCGTCGCTGAATTTTCCGGCGAGACGAGCATGGACAAAAATTTCGTGTCGAACGGCGTGACTTTTCTGGCCGCCTCGGGCGACGCCGGGACTGGCGCGGCCTATCCGGCGGCTTCAGCGGACGTGATCGGAGTCGGCGCAACGTCCCTGACCCTGAACGCCAACGGAAGCTATCTGAGCGAGACAGCATGGAGCGGCAGCGGCGGCGGTTTGAGCGTGTACGAACGCGAGCCCTCGTTCCAGGCGCAGTTCGGAATCCCGAATGATTCGCGCGGCTACCGCGGCATTCCGGACGTTTCCTACAACGGAAATCCGGGAACTGGATACGCGGTCTACGATTCGGTGGGGATCAGCGGCTATGCCGGATGGTTCCAAGTCGGCGGCACGAGCGCAGGGACTCCGCAATGGGCCGCGCTGATTGCCATCGCCAATTCCATGCGCGTTGCGGGGCGCAAGGCGAATCTGTCGAGCACCAATACCACGCTTTACGCGCTGGCGAAGACGGCCATGAACACCGACTTCTGGGCGGTGACCCAGGGAACGAACGGCGCGTGCGGCACGCTGTGCAGCGCCTCGGCCGGGTACGATTATCTGACCGGGCTGGGCACGCCGCAGGCCAGCGCACTGATCACCGCGCTGGCGGCGCAGAAGTAAGGATTTTGAGCCACAGACGAACACAGATAAACACTAATAGGGACAGGTAAACGCAAGCACGTATCAGTGTTCATCTGTGGCTAACTCCCCCGCGTTGTATTCCACTGCATCACACCGCATCGTGCGTCGCGCAGATTTGCCCGCATAGTGTATAGTTTTTGAAGGCGCGGCCATCGTAAACGCCAGGTTGATTTCGCATCAGGCCAGTTCGAATCGCTTTGCGCCGTAATTTCCTACGACATGAAAAAGTCATTGCGGGTGATGAAGTTCGGCGGCACGTCTGTGGGCGACGCTTCGTGCATCGCGCGGGTGGCGCAGATTGTGAAGCAAGCGGCCACGGAAGGCCCGATTATTGCCGTGGTTTCGGCGATGAGCGGTGTGACCAACCGCTTGATCGATGCCGCCAACCTTTCGGCGCTGGCCGAGGGCCGGCAGGTGGAGGCAATTTTTGCGTCGCTGCACCTGCAGCACGAGACCGCGCTCGGGGCTCTGGTCCCCGACGAGGCCCGGCGAAAGCGAATCGCGGCCTGCCTTTCGAAAATATTCGAGGAAGGCCAGCGCCTGTGCCGCGGAACAGCGCTGCTGCGAGAGCTGACTCCGCGCGCGCTGGATGCGATCTCGAGCCTCGGCGAACGCCTTTCCGCGCCCATGATCGCCGGCGCCCTGGCGGAGCTGGGTACGCCCAGCGAATCGGTGGAAGCGATCGAACTGATCGTGACGGATGCGAGCCACGGCGGCGCGGACCCGCGCATGGAACTGACGCGCGCGCGTTCGGAAGCGCGCTTGCGGCCAGTGCTGGACCAGGGCGTGGTTCCCGTGGTCACCGGATTCATCGGCGCAACGCAGGATGGCGTGCTGACCACGCTGGGGCGCGGCGGGTCGGACTATTCGGCGACGATTTTGGGCGCGGCGCTCGGTGCCGATGAGGTGATCATCTGGACGGATGTGGACGGGGTGATGACCGCGGACCCGCGCCTGGTTCCCGACGCACGCACGATCCCCGAAATCTCCTACCGCGAGGCGACCGAGCTCGCATATTTTGGAGCGAAGGTGCTGCATCCGAAAACGCTGCACGCGGTGTCGCAGGCGAAAATCCCCGTTTGGATTCGAAACAGTTTCGCGCCGGAGCTGACGGGCACGAAGATCACGCCGAAAGGACGCACCAACGGCGGAGGGGTAAAGGCGCTCACCGCCATTCGGGACGTGGCGCTGATCAGCGTCGGCGGACCGGGAATCGTGGGGCTGCCGGACGTGGTGGGCCGCACTTTCTCGACGACCGCGGAAGTGCATGCCAACATCCTGCTGATTTCGCAATCTTCCTCGCAGAACGACATCTGCTTCATCGTCGCGGCCTCCGATGCGAAGCGCACCGTGGAGGCGCTGCGCAAGGAGTTCGCCCAGGATGTGGCGCACGAAAAGGTCGAGCACATCACCATGGATACGACCATCGCGATCGTGGCCGTGGTCGGCGAAAACATGCGCGGCACTCCGGGCGTCGCCGGGCGCACATTCAACGCCGTGGGCCGGGAGAACGTGAATATCATCGCCATCGCGCAGGGATCGTCGGAAACAAACATCTCGTTCGTGGTCTTCGAAAAGGAAATGAAAGCGGCGCTGGCGGCAACGCACCGGGAGTTCGGTCTGGCTGGATCGAAAGCCAGAGGCATGTAACATGACCGAGAAAAGTGTCCGCGCAGCGGAAAAAGCGGCCGAAAAAGCCGCGCAGCGATGCATCGCCCCGGCGTGCGGCGCCAGCTACGATCTTCGCGAGCGCGTCTACGTGTGTCCGCGATGCGGCGGCACCCTCGAAATTGACTGCCGCCTGGATGCATTGCGCAATCCGGCGGCGCTGCGCGAGCGCTGGGCGGCGCGAGCAGCTTCGCGCGATCCGCAGGACGCCAGCGGCGTCTGGCGCTATCGCGAAATGCTTCCCTTCGATGAGCCAATCCCCTTTGTGACGTTGTTCGAAGGCAATACGCCGCTCTACCAGGGTCCGCGCTCGGCGCAATATTGCGGCCTGGACGATTTGCGGCTCAAGCATCAGGGATGCAATCCCACCGGCTCGTTCAAAGACACCGGCATGAGCGCGGCCATCACACAGGCCGTGGTGCTGGGCGCGCGAACCGCGGTTTGCGCCAGCACCGGAAACACGTCCGCAAGTCTCGCGGCCTATGCGGCGCGGGCGGGGTTGCAATCCGCGGTGCTGCTGCCGCGCGGGCAGGTGACGGCGGGGAAGCTGGCGCAGAGCCTGGATTACGGCGCGCTGGTCTGCGAGATTGACGGAAACTTCGACGACTGCATGCGTCTGATTCAGGAACTGGGCGACGATCCGTCGATCTACGTGGCGAATTCGATCAACCCATTCCGCATCGAGGGGCAAAAGACGGTGGCGTTCGAACTGATGGAGCAGTGCCGGTGGAAGGTTCCCGACCACGTGGTGGTGCCCGGCGGAAATATGGGCAACAGCACGGCGCTCGGCAAAGGATTCCAAGAATTGCTGGAGATCGGACTGATCGAGCGGCTGCCGAAATTGAGCGTGATTCAGGCCGAAGGCGCCGCCCCGGTGGCGCGACTTTTTGCGACGCTCGATTTGAAACAAACAGCCGGCGGAAAACATCTGCCGGAAACGATGGCGCCGGTCGAAAATCCGCGCACGCTGGCAACGGCGATCAAAATCGGTGCACCGGTGTCGTGGAAGAAAGCTCTGCGCGCAGTATTGCGCTCCGGAGGAAGGATCATTGCCGTGAGCGAGCAGGAGATCGCCGACGCGAAGGCAACGATCGGGCGCGACGGCATCGGCTGCGAGCCGGGATCAGCGACCACCGTCGCCGGAATTAAAAGGCTCGTAGCCGCGGGTCACATCCGAGCGGATGAGGACGTGGTCGCCGTGCTCACCGGCCACATGCTCAAGGACACGGATTACGCGAGCCACTATCATCGCGGGACGCTGGCTCTGGATTCGGGCGCCAAGGATGGGTCGGCGGCGCAGCCCATTCGTGGCGCGTTTCAGAATTCTCCCGAGCGCGTGGAGGCCAGCAAGGCCGCAATTCTGGCGACTCTGGAGCGACGACGGTAGCGATGGCGACCGCGACAGGGAGCAAGCGGCTTTTCGAGTGCGATGCACGCGCTCTCCGGTAACGGCGCTTCGCGAATTCGCTCAATTCAATGACCGCCTCACGGCAAAGCTCGTTTGAAGTACGCGTCCCCGCATCCACTGCGAATATGGGCGCCGGTTTCGATTGCCTGGGCCTCGCTCTGGAAATGTATCTGAGCGTGCGCGCGACGGTGCTATCAAAACCCGGAGGACGAGCGCTGGCGCGAAGCCGCGGAGTGCGCGGCACGTCGGAGCTTCCCAGCGATCCGGATCAAAATTTGATTTTTCGCGCCATGCGCCATACGGCGGAGCGCGAGGGCTTTGCGTTGCCGCGCGTGCGCCTCGCCGTGCAGAACGAGATTCCCGTGGCGGGGGGGCTTGGCAGCAGCGCGGCGGCAACTGTCGCGGGCATCGCGCTGGGTTTTGCGGTGACCGGCCGGGCGATATCGAAAGAGGCGACGCTGCGGTATGCGACCGAGATGGAGGGCCATCCCGACAACGTCGCCGCTGCGCTGCTCGGCGGTCTGGTGGTGACCTTCAGCCGCCCCGATGGGAGCGTTGCTGCGGTGCGCAAACACTGGCCGAAGGTGATTCGCCTGATCGTGGTCACGCCCAACGTAAAACTCGAGACCAAGAGATCGCGGGCGGTGCTGCCGGCGAGCGTGCCGCGCGCCGACGCCGTATTCAACCTGCAGAGGTCTGCGCTCTTTGTTGCCGCACTCGAAGATCGCCGCTACGACCTGCTCTGGGACGCGATGCAAGACCGGTTACATCAGACCGCGCGCCAGACGCTGATTCCGGGACTGGCCGAAGTTCTGGCGCTCCCGCGCATGCCCGGCCTGCTGGGAATCGCGCTGAGCGGCGCCGGGCCGAGCGCCGTGGCCTTGGCTACCGGGCGGTACGACGAAATCGGAAAGGCCGTGGCCCAATGTTTCGAGAGGCACGGTCTGTCGCCGACGGTCAGGCAGCTGGAAGCCGCGCAAGAAGGGCTTACTTCAACACAGAAGTACATCTCGCAGAAATAATCCCGTTGGGACGAAATTTCAGGATTTCCGTTTTTTGCGGATCGAGCGGAACGCGTTCGCAGCGAGCAAAGCCAACAGCCCGATCGCCAGTAGCGCGAATGAACCAGGCTCCGGCGTTGAAATGGGCGGTGGCGGCGGAGGAGGAGGTGGTGGCGTTATGGTCGAGTGATGTCCCGGAGGTCCTCCCCCGACAGGTGGATAATAAACTGGCGGAATAACACCGCCGGTAGGCGGGCCGCCGGGAGGAGTCCCCGGTGATCCGGGCGTAGCGGCTGGCGGAGCAATTGGCGGTGCAATTGGCGGACCGGGCGGCCCACCCGGCGGCTGGTTGACGGCGAGCAGTTCGGGCGCTATCGGCGTGGCCATCGCGCGCAACGACGGTTGCAACGGAGACACCGGGCCGACCGGGGTCTCGGACACGCGGTTCCCGCAGCGCGTCCGCGCTTCGTGCACGCCATCGGTGATGAGGCTTTCACCCTTCAAAAGATTGAGCGTTTTTTTCGTCCAGTAAACGCGATCGCCGAGCCGGTAGGAAACATAGAGGGCGCGATTCCGGTCGAGGCGCACCACACGCGCGTTGGCGAGGTTGAAATCCGCGTAGTGGTTGGCGACAACGGCATCGTGAAAGACCGCGTACTTCAATTCTTGCGCGTTCTCGACCCCGCCGGGAATCACCGAATAGGGATAGACCGGACGTCCGGCCGACAACAGAGGAGACTCGGAAGAATCGGAGTTCACCAAAGCCGATTGGCCGTCGGCTGACTTCGCTGCGTTGGATACCACCGATGCTGTTCGCGGTGCGGTATGCCGTGCGTGGAAACTAAGAAGTGTTGCTACCGAGGCGCACAACAGAGCAACAAGATGAACCCAACCTAACGCACTAACTTTACTTTGCAACTCTCCCCCGATTCAATGAATCTGTCCACGGATCGCCGCCCCCGGCGAAGGCAAAGCCCTGCCCGCCCGGCGGCAAAAGAGCAATTCCCCTGCCAGCGGCTAACTCGCTGATTCCGCTGGCTGAATTAGCGAGCCGATTGGCGTGGGATGCGCCTCGCGAGGATTCACGTTGTCCATAGTGTGCACGGAATTCGCCTCGCGATCGCCAATTCCTGAAAAAACTTGCAGCCCATTCGACCCGGCGGCGCGCCAAATTTCTCCGGGTCCGTCCGGATGGTCTTGAGAAAAGATATGAGCCGGGACCACAGCGTTCACTTCGTTTGCGTCGTTCTCTCCATGCGCAGGCGGGCGCCGCTCCTCAACTCTTTATGCCAGTGCCAGAACATCACGCCCAGAACGGTCAGCGGGCCGAATATGCACACGATGGTCGCTAGAATCAGGAGGCACAGTACAGCGAGGTTGGTCACGCTTCCCGCCATCACACAACTCCTTGGACAGGACGCTGCTCCCCACCCTGGAATTGTGGCGTCCGCGAAAGGGTTCGTCAAGCTCGGTTTTGCGGTCGCGGTTTTCGCATTCGATTCCTGCGTGCGATAATGTCTACAGGCGGAATCTCATGGAATCCGCCAGTCCAGGCCGTGCGTCTGACTAAGGGACACCGAAAAGGGCTTTGGGAGCGCTGAAAAGATGTGGATTGTTCGACTGGCGATACGCCGACCCTATACGTTCGTCGTCGCGTCGATTCTGATTCTGATCCTGGGCGTGGTGTCCGTGGTGCGCACGCCCGTAGACATTTTCCCGAACATCGACATTCCCGTCATCACCGTGGTGTGGCAGTACACCGGTCTTTCCCCCGAACAGATGTCGGACCGCGTCATTTTCCCCTTCGAGCGCTCCCTGACTACGACGGTGAACGATATCGAGCACATCGAATCGCAGTCTCTCAACGGTGTCGGCGTCGTCAAGATTTTCTTTCATCCCAAAGTGCAGGTCGCCATGGCGGTTGCACAGCTGACCGCGATCAGTCAGAGCGCCGTGCGCCAGCTGCCTCCGGGAATCTATCCGCCGTTTGTCATCATTTACAACGCTTCGTCGGTTCCCATCCTGCAGCTCGGCCTTTCGTCGCCGCACTTGAATGAGCAGCAATTGTCCGATATGGGCCAGAATTTTATTCGCACGGCGCTCATCTCCGTCCCGGGTGTGGCTATTCCGTACCCTTATGGCGGCAAACAGCGCACGGTCATGGTTGACCTTGATAACGTCGCGTTGCAATCCAAAGGTCTCTCGCCTCTCGATGTGGTCAACGCGATCAACGCCCAGAACCTGATCCTCCCTTCGGGGACCGCGAAGATGGGGTCCTACGAATATCAGGTCGAGATGAACAGTTCTCCAAAAACCGTGGCGGAGATGAATGATCTGCCGATTAAGACGATTGGCGGCACCACGATCTACATTCGCGACGTAGGATTCGTCCGGGATGGTTTCACGCCGCAAACCAACATCGTGCGCGTCAATGGCTCGCGCGCGGCGTTGATGTCCATCCTGAAGCTGGGGGACGCTTCCACGCTCGACGTCATTGCCGGAATCCGGGCGGCACTGCCGTCGGTCGAGGCGACGCTGCCCTTGAAGTTGGACATCCGCGCCCTGTCCGATCAATCGATTTTCGTGAAGGCCTCCATCAACGGGGTGGTGCGCGAGGGTGTGATCGCCGCCTGCCTGACCGGCTTCATGGTCCTGGTGTTTTTGGGCAGCTGGCGCAGCACGCTGGTGATCGCCGTGTCGATTCCTCTTTCGATCATGACTTCGCTGATCGTTCTCAGCGCGCTGGGTCAAACGATCAACATCATGACGCTCGGCGGACTCGCTCTGGCGGTCGGCATACTGGTGGACGACGCCACCGTGACCATCGAGAACATCAATCGTAATTTGGATCAGGGCAAAGAACTGGTACAGGGCATCCTCGACGGTTCGTCGGAGATCGCCATGCCCGCGCTGGTGTCCACGCTCGCCATTTGCGTCGTTTTCGTGCCCATGTTTTTTCTCACCGGCGTGCCCAAGTATCTTTTCGCGCCGCTCGCGGAGGCGGTGGTGTTCGCCATGCTGGCCTCCTATGCGCTGTCCCGCACACTGGTGCCCACCATGGCGCGCTATCTGCTTACCGAACAAACGGAGGAACAGCGCCGCGAGAAAACCAAGGGCTCCGCAAATGTTTTTGTGCGCATGCAGGAGCGATTTGAGACCGGCTTCGAGCATTTCCGGCAGCGCTATCACCGGCTGCTGGAAGCCGCCATCCGCCACCGAAAGATATTCGTGGTCGTCTTTCTGGCCGCCTGCGCGCTCACGTTTGCCCTGATTCCATTCGTGGGACAGGACTTCTTCCCGACCGTGGACAGCGGCGAATTCAAGTTCCATCTGCGCGCCCCCACGGGAACCCGCATTGAAGACACCGCTGCGCTGTGCGACCGGGTGGAAAACGAGATCCGCGAACAGATTCCCGCGGACGAGCTGACCACCATCACCGACAACATCGGGCTGCCCTACAGCAATTTGAACCTCTCTTACACCACCTCGGCGCCGATCGGCCCGGCCGACGCCGATATTCAGGTGGAGCTATCGAAAAATCACAAGCCGACCGAGCGATATGTCCGCGCCCTGCGATCGAAACTGGGACAGGATTTCCCGGGAGTGACGTTTTACGTTTTGCCGGTGGACATTGTCACCCAAATCCTGAATTTCGGCCTGCCGGCTCCGATTGATATACAGGTAATCGGGCGCAACGTAGCCGCCAATCGTCAATTCGCCGAAAATCTGATGAACCAGCTGAAATTCGTCGCCGGGACCGTGGACTTCCGGATTCAGCAGCCGTTCAACTACCCCATGCTGCACATGGAAGTGGATCGCACCAAGGCCAGCCAGGTCGGGTTCACCCAGCGCGACGTGGCTCAGAATCTGCTGATCGCGCTCAGCGGCAGCACCCAGACCGCTCCTTCCTACTGGCTCGACCTGCGAACCGGGGTAACCTATAACGTCGCCGCTCAAACGCCGCAATACCGGATCACCAAGCCCCAGGACCTGGAGAATATTCCGGTCGCCAACGCCACCACCGCTCCGGTTCAACAAATCATGAGCGGATTGACCACTGTCACTCGCGGCGCGGAAATGGCCGTGGTCACTCACTACAACATTCAAGATACGATTGATATTTTTGGCGGGGTCGAAGGCCGCGACCTAGGCGGCGTGGCACGCGACATGCAGGCCATCATTGACCAAAACCGGAAAGATCTCCCCGCCGGATCGCAGCTCATCGTGCGAGGCCAGATTCAGACGATGAACGCGTCATTCGTCGGCCTGCTGGCGGGACTCGGATTTTCGATCATCCTCGTCTATCTGTTGATCGTCGTGAACTTTCAGTCCTGGCTCGATCCGTTTATCATATTGATGGCGCTGCCCGCGGCGCTGGCAGGGATCGTGTGGTTCTTGTTTATTACCGGAACCACCATCAGCGTCCCGGCATTGACCGGAGCAATCATGTGCATGGGCGTGGCCACCGCGAACAGCATTCTCTTGATCAGCTTCTCGAAGGCGAGGCTTGAAACCGGGAAGACGCCCGCGGAGGCGGCTCTGGAGGCGGGCTATACGCGTTTTCGGCCGGTGCTGATGACCGCCCTGGCCATGATCATCGGCATGCTTCCCATGTCTCTGGGTCTTGGAGAAGGCGGTGAACAAAACGCGCCTCTTGGCCGCGCGGTGATCGGCGGCCTGCTGTTCGCCACCGTGGCGACGCTGTTTTTTGTTCCCGTGGTGTTCTCCATCGTTCACGGTTGGCATCGAAAGGAATCGCCGGCAAAGGCTTCGGTTTGAAACGGATGCCGGCCGCAAGTCGTCTAATGATTTTCGCCTAACAGTCGAAGAGGAGTGCATGACGGAACGGGACATCCCGGAACCCAGTCCACCGAGCAACCCGCCGCGTTCGAAACGCGGCGCGCTGTGGGCCATCTTGGCGCTGCTGATCGTCGCCGCCATCGTCATCGCGGGAATCGTCCCACGGCGGAACGCGCGGGCCGCTCTGAAAACCGAGACCCACGATCTGGCGATTCCCTCCGTGGCGGTGATTCATCCCAAGCTGGGGTCTCCGCAGACGGAGATCGTGCTTCCCGGCAATATTCAGGCGTTCACCGATTCGCCCATCTACGCCCGCACCGATGGATATCTGAAAAAGTGGTACGTGGATATCGGCGGCCGCGTGACCACGGGCCAGTTGCTCGCGGAAATCGAGACCCCGGAAGTGGATCAGCAGCTCGATCAGGCCCGCGCCGATCTGAATACCGCCCAGGCGAATTACCGGCTTTCGGAAATCACCGCGAACCGATATCAGGATCTCTTGAAGACGGACTCCGTCTCGAAGCAGGAAGTGGACAATACCAACGGCGACTTCGAAGCCAAAAAAGCGACGGTGGCGTCCGCGCAGGCCAACGTGAGGCGCCTCGAGCAGCTGCAGTCCTTCGAGAAAATCTACGCGCCCTTCGACGGCGTGATCACCGCGCGCAATACGGACATCGGCCATCTGATCAATTCCGGCGCCGGCGGTCCGGCATCGGAGTTGTTTCACATCGCCTCGATTCGAACCATGCGCGTTTACATCAACGTGCCGCAGCAGTATTCCCAGGCAGCCAAGCCCGGGATCAACGCCTATCTGACGCTGCAGGAATTTCCCGGGCGCCACTTTAAGGGCGAGCTGGTGCGGACCGCCGACTCCATTGACCAGGCATCGCGGACCCTTCTTGTGGAGGTGGATGCCGACAACGCCAGCGGCGAAATCCTCCCGGGCGCGTACACCGAGGTTCATCTGAGCGTGCCGTCGGCCGCGCCGGCCCTGATTGTGCCGGTCAGCGCGCTGATCTTCCGCGGAGACACCCTGCAGATCGGGACGGTTCAAAATGGCAACCGGGCCACGCTCGCGACAGTCACCCTTGGTCACGATTTGGGGAGCGAGGTGGAGATCGTTTCCGGCCTGCAGCCCGACGATTTCGTGATCACCAATCCTCCGGACTCGCTCATTTCGGGCGAAATCGTCCGCGTGGTGAGCGCCGGAGCGAACGCCGGCGCAGGCAGCGCACCCGGCAGCCCACAGTGATTTTCCGGTAAGATCATTGAGAAGCATTGAAGCCGCGAATTGAGGCAGCGAGTGTCAGGAGGATTCAGGATGAAGCGTTTCTATCAAGGCGTGACGTTCGCAATTGGCCTCACATTGTTACTTTTCGTCGTCTCGCGGACCGAGTATGCCGGGCCGCGCGCTGCCGCCGGCGCGAATGGAGATACATCCACCAGCCCCTACACCGATTTTAAGGGTGAGGCTCCCGGGAACGTTCACCACATTACCGCGGCCGACTTGCCTGCGCCTTACGAGACGAAATCTGCGGCTATTTTCTCGCGGCCGGTGCCACGGGGAGACGCGTGGCCGCAAGCGCCCGAAGGCTTCAAAGTGGAGCTCTATGCCGAAAAACTAAAGGACGCTCCGCGGACGATTATCACCGCGCCCAATGGCGATATGTTTGTGGCGGCGACGAACCAGGGCGAAGTGCTCGCCTTCCGCAGCGACGCCAGCGGCAAAATGCAGCAAATGGAAACTTTCGCGACCGGCCTCAAACTGCCGTTCGGTCTGGCGTTCTATCCTCCCGGCCCGGATCCCAAATATCTCTACGTCGGCGATACGGACGCCGTCATCCGCTTCCCATATAGCAAAGGCGACATGAAGGCCAGCGGCCCATCGGAGACGATCGTGCCCAACTTGCCGGCCGGTCCCAACCACTACGCACGCGGCGTGGTGTTCTCGCTCGACGGCAAGAGGATGTTCATCGCCGTCGGTTCGAAATCGAATGTGCACGACACCGACGCCGATCAGAGCGAATTTCACCGCGCCGATATTCTGGTAGCCGATCCGGATGGCTCGAACCTTGCGGTATATGCCTACGGCATCCGCAACGGCTCCGGAGTCACCGTGAATCCCACCACGGGCGAGCTATGGACGTCGGTGAATGAACGCGACGAACTCGGCGACAACCTTCCGCCCGATTACATCACTCACGTTAAAGAGGGCGGTTTCTACGGCTGGCCGTGGTATTACACCGGAGGAATTGCCGATCCCCGCTTTCCGGGAAAACATCCCGAGCTGAAGGACAAGGCCATCGTGCCCGACGTCCTCCTGGAACCGCACAACGCGTCGCTGAACATCACGTTCTATGAAGGAAAACAGTTCCCGAAGCAGTTTGAGGGGCAACTGTTTGGGGCGGAGCATGGATCGTGGAACCGCTCGGTGCGCACGGGCTACGAAGTGGTTCTGGTCCCGATGAAGAATGGCCACGCGACCGGCGAATACCAGGACTTCCTCACCGGGTTTGTGACCCCCGCGGGAGAATGCTGGGGACGTCCGGTGGGAGTGGCGGTTGCGAGCGACGGCTCGTTGATGGTGACGGATGACGGCTCGAACTCCATTTGGCGAGTCACCTACGCAAAGAAATAACCTCATGGCGTCCGAACAAATTCGGATGCCCGCGAAGAGCCGGCGATTGCGCCGGGCGAAGGTTCTGAGTGTCGGTGTACTTCTGCTCGGCGGCTGCACGGTCGGTCCGAAGTATGTCCAGCCCACCACCGACGTTCCTGCCGGCTACAAGGAAAGCGGCAACTGGAAAGCCGCGCAGCCGAGCGACGCCATCGCCAAGGGAAAATGGTGGGAAGTTTACGGCGACGCGCGACTCGATGCGCTCGAAGAGCAGGTCACCGTCTCGAACCAAACTTTGAAAGAGGCCCAGGCGCAATTTCTCGAGGCGCGCGCGGCGATCAGCACCGTTCGCGCGGGGTATTTTCCCACGGTGACCGTGGGCGCGAGTGCGTCCGGCATCAGGCAGTCGCAGAACAAGGCGCTTTTTAACGGGAATTCCACTACGGAACGCGTCACGTATGGCGACTTTCAGTTTCCGCCGATTGATGCGTCGTGGGAGCCGGACGTTTGGGGCCGCGTCCGCCGGCAGGTCGAGGCCGCCCGCTCGGAAGCGCAGGCGACCGCCGCGGATCTGGCGAACGTGGATTTGAGTCTCCATGCGGAGCTGGCCCTCGACTATTTTCAGTTGCGCGGACTCGATTCGCAGAAGCAGCTTTTGGATTCAACTGTTGAGTCGTACGAGCAGGCGCTGCAATTGACGGACAGCCGCTACAAGGGCGGCGTCGCTTCCGCTGTGGACGTGGCGCAGGCGCAAACGCAGCTGGAAACCACGCGCGCCCAGGACGAAGACGTTTCCGTGGATCGCGCCGCATTCGAGCATGCCATTGCCGTGCTGATCGGCAAGCCGCCCTATCAATTCAGCCAACCGGCTACGCCGCTGACGGTTCCGCCGCCGCCGATTCCGCCGGGATTGCCTTCCGAACTGATCGAGCGCCGGCCGGACATTGCCGCAGCCGAACGCCGCGTGCAGGAAGCGAACGCGCAGATCGGCGTCGCTCGAGCCGCGTACTTTCCGGTATTCTCGATTACCGGCGGAGGAGGATTCGAGAGCTCCACAATCGCGAATCTGCTCAGCGGCCCGAGCGGTTTCTGGTCTCTCGCCGGATCAGCCGCCGAATTGATTTTCGACGGCGGCCAGCGCCGCGGAATCACCGAGCAGGCGCGGGCGTCCTACGACAAATCGGTGGACACCTACCGCCAGACCACGCTGACGGCATTTCAGGAAGTGGAAGATAATCTCGCGGCCCTGCGGATTCTCGAGGAGGAGGCCAAAACGCAGGCCGCGGCCGTGGCGGCGGCCGAACATTCTCTCGCACTTTCGAACAGCCGCTACAAGGGGGGCGTCGCCAACTACCTCGAAGTGACCACCGCGCAGAGCGCTGCGCTGGGCGACGAGCGCGCCGCCGTGGATGTCCTCACCCGCCGCATGGCAGCAAGCGTGCAGTTGGTCAAAGCGCTTGGCGGCGGATGGAATGCCTCGCAGATTCCCACGCTGTAGCTCTTCGATGTAGGATGCTCGTGCGCTGAAAGATTTCGGCGCACGATGATCCGCCCGCGACAGTTCGCCGCATCTTTTTTCGCCGCGCTCGCAGTGTTCACCGCTGTTTCCGCGGCACGTGCGCAATCACCGGACTCCGCCAACAGCCACGTCGCGCTTCACGACGGCTGGATGTTGCAGTCTTCGTGCAAGTTTTCCGCCAAGGGCGCGCAGATTTCTATGCCCGGGTTCCGCACCGACGGCTGGCACGCGACAACTGTGCCCTCGACCGTGGTCGCCGCGCTCGTCGCGGACAAGACTTTTCCCGACCCCTACTTCGGCGACAACTTGCGTTCGATCCCGGGGACGACCTACCCCATCGGCAAAATGTTTTCGGTTCGGCCGATACCCAAAGACAGCCCGTTCCGCTGCTCCTGGTGGTATCGCACGGAATTCCAAGCACCACAGGCGGCAAACGGCGGCCACGTCTGGCTGAATTTCCGCGGCATCAACAATCGCGCCAGTATCTGGCTCAACGGCCAGCGGATCGCCGAGGCGCGCGACGTTGCCGGCGCGTTTCGCAGCTACGAATTCGATGTCAGCGCATTGCTGGCGCGCGACCGGCCAAACGTGCTGGCCGTTGAAACCATCGCGCAAACCGAAAAGGATCTGGGAATCAACTGGGTGGATTGGAATCCCACGCCGCCGGACAAAAACATGGGTCTGTGGCGCGAAGTCTATCTGCGCGTGACGGGTCCCGTGGAAATTCGCTCGCCGCAGGTGATCACGCATTTCGCAAACGCCTCGCTCGCCGAAGCCGATCTCACGGTCGATGCCGAGTTGCACAACGGGGGTTCGGCGCAAATCAGCGGAACTCTTGAAGCCGATCTCGAAGGGCATAACATCCGCCAGCCCGTTACGCTCGCCGCCGGCGAGACGCGCAGCGTCCGCTTCACGCCCGATAATTTCCCCGAGCTTCGCGTGGCGAACCCGGAATTGTGGTGGCCGCACCAGATGGGCGAGCCCGCTCTTCATTCGCTTGCGATAACTTTCCTTGCCGGCACTCAGGCTTCCGATTCCGCTTCCATCCGCTACGGCATCCGCGAGATAACCTCCGAGATTGACCCGCAGGGCCACCGCCTGTTTCGCGTCAACGGCAAGCGCATCCTGATTCGCGGCGGAGGCTGGGCGCCGGACATGCTGCTGCGCGAAGATCGCGGCCGGCTGAAAACTCAATTCAAACTTCTGCGCGACCTGAATCTCAACGCCGTTCGCCTCGAAGGCCCGATGGAATCGGACGCCTTTTTCGATCTGGCCGATCAGGCGGGAATTCTGGTGATGGCGGGCTGGACGTGCTGCGATTATTGGCAGAAGTGGACGGACTGGAAGCAAAGCGACATCGAGATTGCCACGGCGTCGTTGCGCTCGGAAATCGCGCGGCTGCGCAGCCACCCGAGCATGCTGGCGTGGCTGAACGGCAGCGACGAGCCGCCGCCGGCCGCGGTCGAGCGCCCCTTTCTCGAGGCCCTCAAGGATCTCGACTGGGCGAATCCGATTCTTTCGTCCGCGTCGGAAAACATTACGCCGCTCACCGGAGCGACGGGCGTAAAAATGCGCGGCCCCTATGACTACACGCCGCCCGATTACTGGCTGCGGGACAAAGACAAATTGGGAGGGGCCTTCGGATTCGCCACGGAAATCGGCATCGGCGCGGCGATACCGCCGCTGAACAGCTTGCAAAAGATGTTGCCGCCCGATCATCTGATCCCCGACGATCCCATGTGGAATTACCATGCGGGATCCGAACGATTCGCGAATCTCCGGCACTTCGAAGACGCCATGAACGCGATTTACGGCGCTCCGGTGGATTTCGCCGACTATGAGCGCAAAGCGCAGGCCATGGCTTACGATTCCGAGCGCGCCATGTTCGAGGCTTACTCGCGCAACAAATACAATTCGACGGGGGTGATCCAGTGGATGCTGAACAACGCGTGGCCGTCGCTGATCTGGCATCTCTGGGATTATTATCTGCAACCCGCTGGCGGATATTACGGCGTGAAAAAAGCCTGCGAGCCTCTGCACGTGATGTATTCCTACGACGATGGCAGCGTCGCGGTGGTGAACAGCACCTATCAGAGCGTCGCGGGACTGAAGGTGACTGCGAAGCTCTTCGACTCGGATTTGCATGAACGATTTTCCGTCGCCGTGCCCGTGGATGTGGGCGCGGACGCCGTGGCGAAAGCCGGAGCGTTTCCCGAGCGAGCTTTCAATCCGCCGTCGCCGGTTTACTTCGTGGACCTCACCCTCGCCGACGCCAGCGGAAAAACTCTGAGCACGAACTTCTATTGGCTCTCGGCGAAAAAGAACGTCTATGGGCCGCCGGACCCGGACAGCGACGCCTTCACGCCTGTTAAGAGTTATGAGGATTTCACACTGCTGAACAGCCTCCCGAGCGCGGGCAAGATCGAAGTCACCACGGCGATCGACAAAAACGCCGAAGGCCCGCTGGTTCGCGTGGCGCTGCGCAATCCGAGCGATCGGCTCACCTTTCAGCTGCACGCCGGCATCGTCCGCAAAGACGGCGGCGCCGAGCTCCTTCCCGTGGCGTGGAGCGATAACTATGTTTCGCTGCTTCCCGGCGAATCGCGCGAGATCACAGCGCAGTTTTTCTCCTACGACGCCCTCCTCGGTGATTTCGACGTCCGCCTGACCGGCTGGAACATCGATCGGACCACAGTTCCGCTCACGCGTTTGCAGGGCGCTTTCGGCGGCTCGGGCGTAGCGCATTGATCGGCGCGAATTTGAACCAGCCTTCATCCGATTTATCTCCCGTGCGCCTCAAGCGCTCCCTCACACTCTGGAACCTGATCATCATCGGCATCGTGATCATCCAGCCGATTGCGCCGATGGGCATCTATGGCGCGATTAACAACGAAGCGCGCGGCCACGTGGTCACTACCATTCTGATCGCCATGGTGGCCATGCTCTTCACCGCGATCAGCTACGGAAAAATGGCCCGCGCCTATCCCAGCGCCGGATCGGCGTACACCTATGTGGGCCGCGAAATCCATCCCGCGCTCGGCTACGTGACTGGATGGGCCATGGTGATGGACTACATCCTGAACCCGCTGATCTGCACGATCATTTGCAGCAAGCTCGCGCTAAACGTTCTGCCCGGCGTGCCCTACTGGGTGATGGCCGTGGCGTTCGCCGGAGTATTCACGGCGCTGAATCTGCGCGCCATTCATACGTCGGCGCGAATCAACGAAGTGTTCGCGGCGGGAATGATGATCGTGGTGGTGATCTTTTTCGCGTTTGTGATCCGCTTCCTCTGGGGCCTGCACGAATTCGGAGCCGGATTCTTCACCCAGCCGTTCTACGATCCGCGCACATTCAGCTTCCAGGGCGTTTTCCGCGGAACTTCGCTTGCGGTGCTCACCTACATTGGCTTCGACGGCATTTCGACTTTTTCCGAGGAGGCCGAGAACCCGCGGCGAAATATTCTGCTGGCGACGGTGCTGGTCTGCGTGATCACGGGAGTGCTATCGTCACTCGAAGTGTATGCCGCGCAGCTGGTGTGGGGCGGAAAACCGTTTCCGCGGGACATGGTGGAATCGGCTTTTCCGCTGGTTGGGCGGCAGGCGGGCGGATTTTTCCTGTTCCATCTGCTGAACTTCACAATTCTGATCGCCAATGTCGGGTCGGGGATGGGCGCGCAACTGGCCGCTGCGCGCCTGCTCTACGGCATGGGACGAAGCGACGCCTTGCCACGCGGATTTTTCGGCGCGATCGAGCCGAGGCGGCGAATCCCGATGAACAACGTGCTGCTGATCGGCGCCATTGCCCTGACGGGGGCATTTCTCGTCAGCTACGAGCGCGGAGTCGAGCTGCTGAATTTCGGCGCGTTCATCGCGTTCATGGGGGTGAACGCGGCGGCGTTCGTGCGGTATTTCTGGCGCGCGGCCGAAAAGCGCTGGACGAATTTCGCGTTTCCGCTGCTCGGGTTCGCGATCTGTTTTTTCATCTGGCTGAACCTGAGCCGGCCCGCAAAGATCGCCGGCGGAGTCTGGATTACGGTTGGAATTATTTACGGCGCGGTGAAAACCAGGGGATT
Source organism: uncultured Acidobacteriota bacterium (assembly GCA_963814605.1). Taxonomy (GTDB): domain Bacteria; phylum Acidobacteriota; class Terriglobia; order Acidiferrales; family UBA7541; genus Palsa-295. The sequence continues at coordinate 306,909 of CAWFDD010000003.1, read as the reverse complement.
CCAAGCGAGCCTGGTTCGCTTCGACATGCCCGCAGACGAAACGTAGTGTACTGCGAAGCGGGTCAGTCGGGTTCCTGAGTGACGATATGGACGTCCACGGCGGGGGCGTCGCGGAGGAAGCGGCTGATGGCGTTCATGTAGAGGAGCTTTTGCCAGCCTTCGACGGCCGATCGTCCGAAGATCATCTGGGTGACATGCTTGTCGCGAACGAATTGCGCGGCGGCGTCGGGCACGCTGGTGCCTTTCAGGCGCACGGCCTTCGCGCCCAGGCTTTCGGCGAATTGGAGATTGGCGGCAAGCGATTTTTCGTCGCGCGCGTTGGCGCCATTGCCGGTATCCACGTGCACGGCGTACAGCTCGGCGTCCATGCGCCGCGCCATGCGGGCGGCGCGCGCCAGCAAATATTGCGCCCGGGGATTCGAGCTGATGCACACGGCGATGCGCTCGCGGACCGCCCAGTTTTCCTGGATTTCCTTTTCGTCCATGTAGGACGAAAGGCTGCGGTCCACCTGCTCGGCGACCTGCCGGAGGGCCAGCTCGCGCAGGGCGATCAGGTTCCCGCGGCGGAAAAAATTCTTCAGCGACTGTTCGACTTTATTCTGGTTGTAAACATCGCCGCGCTTCATGCGGTTGTGAAGGGCATCGGGAGTCAGGTCCACCATCACCGTTTCGTCGGAGAGCTGCAGGACCCAGTCCGGCACGGTTTCGCGCACGACAATTCCAGTGATGGCGTTCACGGTGGGGGCAATACTTTCGATGTGCTGGATATTCACGGTGGAGAGAACATCTATATTGGCGGCGAGGAGTTCCACGACGTCTTCGTACCGCTTGCGATGCTTGCTGCCGGGAATATTGGTGTGCGCGAGTTCGTCCACCAGCACGACCTGCGGGCGCCGGGCGATAATGGCGTCCACGTCCATTTCCTCGAACAGCGTTCCCTTGTATTCGATCTTCTTTCGCGGGACGACTTCGAGCTGCGGCACAAGCTCGGCGATACCTTTGCGGCCGTGCGTTTCCACGACGCCAACGACGACGTCCTCGCCGCGGCTATGGCGGCGGATGGCTTCGGTCAACATGCTGTAGGTCTTGCCGACGCCCGGCGCGTAGCCCAGAAACAGCTTGAGCACGCCCTTGGTCTTTTCCGGCGGCGTGGTTACTGCCAGCCACTCTTCAGGAGTCTTCGGCACGGGATTATTCTCTTTTACCGGCGCTCGGAAAGCTACGATAGAATGGCGTCGTGCGCACGCGCATTTTGATCCGCATCCTGCAGTTTCCGGCCGCTATTGCCATCGTCGTGGCTATCGCACTGCTGTACAGGAAAGTGTTTGCCGTCAATGCCACCACGGTGGCGCTTACGTTCCTGCTGGCTATTTTAGCCGTTTCCACGGTCTGGGGCATGGCCGTTGCGGTGACGATGTCCGTCGCCGCCATGGTGACGTTCAATTATTTTTTCCTGCCTCCGGTGGGCACATTTACGGTCGCCGATCCGGAAAACTGGGTGGCGCTATTTGCATTTCTGGCGGTTGCGGTAATTTCAAGCCATCTTTCGACTCGCGCGCGGCAGAAGGCGGCGGACGCCCTCGCGCGCCAGCGCGACGTCGAAAGGCTGTACGCGTTCAGCCAGGGGCTGCTCGAATCGCGCAACGTGATGGAGTTGGTGAACCGCATCCCCGGCCAGATCGTGAACGCTTTCGAAGTAGGGGCGGCGGCGCTGTTTCTGGCCGACAAGCAAAAAGTGTATCGCTCCGGCCCGGTAATTTCGCAGCTCGACAACGAAAGCCTGAAAGCCAGCCTGGCGCGGGACGAGCCGGTGGTGGACGCTCCGAACAGCGTCTGTTTTCTGCCTGTGCGCATGGGACTGCACCCGGTCGGCAGCCTGGGAATTTCCGGGACCATGCTTTCGCGGCAGACGCTCGAAGCGATCGGAACGCTGATCGCCGTGGCGATGGAACACGCCCGCGCGATGGAGCAGGTGGGGCAAACGGAAGCGGCCCGCGAAGCCGAAAAGCTGCGCACCGCTTTGCTCGACTCGGTGACCCATGCGCTGCGCACGCCGCTCACGTCCATCAAGGCCTCGGTGACGAACCTGATTTCGAATCCGGGCCTGGGCGCCGGACAGAGACAGGAGCTGCTGACGATCATCAACGAAGAAAGCGACCGGCTGAACCGGCTGGTCGGCGAAGCGGCGGAGATGGCGCGGCTGGACGCGGGCGAAGTGGAATTGAACGTGGCGCCGCACCCGATCGGCGAGGTGATCGCCGCTGCTCTGGAGCGCTGCCGGCCTGCGCTTGGGAATCGCGACGTCCGCGTGAACATTGCCGAGGGATTGCCGCGGGCGCGGGTGGACGTGGCGCGGGCGCGGGAGGTGCTGGTGCATCTGATCGAGAACGCCAATCAGTACTCGCCGCCCGAACAGCCCATCACCATCACCGCGGAAGTGAACGGCGACTTCCTGGTTACCAGTGTCGCCGACCGGGGCAGCGGGATTGACGATCCCGAGCGTGCGCTGGTCTTCGAAAAATTCTATCGCGGCAGGGATCAACGCTATAGCGTCGAAGGAACCGGCATGGGCCTGCCCATCGCCAAAGCGATCGTCGAAGCGCACGGCGGTACGATCAACCTGACCAGCCAGCGCGGACAGGGATCGGTCTTTTCGTTCACCCTGCCGATCGAGCGCGGCCGGGCGGTGCCCGCGCCTGTGCATTCATGACCTCCGCGAAAATCCTGATCGTTGACGACGAACCCCAGATTCGGCGCGTGCTGCGCACGACGCTGACCTCGCAGGGATACACGGTGTCCGAGGCGCGCACCGGCGAGGAAGCCTTCGAGCAAGTGCGCAGCGAGCGCCCCGACCTGATCCTGCTGGACGTGAATATGCCGGGAATTTCGGGCCTGGAGACGTGCCGCGAAATTCGCGCCTCGAGCGATATCCCCATCATTATGCTGACCGTGCGCGGCACGGAGCACGACAAAGTGCAGGCGCTCGACGCGGGGGCCGACGACTACGTGGTGAAGCCGTTCGGGTCCGAGGAGTTGATGGCGCGCATCCGGGCAGGGCTGCGTCGCGCGGCTACCACGGAGAATTTTCCTCCGTTTGTTTCCAACGATCTGAAAATTGATTTCGAGAAGCGCTCCATTCTGGTGAAGGGAGAGGCCGTGCGCCTGACGCCGAAGGAATTTGACCTTTTGCGCCACCTGGTGGCCAATCAGGGAAAAGCGTTGGGACATCGGCGGCTGCTGCAAGCCGTGTGGGGACCGGACTACGGCGAAGAAACCGAATATTTGCGCGTGTTCATCAATCAGTTGCGCAAGAAGATCGAGCCGGACCCGAAAAAGCCGCGGTACATCCATACGGAGCCGTGGGTTGGGTACCGCTTTGAGCCGCCGGCGGAGAAGGCGCGTCCCAACCGCGCGGAAAAATAATCGTCCACAGGATTGCTGCGCGAGCGCAGCCGCTAGTGCATGGGGTGCGCAGAGTCGAGATCGAGATTGAGGTCGAGGACGTTCACGCGCGGCTCGCCGAGAAAACCCCACTGGCGGCCCTTCGTGTGACGTGCGACGGCGGCGCGCACATCCTGTTCGCTCATGCCGCGCTCTTTCGCCACGCGCGGGACCTGGAATTCTGCGGAGGCGGGCGTGATGTCCGGGTCGAGGCCGGAGCCGGACGTGGTGACAAGGTCCGCCGGGATGGGCGTGCCGGGGTTGGTCGGCTGGAGCGTCTGGACGCTGGCGTTGACGCGGTCCTGCAGCGCTTTATTGGTCGGGCCGAGATTCGATCCGCCGGAGGCCGTGGGATCGTATCCCGCCGCGCCTGCCGCCGACGGCCGCGAGTAGAAATACCCGGGGGCGGTGAACGGCTGGCCGAGCAGGTGCGAGCCGACGAGTTTTCCGTTCTGGGTGATCAGGCTGCCGTTGGCCTGCCTGGGGAAGATCAGCTGCGCGATTCCAGTGACCACGAGCGGGTAGATGATTCCCAGCAGCACCGAAGTCGCCAGCGTGAACCAGATTGAGATCAGAAGATTCTTTTTCATGTTTAAGTCGCCTTCCTTCCGCACGGCAAACGAAAAACCTCAGGTCTGAAGACCTGAGCTACATGACTGCCCGGCGCGATTGGTTGACGGCGAGCCACCAGCGCCGAATTGCGACGAGCGACCATACGGCTTCCACCAGACCGAAGGGCCACGCTCCCTGCAGGAATCCATAGATGGACGCCAGCACGCAGGACGCGGCGAATGCCAGGATAAACGCGGAATGGCGGCTCTCCAGGGCGTAGCACACGACCATCACGGAGACCGCCAGCAGTCCGAACAAGTTCAGAGCCGTCATGCGTGGTCCTTTGCACGTGCTGTCATCCGTCCTATCGCTCTCACGCCAAACCGACGTGCGTGATGATCAAATCAATGATCTTGATTCCAATGAACGGCGCGATGATGCCGCCCACTCCGTACACCAGCAGATTCCAGCGCAGCAGCGCCGAAGCGCCGAGCGGACGGTAGCGCACGCCGCGCAACGCCAGCGGCACCAGCGCGATGATGATCAGCGCGTTGAAGATCACCGCGGACAAAATGGCGGACTCCGGCGTCTTCAACCCCATGACGTTCAGGATGTTGAGCTGCGGAAAGGCGCCGGCAAACATGGCCGGGATGATGGCGAAATACTTGGCCACGTCGTTAGCCACTGAGAATGTGGTCAGCGCGCCGCGGGTGATCAGCAACTGCTTGCCGATTTCGACGACCTCGATCAGCTTCGTGGGATTCGAATCGAGGTCCACCATGTTGCCGGCTTCCTTGGCGGCCTGCGTGCCTGCGTTCATGGCCAGACCCACATCGGCTTGCGCGAGCGCCGGCGCGTCGTTCGTTCCGTCGCCGGTCATGGCCACGAGCTTGCCCTTGGCCTGCTCCTTGCGGATCAACGCGAGCTTGTCCTCGGGTTTGGCCTGAGCGAGAAAATCGTCGAGCCCCGCCTCGCGCGCAATGGCGGCGGCTGTCAACGGATTGTCACCGGTAATCATCACCGTGCGGATGCCCATGGCGCGCAACTGGTCGAAGCGCTCGCGCATGCCGCCCTTGATGATGTCCTTCAGATGGATGGTGCCGAGGATGCGATGATCTTCGGCGACCAGTAGCGGAGTGCCGCCGGAATTCGAAATGGCTTTGACGGCATCTTCGCACTCACCCGGCACGCGATTTCCGTTCGCCGAGCAGTACTGCACGATGGCGTCGAACGCTCCCTTGCGGATTTCGCGGCCATCGAGATCCACACCGGACATCCGCGTCACGGCGCTAAAAGGAATGAAGTTCGCGGCATAGGCGGAAAGCTCGCGGCCGCGCAGGTTGTACTTCTCCTTCGCCAGCACCACGATCGAGCGGCCTTCCGGGGTTTCATCCGAGAGCGAAGAAAGCTGCGCGGCGTCCGCGAGGTCGGCTTCCGTCACTCCCGGGGCGGGAATGAATTCCGTGGCCCGGCGATTGCCGAGGGTGATCGTCCCGGTTTTGTCGAGCAGCAGCGTGTCCACATCGCCCGCGGCTTCGACCGCGCGTCCGGACATCGCCAGCACGTTGCGCTGGACCACGCGGTCCATTCCGGCGATGCCGATGGCCGAAAGCAACCCTCCGATGGTGGTGGGGATCAGGCAGACCAGCAACGAAATCAGCACGAAGATGGATTGCGGCGCGCCGGAATAGATCGCCATGGGCTGCAGGGTGACGACGGCGAGCAGGAAAATGATGGTCAGCCCGGCGAGAAGAATATTGAGCGCGATTTCGTTTGGAGTTTTCTGGCGTTCCGCGCCCTCGACCAGCTTGATCATGCGATCGAGAAACGTCTCGCCCGGATTCGAGGTGATCAGGACGATGATTTCGTCGGAGAGCACGCGCGTCCCGCCGGTTACCGCGGAGCGGTCGCCGCCCGATTCGCGAATGACCGGAGCGGATTCGCCGGTGATGGCGGATTCGTCCACCGAGGCGACGCCTTCGACGACTTCGCCGTCACCCGGCACGAATTCGCCCGCGACGACTTTCACCTTATCGCCGGCTCGCAGCTTTGAGCCGGAAATTTCCTCGGTCGAGCCGTCGGCGCGGAGGCGCTTGGCGATGGTTTCCGAGCGGGCCTTGCGCAGGGTGTCTGCCTGGGCCTTGCCGCGGCCTTCGGCCATGGCCTCCGCAAAATTCGCGAAGAGCACCGTGAACCAGAGCCATAGGGTGATCTGGAGCTCGAAGCCGAAGCCGGATTGATGAAGCATGCGGTCGCGAATCAGGTCGAAGGTGGTGACCACCGAGCCGATTTCGACGACGAACATCACGGGGTTCTTCATCAACGTTCGAGGATTCAGCTTGATGAACGAATCCCGCAGCGCCCCGGCGACAATGCCGCCGGTCCAGAGCGATTTTCTTGTTTCGCGTGTGTTCATGATGGCCTCAGAAAACCCTTCCGGCATGCATCAGCAGGTGCTCGAGGATCGGCCCCAGGCTGAGCGCCGGGAAAAATGTAAGCGCGCTGACGATCAGAATCACGGAGATCAGCAGGAACGTGAACAGCGGCGTGGTCACCGGGAAGGTGCCCACCGATTCCGGCACGATTTTCTTGCGCGCCAGGTTTCCGGCCAGGGCGAGGACTGGAATCACCATGAAGAAGCGGCCGAAGAGCATGTCAAACACGCCGCTGACGTTGAACCAGTTCGTATTGCCGTTGAGCCCGGCGAAGGCCGAGCCGTTGTTGCCGGCCATCGACGTGTAGGCGTAGAGAACCTGCGAGAGGCCGTGCGGGCCTGCGTTGGTGATGGAAGAGGTGGCGTAGGACTTCACGATCGACCAGCCGGTGAACCCTAGAACCAGCAGACAGAAGATCAGCACGGTGATCATGGCCATTTTCACGTCGTAGGCTTCGATTTTCTTGCCGAGATATTCGGGGGTGCGGCCGACCATCAGCCCGGCGATGAATACCGAGATGACGATGAAAACGACGATGCCGTAAAGTCCGGCGCCGACTCCGCCGAAAATCACTTCGCCGATCATGATGTTGACCATGGGGATCATGCCGCCGAGCGGAGTGAAGGAGTCGTGCATGCCGTTGACCGCGCCACAGCTCGCGTCCGTGGTGGTGGTGGCAAAGAGTGAAGTGGAGGCGATGCCGAAGCGGACTTCCTTGCCTTCCATGTTGCCGCCGGCCTGCATGGTGCTGGTGTGCTGGTCAACGCCGTGCAGGAGCGGATTGCCGTGAGATTCCGCGGTGTAAATCGAGGCGACGCCAGCGAAGCACAGGATGGCCATGGCGGCCCAAACCGCCCAGCCGTGGCGCTGCGAGCCGGTCATGCGGCCGAGCGTGTAGGTGAGTCCGGCGCCGAGCGAGAGCATCATCACGATCTGCATGAAATCGGTGAGCGGCGTGGGATTTTCGAATGGATGCGCGCTATTGGCGTTGAAGAAGCCGCCGCCGTTGGTGCCGAGAATCTTGACGGCTTCCTGCGAAGCGATGGGGCCCTGGGCGATCACCTGATCGGTGACGGTTTGCGAACTGGTCTTGCCGCTCGCGTCCGTGCTGGAAACCGTTTGCGGATTGACAAACTTCGCCGTGTCGTAGGGCCGGAGATTCTGGACCATGCCCTGCGAGACAAACACGAGGGCGATGATCAGGCACGCCGGGAGAAGGACCCAGAGCATGCAGCGGGTGGTATCAACCCAAAAATTGCCGATGGTCTTGGACTCTTTCCGCGCGATGCCGCGGATGACGGCGATGGCGAGGGCGATGCCCACCGCGGCGGAAGCGAAGTTGTGATATGCGAGGCCGGCCATCTGCGTGAAGTAGCTCATGGTCGATTCCCCGCCGTAGTTCTGCCAGTTGGTGTTGGTGGTGAATGACGCGGCCGTATTGAGAGCGAGATGCGGCTCGACGTTGGTGAAGTGCTGCGGATTCCAGGGCATCCAATGCAGGCCCTGCACGCGCTCGATCAGATAAAGCAGCAGCATGCTGACCCCGCTAAAGAGCAGCATGGCGACGGCATATTCCTTCCAATCCATCTCATGTGATTCGTCGATACCTGTGCAGCGATAGAGCAGGCGCTCCAGCGGCCTGAGAACGGGGTCGAGAAATGTCTTCTCGCGGGCAAACACACGGGCCATAAAGACGCCGATCGGCTTGGTGATGACCAAAAGGACGACGAAAAACAGCGCGATTTGAAACCATCCGTTCGCAGTCATGTTCAGAACCTCTCCGGCCACAGCAGCGCCGCCAGCAGGTAGACGCCCGTCAGAATGCAGATCGCCAAAAGAACAATGTTGCCGAGCATGAGTCTCTCCCCTTTACTTCAGCCGGTCGCAGGACCACACATAGGCGACCGCGAGCACAAAAAACACGACGGTGCAGGCAACGAAGATGACGTCGAGCATCGAAATTATCCTTTCGCGCTGCGATTCAACGCCAGCCGCGCGGGTCCGTACGGAAGGACGGCGAGGCGATTTTTCGAATGCATTGTAACAACAGTTACGCCCGCAGGCCGGTCGGTGAGGTCCGGACCGGAAAGCGACCGGGGGCCCGGCCACGCCACGGGACCGGATTCCGATTCTCGCGCGCGGGCAGAGTGGAGCCGCACAATCGCTGCGCACCCCTCATGACGGCGCCGGCGTTTCGCTTCCTTCCAGAACTGCACCAAAACGAAAAAATAGAAACTCAGCGTCGGCAGCAGTCCCAAAGCAATCAGAATGGGCATGGCGTCTCTCCTTCGGAATTCGATCCCACGGCCGAATCCACGACGGAGATTATGCCCGCGCCATCAGGATCGAATAAAGAAGACATAAAGCTTCCATAAGCGACGCGTTCGCCACGCCGCACCTGCCGCGTGCGTGCACCGAGTCCTTCGCAGCGTCGCTCTCAAACCCTTCTTTTCCGCTGCGTTATAGACTCTTCGCCGACGAACAGGTATCAGAGCCGATTCGGGTTTCGATCGCGTCCGTCGCGCCTGCGCGATGAATCCGCGCGCCAATTCACGAATTCGCGGGCGGCTCTTCCAGCGCGTTTCCGATAACCGCGGCTCGCGGGATGGGATTAGAATCGAGATTCGAAAGCTGGTGAGCAGCGATGGCCGAACGACATCGAGTGGTGATTCTCGGGGGCGGCTTCGGCGGCCTGAGCGCCGCGCTGGGGCTGAAGCGCGCGCCCGTGGATGTGACTCTGATTGACCGCTGCAACTACCACCTGTTTCAGCCGCTCCTCTATCAGGTCGCGACCGGGTCGCTGTCGCCGGCGAACATTGCCTCGCCGCTTCGCAACATCCTGAATCGCCACAAAAATACGCGGGTGCTTCTGGCCGAGGCGGTGGGAATCGAGGTGGCCAGCCGCCGCGTGATTCTGAGCGACGGCGCGATTGAATACGACACGCTGATCGTCTCCACCGGTTCGAGCCACCAGTATTTCGGGCACGACGAGTGGGAGAAGTTCGCGCCGGGCCTGAAAACCATCGAAGATGCCACGGACATGCGCCGGCGGGTGCTGCTGGCCTTTGAAGCCGCGGAGCGCGAGACCGATCCGGAAAAACTGGGCGCGCTGATGACCTTCGTGATTGTCGGCGGCGGCCCGACGGGCGCCGAACTTGCCGGAGCGCTCGGCGAAATCGCCCACGACACGCTTCGCCGCGACTTCCGCAAGATCAATCCGTCGGAGGCCCGCATAATTCTGGTCGAAGGCACCGACCGCCTGCTGCCTTCCTATCCTCCCAAGCTATCCGAAGCAGCCCGCAAGATGGTCGAGCGGCTCGGAGTTTCCGTGCGCACCAGCTCCATGGTCGTGGACGTTCAGAAGGAATCGGTCACTGTCCGCGAAGGCGACCGGACGGAAACGATTCCCACGCGCACGATTCTGTGGGCCGCGGGGGTGCTGGGTTCGCCGCTCGGGCGCATTGTCGGTGAGGCCACGGGAGCGAAAGTGGATCGCGCGGGCCGCGTGACCGTGGAACGCGATCTCACGCTGCCCGGCCATCCGGAAATTTTTGTGATCGGGGACCTTGCGAATTTCCTGGACGACTCGGGACAGCCGTTGCCGGGTGTCGCCCAGCCGGCCATACAGGAGGGCCGCTACGCGGCGAAAACGATCGCACGCCGCCTGCGCGGCGAGAAATCTCCGCCATTCCGTTACTTCGATAAGGGGAATCTGGCGACGATCGGCCGGTTCGCCGCGGTCGCCGATCTGAATTGGCTGCAGGTTTCGGGTCTCCCCGCATGGTTGCTTTGGATCTTCGTTCACCTGATGTACATCGTCGAGTTTCAAAACCGCATGTTGGTGTTCGTGCAGTGGGCGTGGTTTTACTTCACTTTCGACCGCTCGGCGCGGCTTGATCACCGGGAAAAATCCGCTGCCACTCGATCTGTGAACGCGCCGCGAAATTTCCCGTTGGATCAGGCGGCGACATTCGGACGCGTCTGTATTTTTCCGGCGCGAATGGCTTTGACGAGCGCGGCGTGGTCGCGGTCGGTCTGATCAGCGTAGGCCACGGCGAACTTGCCGATGGCGCGATCGAACGCGGCGTTCTTCCCCAGGTAGCCGGCAATCCGAGCCGCGTCACCGGTGCGGGCGTGGGCGCGAGCCAGCGCCCATCCGCAGAGCTCGACATATTCGAACCAGTCCTGCCGGGACATTTTGTTCACGTCTATTTTCATGCGCATATCGCGGAGCTGGCGGAAATAGTAGTCGTGACCCTGGTCGTCGCTCGCCCAGCCAAGAAAGACATCGCTCGCGGATTGCAGCATGCGCTGGCCGGTAACGACGCGCTCGCCCTGATTCTTATAGCGACTTTTTCCCGCGTACGGGGCCAGCACCGACGCGCAGGCCTCCTTGAACTGCAGAAAAAGCGGATCGTCCGCGCCGGCCATCAGCAACGCAACGTCACAGCGCGTCCCGACGCTACCTACGCCCACCACCTTCCGCGCAACATCCACGATGCGGTAGCGATCGAGGATCACGCGCCGCTCCTCAGGAAGCGTTCGGCGGTAGCGCTCGAACATGCTGCGCAGGTGTTTGCCGATACTGGCAATTTCAGGCGGGTGATAGACGAGCGGCGGCAGATCCACAATTCGTGGCCGGCCGTTTTGCACGTGGGTGATTTTCGGGAACACATGCTCGGCCGTCTGCAGCCTGGCTTTTTTCTCGATGCGGCCCCAGCGTTGTTTGGCGGCCGCGGTTTTCGCGTCCTCGATCAGAATCTCCGCGTCCAGATACGAATACCAAACGTCGAGAGCGCGCATCTCCGCGTATTCGCGCATGTGTTCGCGGTAGGAAGCTGTCACTGCGCGCGCCGCGGCGGCCGAGTGGCGCTCGCTCAGGCCGATCTCGCGGCCCGCCAGCACGATGCTGGCGGCCAGACGCTTGACGTCCCACTCCCAGGGAGCGGGAAGCGTTTCGTCGAAATCATTGATGTCGAACACCAGCCGTCGTTCCGGGCTTCCGAAGCCTCCGAAGTTCGCGACGTGGCAATCACCGCACGCCTGCACGCGGAGCCGAGTGGTTGGCGTGGTGGCGAGATCCGCGGCCATCAACGCCGCGGAGCCGCGAAAAAATGTGAAGGGCGAAAGTTGCATGCGTCCATAGCGGATGGGCAGCAGGGTGGCAAGCCGACCGCGGTCCGCATTTCTCAGTAATTGAATTGGATCGGGGCGGTCGGGCGGGAGCTTCCATTGGGCCTGCAATGCTCTCGGCACCCGGTCGCGCAGCGCTTTCCCTTCGGCCATGCGCTGTTTTACGGCCGGGCCCAAGTCGTTCGTTTCCGTGCGGGGTGTTTTCGTGTGATTTTTCGCCATGCAGTGTCGCCGACCTGCTGCGCCCAGCGTGAGGGATTGTCTGCCGGGCTCAACGTGCACGTCAAGCGCGCGGATCGCTTCCGGCGGCTAACTCCTGACGACTGGCGTGGCAGGTTTTCAGAGAATCGCGAAAATGTGGAAGCTGATGACGCCGAGCGCGACTCCGATGGCGGAGCCCGCAAGCACGTCGCTCAGAAAGTGCATTCCTAGGATGATGCGCGAGGCCGCAACGAGCAGGGCTACCGCGAGCAGGCAGGTCAGCAGGTAGGGATAGAAGAGTCCCAGCGAAATCGCCACGGCAAACGCGGTGATGGAATGCCCCGAGGGAAACGAATATTTGTCCGGCGGCAGGATGGAAGCCCAGCAGTGCGGTTCAATTTCGCAGGGTCTTTTGCGCCGGCTGGTGCGCTTGAGCGCGCGGAACAAAAAGATCCCCGCCGCGGCGCTGGAAGCGGCCGCCCCGATGGCGGCGAAGCGCTGCTCTCCACCGTAAAGCACCAGAATCAGGCCGAGTGCGTACCAGAGCCATCCGTCGCCTCCCCGCGTTGCCACAATCATGAGAATGCGGAACCACCGCGGGGCGCGCCAGCGATGCACGCGGCGCATCAGACGGTGATCGTTCGATTGAATCTGGTTCCACACCGCTTTTCCGACAGTCATACCCACTCCTCCACTGCGCGCTGCGGCAAGGCGATCCAGCGGGAACGCTTGCGGGATTGCGGCTGCTGCAAAGTCACGCCCGCCCAGCGACGGCTGAAGGCGCGCTCGTCGCGGTAATTCAGGTAGGTGATCGCCGGAACCAGGACGCCCAGCGGCGTTAGCAGCGCGGTCCAGGATTTCTCGCGCATCATTTCGAATGCGATCAGAAAGACGTCGCGCGTCAATTTCGCGAAGCAGCCGGACTCGCCCGCCACGCGGCCCATTCCGTTTCTCAATCCAGCGAAAAATTCTTCCTTGTCGCGCGCCCCGGGAACTTCGGTGTACGCCGTTCCGACCGACGGGAGGGCGTGCGCGTCGCTGCCGCCGATGGCGATCTTGTCCCATTGCTCGGCGAGCTTCGCGGCGTAACCGTTGGTGGCCTCGAGCATGTGGCTGTTGCGCGTCTCGACGGCCGGGAAGTATTCCTGGAACCAGGCGAAGTCCTCGCTCTCGCGCCGCCCGGTGACGCTCGAGAAGACGTGGTTGATGCTGAAGAAGAGCCGGCGCTCGGTGAGATACATCAGCAGGGCGATCAGGTCGTTGCGCCTCTGCTGGAGCTGGGCGTGCTGGCGCTCATGGAAGTCGTAGACGCCAATGTGGACTTCCGTACCGCTGGGCATCCGGCACGTCAGCTCCTCGCTGAGGAAGAAATTCGGTTCCCGCCGCAGCTTCTCGGCGCCCTCAATCGAGTCGTGGTCGGTTAGGGTAAAGAGATCCATGCCCCGGCGCTTCAGCAGGGCGTGGACCTCCTGCGGGTCGCTATAGCTCTCCCGGCAGAACGCGCTCACGAACGGCGTGGTGCAGGCGCCGGAGAAGTACGAGTGGACGTGCATATCGCATTTCACGATTTCCACAATAAATTCACAGCGTTACACACAGATGACATCGCCGCTAAGATTCTGAAAACATAGGTAGTTAACTGATTCGAAACAACATCGAGCCTTTTAACATAACTGTAGTAATCGATGGCCCGTGCAGTGCCAGAATGGCCCTCCTATGGAGCGACGCTAAGTGCAACGAATCGAGTGTGGATTTTTTGACGCAGGTGGCGGCCACCGCGCCGCAGCCACTGCTCTTCAGATGGTCAGCGAGACCCAGCGCCGACCCTGGGAAACACGCCTTACGAATCTGCAGGAGTTACTCGACCCGCTCGATATCGTCAAAAAATACGCCGGCATCCGCATCCAGGACGTTTACAACACCATGTTGCGCAAGGGATGGACGCTGGGAAGTCCGCAACTTTTACGGGTGTTGCAATTCACCGTTCGCATGTATCACCGCCCCACGGTCCGTTTGCTCGAAGCGCACTGGAAAGAAAGCGCACCGGACATGGTGATTTCTTTTGTGCCCCATTTTAATCGCGCGCTCGGCGAAAGTTTCGGGCACGCGTATCCGGGACGCCCATTCGTAACGATCTTGACGGACATCGCCGATTACCCGCCGCATTTCTGGATCGAGCGGCAACAACAATATTTCATTTGCGGTTCGGACCGCGCGGTCGAGCAGGCGCGTTCGATGGGACATTCCGACGACCGGATTTTCCGCGCTTCGGGAATGATTCTGCATCCGCGCTTCTACGATCCGCCGATCGAAAATCGCACCGGCGCTCGAGAGCGCCTGGGATTGCGTCCCGATCTCCCCACAGGGCTTGTTCTTTTCGGGGGCCACGGCTCGAACGTGATGCTCGAAATCGCCGAGCGTCTGGACGCGTCCGCGCTTGATCTCCAGATGATCTATATTTGCGGAAAAAATGAAAAGCTGGCGAACGCGCTGCGCACCAGAAAATCGCGCATACCCTGTTTTGTGGAGGGATTCACCACGCGCGTGAACGAGTACATGCAGCTCGCCGATTTCTTCATCGGCAAGCCCGGGCCGGGCAGCGTGAGCGAGGCGCTCGCCATGCAGCTTCCGGTGATTGTCGAATGCAACGCCTGGACCCTGCCGCAGGAGCGCTACAACGCCGAATGGATCGTCGAAAAGCAAGTGGGGCTGGTGCTGCGCGGCTTCGACAAGATTGCCGCTGCCGTCGCGCAACTGATCGAACCCGCTGCGCTGGCGCGCTATCGCGCGAACGCCGCCGCGCTCCACAATCGCGCCGTCTTCGAAATCCCCGAAATCCTCGAAAAGATCCTGGAGCGCTCGCGCGATCTCGCCCAGGCAGACCGCGGCACAGTGCTGGCGGGAAAGACCGCCTGAGGCTCCCGTAAGGTCTTACAGATGGTCGAAATGCATGAAATTTCCTGCGACCAATCCCTCGCTTCGGAATCCAATCTCGTGTATATACTTCCCCCCTGTGGTCCTGCTGCGGGCGTAGCTTTGTGGCCGTAAGTGCAGGGGGCTGGTGCACTTGCGCGCGACCCCGCGGCTTCCGTGTGGCAACAGGAGTCACTAACGGGTGTTGGGCGAAAAAGGGGAGTTTTCAATCATGGCTAAGGCTACTTTTGCGGCGGGATGCTTCTGGGGCGTGGAAGATGCGTTCCGGCAGGTCAAGGGCGTCACTTCGGTCACCGTCGGCTATACCGGCGGCACGATGAAGAATCCCTCCTACAAGGACGTTTGCACCGGCAAGACCGGCCACGCCGAAGCCGTCGAGGTCGAATTCGATCCCACAAAGGTCTCCTATCGCGAGCTCTTGGCGGTCTTATTCCAAACCCACGATCCCACGCAGCTCAACCGGCAAGGCCCGGATTACGGCACGCAATATCGCTCCGCGATTTTCTTCCACGATGCCGAACAGGAAGCGCAAGCGCGCGAGGCGGTCGCGGCGCTCGACAAAGCCGGCGTGTTCAAACACCCGATCGTGACGCAGATTGTTCCCGCATCGGAATTCTTCCGTGCCGAGGAGTATCACCAGAAATACTTCGAGAAGCAGGGCATCCGGGCATGCCATCTGCCGTAGGCCGGGGCAACGGGCCGCGGCATGTTTCAAAAAGGGAACTCGCATCCAACCGGAACAGGCTGTGCCACTTAGGGCAATTCGTTGACGCTTCGTCTGCGGATATTATAGTATTGTAAGGTTTTGGGAGAAACGGGCGGCACCCGTACTGCATCTAATGGAGTTGTATCTGTAGGGCGCGGGGCGAGTTGGGCGCGAGCGACAAAGTTCGGCAGCGGGTTCAGGGGAACGTCTTATTCATCCGTCCAAACGTAGATAGATTAAGAGTGCGCCGGGGTGTCTCACCCGGCTGTTTGCACTTGGGAATTCACATTGGCGGGCCGATTAGTCTTATTGGAGAAAATGCGTGACGCTGGCTCTTGAAGAAAAATACGACCAGGTAAGGCAACTCATCGCCATGGGCAAGGAGCGGGGCTACCTGCTCTACGATGAGGTCAACGACATTTTGCCCGCCGAGGTTCACTCCTCGGAGGAAATCGACGATCTCCTCTCGACCTTTGAGCGCTACGGGATTGATGTGTACGAGGATCTTACGACGGCCAAGGCCGCGCTGGCCGCTGCCGATCCATCCGAGCCGGTCGAAGCAACGAAGGAAGATTCTCCGGCGGCCGCTTCCGAGGACGGCGATCTCGACCTTACTCCGGGAACGCTGGAGAAGACCAACGATCCCGTGCGCATGTATCTGCGCGAGATGGGCACCGTTCCGCTGCTGACCCGCGAAGGCGAAGTGGCCATCGCCAAGCGCATCGAGCGCGGGCAGTTGCTGGTGCTGAAGACCATCACGCGCGCCCCGCTCATCCTGAAGGAACTTCTGCAGGTCGGCGACGATTTGCGCAACGGTTCCCGCTCCATCAAGGAAATCGTCCAGTTCGACGACGAGGAACTCACCGAAGAAAAAATCGAAGCGAAGACCAAGGAAACGCTCAAGCAGATTGACAAGATCGCCAAGCTTTACCTGCTGGCGATGAAGCAGGCCGGGAAGCTGGACCGCGTGCCGCGCGCCAAGAAACGCTCCTATCTGCACGCGAAATACGCCGTGGCGCGCACGCGCATCGAGATGTCCAATCTGATGCGCGAGCTCGATTTCAATCCACTCGAAAAAAAGCGCCTGATTGACAAGATTCACCAGACCGTCGAGCGCGTGCACTTCCTCGAACGCGAGCAGATCAAACTCGAACGCCGCGTGGAAGCGTCCAAAGCCGAAGTGCAGGCCGAAGCGCGCAAGGACCTGCGGGCCCGCCGCCAGGAACTCGGCGAAATCGAACTGGCGAGCGAAGTAAGCCCGCCGGAACTGAAGCGCGCGCTGCAGGTGATCCTGCGCGGGGAAGCCGAGGCCGAGCAGGCCAAGAAGGAACTGATCGAAGCGAACCTCCGGCTGGTCGTTTCCATCGCCAAGAAATACACCAACCGCGGATTGCAGTTCCTCGACCTGATTCAGGAAGGCAACATCGGCCTGATGAAAGCCGTGGACAAATTCGAATGGCGCCGCGGCTACAAATTCTCGACCTACGCCACCTGGTGGATTCGCCAGGCCATCACCCGCG
Source organism: uncultured Acidobacteriota bacterium (assembly GCA_963814605.1). Lineage (GTDB taxonomy): Bacteria > Acidobacteriota > Terriglobia > Acidiferrales > UBA7541 > Palsa-295. Next base: position 289,987 of record CAWFDD010000003.1, on the reverse strand, counting down.
CCATTGCCGACCAGGCCCGCACGATCCGCATCCCGGTGCACATGATCGAAACGATCAACAAGCTGGTGCGCACGCAGCGGCAGCTGGTGCAGGAGCTTGGCCGCGAACCCACCTCCGAAGAAATCGCCAAGCGCATGGACATTCCCGTCGCCAAGGTGCGCAAGATTCTGAAAATCGCGCAGGAGCCGATTTCACTCGAGACTCCCATCGGCGAAGAGGAAGATTCGCATCTGGGCGATTTCATCGAGGATAAGGCCGTCGTTTCGCCGTCCGATGCGGTGATTAATCTGAGCCTGAAGGAACAAACCTCTTCGGTCCTGAAGACGCTCACGCCACGGGAAGAGAAAGTGATCAAGATGCGTTTCGGACTCGACGATGGCAGCGAGCACACCCTCGAGGAAGTCGGCCAGTCGTTCGCCGTCACCCGCGAACGCATCCGCCAGATCGAAGCGAAAGCCCTGCGCAAGCTGCGCCATCCCTCGCGCTCGCGCAAGCTGCGCGCATTCCTCGAAGGCTCCGCCAACGATTATTAATTGCGCTCGATTGTGAGGATCCGCAGGGGCGCTGCTTGTTGCGCCCCCAACATACGGACAAGGGTTCTAGGCTTCCAGAATATTCTGTAGTCGATTCAGCGCCGTAAACCAGTACGTTTTCATTTTCGCGCATTCGCGCGAACTTGGCAGTTTGCCGTGATCCACGGCGACCTGCGTCTTAGCCGGGCCCTTTCCGTAAAATCCCACGCTCAGCCGTGACTCTCCCCATTTCCCCCGCACCCATTTCCCCGGCGTGGCCGTGGTAATCTCGAGTTTCCCGTCCGGCAGCCAGCGCTTCCGCAGCTTCTCGTCCGTCCATGCCGCGAACGCCCTCTCCATGGGCACGGCCATCGTGCGGCTGCCCGACGTGCTGTACTCGCCGTCGCATTTCTGGAATTTCCCCCGCAGCCCCCGCTCGTGCTCATACGCCACGGCGACCATCTGGTTCCACCACGCGCCCACGCTGTGTTCCTTGCGAAGGTAAGCGGTGATTTCCTGGTGCGTCATTTTCCTGGCGCCCGCCTTGTCAAGAATCGCGAACCATTCTGCCCACACTTTGCCGGTCCTCGCCTTCACCGCCTCGTCGCTCGACCGCTTGTTTTCTTTCGGCTTGTTCATGGCCCATTCCTCGCGCGCCGCAATTGGGACGGCCGACAAAAAGTAATATAATCCGCCCGTTTTCCGCAAGGAGCGCGTCCGTGCCCCACAAATCCGTCAAAAAACCACGCGAGCCCGAGCGTGACTATTCGCATCGCGCGCTGCTCGACAAGCTCGGGGTCAAGGCGGGGCAGCAGGTTGCCGTCCTAGATGTGAGCGACGCGGCCTTCCTCAAGGAACTCGCGGCGCGCGTTCCAGATTTCGTTCGCGGGAAACCTTCGAAGGACGCCGACCTGATCTTCCTCGCGGCCGAAGAAATCAAAGCGCTCGCGCGCATGAAATCACTCGCCGGCGCGATTCAGAAAGCAGGCGCCATCTGGGTCGTCTATCCTAAAGGCCAGAAGCACATCCGCGAAGTGGACGTGATCGCCGCCGGCAAATCCGCCGGCCTCACCGACAACAAAGTCTGCCGCTTCTCCGACACGCACACCACCCTGCGCTTCGTGGTCCCGCTCGCTCGCCGCTGATCACGCGCACGAAATCGTCGCCGCAAAATTTCGCTGTGTGCCTTCCCCTGGACATATGATGTTGCCATGGCGACGAATCTGGATGTCCGTGGGCTCACGGTCGAGCTGCCGACCCGCGCCGGCTGGGTCCGCCCCGTGAACGAAGTCTCGTTCGCGCTCGGAGCGGGCGAGACACTGGGCATCGTCGGCGAATCCGGCTCCGGCAAGACCATGCTGGCGCTCGCGCTGATGGGGCTCGAGCCGCCCGGCGCGCGCCTGCATGGCGAAGCGTGGCTGAGCGCGCGCGCGGCAAACGGAAACGGCTCGTCAGCGCCGGCTGGAAACAATCTGCTCACCGCCTCGCGTTCGACGATGTGGGCGCTGCGCGGCGGCGAAATCGCCATGATTTTTCAGGAGCCGATGACCGCTCTCAATCCCGTCACCCGCATCGGCGCACAAATCGAGGAAGCGATTCGCGTCCATGCGCCCGGCCTGGACGGCAGCGAAGTCCATCGCCGAGCCCTGCAATCGATCGAACGCGCCGCCATCCCCGACCCAGCCGTGCGCGCCCGCCAGTATCCGCACCAGCTTTCCGGAGGCCTGCGCCAGCGCGCCATGATTGCCATGGCCCTCGCCGCCGGTCCGCGCGTGCTGATCGCGGACGAGCCCACCACCGCGCTCGACGTCACGGTGCAAAAACAAATTCTTGAGCTGCTCGCGACGCTCCGCCGCGAGCTGCAGCTTTCGCTGCTCTTCATCACTCACGATTTCGGGGTGGTCGCCCAAATCGCCGACCGCGTAGCCGTGATGTACGCAGGCCGCGTGGTCGAGGAGGGCCCGGCGTGCGAAGTGCTCCGGCGTCCGCGCCATCCCTACACCGAGGGCCTGCTGCGCGCCGCGCCGCGCTTGGCGCGCGAAAAGCTGGTCGCCATTCCGGGAACCGTTCCCCACCTTGACGCGCTGCCCGCGGGCTGCGCCTTTGCTCCGCGCTGCTCGCGCCATGTCGTGGAATGCGACGCTGCGATGCCCGGTCTCATCCGCGCGAACGGCGCGGCCGAAACTCACCGCGCGCGATGTATCCTGGCCCGCTGATCCGATGAACGAACGCGAACAAATTCTCGAAGTGCGCGACCTGCGGAAATCCTATGCGATCGCAACGCGGGCGATCCATCGCGCCGAGGGCGATCCTTCGCCGCCGGCGGCCGGCATCATTGGCGTGGATGGCGTCAGTTTTTCGCTCGCGCCGGGCGAAACTCTCGGCATCGTCGGCGAATCGGGCTGCGGCAAGACCACTCTGGCGCGAACGCTGCTGCGGCTGATCGAGCCGGATTCCGGCGAGATGCGCTTTCGCGGGCAGGACTGGCGCGGCGCGCACGGCCCGGAATTGCGCGCGCTGCGCCGCCGCATCCAGATGGTGTTCCAGGATCCGGTCGCTTCGCTCAACGCCCGCATGCGCGTGGGCGCCATCGTCGGCGAGCCGCTGGCTATTCACGAGCCCGGGCTTTCGCGCTCCGAGCGCCACGCGCGCACCGCAAAAATGATGGAAGCCGTCGGTATGGGCGCGGAAGCCCTGGAACGCTACCCGCACGAATTTTCCGGCGGCCAGCGCCAGCGCATCGGCATTGCGCGCGCGCTGATTCTGCGGCCCGAACTCGTCGTCGCGGACGAGCCCGTCTCCGCTCTCGATGTCTCAATCGGCGCGCAGATCCTCGAGCTGCTTGACCGTTTGCGGCGCGAGCTTTCGCTCACCCTGATTCTGATTTCCCACAGCCTGCCGGTGGTCGCGCAGCTTGCCACGCGCGTCTCCGTGATGCAGGCCGGACGCTTCGTCGAATCAGGCTCAGCGGATCAGGTGCTGCAGGCGCCGCGGCATCCCTATACGCAAGCCCTCATCGCCGCCGTCCCCGAAATTCCATCCTAGGCGGTTTGCTACTCCGGCTTTTGCGCAACGACTCCGTGGATGCCGCCAGGAAATCGGAATCTCCCGTAGCCGCCGACCGAGCGAACACGAAATCCGCACCGCGTCAATTCCTTTGAAATTTCCGCAGGGGTATGGAGCCGCAGATAATGAATCTCCACGCTTCGCCGCTGCCTCCCGCCAATCCGGCGCAGAGCGACGATGTGCCGGCGAAGCACGCCGCGGGAGTGCGTCGTCGTTTTTGCCGTCACCGACCAATCGCGCCCAGCCGACGAGTGTTCGCGCCGGCCTCCCTTGGGCGCGCGGCCCGGGCCCGCGAAATCGCAGATGAAAACCCCTCCCGGCCTCAACGCGCGAAAGGCTCGCTTAAATAATCGCCGCAGAGCGCTCTTACTCTCGACGGGGTCGAAACGATAATTCAGGCATTCACCGATCGAGGTGATGGCCCGGCACGGCGGCAGTGCCGCACTCCATAGCGACGCCACCTTGAATCGCGATTTCGGCGCAATCCGGCGAGCCAGCCGAATCATCGCCCGCGACTGGTCCACGCCGAGCACATCGTATCCCGCTCGATTGAGCTCGCGCGCCCAGCGCCCGCTGCCGCAGCCAAGGTCGACAACCAGGCCGCCGGCGATACCGTTTTTCTTCAGAATTCTCAGCAGTCCCGGTGCGGCTCCCAGCGCGTAATCGCTGTAGCCAACGTCGTGGATGTAGGCGAGAGCGTCCTGATAGCCTTGCACGTTTCCGTCAGATGCGCCGCTCAATATTGGGGAAATCGAGCCAAACTTTCACGCCGCAGAAGTGCGAACCCTCGGTGCAGATGGGAGTCGAGATTCCAGCGCGCAGATGGCACGGCGGACCGATATAACGGCCGAGCGCCGGAAATACCGCGCGCAGCTGCTCGACCTCCTCAATCGATGCCTGATAGATCTCTTCCTGCGCGTTAAAGCAGGTGCGCATCGTCCATTTGTGCAGCAGGTGCAGCAGCGAACCAGATTCCACCAGCCGAATCGCTTTCGCGTTGGGCAGCAGATAGAGCGCAAATTCTCGCGCCACGCCGCGGTCGAGCAGCTCGTTCTTCGCCGCCCAGGCCTCCTCCATGGCCTGCTGATAGATTTCAAGAGCGCGCGGATTTTCGCGGATCAGCATCGGCGTGATGTAATCGGGCGAGCGCGTATCGGCCAGCGTCAGCAGCGGACGCGAGCCGGGCACCATGCGATGCCGCTGATCCTGGCTGTCCGCGGTGTGGCTGATTTTTTTCGCGAAGGTGAAATGCGCGTGGTCGAGCGGCCGCATCATCGGCGCATGCACGCCCAAGTTGAGAGTCTCGCGGCGATAGGGATTGCGCGCCGGATTGAGCATGCGGTCGAGCGCCTCGGTGTCGTCGCACTCCGCCGCGGTCAGGGCCATCACCGCGCGGTAGGCCTCGGCCATCGCTTCCATGGCTCGCGGAGAAAAATCCACCAGCCGCGAAGTCAGTCCCGCGAGTCGCGCGTCGAATTCGCGCGCAAACGCTTCGCCGTCGCGCGCCGGCTGCCGCCACTCGGGCAGGTCGTCCATGGCGCCGTGGTCGAAGCGGTCGAAAAACTCCGGATCCACTTCGCGCACGCGGGCCGCCATTTCGGCAAGCACATGCCGCGCCTCGGCCGGCGTGTCGTTCGCCGCCTGCATCCGCCACAGCCGGTAAAGCACGATTCCGGAAATCGTGTGCACCATGGTGGTGAACGCCGCGACCGGCAGGACGTAGCGCGCCACTTCGATCGCCCGCTTCACGGATTGCCGCTCCACCTTCTGCACGCGCCGCGGATGGGACATCGGGCCGACATGCCAGATGTCGCCCAGAATCGTTCGCGCCGCCGGCTCGAGGACGCGCGTCAACTCGCGGTAGTGGTCCCATGCCCGCGCGACGGCCTTTTCGTAGATGGCGCGTTCGTCCGGACCGAATTCCGCGCTTGCCGCGGGAATGTAGGCCTGCGCGCGGTCGAGCCTGACGTAGCGCTGGCTCTGCTGCTCGGAATTATAGAAAGGATGCGCGTGGAGGAAGGACCACACGAAGTGGCGGCTCACATTTTCGAGCCCGAATTCGAAATGGGCGTGCTGATAAACGGTGTGATGCCCGCCGAAGTATGTTCCCGAGCCGATGGTCAGCTTCTGTTTGTCGGTGACTTCCTCGGGAACCACCAGGTGCGGCGAATAGCAGGTGCGCGCCGCGGCAATTGCGGAATTAAACGGCTGCGCGAAGGCGTTGCGCAGCGTCACGCGCGGCGCTGCGGTCTCCACTTGCGATCCGATGGGTGCGTCGGGAGTGGGAGACAATTGCGTGGCCATCTTCACGGCATTGTACACCGTGCGAGCGAGTGATTCACTGAGACGTTCGACGCGAGTGTCATGGACTAGCGGAATCTCTATAGCCTATGATTCCCGAGATGAGCAGTCGTGCCGGAAACCCCAGCGAATCCCAGAATGGAATCATTCCCCTGCTTTGGCTTCTCATCGCGCTCTATTTAGCCGCGCGAATTCTGCAAGTCTATCCTGGCCAAATCCCCATGCTGGCGGTGGTCGCATTGCACGTGGTGCCACTCGCGGTCTTCGCCCTGATTCACGGCGCGACGATCTACCGGCTTCGTGGCATCCTCGTGTTTCTGGCGATTTGTCTGGTGATTGGAAACATTTCTGAAAACGTCGGAGTTCGCACCGGCTTTCCGTTCGGTCATTACTACTTCACGGACTTGATGGGGCCGAAACTTTTTGCCGTTCCCATCTTGCTCGGCTTGGCGTACGTGGGGATGGGCTACCTTTCCTGGATCCTCGGCAGCCTGATTGTGGGAGGCGCCCATCCGCTCGCCGGATCACGCGTTGTGACCGTGCCGTTGGTCGCGGCCTTCACCATGGTCGCTTGGGACCTGTCGCAGGACCCGGTGTGGTCAACCATCCTGCGCGCCTGGGTCTGGTTGCAGGGAGGAGCTTACTTCGGCGTGCCCGTGAGCAATTTCTTCGGCTGGTATCTGACGGTTTACATCATCTATCAGCTATTCGCGCTTTACCTGCGGGGGCGCGCACCGGGTGCCGATTCATTGCCTTCCAGCTATTGGCGCCTGGCAGTGCTGCTCTACGCAATCTCCGCGGCAGGGAACGTCCTTTTGGTTTTTGCACGCGCGGGGGTTGCTGTGGTCTCCGATCCCGCGGGGACGCAGTGGAGCGTAAGCGATATCACGCGCACCTGCGCCCTCGTTTCGATCTTCACGATGGGTGCGATAGCCTTGGTCGCGTGGGTCAGGATTGCCGGTCGGAAAAGAGGATCCTAGCGAAGCCCGCTATTTCTTGGCCATCGAAGCAGCCTTGTCGGCGTACTTCTTCTGGAAGCGCTCCACGCGCCCGGCCGTATCAATCAGCTTCTGCTTGCCGGTAAAAAACGGGTGGCAATTCGAGCAGATTTCCACGCGAATCATCTGCCCTTTGATCGTCGAGCGCGTTTCAAACTGGTTGCCGCAGGCGCAGTGCACCGTTACGGCATGGTAGTCCGGATGAATTCCTTCTTTCATGAAATGCTCCTGTCTGCCGGCCGGTCTGCGCGAAGGTTAAGCCGCCCAATACATTCGCGTCGCTAGGCCCGCGGGGAAACTCAATGATAGCCTAAAACCCGCGTTCGCGCCAATCCGCGGGAACCAAAGCGAATATGGGTCCGGCTTCCAAGCGCGCTGTTGTCGTTATTTGGTCGGCGGTGCTGGCGTTTCTCATCGAAGCCTTCGGCCAGGGCGTTTGGGGAGCTCTGCTGGTCGGCAATCTTGCAACCACTCCTGCAATCCCCTGGGCGGCGCCCGCCATGGCCCTCGTCCTCTGGCTGATGTGGCAGTACCTGGGCGGCAGATGGTGGCCGCGCAGCACTTCGGAAACCCGGCGCAGCTATCTGCGGGCCAGGCGCGTGCCCGGCCGCGTCTTCGCGTGGACTTTGGTGGCCGGTGTGCTCTCGATCGTCGCGCTGACCGGCTACTGGATCGTGATGTTCCAGTTGTTCAAAATGCGGGCCAATGCCCTGCCCGATATTTCCAAGTATCCGAAACTCACGATCGCCGTGGTGTTTGTGATTGCCTCGTTGGTTTCTCCCCTCACCGAAGAAGCGGCCTTTCGCGGCTATTGCCAGACCATTCTCGAAAAGAATTTTCGCGGCCCTGCGGCGATCGTGATCTCTTCCATTGTGTTTGCGCTCGCGCACCTGACCCAGGGCTTCTTTCCGGCCAAGTTGTTCGTCTACTTTCTCGCCGGTCTGGTGTTCGGCGTCCCGGCCTATTTCAGCAAGTCAACTTTACCGTCTCTGCCGGTGCACATTCTCGCGGACATGACTTTTTTCGCATTCATTTGGCCGCATGACGCGGCGCGGCGGCTCGTCTGGCAGGGCGGCGCGGACGCCTGGTTTTGGGTACACGCCGCGCAGGCAATCGTTTTCACCGGGCTGGCGATTGTGGCATATGGGAAACTGGCGAGCGTCGCCGGAGCCGCGCGCACCGCAGAATCCGCCGCTCAGTGAGATTCAGGTGCGGGACGTGGATCAGACGCATCAACATCTCACGAAACACGGCGTCCGATTCCTGCATCCGCCCAAACGTCACTTCTGGGGATATGGAACTGAGTTGAATGATCCGGACGGCTACCCCATCCGGCTCTGGGACGAAGTTTCCATGCGCGAGAAGGGCAACGCTTAGGCGAGACTTTCGCGATCACGACCCGGAGAAAAATAGCGGAGCGCCCAGCTTCGAATGATAGTTCGGCCGGTAACGATCCGTGTTGTACAGCGTGGCCACGTCCACTTTACGCGCGCCGAGGCTCAGGTCCGGCAGCGACGTGTGCACGTAACAGCCGTTCTGCACGCCAATCATCCGGCCGCTGATCCCCTCGCGAATCAGCTCCACAGCGATGTTCGCGAACGTGGTCGCCACAATCTGATCGATCGAGTCTGGCTCGCCGCTGCGCAGGTCGTAGGTCAGGTCGCTGACCATCGTTTCCTGGCCGGTGCGCTTCTGCACTTCGTCCGCGAGCGCGGTGCCAATGTCTTCCTTTTTCTTGTGTCCATACGCGTCCGCTTCGCCGTACTCCTTCACCTGCCCTTGCGTCCAGACGGCGCCCTCCGACACCACCACCAGCGCGTAGTTGCTCGGATTATTCGCCTTATCCTCCATCAGCAGGCCGCACAAGCGATCGAGATCGAACGGGTGCTCGGGAATCAGGCAGCGCGTGGATGTGACGTACGCGGTGTAGAGCGCGGTGAACCCGGCATCGCGGCCGAATATCCTAAAAATCCCGATGCGTTCGTGCGAGCCCACGGTCGTTCGCTGCCGGGTGATGGATTGTTTCGCGCGCGTCACCGCGGTCGAAAATCCAATGCAGTACTCGGTGCCCTGCACATCGTTGTCCATCGTCTTGGGAATTGCCACCACGGGAAATCCCGCCGCGGAAAGCGCCGACGCAAAACTCAGCGTGTCGTCGCCGCCGATCGCCACCAGGCAGCCGATTCCCAGCTTTTCGAGATTTGCCAGCACGATGGACGTCAGATCGTAGGTCTTGCCGTCGAACGGCAGTTTCTTCAGCTGTTCCTTGGGGAGATGCGCGGGCAGCTTGGATTCCGGCACGCGGCGCGGATTGGTCCGGGAGGTGTGCAGCACCGTGCCGCCGGTGCGGTCAATGGTTCGAGTGTTGTCGCGCGTGAGTTGCCGGACGTACGCCGGATCGTCCGCGCTGGTCATATACGTCAGCCCCGCCCAGCCCTTGCGGATGCCGATCACGGAGCGCCGAATTTCGGTTCCGCCATAAACCACGGACTTGATCACCGGGTTCAAGCCGGGCACGTCTCCACCGCCGGTCAGGATTCCAATCTTTTCGTTCTCAGCCACGAGCTCCGCTCCCGCTCGGTGCGTTCGCGCGCGAAACTAAGAAGTGCACGCTCCTGCAAACCGTGGCGCCAATACACGATCATCATAAAGGCAAAGTCGAGGCGTGGCGAGCAACTGTTCCGATGGCATGCATCACAAAGACCGATCGCCGAGTGCCGGCTGGCCGCCGGTTCCGGTACAATTGCAGGCGCCCATTGAATTGATCCGCTCAGCTCGACGACTGGAGCATCGCATGCGCCGCCTCGCCATGATTCCCGCTTTCATTCTCGCCCTTTCTCTATGGTTTGCGCCCGTCGCGGGCGCGCCGAAACCGCTGCAGATTTATTTCATTGATGTGGAGGGCGGCCAATCCACGCTCATCGTCGACCCGCAGGGTGAATCGCTGCTGATTGACACGGGCTGGGACGATTTCGACGGGCGAGACGCCGATCGCATCATGGCCGCGGCGAAAGCAGCGGGCATCGATCGGCTCGACGACGTCATCATCACCCACTATCACTCCGATCACGCCGGCGGAGTTCCGCAACTGGCGAGCCGCATCAAGATCGGCACGTTTTTCGACCACGGCCCGAACACCGAGAACAACGCCGCCACGATCGCCAGCTACGAGGGCTACGAAAAAGCTGCGGCACAAACGAAGCGCGTAACCGTGAAGCCGGGCGATGAACTTCCGCTAAAGGGAATGCGCGTGCAGGTGCTGAGCGCGGCGGGTGAGGTGATCGCCGCTCCGCTGCCGGGCGCGGGCCAGCCCAATCTGCAGTGCGCGTCCGAGCCGGTGCTGGGCCCCGATCCCAGCGAAAATTCCCGCTCGGTCGGCGTGCTGATCACCTTCGGCAAGTTCCGGTTCATTGATCTCGGCGACTTGACCAACCGCAGGGAGCTTGCGCTCGCCTGCCCGAACAATCTGATCGGCACCGTGGACCTGTACCTGACCACGCATCACGGGACCGCGCACCCGGGAAGCGGCGACGGGTCCGGCGCCCGCGCGATTGTGGAGATGCTGCATCCGCGCGTGGCGGTGATGAACAACGGAGCGATCAAGGGCGGCCATCCGGTGGCGTGGCAGATCGTCCATGATTCGCCGGGGCTCGAGGATCTGTGGCAACTGCACTTCTCGGTGCAGGGCGGGAAGGAACACAATTCGCCCGAGCAGTTCATCGCCAACGTTGGCGGCGACAGCGTCGGCGGCAACGACGAAGGCCACTACATCAAGGTTTCGGCCGAGCCGGACGCCACTTTCACGGTTTTCAATTCCCGAAACAACTTTTCCAAAACGTACAAGAAGTAGCGCCGACGGTTCGCAGCTCATTGCGCGAGGGCGGCCAGGATCTCGCTGAATTCCGCGTGCAGACCGCTGGGAAGCACTTCCTGGCGCACGATGCGCTGAATCAATTCGAGATTCTCCTGCGGGTCACCGTAGGCGCGATTGATATCCGCGATGCTGATGCGGCGCAGGTCCTCTCGGACGCGTGTGAAGGTATCGCCGACATCCACCATGCCCTCTTCAACGACGGAAAAATAGACCCCGGAGCGCCGGCTGGCCAGAAATCGCCTGATCATGTCCGGACGGTCGAAGCGAATGGCAAGCTTGAAGCACGGCAAGCGGGGCTGCGCGACTTTGATCACCGCTCCACCCACGCGATAGTGGTCTCCGAGGAAGGCGTTTTCTTCGAGAAGCCCCTCGGTGGTGAAGTTTTCTCCGAAGTTCCCCCGGGTAAATTCGAAGTCCGGCAGCTGCCGGCGCCAGTAATCGTAATGCTCGGATGCATACGCGTAGACCGCTTTGTTCTTTCCGCCATGAACGGTGAGATCCGATTGAAGATCGCCGTCGAGATTCAGGCGGCGAAGAAGAAGCGGGCCCGGCACCGGCGATTTGAAAATGCTGGTGGTCACCTCGCGGCCCTGGGCGTCGCGCACGATGCGCGGCATCCCGACGTTGAGCGAGATGATTCTCATATTCTGCAATCCAGGACCGCGGAGCCATTGATGCGGTCGCTCTTCAGATCGTTCAGCGCGCGGTTGGCTTCGCGCAGGGGATACATGGTGATTTGCGAATGAATAGGAATCCCGGCGGCGATGCGCAGGAAATCCTCGCCGTCCTTGCGCGTGTTGTTGGCCACGCTGCGAATCACGCGCTCCTGATACAGAAGGTCGTAGTCGAACGACGGGATCGGGCTCATATGGATGCCGCCGAGAACGAGCACGCCTCCTTTCTTGAGCGCCGCAAGCGCCGAAGGAACAAGCTCACCGGCAGGCGCAAAAATAATGGCCGCGTCGAGTTTTTCGGGAGGCTCGGCCGAGGCTTCGCCGGCCCAGATCGCACCGAGCTGCAATGCAAGCTGCTGATGTTTCGCTCCGCGCGTGGCTGCGTACACTTCCACTCCCCAGTGACGCGCCACTTGAATGGCGACGTGCGCCGCTGAGCCGAAGCCGTAAAACGCCAGACGCCCGCCGCGCTTGATTCCGGAAAGGCGCAGCGAGCGAAACCCGATGATGCCCGCGCAGAGCAGCGGCGCGGCGTGCTCGTCGGCAAATGCCGCGGGGATGGCATAAACAAAATCCTCGGGAGCGACGCAGAGTTGCGCGTAGCCGCCGTCAACGGTATAGCCCGTGAAAGTGGGATGGTCGCAAAGATTCTCCATCCCGGCGCGGCAGAATTCGCAAGTCTGATCCGTGCGGTGCAGCCAGGGAATGCCGACGCGATCTCCGATCTTGAATCTTCGAGCGCTCTCACCGAGCGCCTCGACCACACCTACGATTTGATGCCCGGGAATGACCGGCGATTTTTTCGGCGGCAGCTCGCCTTCGACCACGTGAAGATCGGTGCGGCAGACGCCGCACATTTTTACGCGCACGAGGATCTCGCCCGCGCCCGGCCGAGGATCGGGCGCGTCGGCAAATTCGAGCGGATTGCTCTCAACCGGTGCGGGCGAACGAAGCAAACAGGCCTTCATTAGACCCCCGGAATCTGTGGTCGTAAATTTGCCGGCTCATGCTACAGGCCCAATTCCGTGAGACCGGGGTGCCCATCCGGCCGGCGACCCAAGGGCCAGTGGAAAAGCCGATCCTGGTCCTTGATGGGAAGGTCGTTGATGCTGGCGTGGCGGATCTTCATCAGGCCGGAGGCGTCGAATTCCCAGTTCTCGTTGCCGTAGGAGCGATGCCATTGCCCGGAATCGTCGTGCGACTCATAGGCGAAGCGAACGGCGATCCTGCTGCCGTCGAACGACCAGAGCTCTTTGATGAGGCGGTAGTCCAGTTCCGCGTTCCATTTCCTGGTGAGAAAAGCAACGACCTCGGCCCGGCCGCGGATGAACTCCGCGCGGTTGCGCCAATAGCAATTCTCCATGTAACCGCTGGCGACTTGCTCGGCGTTGCGGGTATTCCACTTATCCTCCACCGCGCGCACCTTCAGGATGGCCGACTCCTTTGTGAACGGCGGTAGCAGGGACACTGCAACTTTCGGCGGCGTGCTCATATGGCGCTCCTTAGTCCGCATGACCCCAAATTGCTGAAACTGCCCTCAAGGATGATAGCCCTGAAGCCCGCGCATTGAAATGAAAGCGGCTGCGAGAGCCGGCAGGGCCAGTCCGGACTGCGCGCATTGAACGCGTGCGAATGGGTGCGTGTTGAATCACATCTATCGTTCGTACCATTGCCGTGTACGGTCGCCCACCCCAAGCTCGCGATAGAGGCTCCCGGGGTGTTGTCATGATACGCAGTTGGACGCAGAGAACCGCGCTTACTATGGCGGCGGGAGCGCTTTGGCTGGTGGTTTCCAGCGGCGCCGCCGGGCAGGATGCGTCGCAAACCGCCGCTCCGAGTCCCGCACAAAGCTCCGCGCAACAGCAGCCAACGGCGCTGGCGGACAGCTCCGCGCAGCCGGATCAGCCGACGTCGCTAGGCGATCTGGCGCGACTGGCGCGAGCGAAAAAACAGACTGACGCGAAGGCCGCGAAAGTCTATGACGCGGACAATCTCCCGAGGGGAGGCGGAATCAGCGTAGTAGGAGGCGCGGGCGGTGGCGATTCCGCGGGTTCGCGCTCGAGCAAGATGGTGCTGCTGGATTTCTGGGCGTCGTGGTGCGGGCCGTGCAGGGAATCGGTGCCCGATCTGAAGCAGCTGCAAAAAACATATCGAAGCGACCAGCTCGAAGTGATCAGCGTGAACGAGGACGACGAGGAAAAGACCGGACGCGCATTCGCCTCGGCAAACCAGATGAACTGGGAGCAGCAATTCGATTCCGGCGGCGAAATGGCGAAGCAGTACGGCGTGCACGCCTTTCCGACATATATCCTGACCGACGGCAGCGGCAAAGTCCTGCAGCGATTCGAGGGCGAAGATCCAGGCCAGCCGCTGGCGAACCGCCTCGGACCCTACCTGAATAAGACTCCGGCGGGAAAAACGTAAGCTGCCAGCTGCGTTAGTTTACCGCCGGGCAGACGATACACCGGTCACTCAACACAGAGATCACAGAGAAGGCACAGATTCCACGAGCACCAGGTGAACAGGGAGTTGCTCTAGATCGCGCGCTTGGACATTTGGTCGGCGATGTATTCGGATTGGCGCAGCGCCAGCGCGACGATGGTCAACGTGGGATTTTCGCCGCCGCTTGACGCGAACTGGCTTCCATCCGAGACGAAGAGATTCTTCACGTCGTGGGACTGGCCGAAGCGGTTGACCACGCCGTCGCGCGGATTATCGGACATGCGGTTGGTGCCCATGTTGTGCGTGGACGGAAATGATAGCCGGTGGACGGAGCGCCTGGCGCCGATCGATTTGTAGAGCGCGTCGGCCTGCTGCAGGCCGTGGTTGAGCATGGCGACGTCGTTGGGATGGTCGTCCACGTGGACATTGGGAATGGGCATGCCGAATTTATCTTTTCGATCAGGATGCAGCGTGATGCGGTTGGTTTCGCGCGCGAGGTCTTCGCCGATGATCCAGACGCCGGCGATATTCGCGTAGCTGTCAATCACCGAGGCGCGGTCGCGGCCCCATTCCCCGGGCATGATATTTGTGGCGAAGCTGGGCAGGCCCTGCGGAAGCAGTTCCAACTGATAGCCGCCGACAAAGCCGCGCTTGGTGTCGAGGCGCGCTTCGTCCATGACGATTCCGGATTGCGCGGTGCCGCGATACATGCGCACGGGCTTGTCGAAAATTCCGAAGACGGTGGAAGTGACGTGGCGCATGTAGTTCCTGCCGACCTGGCCGGATGAATTGGCCAGGCCCTGGGGAAATTGGCTGGAGGAGGAATTGAGCAGCAGACGCGCGCTTTCAATCGAATTGGCGGCGACAGCGACCACGCGCGCTTTTTGCCGCTGCATTTTTCCGGCGCGGTCGGCATAGACAACAGCGGTGGCTTTGCCGGAGGCGTCGTGCTCGATGCGCAGAACCTGCGACTCGGCGCGGACTTCGGCCTTGCCGGTGGCCTCCGCCTGGGGAATGTCAATGTAGAGCGTGGACCATTTTGCACCGAACGTGCAGCCCTGAATGCAGAAGCCGGTCTGCTGGCAACCGGCGCGGCCGTCGCGCGGCACGGGATTGATGGCCATGTTGGTGGTCATGTACTGGGTGTAGCCGAGCTTCTTTGCTCCGGCAAAGAGAACCTTGCCGTGGTTGCTCGGTGGCAGGCGGGGAATGCCGTGCGTGCCGGTGACGCCCATGCGCAGCTCGGCGCGGTCGTAATAGGGCGCGAGTTCGTTGAGATCAAGGGGCCAGTCAGCAAGATTTGCACCGGCGATTGGGCCGTAGCGGGTGCGCGTCTTGAATTCGTGCTCCTGGAAACGAAGTGCACACGCGCCCCAATGCACGGTGGTGCCGCCCACGAGTTTGCAAGTCCACGCAGGAAGATCGGGAGAGGATTTTGCGACGTACCACGAGCCGGATGCGGTGCGCGGATCGAGCCAGGTGAACGCGCCGAACATGGCGATTTCGTCGTTCTGGAAATCGCCGATCTCCATGCGTTTGCCGGCTTCGAGGACCACGACAGAGATGCCTTTCTTGGCGAGTTCGTTTGCGAGCGTTCCGCCGCCGGCGCCGGAGCCGATGATCACCACCACCGAGGAATCGTTCAAATCAAATTTCGCGGGCAAATCTCACCTCGCAAGTCACTTCGGCAGCCAATCGATGTCGGCAAAGCCGCGGTTGATATAGCCGCCAAGAGCGGATGACGGGCCCTCGTAGCCGAATTTCGGCCAGAGCTCGGGCTGGTTGTAAAGCGGCGTCATCGTGCCGGCGTAAACCTTGGTGAAAAACGCGCTGCCTTCGATTTTCTCGATCGCGGCGACGCGTACGCTTTCGTCCGCGACATCGGCGTAGTTCTTGCCGACGGAGGACATCGTGGCGGTGTTGAGCTGCGCGACGCCGTCGGACAGCAATTTGCGCGTGGCGGTGTCTTTCGCGGCTTCGTCCTGAAGCGGCGCGACGGCATTGGCGTAGAACGAATCATCGAGGCGATCGTGCGGAAATAAGTCGCGCGCGAATTTCAGCAGCGTGCGCGATTCACCGGCGGTCAGGCCGGATGCCTCCGACGCTGTCGTGAGCGTGCTCGTGCCGCTGACAGCAACCGCAGCGACCGTGGCCGCGCTTCCGCGCAGGAATCCGCGCCGCGAGAATTTCCAGACCCATTCGCGAAGCAGCATGTGTCTCATGTGTGGCGTTCCCCCGACAGATTTTGTGAAGACATCCTAATGCGCGGCGATGCAAATGACCAGCCCCGCGGGTTCGGGCTCCGTCGAATGCGCGCGTATAATCGCGTCGCGGCAGAGACGCGGCTGAGGGCGTCCGAAATGGCCAAGAAACGATTCAAGGACCTGACCGAACGGGAAATCCTGGCGCTCGCCATTCAACTGGAGGAGGAGGACAGCCGGGTGTACGGCGACTTCGCCGAAGGATTGCAGGAGAGCTACCCAGCCACGGCGAAAACGTTCGAGGAAATGCAAGCAGAGGAATCGCGCCACCGCCAAAGGCTGATCGAGCAGTACCGGCAACGATTCGGCGACCACATCCCGCTGATCCGCCGGCAGGACGTGAAGGGATTTCTGGAACGCCGCCCAACCTGGCTGGTGCGCCCGCTGGGAATCAGCACGGTTCGCAAGCAAACGGAAGTGATGGAGCTGGAAACGCTGCGATTTTACGAACGCGCGATGAATCAGGTGTCGGACGCGTCCACCCGAAAACTGCTGGGCGACCTGGCGGAAGTCGAGCGCCAGCACTCTGAATTTGCGGAAACGCTCAAAGAAGAGCAAGTCAGCACGGGAGCGCAGACGGAAGAAGAAAAAGCCAGCCAGCGCATGTTCATGCTGCGGATCGTCCAGCCAGGATTGTCGGGATTGATCGACGGATCGATTTCCACGCTGGCGCCGATTTTCGCGGCGGCGTTTGCGACGCACCAAAGCCGCGATGCGTTTCTGGTGGGGCTGGCGGCGTCGCTCGGCGCGGGAATCTCCATGGCCTTCACCGAGGCGCTATCAGACGATGGATCGTTGACGGGCCGCGGGCAACCGGTGTTCCGCGGATCGGTGACCGGGGCAATGACGGCGATCGGCGGGCTGGGACACACGCTGCCGTTCCTGATCGGGACATTTCACGTCGCATTCGTGGTGGCGATGATCGTGGTGGCTGTCGAGCTTGTGGTCATCAGCTACGTGCGCCACCGTTACATGGATACTCCGCTGGTGTCGTCGACGCTGCAGGTGGTCGTGGGGGGCGCGCTCGTCTTCGGCGTGGGAATTTGGATCGGGAGTTCGTAGGAGGGGGACGCAGAGCTGCCGCTGCAGAGGTAGAGGCCGATGTTCGCTACTCTGCGTCGTCGGAGTGGCTGGAAACGGTGACTCCCGTTTCGACGGTGGGGCGGGGCGCGCGGCGCATGGTGGCGATGAACACGCGAACGATCTCCGGATCGAACTGGTTCGCGGCGCAGCGTTCGAGTTCGGCGAACGCGTCTTCAGGCGTGCGCGCCTTTTTGTAGGTGCGCTCGGAGGTGATCGTATCGTAGGCGTCCGCGATGGCAATCACGCGCGCGCCGTAGGGAATCTGTTCGCCTTCGAGGCGCTGCGGATAGCCGGTGCCGTCGTAAAACTCGTGGTGGTGGCGGACCATCTCGCGGATGCGGGTCATGGGCTTGAGCGGCTCAAGAATTCGCGCGCCGAGATCGGTGTGCGTCTTCATGGTCTCCCATTCGGAAGCGTCGAGCGGGCCGGACTTGTTCAGAATGGCCTCGGGGATTCCGACCTTGCCGATATCGTGAAGCAGGCCGGCCAAGCGAATTTCTTCCAGCTCCGCGGGAGTGAGACCGAGGGCCTGCGCGATCATCACCGCGTACGCGGAAACTTTCTGGGAGTGGCCCTGCGTGTAGTGGTCCTTGGCGTCAATGGCGAATGCGAGCGAAGTGACCGTCTCGACCACGGCCGGCGGAAGCGCGTCGCCGGCGCCGTCGCCGCCCTGCTCGCTGAGCGAGCGGGTGAACTGTTCGAGGCGGCGGTAGATTTCCTCGAAAGCCTCGGGGCCGGTGGAAAACAGGCGCTTGAGAGTGACGCCGAGATACGCTTCGAGCACATCCTTCTTCCAACGCTTGCGGTCGTTGGGATCGCCCTGCTCGGCGCTGGAGACCAGGTTGCCGCCCTGATGTTTGGACAGGTACATGGAGGAATCCGCGACCTGGATGAGTTCCTGAGGCGTGGAGCCATGCACTGGGAAAGCGGCGATGCCGAAGCTGGCGGTGATGTTCTTGTCGCGCAGCAGCGGATCGGAGGCGATCCAGCCGCGCAGTTTGTTGGCGAGCTGGCGGGCCTGCTCGACGGCGGTTTCGGGCATGAGAATTACGAATTCGTCGCCGCCGTAGCGCGCGACAACGTCGGAGCGCCGGCAATTCTGCTCGAGGATGTGTCCGACGCGCTGCAAAACGACGTCGCCCTCGAGGTGGCCGTAGAAATCATTGACGAATTTGAAGCGGTCGAGGTCCATCAAGACCAGCGCAAGCGGACGGTTCGCGCGCGTGGAGCGCTTCCATTCCGAGGAGAGCGCCTCCATCAGGAAACGGTGGGTCTTGACGCCGGTGAGGCCGTCGGTGATGGCCTGCTCCTGGGCTTTCTGGAAAGTGAGGGCGTTGTGCAGAGCGCCGGCAAACAGGTCGGCGAGCGTGCGCAGCAGCAGCACGTCCTGTTCGGGGAAATCACAGGGTTCGGAGGACTCCACGTAGAGCACGCCGAGAAATTGCTCGCCGTAAGTGACCGGGAGAGCCACGGAGGCAACCGAACCCGGCAAAACCAGGCGAGGCGTCGAGGAACTGACCTCGCGGACGATGGTGGTCTGGCCGCTGCGCGCCACCTGACCGACCAGCCCGTCGCCCAGCAGGATGCGGCGACCCACGGCTTCGCGGCGCGCGCCGGCTTCGGCCTGAATGACCAGCTCCTTCGCGGAATAGTCGAGGATGGCGATGCCGATATGGTCGTAGGCGAGGTGCTTTTCCATTTCCGCGGCGATTTTCGCGAGCATCTCGTCGGGATCAAGCGTGGTGATGGCGTGGCTCGAAACGTTGTTGATGAGGGTGAGCTGGCGCGACTTCTTCTGTTCTTCAGCGAATAGCCGGGCGTTCTCCATGGCGATGCCGGCTTCACTCGCCAACACCCGCAGAAACTCGACGTGACCCTCGTCAAACGCCTGTTCCTTCGGGCTGTGCACGGCCATCACGCCCACGGCGCGGTCGTAGAGAATCAAGGGCACGGCGCAGATGGAGCCGAGGGGCCGCAATGCTTCGATACACAGGCGCTGAGTTTCCTCCCGGAACTTTTCGCGGATCAGCAGAGGTTGCCCGGAGCGCACCACATACTCGATCAGGTGATTTCCGGATTCGCGCGAACGTTTCGGGAGCCGCTCGCCATCGGTGACTTCGATCTCAAAACGGACCTCGCGGGTTTTCGGATGAAGGAAAGCGATGAAAAAGCTGCCCACGTCCAGCACCCGGCGCATTTCGGAATAGATCCGTCCGAGCAAAGTGTCCAGATCGAGGGTCGAACTCAGAGCCCGGCCAATGTCGTTGAGGATGTGCAGCTCTTCGCTGCGTCGCGCGGTTTGCTGAATCAGGTAACTATTTTCAACCGAAGTGCCGATCTGCTGGCCGAGCGCGAGCAGAAGGCGGCGTTCCGCCGGGGTGAAATTGCGATTGTCCGGCGTGCCAAGCAGCAGAGAACCGAACACGCGTTCTTTTGTCTGCAGGCTGATGCCGACGACGGTGCGCAATCCCTGCGCGAGCAGCAACTGACGCGCCTGGCGGAAGGACTCTTCCTTATCGAGTGCTTCCCAGTTTCCATTGCGCGTAAGATCGCGAAATACGACGAGACCGCCAAGGCGCGCCACCAAATTCACGATGTAGGCGTCGAGATTGGATTCCTGAATCGAGGAGCGGAAGGCGTCGCTGAGGCCGGCGACGATCACTTCAGCAGGCTTGTTGGGATCATCATGCTGCAGGCAGAGCGCTCCGACCGGAATGCGCACCACGTTCAGAACCCGCTCCAGGGCTTGCGCCAGCATCTTCTGGATTTCGCCGCCGACGAAGCTGGAGGTCGCCAGATTCAGGCTGGAAAGTGCCAGCATGTTTCTTTCGACGCGCCGCCGCTCTTCTTCGTAGACCGCCATCACCATCAACACGCAGGTGAACAACTGGGGCAGCAGTATCAGGGGAGCCACGTCGAGATGTTGCATGAACGGCAGGCGGCCCTGGAACAACGCGAGAACGCACAGCAGTCCCCATCCGGCGAAGGTGATGGCCAGCAGCACATCCGCGTGCGCTTCCTGCTTGCGGCCCTCCTGCCAGAATGTGTATCCGACATACAAAAAGACCAGTCCCACGCCCAACACCAGAGGCGTAGCGACCCAATGTTGCGCATAGGCCACAGCCCAGATGAAGCCGACGACCCCGGCACCGGCCATCGCCATGCCGGGAAACTTCGAACCGGCGTAGAGGCGCGCGGCCGCCAGGAAAGAGAGCGCCGCCAGGGTCAGCGCGGTCCCATTGAGTATCCCGAGCCAGAGGAGCAGTTGATTATCGGTAGTGATGCCAATGGAAATGAACGCCACATAGTGCACGGACAGCATCAGCCAGCCGGCCGACCAGGCGAGGAGATACTCCTGACGCTTGAGGCGGTAGAGGAACAGGAAGAACGCTCCCAGCAGGAAGGTGCTCGCCGTCAGAACGACTGCAATGGTGTTCAGCTGCATCTCTGGCTTAGGGCTCCGTGCTCAAGTCCCGCGGACACTTGGTCGAGAATAGCAGAAAATTCAATGGTGTCCGCCCGGCGTGTCTAGTCAAGTTTCGCGGGTGTCAACGTCTGGAAAGTTCGGCGTGAGATCCCGGGGATGACCTTGAATTCCACTATGCGGTGCGGGCTAAGAGGCGTCAACAGTACCCGGGTACCAACCTGCACCGCTTCAAAGACTTGCATGCCGCCGCGGCTCGATTTTGCCGCTCGATCCGCTAAGATGAAACGTCTCCAAACGAAGAGAGAAATCACAGAAAATGCCTGCCTCAGATAAGCCGCGAGTGCGCTTCGCGCCCTCGCCCACCGGTTACCTGCACGTAGGGGGCGCCCGCACCGCCCTATTCAACTGGCTTTTTGCGCGGCGCGAAGGCGGAACGCTGCTTCTGCGGATTGAAGACACCGATATTGAGCGCAACCGCCCCGAACTCGTGGATGGGATTCTCGAGGGCTTGAAGTGGTTGGGGATCGAGTGGGACGAGGGGCCGCTATTTCAGTCCCAGCGGCTGGATCTTTACTGCGCGGCCGCCGAGCGCTTGCTCGCGAGCGGCGCGGCGTTCGGATGCTACTGCAAAGCCGCGGCCTATTCCGGCGCGGATAGCGCTGCGAGCGGCGCCGAGCAAGAGGAGGGTGAAGGCGACGACGAGGGTCCGAAAGCCCAGAAGAACGTCCCTTGCCCATGCGGCGACCTTTCCGACACGGAGCGCGCCGCCAGGGAAAAATCGGGAGTGGCGCGCGCCATACGGTTCCGGGTGCCGCGCACGGGCGCCACACAATTCGAGGATGCGGTCTTCGGTCCGCGCGAGGTGCAGAACGCGGAGATCGAGGATTTCGTTTTGCTGCGTTCAAACGGGCTGCCCACTTATCAGCTGAGCGTGGTGGTGGACGATATAGACATGCGCATCACGCACATCATTCGCGGCGCCGATCATTTATCGAACACTCCGAAACAGGCGCTGCTCTACCGGGCGCTGGGGGCCACCCCGCCGATATTCGCGCACGTGCCGCTGATTCTGGGGCCGGACCGCACGCGGCTTTCCAAGCGCCACGGCGCGACGAGCGTGGGCAGCTACGCCGACGAGGGGTTTTTGCCCGAGGCGTTCCGGAATTTTCTGGCGCTGCTAGGATGGTCTCCGGGCGAGGACGCGCAGTACCTCCGCACGAGCGAACTCATCGAGCGGTTTGCGCTTTCGGGGGTGAGCCGGACGAATGCGGTGTTCGATCGCGCCAAGCTGGAGTGGTTCAACACGCAATATCTGCAGAAGCCGCCCGTCGAGTACGTGCTGCCCTATGTGGAAGCGGAGCTGAAGCGCGCCGGACTTTGGGAGGGGTCGCAGGCCGGCCGCGATCCAGCGTGGTTCGCGCACGCGGTCGAGCTGATTCGGCCGCGCACACGACTGCTCGGCGATTTCACCACCTGGGCTCGCGCATTTTTCACGGATGATTTCGATTACGAGGCCGAGGCGCGCGAGAAATTCTGGAAGGATGAGCGCCTGCCGGCCATTCTCGGAAAGCTGGCGGACGCGCTCGATGCGCTGGCCGACTGGAATCATGACGCTTGTGATGCCGCTTCGCGCGGCGTGGCTGCGGCCGAGGGCGTAAAGGCCGGGCTGCTGATCAACGCCACGCGCGTGGCCATCGTCGGCCGGGCCGTGGCGCCGCCGCTGTTTGAGACCATGGTGGTGCTCGGCAAGGGGCGGGTGGTGGCGCGGCTTCGCCGAGCTCTGCCTTTCATTTCCTCCCGCTAGCCTTCCGGCCGACTCTGCGATTGCTGGCGATTAGTTCGAGGATTTTGCGGAGAAAATTTCTGGATGCGTCGCGTGGCTGGGGGCTCCGGCCGCGACGACCTGCACCTGCAAGCTCACCGGAACCTTCGCCGGCGGCAAACAAGCGGACATGTTGCACGCCTGAAAGCGAAGCGTGACGGGAATCGCCGTCGCTCCCAGCGCGACGCTATCCCCCGCAGTCAGCCGCAGACGCAGGGTGACGCTGCCGGAATAAACATTGAGGGGCTTATCGGGCGAGAAGGGAAATTTCACGTCGCGCCCGTCCGGATAAATCGCCTCCGCGAGGGTGAAGCCGGCGGGAAGTTGCGGCGTGAGCGTCGTCGGAATCAGGTAGCTGTCGGAGGGCTTGTGGGAGTTCATGTGGTAGCCGGTCGAGATCTTCACCACGACCGCGGCTTGGAACTCCTTGCCGCGCGGGACTGCGTCAAGGGACACGAACGACTGCGTGGTCACTACTTCCGACGGATTTTTGGGAGGCGCGGAATCCTGCGCCGGTGTGCCGCCGGCGCACAGAATCAGCGAGAAAGCGGAAAGCGCCAGAACGCGCCGGATCCTCGCGGCAAATCTCATAGCTGGCTCTCCACGTCCTTCATGATTTGGCTTTCGGTCAGGGCTCCGATGTAGCGCTTGAAGATCTTGCCGTCGCGGGTGATCAGGAAACTCGTGGGCATTCCCAGCAGGCCGCCGAATTTGGTCGAAATGTCGTCACTGCCCATGACCACGGGATAGTTCATGGTCATCTGCTGGCCGCCGACGTTGAACTGCGTGGTGTGAACGAAAGCGTCAACGGTCTTCTCTTCATCATTCGTGGCCGCGCCCAGCAGCGTGAAACCCCGCGCGCTGTATTTCTGCTGCAGGTTGATGAGTATGGGAATCTCGCCGCGGCAGGGCTCACACCAGGTGCCCCAGAAATTGACGAGGACCACTTTTCCTTTGAAGCCGGAGAGCTTTACGTCGTTTCCCTGCAAATCCTTGAAGGTAACATCCGGTTCATTCGCCAGCGCAGCGGTGGTGCTGGCCGCTCCGCCGGACGCGGGCGTGGCTGCGCTCTTGCAGCCGGAAAAACCCGGCGCCACCACGGAAACGAGGACAGCAGCCGACAGCGTCTTCACAACTCTATTCATGTAAATCACTCCCAGATTATTGCGCAAAACGGTTCAAGAAGGTTAGATGCTGCGAAAGCCAGGTCAGCCGGTTGACGAAAATCAGCGCGCCGACGAACAGCAAAAGAACTCCGCTGAAAACCTCGACGGTGTGCAGATGCCTCCGGAACCGCTGATAGAACTTCAGAAACCGGCCGATGCCGACCGCCGTGATCAGAAACGGAATCGCCAGTCCGGCCGAGTAGCAGGCCAGCAGCAGCACGCCCTGCCCAACGGTTTCCTTGGTGGCGGCCACGGCCAGCACGCTCGCCAGAATTGGTCCAATGCAGGGTGTCCAGCCGAAAGCGAACGCAAAACCCAGCAAGAAACCGCTGACGATTCCAGGCTGGCTGCCTCCGCCGACATTGCGCAGATGGATGTCGCGATTGAGCCAGCGCGTCATCGAAGGGCCGAGCAGGAAAATCAGCGCGGCAGCATAAAACTGAATCGGCCGCAGCACGTAATCGCTCCCGGTGCGCAGCATCAGTAACAGCCCGGCGGCGATCAGCAGGACGCCGGCGACCAGCCCGAGCCGAATGGAAATCTTCACCAGCCAGCCGATCAGGTGCAGCCCGAACAGGATGATTAAGGCGCCGGCGATCGGCGCGAGCAGATTCTTGTTCTTCAGCAGGAACGAACCGACCGCACTGGCCGAGGCGCCGAAGGTGATGAATACCGTTGAGAACCCGATGACGAACGCGAACGCCGAGCTCAGCAGCTTGCCAGTCGATCCCTGACCCTCTTTGAGCTGCTCGACGCCGACGCCGGAAAGCATGGAAACGTAGCCGGGGACGAGCGGCAGCACGCACGGCGAGAGAAAAGAGACGATACCGGCAACGAACACACCAAAGATGGATACATCTATCGTCATGTCTTTGTCGCTTCCGCGTCCACGGAATTCAGGGGTTATGCCGCGATACTCTGCAGGGACTTTACCAATTTTCCCACATCGATTAGACGCACGCCACCGCTTTTTGGCGCGGCACGAGTGCGGTAGCTGCAATCCAGCGGGCTGGCGGGGTGCTGAAAAAAGCCAAGAGCGCTACAGGGGTTAAAACCCCGCGCTGCGACGGCCTTCGCTTTTTCCACGTCTTGCCAGATGCTTCAGGTCAAATCTGGATGGCGCTTGTGCCACTCGGTCGCTTCTTCGTAGGCCAGGGCAATGGAGAGCAGGCGCGCCTCGCCCCAGCGCGGGCCCAACAGCTGCAATCCAACGGGGAGGCCCTCGCGCGTGAACCCGCAGGGGATGGAGATCGCCGGAAACCCGGTGAGATTTGCGGGCCGCGTCAGCCGCAGCAATTCGGCGCGCGTGGCAGTCGCTTCTTCTCCGGTGACGCGAACCTGGCTTTGGCCGATTTTCGGAGCGGGGATCGGCGAGGTGGGCGCGAGAATGATGTCCACATGCTTGAACGCCGCTTGGAAGTCCTCGGCGATCTGGCGACGCTTCGGAAGGGCGGCGAGGTAATCCACCGCGAGCATTTTGTGGCCGCCTTCGAGGTGCGCGCGGACGTCGTCTCCATATTCCGCGGCTCGCGCAGGGAAATATCCCTGCGATTCGTGATATGCGTTGGCCTCGGCGACGACTACGTAAATGGCATGATCAACGGCTTCGGGCAGGTGGGGGAGCGACACTTGCTCGACACGCGCGCCGAGCGATTCAAATTTATCGGCGGCTGCTTCGACCAATCGCCGGACTTCGCCGTCCAGGCGCTCGAAATAGAATTCTTTGGGTACGCCGATTCGGAATCGGCGCGGGCGAATCTTGCGCAGCCTGCGATAATCCGGCCGCATTTCGCCACGGGGATATTTTCCGGCAATTGCTTCGAGCAGGATGCACGCATCGGTGACGCTTCGAGCGATCGGTCCGGCATGGTCGAAGGTGATGCCCAGCGGCACAACTCCCGCCGTGCTGACCAGCCCGAATGTCGGCTTCAATCCGACAATTCCGCACAGCGCAGACGGAATGCGAATCGAGCCACCCGTGTCCGTGCCCACGGAGGCGAAGCCCATGCCGCTGCCAACGGCAACTGCCGATCCGCCGCTCGATCCGCCGGAAACCCGGTCCGGCGCCCACGGGTTGCGCGAACTCCCGTAATGCGGATTCTCGCCGGTGATGCCGTAGGCGAATTCGTGCATGTTGGTCTTGCCAAGGACAATCGCGCCGGAACGCGCGACCAATTTTGCGACGTCGCTATCCTCCTCCGGAATGAAATCCGCGAGAATTCTCGAACCGGCAGTAGTGCGAATGCCGCGCGTCAGGAAATTGTCCTTGATCGAAATCGGAATGCCGTGGAGCGGACCGCGTGCGCGGCCTCGCAGGATTTCCCGCCCGGCGAGTTTGGCCTGGCGACGCGCTGCGTCCGCGAGAACGGTCAAGTAAGCGTGAAGCGAGGGATTCCATCGCTCGATGCGCGCCAGCGCCACGTCGGCCAGTTCCAGGGGCGAGATTTCCTTTCGCCGCAGCAGCCGCGCGGCCTGCTCAATGGAAAGAAATGCCAGTTCGGATTCGGAATGCGCAGTCATTCGCCTCATTTAGAAGATTTTCTCCTGGCGCCGCAGATTCCCGGCGGAGCCAAGGTTCGCGATGCGGAACACGATACTGTATTGATTTTCATTGCGGATGGTGCCGAAGGAAAACCGGCGGTATTCAAAGCCCAGGCCGCAGCATGAGCCGTTGTAATTGATCTCCAGAATCTGGTTTTGAAACGCGGCCTGAACAAAATCATAGCTAGCGCCCACGACGATGTTCCAGCCGCGCCGGTTCGGCTCTCCGTAGCCCACCAGAGCGCGCACTTGATTGGAGTGCTGCTCGAAATTCGGCGGGGGCGGCGTCGGATTCTCCGGAAGATTGCGCGTGGAAAACTGGGCGACCGTGAGGAACGATTCCTTGTAAGGCTTCCACTTCACCAGGGTGCCGATCGCCGTCAGGTGGTTGCTCTGCGGGTCATAATTGACGATGAACTGGGTATCGAAACGCTTGCCCGGCTGAACGGTAATGACGCTCACGAGCGGCGAAAAATGCCGCGGCTCGTCCGCGAACGCGAACGGGGTGAGCTCCTCGAGTGTCTGGAACACGTTGCGCTGGCCGGGCACCAGCGCGCCGCCAAACGTGGGATCGAAGAAATATTTCTGCAGGATGGTCCAGGTAATGAACTCTTCGGAGCCGCCCGAGGAGGTGCGCCGAAAGAGCCGCTGGGTGATCCCGTATTCCACTTCGTCGGTGTCCGTGAGCGTGTCGTCCTCATCGAAGCGCACGAATCGCGCAAAATCGTCCACGCCGGTGACGTAGCTATAGACGGCGAAAGGTTCAATCACATGCTTCCACTTCGTCTCGCCGCGGTCGTAGACGCGCTCGAAAACCGGAAAGCGAATGTCCACGGACAGCTCCTCGGTGTTACGGAACAGTCCGATCGGGAGAAAAGTCCCGTTGTTCATCAGTTGTGCGCCGTAGTAGGTTGAGCGGAACGTGAAGCTCGGCGTCACGTCGAGCCACTGCCCGAAATGCAGAGGCATGGTCACGGTCGGCGCCAGTTCGCTGCGCTCGACGAACGACGGCGTCTGAAACGGGGTGATGTCCTCGCCCCGATGCACCGCGCCGGTGAACGCGTCGAACGAAAAATACACCGGAATACGGCTGAAGAAATTCTGGTCCACGGAGCTAAATTGCGCTTCCGGAGCGGCACGCAGGGTGATGGACGTCTGCGGCGTGGCGCTCAGGTAGTTCTGATAGCTTAGCGCCGCGAAATTCATGCTGAAGCCGTCGAAATTGTTGGTCAGGAACGCGGAGTTGCGCACCTCGGAGTTCACCGCTTCCTTGAACGTCTCCGACCACGCCAAGCGGAAGGTAAGCGAGGTGAGCTGATCAATATCCGCCACCGCGCGCCAGCCGTCCGGCAGCATGGAGGTGAACAGAACCTTCGCTTCGTGGCCGCCCTGATTAATCGGAGGCTCGCCATCGGGCTGTTCGAGGCCGCGATCCTCCACGCCGTAGAAGCTGGCCTCAAGATTCGCGCCCTCCCATGGCTTGGCGCGAAAACTGCCCTTCTCGGCCCATCCGCGCTTGGTGTATTCCGCCGCGCCGAGCGTCAGGTCCATCCAGTCGAGCGGCGCCCAGTACACCGAATCGCCCAGCACGTAGCCCTTCTGCGAGGTGTTTCCCATCTCGGGAATCATGAATCCGGATTCGCGCTGTTGTTCGGCGGGGATGGTGGCGTAAGGCAAGTAGAGAATTGGAACCGAGTAGAGGCGGAAATTGCCGTTTTCCAGGTGCACGGTCTGTTTCACGCGCACGGTAGCGGCAGGCGCGTAAAATTTCCACGTCGGGCGGTTCGGTTTGCAGACCGTCAGCCACGCTTTGTGGATGCGATACGTGTTTTCGTCGAGCCGGTCTGCTTCCTCAGCCTCGAAATAGAGGGGATTGGGGCTCATGAGCATCGTCGGCGAGGGGTGCCGCTGCATGACGAAGGTCCCCCGCACGCGATGAAAGGTGCCACGGCCGGTCTTCAGCTCGTAGCGCGCGTCGTCGGCTTCGACATGTTGCGTCAGGTAATCGAGTATCACGTGGCCGCGGGCGACCACGACCTGCGCCTCGCTATCGTATTCGACGTGATCGGCGCGCAGCCGCGCGTTCTGGTAGACGAGGTCCACACGACCATCGGCGTAGAATATTTTGCCGACCTGGCGCTGCTGGTCCGCTTCCAGCGTAGCCAGGCCCCCGCCGGTAAGTCCGGCAAGCGGCTTCTGCGGCGCGGCTTGTCCCCAGATCGCTCCCGGAACGGTAAGAAAAAGCAGGAGCAGCGCTGCGCAGAGCGCCAGTGAGCGAACAGAATGCGAGAGAGTCGCTTTGCGCATCACTTGAAAAGTGTCAAAAAAGAAAACTGAGCCTAACACGCGTCCCTCGCGCCCGCAATCGCCGGTCCGACCGTACAGGCTTCCCAGGTCGTCCGCCCTCAGCAGTAGCGGACGACTGAGAGGTTTCTCTTGTACGGCTTCGATGGCTGAGAATCCGGCGGCGCGCGGGGTGTTGCCTGATCGGCCACACGGGCAACGGTCCGGCGAGCCTCGACCGCCGCGCAGTCTGCTATGATTTGTGCGTTCCACTGGATCTTCCGCAGCGCAAAACGGACCAGTGATACGTATCTGCTCGAAGTGTGGCGCCCTCTTGCTCGACGACACCGAAAGCTGTTCTTTCTGTGACGTCACTGCTGCCGAAAAAGGCGAAATTCCCGAGCCTGTAGCCGTTGGAGCGAACTCGCTCGCCGAGACTCCTGAACCCGAATGGCGCCAGGAGGTCTCCCGGCGCCTGGAACAATACCGCGCGCGCCGCGGTTATCTGCACCCGGACGATCCCCAGTCCGGACTTCCTTTCCAGCAGGCGCACGCCGTTGCCGATGTGGATGTCGAAGAAGAAGTTCCCGAACGCCCGCGTTCCCGGCCGTCCCCGCGCCAGCGCTCGACCGAACGCGTGGAAATCTGTATCCAGCCGGAGCTTAATTTTTCGAGTTCGCCGGACGATCGTGCCCGCCCGCAAACCGCTCTTGTGCCCGTGGCTTCGCTGGCCAAACGCCGCTGGGCCGGTATCATCGACGCAATATTCCTGGGACTTACCTGCGCGTCGTTGGTGCCCCTGTTCCGCTGGGCCGGCGGCCATTTGACGCTCGCCAAAACCGACGCGATTGTCTACCTTAGCGTCGCGTATCTTTTCTACGCACTCTATTTCTCCATCTTCACTGTCTTCGCCGGCACCACGCTTGGGATGCAGTTGATGGGGCTTTCTGTGGTGCGCCTGGACGGCAGTCTTCCGGACACGCGGCAGCTCCTGTGGCGCAACTTTGGATACGTTCTCTCGGGCGCCACGCTGATGCTGGGATTCGTCTGGGCCATCTGGGACGAGGACCACTTCACCTGGCAGGACCGCATGTCGCAGACCTACATCACCGCGGCAGCGCCGCTCGGCGACCTTGACTCGCTCGACATGTCCGCGAGCCGCCGCAGCTTCGCACACAAGTAGCCGATGGCACTAAGTCGCGGCCACGGGTTCATTCCTGCGGCTTGAGCTGGCTCCGGAACATTCTTCCATCTCCGACTTCCCCCGACCATGGATCACCGGCTTGGAAACGCGAAGCATTGCGTGCCGGACGCAATCAGAAGTACAGTACTGGCCGGCCGGAATGTCGAAAAATAGAGATTCCGGCTTACACGCGCGCCGTTGCCCCCCGCCCGGCAACTGAGCGCTAGCTCCTGGTGCATGCGTCCTGTCGCTCGATACTCTGCTCAAATTCCCGGACCGGGAGCCGATAAGGCTACTTGACCGCGCAACAGGGAATGGAGGATGTGCCCATGTTTTTGGACTTTTATAATCTGCGCCAGCAGCCTTTTGGCGTCACGCCCGACCCTGCGTACCTGTACCCGAGCCAAACTCACTGCGAGGCGCTCGACGCGCTGACCGACGGAATCCTGGGCGGCCGGGGATTTCTGGCGCTGATCGCGGAGTCCGGCATGGGCAAGACCACGCTGCTGTATCAAGTGCTCGAAGGTCTGCGTGACAAGGCGCGCGCTGCCTACCTTTTCCAGACGCAGTGCAACTCTCGCGAATTCTTCCAATACCTGCTCAGCGAGCTGGGAGTTGATGCGACGGGTATGGGCCTGGTGCCCATGCATCTGAAACTAAACGAAATGCTGTTTGCGGAGATGCTGGCGGGCAGGCGATTTGTGCTGATCGTTGACGAGGCGCAAAACCTGGACGATTCGGTGCTGGAAACGATCCGCCTGCTTTCAAACTTCGAGACGACGAATACCAAACTCCTGCAGATCGTTCTGGCCGGCCAGCCGCAATTGAGGGAGAAGCTGGCTCAAAAGCAGTTGGCGCAACTGCTGCAGCGCATCACGGTGGTGAAGCATCTGCAAGCGCTTTCGCCGGAGGAAACCGCCGGTTACATCCGGCACCGTCTGAAGGTCGCCGGCCATAGCGGCGCAGAGATATTCGAGGCGGAGGCACTGGCCCTGATCGCCCAGCGAAGCGAGGGCATTCCGAGAAGGATCAACAAGATCTGCTATCGCGCTTTGATGGAGGCGCATGCCGAAGGGCGGCGCATGGTTTCGGCGGAAATTGTCGAACGAGCGGGCCGCGAATTGGCCGTTGCCGCATCCGCTTCCATTGCACCCGCGGCTGCGCCAGAAGTCTCACCAGCGGCCGCCGGTTCTCTGAAAGCCGCCAGCGCTCCCGCGGCGGCACAGCTTACTTACAAACCGGTGTCCGGGCTCCGCTCGCGTGGCCGGGATCTTTGGGCGGGCGTGCTGGTTGCAATTCTGCTGTCCGCGGGCGTCCTGATGGCGCACAACCTGCCGCGAGAATTGATGCAGATGTTGCGCCGTGGCGCGACAGCGACCTTTGATCCGCTGGCCGATCAAAGGAGTCCCAGCGTCGGGGCCGATGCGAGTGCGGCGCGGCCCGCGGCGTTCTCACAGAGCCTGGTGCGCAGTGACGAAGTGGATGATCGGCTCCAAACACAGGGCATTCGGGAGGCGGCGGAGGCCGGCCAGGTCGTTGAGCTTCGGCCAGGCGAGCGAAGCACGCCGACTGTCAACGCCATCGAGGTGTCGAACACCGAGAGCGATGCGCGCGTCGTGGTGCTGCTGGACGATATGGTTCAGTACGATTCGGCGCGCATCAGTGCGCCCGAGCGAATCTATTTTGATCTCCACAATGCGCGACTGAGCCCATCCGTCGCTCAGAAGGTTGTGCCGCCGCAAGACGGGCTGCTTAAATGGGTGCGCGCGGCGCAAAATACGGACGATATCGTTCGATTGGTTTTTGACGCCGGCGGGGCGAAGGACTATTCCGCACGACTGCTTTCCAACCCGCCCCGCCTGGTAATCGACCTTCATGCCCAGTCGGCGGGCGCCGCGAGGAGCAGTGCGCCCTCGGTTGCCGAACTGCAGACGACGGCCAATGCTCCGACTGCCACAAATGCCGGCGGCGATAACCGCGTCTCGCTCGCGCGGGAATTGGGGCTGAAGATCAGCCGCATCGCCATTGATCCCGGCCACGGCGGGTCTGACACCGGCGCGATGGGACCTCACGGCCTGGTCGAAAAGAATCTTTGCCTGGATGTGGCGCTGCGGCTGGGCCAGCTGATCGAAGAAAATATAACGGGTGCGCAAGTCGTTTACACACGCAAGCGCGACCGGTACGTCTCGCTCGAAGATCGCACGGCGATCGCCAACAACGCCAAAGCGGACCTGTTCGTTTCGATTCACGCGAATTCGAGCGACAGCCCCGAAGCGCGTGGCGTGGAAACGTACTATCTAAGCTTGTTGGCTTCACCGGAATCCATGAAGCTCGCGACGCGCGAAAATGCTCTGGCGCTGTCTTCGCTGCGCGACCTTCCGGAACTCATCCAGAAGATCACCCGCAACCAAAAGATCAGCGAGTCCAAGCAACTTGCCGAAGATATGCAGAACGCCCTCTCGCAGCGACTCCAGCTGGTGAGCCGGCGCGAGACGAACCGTGGCGTGAAGCAGGCGCCCTTCGTGGTCCTGACCGGCGCCAACATGCCGGCAGTCCTGTCGGAAATTTCCTTCCTCAGCAATGCCAGCGACGAAAGTCTGCTGCTTGAAAGCAGTCAGCGCCAGCGCGTTGCGGAGGGCCTGTTCCGCGGCATCGCCGGCTATCTCGACGGCTTGAATAGCCTTCCCAACAATAGAGAGAAACTCGTCAGTGAAAACCGTCAGCGCACCTTGGGGATTGGCAATACGGAGAGCCGCAATTCGGCCAAATCCCCTTAACCCGCTACTCACCCGCCGCCAAATCCCGCCAATCTACCCCGCCAATGCTATAACTGTTGTTCCCCTCGGCGCGGGGCGCGCGGCCGGGAAAAGGAACCATACATGACCTCTGTTACCAAGAAAATTGTCCTCGTCCTGTCGGTGATCGTTTTCGGCTTTGTGGCCGTGGGCTACGTTCGCGGCAGCTCCTGTGGCCCAACTTCCGTTCTCTCCAGCGCCACGCTCATGCTGGGATTTGTGTGGGCGATGTGGGACGAGAATCACTTCACTTGGCAAGACCGCATGTCGCAGACCTACGTCACCGCCGCACCACCGCTCTCGGATTCCGACGCGTTCGAGCTTCCCCCAGGCCGTCGGACCTTCGCGCACAAGTGGGCTCAAGCATCATACGTCGCCGACTTGGTAACGTGGCTTTTAGCCCTCGATCGCCCCGCTGCGGATACGCCCTAAATCCAAACAAACCTTGCTGAATGTGTGCAAACTTCTGCAGCTTCGCAGGGGCGGCCAGTTCGCGAGCCGGTTCTCGCCGTACTAGTCAGACGGCCTCCGATTGCTGATAACAATTGCGTTAATAGCATCGTCCGAATATCATTGGGCCATCTCTAGCGTGGCCCTGGGAATGCAGGGAGGCAATCTTGATCGTTACGACTCTCGCCGTGGGGTGTGCGACGTGAAAATTAAGCTGACTCTAGCAGTGTCCTTCGGGCCTCTCTTCCTTTGCGTCACTTCCGCACACGCCACTACTATTGTTCGAGGGGCGTCGAGCTATGGGCCAGATACTGGATTCTCCCCCTGCGCGACCGAGGTGGCCGATTTCGCCAGCGACCCGAGCGAAGACACTTGCATCGGGGTGCAGGAAGCGTCGTTCACGGACGACATCGGCGGCACCAATTACTTGGTATATCAATATGCATTTGTGGGGGACGGGACGGCGGCAATCTTAGACGTCGTGAACGTCGGATCCCTGGCCGCAGGCACCGTCTTTGATCTTCCCCTCGGCGATAACACCCTGCCGACAGGTGTGTTTTCTTGCGCTAACGGGACCAATTTCTTTGCAATAGATAGCGGAATGTCACCGTTGAGTGTCCCCTGCACTCCCGCTAACTTCGCCAATCCCGCGGATATTGGTCAGACCCCAGTATCAGGGGCAATGCAATTCACTCTTCTCACTGGTGTTCCCGATTTGACGTTTTTCACGGCGGATGGGAATTTGAGCGGTGGGGACACGGTACCCACTCCGGAGCCAAGCAGCCTGTTGTTACTCGGAACTGGACTAGCAGTGCTCGTCGTACTAAGGCAGCGGAAGTCAGCTGCCTGATGCTTCCCGAAAGTCCTTTGCTCGTGGTTCAGCGGGACGGAAGTTGCTGAAGATGATGTGCTTTTGTGGCAATGAGCAGGTAACCTGAGTCCCTCGCATCGTTTTCCAGCGCGGTCAAGAACGCCACCCCGTTTGGTTTTGTACCGGAAGAGACTTCAATTTCAGCCAGCGCAAGTCTAATTTCCAGTTGCAAGCCAACCAGCCTTTTCTCCTTGGTTGCCAGCAATTGCGAATCGAAGTCCTGCCGGGCTTCTTCGAGCTTTCCGCTGCGGGCTTTAAGCCGTGCGGCCGTGATTTGTATTGAAGACTGGACTACGCGATCTTGAGGAGCGAGCTTCCCGGCCTTGTCTATTTCGGCGGCCGCATCGCTCAACTTATTCTCCGCTATGAGTGCGCCAGCCAGCGTATTGTGTGCGTCGGCCTCATTGTCGGAGAGATTTTGTGACTGAAACTCCGCTATCGCTTTCCTAGCCAGGTTCTCCGAATCGGATCCCTTCCCCTCTTCGAGGGCCAGCTTTGCGAGCGAGAGGTGGCTGCCCGCGACGTTCGCTTGATCGTTAATCCGCGTGGCCAGCTGTAACGCGTCGCCGTAACTTTTCCGCGCCGCGGGAAGGTCACCGCGCGCCGACTGTATGTCGCCAAGATTATTCAACGCGGATGCTTTTTCGCTCTGGAGCCCAGCTTTGTCCGCAATCGCGAGGGCTTCCAGTGTATTTTGTTGCGCCTCTTGGAGCTCGCCGACTTGAAAGAGGAGAGCGCCCAGATTCAGCATCGCGTCGGTCATACGACCCTGGTCTCCGATGGTTTTGGCGGTCGATATCACCTCCTCGTAGATCTTTTTCGCGGCAAAATAGTCGCCTAAGATATAGAGGTCCACCGCGCGATTGTTCTGCCAGAGCAATATCTGCTGGGTATCGCCCGCTGCCGTTGCGATTACGATGGCCTGTGCCAGATTCTTTTGCGAATCCTCGATTTGGCCTTGCGACGACTCCACGTCTGCAATGTTCAGCAGCGCCCCGACAATGTCTTTTTGCGATCCAATGTCTTGAGCGGTCGAAAGTGCGCTCCTATGCAACTCTAGGGCCTCAGTCAGGTCGCCTTGCTGTTGCTTGATCCTTCCGAGATTGGTCAGGGCGCGCGCTTTGACTTTTCGCCCAGCCGCTGAGTCCGCCTTCTGATTGGCGTTTTGGCAAGCTGCTTCAGCTGCTTTCAGATTACCGAGTGCGACGAGCGCGCCGCAATCCTGCCAGTCCGCCTCTGCTGCCAGAAGCTGCGCTCCCTGTTTCGAGGCCTTGCTTGCGGCGGCAGCCGCCGCAATATGTTGGCCCTTGACGTCCGAAAGCTTCTCGTCGGCGAGCGCTTCCTCATAATCGATACGCGGATCGTCACCGGCGTGGTTTCAGCCTTGCGCAGTGCATCCAGCGTCTTCTTCGCGTCCTCGCCCCTGTCGGCGTCGGTTTGGACGCTCGCGATTTCCAACATATATTTCGGCTCATCATGTCTCAGGCCCCAGAGCGATCTGGTAGATCTCTGAATCGCCCTGTCCCAATTGTGCGTGATCGTGCGGTATCGAGCCTCGATTAATTCGGGATCCGGGTATCCCAAATCCTTCGAATGATCGAACGCCTCCTTGCCCTCTTTTTCCGCTTTCTTGTCGTACCCCAAGATTTCCCAGGCGTACGCCAGCGTGGCGTGAGCCAGCGCGTAATCCGGCTCGATCTTGATTGCATTCCGCAAGTCTTCCCTTGCACCGATGGCATCGAGGGTCCTCAGTTTCCTGAGCGCCTCCGCATATAGCCGTTGCGCCTCCGGATCGGACGGGGTAGCCTTCCGCGCCTCATTCGCTTCCTGATTCGTCAGAGCCTGAATCTCCAACTTGTCTCGCAGGTCCGCTCCGATTTTGGTCCCGAGACCGGATATATCGTTCTGCGTTCCGTCATATGGGGAGGAAAATATTGTCTCGCGCGTTTCCGTGTCTTCGAGCTGAAGATCCACATGGATCGTGCGCGAGGGCGCATCGCCCGAAGTTTTGTAGGACCCGCTTACGACGTAGTCCGAGCTCGCACCTGTACTGGCCTTGCCGAGCAAGCCTTGGCCGACGCCGATAATGCTCGCAAGCGACGGCCCCGCCGCGGTCGTCGCAACGTCGTCGCTCGATAGAATGCGCAGCTGATCGCCCGCGGCCAGCACGCCCGTCAGTGTTCCCGAAAGCGTCGTGGCCAGCCAGTCGTCGCTCGCTGCGCCCTGATTCTTGAACTCCAGCACCGCCACGGAAGTTCGCCCCGTTTTGGGCGGTGGAGGCGGGTGCTTGCCGAGCGGCCTTGCTACCTCGTAATAGTGATTCGCGGTGAGTGCCCCGATCAGCACCAGCACTGCCACGCCGGTCGTGGCCCACACCTTCCTTTTGCGCTCCGCCGCCGAAATCGGCGCCACCGCGGTTCGTCGCGGCCCCTTGCCGTCCCAGTCCGCTTCCCAAAGCCCTTTGCGCCCAACCCCCTTCAGCTCGAATTCTCCGCAGAAATGAAACCTCAAGTCCGTCATGTGGCGCACGAGTTCGTACGTGCTTGAGGAAAGTAAGATTTGCCGCCCGGTGGCAGTGGCCTCGACGCGCGCCGCCGTATCTACGTCCGTGCCGTGGTAGTCGCCTTCGAGAACCTCCGGGAAACCGGAGTGTATGCCGATGCGCAGGCGCAGCGGCCCCAGAGGAGTAGCAATGGGCTGCGCGGCCAGGCGCTTCTGAATGTCCGCGGCGCACCTCACCGCCGCGACTGGATCGTCGAAGGTCAGAAAAAAAGCGTCGCCCATCGTCTTGACTTCATTCCCGCGATGGGTCTTCACGCACTCGCGAATGATACGGAAGTGTGGCGCCTGAATTTTTTCGAGGTAGTTCTGATCGCGCTCGTAGCTGTCGCGCCCCAGCGAGACGTCGCGTTTTGTCGCGCTGGATTCGACGACGTCGGTGAAAACGATGGTTAGGAGCGGCATGTCCTACGGTAAGTAGTGTCTGAGCCAACTCGGCAGGCCACTCGGCCCGCGTGGGTGCAATCCTAGGTGTTGAGTCCACGCAAGTCAACCAACGCCATCCGCCAGGCCAATGCTATAATTGTGGTTCCCCTCGGCGCGGGGCGCGCGGCCGGGAAAAGGAACCATACATGACCTCTGTCACCAAGAAAATTGTCCTCGCACTGTCGGTTATCGTTTTCGGCTTTGTGGCCGTGGGCTACGTTCGCGGACGTTCCTCGGACGACAAAGCCTACCGCGCGCTCTCGGTCTATGGCGAGGTGCTTGACCGCATCCAGCGCGAATATGTGGACGAGCCGAACCTCCACCAGGTGACCAGCGGCGCCCTGCACGGGCTGTTCGATTCACTCGACCCGCAATCAAGCTACCTGAGCCCGCGCGAATACACCGATTATCAGCAAAAGAGCGCGGCCAGTCCCAAGGCCGAAGCCGGCCTCGCGCTTACCAAGCGCTTCGGATATATCAGCGTCATTTCCGCGCTGCCGGACAGCCCGGCCCAGAAAGCGGGCCTGCAGTTGGGCGATGTTCTCGAGAAAATTGCCGGCTTCACCACCGGGCAAATGGCCATCGAGCAGGCGCAGCTTCTGCTCAGCGGCGATCCGGGATCGGTGGTCAAGCTCTCCGTGATCCGCCGCGGGAAGGCCGAGCCTCAGGACATGGAAATCACGCTTGCCAAGCTGATGCCGCCCAAGCTCGTCGAGGACAAGCTCGAGGGTGATATCGCCTATTTGCGCGTTTCCGAATTTCAGCCCGGCGCGGCGAAGCAGATTCGCGACGAACTCGTGCAGCTCGAGCATCAGGGCGCTCACAAGCTGATTCTCGATTTGCGCAACTGCGCCCTCGGCGACGATTCGGAAGGCATCTCCACCGCGCAGCTTTTCCTCTCTTCGGGCACCATCACCTCGCTCAAGGGACAGACCATGGCGCCGGTGGTTTCTTCGGCCGACGCATCGAAGGTGGTCTGGACGCAGCCCATGACCGTGCTGATTGATACCGGCACGGCCGGCGCCGCCGAAATTCTCGCGGGCGCGATCGCCGACAATAAGCGCGGCGAGACGGTCGGCGTCCGCACCTACGGCACAGCGTCGCAGCAGAAACTGATCCAGCTCGAAGACGGTTCGGCTCTGATCCTCACACTCGCGAATTACTACACGCCTGGCGGCAAGGAAATTCCGGTGGATGGCGTGGCGCCCACGCGGGAAGTGCGTCCCTCGCCGGAGGATGTAACTACAGTGGACCAGTATCCGGCCGCCCCGTCGAGTTCGCCGAGCGATCCCGACGTAAAGAAGGCCATCGAGATTCTGCAAGACGCCGGCGCGGCGCGGAAGGCCGCTTAGGTCGTCGTGGCACCGTTGCACTTCGGAAGATCGGCAAGCGTCTTTCGCGCTTCTGTTCAGGGGGTCAGGGCCTCAGCCCTGACATAAGGCGTGCGACGAGGGCGGGCTTCAACCCCTGAAGAAAAAGCGTTCCTGTTTTTTCCCAATCTACATCGTTTCTTCCCGCTCGTGATTGCTGTCATTGCAATTTCCCTCGCCGGCTGCGGCAAGAAAACGCTCTCCAAAAGCGAACTTCGCGGCGTCACGAATGAAATCGTTGGCGCTGCGCAGCGCGTCGCTGGGCGCAAGTCGGAGATCACCATTCGCCCCGAAATCCAGCCGTCCCGAAGCGGCGCGCATGGCCAGCTCGTTGCGGACAACATCTATATATCGCTCGCCGACGCCGCACAGGTGGGCGCGTTGCAGCACGACCTCGCCGAAATAGCGCGGCGGCACAATATCTCCGTGGCGGAATCCTCCTCGAGCGGCGTGATCCGCTTCGATTTTTCGCGCGACGGAAACCTCACGCATGTGATTCACGTGGTCACGCCCCTGGCCGTCCGCACGCGCCCGCCAACTTCGGCCACCCATCCGAACCCGCGCCTCGCGATCATCCTCGATGACATGGGACACGACCGCGCCGCGGCCGAGTCTCTTCTTGCGCTGCCATTCCCGCTGACCATTTCCGTTCTGCCTCATCTGCCGCTTTCCGCCGAGGTCGCCGAGGAAGCTTATCGCCGCGGAGACCAGATCCTGCTGCACCTCCCCATGGAGCCGGAGGCTGGAGGAGGCGGTTCAGAAGGCGTGACTCAGGAAGAAATCGAGCTGCGAGTGGGAATGAATCCCGATCAGGTGAATTCCACTCTCGACGGCATGCTCGAAACGGTTCCGCACGCAGCCGGCGTGAATAATCACCAGGGATCGCGCGCCACCGCCGACCTGCCGCTGATGCAAGCCCTGATGCCGGCGCTGCGCGGCCGCAATCTTTTCTTTATTGACAGCCGCACGACCGCCGCAACCGTGGCGTTCGACGCCGCCGAGCGCGCCGGCGTCCCTGCCGCGTCGCGCAAAGTCTTCCTCGACGACACCCCTACGAAGGAAGCGGTCCTCTCGCAACTCGCGCTGGCCGCGCGGGATGCCTCCCGCGACGGTTCGGCCATCGCCATTGGCCATCCACACCCCGCAACCATCGCCGCGCTCGCCCAGGAAGTCCCGGAACTCGAAGCACGGGGTGTTCGGTTTGTCTTCGCCTCGGACCTCGTACAGTAGACAATTTTTCGCCTGTCACTTCGTACAGGCGCAAGGACTGGAACCAAATCTGGCCTAACGCTCTATTTCCCTCCGCAGGCTGGCGCGCTACGTTCGCTTACCGCCCTGCGAGTGAATGCGCCTGCGGGCCAAGGAAGGAGCCTATGTCCCACTGGATAGGAACCACGTCTCCGGCTGACGCCGGCATGTCGGATTTCAAAGAATGTCTCAAGCAACTTCGCGACGGGCACGCGGGTGATGCGCTGCAGCATGCGAGGCGCGCTCTGGGGATGGCCCCGAAAAACCCATTTTATCTCTCTTACACCGGATTGCTGGCTGCTGTGGCCGAGAAGCGCTTCGGCGATGGCGAAGCTCTTTGCCAGGAAGCCCTGGGAATGCGGCACAATCACGCTCAGCTCTACCTCAATCTGGCCGAGGTGTATCTGCAGTCCGGCCGGACGCAGGAGGCCATCGGCACCCTTGAAAAAGGGCTGGTGTCGGCGGGACGCGATTTCCGAATTCGGCGGGCGCTGCAGAAAATCGGCGCGCGGCGCGAACCGATTTTGAATTTCCTGCACCGCAGCCATCCGGTGAATCGAACGCTGGGAAAGTTACGCCATCGTTTGGCAGGGCCGTCGCAAGCCGCTTGAGCGGCGCGCGGTTCGGCGAAGAAGAGTTTTCCCCGTGAAGTAATCCGGGATGGGTACCCGCGAATTCGGCTGCTTGTTCTGGGCGGCCGAACATGCCTGTCCCGGATTCCTTAATCCTTCATCGAGCAGCGAGAATCACTACCTCAACCCTGTCCCAGCGGAAGAAAGTATTGCGTCCCCTTTACGGGCTGGCGAAGACGCCGCAAAAGTTCCTGCAAATCCTGGTTGCGCTCCACGAAGTCAATTTCGGTGGTGTCCACGACCAGTAGATTCGACGCAGAATAGCGGAAGAAAAAATGTCCGTAGGCGCTGGCGATGGCCTCGAGATATTCGGGCGAGATCTGCTTCTCCGCCGGATCGCCTTTCTTCGAAACGCGCTTGCGCAGCACCTCCGGTTTGGCGTGGAGATAGATCACCAGGTCGGGCGCGGGAACCAACGGCGCGAGCATGTCGAAATACTTCTCATAGAGCTTTAATTCTTCGTTGTCGAGATTCACGTAAGCGAAGATTTTGTCCTTCTCAAAGAGGAAGTCGCTGACGATCGGAGCGGGATTGTCTTCCGGCCGGGTCTCGGCGAGGCGGCGATGGCGTTCATGGAGAAAATACATCTGGGCGCGAAACGCTGCGCCGGGCTTTTCGTCGTAGAAATCTGCGAGGAAGGGATTGTCCTCGCAATCGAAGATGCGGCGGGCGTGAAGCTGCTCGGCCAGCGCCCGGGCGAGCGTTGATTTGCCCACTCGGATGGGGCCTTCGACCACGATATGTCGCGGGGCCCTGAAGCCGGGCTCGTTCATGGCGCTACCAGCTCCTCGCGATGACGGCGATGATGCGGGCAAGCGCGTCCACGTCGCGGGTATCAACCACTTCCGCCGGCGAATGCGAGTAGCGCAGCGGCCAGCCGAGCGCGATATCAACGGAGCCGTAGGGGAGGAACATGGAGCCGTCGTTTCCGCCTCCGGTGACGTCCACCTGCACCGGAATTTGATTGGCATGCGCGAGCCTAACGACTTTGTCCACCAGTTCGCGCGGCACGACATTCGATTGATCCACCGCGCGGACGGCAAAGCCCTTGCCGAGTTGGGCGTCGGCGAAGCGCTTGGATTCAAGAGGCGAATCGGAGCTGACCAGAGTGTCCACGGCGAAGACGTAATCCGGCGTATGGCCTTCGGCGGCGAGGCGTTTGGCCAGCGCGCCCGCGCCGACCAGACCTATTTCCTCGCCCGTGGACCAGACGAAGGTGACGTCGCGGTCTTTGAGCGGGACTGATCCCCCAGGCTCGCCTAACTGTCGACCTGGGGGCCCCTCCTGCAGCGCCCAAACGGCGGAGATCAGCGCGGCGTCGCCGACGCGGTCATCGAAGCTGCGGCCGTTGGCGCGGGTGCCGAGAAGCGGGCGATACTCCTTGGGAATGGTGATCGAATCGCCGACTTTGATACCGAGCCTGGCGACTTCCTCGGGGCTGCGTGCGCCAACGTCCACGCGGATCGCATGCTCGGATTCAGCGGGCCATTTGAAATTTTGCTCGTCCCAGCCGCGCGGCAATTCCATGATTGCGTCGCGATCGCCCGTAGACGTATGGACGAGCATGGGATGGCCTTCGTAGAAGCTCAGATCCATTCCGCCGAGTGTTGTGACTTCAAGTCGCCCGTCGCCCGAGATCGATTTCACCTGAAAGCCGATTTCGTCCATGTGCGCAATTATTAGAATTTTGGGCGTTTTGACTCCAGCAGGCGATGTGCCCAGGTGCAAGATCAGATTTCCCGCGTCATCCGATTCTGGCTTGGCCCATTCAGGCAAGAGTTGCTTGACCGAGGCGCGCACGAATTCTTCGCTTCCACTCGCGCCATATTTTTCGACTAGCTCTTGGAGAGCCGCGGAAGGCGGAAGATGTTGATGCAGGGGCCCGCCGCCAACGTCGCCAGAGCGTCCTTCGCGACGAAGGCCCGAGGACGAACCTGCGGCGTAGTGACACAGGAGCGCAGTCAGACTCAACATGTCGTCGAAGTCGACCATCTCAGCAGGAGTGTCCGGCCAAGCTGTGGCGATGCCGAGGTGCGCCCACTTCGCGGGAAAAGCCGACTTAGGAAGATCGCTTCGTGGAATGACGCTCGCCGAGTAGTCCGCGTTGAACGGAACCTTGTTCGCGTCAGCGACTTGCTTGAGGTCTGCTGCGAAACCGGTGAGAGTGCCGCTGGCTTGATCGAGACCGACAAGAACGCCGCTGCCGGGTTCGCGGCGAGGGGCGCGATGCACACCTTCCATTCCCGGGATCGCGCCGCCCGGCAGCAGACGGCCAACATAGATCATTTCGTCGGCTGGCGTGGTGCTTAGAATGCGCTGCAGTCCGCGCCCGCCAACACGCTGCTGAACGACAAATGCCACCGTCAGCGTCCCTTTGACCGTCGCTGGATCGATTTCCTGCAGTAGTTCGACGAGACACGCAGCGCCGAATTTGTCGCCGATGGAGCTGCCCGCCAAGTTATTGTCCGCCAGATCGTCGAGCTGGCGATTGATCACCACGGAGCTGAGAACGTCCACTCCCGCTTTGCGGACCTCGGCCGCGGAAGTTGCGCCGATGTCCACGTACATGTTTTCGATGTCGCGCGCGCTGGGCAGATTTTCACCGGCACGATGGAGGTGGACGGAAATTCCGGCGACGACGCCGTCAATCCATTTCCCGCCGGCGATTCCGACTTTCACCGGCTGCGCGGAATAGAGTTCGTTGAAAATCGGCGGCAGGCCGGATTGCGGCAGGCGCTGCAGGCGCAGGTAACCGTCGTCCGTGATTCCGCTGACGACGAATCCCGGCTCGTCGATTGGGGTGACGATCAGACGATGCGGCGCGCCGCTGCCGATGGTGACGATGACGTCGCCGAGGTTGTCCACGACGGGATGAAATGCCGCGACCTTCGCGCGGATTTTTTCGCTGAGTTGATTTTCGTAGCCGGAGACCGAAGGCGTCTCAACGAATTCTCGCAGATCGTTCCACAGTTCGTCCCGCAGGCCGGGCGAGGCGGCAGTCTGGGCAGCGAGCGGGCGGACGCAGACAAGGGAAAACAGAAAGAGGAAAATGGAGAGGCGGACTGCAGCGACTAGTCGCGAATGGCTGGTGGCTAGAGGTCCTGGAGTCGTGCAGCTTGAGCATCGGAGTTCGCGCGAGGAACAAAATCGGTCGAAAAGAGGCGTGGGGATAGGCTGCGTTTCTGTGACGGGTAGAGCCGACCGCGATCCTTTGTTTACAGCGAGTTACGGGCAATTCTAATCGGCACCTTGTGACGATTAGAATGCGGTCATTTGCGAGCCGGGAGCCGAAACTTGAGTACGAAAGTGCCGCGGGTGGCCCCCCGATTCTGTTTCGATTGCAGTGTCCACCGATCGTTTTTTTTCCATGACTTACGGACGATTCTATTCGATTGCGGTTTCGATTAAAACTGAG
Source organism: uncultured Acidobacteriota bacterium (assembly GCA_963814605.1). GTDB lineage: Bacteria > Acidobacteriota > Terriglobia > Acidiferrales > UBA7541 > Palsa-295. The sequence continues at coordinate 246,588 of CAWFDD010000003.1, read as the reverse complement.
CCGTTCGGGCGAAACTGCGAGGGTCGGATTGACCGCAGATTCCTCTGGGCGTGGCAAAGGCGCCGATCCGGAGATCGGCGCTCCCAAGAGACTTGGGCCGCGGCCTGCGTCGAACTGTGTTTCGCTTTTCACGCGGCTATCTTATTACACGGGAGCGAGGGCGCAAGCGAGTATCCCTGTGGACTTCGTCCCGAGGGAGACAACCGGGCGGAACGCGCGTAGTTGAACCGTGCAGGCAATTTCAAGTCGAGCTAAACACAGAGGACGCTGAGAAGGCACAGAGTGCACAGAGACCGCTCGGGGGACCTTCTTGGCGTGAGTCGAATCGGTCTGAGAAGGTGGCGGAGCTTCTGTGCGTTCAGCAAAAGCCGCGCTCCCCGACAGTCAAAGCGGATGGGTAACATCGCGTCAAGCATCTGCACCAGGCACGATGTATCGTGCCCCTACGAGGAAACTGCTACGGCGAGTTGGATGCGTTGCGTCGCGCGAAGGTTCTGCGGCGCGGGCGAAATCCCGAATGTGTTGCTTGCTGATTGGGCGAGGTGTATTTTAGCGCTCTGCCCGGAAGTCGAAATGGAGGACCGCGGAAAATCAGCAGGGGAGGTACAGATGCCAACGGAATCGACTTCATCGGCGGAAAAACAGCGAGCGAGCGCGACCGGAAGCGGGACGGTCGGGCGGATGGCTGGCGTTGGCGTAATCATTTTAGCTGTGGTGGCCGCGTTTCTCTATCTGGGCGGCTGGTTCAGTCCGCACAAACTCACGCCTGCGAGGTTCGTCGACGGGTTTGAGGATGCGAACGGAGTCCACGCCGGATTCCGCCGGAATCACGCCAAAGGCGTGTGCGTCCGGGGATTTTTCGAAAGCAACGGACGGGGAGCGCGGCTTTCGAAGGCCGTGGTGTTCCAAAGCGGCCGGATGCCGGTGATCGGCCGGTTTTCATTCGGCGGCGGCGACCCCTATACCGCCGATTCTCCCACCCAGGTTCGCGGCCTGGGGCTTCAGTTCTCGCTGCCCGATGGCGAAGAGTGGCGGACGGCCATGGTCAATCTTCCGGTATTTCCGTTTAACACGCCGCAGGCGTTTTACGACAATCTGGTTGCGTCAGTGCCCGACGCGAACACGCATAAACCCGATCCGGCGAAAATGGCGGCGTTCGTTGCCAGCAATCCCGAATTTCAGCAGGCGATCCGAATTATCCAGAGCCATGCCCCGTCGTCCGGTTTCGACAACAGCGAATTCTACGGGCTCAACGCGTTCCGCTTCGTGGATGCGGGGGGTATCGCCACCTACGTGCGCTGGATGATGGCGCCGGCACAGCCGTTTGCGCCCGCGAGCGCGGGCGGGTCGCCGGAAGCGGACAAGAACTTCATGTTTGATGCACTGATTGCGAGCATCCATCAGCATCCGCTGCAATGGCATCTGATCCTCACCATCGCACAGCCCGGGGACCGCACCGATGACGCCACGATTCCCTGGCCAGATGGGCGAGAACAGGTGGATGCCGGGATCCTGACGATAGATTCCGTGGAGAGCGAGGAAACCAGTCCGGCGCGGGACATCAATTTCGATCCGCTGGTTTTGCCGGAGGGCATCGCGCCGTCCGACGATCCCTTGCTTAGCGCGCGATCGGCGATTTATTCGCAGTCGTTCACGCGGCGGGCGGGCGAAAAGAAAGAGCCGAGCGCGATTACGCCCGAGGAGGTGCAAAAGTGAGCGCACCGACGACGGCCGGACGAGATCAGTTTCCTCGTTCGATGCGATTTTTCCACTGGCTGATGGCGACGATGGTGCTGACCATGCTTGGGATCGGGGTGGCGATGGTCGCGTCGCTGGGCGATTATCACTGGCTGGTATCGGTGCACCGCCCGCTGGGCATTGCGATCATGATCGTGGTGGTGATCCGGTTCGTGAATCGGATGTTCAGCACACTGCCTCCATTTCCACCGACGATGCCGGCTCAGGAACGCCTCATCGCACACCTGTCGGAAATTTTGCTGTACACATTGTTGTTCGTGCAGCCGCTGGTGGGCTGGGCGATGTTGTCCGCGGCGCGCTATCCGATCGTGATGTGGGGGTCGCTGCATCTTTTTCCTATTGTTCCGCACAACGTGATGGTGTACGCGGCATTGAGGAAGGCGCATACGATTCTTGCCTACCTGCTGTTTCTCGCGTTCATCGCGCATTTTGGGGCGGTGCTTTTTCATACTTTGGTGGTGCGAGACCGGCTGCTCAACCGCATGGTGCCGTGGAGGGCGCGCGCGAGTTAGGCGAACCGCGGCCGAAGCCGCTTGATGCGGCGCGACGGAAGAAGGAGGCGAAACCGATGAGTGAAGCAACGATGGCAAGAAGCAATCCATTCGATCCAGCGGATTTCAGGCCCGGAGCGATTTCCGCGGAGACGCTGGCGGCCAATGAAGCGTTCCGGAAAGCCCTGGCCGGCGGACCGGACTGGTGGGACATCGGCGCGGCTGCGTACCGCGCCGCTGTGGCGAGCGGCAGAGGACCGTTTCCGCTGCCGGAGAAATCTGCGCGCGCGCGCACGATTGAAATTGACGGCAAGGACGGCCACAGCGTGGCTCTGCGGGTGATCGCACCAGAGCGCGCGAAGGGCGTGTATCTTCACATTCACGGCGGGGGATTGGTGTTTGGCTCGTCCGACAGGCAGGATCCGATGCTGGAGCGCATCGTGCAGAGCACGGGAATGGCGTGCGCGAGCGTGGAATACCGGCTGGCGCCGGAAAATCCCTACCCGGCCGCGTGGGACGATTGCGAGTCCGCCGCGGTGTGGATGGCGAAAAACGCGAAATCCGAATTCGGCACGGAGGTATTGACGATCGGCGGCGAATCGGCGGGAGCGTTGCTGACGGCGACCACACTGCTGCGCATGCGCGACCGCCATGGGTACACCGGTTTCCGCTCCGCGAATCTTTCCTACGGGGTGTTCGATTCGTCCATGACGCCGAGCCAGAGAATGGCTCCCGCGAAGGGGATTTTAATCGGGAGGACCAGCATCGAAAAGTTTAGCGAAGCGTATCTGCCGAAAGGCCTAGATCCGCGCGATCCGGACATTTCGCCGCTCTACGCGGACCTGAAGAACATGCCGCCGGCGATATTCACCGTGGGAGGCATCGATCCGCTGCTGGACGATACGCTTTTCCTCTACGCGCGATGGATCGCGGCAGGAAATGAAGCGGAGCTGGCGGTCTATCCGGGCGGGATACACGCGTTCAATATTTTCCCGTTGCCGCAGGCGCAGGCGGCCAACGCGCGAATCGACGGGTTCCTAAAAGGGACGATTTCCTAAAACGGGCCTACCCTAGCGGGATTTTCCAACGGGCATGCAATTCGCAGCCCTGCCTTTCGGTATGCGCGCTGCCGCTTTCAAAATTCATTGTAGACGCCGACTCGACTTGTTAGACAAAATAGCTGCATTAATATCAATCCACATTTCCTCCTTTACTCGGTTTCCGCTATTCGGCGTACGCGTAGTGGAAGGAATGAGTTCAGTTTTGAGAGCAGGTCTGGGCTTCAAGGAGAAATAGCGCTGGTCCTGGTGGCAAGGGGGTATTACGGTGGGCTCAACTTCGTTTTCCTCGCATATTGAGAGCGGACTGAAGACGCAGGTTTTCTCCCTGCAAGACTACTGCCTGCTCTCCTTTCAGGCGGTCCGGAGCATTTTCAGCACCACGAGCTACTTCTCCGACTTCGTGCACCAGATGAACGAGATTGGGGTCGGCTCGCTGGGGATTATCATCGTCGCGCTGATTTCAGTCGGCGGCGTGGTGGTGCTGAATTCGGCGTCACAATTCACACGATTCGGCGCCACGGTGCTGACAGGCGATGCCCTTTCACTTGCGCTGCTCCGCGAACTGGGTCCGACGTTCACGGCGCTGCTGGTTGCCGGGCGGAACGCGACGGGAATGGCTTCGGAATTGGGCTCGATGGTGGTTACCGAACAGGTGGACGCCATACGAGGACTGGGCATTGACCCAGTCCGCAAATTGATGGCGCCGCGCGTGCTGGCAACGGTGCTGGCGCTGCCGCTGCTGGTGGCGGTGGGCGATTTTGCGGGACTGCTCGGCGGATTCGCATTCGCGACACTTTCGCTGCACATCAATGCGGAGCAGTTCTGGACACGCGCGGTGCATGCGCTGGCGATCGGCGACCTGGTTATCGGGTTTTTCAAGCCGGTTGTTTTCGGATTCATCATCGCGACCGTGGGGTGTTATCAGGGATTTCGCACCAAAGGCGGGACAGCGGCGGTGGGCCGAGCGACGATTATGGCATTCGTGGTGTCGTCGGTGGCGGTGCTGGTCGCGGATTTGTTCCTGACGCGGATTTTGCTTTACATTTTCAATTTGTGACACGCCCGCGTGCGGGCATGCTGGATCACGAGGCATTCAGAACGCGGCGCGCCGCTCACCACAAATGAAAGTGATGCTGCGATTTGGGTGAAGCGCTCTTCGTCCGCGCCAGGAACAAGAGGCAAAGAATGGCGAATGCGAGCACGCCGAGCCCGAAGTAAATATCAATATAGGACAGCAGTTTGCTCTGGGTGATCACTCCCGATTGCAACAGTTGGACGGCGCCCAGCGCCGGGTTGCTTCCGGCCCCGCCATTGCGCGCGATCAGTCCCGCGTATTGCGCCAGCGTCGCCTGCGTCGTGGGGTCCACCGCATTGGCCACGTCCACCAACCGCGCGGAGTGCAGCGTCTGGCGATGGTCGAACATCACCGTTGCAGCCGTCACGCCAAATGTGTTCCCCAATTGCCGCACAAAGTAATAACTTGTCGAGACGTCGTTCAGATCGGTCAATGCCGCGTGACTCGTGGCAATGTTGGACGCGCCCGAGAGCAGCGGCCCCAGCGCCGACCCTTGCAGATAGCTCGTCAGCGCCAGCGCCCAAGTCGGCGTGGACGGGGTCCAGATGTAGATGAAAATCACGCTGGCGGTGCACATAATCAGCGCGCCGATGACGACCAGCCTGGTTCCGCCCAGCCGCGCCACGCCGTACCGCAAGGAAAGCGTCACGCCCGTCGCCAGCCCCACGGTGTACGCCGAGACAAAGCCGCCCGTCTGCGTGGCGCTGTAATCCTGTACGGTGCGCAGATATTGCGGCAGCACGAAGAGCCCCGCGCCCAGCATCGCCCCAACGATCATCACGATCCCAAGCGATGTGCGCAAGGGGACTTCCCGCCAGACGACATGCAGGTTCAACACGGGCGAGCAGTTCTCGGGCCTCCAGTCCCACCACAGAAAAGCCAGGAAGCAGACGAGCGCTACGAGCAGGAAGCAGGTGATGAACGACGACTGAAACCATTCGTCGCGCTCGCCCCGGCTCAGCCCGATCTGCATGCATGCCAGGGCGGCAAGCAACAACCCCGCGCCCCAGTAATCGGTGTGGGACCTGTCGATGTTCTCACGGAGAAATCCCCGAGGCACGTATTTCCAGATCAGAATCGTGCTGATCGCCAGAAACGGAAAATCCAGCAGGAACGCGTAGTTCCAATGCACTGCATCGGAAATCCATCCCATGGCCACGGGATAGAACGACTGCAGAGTGGTCGCCTCGAGGAAAATCCAGAAGACAGCGCGGTAGCGCGCCTGGCCGGGAAACATCAGTCCGGCGAAAATCACCGAGCGAACTAGAAATGCTCCTCCGCCGAACCCCATCACCACTCGCGAAATCAGCAAAAGCGTCAGGCTGTGCTCGCTTAAGAAGCAACCGAACGCCCCGGCCGCGTAGAGCCCGATGCTCATCAGCAGATTCCGGCGCGCGCCAAACACGCGCGTAAACCAGTAGCTGAGCGCGATCGAACTCAAGAAACCGAGATTGTAGAGAATCAGCACCCAACTGACGTCGTCCGAACTTCCAGCAACATTCCCCTGGAGGTCCGGCAGCAGCACGTTGATGGAAACCCGGTTCGCAAGTTCGATACCGGCGACCAACCCGAGGCTCAGCAGGATGATTGTCTTTTGTTTCTGCGAAAGATTGATCAGCGACTGGCTCAGGCGCAGACCTAATGACTGCTCCTGCTGCAGTTCTATCCCGGTGCCGATATAGCCCATCGCGCTCCCGTTGCTTCACCGAGTGTAAATCGTGGCTTCGACGTTCATTCCGGGCCGCAGCACGAATCGCTTGTCTGCGCTCTGCTTCACCAGGATTTTCACCGGAATCCGCTGCACTACTTTGATGAAGTTGCCGGTGGCATTCTGCGGAGGCAGCAGCGCCTGCCGCGAACCCGCCGCGCCGGCGAGGGAATCCACGACTCCGTCGAAATCGCGGCCGTAGGTGTCCACGTGGATTTTCGCCCGCTGCCCGGGACGCACGTGGTCCAGCTGCGTTTCCTTGAAATTCGCGGTGACGTAGACTTTATCGAGCGGCACCAGAGTGAAGAGCAGATTCCCGGGCACCACGTACTGTCCCAGGTTTACGGTCTTCTGCGTTACCTGGCCGTTGATGGGCGCGGTGATCGTGGTGTAGCCGAGGTTTAGCTGGGCCTGGTCGTATGCGGCCTTCGCGCGTTCGACGGCGGCGAGCGCGGACTTGTACGCTGCTTCGTCGATCGGCACTTGCTGCTCCTGGGCCTTGGACTCCAGCAACAGCGACTGCGACCGTGCTGCTTTTGCTCTTGCGGAATTCACGTTGGCTCGCGCGATGGCCACGTCCTGCTGCGCGGCGGCAAGATGCTGTTCGGCGGCTGCCAGATCATTTTGAGCCACGCGGGCCGTCGCCTCCACGGCGTCGAACTGATATTTCGACACGTCCCCGGTTTGCAGCAGCGGGGTGTAGCGATCCAGATCCGCCTGCGCGCGAACGTTGGTCGCGCGTTTGGACGCGAGTTCCGCTTGCGCTTGCAGCAGGTTTGCGGTCGCGGTGCGCTCCAGTTGGGCCTGGGACATCACGTAATCGGCGGCATCCGATTCACTCTGTGCCGCGGCGCCGCCGGTGTTGTGAGTGGTGGTGCCGCGCGCGAGGCCGATCTGCAGTTCCGCCGACTTCGCTGCGGCTTCCGTCAGCTCGAGCGACGCTTTGGCCTGGTCGGCTTCCGCTTTGTACACGCGCGGATCAATTTGCACGAGCACGTCGCCTTCCTTGACGTCCGTATTGTCGTCAATCGAAAGCTGGACAACGTAGCCGGAAACCTGCGACGCCATGGCGGTGATGTGCGCGTCCACCTGCGCGTCGTCCGTGGTCACTCGGCCCATCCATATGTACACGCCGACCACGAGTACCAGTGCGAGCACTATCAGACCAATCTTCGCGGGGCGGGGAAGTTCGCGAATCGCTTTTCCCGCGGTGGCCGGAAACGAAGGGGCCGGGCCCTCGGCAGGCGTCGGCCGTATCGGCGTCGGCGCGGTCTCCGGGGACGGAGTCGGTGGAGTGGTCGGAGGGCTGCTCATCGGCGCGATTTTACCCCGGCGATCCCGTCATTTCGCATAAGTGTCCTGCACCTCGCCCAGCGCCTGAGCCAGGTTGACTCTGGACTGGTTAAAACGGTAGAGGGCGTCGATTTGATTGTTATTCGCGCGGGCCAGCTCGTCCTGCGCGGTGATCACTTCGACGTTGGTGGTCACACCGGCGGCGAAGCGGCGTTCGGCCTGCGCCACTTCCTCGTTGGCGAGTTGGAGCCCCAGGTCGGCCACGTCGACATTCTTGCGCGCCGCGTCCAGCTCGTCTATCGCGGACTTCACTTCGCGAACGATTCGTTCCTCGAGCAGCTGCCGATTCTGGTCGATGTGCTTTACCTCCAGATCGGCGCGTGCAATTTCGGCGTGAATTCGCCCGCCGGTGAAAAGCGGGATGCTGAAGCCGACCTGGTAAGTGTACGCAGGAATGCCGTTGTCGAAGTGGGAGCCTTGATAAAGCCAGTCTCCGGAAAAATCGAGCTGCGGCGCGCGCTCTTCCGACGCCGATTTCTTTTCCAGATGTGCGATGCGCTCCTGGGACGCTTGCGCCTGCATCTCCGGGCGAGTAGCCAACGCCGTCTTGATGGCTTCCGTTTTTTCGAATTCGGGCAATTCGAAAAACTGCAGTTTGTCGGCGACGGCGGGTTCCTGGTCGCGCGGAAGATCGAGCAGCTCGGCCAAAACGTAATTTGTGGTGTGTGTCGCGGTCTCCGCGTCAGTCAGGTTCTGACGTTCGTTCTGCAGCTCGACATTCGCTCGCGTCGTGTCAATGTTCAGACCGACACCCGTCTTCTGTAAATTCGACGCTTGCTCGAACAGGCGCTGGGCCAGAGCGACGCGAACCTTGGCGGCGTCGTAAAGCGCAAAGGCGCGGAGCACCAGAATGTATTGTGTGACGACCGAGGCGACCACGTCTTCGCGCGTCACGTTCTCTTGCGCCTGTGATTCGCGGACTCCTTCGCGGGAGATCTGGTAACTGCGGAACAGCGGAAGATCGAACAGTGTCTGCGAAAATGCCGGTCCGGCCTGGATGAATTGATAGAGGCCGACGGTCGTGCGCGTGGGTGTGCGCTCGATGGTGGCAAAGTTATAACGATTGAGCACGCCCGCGGCGGTGAGACTTGCCTGTGGCAGCAGAGCAGCGCGCGATATCTGGCGTTGACGGTCACTCTCCATCGAGAGCAGCCGCGCAATCACCACCTGCGGATTCTGCTTCAAGGCCAGCTGCACGGCATCCTTCAGCGTGAGCGAAACCGTTCGTGCGGGCGGAGCGGGATTCGATTGCGCAAAGCTGACGCGATAGGAAAGCGCAAGAAAGACGAAAAGAACGGCAACCGCAGATCGCAACGGGACAAGCACTTTGGCCTTACTACGCATGCTTCACCTCGCATACAGCTCGCGCGCCTCCGCGCCATGCCGAAGTCTTGAAATTGTCACACAGGAAGCAGTCGCGGCGAAAAGTGAAAAAAACCTGTCGAGCCTATGCGAGGGCGAGTGCTCGCGTGCGTGGGCCGCTAGCACTGGCGCTCTTGCCCCTTGTTGGGCGGGGCTGGCGGACAGATCCTTGAATTGCGGAAATGCGATGCTTCGGCCGATTAGCTGCGCTTAGCCCGCGGGATGTTGGTGCAGCGTGTCCCCCGCGTCCTCGAAAAGACGGCGCATGGCCCTTACGACCCAGCGTATCGTCAGAACAATCAGAGCAAGCAGCAGGACAGCGATGGAAGCTGACGCGTAGGGATGACGTGTCGCAAACCAGGTGAGGAAAACGACGAGAGCATCCTCGCCCAAACTCAGCGCCATATTCGAGAAGGGCTCGGGCGAGTGGGTCACCGCGCCGCGCGCCGCGACTTTACCGCCGTGAGCCGCCAGCGCGATCGAAGCACCGAGGAATGTGGCCAGGAGCTGTTCGCCTTGCGGGAGCTGCGCTGTGGCGCCATAGGCCAGGACCGCGGCAACCGGTATGCGGACAAACGTTTGTAGCGCGTTCCACAGCAGATCGAAGACGGGAATCTTATCGGCGACGAATTCGATCAGAAATAGAACCGCGCACGCGGCAATCACGTACGGATTCGCGACGAGATGAAGAGCGGGCGGCAGCACGAGTGCACCAGTATGCGAAAGAATTCCCAGCATGGCGACCGTGGCGTAGGCGTTGAGTCCGGACGAAAACGAGACCACAACCAGCAGCGCGGTCAATTCCGAACCGGAAGGGAGCTGCGAGATGAGATTGGCGAACATATGGCCGGGCTATATTAGTCCGAATCGGGGGCGTCGGCGCAGATCGCCGACGCCAGGATATGAGAGAAGGTGAGCCGGTCCAACTCCGGCGACCGTATGTTGACCAGCGACTTGATCTGGCTTAGCTTGGAAAGCGCGGTGATCGTCCCTACACGCCAGAGGAGTCAGCCATGAGCACCAAGCCGGTCCGCACGAACGACCCAACCAGCGACCCGAGCGTCGCGGCGGTCGCCATGAAGTTCGAGATCGTCGTCATCCCCGTCTCTGATGTTGGACGCGCCAAGGAGTTCTACGCGAAGCTCGGGTGGAGGCTCGACGCCGACTACGACAACGGCAAAGACTTCCGCGTGATCCAGTTCACGCCGCCCGGCTCGGGATGTTCGATCATTTTCGGCAAGAACCTCACGGCCGCGGCGCCCGGCTCCGCCCAGGGCCTGTATCTGATCGTTTCCGACATCGAAGCGGCTCGCGCCGACCTGCTCGCTCGCGGCGTTGCGATCGGCGAGGTGTTCCACGCCAGCGACAACGTGTACTCCGGCCCGGACGAGCCTTATATCTTTGGGCGAATCCGCGTCGCGGGTCCGGATCCCGAGCGTCGCAGTTACCGCTCGTTCGCCTCGTTCAGAGATCCGGACGGCAACGGCTGGATTTTTCAGGAGATCACCGCGCGCGTGGCTGGCCGCCTCGACCCTGCAGCCACGACTTTTGCCTCGGCGAGCGATCTGGCGAGCGCGCTTCGGCGCGCCGAGGCCGCGCACGGGAGGCACGAGGCGAAGACCGGACAGCACGACGCGAACTGGCCGGACTGGTACGCGAGATACATGGCCGCGGAACAGGCCGGGACGGAACTGCCGACGTGAGTCGCGAACCGGAGCTCGCTGGGCAGACGGTCGTTGTGATCGGTGGCAGCTCGGGCATGGGTCTCGAGACGGCCAAGCGAGCACGGTCCGAGGGCGCCGCTGTTATTCTCGCCGGCCGCAACCCGGAACGCCTCGCGAACGCGGCGCGCGAGGTCGGTGCAAAAAGCAGTGTGGCGTTTGATGCCAGCGACTTCGATCGCCTGGGTCGGTTCTTCGACGAGCTGCCGACACCGATCGACCACGTGATGGTCACCTCCGGCGGCCCGTACTACGCGCGGCTGGCCGACATCGACTTCGAGCGCGCGCGCCGCAACGTCGACCAGGAACTCTTTCTGCCGCTGCACATCGCTCGCCTGGCCCCCGGCAAAGTTCGCGCGGGAGGAACGCTGATCTTCCTCAGCGGAACGGGCGGCCGCCGGCCGGCAGCGAGCGTGATCGTCGCGGCGTTCACGGCCGCCATGCCGGCGGTCACCAAGACACTGGCGCTTGAGCTCGCACCGGTCCGCGTCAACCTGATCGCGCCGGGTTTCGTTGACACGCCGCTCTCGGCTTCCATACTCGGCGATCAGCTGGAGGCGCGCCGTGAGCAGCTCCGCAAGACGCTGCCGATCAGGCGCGTGGTCGGCCCGGCCGACATCGCCGCGCTTGCCGTACACCTGATGACCAATACAGCGGTCACCGGAGCCACGTACGATATCGACGGCGGCCAGCAGCTCGTCGAAGGTTGAGCCCGTGACGGACGCGAACGTGCTTCGCTCCGATGGGCCCGGATCACGTGCGAATTGGGTTCGTTACTTAGACCAGGCGAATGCGGAACTCGACATCATCCGACAGCTTGGAATGGACGCCCGTCCCGTAATCGGACTCACTGCAGGCGTATACGCGATCTCTTTCGCGCAATTTCTGTTTTCCCATCGGCCTGAAGATTGCAACCAGGAGATTTCAGCTCACCATCACGACTGCTTTCCCAATGACTTTGCGGTCCGCCAAGAAAGCAATTGCCTCACCGCCCCTCTCGAGAGGGAAACGCGCAGAAATCAGAGGTTCGATGGTTCGATCAGAACAGAGCTTTACGAGTTCGCGGATTGTGTTCGCCGCTTCGGCGGGTTCTCGACTAACGTAACCTCCCCAAAAGACACCCCGGACGTCACAGCCCTTGAGGAGGACGAGATTCAAGGGGAGTTTCGGAATGCCGGCAGGGAATCCGACGACCAGGTAGCGCCCTTGCCAGCCGATCGACCGTAGCGCGGCTTCTGCGTAGTCGCCTCCCACAGGATCGTAAATGACGTCCATTCCGTCAGAACCAGCCAGCTCCTTTAGAGACTCAGTCATAGCTCTCGCGCGGTCCTTGTCCAGATCGCCAGGGTAGACAAAGCCGATGTCCGCACCGTGCTGTTTTGCTTTCAAAACCTTCTCTTCCGACGATGCGGCGGCGATCACCGTCGCGCCCATGGCTTTTCCCAGCTGAATTGCCGCAATACCCACGCCTCCCGCAGCCCCCAGCACAAGCAATTTCTCGCCCGCTCGGAGCTTCGCTCGATCCTTGAGGGCGTGATACGAGGTGCCATACGCCAGAATCAGACAAGCGCCTTGTTCGAACGATATCGAATCGGGGATCGGCGTACAGCGATGGACCGCGATCAAGATCTTTTCGGCCATTCCACCCCATCCGGTGGAAGCTATGATGCGGTCCCCTGGTTTCAGATGGCGGACGTTCGCGCCAACCGATTCAACCACTCCAGAAACCTCCGAACCCGGCGCGAAGGGCCTGGGCGGCTTGGCTTGATATTTGTCTTCGATGATAAGTACGTCGGGATAGTTCACTCCGCAGGCCTTGACGCGCAAAAGAATTTCATCATCGCCGGGCGGTCCCGGTTCCGGCACATCCGTCAAAACAAGAGTGTCCGGCCCGCCTGCAGAGTGACTGAGCAAAGCTTTCATTCAAATAATTCTCCTCGACGAATAGCGGCTGCCAAGGAGTAGTACACGGAAAGCGCTCCTCGCTTCAAGGCATTAATTGGCCCCGACGGCGGTGGATGGCCGCCGCAACTTGTTTAGGGGAACAGCGTCGGGGCAAGCAGCTTCGTGAAATGATAGCTGCTTCGCGTGTTTGCGAATGCTGCTTCACTTCTGCCGCGAGCAGCCAGGACGCTACTTCAGCCGTGTCGAGTGGATGTTCCAGGCGCGCTCTCTATGCATCGAAGAGCCGCGCCTGCAAGGTCCCAACTCCTTCAGAATGAGGATGTGTCCTCTGCCCGTGTGGAAACTTTTGACTAAAACCGACTATTTGATGTTCGATGGAGTAATTCCATTGACAACCGGGCGCAATGAGGCCAGTGTGATTATGGACCGAGGATTTCTTCAGTTCACCTGAACGCAACGGAAGCTATCTGAATCGCTTCTTGGCCTGATCCAGCTGCAAATCTTGCAACAACTCATTTCTTAAGGAGATTCCATGAATACTATTGCGCGTTGGGCCGATTCTCGCGGTTCGATGTTACAGGACCAAGTGAATCGTTTATTCGAAGACAGCTTCACCCGCGACCGCTCGGGTCATGCGGACCTGGCAACCTGGTCGCCAGCCGTAGACATATACGAAACGCCGAATGAATTGGTCGTGAAGGCCGACTTGCCCGACCTTCGTGACGAGGATATCGATATCCGGGTCGTGAACAATACGTTGACCATCCGGGGTGAGCGGAAATTCGAAAAGGACGTCAAAGAAGATAATTGCCTCCGAATCGAACGCGCCTATGGCCCGTTCGTGCGGACCTTCTCCCTGCCGAATACTGTCAGCTCCGAAAACATTCGAGCTGAATATCGCAATGGGGTTCTGACACTGCATATGGCCAAGCGTGAAGAATCCAAGCCGAAGCAGATCAAGATTAGCGTGTCAGCAACAGCCAAGTAGTTTTCTCACATCGTGTCACGGGGGGCGGGAACGCCCCCGTGCCGACGACCGGGGAGGTTGCCATGCTTGAACACAAAGAAATATCCAAGGAAGACATTGCTCAACGGGCTTACGATATCTACGTTCAACGCGGCGGAGAGCCGGGGAACGCAGTCGAGGACTGGGTCAGAGCCGAAACGGAACTCGGCGTCGAGCCAGTCGTTACTACAGAGAAAACGATTACCGCAGGGGCGCGCCAAACTAATTGAAGTGCGCCAAACGGAGGAGCGGACCATTCCGCCCCCTTAAGTCCTTCAGCGAAGTCCGGCTCCGCACGCCGGCGCGGAACGACCCGGCGTTTTAGGCACGAGCCGACCTTGTTTTAGAACGCCTCTTCCTTGGTTCTCCGCCGTAGGTTTGAACCTGGTCGATCGAATAGACGTTTTCGTATTCGCACTGCTTGCAACGAGCGATGAATGTCTGCGGCGAGCTCGCGTCTCGGTATCCGATTTCATCCTTCAAGCTTGCAATCTTTGGCGAAACGGGAATCGGCTCTGTGCAATTCGTACAAGGCACTCCACGGTAGCTCCTGATCACTTCCGCAATCATCTAAACCTCACGAAGGAATCCGCGAGCGAAGGGAGTCACGACTGTGCGCCCAGATCCCGCTCGATTGATGTCCTGTATGGCACACACCGACCCGCAATTTCTCAATACTCTAGCTAAAGCGCCCCGTGGAAAATTCAATCAAAGTGTCCACAACGGGACAGAACTCCCGCCCGGCTCGGACTACTCTCTTGCTCGAAAGCGCACGATCGCGGATTGGCTCGCGCTCGGCAAGACAGGGGTGGGACGTGCTTGGGATTATCGCCGCAGTTTTGATCGTTCTCTGGCTGCTCGGGTTTTTTGCATTTCACGTAACCGCCGGTTTCATTCACATCCTCCTCGTCGTGGGCCTGATCTTGCTCGTGCTGCATTTCATGAGACGCGCTTGACCAGGCGTGTGCGTCACGGAGGCAACTAATGAAATCAAGCATCGTCAATCGAGTCGAAGGCGAAGTTCACGAAGTGAGAGGCACGATTAAGGAAAAAATGGGCCGGCTGACAAACGACCGGAAAACGCAAGCGGAAGGTCTCACCGAAAAAGTTGCCGGCAAAATCCAGAAGAAAATCGGCCGGGCACAAAAATTCGTCGCGAAGCACTAACCGCGAACCATATTGAAGCAAACGATCCGGGCTAAACATTTCGAAGAAATACTGGAGGCAGGTCATGAACTTATCAGCATATAGCACCACGCAAATCGTTGTAGTCGTCGCCGTAGTCGCGGTCGTGTTGGCCGTAGCCGTCGGCATTTGGTATTCGATGCGCAAGCGCCGCACGAACAAACTCCGCACGCAATTTGGCGGCACGGAATACGCCCGCGCCCTGAAGGAGGGCGGCAGCCAGCGCAAAGCAGAAGCCGCGCTCGACAAGCGCGCAGAACGAGTCGAGGGATTGCACATTCGGCCGCTTGCACCAGCAGATCGCGCGCGGTTCACCGAGTCCTGGGCCAGAGTTCAGGCGCAATTCGTAGACGGCCCCGGAGGCGCGGTTACCGACGCGGACAAACTGCTCGTAGACGTGATGTCCACACGCGGCTATCCGATGAGCGATTTCGAACAGCGCGCCGCAGACATTTCCGTCGATCATCCGCTGGTTCTTGAGAATTACCGGGCAGCTCACGAATGCGCGCTTCGTCAGTCACGCGGTCAAGCCAGCACCGAAGACTTGCGCCAGGCCATGATTCATTACCGCACGCTCTTCGAAGAGCTAGCCTGCGAGCCAGAGCTAGCGCGGGCCAAAGGCGCGTGATCTGAGCGCAACCGGACAGATTGATGGATACCGATGCGTCTAGGATGGGTTCTAGACGCGAGCAGCCCCAACCTCTTCTCGCCGAGGCACAAGGCCCGCTGTAGGCGTCCCCGACGGGGTTCCGCAAGCGGACACACGGCGGCCGACGAAAGTCCCAGCATGCCGGTGGGTCAAATTACTGATGTCAACATTTGCGTTATCACCTGTTTGTCGCTCTTGAGAGTTGTGACAGCGTCCATGTTTGGCGGATTTACTCACCAATTGTTGCTGGTGGCACTGGTGTGAGCCTGGAGCGGCCGTACTGTTCTCGTTGGAAAAGGTTGTGCTTTTCACCCTGCCCTGGTTCGATCCGCTGAAAATTGTCGTGTGGTCCCCAACTCGATGGAATCGCGGAACGGAAACCCCAACGTGAAGGCTGAGTGGGACACGAAAACTGTCGCCAAGTGGGGTCAGTCAAAGAGTTGCTAGAGGCGACAGCCACGACCATCCCCAATGACCAACGACACACAGCGCCATATGCGGACTCATTTTCCTCTCTCTGCATCCCGGCCAAAGCTATATCTCAGGCTGATGCCGCTAAGCCCGACCGAATTCGCTACTTCCGCTTGATCATTCGTCGAGCGACGCAGGTAGTAAGAACCAATCCCAGATGTCGGCAAAACCAGCTCTGGGCCGCGGGGATGAATCGTGCTCTCAAACAGGACCAGGTTTAGTCCCGGCCGTAAATGGGCCACGGAAACGCTGGATTCCGTAAGGAAAGGTGTCCGAAACGACCCGATCAGCAGCCGATTTTCCGGACTGGGATCAGGCTTGTATACTTCGTACCCAAAAGATGTGGGGCGGGGAAATGGTTTTTCGAGAGGTTTAATCGGCAGCACGATGGGCAATAACCAGGGTAGCGGTGCCGGAAACAAAATCATGGTTAGGTCGGAAGGAGTCTGCTCCAGAGCAAATTGTGACGCGGGTATTTGCGCTTCTGTGGAAAAGCAGGCGATCAGGAGCAATCCAGCCGCTGCAACGAAAATGAAGCATTTCCGCATAAACCGTGGCCTTGTATTTCAGCGCGGGGTTGAAGCCAACGCAACCAGCCTAAAAGGGGGGACTAAGTTCCGAGGCGGCTGTTCTGACTGCCCGACACAACTTCATTCTGGACCTGTCGAGGGTGGATATCTGTCCCGTTAAGTACATACCTTCTAGCTTCCGCAAACGTTAAATTACGCTGCATTTCAGCGATCGAGGACTGTCTCGCAGGAGCAGAGCCATCAGACGGCGAAGGATTACCGAACGATTCAGTTCTATTTTGTCCGTAGACTGCGTTGTGTCAAAAAGTGAGACAAAGGAACTCATGACACACGTACGGTCACTCATTCCGGTCTAGATCAGCATGAAGTTCCGTGTGCTCCGTTCGCAATATTCGGAGCGAGTTCCTCGAATTCTCAAGCTCTCGGCGTTCTTCTGCGGATACCTCGCCGTCCAGCGACACCCGCTCCGCCATCGCCTTTTCAGCCTCATCTATGCGTTCGACGAGCTTGTCGAAGTTTGTTTCCAGGACCGCGTTTCGATAGAGCGCTCGCCATTCACCTCGGGACAAGATTCCCTCTATACCGCTTGATGTTTCTCCCTGACGTTGCGTTCCGAGCCTTTCGCGCCTAACTGTTCTTATCAGAGACAGAGCGTGGTTAATCGCATTTTGCTCGTGATAACCGTCGCTGCACCGCTGGATCTGCCGAAGACGCTCGAAAATCTTAGTTTCTGCGGATTGGATCTTTTCGCGCAACTTCGCCGGATCGGTCTCAAGCAACACGCCGTGAGCAGGAATTTGCCACTCCGGATATGGAAAATCGTTGGATTGATTCATGAATTCTCCATCAGGGGCTCGCTTGCCCAAGCCCGCTGGCTTGGCGAGCGTAGTGGGTCGTTACCCTGACGTCTGTTCAATTTTGAACAGGTTGGGAATTATCTTGTTTTGGGCGCAAGGCAAGCGCCAGATAATCCAAGGCCATCGCCGGAAGCTAACTAAAGGCGCGTAGCGACCGGGCCGCCATCGTCGAGGGGAATCCGTTCTTACGCTCTCCGCACGAGCCAAACAATTACGCAAATAATTACGATAGTTCCGACTATTCCATATCCAAACATTGCACCCTCCCTCGAATCCGAGACTCGTCGGATTCAAAATCCAGATGGGCCAGTTTGAACCCTTCGTTTCAAGATGGATGCCCCGTTTCGCACACAATCCAGATAATTCAGGGAAACTCGGCGGTGTGCAGAAGGGGACAGCACGGCTCGCACCCCGATAGTATTGTGAGTGCATGGCACACAAACGCGCGAGCGAGGAATCCGGCCGGGCCAGACGCGCCAGCGTCAAGAAGGAATTGGCGAAGCCGCGCATGGCTAGGTCGGCCCGGATAGCCGAACGGAACCTAGACTCCTCCAGGATTGCCGAAGACTCCAGCGTCACGATGCCCGGGACCGTGGACAAAATCATTTCATTCCGGCGTCGAGACCAATCCGAAAGGGCACAAATTGCCGTTGAAGGTGCTGATCGTGGGTATCGAGAACTCCGGATCGAGAACACGCTTATCGATGAAAACGGTGATGACGTAAAGCTCAAAAAAGGCGGTCACGTTGAGGTCACTGTCTCAGCCAAACACGATTGATGTTCTTGGTACGCCAAAAGAAGAGTCAAGAGTTGCTTCGGTAGTGTCCTAATTCCGATCTCCAGTGCGATAAACGGGTTCTTGATTGGCAATAGACCGAAAGAGTACAATTTTCGGCGATTTGAGTAGTTCAGTCTGATGATCACCAGCATCCACACCCTGATTTATTCCGACGACGCCCCCGCAACGCGCGCATTCCTTCGCGACGTCCTCGGCTGGCCCTACGTCGAGGATGCGCAGGGTGGAGGCGCGGGTTGGTTGATCTTCAAGTCCGGGCGGAGTGAGATGGGCGTGCACCCGACCCACAGCGTCTACGATGGCAAGACATACGAATCGCCGCGGCACCATCTGATCTCCCTGATGTGCGACGACATCTCACACACGGTCGCTGAACTGAAGAGCAAAGGAGCGCAGTTCCACGGCGAAGTTCAGGATCACGGGTACGGACTCGTGGTCATGATGGCCGTGCCTGGCGCGGACGACATCATGCTTTACGAGCCCAAGCACCCGCTGGCGTATAGCCTTTAACCGATTGAAAGGAAGGGACCTCTCTGTTGACCCGCAGAGAAAATAATCGATTTTTCCGTAAAATCTCGTTCGAAGATCGCAGAGAGTGTCTCGCTCGGTTTGAAAACTCGTGGTTCATCGCCAGAATCGGGGCTTTTCGGCTGACAAAGGGATCTGTCGAGAAACTTCTCGACTGAATGGCGGAGCATACAGTCCGCTGCGAACTAGTCTCCACCAGATTCCCTGCTAACAGGGAGAAATACAGGGAGCTTCGGGCGCTCGCCGATTGGAGCCCCCGCGAAACGCCTGTTTAGAACGGCTTTCGGTGGAAAATATAGGATGAGCAAGAAATCGAAACAGGGTATTAACAGGGCCGGTATCAGGGAATACCGAGGAGGCCAACAGGGAAAACGGAGATTCTAGACGTCTCACGACATGATCTCGGCTTTGCGGGAGGTGCTTCGTAGAGATCGCCCTACATCGTCTTAAGATAAACCGCTACCAAGCCAGTGATTGCGCCGATAATTCCGACAAGCGACGCCAGAACCGGCAAGACGATTCCTGTTACCCAACGTGTGTCATCCTCAAATCTGAGTTTCTTTTCCTCAGTGATGAGT
Source organism: uncultured Acidobacteriota bacterium (assembly GCA_963814605.1). GTDB lineage: Bacteria > Acidobacteriota > Terriglobia > Acidiferrales > UBA7541 > Palsa-295. The sequence goes on along the minus strand of CAWFDD010000003.1, from coordinate 227,554 downwards.
TTGCGGAGGGCCACGCGTCCCTCTTTCGTGAGGTCCCAATGTTTTCCACTGGGATTTCTAAACGCCGGACCTTCGGGGATGGGAACGTCGTATGTGAAGGCCTCGCTCGCGATCTTGATTCCCAATTCACTTTCCCATTCTTTGACGAATTCCTCATGCTCCCGGTGATGTCTCTCCATCATCTGCTTCCATTCGAGTTGGCTCACGATCCGGGACGGCTGAGAGGGTTTAACAACTAGCGAACTAAGCCACGTTCTTAATCTCTTAAACATGGCCTGGATTCTACCTCAACGGCTTCTGGGGCGGGTAGACCCCAGGGCATGGGTGGGGGGAGAGAACTCAGCGCCGGACCGTAATCAGGACTTAGCCGTCCCCACCAAGGCATTCAAATAATTCTCCTCGACGAATCGCGGCTGCCAAGGAGTAGTACACGGAAAGCGCTCCTCGCTTCAAGGCGTTAATTGGCCCCGACGGCGGTGGATGGCCGCCGCAATTCGCTTAGGGGAACACCGTCGGTATCAACGATGATCTTGGCCTCGGCTCGCGTGACCGCCTCGAGGCCGGTGGCCGAAATCGTGTCGTCTGTCTCGTGGTCGGAATGCCAAACCCAGCCAGTGCCCAGCAGCTGCACGGCAGGGGCATACCAATAGAACCGGTAGATTTCACCGCCGCCAGTCGGGTCGGAGTCTATCTGTGTGGGCACTCCCATGGCATCGAAGGCTTTGGTCGCGATCGCAAGGAGCTTCGGCGAGCCGCCCACGTACCAAGCGAGCGGCTGCGTGGCGTTGGTCGTCCGAGTGGATGCCGGAGTTCCGATCGTCCAATCTGAATCGGCCGCACCGGTATGCTCGCAGTTAAACAAGAGCGCCGCTTTGGCGAAGATCTCGGGATGCTGCGTAAACCACTCGCCGCTCTCTCCGCCATTGAAGCTGGTTGTTCCGCTGATTATAGAGATATTGTGATGCCCCGTCGTTCCCACAAACACGATCGTGCGCCGGCGCTGATTCTTCGGCACTTTGCTGAAGTATTCTGCGATGCCCAGCATCGTGGCTACTCCCGCTCCATTGTCGTTCGCTCCTTCGAACCAGGCGTCGCGGTGCGCCAACACAAAGACTTTTTCGTCCGTGGTCCCGGGCAACGTGCCCCATACCGTGCCGCTCTTCAAATTTGGCACCATCTTCACGTCGAGATTGATCTTCACGTGTGGCGCTGCGCCATTCGCCGCCGCACCGATCATGTCCCGGATGGCTAAGCCGTCCTTATACCCCATCGAAAACGAGGGCACTTTGGTACCCACCGGGTAAAACTGCGTTTTGTAATTGGTGTCGGGAATGGCCACGATCACGAAGATTGCCGCTGCCCCGCGATCTTCGACCCGCTTGATAGCCCCGCTGGAGGTGCCTGCGTGACGTGAGAGCAGGTCCGGACTCATGATAAAGGCGGCCTTGCCTTTGACGTCCCGGGCCAAATTCAACTCCGCATCACTTCCGGATCCGACAAAGACTGCCTCCAGGTCCAAGCCGGCGGCAGGCGTATTCGCAGTGGCGTAAGTTGGCTGGGCAGTATTGAGAGTAAGCGTTTGCCCACCGCTCGAAGCAACCACGCTCCACGACTGCGGCATCCATTGCGGGGGCAAATCAAAATACTGCTCATGCACATCGCTCAGGCCAAACTGTTTGAACTTGTCCATCATCCACTGGGCGTTCTCGGTGTCCGCCTCGGTGCCAATAATCCGGCCCCAGAACTGATGCCCCGCATCGCGGTACCGGCGCGAAATAGCGCTCTGATCCGCTACGAACTGTTTCAGATGGGCTCCGTCGATGGAAGCGTACTTTTGTTCCGTTGGCGCCGAGCGCGTGCCCAACTCGGCGGAGCGCTGATGAATTGGGTCCGCTGGGGGCCTTGCAGGAGTTGCCACGCTTCCCGATTGTGGCTGACTGGTGTTTTGCCCATGAGCATACGAAGCTGCCCATACCGGCAGCAAAACCGCAGCCACAATCCACAAACACCTGACTGATGATTTTGTGAACATAATTTCACTCCTTTGGCGGATATTCCGAGTCAACCGATCCACATTCCTCGGGAAAGAACATGCGCGACCATCCGGTCGCATCCAAGCAGGTAGAGGAACCTCGATCTTCTGGAAGAATCTGAACTCTTTCGATCGTCGAATCGAGACCTTTCGGTTCTCAACGGCAACAACGTACCGCGGCCATTCGTGGATGAACGCTCACGGATTGCTGCAGTGCCTCGAGACCTGACATACGGCTCGGTCATGGAATCACTTGGTTTCCTTGCAAGACGGTGGCGCCGAGCGCAGCGCGGGCTCGAAACTCAACTTGCCATTCGTTAGTGAGATTTTCTCCTGAGCAGGCCCGTTGGGGCGGCCCCACCAGTTGGATTTGGCGGAGACGTCGTATCCCGTCACTTCAGCGGCCAGATTGGTGCCGCCGGTGATGCAATTCCCACCGGGGCTGTATGGTCCCTGGCTGCCCAGATCGATCTCCGCATTTTTCGTGGATCCGTTCTGATCGAACGCGATCACGGCAGGCCCCTGCGCGTCCGCAAACTTGCTGTTCTGGATCTTGATATGCAATTCATTCATCGCCGTCTGATTCGTGAAGTGAAAGGCGTATTGACGCGTTCCTGAGACCTCGCTATTTTCGATATCGATCGAAATCGAGTTGCCGACACCATCACCAAAATCGATTGTCCGCGCTTCGGATCCCGAACGGCGGAGGAGCTCCGTGAGCACAGCGGAGTTGCTTGCTGTTCGCGTAGGGGAGCTGTTGACGATCGAGCCAATTGAATCGCCCGCACAATCGAGGACCCTGCTGTTAATCATGTGGAAATAGCTCATGTTCTGATGACCGTGCGAGCCGATGTCTATGCAACGACTGAGATTATTATCCTGCCCCGTGGAGAACTTCTGCTCGGGCGGACGAGCCGTCGGTTCCGTTGCGTGCGTGATCGTCACGTCGTCGAGTGTAAGATTCATCGTGGTGCCAGTGCCTTCGTTCACTTCTTCGATCATGTCACCTGGATTGTCTTCAAACGTACTGTGGCTGATATGCAGGTTCGTGGTAGCGTCGCCGCCGGTGGAAAAAAACTCTCCCCCGTTACAGGAGGCACCGCCTATGCCGTGGGCGAACGTATTGTGATTGATGTTCCAGGTCACCAACCCACCGGTCTGATTGGTGAAGAGACCCTCGCAGTCAGCGTCCCGACTTCCGATGTAGGTTTCTGAATTGTGATCCGATTCCACCGTCAGAATGGCGGTGTCGCGAGTCTGCATTCCAATCGCTAGAAGTGAAACCATGCGTGGCCCCTGCGCGAGATGTGTAATGTTGTTCGCATCGACGCTGGCCATCACTTCGGCTGTGCCTGTGGCGCGGATATCGATGCCGTCATTACAGGTCCCATCGTGAATGAAGTTATTTTGAATGGATAGCGACACCGTCCCCTTGTCTTCATCGGCCATGATGGCCGCCCAACCATTGGGAAGCAGCCGAACATTGACAGGGAACATCACGTAAAATCCGGGCGTACACGACGTGTTGGTGCCGGATAGATTGTTGTCATGAATACTTGCCCCGGTGACGTCGGATCCGTACACTCCTCCGCGATAGGAGTTTACGATCACCAGATTACTAACCTCGGTGAAGTCCGCCAAGACGACTGCGTCGCCGGAATTGTGCTCCGAGCTACTGTTGGTAATGCGTGGCGCTTCCGTGAGCGTGTTGCCGCCAGTGACGGATGGTCCACGGCCCGTCAACTTTTGGTGTGGCTTGAGCGCAACGCCACCGTCCAGAGGCGGCACGCTCATGGGTGATGGCAGAACTATGATTTCATCACCGGGAACCGAAGCTTTCTCAGCAGCCGCAAGAGAATTGAACGGCATTTGTTGTGAACCGTTGCCACCGGGAGCTGCACTGGCGCTGACGAAAACCGTGCCGGCGGCGGCACCCCCGTGGAACACTCCTAACGCAAAGCAGAGAATCGACAGCGCACGGAGGGCTTTGCGAACAAGGCGACCACTGTCGAGTTGTCGAAATTCCGGGCACCAGAACGGGCGTGCTGTTTTAGTCATGGTTTGCGTGAGGCTCCTCCAGGCTAAAATGATCTTAATCGTGAAGCACTTGCGCTCCGCGTATTCGCAATCTCGATCTGGCGCACTCCCCACTCGATCGGATCTGGCTTGAGTGTACGGCCCAGATCACACGCTGCCTATCTGAGGCGACATATCGTTGGATCTGTCGCGCCGAATGGACTGGCCCAGCATGGAATTGAGGCTCCAAGCCCCCTTCCGTAAATCGTAGGTCATGATGTGGAGTTCGCGCGTTTCAGAGATGAAAATGTTATCCGGGGTGTAACGGATGTAGCCACTCAGCACGTGCGACTTCTCTGGGCCGGCATGCAACACCCTCGTAACATCAAGCGCGTACGTGTATGCGTAGTGGCCGACGCCGCTTCCCCCCATCGCGAAGAACCAGCCTGGCTTACCTGAAGCCGTGACGATATTAGTTTTACCTATCACCTGTTCGTAGGCTTGAATTTCGTCCGGCTTGCCTTGCATACCATTGATTTCAGCATCGTTGGGGAACCCGCGGACAACCAAGCGGTTCATTTTACCCTTTGAATTGTATGGCTCCATCGGCTTGCCAGACCAAGCCGATAAGAAGAAAGTCGGTGAGGCAGGCCCTATCGTTGCCACTTTTCGCGCGGGGCCGCCCTGGAAGGAAGTTTGGGCCGTCAGTATATCGTAATCGCGATCGCTAAATGCCGCCATACTGGTGCGCATCTGCCGCAAATTTGCCTCAATGGCGTCGTTGTAGATTTGGCCAATATATTCAGCGGGCGTAAAGATGACTGAGCTTAGCTGAATGCCCCATCGACCGTTGTTATTCGTGATGGAGTAAATACCTTGATTGGTGCCGACCTTGTATCCGTCGGAGCGGAAGCGCGTATAGCTAAGTTCCAACCCAACGTTTATTGCATTAAACGTCTGTAGTTGGAGGACGTCCATGATGTCGTACATACCGGGACGGCGCTGGCTATCAGGGCTCATGCTGACCCTGGTAGATGGCGGCGGATTGGAAATGAATTCCTGGGCGTCCTTGTAGAGGATGGGTTCGGGCCCTTCGTAAGTGGCGTAGGGAAAATGCAGCGTGCTCGCCATCGCAGAGAGATCATTGTCCGTCATGGCCGCGAAATAAGTCGTAAGCAGGCGCATCGCCTCTGGCACGCCGTCCTTGTAAGAAACCGAAAAGCGGCTGTCTAACATGGCGCCCGGCCGCAAAGTTGGCGGCCTTGGAAGCTCTTCGTTGGCTTGCGCGCGGAGATCAAGGTCCTTCTTAACGTCGTCTTCGATGCCAGCCATCATGTCCTGGCGGAGTTGATCGAGAGTTTCCCCTCCCGTCTGCCGCGGATTGGCCACCGATTGGGCCATGACGGGGGCTGCCGCCATTGCGCCCACGACTCCCAGCGCGGCTCCTCTAAGAAAATTACGCCGGCCTGAATTTGCGTCGTTCGCTTCGAAACTCAGATTTTCCGCTTCCGAGTGGTCCTTCATTAAATCTTCCTCTCGTTGCAAGCGAGACTGTTCGGTAATGACTTCAGGTATCGAAAAAATGCGCTGCGCGAAATTGCGCTGGTCGCACGACTGCGGCTCTTGCTCCCGCCCGTTCTGTATAAATCGTCTCCGAATTTGCTGACTGGCTTCTCTTACTGACTGCCTCGACTTTCGGACCCGGAACCGGAACCCGGCGCGATTTCCAACAGGTCACTGCGATCCACTTTATTGACGTCGTCAATGATCTTGGCGTAGGATCGCGCCACCGCTTCCAAACCTGCGGCGGGCACGATTTCCGGCATGTTGGTGTGATACGAGGCAGGCGACTCAATCATTTGTACCATTGGCGTGTCAGCCGCTACCCAGGCCCCGTCGCCTGAAGCCCCTGGTTCCATGGTGTCGTAGATGGTGACACCGAACATGTTCCAGTCGCGCAGGACGATCGAGGCAAGCTCACTGCTGCCATAAATCCACCAGCGTCGCGCATCTACGCCATCCGACTGCCGCAGCGTGGGACCCCAATAGTACGTCTGGGCTACCGAGACATGTTCGCAGTTGATCATCAGTGCCGTCTTCGCCAGGAACGTGCTGCGGTTGTCATGCATCCACTCGGTGCCAAAAGACCCATTGTGGTGCCCGGCGGTCGTTACGAATTTGATTGTCCGGCGCCGTTGCTCCTTCGGAATTTTCGAAAAGTACTCCGCGAGGCCAACCATTACTGCCATCCCCGAGGCGTTGTCCAGCGCTCCCGTAAATACAGCGTCGTGATGCGCGAACACGATGATATCCTCGTCGGTCATGCCCGGCAGTATCCCCCACACGCTAGAATCTTTGAGTCCAGAACGCATCTCCATTGCGTATTCCGCGTGCACTTTCACGGGGCCCTTTTCCATCAATCCGCGCAGCGCGTTGGTGTCGTCCGTGCCCATCGTAAATGTAGGCAGTCCCTTCGCACTGTTAGGATTTGGAGCTACTTGAATCTCGTAGTTGCCCGGGAGGGCCAGATTGATGAGGACAGCGGCGGCGCCCTCGTCTGCGGCGCGCTTGGCTGACCCCATCCACCCTGCCGAGTTACTAATCACACCCGGCGTCGGCTGGCTCCAGATGACCGCCAGTTTGCCTTTTACGTCACGACCCGCAAAGTCCGCCTTCGTTCCCAAGCCCACCCAGACAGGTTCGAGGTCCAACCCGCCTTTAGGCAGCGCGGTCCCGCTCGCGCGCAGCGTCTTGAAGGTAAGCGTTTGCCCGCTTCCCGTGGCGGTCAAACTCCAAGAAGTGGGGAACCACTGCGGAGGAAGGTCAAAGGTCTGCTTGTGGACGTCTTGAAGGCCTGCCTCCTTGAACTTGGCTTCGACCCAATCCTCCACCCGGACATCGTTGTCGGTGCCCGCAGTCCGACCCCATAGCAGATTCCCTTGGTCCCGATCCTTGAGCGAGAACATAACGATTTGTTTGACATAGTCTTCCATGTGATCGCCCTGCAGGCGCCCGTAAGCCTCTGCGCCCGACGGGAGCGGCATACGAATGAAACTTGAATCGAGATCGTGCGGGTATTTGATCGCGTTCGGTGGGGGCGATGGAAATTGGCCCTGCGACTGAGTCCCGGCGGGTGACGCTAGTAGAGACAACACAAGTGCGATAACGCCGAAGACTCCCAAAACAACCGTCCTTGAAATCGACTTTTTCCGCATATTGCCCTCCGCAGGGCGGGGGCCGCTGTTTACTGATTCTGGTTCCGTCCTACCCGAGTCTGACCGTTGCTGTTCTAAAGAAATGTATCGGCGCACAATTCACCATTCTTTCTCAGTCTGAACGGACTGTCCTGCCACGTATGCGCGACCTCCTTGACGACCGTCGGCGACGACCCGTCTGGCGGCTCAATTAGAAGGAATATTTCAGCGCGAACTGAACAATTCGCGGCCCGACTGTTTCGCTGGTGATTACCCCGAATGATTGAGGGCCGCTAGCCACGTTCGCCGACGGATTGGCGAATTGGGAGTGATTGAAGGCATTAAAAAATTCCGCACGGAACTCCAAGTTAGCGGCCTCTCGGATACCGCCAACCCGAGTCTCCTTGACTATGCCTACGTCCCAGTTGAATTGTCCTGGTCCAAGCACGGGGTTGGTGGGGAGGTTTCCGTATCCAGTAGCCCCACTCGGATCCACCACCGGAGGAGCACAAAACGCATTCGCGTTGAAATAGTTGTTCAAGCGCGACTCGACGGATCCTGACGACAATATATCCGCCTTGGTCTCGCCGGGGCAAAGCTCAGCTCCCGAGTTGCCCACCGAGCCGTAGACGGATCCGCCTCTGGAGTCGGTGATTTGGATTGGCAATCCACTCTGTACGGTGGTTACGCCCGTAGCACCCCAGCCGGACAACAGCTTTCCCGCAATCGTCTCTCCGTTTCGGAAGTTGGGGAGGTTATACAAGTAACTCACGACGAGGCGCTGCGGCCGGTCATAGCCGCACTCACCTCTTCCCGCGCGAAGGTTTTGCAAGCCGATATCGTAATTGACATCACCTCCAAGCCCAGAGCCCGCTAGAGTTGCCCCTTCGATGTTATTAATGCACCTGTCGTACGTGTAGGCAGCCTGGAACTGTAGTCCGTGAGAAAGACGTTTGCGCACGGTCACCTGCAGTGCGTTGTAGCTCGCATCGCCCCAGTTGCCGCCGACCGCCAAACCGCCCGGCGAAAAGCCCAATATAGGGATCCGCTCCGCGGCATTAGCGGGTGTATTTGTAGTGACGCAGCCGAACGGAGCGCCGCAGTTTATCGGATTGGCGGGACTCGCTAGCTGTGGGATATCAAAGTCCTGTCCTGTTTCTATATGCGCCGAACGGCTGCCGGCGTAACCAATTTCGATGGACGTGGATGGGCTGAACGCATACTGAGTGTTCAGGTTCCAACTGTAGCTAACCGGAGTGATAATGTTCGGATTTATGCCGTTCACCGCAATTGACGAGGATGGTGTTCGCAAGAAGTTGTCAAACGTGCCGGAGACTACAGGTGGGTTGAAGGGAGTTGCTAGACTTGCGGCACCGTTAGCAAATGCAAATCTCTCCAGCGGCGCAGCAAGGGGTGGCTCGCCATCGAATTCATCCAAGAATTGCTGGCCATGGATGGTCTGATAAAACAGGCCAAATCCTCCCCGCACGACGAAACGCCCGCTGGAACTGAACGGCTGCCACGCAAAACCCAGGCGAGGAGCAAAATCGTTGAGGGGCGCGTGATTCGCTGTGAGCGATCTTGTCTGCCGTCGAACGGTTCCGGGAGGAACAGGGCCAGTATAGTTGCTCGAAAGCGTGAACCCAACGTATGTGCCGGCGGCCGGCGGGATCGGCTGGGTTTGCAACAGGGACAACTCGGCATTCGTTCCACCCAAGGTATTGTCGTCCCATGGCCATCCGGGGTATTCCCAACGCAACCCCAAATTCAAGGTGAGCCTCGAGCTCACCTTGAAATCGTCTTGCACAAAGAGAGCAGCGTAATTCTCCCGAATTAGATTGGGTTCGGAAAACGGCTGTACAAACGCCAGTGATCCAAAAACATTGCTCAACAGACCACCGTTTACCGCGGAGCTCTGCCCTATCAGAAAGTCAGAAAAAGTTTCCACATCGAGTAGTCCGCGAGTCTTGCCGCAGGAGCAAATGTACCAGTTAACGCGGTTACCATCATAGCCAAACCGAAGGGAATGACGTCCGCGGTTCCAGGAAACCTGATCCTGCCATTCATAAGTTATCGATGGTGACTTGTTGCCGTCGATCAGAATTCCTCCAATCGTCGTTCCTAGATTGACGAAGGTTATGGTAGGCGTTAGTGGATCGAATGGTGCGGCAGGCGTCATCCCGACGGAAGCACCGGTCACGGGCCACAAGGGCGTCAGCTCGGCTCGGATGTAGTCTTGTGAGTACTGCACGGTATTCACAAGGCTGTTCGAAAGTATGGAGGTTAGTTTGACTCCATAATTCTGAGCACCGGTGTCTCCCCTATTACCGCCGCCCGGTGGCTCCGCACTTTGCGCCGTAAGCCCCGAACCAAAGAATGGTGTTATGGTCGGGCCGGTCGCATAGAAGTACTTGAGCGACAGAGTCTGTTTCTGCGAGATTACATAGTCCAAGTTCAATAACGGCTGGTCCTCTTTGAATGACGCCGGGGACGTAAACGCGGAGAAGCCAACCTCGTTCGGCTGACCCACGTTCAGTATCTTTTGCGGCGTAGGGATAATAAATTGTCCGTCCGGCAGCTTGTAATTCAAGAGGGCAAGAGCCACAGGACTAATATTTGAGCCGTCGCACGCCACCTGATCGGACGCCGGATTGGGCGTGCCTGTGAGGCTGAAAGTTTGCGTGTTAACGATCGGATTGTTCGCGGGACAAAATGCAGCGCCGAGGGCCGCTGCTGTTCGATTATTGGTTAGCTGTGGCGGTAGATTGATCGCCGAACTCCCCTGATAGGCGACACCATTCAATTGCCGGGTACCTTGATACGAAAAGAAGAAAAACAGTTTCTGTTTGATGATCGGGCCGCCTATTGTCCCGCCATATTGATTCTGTTTTAACTCTCCCCGGGGCGTACCGGTCACATTGGCGAAGTAAGTGTTCGCGTTAAGTGCGTCGTTGCGGAAGAACTCAAACAATGATCCATGCCAATCATTGGTGCCGGATTTCGTGACCAGATTCACGGAAGCGCCTGTCGTGCGGCCATACTGGGCGTCGTAGTTGGAAGTTTGGACCTTAAACTCTTGCAGGGCATCCGGGCTGGGGATCGATATCGAGCCGTAAAAACCAATATAATCTCCGGTCGTGCCGCTGGCATAACTACTGGCTTGGGCCCCATCGATCAAGTACGTATTGCTCGCGTCGTCTTCGCCATTGGCGAAAATGAACTGGTCACCACGTCCGAACGCGGCCGCATTCGTCGCGCTTACTGTGACTCCGGCAGAGAGGCTCAGGATTTGGGTGTAATTGCGGGTCGCTAACGGCAAATCGTTAATCTCACGGCTATCGACAACGCCACCCAACGTAGAGCTCTCTGTTTGGACTGTTTGTGCCGTCGCGCTGACCGTTACTTGCTGTTGCTCCGCACCAACCTCCAGCGACTCATTTAGAACGTGTGTCTCAGAAACGTCCACCTGGACTCCGGGTGTAGTAAGCGTCTTGAACCCAGGAGAAGTGATGGAAACCTGGTAAGTGCCAAGAGGTAATAGGGTGAACGTGAAGCTGCCGTCTCCGCTTGTTTTCTGCGTGCGTGTAAAGCCTGCGCCATTGTCTAACGTCACGCTCGCCCCGACGATCACCCCGCCTGACGAGTCTTTGACCGTGACCGTCAGCGCTCCGGTGGTGGCCGTCTGGCCCCAAAGAATCCCAGATGAGCATGCTGAGATTGCAATAAGTAACCCAAGAAGCCTCACGGAGCTGATTACTTTCATTCCCCACCCCCTTCTCCCTCGAATAGCAAAGCACTTTCACCGACTGCATAGTGGGCGATGTAACACGCGGATCCGCCCCCGTTGGCCGCGGTTCTTAACATGCTGAATCAACGAATGGCAATTGACATTTGGTCAATCGCATCTTCACCTTGTGTCAAGTCGAGTGGTTCGCACGCGTTATCCGCGCCCGATTGCGCGTCTAGATCAAAATAGAGGTGAGATGATACGGGACGAGAGCATCTTGGGTAGACAGCGCTGTGTGAGGCAACGCCGCTATTTGCTTGCCGGAGCGAAATGCCGGTATGAAGTTGTGGTAAGAGCAAGACCCGCTGTCGCGATATGCTTTGCCCGAAAGGTCTCGAGCTCGGTGCAGTCAGACTTGGCGTCAGTTCGCCTCGTCCGAAGCATGTTTGCGGAGCATACTTGGCGGCCAAAAGTGAATCAGTCAAGGGAAGTGAAGCTTCGACCTCGCGTCTCCGGCCCGAGCCACATCACCGCTATGACAAGTAGGCTTGCGGCCGCCATACACGTGCGGATCGCACCGGGTAACGTCACCCCTCGATCCTGTAGAGCGCCCACCAGCGTGGGGGTTACCGAGCCGAACGCGGCCCCTGCGTGCCACGCAAAACCCGGCCCAACTGCACGCGCGGCTGTCGGGAATCTTTCACTCAGGTATGCCGGCGCCACACCCATGATGCCAATACCGCAACTGCCGGTCACAAATGCCGCAAGCAATAGCACCAAGGGAGAGTTCGGACCCACGAAAGCCGGGATGGCAAAAATGCCGATCAAGGCGGCGAGACTTATAGCGCCTTTTCGTCCCAGTTTCGTTTCGGATGCGCGCCCCCACAACATGGTCCCCGCGACGCCGCCGACATTCAGGACCAAAAGATATGGCAGCGGCGATAAATTTGATTCACGAAGGAATGTGGGATACCAAAAGGTCGTGGAGTAGTACGAGAACATGAGCGCAGCCATCATCAGAGACGATAACAAGGTCGTCGCGATGAGGTCGCGCTGAAAGACCGCGATGATTGACAAGCGGTCCTTTTGCCTGGCGTCTCGCAGGTGACCGCGGCGCTCCAGCCACACCGGACTCTCTTGAACTCGCGACCGGATCCAGAAAAGCAGAAAGACCGGCAGCGAAGCGGCCCAGAACAGTACCCTCCATCCCTGGTACCTGGTTCCGCCGAAGAGCGGATACACAAACTGGAACACAAGCGCAGCCAGTATGTAGCCCCAATTGAACCCACTCATCAGCATCCCGGAAACTGCGCCGCGTAGTTTCGTTGGCCAGTGCTCGAGAGCCAGCGGCAGCGCCGCCGCCCACACGCCTCCCATTCCAATTCCGAACAGAGCGCGGCAGGCAAATAAAACCGCGTAGCTTGTCGAAAATCCACTCAGCAGACTAAATAGAGAAATCCACAAAATGGATAGCATCAGCGGGCCTTTTCGTCCGAAACGGTCGGCCGCCGTTCCCACCGCCACCCCACCGACCAAGCGAAACATTAATGTCACGGTTCCGAGAGCGCCTGCGAGAGCTTTGTCAACGGTGAAGCTGTGTTGGATGTCGAGGAGTAAAAAGGTGAGAATTGAAAAATCAAACCCGTCCATCGCCCATCCGAGAAAGGCGCCCAGGAACGCGTGCCATTGCAGCGCGGAAACGTTTCGGAGGCTCAACCGAAACGTGACGTCTTGCTCGATTGCACCCGCTTCAGGCATCGCTCCGTACGTGACCCGGTTGCACGTTGGGCATGGAATCAGGCTCAAAAACGACCCCACGTGCGAACAACTGATCGACAGCGTCCCCGTTGAGGCCGAGAAGTTCGTGGAGCACCTGCCGCGTGTGTTGGCCAAGGAGAGGTGCAGGAAGGGCCACTCGACCGGGCGTATCGGAAAGTTTTATTGGGCAACCCACTACCCGCCCCACCCCGGCAGTGGGATGCTCCACTGTAGGAAAGATTTCGCGAACCGACGCCTGTGGATCCTCCACCACCTGTTGCAAAGTTTGAACCAGTGAACAGGGAACACCCGCCGCATGAAGCGCCTGCAGCCATTCGTTTGCGGGCCGCTGAATGAAGTGATCTGTTAAGATCTTTTCCAGCGCGGCTCGATTTTTCGAGCGCTGAGCGTTTGTTGCGAAATCAGGATGATCCTCGAGATCCTGACGGCAGATTGCCTGGCAGAAGGCGGACCACAGCTTTTCGCTTCCGACGGCGCAGCCGAAACTTGCGTCCCTGGCTCGGTACACCTGATATGGCACTATGTTCGGGTACGCCGTCCCCATGGGTCGCGCGGCTAGTCCCCCGCCAAGATGATTGAGAAAAACCACACTCATCGCCGAGATCATTCCGTCGAACATCGAAACATCAACAAACTGCCCGCGGCCGGTGTCCTCCCGAGCTCGCAGGGCCATCAGGATGCCGATCACCGCGAACATTCCCGCCGTAACGTCTGCCACCGAATATCCACATCGGACCTGCTCACCCGCTTCGGTGCCCGTGACGCTCAACAAGCCGCTCGCGCATTGGATGATCACGTCCATGGCCGGATCGTCGCGACGTGGTCCCGTTTTCCCATAACCTGAAATCGAACAATAGACCAGGCGCGAATTACGCTCGCGAACAGCGTCATATCCCAGCCCAAGCCGCTCCATTGTCCGCGGACGGAAGTTCTCCAGAAGAACGTCTACCTGCTCTATCAGTTGCAAACACAGTTCGACGCCTTCGGGCCGCTTGAGGTCGATGGAAATCGAATGCTTTCCCCGGTTCTGGCCTAGAAAATACGAGGTCTGATCGCCTGCGAACGGTGGTCCCCACTTCCGTCCAATGTCACCTCCATTCGGCGACTCCACTTTATAGATGGTCGCTCCATAATCCCCCAGGAGTAACGTGCAATACGGCCCGGCAAGAGCTTGAGAAAAATCAAGCACCCGCAAGCCCTTGAGAGGAGATGTACCATCGGGCACGGAGTGCATTGTGAACTCGGGCTCCTTCTGAGAAATGAAACCAGGCAAAGATGACTAAGATCTTTCTTTTCGCTGGACCGAGTATTCCCGCCTCTGCGAACGAGACAATCTACATCACAGCCATCGCCTGCGAGCTCGGGCTGGCCTTACGCCCTCTAAGAATATCAAGCACGATTCTCGGTCCCGCCATCGCGAGGGATGAGATTGAGGTAAGCGATCGGAAGAACTTTCGCGTTGAAACCAACATGGCTTCGCTTTTCGAACTCCCTCTTCTGAGAATCGCGCGACATTATATGTAACAGTATGTAACTGCCGGGCAATTGAAATTTGGGAAAGGGCACCTTGCTTCGCGGTCAAGCCCCGCGCTGGGTCCACGTCTCTCACCCCGGCACCCCCGGAGGACGAATCTCCGGCCTTCGGTTCCCGCGAGGCCGCTTAACGAATCGTTGAGTTATTCGTGGTTTTTTCCGGCAAGCCGCAACGGCGAAGATTCGGTAATCCGACAGGTATGGAATCAGCGCAGCGCGGTGACTTCGGGTCAGCGACTCCGCAACGCGGCGCGAGGATGGTGGACCCTCGTCTGCTTTGACTTTCGGTGGTGATCTTCGGCAGCGTGAGTTTCGCGGGCGGCGCCGGCGGCGACTAACAATTCGACCAGATCCCGCACATATCGCGGAAGCTCCTGAACGTTGCGTGTGCAGATCTGCATCACGTATCTAGCCCAGGTATCGGTCAAAGGGATGATCCGGATCGTCATCGATTTGGCATTTTGCCGGGCGATTGATTCCGGCAGTATCCCGATGCCGGCGTTTGCCTCCGCCATGCGACACAGCACCGCCAGGTTAGCCGCCTGTACTCGAACTTTCAAAGTTCGATTGGAGGCATCGGCAGCTTCATTTAAGAGCTCTTGCGTAGTGCTGGTTTCTGGCAAACCGATATATTCGAAGTCCAGAGTTTCCTCGAAGGCGATCGTCGTGCGCATGGAGAGCGGGTGCCGCAGCCCCGCGACCACCGCCCAACGCTCGTGACGAAAGGGTAGAAGGTCCAAGCCATCCGTCCGGACGTCGCGTGCGATGATGCCGATATCGGCAAGTTCCTCACCGACCGCGCGCACCACGTCGCGACTGGAGCGCATTCGCAAATCAACACTTACATCCCGGTGGCTTTCCAAATACCGGCACAAGGGAGCTGGAAGGTACTCGGTGCTCACCGTTGTCGGCGCCGTTATGCGGACCTGGCCCTTTACACCTTGCGCATGTTCCTGTAAATCGTCGACTAAGTGGCTCACCTGATGCAAAATCCGGCGCCCGCCATCGTAAAGAGACTTGCCAGCCGGGGTCAGAGCTATGCCTTCCGTGTCTCGATGAAAAACTCTTGTGCCGAGGCGCTCCTCGAGGTGCTTGATCCGCTTGCTCGCGGCCGATAGACACATATGAGAGAGGACCGCACCTTGCGTAAAGCTTCTCGTCTCGGCAACGTTTGCCAGGAGTTCAATGTCAATCAAATCGAAAAGCGTGGCCATGTGCATCCCCTCTCAGCGAGGTTGTCTGAGATTCAGTCATCTTCTCTAGTTCGAGCTCCGTCCGCCTTCCAATCCCAAATTCAGGATAGGTCCTCCTAAATTAGACCCTGCCGATTTCGAAGCCGATGGTGCGCGGAACGATACGTCCGTCGCCGTCTGCTGTCAATCTTGAATCGCCCGCTCGCCAGGCAATTGTGTGCTTTGCCTTGGCCAGCCGCCGGGCCGGGTTCACCTGGATTGTCGGACGATTAGCCCAGCAGTTCTTGACGGTCGAGTTTGTTGATCTGGTCGATGATCTTTGCATACGACCGGGCCACGGCCTCCAGTCCCGGAGCCGGAACAATCTCGGGCGTATCGTGATCCGTATGGTAGAAGACGGCAGATTCGATGAGCTGCAGCGCCGGCGCATCGTGATCGCAGTGGCTCATGTCAGCCGTCGTATAGGGATCCATCACATCGTAGATGGTCACGCCGAAGGTCTTGTAGTTCTTTACGGCGATCTCCGCGAGCTTGTCGCTGCCGTTCACATACCAGCGTCGCGCGTCTATATTTGTGGACTTCCGCAATTCCGGCTTCGTGCGGTCAAAATAAGCCTGTACCACCGAAACGTGTTCGCAGTTGATCATCAGGGCTGTCTTTGCCAGGAATGTCGCGCGGTTGTCATGCATCCACTTCGTTCCCGCCGAGCCGGCGTGATGTCCCGCGGTGGTCACGAATTTTAGTGTCCTCCGTCGCTGCGGTTTCGGAATCTTCGAGAAATATTCCGCCAGCCCCATCATCACCGCGACTCCCGAGGCATTGTCCAAAGCGCCCTCGAAATACGAGTCGTGGTGCGCCATGACGATAATGTCTTCGTCGGAAACGCCGGGAAGAATGCCCCACACATTGGCGTCGCGCAGACCCGTCTTGGTTTCCGTAACGATCTGTAGGTGCGCCTTCACCGGCCCCTGCTCTACCAGTTGCCGCAATCTCGCCGTGTCTTGGCTCCCCATCGAAACGGCGGGCAGATTCCCGGCGCCCACAATCACTGCTGTTCGCAGGTTGCCGGGTATCGCGACGTTCAGTAAGACCGCGGCGGCGCCCTTCTCCGCGGCCCGCTTTACGGCCCCATTGTAGGCAGCCGAATGCTCCACGACTCCGGGCATCGGCCAGCTGTACACCACAACAAGCTTGCCTCTGACCTCCCGCCCCGCAAAATCCGCCTCGGTTCCCAGGCCGACCCAGACAACCTCAAGGTCCATCGGCCCCGGAGTCGACGGGGATTGGGGGAAAGGGACAACAGAATCGAAGTCCAGAGTCTGGCCGCTTCCGGTCACCGTCAACTCCCAGGAGATGGGAAACACCTGCGGCGATAGATCAAAATACTGACGGTGAACATCAAGGCCGAACTCCTTGAATTTCGATTCGACCAGGGTCTCGGTCATGTCGTCGTATTTCGTGCCGGCCATGCGCCCCCAGAAACGATTCCCGTCGTCGCGGCACTTGTCTGAAATGGCCACGATTTCGCGGACGAATTCCTTGATGTGCGTCCCTTGCAAACGTCCGTAGATCTCGTCTTCCGGAGCCAGAGGCATCCGGATGTAGTTTTCGTCAAGATCGATCTGGTGAGGTCTAACCGGCGGCTTATTCGCCAGCGCGGAGAATTGCTGCGCCTGCGCGTTTTCTTGCGGCGCACCGCTGTTATCGGCAGCCCGCGCAAAAGAAGGCGGACTCGCCTGGCCCAAAGTAGCCACCGCGAGAGTGGACATCGATGCGTCTCTTATAAACTTGCGTCGCGACAATGGCATGTGAACCTCCCTTTCGCTTCAGATTCCGCGGCTTCCGGATGGCCTGCAACCGCTCATTGGCTTGGACTTTGTCGTTCGCGGACTCGGCCTTGGAGCCCACCGCGAAGTATCGCGTCGCGGTGATGTTGCGAGGTACGGAAAATGGCTCCCACCTACGAACCTAGATAATCGACGTTCCGTCTCCAAGCCGAGACACGGGGCGCATGCCACTCGGATTGGTCTTGTCGACGGGCTGAGAACCGAAAGGAAACTTGGCCGCAGCCCTCTCATCCAGCTCGATGCCCCAACCGGGCCTGTCGTTCGCCCAAGCGTACCCGTCTTTTATCTCCATGCAGCCCTGGAAGATTTCTCGGACTGTATCCGGATAAGCCTGATACTCTTGGATCCCAAAGTTGTAGCTGGCCAGGTCGAGATGCAGGTTGGCCGTGTGAGCTATGGGAGACATATCCCCCGGGGCGTGCCACGCGGTTTTCACGCCGAATTGCTCAGCGAACAATGCGATCTTCCTTCCCTGCGTGAACCCTCCAGTGTGAGGAATATGGCAGCGAATGAAATCAATCAAGCGCTCCTGAATGACGGTTTGCCATTCGTGCGGGTTATTGAAAAGTTCCCCCATGGCGATTTGGGTGTCACATTGCTGCCGGATCTGCCGGAAATAGTCCAAATCTTCCGGTGAGAGCGGATCTTCCACAAAATACAGGTCAAATTTCTCGGCAGCCTTGCAAAATTGAACAGCCTGTTGCGGGTCGAGCTTGGAATGTACGTCGCAGCCCAGGCCGATTTCGGCCGGCATTTTCGCCCGAAACGTTTCAAAGATCTTCAGCATCAAACGCATGGCTGCTTCGCGGTCGAATCCGTTTTGGCCTCCCAGAGTCTGTACTGGCGCGCCGAATCCCATGTCCACGTGGATGTAGCGCACGCCTGCAGCGACCAGTTTCTTTGCATTTTCAACCACGACGTTGGGATCGTCCGTAATGCCGACGTGCATATAGACCTCAGCCGCTTCCCGGCACTTTCCGCCGATCAATTGATAGACGGGCATGCTGGCCTGCCGTCCTTTAATATCCCACAGAGCCTGATCCACCCCGCTGATGGCAGAGTTCAGAACCGTATCGTTCTTGTAGTACGAGCTGTAGTAGCACTGATGCCAGATGTCTTCGATTCGATCAGTGGTTTGCCCCAGGAGCAACGGCTTCAGATATTTCTCGACAGCCGGTTTGACGAGTTCATCGCGATAACCCGCCGTGGCATCCCCGTAACCGTATAATCCATCTTGGTCCGTAACGATTTTGACGACTTCAAGACGCCGAGCTGGTTCTGTTTCGATTACGATGATGTCTTTAATGCGCGGCGAACTCATTCCACGAACGGCGCGCGCCTCCGCCTCTCGCGCATATAATTCAACGGGAGTTGCCAGGGCCGCCAGAGCAGCGAAGGAGGAGACTTGCAAGAAATCACGGCGTGCGGCTTTCATTCTGATTCCCCCTTCCAATGAGTTGGTGGCTGGAATCTTGCATGTGCGGCTTCGCCGCCGCACAGTGGTGCGATAGACGAGTTGGCCAGTTCAAGCATCGCGATCCCCGTTTGTCTGACCTACTGCGCCCCAGCGAGACGTCATACGGCAAAGCCAATCGCGTCGCTTTAAGTGTGCACGTCGTTCGACCGGTCGTGATACATCATCTCGCCCATCCATCCGGCCATACCCCAGCGCCCTCTCTTGTACGTGAAGGCGCCAAAGACAGCGTGCGTCTCCGAGATTACCGTACCGTCGAGCTTGTAGCGCCGGTATCCCCCTAGCGCGTGGATCTTGTCGGGCGAGAAGTGCAAGACGCGGCAGTTGGGCATGTCCATGGTGTAGCCGTAGGGCCCCACGGTGCCGCCCGCCCACTCCACGAACTGCGGGATATTGGCGTCGTGCGGCTGGGCCAGTTGCTCATCGGTGACTTCACTAAAGGTCAGCCGGCTTGTAACGCCCTTCACCTTGTACTCCTCCATCGGCTTGCCCGCGCGTGCGTTGCCTGAAAGATGCCGCGGGTTCCCGATGTCGACGTGCGCCTGCATGCCGGTCTGCATGATCTGCGTCTGCACGGCACTGAGCATGCTCTGGTCGCGATGCGAGAAGGCCAACTGCACATTCTCCATGTTGCGCAGGAACGACTCCGTCGCGTCGTTGTAAACCACAGCCATTTGATCCGCGGGCGTGATAATGGTCGATATCATGTGGATACCCCACTTCCCGTCGTTATTGGTGACGCAGTACATGCCGCGGCACTCCAGCAACTTGGCGCCGTCCGCAGCAAACCGGCTGAAGGACATCGTCAGGCCCGCACCCACCGGGTTGAAAACGATCAGCTCAAGACTGTCCAGGATATCGAACGCGCCCGGCTTGAGCATGTGCGTGCCCTTCCCGGTCACGTTCAACGAGGGCGGCGGATTGGCAATCAAATCATTCGCGCTTTTGAATACGACCGCGTCGTTCCATTTGGGCTCGCCGGGCACGGGCTGAGCAGGACATCCGTCATACATGGCGAAAGGGAAGTGCAGCGTGCGCGCCATCGCCGGCAGATCACGGCGGCTCAGCGCGGCGAAGTAATCTGTGATCACGCGCACCGCCTCGGGAACGCTGTTCTCGTAGGTGACCGGAAATCGCGCGTCGAGCTGGCTTTGCGGAAGCAAGCCGGAGGCCGGCATCTGCGGATCTTGTGACGCTGAGGTCTGGGGAGCGGGACTGGCGTTGGCCAGGCTCGATGTCAGGCCGGCCGCGCCGAGTAATCCCGCGGTGGCTGCGCTCTTGATGAAACTGCGACGCCCGGACTCAGCGCGGCTTTGGCTGCCGTCTACTTTACTTTTCACCAGAACTTTCGTGGGCATCTCGGCCATACGGGCTCTCCTTTGGCGTTTAGGGTAACAACTCGCGGCGGTCGACCTTGTTGACCTGGTCAATTAATTTCGCATATGCCCGCGCCACCGCCTCCAGTCCTGGCACCGGCACGATATCCGGTCGGTCAAAGTCCGTGTGATAAAAGATGGGCGACTCGATTAGTTGAACGGAAGGTGCGTCCATCTGCACATGCATCATGTCTCCGGACGCCTGGAGCTCCATGTCGTCGTAGATCGTTACGCCAAACTCCTTCCAGGAATTCAGCGTCATCGACGCGAGTTTGTCGCTCCCGTTCACCCACCACCGCCGCGCGTCAATGTTGTCCGACTTTCGCAGTGCCGCAGGGGAGTTGATCGGCGGATAGGGAGCAAACAGGTAAACCTGCGTGGACGACACGTGCTCGCAGTTGATCATCAGGGCGGTCTTTGCCAGAAAGGAAGCGCGATTCTCGTGCATCCACGCAGTGCCGAATGATCCGTTGTGGTGACCGGCGGTGGTAACGAACTTGATCGTTCGGCGCCGTTGTTCCTTTGGAATTTTCGAAAAGTACTCTGCCAACGCCAACATCACCGCCATCCCGGATGCATTGTCTTCCGCGCCTTCGAACACGGCGTCGTGATGCGCCATGACGATGATGTCTTCGTCGGTAGCTCCTGGGAGCACTCCCCAGACGCTGGCGTCGCGAAGTCCACTGCGCATTTCGAAGGCGTATGTCGCGTGCACCTTTACGGGGCCTTTTTCCATGAGCTCACGCAGCGCATTTGTATCATCGGTGCCCATCGTGAAAATCGTTGGCCCACGGGCGCTCGCCGGGCTGGGGGAGACCTGTATCTGGAAGTTGCCCGGGATTGCCAAATTGAGGAGCACGGCCGCCGCACCCTTGGCGACAGCGCGCTGAATTGCCCCCAGCCATTGCGCCGAGTGCGAATGCACGCCGGGCGCCGGCCAGCTATAGATCACCACGAGTTTGCCCCTGACGTCGCGGCCTGCGAAATCCGATTCGGTTCCGAGGCCGACCCAGACGGGATCAAGGTCGAGACCTCCTGCACGGAGCGCCGCACCGCTCGCTCGGGCCGTCTTGAAATTCAGAGTCTGTCCGCTTCCGGCAGCGGTTAAGCCCCACGACGTTGGGAACCACTGGGGTGGCAGATCGAAATACTGCCGATGGACGCTCTGCAGGCCTATCTCGTTGAATTTGGCCTCCACCCATCCCTCGACCGCGTCGTCATTCTTGGTGCCAGCCACCCGGCCCCACAGGAGATTGCCCTCATCGCGATCCTTGAGCGAAAAACGAACAATTTGATTGATATCCTCCATCATGTGGTCACCCTGCAGGCGACCATATTCCTCCGAGCCCGGTGGAAGCGGCATCCGAATGTAGCTGGAGCCTAGATCGTGAGCGTGCTTTCTTACGGCCGGCGACATTTCTTCCACTTGCGCCGAGCCGATAGAGGGCACGATCGTGAGTAGACCTAACGCAAAGCTGACGAGTCCGAATGCAAGAGCCCCTACAACCTTGAGCTTCTGCATATGTGCCTCCTCGGGATGCGCTCGATGGCGGCTGGGTGTGCCGGACTTATGATCCGTTGCCCGCGGTGATGCGACATCCCAGCGCCGAAAAGCTTGCGCTCGATCTAGCGAATTAACGGCGCGAGGTTCGCAGGGGACCCTTCTATCATGCTTGCCCGCTCCCACATTGGGAATCCCCCGGGATGGGACGGGGGAAATCTTGAGCAGCTGCCAATTGTCTCTCAGGGCTCCCTGATCTGAATCCGTTCCGCTGACCCGTACGCCATTCGATATCAGACCTCTTTTCTGAAGCAATTGAAATGTCGGAAAGAGACCCTTGCCTTGCAGTCAAGGCTTGTTATCCATTACAGTCCCCTACTCCCGCGATTGGGTGCGGACAGTCATTCGCTGAAATGCCGCGGGTAAGTCAACAACCCATCGAATCATTGATCGAACAAAGGAAAGAACAGGAGCGCGAAGAGGTAGTCGCGACGATTGTCCATTAAGGGCTTCATATCTGGGAGAACCACCGAGCGGTGTACCGCAATTTCCGTCTATGAGTGGATCGTCGCCTCCTGACTGAGACTAGCGACTCGACCAACGAACGTGGCGCCATTTCCGCGAACGTTCAATAGTGTTTTCCCTCTTCAGGCAGGCCGGCAAAAAACGCTCTGGTCCTCAGATCCAACGCACGCCCGTCTATCACGGCACGACAGGCCTCCAGGGGGCAACCCGTATCGTTTCAGGATTGCTGCGACCTCTCGCAGGTCGCCCAGACGCCGACTGATTGCAGACCCTGACGCGACGGTACGGAGTGGTTTGCGAGCCGAGATCATATGAACCTTTAGATTTATGGCTGTCTCTTTTACCCGAGACCGGGCAAAGTCGCAACGATTACGGTCCTAGACTAGAGTGGCCGAGCGTGCTGACTTTGGGACGCGAATCGGTTTTAGGATTTTAGAGCCGAGATCATTCAATCCCTGCGATGTCCACAGCACAGTGCAAGGAATGTATTTACCATAACTGGATCTTATGTCATAAGGCATTCCGTCTGGGCCACGGAACGCTAAGCAGTTGGATGCGCGGACCCCGGCAAGGTGCGGTCGGGTCGCGAAACTCGGTTGACAATCCCGACGTTTCGCCCCCTAAAACAGTCGGCGCAGATTATGAAAAAACCATCTCCCGTTCTATCGAAGAAGACCGTTTACGCTATCGGTGCGGGGTTTTCTGCCGGATTGGGCTATCCTCAGACTAGAAGCTTGCTCATAGATGTTTGGCCTCGGCTTGATCCTGGTTCACGCAGCAAGCTGAGTGAGATCATCACCTTTTCATCATCCCGAGTTCGTTGAAAGCCGCGGCACAATATTTCCGAATATCGAGCAGCTCCTGACTGAAATCCAAGTAAATCTTGACCTTTTCGACGCCAGCCGGCCCGCCGAAGGCAATTTCAAAAGGGCAGAGCTCGAAAAGGCGCGTGAGGATCTTCTCTCCCAGATTGGGGGGCGGTTTCACCAACTGTATGAAAAGGCCCAAAAAACGAATTGGCTGGTCGCTTTCGTCAAGAGGCTTAAAGAGGAAAATGCGACAATCGTCTCCTTCAACTGGGACCTTGTTCTGGATCAAAAACTCTTTGCTCGCGGCATAAATGCTGAAAGCTACGGCTTGTGTGAATCTGTCGGTGACGGGCCGATTTTGCTGAAACCTCATGGCTCGCTGAACTGGTATGACTCCACGCAAATGGAAAAAGTCTCAGGGAATACCCACGTCCAAATATTTGTCGATACCGATCCGAAAGAGTGCATTGAAGCCTTTATTCATCCGCGAGGGATCATCACCAAAGTGGGGCGTCGTTACACACCACTAATTATTCCGCCGACGTTTCTGAAGGATTTTGGCCGACCGATCTTTCAGACTTTATGGCGCCGCTGCACGGGAATTCTCAGCGATACCGAAAACTTGATTTTCCTGGGATATTCGCTGCCGGCGGCGGATTCGCAGGCACAGTTCGTTTTCCGCTGTGGTTTTCACAATCAGCTCGAGGGGCGCCTCAAAGAGAACGGAAGCGGAAATCGATATAAGAAAACGGGTCCGGCAAAGGTCACCGTCGTCAACCCTGATCAGGACGCTGCGCGCAGGATCGAATCTGTCGCTGGCCCTTCAGTTGAATGCGTTTGGATTCCGAAAAGAATTCATGACTGGGTCGAAGAGGGATGAAGATGCGCCCTGACGAAGCTCATCATACCGCGCGGGCTCTTACGGGCTGATTCTCGGCTGATAACGACCGTTTCCGAAACCGATCGCTTGTCGGATTCGGCGACTGGCCCTGTCATGGACGGGCGCCCTCTCTCTGGCAGAGCATGCTCCAGTCGCGCTGACGGCTCGCGCAGAAGAAACATGTGTGCGAGGAGATGGGCTGCGGATTCGGCGCTGTCACGGCAGCGTTCTTTTCACTGCAGTGACTCACAAAGGAAGGGACATACGCTTGGGCTCCGAGAGAGAATGATCAATTTTTCCATAAGACCTCGGTCGAACAACCTTAGAAAGTATCTCGCTCAGTTCGAAAACCACTAGTTTAGCGCCTGAATCAGAACTTTTTGGCTAACAAAAGGACTTGCAGAGAAAACTCTGGACTGATTGGCGGAGGGGGTGGGATTCGAACCCACGAGACCCTTTCGGGCCTAACGGTTTTCAAGACCGCCGCCTTCAACCGCTCGGCCACCCCTCCGGTGTTATTGCTCGCCACTATCGTAGCTTACAAATGGACCGGCGAACAACGAAGGCGGACACACACGCCTATAGCTCAACCTAGCAGGGCCGCCACACGCGCACCCTGGCTGCGTAAAGCCGCGGATGTTGTCGGACGTCGCGACGACGGGTGAGAATATTGAGGAAGTGTCTTACTCACCGTCGCTATGCGAAGCGAGGAACTCCAGAATCGGTTGATGCGTCGCGTGAGGCTGGTCGGTGGTCAGGATATGGCTCGCGTGCGGGATCATGGCGAGCTTCGCGCCAGGAATGGCCGCCGCAATCAGTTTGCCGTTTCCCGGCGGGACGAGCCGGTCGGTTTCTCCGTGGATCACGAGCGTGGGCGCGGCGATCTGTGGTAGCCGGCTGTATGCTTCCCAAACCATGATGCCCTGCAACTGGGCCATGTAGCCGGCAGGCTCCGGCCACCACTTCTTGCGGATTACCTCATCCTCCGCGATTCGCTCGCGCGGGGTGCCGGCATCGTAGATGAAAGGGTTGACGGCTGCCGCGGATTCTTCGAAGGTCGCAACTCTTTGGGTCACTGCCGCAAGAACTTCTGGACCGGCTTGCACCGCCTTGGGACCACCCGCCGCGGTGCAACCCAGGATCAGCGAACGCACTCGCCGGGGATATTGCAGCGCGAATTCCTGCGAAATCATGCCTCCCATGGACATGCCGAAGACGTGCGCGGATTGAACGCCGGCAGCGTCCAACACTGCTGCCGCGTCCGAAGCCATCGTTGCGATGGGATACGGTCCCGGAGGCACATCGCTTCGTCCCACACCGCGGTTGTCCAACGTAATCGTGCGGTAATTCGGCGACAGAACCGGCCGCGTACGGTGCCACAGCGGAGACGCCCAGCCGAGCCCCATGATCAACAGAACGGGCTCACCCTGTCCTTGCTCGTCCCAGTAGATCCTGGCGCCTTGATTTTCGACAAAGGCCATCCCGGCTCCTCATTAGTTTCTTTGCTGCGGAACAACTCTATTCTTCCGATTGCCGCCGACACAGAAGAGCGACGAACGGGCTCCAATTGTATATAATCCACCGCATCATGCCCAGACAGGAAACGCTGTACCAGGTGGCCGACCGGGTCGCCACGATCACGCTGAATCGCCCCGACAAGTTGAACGCGTGGACTGCGGTGATGGAACAGGAAGTGCGTTCGGCATTCGAAGAAGCCGAGCGCGACAATGATGTGCGCGTAATCGTCCTGACGGGCGCTGGCCGGGGATTTTGCGCCGGCGCGGATATGTCGCTTCTCAGCCATACGGCAGCTCACGGAGTTGATGCAGCCACCAGAGAACGAGCGTTGCAGGCGGGCGCCCGGCGCGACGGGATCCGTGCTGACTTCCAGAAGAAATACTCTTATTTTCCCGCGGTCGCAAAGCCCGTGATTGGCGCGATTAACGGTCCGTCTGTCGGTTTGGGGTTCGTTATTTCGCTGTACTGCGATTTGCGGTGGGCTTCGGACGCGGCAAAATTCAGCACGACCTTTGCGCGCCGCGGGCTGATTGCCGAGTACGGATTGGCATGGGTGCTGCCGCGACTGGTGGGCCTGCCGAACGCGCTCGATCTGCTGTTCTCGGCGCGGACGATTGACGCGGCCGAAGCGCTGCGCATGGGGCTGGTGAACCAGGTGATTCCCCAGGGCGTCTTTCAGGCTAAAGTGCAGGAGAACGCGCGTGAACTGGCTTCGAGCGTAAGCCCCCGCTCCGTCCGCGTGATCAAGCAGCAGGTGTACGACGCTATGTTCCAGAATCTCGCCGAAGCGTTCGAGGTCGCTGAACGCGAGATGCTGGCGAGCTTGCAGTGCGAAGACTTCAAAGAAGGTGTCGCGCATTATCTGGAAAAGCGCGCCCCAGCCTTCACCGGCAGATAAGAAGCCCACATGAATATCGAATTCAGCGACAAGGTCAAGGATTTGCAGCGCCGCGTGCAGGCGTTCATGGACGAGCACGTCTATCCGAACGAGAAGCGCTTCCATGACGAGGTCGAGCGCAACCGCTGGCAACCGACGAAGGTCATCGAGGAGCTCAAGCCGAAAGCGCGTGCGGCCGGCCTTTGGAACCTCTTCTTGCCCAACGACGAGAACGGTGCGGGCCTGACAAATTTCGAGTACGCGCCGCTGTGCGAAATAATGGGGCGGAGCCACATGGCGCCCGAAATCTTCAACTGTTCCGCGCCGGACACCGGGAACATGGAGGTGCTGGCGCGTTATGGCACGCCGGAGCAGAAGGAACGCTGGTTGAAACCGCTATTGGCGGGCGAAATGCGGTCTTGCTTTGCGATGACGGAGCCTGCCGTCGCGTCGTCGGACGCTACCAACATCGAGTCCAGCATCGTAAGGGACGGCAACGAATACGTGATCAACGGCCGGAAATGGTGGTCATCGGGAGCGGGCGACCCGCGCTGCAAAATCGCCATTTTCATGGGCAAGACCGATCCATCGGCAGCAACGCACAAGCAGCAGTCTATGATTCTGGTCCCCATGGATGCGCGCGGCGTGAAGATCGAGCGGTTGCTGAGCGTGTTTGGCTACGACCACGCGCCGCACGGGCACGGCGACGTTACGTTCAAGGATGTGCGCGTTCCGGCATCCAACATGCTGCTCGGCGAGGGGCGGGGTTTTGAGATTGCCCAAGGGCGGCTGGGGCCGGGGCGCATCCATCACTGCATGCGTTGCATCGGCGTGGCCGAACGCGCCCTGGAAATGATGTGCAAGCGCGTGCAATCCCGCGTGGCTTTTGGCAAAACCATCGCCGAGCAGGGAACGATCCGCGCCGACATTGCCAACTCACGCATGGAGATCGAGCAAGCTCGCCTGTTGACGCTGAAGGCGGCCCATATGATGGATACGGTGGGGAACAAAGCGGCGCGCGGCGAGATTGCGATGATCAAGGTGGTCGCTCCGAACGTAACCCTGCGAGTGCTGGACCGCGCTGTGCAAGCGCATGGCGCCGCGGGCGTTTCGCAAGACACATTCCTTGCCGCCGCCTGGGCGGGCGTGCGGACGCTTCGATTGGCGGATGGGCCGGACGAAGTCCACGTCGAAGCGATCGCCAAGCAGGAACTTCGGAAATGGTGCAAGCCCCAGACGCAGTCCGCGTCTCGCTGATCGCAGGTTCTCTCGCTGCACCCGGAATTTTTCGCAAGGAGACCCTATGCCTCCCCTGGTGGTTGAAACGCCGCGCGCCTTGAAGGATTTCGTCGGCCGTGAAATCGCGGTGACGGATTGGTTCATGGTGTCGCAGGATCGCATTCGTCAATTCGCCGAAGCCACCGGAGACCACCAGTGGATTCACCTGGACCGCGAGCGCGCCAAGCGAGAATCTCCCTACGGAACGACGATCGCGCACGGATTCCTGACCCTTTCGCTGATCAGCCAGTTTATGAAGCAGGCCGTCGAAGTCCGGGGCGGCGTGCGCATGTCCATCAACTACGGAGTGAATAAGGTGCGCTTTCCCGCCGCAGTTCCCGCGGATTCACAGATTCGCGCCCGCGTGAGCCTGCAGTCCCTGAAGGAACTTCCCGATTCCATCGAGGCCATCTTTTCAGTTTCGATCGAGGGACAGGGCAGCAACAAACCCTGTTGCGTGGCGGAAACAATCGCACGCTATTACCCGTGATGACAGAAGCGCGCGCTCGGCGGGCGAATGGCGCGAGTTCGGAATCGAAATTGATCAGATCGAAGGGTTTTCTATGGCGCGCAGGGAAGCGCGCAGGAGCGTGTGGACAGTTTCGGGCATCGCGGCGAAGCGCTCGTCCTTGGTCAGGCCCTGATGGTAGCGGTAGTAAATCTGCTGCACGATCACCGCGAGCTTGAATTGCGCGAACGCGAGATAGAATCCGATGTGCGAAACGTCGCGGCCGGTTCTTTGCGCGTAGCGCTCGACGAATTGAGCGCGCGTGATGCTGCCGGGATAAGTCGAAGGGCACCAGCGAATCCTGTGTAATTCCTCCGGATCTCGCGGCTCAACCCAGTAGGCGATCGACGTGCCCAGGTCGGAGAGTGGATCGCCCACGGTGGTCATTTCCCAATCCAGCACGCCAATGATTCTGGTGAGATCGCTGGGATCCAGGATAATGTTGTCGTACTTGTAGTCATTGTGGATCAGCGTGGCTTCGCTGGTTTGCGGAATGTGATCTTTCAGGAAAGCGGTGACAGGTTCCACTTCCGGAAGGTCGTGACTCTGGGAGCCATAGTAGCGCTCGGTCCAGCCGCGGACCTGCCGCTCGAGGTAGCCCTGCGGTTTGCCCAGATCGCCAAGACCGATCGCCTCATAGTCCAGTCCGTGCAGCCGAACAAGATTGTCGACGAACGACTCGCTAACGCGCCGCGCCGTCTCGGCTGGAAATGGCAATCCCGCCGGCGGATCTCTGCGGATAATGATCCCGCGAATCGGCTCCATCAGGTAGAAGGGCGCACCCAGAATCGACAGGTCGTCGCAAAACAGAAGGACCTCCGGCGCAGGTGCGTACGCGGCGTGGAGCTTCGATAGGACGCGAAACTCGCGGCCCATATCGTGCGCGGACTTGACCTTGCTGCCAAACGGAGGCCTCCGCAGCACGAGTTCCCGGCCGCCAAGGTGCACGAGATAGGTGAGATTGGAATGGCCGCCAGCATATTGCTCGACGCTGAGAGGGCCCGCACTGCCGGGGAAATGGCTCAGCAGGAACGGTTCGAGTTTTGCGAAGTCGAGCTCCTCCCCGGCTCTCACTGCAGTCGGGCGATCTCGAAAGTCTGCCATACGGGTCCGCGAAATTCCCTAGCGATATGTGAGCAACGCCGGATCGTCCAGATGAGGAAAGGCGTTAAATGCGCTTAACGTAAAACGATCTCCGGAGAACAGAAACTCGGAGTACGAACAATTCCGGGACATCCACAACGTCCCCAGAGTATCTCGCGGCGAAAGATTCAGAGCGCGCTGCATGGCCACGGCGATCGGTCCACCGGAGGAAAAGACCGCGACCTCTTCGCCCGGCCGGGAGGTGGACGCGATTTGCGCAAGTCCGCGATTCACTCGGGCGCAGAACTCGGACCAGGACTCCACGCCCGGAACCGTCAGCTCTGCGGCCACCCATCTGCCGATCACGATCTCGAACATTTTCTGAAAATTCTTGCGCCGCTCCTCGGCTCCGTCTGACGCAACAAACGCCCGATGTAACTCGCGGACGCGGCTGTCGCTTTCTACCAGGTGCGGCAGACTCTTTTCCAGCACCGCATCGGCGGCGTATTCGTCAAACTCCTGCATCACCACCGATTCTGGAAACGTGAGTCCGGCATTTCGATACGATTCGCCGACGATCTTTGCCGTGTCCCGTTGCCGGACGCGCGGTCCCGAAAATACGCGGTCGAAAGTAACACTCCGCCGCGTCCAGTATTCACCGAGCAGCTGAGACTGGGCCTCGCCAGCGGACGAGAGTTTATCGTAGTCCTGCTCAAGGAAGGAAGCTTGCCCGTGACGAACCAACAAAAGACGGCCCATTCTTTACCCCATGATTTCGTGAACAGCGGAGTTCGGAGAATAGATCAAGTGAGCTATTGGCACCGGGCAGGAGTGCCTTGCCGTGGGCGGATCGTCAGAATATCCCGCAAATATCGGCGCGAAGCTCAGCTGGCCCGTTCGAACAGGCCCGCAGCGCCCTGGCCGCCGCCGACGCACATGGTCACGACACCGTAGCGAGCTTTGCGCCGCGCCATTTCATTGGCGATCGTTCCGACCATGCGCGAGCCGGTCATTCCGAAGGGATGGCCAATGGAGATTGATCCGCCGTTGACGTTGAGTTTTTCGGGATCGAGTCCCAGGCGATCGCGGCAATACACGACCTGGACGGCGAAGGCCTCGTTGAGTTCCCAGAGATCTACGTCTTCTTTGCGGATTCCCGCGCGCTTTAGAAGCTTCGGAACAGCGAAGACCGGGCCGATACCCATCTCATCCGGCTCGCAGCCGGCGATTTGAAACCCACGGAAAATCAGCGAATAAGGAATGCCCAGCTGGTCGGCGCGCTGGCGCGACATCAACAGCGTGGCCGAAGCACCATCGGAGAGCTGCGAGGAATTTCCGGCGGTCACGGAACCGTGGCCGCTGTCCGGATCAAAGACAGGCTTCAGACCGAGCAGTCCGTCGAGGGTGGTATCCGGACGGTTACACTCGTCACGGTCCGCGCACACTTCGTCCTTACCGCTCACTTCGCCAGTTTTCTTATCCAGGATAGCCCGGGTCACGCGCATGGGGGCGATTTCGCCCTCAAAGAAACCCTCGCGCTGCGCACGAGCGGTGCGCTGTTGGCTCAGCAGCGAGTATTCGTCCTGCGACTGGCGGCTAACTTTGTATCGCTTGGCGACTACTTCGGCTGTCACGCCCATCACCATGTACAGCCCGGGCATCCGTTCCAGCAACTCCGGGTTGGGATTAAAATCGCGCGTGGTGAGACTGATGCTTTCGACGCCTCCACCGATCGCGGCGTCCACACCCTCGGTCATAATCTGGTGGGCGGCCGAAGCAATGGCCTGTAAGCCGGAGGAGCAGAACCGGTTAATCGTCGTGCCGGCGACCGATGTCGGCAGGCCTGCGAGCATGGCGGAGATGCGAGCGACGTTCTGTCCCTGCGCGCCATGTGGTTGACCGCAACCCATCACCACATCCTCGATCTCGTTGGGATCGAGCTTGGGGGTCTTGCGAAGTACGTCCTTAATGCAGTGCGCCGCCAGCGCGTCGGGGCGCGTCATATTGAAGGATCCGCGATGTGATTTCGCCAGCGCCGTTCGCGAACTAGCTACTACGACAGCTTCTCTCATATTTTCTCCGCTTCCATTGGATGACGAACAGATGTTTCAGGTCGCAACTGCGCCGGAATTCCTGGATTCCCGTGCGTTAGGCGGCTGCGCCGTGTCCGGCGTTGAAACTGGCAAAGGTCCTGCCCTGCTCGGCCAACTGTTTCAACAGGGGAGCCGGCTCCCAGAGCACGCCGTGCTGGCGCTGAAATTCGCAGACGCGGTCGTACACTTTTCTGAGTCCCACGGTGTCCGCGAACCACATCGGTCCGCCGCGATGCGCGGGAAAGCCATACCCATTGATGTAGATAATATCAATGTCCACCGCGCGAAGGGCGAAGCCTTCTTCCAGGATGCGCGCGCCTTCGTTGACCAGGGCGTAGATGCAACGGTCCACGATTTCCTGGGCGGAAATCTGCCGCTGCGGAATTCCAGCCTCGGCCGACCACTGGCGCACGAGGGCGGCGACTTCGGGATCGGGGGTCGGGCGCCGGTTCTCATCGTATTT
Organism: uncultured Acidobacteriota bacterium; assembly: GCA_963814605.1. Classification (GTDB taxonomy): domain Bacteria; phylum Acidobacteriota; class Terriglobia; order Acidiferrales; family UBA7541; genus Palsa-295. Next base: position 195,848 of record CAWFDD010000003.1, on the reverse strand, counting down.
GTACCAGCCCCCGCCGGTCTTCTGCCCGTAACGCCCCATTTCGCACAAGCGGTCGCCGGCCATCGCCACGCGAATCCCCGGCACCTCCAAATGCTTATGCTCCTTGCGGACGCGCCAACCGACGTCAAGTCCCGCCAGGTCTCCGACGGCCAGCGGCCCCATGGCCATGCCGAAATCGTATAGGGCTTTGTCCACCGCCTCGACGCTTGCGCCCTCCTCGACGAGGAACACCGATTCGCGCACGTAGGGATGAAACATGCGATTGCCGACGAAACCGCGGCAATTGCCGACGAGCACTCCGATTTTCCCGATCTTCTTCGAGAGCTGCATGCACGTCGCGATCACTTCCTTGTTCGACTTCTTCCCGCGGACAATTTCGAGCAGGCGCATGACGTTTGCCGGGCTGAAAAAGTGCGTGCCGATGACGAATTCAGGCCGCGAGGTGCTGGACGCGATCTCGTCGATGTTCAACGTGGAGGTATTGCTGGCCAGAATTGCGCCGGGTTTGCATATACTGTCGAGCTTGGCGAAGATTTCCTTCTTGAGCGCCATGCCTTCGAAGACCGCCTCGATCACCATGTCAGCTTTTTCAAACCCGTCGTAGCTGAGCGTCGGGCGAATCAACTTCATGCGCTCGTCCACGAACTGCTGCGTGAAGCGGCCGCGCTCCACCGAGGTCGCATAATTCTTCCGAATCTTGGCCACGCCCTGATCGAGCGCCGCTTGATCCGTTTCCTTCAGCAACACGGGGAAGCCGGCGTTGGCAAAAACCATGGCGATGCCGCCGCCCATGGTGCCCGCGCCGATCACCGCCACGTTGCTTACGGGGATCGTGGGCGTTTCTTTCGGCACATCGGGAATCTTGGCGACTTCGCGTTCGCCAAAGAAAACGTGAATGAGCGCTTTGGACTGATCCGAATTCAAGCATTCGATAAACAGTCTCTGCTCTTCCTGGCAACCGGCTTCAAACGACATTTTCGTGGCGGCTTCCACCGCATCAATGGCCGCGAGAGGGGCCATCAGGCCGCGCTGCTTTTTCTTGGCAGCATCGCGGGCAGCTGCGATGATCGGAGCGCTTTGTTCGGCCGTGCCCAGCTTCTCGTTGCGCTCGCGGGTTTTCAGGGCGGGTTTACTGGCGATCTGGCGCGCGAAAGCGACAGCACCCGCGAGCAAATCGCCCTCGATGATGCGGTCAATGATCCCCAGTTTTACAGCCTCTTCGACTTTCACCGGATTGCCAGCGGCGCACATCTCCACGCCTTTGGCCACGCCTGCGAGCCGGGGAAGGCGCTGCGTTCCACCGGCCCCCGGGATAATGCCAAGCTTAACTTCAGGCTGGCCGACCTGCGCGCCGGGCGCGGCAACACGATAGTGACCCGCCATCGCAAGTTCCAGGCCGCCGCCGAACGCCGTTCCGTGGATGGCCATCACCACAGGCTTTCGGGAATCTTCAATTTTGAGCAAAAGCGGCAGCAAGCCTGCGCCGCGCGACTTCGCGCCGGAGGTCATCTTTCCAAATTCTTTGATGTCCGCGCCGGCGACGAACGTACGTCCGCCGCCGATGAGCACCGCGGCATGAACGTCGCCATCCGTGCCGACGCGCTCGATGGCTTCCGCGATTCCCTCCGGCACGCCGGGACTTAGCGCATTCACCGGTGGATTGTTGATCGTGATGACTGCGATATTTCCGTCTTTTGTGAATTGAACCAGATCGCTCATGGAATTTGGCTTCTCTCTTTGGATTTCTACGCGCTGCGGACCGAAGCGGCGCTCGCGTCGATAACCAGACGGGCGATGCGCTCGCGATGAAAGGTCGAGTCGCCGAAGGCAGTCTCGGAAGCCTTCGCGCGCCGGTAATACAGATGGAGATCATTTTCCCAGGTAAAACCCATGCCGCCGTGGACCTGGATGCCGCGGTTGCCGACGGTGCGCGCTGCATCGCTGGCATACATCTTGGCGATCGAAACGGCAACCGCTGCGTCCGGCGCGTTCACCTCGAGCGTCCAAGCCGCGTAATAGGCTGCCGAGCGCGCGCTTTCCGTTTCCAGGTACATATCCGCGCACTGGTGTTGCACAGCCTGGAACATCCCGATCGGGTGACCGAACTGTTTCCGCATCTTCGCGTACTCGACGGTGATATCGAGCGAGCGCTGCATTCCGCCCACCATCTCCGCGACGAGCGCCGTGGCGGCCACATCAAACGCGCGCGCCAACCCGGCGGTGTTGCCGAGCTGTTGCGCGGGTGTGCCGTTGAATCGCACCGAATAGAGTTTGCGCGTGAGGTCCATGGCCTCCATCGGTTGAATGTCCAGCCCGGCCGCCTTTGAATCCACCAGGAAAACACCATCGCGGGCGATGACAATAATGAAATCCGCCACTTTGGCATCGGGCACGAAGAGTTTTTCCCCGGTCAGCTTGCCGCTCGCGCCCGTCATTTGCAGGTCCGCCAGATTCCAGCTTCCGCTGGATTCAAGGATCGCAACGGTGGAACGCGCGTCGCCGTTGCAGATCGAGGAAAGGTATTCTTTCTTCTGTGCTGCGGTGGCGACCGCATCCAGCACCGAACCCGCCAACACCACGGTCGAGAAAAGCGGTCCGGGCAGAAGCGCGCGCCCCGCCTCCTCCATCAGGAGGATCAGTTCCACTTTGCCCAGGCCCACTCCGCCATATTCCTCGGGGAATATGACGCCGGTGTAACCCTGCTCGACCATCTTGTTCCACAGAGCCGCGTCGTCCGCGGTGTCGGTCGTCATCAGCCGCCGGACTTCTTCCATGGGACACTCGCCCGCAAAAAACTTTCGCGCGTTGTCTTTGAGTAATACCTGGCTTTCCGTGAGTCCGAATTCCATCGTTTCCCCTTAGTAGCTTCTGGGCAGCCCGAGAACGAAATGCCCGATGATGTTGCGCTGGACTTCCGACGTACCCGCTTCGATCGTGTTGCCGCGCGTCCGCAGATATCCGTATGACCAGATGCCCTTGTCAACGGCGCGGCGATCCCCGGTAACCAGCTGGCCGTACGGCCCCATCAACTCCTGGGCGACCTGCTGGAGGCGCTGATTGAGTTCGCTCCAGAAAATCTTCAGGATGGACCCTTCCGGGCCGGGCACGCCTGTGGCGGTGATCCGGCTGAAGGCGCGTAGCTGGTTCAAGCGCATGATCTCGACCTCTGCATAAAGCTGCGCAAGCTTCTGCCGCGTCAACGGGTCGCAAGCAGCCGGCTGCCCGTTCTTCTGAATCGTGCGGGAGAGTTCGATCAGCCGCTCGATGCTGCGCTTGAACATGAGATGAAGGCGCGCGCCATACGAACCACGTTCGTACATCAGCGTGCTGACGGCAACGTTCCAGCCATCGTTCACCTTGCCGAGAACGTTTTCCACGGGAACGCGCACATCGCGGAAGAAGAGCTCGTTGAATTCGCTCTCTCCCGTAATTTGGCGCAGCGGACGAACTTCCACGCCCGGCGATTTCATATCCACAAGCAGGACGGTCAATCCCTTATGTTTGGGCAGATTCGGATCGGTGCGAACCACAAGCTCGCACCAATCGCCCACCCAGCCGTAGCTCGTCCACACTTTTTGACCGTTGACGACGTAATGGTCACCCTCCAGCCGCGCTTGCGTCTGAAGGCCTGCGAGGTCGGAGCCGGCATTCGGTTCGGAAAAGCCCTGGCACCAGATTTCCTCGGCGCTGAGTATCTTGGGAATGAACCGTTTCTTCTGGGCTTCCGTGCCGAACGCGATAATCGTAGGGCCGATCAGTCCCAAGCCGAGGGCGTTGGCCATCGACGGCGCCTGCGCTCGCGACATTTCCTCCCAGAAAATGGCGGTCTGCATCAGCGTCGCACTACGGCCGCCATATTCCTTGGGCCACGAAACAGCAGCCCAGCGGCCTTCATGCAGCTTCCTTTGCCAGGCTCGCATATAGGTGAACGATTCCTCGAGAGGTTTCTCCCTCCACTCGGCCCAATCCTTGGGAACGTTCGCGTCAAGCCAGGCGCGCAGTTCGTCGCGGAACTTTATTTCCTCGGCATTCAGATTCAGATCCATTCAAGAAACTCCTTTTCTTGCCAACCGCGGATGCTGTGGCCCGACCGATCGCGCGCAGCGCGGAAATAACCGACCGACTGCGCGGGCTATGCCTTTCGCGTCTGCGAGACGAATTCCGGCCGGATCGTATCGTGTCCCTGCCAGTATTTCTTGCGCAAGTCTCTTTTAAGGATTTTGCCCGTACCGGTCTTGACCAAAGTATCCAGGAATTCGACCGAGTGCGGGCACTTATAGTGCGCCAGGTGCAACCGGCAGAATTGAATCAGCTCTGATTCGCTCAGTTTAACCCCGGGTTTCAACACCACCAGGGCCTTGGGAACCTCGCCCCATTTCTCGTCAGGGACCGGGATCACGGCAGTCTCGAGCACGCCGGGATGCGCCAGCAGCGTTTTCTCCACCTCCAGCGACGAAATGTTTTCGCCGCCGCTGATGATAATGTCCTTCTTGCGGTCAACGATCAGGACGTATCTATCTTTATCCCAAGTAGCCATGTCTCCGGTGTGGAACCATCCGCCGCGCATGGCTTCTGCTGTCGCTTCCGGCTGTTTCCAGTAACCTTGCATCACACCGTCGCCGCGGGCGACAATTTCGCCGACCGTTACTCCATCGCGCGGCACGTCGATGTCGTTCGCGTCCACCACCCGGAGTTCGACTCCCGGGACGGCGAACCCGGTCGACGCGAGTCCCACGTAGCGCTGCTCGCCCTGCCATCCAAGCCCAGGCTTCATCGCGGCGGTGGTCAGGGCCGGAGACGTCTCCGTCAGTCCATATCCGGCGAAACATTCGCAGCCAAACTTCTCCTCAACTTCCTTGATCAGGGTTGGGGAAGACGCCGCGCCTCCGAGATTCACCCAGACGAGGCTGCTCAAGTTGCGTTTTCCCATTTCCGGACTGTTCACCAGCGCAATGGCCATGGCGGGCACCAGGCCAAAGCTGCGCACGCGCTCTACTTCGATCAAGCGAAAAATTTCCGCGGGATCAAATTTCGCAATCATTACGTGCTTGGCTCCCCGAACCGTCACGGTATGCGCGGCGCCCCACCCATTGGCATGAAAGAGAGGAATGGTATGGAGGTGCGCCGCTTCGGACGGGGTCTCGCGGGACAACAAGCTGGTCAGCGCATGAAGATAGATGTTGCGGTGGGTCAGCATCACCCCTTTGGGATTTGCGCTGGTTCCGCTGGTGTAGAAGAGTTCCGCGACGGCATTCTCGTCGAAATCCATCAGGTCGGGCCGGTACGGAGTGGCTGCGGCCAGTAGCTCGTCATAATTCTGGGCCGCGAACCAGGGCGCGCTCGGCTTGCCGGACAGCAAAATGTAGGACTTCACCGAGGTAAGTCGCTGCCGGAAGGAGTCCACCAGATCCGTGAACCCTTCCTCCAGGAACAGAATTGTCGCGCCGGAGTCGTTCAGAATATAGGTCAGCTCGTCGGGCGCCAGGCGTATGTTCAATGGGAGCAGTGTGGCGCCGGCTTCCAGAACGCCAAAATATGCCTCAAGCAGCCTGTGGCAATTCAAAGTGATAAAGGCGACCCGGTCGCCCTGTTTCACGCCAGCATTGCGAAGCGCTCCCGCGAAGCGTGCTGCACGCTCCGCGAATTGAGCGTACGTAAAGCGGTCGCGCCCGCATACGATAGCTATCTTCTCGGGATACTGTTCCTCTGCGTAACGCAGGAATCGCACTGGTGTAAGCGGAACGTTCATAGAAATTTTCGCCTTTTTTAGGCGGATGCTCCCCCGTCCACCACCAGCACGTCGCCGGTGATAAAGTCAGAGGCTGCCGAAGCCAGGAAGACCGCGGCGCCCTTCAGGTCCTGGTCGCCGCCGAAGCGCCCCAACGGAATTCCCTCCAGCAGCTTTTCCCTGTTCCGCTCTATGAGAATTTCAGACATGTGCGTCGGAAACCATCCGGGCGCGATGGCATTCACATTGATGTTGTGCATCGCCCATTTGCGGGCCAGATCCTTGGTAAGAATGATCACACCGCCCTTACTCGCGTGATATCCGATCGCTTGAAACTCGGGCAGCGTGCCCCGCAGGCCGGCGATCGAAGCGATATTGATAATCTTCCCGCTCTTCTGCGCGGTCATATGCTTGCCGACCGCCTGGCAAAAGAGAAACGTCCCTGTCAAATTCGTCTCGATCACTTTATTCCAATGCTCGAGCCGCATCTCTTCAATGGGCGCTCCCCAGGATGTGCCGGCGTTGTTGATTAAAATATCGATGCGGCCGAATCGAGCGAGCGCCGTATCCACGACCTCGTTAACGCTCGTCGGATTCTTCACGTCGCAGCCGAGCCCGAGAGTCTTAACGCCAAGCGACTTCAACTCTTCGGCAGCTTGCTCGCAGCGTTCTTTCTTGCGCGCGCAGAGAACGAGATTTGCACCCGCTTCCGCGAGACCCTCTGCCATTTGCCGCCCCAACCCAATCGAACCACCGGTTATGATAGCCACGCGGCCGGTGAGATCAAACATTTCCCGAACGTTCATTGTTTGCGCGGCTTCCTGGAGCATTTTTCCGTTACTCAAGAATACGGCGCTACGCTGAGATGCGCATCAATTTCCGCACAACCATTCAGCGCGCCGACGAGTAGGGGTAGTACTGGGACGCCATGGTTGCCGCTGCGTGTCAAAATGACTCAGAACACCTGGTGCGCACCACTGCCCCCATCCAAAATTCTGATAGCCAGTATCACATAAGAAAGACAAGCGTCAAGGCGAAAGCAACGTCGGCTAGAGCTGAGATTTTGCGGCTGGTTCAAACCGCGGCACGATCGCAACGCTGGAAACGACTCAGTGCGGGGTAAGCACGATGCGGCCGGAGACGCTCCCGCGCCGCAGTTGATCCAAAACATCGTTGGCCTCAGCAAGAGGTCGGCTCGCCGTCTCGCAGCGAACTTTTCCTGCTGCCGCCATCGCCAGAACCTCCGCTAAGTCCTGCCGCGTGCCGACCGCCGATGCGTGTATGCGGATTTCACGGCCCGCCATCAGAATCGGCGGGAAAGAGATGTTTTCGGCCGGCAAACCTACAACCAGCAGAATTCCGGTCGGCCGCACGCAATTAAAGGCCGTGTCATATGCCGCCTTTGCCGCCGATGCCACCAGCGCCACATGAACTCCGCCCAGTTTTCGAAATTCTTTGGCTACGTCGGTCGAGGCGGCATTGAAGGCGTGAGTCGCGCCAAGGGACTTGGCGAGGGCCAGCTTTTCCTCCGAAATATCCACTGCCGCGACCTCCGCTCCGAGCGCGCTTCCGATTTGCACGGCGAGGTGCCCCAATCCTCCGACGCCAAAGATCGCCAGCCGCTGGCCGCGCGAGATTTTTGCCTGTTTGAGGGCCCGGTAAACCGTGACGCCGGCGCAAAAAAGAGGCGCGGCATCAACGGAAGAAAGACCGTCCGGAATCTTCAGCGCGTGGCTGGCTGGGGCCTTAACGAATTCGCCGTAGCCGCCGTCAACGGAGACGCCCGTGACCTTCTGCCGCGCGCAGAGGTTTTCATTCCCTTCGCGGCAGAACTCGCATTCGCCGCAGCTCCAGTGGAGCCATGCGACTCCGACGCGATCTCCCACTTGCAAATCGCTTACCCCGACGCCTTTCTCCACTACCCGCCCGGCGATTTCGTGCCCAAGAATCAGCGGCAGCTTGACGATTCTCGCCATCTGCGGCCAATCACCATCGGCCACGTGCAAATCGGAATGGCAAACGCCGCAGGCCTCAACCTCGATTAGGACTTCCTGGGCATCCGGCTTAGGCCGGTCCACTTCTTCGATTGCCAGCGGCTTCTTAAACTCGCGCAGGATCGCGGCTTTCATTGACGCGGCCTCGGGAAAGTAAAGCTTCGCAGGATGGGTGAACCGACAACTTGAGGCATCATGCCTGAACGCCGCGCAGGAAAACATCAACGGCGTTCTGCACGCGCTCGCTCAAGCTGTGCGGGCCGGTCAGGTCGACCGCCCAACGGCGAACTGCGGTAATGTAGAGCCCTCGCATGAATTCTGCCAGGTGAACCACCGGGAAATCGCGGGTAATCTCTCCGCGCTTCTGCCCTTCCTCCAAAATCTCACGCAGCAAGCCGGCCCCAATCTCGTCCGGCCGTCGCATTTCCGGCGAGCGCACGGGATCCATGGCACCGGAAAGTACGATCGCACGCCATAGCGGTTGATCCGACTCTGCCTCTTTGGCCATTTCCTGATACATCCGGCGAAGTCGCTCCACAGTCGAGGTGGCGTTCGACAGCTCGCTCTCGAGATGTCCCCTGATGCAAACGAATCCGCGCCTTCCAACCTCGCGCAGAACGGCGTCCTTGCTCGGAAAATACCGGAAGAAAGTCGTCTGGCTAACCTCTAGAATTCGGACGATATCCTCGATCCGCGTGTTTTCGTATCCACGATCCCTGAACAAGCGGATCGAAGTGTCGATAATTTGCTGCCGCATATGCGATTTCTTGCGTTCACGAAGGCCAGACGTCTCCGCGATGCCAGCGGCCCTCGTCGCCTGGACAGGTAGGCGCGGTTTCGTAACGGAATGGAGCTGTCGAGCGTTTTGTCGAGGTGCCGGGGATGAATCGATTTGAGCGATCTTGGTACCAGACATGGGTTGGAGTTCTCCCGATTTGATGGCGCGCTTATTTCGACGCCAATTCCGGAAACACTACTTTAACACGTCGTTGGCTCGCGTCAATTTCAGTTCATTCCAGAACCCGATTTTATGCGAGGACGTCCCCTTCCTCAAAGCAGTCACCAGAAATCCGCGGAGCTTGGCACTCGGAGGCAACCGTCGAGGCCCGTGGCAGAGGGATACGAAGCTTGAGCGAAAAAGTCCGTTCGCGTGGAGCGGCGGGTTTACGAATCTGACTAGCTGACGAAACGGTCTAGATGGTCGGGCTTCGGGACGGGGTTTGCTGCTGGGGGATTTGCGACAAGGATGACGAAGAGAATACCGCCGCGCTATCGTGGGGCAATTCTAAACGTCCGTTCGTTCAATTTTGAATCACCAGTCTATGGAATTTCGATGAGCGTCGGTCAGTTTTCCGTTGTCGTGCGAGTTGGCTAGTCATCGGCGTGACTTGATACCGAACCAATTTGACGCACGGCAGATGCCTGGTTGACTTTGGCGGCGGTGGGCAGCTTGCATCGCACGAACACGATGTTTTGAAACGTTCGCCACAAAATCCTCATATCCAAACGTAACGACATCTCTTTTATGTATTGCAGGTCTAGCTGGATTGATTCCCTTTTGGTCAAAAGATCCCTGCCGGTGATCTTGGAAAGACAGGTGACTCCGGGTTTCACGGAAATATAGCGTTCCGCACTCGGGCCATACAGCCTCAACATCTCCGGAATATCGGGGCGCGGTCCCACTAAAGTCATCGACCCCAGGACAACATTCAGAAAATTTGGCAATTCGTCGATACTGGTGCGCCTTATGAATTGTCCTACTCGAGTAATTCGTGGATCGTGCTCATAGTGAAAGTAAAAATCCAGGTTGGTCAATTGTCGATAATCATAGAGCTCTGGAAAGCGATCGCGCGCGTCGATTTGCATCCCTCGGAGTTTGAAGATTGTGAACGGTCTTCCTTTTAAGCCAACGCGCGTCTGCAGAAAAAATGGGTTTCCGGGGCTCTCCAGGCGGATCGCCAGCGCAGCCAGTAAAATCACCGGGCTGCTGATCGCCAGCGATAAACTACCAAGAACGATATCGAAGAGGCGTTTGGTGGCCAGGTACAGCGGGTTTTGACGGTCGCGCATCGTTATCTATTTAAGTTAGCTACAGGTCTGGGCTCGCATCGGCGACGAACCCAGCGATTCGAGCCAGTGCGCCAGCTCCGTCAGACCAGCGGAAAGCGTCACTCGCGGTTCCCAACCATAAACAGCCTTGGCTTTCCGGCAATCCAAAACGATGTTCGGGACGTCGCAATTCCGCGCCGGCTCCCGGACAATCACCGGTTCAAGCTGTTGGATCGATGACAAAAGCTGCACAAGTTCGTTGATGCTGGTCCCAATCCCGCTACCCACGTTGAAAATTCCCGCAGCATCCGATTTCAGAGCTAACAAAAAGCATTTCGCCACATCGCGGACGCTGACAAAGTCTCTGACGGCGGACCCGTCGCCCCAGATGGTGATCGGTTTGCCCTCCAGGATTCGATTCATGAAGACCGGAATGACACCTTGGGTAGATTTGGAGGATTGCCCGATGCCGTAGGGATTTGCAATTCGAAGAATAGTCGAAGAGCACGAGTAGAGGCGGTCGTACAGCTGCAAGTACTTCTCCACGGCAAGCTTTCCGATTCCATACGAGCAGATTGGATCGGTCGGATGATTTTCTCCGATGGGGAGTGATTCGGGAATGCCGTAAACTGTGCCTCCCGAGGAGGCAAACACGATTCGCTTGACTCTGAATTTGACGCAGCGGTTCAACAGACCCAGTGTTGCGTTGACGCTCTCTACGTCTTGCATCGGATTGTCGTTGGAAGTCTTTGGCACAGTTGCAGAAGCCAGGTGAATGACGGCGTCGATGCTCGATGAAAACGCCTTTTCGAGCGCGGCAGCATCGTTCAAATGTCCGCAGATGTAGGTGACTCGCGCCTCCGGTCGCCGAAATTGTTCGGGCCTTCGGTCAAACACTGTGACACTCACCTTTTCCTCAAGCAATGCGTCTACCACGTGAGACCCTACGAACCCGCCGCCGCCAACGACCAAGACATTCATAGTGTCCTAATTGATCTGCGATACCGCCGCAGCTTCTGGGTCTTGCGAGAAAAGGGAGGGCCTGCCGATCGCTCGTTGCAATTACACTTGCGGTTCCCAGTGGGACGCTAAGCGACCAGAGAACCGCCGAACGCCGCTCTTTTTTTGGATGTGCGGCGACCAACCGGCTCCTCGATTAACTGCAACAAGTATTTTCCGTATCCATTCGCTTGAGTTCGCGTGGCGAGAACCGCAAGTTCATCGGCGCTGATATAGCCGAGGCGATACGCGATCTCTTCGGGGCAAGCGATCTTGAGACCCTGGCGCTTTTCGATGGTGTGAATGAACAGCGAAGCCTCGAGCAACGAATCGTGCGTTCCGGTGTCGAGCCAGGTCATGCCCCGCCCCAGCAACTCAACCTCGAGCTGCCCGGTCTCCAGATAGCGCTGGTTAAGACTGGTAATTTCCAGTTCCGCACGATGCGACGGCCGCAGCGATTCGGCCATTGCTACCGCTTGATTGTCATAGAAATACATGCCGGTAACCGCGTAGCGCGACTTCGGCATGGTCGGCTTCTCCTCGATGGATTTTGCTTTGCCGCTTTCCGTTAGTTCGACCACACCGTATCCGCGAGGATCGTCCACCTGATATGCAAACAGAGTTGCTCCGGCTTCCCTTTTCACGGCCCTGCGCAGTATCGCGGAAAGATCATTCCCAAAGAAAAGATTGTCTCCGAGAATCAAAGCGCATCTGCCGCCGCCAATGAAGTCTTTGCCGATGATTAAGGCCTGTGCCAAACCTTCCGGAGCCCGCTGCACCGCGTACTCGAAATGAAGGCCCCATTGGCTTCCGTCCGACAGCAGCTGTTCGAATCGGCAAGTATCTTGCGGAGTCGAAATCACCAAGATCTCGCGGATCCCCGCGAGCATCAGCGTGGTCAACGGATAATAGATCATGGGCTTGTCATAAACAGGCAGCAGCTGTTTGGACACGATATGGGTGGCAGGGTAGAGCCGTGTTCCCGCGCCGCCCGCCAGGATGATTCCTCTTGGCGGCGCGGATTTCGCTCCCAACATTACATTTGGCATACAAGCCGCTCCTTTAAGCGTAAATCAAATCTGCGAGACTGCTCATTGGTCACGAAGCGCTCGCGTATTGCAGTTCCATCCATTCTCGATATTGCCCGCTGGTTACTTCATTCACCCAAGGCATGTTCTCCAGATACCAATCGACCGTCTTGCGAATCCCGGTTTCGAATCGCTCCGTCGGTTTCCATCTGATTTCATCTCTTATTTTCTTGGTGTCCAGTGCATATCGCCGGTCATGACCCGGCCGATCTTTGACATGCGCGATCAGGGAAGAGTGTGGAGAACCGTCTGAGCGAGGTTGACGTTCGTCGAGGATGCTGCAGATTGTGCGGACGACTTCGAGGTTCGTTTTTTGATTGCAGCCGCCAACGTTGTAAGTCTGGCCTGCTCGGCCCTGCGCCAGGACCATTCGAAGGGCGTCACAGTGATCGGCAACGTAGATCCAGTCCCGAACCTGCCGGCCGTCGCCATAGACCGGCAGGCGAAGTCCGCGGCTTCCATTCAGGATCACTAGCGGAATCAGTTTCTCCGGAAATTGAAACGGACCGTAGTTGTTCGAGCTGTGTGTAATTAAGACTGGCAGGCCGTAGGTCTGATAGTAGGCTCGGACGAAATGATCGGCAGCAGCCTTGGATGCGGAGTACGGGCTATTCGGCGCGTAGGGTGAGGTCTCGCGAAAAGGCTCCTCATTGGGGCGCAGAGATCCGTACACTTCATCGCTCGAAACGTGCAGGAAGACAAACTTGTCGCGATCGATGCCCGCAAGCTGTTCCCAATGTTCGCGAGCGGCTTCGAGCAGCCGGAAAGTTCCGGTGATGTTTGTTTGAATGAATTCTTCAGGTTTGACGATCGAGCGATCCACGTGAGTCTCCGCAGCAAAGTGCACAATCGCCCTCGGCCGATGGATGCGCAACAGGTCTCGCACCAAACCCGAGTCCTTGATGTCTCCGTGCACAAAACTGTGCCGCGCATCGCCGCGAAGGCTCTCCAAATTAAGCAGGTTTCCGGCATAGCTCAGGCTATCCAGATTGATCACGCCGCACGCTTCTGTCGCGAGCCATCGCAGCACAAAGTTCGCGCCGATGAACCCGGCGCCTCCGGTCACTAAAATCGTTTCATTCATTCTTGGCCTTTCTCATTGCGCCGAACTTCGGCAATCTATGGAAGCACCCGCTTGTCCGGCTGGTTTTTTCATGCGTCACAATCAAACCCGGTCAGCCCACTGTTGCTCATGTCGCCGATGACGGTTCTCGGTGACTGAATTCGACTGCTCGGCCACAAGCTTCCATAAGTGACAACTCGAAATTTGCGAGAATTTCATCGCGGCTCATGTTTGCGAGGGCGTGCTTCCTGGCTGCTATTCCCATCTCTCGCCGCAACACGGGGTTATCGGCCAGTTGAACGACCGCTGCCGCGAACGACTCGCTATCGCCGGGAGGGCACACGAGGCCCTTCCCCTGAAGGACTTTGTAAATCTGTGTCTCCGGCCGAGCCGTCGCGACGACCGCACGTCCGCTTGCCATCATGCCGGTTAATTTCGAAGGCATCACCAGGTCCTCAGCGTCCGCGACCTGCGGCAAAAGATGAATATCGGCCGCATTGAGCAAATCATTGAGTTTGTCGAGCGGTTGAAGCGGCAGGAACTTGACGTTTTTGAAGCCCATCGTTCTTCGGATTAGTATTTCCCGATATGGCCCATCCCCGCAGAGGCAGAAGAGAATATCCGACCGTGATCTCAGGCGCTCCGACGTCTCAACTAGCAGTCCAAGCCCTTGCTTCGTACCCATGTTGCCGGAGTAAAGCGCGACCGTCGTTTTATTCCGAATGTTGAAGGCTTTTCGCAGGGCGCTGGCGTCAGGAAGGGGATAGATCAGCGAGGTATCAACCCAGTTGGGGAAAAGAGATGTTCGAGCAGAATCTACGCCCTTCGCCGAAAGCCGTTTCACCATTCGCTCGGATATGGACGAAACCTTGTCGAACCTCCGGAGCACCAGACGTTCAAACCATTGAATCCATCGTTTCATTTGAAGAGAGGAAAAGTGTTTGAGCTGGAAGGCCACGTCCACTTCAAAATCTTGCACGTGCAGCCATGCCACGGCGCTGGAAATGCGGGACACGCACAGAACTTGCGGCGAACACAGCAGCGTCGGCTCGACCAATAACACCACGTCGGGGCACCAGGGAATCTGACGCAGCATCATTGGCCAGGAGCTGAGTGAAAAGCTGGCGAGATAGGCGATTCGTTTCCAACCTCGAGGCGCGCGAGGCACCCAAACCGGACAGCGGAATACTTCCAGAGAACCTTCCGATTTCACTCCTTGCGTTTCCGTGTCTCGGCTGAATTTCCACGCGGAATAGCCAGGAAAGATTTTCCATTGCGGGTAGTGAGGAGCCGTAGTTACAACTCTGACCTCATGCCCTCGCTCTGCGAGCCACTCCGCCATTTCCCCTGCGTATTTGCCGGTGCTGATGGGTTCAGGTGAGAAGTTAATCGAGTTAATTAGGATTCGCACAGACCGTCGCTCTTTCGTTTGTGCTCCACGGGAGCACGCCGCAAGCCTGCCGATTTATTGCCGTGGGACAGAATTCAAAAAGGTCAGTCGCTGTTGCTGCGCGCCGCCGAAGCCATGGGCATCACGACGCCGGCTGGTTCGCTTGAGACGGATCGTGAAAACGTGGGTGTAAACCGATCTTTTAGCCGCAGGAATCTCTCTTCAAAGTGCCGGCGAGACAAATACGCCAGGCTCGTCGCCGCTGTTGCCGCGATCATGAAGCGCAGCACCATCAATCCGAAGCGGGTTCCGTCGGGTTGAAGATTCGGGAACAAGCTGCCGCACAGCTGGTCGTAAAGCCGAAAAACCAGAAGATGAATGAGATACAACCCGTAACTGATATAGCCAAGAAACCGGACCGCGCGCAGGTTGACGTATTCTCGCCAGCGACTCGTGCCCAGAAGTAAGAACACTAATAGCAGGCCTGCGCAGAACAGATTCACGACGGTGTATTGAAACATCGCGCCGAGGGGACGAGTACGCGTCGTTATCCCCCAAGGAACTCCGAGCGTCAGGCCGAACGTCGCGGCCGCCACGACGACCGCGCAGAGTCGAATCGCACCACGTCTCGTCGAATGTATCCGCAGAAGACACGCCACCACGCTCCCTGTCGCTAGCCCGTCTCCAACCAGCCACGTGTAGGTCGAAAGCCCTTCCACCGTGCCTAAACGAAATGCCGCCATGCGCAGAAAGGGAACGATTGCACAGATAAAAACTGCTAGGGCGCCTACGCTCACCGCATTCAAGCGGCGGACTACCATCGGCCAGAACAAGTAATAGTGTTCTTCAACCGCCAGCGACCACAGCGGGCCGTAATCATTCGAAATGCCGAACAAGGTGGTCAGATTAGCCAGGTAAACCAGACTGATACCTACATAAGGCAAAGAGGCCTGTCGCAGGATGGCCAGAACCGCCAGGAGCCCGTAATACGCCGGCAGAATTCGCAGGGCGCGGCGCACGTAAAAACGCCGATAGTATTGGTCGTCGTTCCTGGCATCCAGCAGGATTCCCGTGATCAGGAATCCCGAAAGAACAAAGAAGAGATTCACTCCCACCCAACCCCATGCCGTCGCCCGAAAAAAGAGTCCCGTCAGTCCGGTGAATTGCAGGTCGCTATATCGCCAGTAGAATCCGTGCAGGAAAAGGACTCCTGAAATTGCGATCCCCCGCAGCGTATCAAGCTCGGGCATCCTGGAACGGATCAGGTTGGCTGGAATTTGACTCACTGGAACTTCACTCGGCTTACTGTATTGACGAGGTCTCGAAGAACCCTCAGTCGCACAACCTGACGTGACGGCGTTGCCGCCGATAGCGCAGGCCCCTGATCTCTTAGTTCAGGGCCTGCCGCGCTGATTGGCCTCGAGGAATTTCACAGCGCGGCGCCAGTCGCAGCAAATAAATAAGCATCAGGGCTCCGACCATGAGCAAGGCGCTCTCGGCGAGAGTTCCCCTTGCAAACCAAATAAACATGATGAACGCAACTGGCGAGACCAAATCAATTGCCCTTCCTCGGTGACGGCCGACGGGAAAACGGCACCCAAGCCAGGTCCAAATAGGCAGCGCCAGGATTCCGAAAAAACCAAAGTTTGCGAACGCTTCCCCTAGTGCCGTTGAACCGAGACTGGTTGCTCCGCCGGGTTCGTAAATTCCTGCAGTCAAGGTTGTGAAGTCTTGTGGGCGACTCGGATAAATTCTCTTCGGCAGGAAAAATGTAAAGATCCTGCCGTAGGTGCCGCCGTATAGGTAAGGGAGCCTGTTCCCAAAGTCGTTGATCATATGCATCAGCAGCGTGACGTCGGTTCCTTCCGTCGCATCCATGATTGCGGTCAGTGCATTGTTGCGGGGATTGTAGTCGGCTACATAGTTGCTCATCGAATCCGGGACACCGGTCAAATCGTGGCGCACCGCGGCCCACGAACTGAAGAAAATTGCCAGGATCGGTGAAATGACCAGGATCAGGCCGATGATTCGCTTTCGATTGAACAGCCAGGCAGAAGTCAAGAAAGACAGCAAATACAGGGCAATGTAGATTCTATTGCCAGTCATCGCCATCCCGATCACCAGAAAAACGGCTATAAACAAAGTAAACGGCCAGCGCGTGTCCCTGTTCCTCAGGCCCAGGCTCGTATAAAGAGCTGCGGCGCCCGTGAACACAATGTCGTTCGCTTGCGTGAGGTGATCGAACAATACAAATCCGGTCCCGTGTTGTTCCACCAGATCGGCAATCCGGTTGTACCAGTGAGATATCAGAAAGGCCTCTAGCCCTCCGACGGCATAGATCATTACCAGCCAGCCGATCACCCCGATGATCATGGTGATCAGGATCGAACGCTCCAGTTTTCTGCGAATGGCGGGCCAGTCCGCCACCCAATCTCGTGATGTTGTCGGGCAACAGAAATAGGCGACCGCGCAAGCCGACATTACGGAAAGCCAGATAACCATGAACGGCTTCAGCGAACTCAAGTTCGACAGGTCCACATCTCCCCAACCGTTGATTTCATAGGCTTGCGGCGCCCGATATCCGCCATGTAGCGTGACGGCCGACAGTGGAATGATCAGAAAAAATCCAAGGCCCATCATCCAACCCAGCAGGGGCGTCAGCCGGGAGCTTTTCTTTTTGATTTCATTCAAGGCGCAGGCGTACGTCGCCACCAGAATGGCCAGCAGAATCAGATATGCGGCTCTCATTGCCTGATCGTCCGGTTGAAAAGACTGCCTTTAAGCGTTGGCAACAGCGCACAGATTCAAGAATTTTTCGGCGGCATTTTCCCAGGAATACGCCTTGATGGCCTCGCGGTTGTGCCTGGCCTGCGCCGAAGCGGTCTTTTCGTCATCCCAGAGCGCGCGAATAAGACTCCCAAGGGCGACAACATCCAATGGTGGGAACAAATTCAGGTCCAGCCTACACGCCAGCTCTTCGCAAGGCGGGATCTTCGATGCGATGATGGGAGCGCCGGCGGCCGCAGCTTCCAGAATCGGCAGGCTGCCTGCTTCGTGCAGCGAAGGCATGACCAGGAACGACGCTTTCTGATACAACGCGACTAAGTCGGCGAATGGCACTGGTCCAAGATCGAAGATGTAGTCCATCGATTTCTCTGCGATGAATGCAGCCACTGCTGGCGCGGCCGTCAATTTTCCTCCGGTAAGAACGAGCGGAATACGCTGGCGGCAGGCCTGCTCGATTTCATTCAACGCGCGCATGAGGGTCATATGATTTTTGTGTGGCCACGGTTGCGCGGGATAGAGCAGGAAACGTTCCGGCAACCGATACTTGCGGCAAACGCAAGCCGTGTCGCTCGGCGCCGCGAAGTCTTTGATGCAGACACCTTCGGGAATCACGACAACTTGCTCCTCTTGAAGAAAATGGAAATGCTGCAATAGATCTCTCTTGATGAACTCGGTGCTCGCTTGCAGAAAGGTCGCGTGCCGGGCACTCAACTCGTACGTCACGCGCCTGCTCAGCTTCCGGGCCCAGCCAAAAAACTCCGGGTAATGAACGTGCTGAATATCGTGCATGGAAAGGATTGCCGGCTTGCTAGGGTTGAAGTAACGCAGAACAGTCGACGGGGTATACGTAACATCAGCGTCTGCCTCAATTGTCTCTCGAACCCTGCGAAGAATCGTGTTGCTCGCAAACTCATAAACCTTTTCGCTGTGCGAGAGAAGCGCAGCCCGGCAGAGAGAATCGCGAAGCACCCGGCCGGCGTCGTCAAGGACGATAATCTCAAACCCGTTCAGGCCCTTAAGTGAGTCGAACAGATACTGATTTCTGGAGGTTGCATACAGGCTGAACCGATGGCCGTTGCGCCGCGCGGCGAGGCCCTGAAGCAATCCGCATGTGAATGTGTTGACCCCGCCGACGAAACCCGGGTGATTGTTGAGGCAGTTAATCCCGACCCGCATAGAATTGATGAATCTGCTCTATCACGTAGGACTGCTGATCGTCCGTCAGCGAATAGG
The DNA here is from genome assembly GCA_963814605.1 of uncultured Acidobacteriota bacterium. Lineage (GTDB taxonomy): Bacteria > Acidobacteriota > Terriglobia > Acidiferrales > UBA7541 > Palsa-295. The sequence continues at coordinate 177,517 of CAWFDD010000003.1, read as the reverse complement.
ACGACGGCAGCGAGATTCCTCTTTGATGAATCGACTCGCTGATTCGAAAATCTGGCCGCGGCATGCGCACATGCTTGCCGTCTGCATAGCAGGGCTGTTGATGCAGCGGAAGAAAGAGGCGGCGCGTCTGCACGCCGCGCGCCCGCAGAAAAGTGGCCAAGTGCCTCAGGGCACTCGCAAAGAAAAGAAGAAAACCAGAAAACGGGCTCGCATTTCGGGTCAATGTACACGGGACAAAAAGTCGCCAGCGGTCGTAAATCGCGAACGTATCGCTCGTGGATCGCGTCTTTCTTGCTGATGATCGCCGGCAGTTTTTTCATCTGCGCGATTCCGATGGCCGCTTGCAGGTCCGTAAATGAGAAATTGAATCCGATGGTATCGTGGCTGTAGACTCCTTTTTGATCGCGCCCGTAATTCTTCATTCGAAACGCGGCCCTCGCCAGCTCGTCGTCGTTCGTCAAAATAATGCCGCCTTCGCCGCAGGTAACGGTCTTGTTTCCATAATAGGAAATGATGCCCATGTCTCCGACCGTGCCCACGTGTCGCCCGTCGTAACGTACGCCGATTCCTTCCGCGGCGTCCTCTACCACCTTTAACCCATGCCGCCGGGCGAACGCCGTCACCGCGTCCAGATCCGCGCTCTGCCCGTAGAGATGGACGGGCATCACGGCCCGGGTCCGGCTGGTCACCAGCTCCTCGGCGCGTGCGACATCGATGCAAAACGTATCCTCCCGAACTTCGCACAGCACCGGCGTGGCCCCCGCGAGGATTACGGCATTGGCCGACGCAATGAATGTAAGATTTGGGACGATCACCTCGTCGCCCGGTCCAACACCGAGCACTTTCAGACACGTGAACAACGCCATCGACCCGTTGCAGACCGCCACAGCGTGCTTCGCGCCGGTATACCGCGCGGTGCAGGACTCGAATTCGCGCGTCAGCTCGTGTTCCACCAGAAAGGTAGAGTCAATGACTCGCCGGAGCTGCTGCAGCTCCATCTCATCCACCCACGGTTCGATCTGGACGATCAACGTGTGCTCGGCTTGTTGCAAAGAGCTGGTCATTTGAATTCGGGTACGGATGCGACGAGCGACGGCGCTTCCCACAAATCCTTCAGCGTGCCCGTTTCACCGGTCTCCACTTGAACGACGGGCATATCCTGGATCAGCCGCAACCGATCCTCGCCGCGCAGGTGCGTCAAATTCCCCGCACGATCGCGCGATTCACGGAACTTGCTCTCCACGTACGCTTCTGGAAGGCTCAAGCCACGAAACTCCCGAGCCACATCCTGGCGGGCGAAAAATGCGTTGTGTCCCAAGACGTTCGAACCGAGAAGCAGGTAGCCCTTCTTGCTGGCCAGATAGTCGAGCGCCCCCAGCGACGCTCCATAGTAAAGATTGGAGTAGTGCGCGGCCGTTCTCTGAAAGTCCTCCTGGTATGGGACGGCGATGGGTTGCAGACCAAAAAGGCTGTTGTATTCGATGATCAGAATCCGGGGCCGTACCGAATGAATCGCTTCCCAAATCCAATAGTCGTTTCCGTCTATGTCGATGGATAGCAGCCCCACGTCTTCGCCAAACGATGCGCCGAGCAGCAGTTCATTGATGTTCTCACGCGTGATCCAGGTCTGCTTTGCTTGCAGGTCGTATTGCCAGTAGATTTTGTCGCGCTGGATGTACCGGATATCCGCGCCCCGCGCGTCGAGGACCATTCCCTGCCAGTGATCGTTGAGCAGCAGGAATCTTGTGTTGCTCTCTTCATAGTTTTCGACGCCGAATTCTATGAAGGTCCTGTTCGCGATCGGCAGTTTGTTGATTAAATACTGAATGATGCCGTCTTCGTCAAACTGAGAGAACACCTTAAAGCCCACGCTCCGAAAATCGGTGTTGGGCGGCATGCGCGCCACGCGCCAGGCCATTTCCTTGCCCGCGAGCAGCAACGCAGCCTCGCTGCGATCTCCGGCCGCGGTCCTGAACGTTCGGCGTAAGGACTTCAATGCATTCTTGACCAAACTGTTATCTCCGATGCAGCTTCAGCAACCGCAGAATCTTTTGGGCTGGCCGCCTGAACGCCCGCAAAATCTCCGCGACGCATGGCCGGCCACACATGCACCCGCTTCAAATAGCGCACGAGCTTTCGCGCCAGCGATGGCCGAAGCAGCCGCTGCAATTCGGCAACAAATCCGGATTCGAGTGGGGCGCTGTCCGGGAACCGCAGGATGGACTTGTACGTGCCAGTCAGCGGCAGTTGACGGAACGATTTGCGCCGAGAATGAGTGGCCTCAGCGTCAGAACCAATGTGCATCACCAGAGGCCGCGTCGAGAGCAACGCCAGTCCATCGCCCTGAAAGTGGCTGTATGCCCAGCGGATCGCCCAGGAATCGATCTTGGCGTTGGCCTGCAAAGCGAGCATGTGAAACAGGTCCTCTCCGCCCCGGTTGAATTCGCGCTGTCGCTGCTTGTCGGTCGAGACGCTCTCGTAGTAGGACATCGTCCAATCGGCCTTTTCCCACCGGTCTTTCCAGGTGCCCCATCCCAGCGAACTGCTGCGATAGAAACACAGGGCGTCGTATGGATAGGCATCGGAAACACGCAGGCCAAAGTTGAAGCCACTCACCGAATGAATCCTCGGCTCCGGTTCATATCTGTCCAGCGCCTGGTTCATGAAAGTCAGGAAGTCAGGTGTGGTCAGCAGGTCGTCTTCCATGACGATCACGCGGCCGAAATCGCCGCACACCTGCGTCACGCCCGCAATCACGGAATTCGCGAGACCCCAGTTCCGCTCGCGCTCAATAAGCGTCACGGATTTGAAACCGTGGATGCCGCGAATCAGCTCGCGGACCTGCTGAACGGAGGCAGACTTGGCGCCATTCGCGGGACCATCGGAATAGATGAATAGATCGCTCTGGGGCGCCAGATCGTTCGCGCGAAGCGAATCCACCGTTTTTTCCAGATGAGTTGGCCGGTTGTAGACAAACAAGGCGATCGGAGCGAGCACGCCGCGGTTGAATTGCGCCCTATGGATTGCCGTCGGACGCTGCGTCGGATTCATGCCGGGATGGTCCTCATGACGCGCTCGAAAGCGGCGCGGACCAGTTCGCGCCGACGGAAGTGACGCGCCACAAGCCCAGCGCCAGTGCGAGGGTGTAAGCCGTGCCGGAGGTAATCAGCCCGTAAACTGCTCCGCGCAAGCCGAGGTGCGTCACCAGCGGGACGCCTGCGATAAACGTGACTGCACCACTAAACACATACGCGGTGAAGACCACATCCGGCCGCTCGGCGGCCTTTAACGCTGCGTTGATCGTGTGGCCGATGCCCATCACCAGCGGAAGCAGAGCGAGCATGCGGACCAGCGAGGAGACATCATCGAATGCTCCGCTATAGAGAAAATGCATCACCGGCCTGCCCAAAATATTCACGATCCCCGCAAAAGCGCAGGTCATCGCGAACCAACTTGCGCAGTAAACCTTCCACAAAGAGACCACGCCCGCGACACTAGCGGATTCATACCGAGCGCACAACATGGGAAGCATCAGCAGATTCGTCGCAGTAAACACCTGATCCATCGGCACCACCACGTTCAGTAACGCGCGGAGGTTGGCCACGTCCTTGACCGAGACAAGTCCTGCTGCCAGCCAATAATAGCCCTGCGTGGTCAGCTGGAAAACGAATGCGGTAACCAGTACCCAGCGCGCGTATTTCCAATGCTCCGCCCAATATCTGGGTTCAAGCTCCATGAAATCTTCGCCGGCGGCTCGCCCCGGCAGCTCGCTGGCCATGAATGTTGCCGATAGGCCCCATCCCGCAGCAACGATCAGAAACGCGCTGAATCCACTCAAAACACCGGCGCGAAACGATATCCAGAGCAGTGCCGCGCAAATCCCAAAAAAAACAAACGAAAGTCTTGCGGCAAGGTCCGGGCGTCGGCGCATGTAAAACGTCCGCCGCAGGAACAGCGCTGTCAGTGGCATCCCGCACGCCAACGCCATGCCCAAACCTGTGGGCGACCCTAAAGACGGCAGCACCCACGCCAGCAATCGCCAGGCGAGCGTTAATGCCGCAGTCGCCGCAATCACCAATAACAGATTGCTTCGCCACAGCAGCCGCGAGTAGGAGCGGAAATGCCCCCGGTATCGGCCCGAACCATAGATCGTGTAGGTCTCCACGATCGCGGCGTTGTGCAGACCCGCCAGCAACGTAAACGCTGAGTACGACAATGCGAAGATTCCGTAGGCCTCTTTTGTCTGGGTTCGCGCCAGCGAAATATTCACCAGAAACATTCCACCAACTGCAAGTACTTGGTCCACGACGCTGAAGCCGAGCTGGCGAATTGCCGGAAGCGAGATGCCACCTGGAATTATCGCGACAGGCCAGCGGAGATGCATTTTTTGCGCCAATCGAACTCCGTTTATCGAACGGAAGCAGGCAGGAACAAACCTGTACCGGCGGCGTAATTCAGGAAATTGGATCGATGTCGCGCGCGTCGACTTCCACAGCAGCCGAACGCGCGATCGCATCAAGCGTCAAAACCACACGGCTCGAACTCTTCTGCCGGACCAGAATTCCTTCCAGACCGATGAGCGGTCCTTTAATCACCCGTACGCGGCATCCAGCTGTGACGCACGGGTGCGGCTCGATGTTTAACCGATTCGCGATCCCTGTCCTGAGAATCTCAATGTCATTTTCTGGAAGTGCGCACGGCTGCCCGCCAAACCCAATGAGACGAACCACCCCGGGAACTTCCAGAGCGCGCAGCTGCGAAATACGACTGAGACGAACAAAGATGTAGCCCGGGAAGAGCGGCATATCCAGGAAGACGCGGCGGTCTTTCCATTTTCGCAATGATTTGTATAGCGGGAGAAAATATTGCACCGCACGCGCCTCCAGACGCGCCGCCACTTGCTTCTCGTGATTTGAGTTGGTCGAGGCTGCGTACCAGTTCGGCTGGCAAAGTCCCGCCGCGGAAAGATCCCAATTCTTCGGGTTATCTACCGTCATGGTTTGGTTCACCAGAGCTTCTCCGCTTCCATGGACCACACACAGCTTCGCCGCGTCACTTACAGGTGCAAGTGACCCAATGCTGATGAATAGCGTCCGCTACAGCGAGCCGCCCTAGCTGTCTCCCCGCTCGCTGCGCGGAAGCAGCTCGACACACTCCGGGCTCGCCGCACGCGAATGCGAGACGTTTCTCGCAAATGCCAGTGCTTCTGTAACCAGGGCCGTGCGAATTTCGCGCACCAGTTGCTTTCGCGGATCGCTCGATTTCGTCGCTTCCCACTGCGCCTTTCCGAAGGCCCATGCGGCAGCAATCATGAAGGCGAGCGCCGTCCCCAGCAGCACGATCAGCAGGCGCGGTGGAAATGATTTCTCCTCGGGAATATTGGGAGGATCCAGTATCTTGACCGTCGGAATCTCCTTCGCCTCCTCGACCTTGGCGAGCTCGTATTCTTTGGTCAGCGTTTCATACACCGCTTCTTGAATGGCCGTTTGCCGGTAGAGGTCCGCATAGGTGACCCCCAACAACGGAAGCCGCCGGATGGAAGGATAGATGGACTCAAGGGTGTCGTCGGAAGTGCCCGTCGCGCCGGTCTCGTTCTTACCTCCTATTTTTCCGAGCTGCTGCTTCAATTCGCCGAGCCGCGCATTCAAACTCCGGACCCGCACGTTATTGTCCGTATAAATCTGCTTTAGCCCCTCCAGCTCCGCCTGGGTGGCGATTAATTGACCTTGAATCGCCGCGGCGGAATCCACCATCGCTCTCCCTTGCTCCTTGATGTCGATGGCCGCATTCTTACTGGCGAATTGACTGAACTGCTGCTCGGCTGCCTCCAGACTTTGCCGCACCTCTTGCAATCGCCCTTCGAGAAAGATTCTCTCCCGGCGCGCGCCGGAGGTGCTCAGCTGGCTCTCCAGGCTGTCGAGCGACTCGGCGTAAGCCTGGGCCATCCCCGCCGCCCTGCGCGGATCCTTGTCCGTAACTGCGATGGTGATGATCAGGCTCTTGCGGTCAACCGATAGATCGGTGTGCGCCGTCAGGTCCGCGCGCGTATCCTCGATGCGCCGGTCTCCATACACCTTCCCCAAACCGAACTGCTCGATGATCCGGTCTTGGGTTGTGCGGCTCTGCAGGATTCCCAGAAACACGTCGCTGGAATTCTTGAGCCCAAGAACATTGTCGGCGACCGCCCCCATCCCTCCGGCGTTCGACGAAAGCGCGGCCGCCATTGCCGCCAGCCCGGAGGAGGTTCGGTCATCCGGAGGCATGATTCGCGCAGTGGACGTGTAACGATTCGAAATCAGAAAAGCAGTCATCGTCGCGATCACTAGGCCCGCCGCAGTAATTCGCCCGAGCAATCTTCGTTGCGACCACAGCACGCGCAGGAGCTCTGCCTGGCGCGCGCGGGCGGCATTGACTTCGAGTTCCTCGGCAAACGCTGGCTCCGAAATCTCTGGAGCGGGCGCCATCGGACTCTGTTTCACTCCCGCTCCACTCATTTCTCTGCGTCCTTAATTAGGCGCCTGTGTGGATTGCTCATCGAGTTCCTCCCGGCCGGAGCGAAACGCCAAGCGCAATCCTTGCGGCTGAAAACTGACTTCAATCGAGGAGGTCCAGTTCGTCTGCGGGCCGGGCGCCAATACCGCCGCCCGCCATTTCTCGTATTGAACGAAGGCGGAGATGTCCAGATCGTTGCGCAACCACCAATTCGCCTTTACCGAGCCGTCGTTCAGAGTTTCTCCGCCCGGGATGAAATCCTTGGAGACCTGCGCGTGCCGGTATCCGAACTGGATGTTGCTCCTCGAACTAAAATGGTAGGTGCTCCAGCCTTGGTAGCCCGAGCCTTGCCTTCCAATCCAGTCTCCCAGGATGTTTCCTTTGTTGGTGTATAGGTCGTGGTAAAAGCTGTCGAAATAGATGTAGTGCCCTCCGGTACTGGACACGGGAGTGTCGGTGTAAACAGATTCAAATCGCAAATCCAGCCTTGGCAAGCCCGGCAGCCGCGGCATATAGAATCCCGTGGCGATTCCGGCGCGCGGCGGGTTCGCCAGCGGCGAGGGATCATCATCCGACAGCGAATCGGTGTACACCGTCAGCCAGTTGCGCACGAACGGCACCTTGTACGAAAAATCAAAACCGCCGGTGCGCTTTCCGGGATTCTTGTTGGCGTTGTAAAAAATCGAAGACCGGGAAAAAATCGTGTAGCTGTTCCAAAACGCTCCGGGGGTCAACGCGCGGCCCACGCCGCCCATGATCGCCGTCCGCGAAAACCCGAATTCCACGTTGGGCGTCGGCTTAAAGCTGATTTTTTCCCCGTGCATGATGGGTCGCGGCGGGAAGTCATGGCCGGAAAGCTTGCCGACAAACGCATCCGATTTCATCGGGCCGAGATAGCGGAAAATCCAGGGCAGAGTGATCGGCGCGACGCGGCTGATACGCGCCATGTAGATCGGTTCCGCGTTGTCGCTGAACAGCAGTGCTCCGCCGTATTCCGGTCCCCACCACAGGCTCTGCTTGCCGAACGCGAGATTCCATCCCGCGACGCTGGCCGCGACATATGTATCCAGCAGCCGAAACTGATTTGCGGTGGAAAACGGTGTGGCCGGCTGGATCGGGTTCTCATCCACGGTGGCGATTAGCTCGCGAACCCCGAGCGAATAGGCGGGCGCATACGGAGCGTGCTGATATTCGCCGCGGACGTAAATGGTGAAGCGGCCGGCGATGCCGTAGCCCGAAAAACCGTCGTAGGTGTTGAACCCTTCTTCGAAGGGACGGCCGTAGTCGTTGATAATCGTCTGGCCGAAATGATAGCTGTCATGCAGTGGAGCGCCGTCTATATCTGTCGCACTCGCGTACACCGATTCAAGATGTACGGAGACTGCGTTTTCGCCGCCGGACGCGTCACCTTCAAGGCTGAACTCCTTCGCAAGATTGGTGTAGAGCTGGCTGGCCACGTCAGGAACGGATTGATTGCCCTGAATCCGGTCTCCGGCCTCTTCCACCAGATGGGCGCACTCGGTCCGCGTCCACGGACGGATCCCCAGATAATCCGATTGGATGTATCCCATCGCCGCAAGCTGTTCGATGGCTGGATAAATCCAGCTGTCTAATTCCACATACGGAGAGCCGGCGCCACCCAACCAGCGGCCCGGCCCCTCGTCGCGCGACTCGGCGTAGGTTTCCCATTCTCCGCCACCCAACTCCGGGTCGTGATGATGTCTATAAACTTCCTGTCCCACAAACCAACCGAGGGCGCTGCCGATCAGCACGTCCGTGGGAAAATGCTGCTTCGCGTCCACTCGCGCCGCGCTCACCGCCGTCGCCATCCCGTATGCAAGAAGTGACGTCAGTGGACCGGGATACTCGTGGGCGACTACACTCGCGACCGACCAGGCCACCGCTGCATGGTCCGACGGGAAGGAATCTCCTCCCTGCCAGAAGCTGCCGCTATAATTGTTTTGCAGCGGCCGTTCGCGTCCGAACGTGTATTTGGCGGTGTAGGTCAGCGCGAGGCTGTTGAGCGCCGCTTCCGCAGCCAGGAAGCCCGTTTCGCGTTTGTGGTCGTCGTGCGTTATTCGGCCCCAGAGGTAAAGCCCTCCCGCGGCTCCTGCCAGCGACGCCACTCCATAGTTCGAAAAATTATTGCTAAACCTCAGCCGGCTCGGTGAGTTCGAAAGGTGCTTGCTGAACTCGGTGTCGGTGGCCAGCATTCCCCCCGCCGCGATCCCCAGCGGCAGCAGCCAATCCGCGTCCACCAGGCGTAGCCTTGCCGGACTTGTCCAGATCGCCCTTTGATCGGCGGCGAAGTTTTTTAGAAAGTTCATCCCCAATGTATTGTCATAGTCCGCCGAGCTTACCGGCGCGTCCGCGATGCGGCTGGAAGAATCACCTGTCGAATCCTGCCCCTGCTCCGCGGTCTGGTCGTTCGTTGCACTCTGGTCCGCCGACGACGAGTCGCTTGGCTTCGGCGACGCAGACTGCGCATAGCACCTTGCGCCCGCTGCTCCAAATGTCGCCATTAAGCAACCACTGAGCACGAATCTCATCCTCCATCCGGTCATGCCACGTCCACTTTCTTAATAGTGCAGCGCCAAGAACACGGTACTGGCGACCGACGAAGCCACTTGTGCGGTCGTAAACAAGTTCGCCCAATTTGTCCCGCCGCCAATAGCCTTCTCCGGCACAACCACGGTGTCTCCCGGTTGCAGCGTTGCGCCCAGCGAGTCCCCGTCCCATGCGCCACGCTTTGCTCCGAACACCGAGCCATCCGCCCGGATTACAAAAATCGCCTTCTTGTCGGCCATGGTGGTCGGCCCGCCGGACTGGCTCAGATACCACTGCGCGCTCTTCCCCGGCCGGTAGGACACCGCCGTCGGATTGAACACCTGGCCGGAAACCATCACGTAACTCGGCTTCTTGGGAATCAAAATTGTGTCTCCCGCGCGCACCTCGACGTCTGCCGGCGTGTTTTTCCACTGCTTCAAATTCGCAGAAATGCGGATATTGACGCGGCCGGTGGGAGGATTGGCGCTCAGTTCCGTCAGAGTCGTTTGATATTGCGCCAGCTCGGATTCCTTGGCTTTCTTGTCCTTGGGATCCGTGGCGGGCAACAACTGCAAGTTGCCTTCCGCGTCCTTGACGCGCAGGATCATTTCGTTCCTCTGCTGCTCTTCCATCTCGCGCACCTGCACTCTTTGCAGAATCGCCCCGTAGGGATACGCGCTCGGCTGAAATCCTCCTGCCCGCTCAAGGACCGAGCTGAGTCTCTCGCCCGGCCGAATGCCGTAGGTTCCCGGATGCGCCACCTCGCCCTTCACACTGATGGAAGCGCCCAGGTCATTCCAGCCGGGAAGCTGGCGAATGGTCACCACGTCTCCGTTGTGCAGAGACTCATTGGCTGCGGCGTCGCCGCGCAGTGCCGCCGCAATTTTGATCGGCTCATGCTCGCCTTCCAATTTCGTTGTGCCTGCCCACTGATAACGCGTTAAGTCTCCGAGCTTGCTATCGGCGCTGGGCTTGAGCCCCCCTCCCACGCGTATCAGATCCGCCACGGTCATATTCGTGGTCAGCGGATAGCGGCCCGGCTTCCCGACTTCACCCTCTATATAGACAGTCGCGGGTTGCGCAGCGTCCGGACTGCGATGAATCAAGATTCGGTCTCGCGGCGCGAGAACTATGTTTTCCGTCGGGTCGCCGGCAATCGCCGCGCTCAAATTCACGCTGAAAATCCTGAGCTTGCCGTCCGGCAGATAACGGAACACTTGCGCATCGCCGGTCTCGGCATCTGCCGCCAGTCCTCCCGCAAGATGGATGGCGTCGCTCACGTGCACCTGCCCCGATGTCCGGTACATTCCCGGGGCCCGCACATCGCCTGACACGGACACGGACGGTGAGCTTTCGAAATCGAACCGCGAGAAAATGCGCAGCGTGTCCATGGGGCGCAGCAGCGGCGCCTGCGACGGATTCGCAAAAGCGTCCGCCAGATCGAAGCTTTCCACGCTCGGCCGAAAATCCGGCGCATTGAGACGGATAATTTCGGCGTAACCTGCCGCCGGCTCAGGCAGCAGATCCTTGTAGGACGAAATTACGTCCGTCACGCGCATGTCGGCGCGATAGGAGTAACGCCCCGGCCGGATTACGTGCCCTTCCAGATAAATCACGCTCTCGTTGTACGGTGCGATCGGAAACAGCCGGATGCGGTCTCCGTCGTGAATCGCAAAGGACGCCAGTTTTTGCGTAGCGTCGGCAGCATCTCCGCCATCCGGGATATCCACGCTGACCATAGTCTCTTTTTCGTGAGAGATGGTTCGCTGCACTTCGATGTGCTGCAACGCTGCAGTCGGCAGCAGTCCGCCCGCTAGTTCCAGCGCGCTGGACAGATCCTTCTCGTCCTTGAGCTCGTAAATCGCCGGACGCCGTACCATCCCCTCCACCGTCACCTGCGGGCCTATCGGCGGAATCAGCACCGTGTCGCCGTTGTCCAGGCGCTCGATGTCCGATTTCACGCCGTGCAGCAGCAGGTCGTAGAGGTCCACCACTTGCGTCAGTTCATTCCCGCGATAATGCTTCACGATTCGAAGCGATCCCCGCGCCGTAGGCCCGCCGGCGGCGAACAGCGCATTGAGCGGCGTTGACAGGGAACTGATGTCGTAGGCGCCGGGATTGGCAACGTCTCCGACGACGTAGACTCGAATCGTCCGTAAACGCGCGAGCGACACGTCCGCAGACACATCGCGGAATTGGCTGCGCAGCACCTGCTGCAGATTGCTCTGCACGTCGGCGAGGCTTTTGCCGCTTACCAGGACGGGGCCCACCTCGGGCAGACTCACCCGGCCCTCGCGATCCACGGTCCGGTACAATCGCTGGGAAACGCCGCCCCACAAGTTGATCGCCAGGCCATCGCCCGGCCCTACCACATAATCGGGCCCTGCCGGCAGGTCTGTCGGAATCAATTGAGCGTCGCGCGTTCCATTTTCGAAAACTTCCGTCCCGAATCGTCTCGGCGCGCTGGGATGTGGCGTCGCTTGCATGTACATGTCGTACAGCGACGGTATGTCGCCATACGGACTGGCCGCGCGAGTTATTTCCACCGGCTGCGGAAGTGGTTGCCGTTGATTTCGCCGATCCCACGGTTGCATGTTCGCCGGCGGCAAAGCGCTGGACATGGGGAATGAGCCCGCGTTGCCGTCCGCGTTTCGGTCTAAATCCGGATTCGCGCCACTGCTCGCAGTGGCAGGCATTGAGTTCATCGCGAAGATATCTCCGGGATTCCGCAGCTCCGCGCTTGCCGGATCGAGGAATGGGCCGGACTGCTCGCGATTCGCGCTGGCCTGCGAAGCGAAGGGCCCGGGGGAAATTGTTCCGGGGTGATCCGGTGATTGCCCAAAGCCGTAGGACGTCTCGATCGGTACTTGCGAAAGAGAATCGAATTGTTGCTCGTCGCCCTGAATAAGTTGCGCGTGCTCGAGCGTTCCTCCGTATCCCCGCGCAGGAGCAGGCGGATTTAAATCGCCTGGACCGGTGCTCGACGGAGGTATTCCTGAAGGAGTTTGTTGCTCGGGACCTTGCGCGGGAATCGAGTGTATTTGTGCTGCGTTACAATTCCTGTCCCGTTGCGAATCGCAAATGCCGGCATTTTCGTAGTTCTGAGAACTCCGTTGATGCGCGGCGGTCCGTTCTTCCTCCTGATCTTGTGCCAGCCACTTGACCCGCTCTTCAACCAGCAGCTCTTGTTCCTTGCCCGCCGCTGAATCCGGATTGATTTTTGGGACCAGATATCCATAGCGTTGCAGCAGCAGCGTGGCGATGGATCGAAACCTCACGTCTGATTCGAGCCGGTCAAAAATCGCGTCGTTTGTCAGATCGGTTTCGCCCACCACCTGGCCGTGATCGGTGGCATCCTTCGCTACCCAACGCTTCAGTTCCACCATCAACCCGCTGTCCGCGACCAGCACCGCCTTGATGTCTGCAGCTGACGCTGCGACTACACTCATGTTCTCCGCGCCCAATTCCGAAGGCGCCGCGTTGTTCGTGCGCTGATTCTGCGCCTGGGCCGCGCTCACCGACAGCGCCATGCCCAGCAGAACACCCGCTACGCACGGGACCAACCGTCGCCCCTCGTTGAGAATTCCGCCCAACACATCCTCCTCTGATACTTCGACCTGATTCGATTGCACTCGGAGCGAGACCCATTAGGGGACCGCGCTGTCAGATCGCACCATGGTTAGGCAATGCTTGGGCCACAGCGAAATTTCGCCCGTCCGTCACCAAAATCGCGCCGCCGGCGAGGATGCTATCGGCGCGCACCATCACAAAGCTTATGGACTGAGCGCTTTGACCAGCAGCACGCGGTTAGACAAGATTTAGCGCCAGTAAATCCCCATGGAAAGAATCCCTCCGCTTCAATTTGAAACCGTTCCGATCTGGAACCGCAGTTTCATAGAGGGCCAGAGCCAGAACGTGCCTTTGCATCGCAGACAGCAGCCCGAATCGGATGGCGCGCAGCGTCCTTGACACGCTCACCTAACCCGTCAACACTAGGCGGTCGCCGTTGCCGACCGGGAGACGCGTTCCCTCAGAATTGACTGGAGGATTTTCTATGCCGGCTCCCGGCCCTTACGTTTTCTGCACGGTTCTGTCACTCATGGTTTTGCTGCATTCCAGCCCGGAGCCGGCCGGCACCTCAGCACCCGCATCCACCGCCGCCTCTTCTTCCAAATTTGCCGCGCTCAGCGACCGGTTCGTTAAAGAATCGCTGGCGCTTTCCCCGACCAGCGCTTCCGGTGCCGGATATCACCTGCACCTCGACCCCAAAACAAACAGGAAGATCGAACTCGACGCCCTGCTCGACGACATGAGCCTGAAAGCCATGGATGAACAGCGCGCTTTCTATGTACATTGGCGCGAGCGCTTTCGCACCGAGACGCCGCTCGCCGCGCTCGACCCGCAAGACGCCGCCGATTGGCAATTAATTGACGACCAGATCGGTCTGAACCTGCTCGAATTCGACAAGATTCAAAACTATCGCCACAACCCCACCGTCCCGGTCGAGCTGATCGGCAACGCCCTGTTTCTGCCGCTCACTCAAACCTACGCGCCCCACGAGGTGCGCATCGGCCACGTGCTTTCGCGCGTCCGCCAGATTCCGCGGCTCCTCGATCAGGTGAAGGCCTACCTCAGCGACGCCGATCCGATTTTCGTCAGCACCGCCATCGCCGAAAACGACGGCAACATAGACCTCATCCAGAACGACATCGCCAGGGAAATTCCAGCGGGCTCGCCGCTGAAAGCCGAATACGATCAGGTCGCGCCCGCCGCCGTCGCCTCGTTGAAAGATTTTTCCGCGTGGCTCAAGGACGATCTCGGCAAGCGCCCTTCGCGGCTCACCTGGCGCCTGGGCAGGGATCTCTATGATCAGAAATTCCGGCTGGTGATGGAAACCGACCTAACCCCGGAGGCGCTGCTCGCCGACGCCGAAAGCGAACTGAAGGACGTGCGCGCCGAAATGCTCCGGCTCGCTCTGCCCATGCACGCGGAGATGTACCCCGCGCACGGCGACCATTCCGGCCTCGCTGGCCGCGACCGCGAGAACCAGATCATCGGCGAAGTGCTCGAAAAAATATCGGACGACCATTGCCGCCCCGATCAATTGCAGCAGACCATCGAGGGCGACCTCGCCGGCATCATCGCTTTCATTCGCGAAAAGAAAATCGTCACCCTCAGCTCGCGCGACAACCTGAAAGTGATTCCCACACCTCTTTTTATGCGCGGAATCTATTCCGTCGCCGGATTTCACAGCGCGCCTCCGCTCGAGCCTCATGCGGAAGCTGAATACTGGGTCACCCCGATTGATTCCCAGGCGCCTGCCGCCGCCACCGAATCCCGGCTTCGCGAATACAACAATTTCACACTGCAGTGGCTCTCGCTCCATGAAGGATTGCCCGGGCATTACGTGCAGGCCGAGCACGCCAACAATATCCAGCCCGAATCGCGCCGCTTGGTGCGCGCCATCTTTGGAAACGGAGCGTACGTGGAAGGCTGGGCGGAATACGGCGCGCAAGTGATGATGGATGAAGGCTTCCTCAACAACGACCCTCGCTTCCGTATGACCATGCGCAAGCTGCGCCTGCGCGTCCTCGCGAACACCATCCTCGATATCAAAATGCAGACCATGAATATGACCGACGCTCAGGCCATGGACCTGATGACCAAAGACGCCTTTCAAACCCAGGCCGAGGCCGATGGAAAGCTGCTGCGCGCCAAGCTCAGTTCCACGCAATTGCCCACGTACTATGTCGGCCTGCGCGAATGGTTTGCCCTGCGCAAGGCATATCAGGCCAAGGCCGGGAAAAATTTCGATATGCTCAATTTCCACGACCTCGTGCTCGATCAGGGCGCCCTGCCGGTCCCTGCGGTCGGAAAGCTCGTCATGGCCACCGCCGGCCCGTAACGCCTGCCGCGCGATGCTTCGAGAGGTTCTTGCGAGGTTATTTCAGGTAGGTGCGAACGATTTCGATCACGTCATCCGCTGCCTCTTCGGAGGATTTCGAATTGCGCGGCATGTGGTTGCGGACGTGATCCTCGAGCAACTCTCCCATCAGGCTGTTGATCGCCCCACGTGCCGCGGCCAGTCGCTGCAGCACGTCGGCGCACTGTTCATCGTCGTTCAAGCCGCGCAGCACGCTTTCCAGCTGCCCGATCACTTTCTTAGTGCGCGTCACCAGATCCAATTTTTCCCGCGATAGATGAGACATTTTGGTTGCCTACCCTAGGGGGGTATGGTATCAAAGGCGCAGGGCCGCTGTCCATCGTCCCGGAAGCGGCTCAGTAGAGTGGAATCGCCGTTTAGCAAGTAGCGGACCTCCGCCAATCCTGAATGCCTGATGCCGCTTTTAACGCGCCTGTAAAGCTGCGCGAGCCTGATGCGTGGTTCATTGAAGCTCGCTTGAGGCTGACCGGGACCGGCACAACCTAATTAAGGTAGAACGCGTTGCGTGCTCTTGCCCAACTCGCGCTGCGGATTCTCTGCTCCCTGCTCGTGTGCGCAATCGCCCCGCGCTTCCTATCCGCCCAGTCATCCACGCCGGCCGCATCGCAAAACACCCAAACGGAGCAACCCGCGCCTGACGCCCCCGCTTCGGGCGCCGATGACTCGAGCACGGACACTTTGCTCACCATGGTCCCGCATACCGAGACCGCCGGTTATTGGTTTTCCGGTCAGGCGAACGTCGTATTTCAGTGGCACCCGGCGTTCCCCGCGAAATACACCGGCACAAACAGCCTCACGCCGGAGGGTCAAAGCGCCACCACGCACGTGATAACTTTTTACACCGGTTTCGAAATCACGCCGCTCACCGAACTCTTCGCTGATTTCGAGTACGCAACCGGAGGAGGCATCGGGCGGGCGTTTGGTCTCGCAGGATACACGAACCTGGATTCCGTGCGCACCGTATCCGGCGCCCAACTTTCAACCGCTCCTTACCTGGCTCGTCTGATGGTGCGGCAGATCATTCCCCTCTCGGACAAACACGTCGCAGCCGATCGCGACGAGTTGCATCTCGCCACATCGCTGCCCGTGCGGCGCATCGAAATTCGCGTGGGAAAATTCGACCTCGCCGATTTCTTCGATCTGAATACTTGGGGACAGGATAGCCACCTCCAATTCTTGAACTGGACCGTGGACAACAACGGCGCTTGGGACTATGCCGCCAACACCCGCGGTTACACGGACGGTGTGATCCTTGAATACGACGATCATTGGTTCGCCGCCCGTTTCGCGGTGGCCATGATGCCCAAAATAGCCAACGGAATTTTTCTCGATGCCGATATCGCCCGGGCACGCGCCGAGAATGTTGAACTGCAAGCCGCCGGGAAATTGATCGCGCATCGGGCCGGAACGGTGCGCCTGCTGAGCTACGTCAACCAGGGCGATATGGGGAACTACCGGGAAGCCATCGCGGATTTTCTCGACAACCAGACTCCCACCCCCGACATTATTTCCACGCGCCGCCAGGGCCGCCATCGCTATGGCTTCGGCCTGAACTTCGAGCAGGCCATCACCAGTGATATCGGAGTTTTTGGCCGCCTCGGTTGGAGCGACGGCCGCAACGAGTCTTGGGCTTATACGGAAGACGATCGCACTCTCGAACTCGGCGCTTTTTCAATGGGCGCGCCCTGGCGCCGCAAGAACGATCGCGCTGGCGTCGCTTTCGTCGCCAACGGAATCGCCGCCGCGCATCAGCAATATCTCGCTCTTGGCGGTCTGGGATTCCTGCTCGGCGACGGCGCTCTCACCTACGGTCCCGAGAAAATCTTCGAGGGCTTCTACACCGCGCACCTCTGGCGCGGCTTTTTTGCCTCCTTCGACATTCAGCACATCAATAATCCCGGCTACAACCAGGTCCGCGGCCCCGTCACCGTCCCCGGCCTCCGCTTCCACATGGACTTTTGACCAGCCGACCAGGATGGTCACACTGAGGAAGGCGTTTTGATCTTTTGTAGGGACGCAGCACCGCTGCGCCTGACGCATTTCCTTGAGGACCTGCCGCCCATCCACTAAAGTCAGCCCGGCTGAAAAGATGTGGATCTTCACTGTGGCCACGCCAGCGCCGTGATTCTTGATGGTTCAGTGTGCAGAATCCGATTTGGCAGCCGCCGGATTCGCCGCACCCGCACTAATAAGGATCACCGGAGGTGCTGGCTTCAGCGCCTCCATCGCCTCCGGCGGCAGTTTGTCGGCCCGTGCCACCAGCGCCGTCACCTGCCACATCTGCATGTCCGTGAGCGTCGCATGAAACCCTGGCATGCCCGTCAGCCGTATGCCGTTCTTCACCTTCCAGTAAGTGACGCCCGGCGGATCGTCCGTCACGCGCCCGTCCGGCGTGAAGAGCTGCGGCGGCCGTGGAAACTCGCCCTGCGCCACCGGTCCGAGCGTTTGGCCCGGCAATCCGTGGCAGACGGCGCAGTTTTTCTGATAAATGTCCGCACCGCTGACCAATTCGAACGTCCCAAAACTGGACACTTCTCGCGTCGGCGCTTCGCGGCTGATCCGCGAGTTCAACCCGCCTCCCGCGAGTAGTCCCTCAAACGGCAGCGGTGAATCCGACGTTGCCACGGGCATGCGCCCGCTCAGCGCGTACAGTGCGATCGCCACCGGCAGAATCAACAGTCCCACGATTAAACCGATTAAGAATTTCATCTCTCAATCTCCCTTTCGCGCACGACATCCGGTACGCGGACATGCATCCCCGACTCGAATACTACCGCTCCATCGCGCCGTTATGGACACCAAAAGCACCCACCATGCCATTCGTTATGCTGTCATTCTGAGCGGAGTGGCCGGACACTTTCCTTCGTCGCGCTCCCACCCGGCGAGGCCGCCAGCCGAGCCTGGAAGTCTTGCGAATCAGAGTCAGCGGATTTGTCGCTTGCGGTCTGCCCATCGATCAGAGAACAATACGCCTCGATTTCCCGGAGGCTTTCATCCATGTTTCGAAACGATTTGCTGAAGGGCCGCATCATCCTCATGACCGGCGGTGGCACCGGCCTGGGACGTTCGATGGCCCTGCGCTTCGGCGAACTCGGCGCCAATCTCTTCCTCGTCGGCCGGCGCGAAGAGCCGCTGAAGGAAACCGCTGCGGATATCCGGGCCAAGGGTGCCCGCGCGGCCTACGCCTGCGCGGACGTCCGCGACTTTGCTGCGGTCGAAACCACCGTCGCCGCCGCGGAAAAGGAATTCGGCCGCGTGGACACTCTTGTCAACAATGCCGCCGGAAATTTCATCGCCCGCACCGAAAAACTCTCGCCGAACGCCTTTAACGCCGTCGTTGGCATCGTCCTGCAGGGCACTTTCTATTACACGCTGGTCATGGGCCGCAAATGGATCACCGCGAAGCAGCCCGGGAATGTCTTGAATATTGTGACTACCTACGCAGCCAGCGGAGCCGGTGCAGCGTTTCTCGTGCCCTCCGCCTGCGCCAAAGCCGGAGTCCTCGCCATGACCCGCTCGCTGGCCATCGAATGGGCGCGGTACAAAATCCGTTTCAACGCCATCGCCCCTGGCCCGTTTCCCACCGAGGGCGCTTGGTCCCGCCTGATGCCCTCGAAAGAAGCCGAAGAGAATGTCAGCAAGACCAACCCGATGGGCCGCGTCGGACGCCACGAGGAGCTTACAAATCTCGCCTCCTACCTGCTGAGCACCGAGTCGGATTACATCAATGGCGAATGTGTGGTCATCGACGGCGGCCGCTGGATGCAGGGCGCCTCCGAATTCAACGGACTCCTCGGACTCTCCGACGCCGCGTGGGACGCGCTCGAAGCCGGCCGCAAAAAATAAATTTGCGCGAATTCGCCGCCTACGAAATCCTGCTCGAAAATTCTGCGCCTGTTTCCGTCATGTCGACGCGCCGACAGATCAATAGATTTCCCGCGCATTTTTCAAATCTGCGCGCGCAAAACTTCGTTCCATACTCATTGCTTCTGCCTCTAACATCCATGGTTTGAATTCGATGCTCGACGTTCCGCTGCCGCTGGTATGTCGTCATGCCTATCGATGGCTGTATTGACATACGATGTGCCAATCGATACCATGCCTGGGGGTTTCATCCAATGGAGAAAGCTAAGGTTCGCGTCTCTCCCAAATTTCAGGTCGTGATCCCCAAGGCTCTCCGCGAAGAACTCAAGATCGAGCCGGGACAGGAGCTCCTCATGTATTCGCTCGACGGCTCCCTGCGCCTCGTTCCCCGCCGCTCGATCAAGGAGCTTCGCGGCATCGCCAAGGGCCTCAGATGGAAAGACGAATATCGTGACCACACGGAGCGGTTCTGAACTCTACCTCGTTGATTCCACCGGCTGGCTCGAATATCTGACCGAAGACTCAAAGGCCGCGGCCTTCGCTCATTATCTTGAAGGCGACGCCTCGGTCCTGGTCCCGTCGGTGGTCATCTACGAAGTCTACCGCCACCTCGCGAAGCATCGCGGCCGCGCGCTGGCCGACCGCTTCGCCTCGCAGGCGCTCCTACGCAAGGTGATCCCGCTCGACGAAACCGTCGCGCTCGCCGCCGCCAATGTCAGCCTCGACCATCGCCTCACCGGCACAGACGCCATCGTTTACGCCACGTCGCGCGTCTTCCAGGCCCAGCTCGTCACCGCCAACACCCACTTCCGCGGCCTCCCCGGCGTCATCATCCCGTAGGTTTTCGTCGCAGGGGCACGGCAGGAGGGGCCCCAGGTCGACGGAACGATAGGGCTCCCGAGGCCTCGGCGAGAGGCGCTCGGGAGATCAAGCGAACCTGGGGGATCAGTCGCGCCCGGCAATCATGTTTGGCGTTTTGTTGTCCGTCCACCTCGCGTCATGTGGTGTGCGTCCTGCCTGGAGCGTGGCTAATGCGCGGCTTACCGCCGCTTCGCGCCCCCTCTCTTTTTTGCTAAACTCGCCATAACGGCAAACGCGCAATGGAAATCAAGGGGCGGGGGGACCAGGAACACGAAATGGCCACGCCTCAAACTGCGCTCGATCTCGTTCAGTATCTGTATCTGAAGCTTGCCGCCCTCGGCCAGCCCGCATCGAAGAATTCCGCGGACACTCGCTTCCTGCAAATCGCCCAGCCGCTCCTGCGCCATCACTACGAAAAGGAACGCCTGCTCGAAAAATATCTGTGTCCCGCCGACGCCCGCATTCAGTCGTTTCTCGACGCGTATCTCGCCGATTGTTCTCCTGGCGGCGCGCCGCGCCTGCCCGCCAGCACCTTTATCCTCGACCGCGCCGGCTTGGCCCGCGCCATGTCGCTTCCCTCGGACGCCCACAGCTTTTCGTCTCCCTACTTGCGCTCGTACCGCGTCCCGCAGGGCGTTCTGCACAATCCGTCGAGCGACCGTCGCACCACCCGTGGCGTCTTCCACATCGCCGAAGGCGGTTTCCCGATTCCCGCCGACAAGCTCGCAGTCCCCAAACAAACGTTCGCTGCTTTGCTCGCCGCTGCTCTTCGCCCGCCGCGCGATGTTCTCACCGTCCCTTTCACCGCCGGTCAGGATCAGCCCGCGCGCCTCTTCGTCTCCCTGTTACTCCGCCCGCTGGTGTGCCCGGCCACTGGAACCGACGCGCCGCGCTCCATGGAAACGCGTTTCTTCGCTCCCGGCAGCCTGGTCAGCAATCTCGATTTCGTCGAAGGAATCTTCGGCAATGGCGGCGATCCTCATCTCCCTGAAAATGACGCCGCTCTCGACGTCGCCCACTGGACCGGCCACACCGGTTGCGTGATTCTCGCTCCTCATCTGCTGGGCGTGAAAAAATCCGCGCTGGGCCTGCCGCACGTAAACGACGCCACCCCTCGCCAGCGCCGCGACGGTATGTGCTGGTCCGATCCCGGCGAGCTGTATAACGACGGCAACGCCTTCAAAATCTGCGCCCGCGACCATCGCGGCGTCATGGTCACCATTCTCGCGGACAATTATTACGGCTACTGCAAGAAAGAAGTGAAGACCCAGATCAGCTACGCCGCGAATCTCTTCGGCCTCGCCGAAGAAGAACACGCCGGCGGCGCCATCGCTTTCGCCACTTATGTTCTGGGCACCGATTTTCATGCCGGCCGCACCGTCAGCCTGAAAAAAGCCTCGTTCGATCACGGCATGTCTCTGCTCGGCGATCTCGTCGAACGCCAGCCGGAAGGCTACGCGATTGATCGCCGCTATCCGGACGTCTTCTACCTCCCCGAAAATTCCGTGTTCACCCTGCGCGATGGTCTGGTCCGCTGGCAGCACGACGACCGCGCGCATCACCTGACCCTGAACCCGTCGATTGTTTACGTCATGCCCTCGGGCTTCCGCGTCCACCTGGAAAAGCAGCCCTCCGGCACCGCCTGGAGGCTGGTCGGCTCGCGCCCGCGCGGCATTCTTTGCCACAAGCCCTGCACCGTTTCCGGCGGAGGCAAATCCGAAATCTCCAAATCCATCGCCCACGCCCTGCTGAACGGCCCGGTCTACGTCCGCGACTACCGCGAGGACATGGAAAAGGTCGCCGAAATCTTCCAGCGCGACTTTTCGCTGATCTACAAATCGCGCCCCACCGACGAACTCGCCCGCCGTTCCATCCTTACTCCGGACCGCACCATGGGCTCGGTCATCCGCCTGTTCACCGAATCTGCCGAGTACACCGACGCGCACAACGAATGGGTGCGCCGTCTGCCGCAGGCCATTCGCCAACTCTTGTTCACCGTCAAGCGCTACTACCGGCCCGAATGGGGCGACAACTGGCGCGAGCACTTCACGGTTGACCGCATTGACGGTTTCCTCGGCCACGAGCTCAAGCTCGACGACGAGCCGCTCATCAGCAATTACCTCCGCGTGGGCCACGACCGCGACGGCGCCTGGCGCATCTACAAGCTCCGCCCCGATTTCTGTCCCGCGGAGAAAGTCCAGGTCGAGGACGACATCACCGCCTCCGTCGTTCTTCCGCGGGCCAGCCTCAACGATCTCGACCGCGAGTACAAAAACGAAAGCGTCAAGCTTGTCGCCAATTGCGAGACTCTTCTGTTTCAACGGCCCGATGACGCCATCGTTCCCGGTGTTGACCGCCAGGCCGAAGCCGATATCGCCAGCCCCGGCACGTTTCTCTCGAACTACGAGCCGCTCACCGGTCCGCAGGTCCGCGCTCTGGTGGATCACGTGGTCGAATTCGACCGCTTCACCCAGCCGATGCAGCGGCTCCTTGAAAACTTCGCCGGCGGCCAGACCGGAAACAACGGCAATGCCTACGCCGTTTCTTCCGCCCATCCGCGCGTGGTTGACGGCAAACCCTCCCTGAATCCGCGCTATCTCCAAAAGCGGCCGGACCTCGTCGCTCCGCGCTCAACCTACCTCGCGCAGATCGCCGCGCGTCTTGAACGCGATATTCCCATCTCCCGGCCGGTCCACTTTCCGGTCAACGCCGTCCTCGCCGGACGCCGCAACAGCCCGCCCGACACCGCCGCGGGTTTGCCCCCGCTCGCCGTGTACGCTCCCATTCACTATCAGGAGCTGCCCGAACTTTTCATGGAGTACATCTCGAGCCTCACCGGCCGGTCTCCCGCGACCACCGGATTCGGCAGCGAAGGCGCGCTTACCAAGGGCCCTTTCAACGCGCTATGGCCGGTCGTGGATCTCAACAACGCGCTCGTCTCCGCGATTCTCACCGGAGACAACGGCTTCACCACCTCCGCCGGTTATATCGGCCCGCACTTTCGCGTGGATCACGACATCAGCATGCTGGTTCCGGAAATCTGGTGCCGCATGAGGACCGCCGAGCGCGAGGCGCGCTTCCTGATTGACAACGGCTTCCTTGAAAAAGTTGATGACCTTTCCTTCGCCGGACGCACCGTGCTCGCCAGCCGCCTCGGCTACCGCATCACCATGTCGTTCGTGGACCATTTTCTGGGCCGCATATTCGAAACGCCCGACGCGGTTTTCCCCCTGGAAATGTTGCGCCCGGAGTTGCAGGATTTGGACACCTTCGCCGCAGGAGTGGATGCCATCGTAGAATCGCAGCGCCGCGTCGCCCTGAACTATTTCGAGGACGGCAGCGTCGAAGCCGCCTGCCCGCCTTTGCGCGCGCTGCTGGAAATCATGGCGCAAGGCTCGTACCGCGGCATGGCAGCGGACCAACCCGAAATTCGCGCCATGTTCACGCGCGAGTCCTTGCTATCGAGTGAGTGGTACGCCGAGCGCCTGCGCACCAAACAGCAGCGCGATATCGCCCTCTGGCGCCGCCACGTCCATGCGCTCGAACAATTCCGCTCCGCCGGACTCGAATTTCCGCCTCAGGACGGCGCCGGCTTCGAGTCCCGCTCCGCCCTCGCCCGCGCCCAACTCGCTCGCGTCACCTCGCCCGCCTACCTCGACGAACTCATCGGCACCATCGCCGCCGACCCCTTCCACGGCCAAATGCCAGGTTCGTAGCGCCGGCGTCTCGCCGGCGGTTTTGACTTCTTCCGAACCAGCGTCGCTCATCCTTGGCACCGCGCTGATTCTGTCTGTCCTTCCACGGTCCCTCAGCCGCGGAGCGGCGGTTGTAGTTAGCCCCGCACGAAGCGCAGCGGAGTGCCGGGAAAGAAACGCCGAAAGAGTCCGCCAGTCCCGCAGGGACGATTGAAGTTCCCTGCTGCTCGTTCCAAACGGAAGTTTCTCGCAGGAATGCATAGACAAATAGATAGATTCAGGGCCTGACTAGCCGTCAAGCCCGGAGGTCAAACCGAGGAATGATGAGGAAGCGCTAGCTCAGCGCCTTTTGCAGCTTCTTCGTGGTCTTCATCAACTGCTTCTTCAGAGCTTCCACCTGCTTCGAAATATCCTTAAGCTCGCTCTTGGCCAGCACTCCAGCTTTCGCGACCTTGTGCGCTGTTCGATCCGCCTTGCCCATCGCTGCGCCAATCTTTTTTGCCGCATTCGTAAGCCTGCTCTTTGCCATTTTCGTCGTCTCCTCAGAACTGCACCGGCAGTATCGCACGCACCCCCGTTCTTCGCCGCCAACTTTTTGCGCCGCGCCGACCCCAGGGCCCATGACGTCCTCGCCTGAATTCTTTACACCAACAACCGGATGAAATCACCATAGGATCATGCTACGGTAATTGGCGCTTATGATCATGATGGAAGACAGAGAATTTGATGGCGCGGTGGAGCAGGACCCCAGTCTCGCGCCGAGGTCTGGACCATTTCTAATCGACACTGTGGCGATTAGAAATCGACGTAAAGTATTGAAAATAAAGAGCGGAGACGAATTCTAATCGACACGAATCGGGCTCGTCTCAGCGCCCCAAAAAGAGAAAATGGAAAACATCCAAATCACGCTGCCGGATGGCTCGACGCGCGATGTTCCACGTGGAACGACCGCCGCGCAGGTCGCCGCGCAAATCGGTCCGCGCCTCGCCAAGGACGCACTCGTCGCACGCGCCGATGGCGAGCTGGTGGATCTCGCGAAGCCGCTCGACCACAGCATGAAACTTTCCATCCTCACCGCCAAGGATCCTGACGCGGTCCAGGTGTTCCGCCATTCCGCGGCGCATCTGCTGGCCGCCGCGGTGCTCGAACTCTATCCGGACGTGAAGCTTGGCGTCGGCCCTCCAATCGAAAACGGTTTTTTTTACGAGTTCGTTCGCGAGCAACCGTTCACTCCCGAGGACCTCGAAAAAATCGAGGCCAAAATGCGCGAGATCGCCGCGCGCGACGTCCCCAACGAGCGCAAGATGATCCCCAAGCCCGAGGCGCTCGAGCTTTATCGCAAAGCGAATCAGGGATTCAAATGCGAGCTGGTGGAGGAAAAGGCCCTCGAACCGATGGTCTCCTTCTACACCACCGGGAAGTTCATCGACTTCTGCCGCGGCCCGCACATTCCTTCGACCGGGCGCATCAAGGCGTTCAAATTGATGAATGTCGCCGGCGCCTACTGGAAAGGTGACGAAAAAAATCCCCAGATGCAGCGCATCTACGGCGCCTGTTTCGTCGAGCAGAAAGAACTCGATGAATACCTCCACAAGCTTGAGGAAGCCAAGCGCCGCGACCATCGCAAGCTCGGCGCCGAGCTCGATCTTTTCAGCATTCAGGACGAAGCCGGCCCAGGCCTGATCTTTTGGCATCCCAAGGGCGGCCTCATCCGCCGCGTCATGGAAGATTGGCTGCGTGACGAGCTCACCCGCCGCGGCTACGATCTCGTTTACACCCCGCACATCATGCTGCGCGACCTCTGGAAAACCAGCGGCCACGCCGGCTACTACAGCGCCAACATGTTCGGCCCCATCGAAGTCGAAAAGGCCGATTACCAGCTCAAGCCCATGAACTGCCCCGGCCACGTTTTGATTTTCAAATCACGCCTGCGCAGCTATCGCGAGCTTCCCGTGCGTCTCGCCGAGCTCGGCACCGTGTATCGCTACGAACGTTCCGGAGTCCTGCACGGACTCCTGCGCGTCCGCGGCTTCACCCAGGACGACGCGCACATTTTCTGCATGCCCGAGCAGATCGAAAAAGAAATGCAGGACTGCATCGAGTTCGCCTGGGAAGCGCTCCGCGTCTTCGGCTTCAGCGACTACGTTGTGGAGCTTTCCGGAGGCGATCCCGCGCATCCGGAAGTTTATGTCGGCGCACCCGAGGACTGGAAGCACGCCGAGGATGCTCTGAGGAACACCCTCGACCGGATGAAAGTTCCGTACAAATACATTCCCGGCGAGGCCGCCTTCTACGGGCCGAAAATCGACGTGAAATTGGTGGACGCCATCGGCCGTCCCTGGCAGCTCACCACCGTGCAATTCGATTTCAACCTCCCCGCGCGCTTCGAGCTTGAATACGTTGGCGAAGACGGCGCCCGCCACCGCCCGCTGATGGTTCATCGCGCCCTGTGGGGTTCCGTCGAGCGTTTTTTCGGCGTGCTCATCGAACATTATGCCGGTGCGTTCCCGGCGTGGCTCGCTCCGGTGCAAGCCTCCGTGCTGCCGTTGAGTGAAAAAACAATGGAATACGCCGCGGAGGTTACCCAGAAGCTCAAAGACGCCGGCTTCCGCATCCATCTCGACGACCGCAACGAAAAGTTGCAGGCGAAGATTCGCGACGCCCAGCTCCAGAAAATTCCCTACATGCTCGTCCTCGGAGGAAGAGAGGCCGAGGCGGGCACGGTTGGAGTGCGGCATCGCACGAAGGGCGATCTCGGCCCGCGCCCGCTAGCGCAATTCATCGCCGACCTCCGCGCCGAAGTGGATTCTCGCGCCACGCATTAGCGGGACGAAGTACGAACCGCGCGCTTGCGGGCTGCCCGCAAAGCCGTGCTATACTTTCTGGCCTGTCGCTTCGCGAAAGCTTTCAGAACGCGGTGCGGCGGATGAATCGGGCATCGAAACTGGATTTCGCGCCCGGGAGGTAGCTTTATCGCAGAACGTGGTGGTCCTCCTGGCCTTCGGGTCAACGAGCGTATTCGCGCACGGGAAGTTCGTGTGGTGGATGAAGCCGGGAATCAGCTTGGCGTGATGACCCTGTTCGACGCGATGAAGGCGGCGCGCGACGCCGGCCTGGACGTCGTCGAAATATCGCCCAGCGCCGTGCCGCCGGTCTGCAAGCTGGTGGATTACGGCAAGTTTCAATACGAGCTAAGCAAGAAAGCCCACGAGGCCAAGAAGCACCAGAAAAGCTCGCACATCAAGGAAGTGAAATTCCGCCCTTCCACCGCCGAGCACGATTTCCAGGTGCGCAAGAACCAGATCATCCGGTTCCTGGGCGAGGGCCACAAAGTGAAAGCGATGATTTTCCATCGCGGCCGCGAAATGGCCCATCAGGACGTGGGCCGCGCGAAGATGGAGCGCCTGCTCAAGGAAGTCAACGACCACGCGCTGGTCGAATTCGGTCCGCGAATGGAAGCCAATATCCTGCTCGCGCTGCTGGCGCCGAAAAAAGGCGGAGCTTCCGCGGCGCCATCGCGGCCATCGCAGCCGTCCGCGGGCGGGCAGAACTAGACAAATTCAGAGAAGAGGAAATTGTGAAGAAGAACAAGAAAACGAAATTGAAGACGCACCGGGGCGCGGCCAAGCGCTTCAAGATCACGTCCACCGGAAAAATCATGCGCTGGCATTCGGGCAAGCGCCACCTGCTGGGCACCAAGAAGCCGCGGCGCATGCGCAAGCTCCTGAACAAAGTTCAGGTGAACAAAGCGGACGAGCGCAACATCCGTCTCGCGCTCCCTTACGGACTTTAGTTCTTGCTTTAGTTTTCGTTCCGAGCCAGGCAGAGCGTAACGGGTGCCTGCCGGCCGGTTGCTCCGAGAATGTCCGGGGCGCAATGCAGTTCAATGAGGCAAACCCGTCTTGCTTCCCGCGTATTCTTGCGGGCGGTTGGGCATCGTTTGTCTCCCCGTTGATCCACGCATTTGATTTCGTACAGAATCAGAAATCCAGAAATTATTGAGAGCGCCCGCGAGGCGCGCACGAGGAGACAAGAACCATGCCAAGAGTCAAGCGCGGAACCAAGCGGCGCGCCCGCCGCAAAAAGCTGCTGAAACACGCCAAGGGATTTTTCCTCACCAAGGGAAAACTGTTCCGCTCCGCGAAGGAAGCGGTGAACCGTTCGCTGCGCTACACCTATCGCGACCGCCGCACGCGCAAGCGCGATTACCGCACGCTGTGGATTCAGCGCATCGGCGCCGCGGCACGCGCCAACGGCACGACCTACAGCCAACTGATTCACGGGCTGAAGGCGGGCGGGATTGATCTCGACCGGAAGATTCTGGCGGACATGGCCGTGCGCGACGCCGAAGGATTTGCCGCGGTGGTTGCGTCGGCAAAGCAGCACATGACCGCGCCGCCCAAAGCCTCCACCAAGCCCGCGGCGTAGAACCCGTGTAATATTGGCGCACGGAAACGTAGCTTACCAAGCTCGCCGCCGGGACGGCGCTACGAAAACCCTTCTATGGCAACCGATCCCACAACGCAAACTCTCGCGCAGCTCGGGGTTACATCTCCCGATGCCGTCGCGCAGAAGTTTGGCGAAGTGCGTGAACGGTTCGACGCCGAAGTCGGGCAACACCAGTCAGCCAATTCCGACGCCTGGTCCACGCTCGTCAATCGCTGGACGGGTAGAAAATCCGGAGTGCTAACGCAGATCGGCGACAACTGGCTGAAATCCGCGCCCAAAGAATTGAAGCCGATCGTCGGCCAGGAATTTCAAAAGCTGAAAGCGCACGTCGAAGTCACGCTCAATCTAAAGCGGAAGGAAATCGAAGCCGCTCAGGAACAGAGCGCAGTGGCGCGCGATCAGATGGATCTTTCGCTGCCCGGCGTCGAGCGCGCGATCGGGACGCAGCACCTGATTCGCCAGACCTACAAAGAACTCGAACGCATTTTCCTCTCGATTGGATTCAAAGTCGTGGAAGGACCGGAGATCGAGACGCCTTACTACAATTTCGAGGCGCTCAATATTCCGGAGCACCACCCGGCGCGCGACAACATGGACACTTTCTACATCGAGGGATCGAAAGCGGGGCATTTGCTGCGCACGCACACCTCGCCGATGCAGATCCGCACCATGGAGAAGGAAAAGCCGCCGGTGCGCATCATTGTGCCGGGAAAAGTCTATCGCCGCGACAATCCCGATTCCACCCACGGCTACATGTTCCACCAGATCGAAGGCCTGGCGGTGGACACGGACATCACCTTCTGCGATTTCAAGGGCACGGTCGAATATTTCGTGCGCGAATTCCTGGGCCCGAAAGCCAAGACGCGCCTGCGGCCAAGCTATTTTCCGTTCACCGAGCCCTCGGCGGAAGTGGACGCGAGTTGCCACGCTTGCGGCGGCAGCGGCTGCCGGGTCTGCAAGTTTTCCGGCTGGATCGAACTTTTCGGCGCGGGCATGGTGAATCCCGCGGTCTACGGCTTCGTGAATTACGACCCCGCAAAACTTTCGGGCTTCGCCTTCGGCATGGGTGTGGACCGGCTGGCGCAGAAGAAGTACGGCATCACCGAGCTGCCGGTGCTTTTCCAAAATGACGTGCGCTTCCTGCGCCAATTTCCATGATCACAGCAACGGATTCGAAAGAGCGGTTCTCGAATCGCGTGGCGGACTACGTCCGCTACCGGCCGGGATATCCGCGCGAGGTTCTGGATCGTGCTGCGCAAGGAATGCGGCCTGACGCCGAGAATCCGGTCATCGCGGACATCGGCTCCGGCACGGGCTTGCTGACGCAGCTGTTCCTCGAATACGGAAACTTGGTTTACGGAGTCGAGCCGAACGCGGAGATGCGCCACGCTGGCGAGGAGTTTCTGAAAAAATATCCGCGCTTTCGCAGCGTCGCCGCTTCGGCTGAATCCACAACGCTGCCGGACGCCAGCGTGGATTTGGTAGTGGCAGGGCAGGCGTTTCACTGGTTTGAGCCGGGTGCCGCGCGCACGGAATTCGCGCGAATTCTGAGGCCGGGAGGCCGGGTCGTGGTGATCTGGAACGAGCGAATGAAGGACACCTCGCCGTTCCTGCGCGAGTACGAAGCTTTTCTGCGCACCTTCGGCACGGACTACGACAAAGTGTCGGAGAGATACCCGCAGGTTCAGAGCATGAAGGATTTTTTCGGCCGTGGCGCAATGACGAAGCGATCGTTTGCCAACGCGCAAGTTTTCGATTTCGACGGGCTGCGCGGGCGGCTGCTGAGTTCCTCGTACTCGCCGCCCAAGGGCCATGCAAAGCACGAACCGATGCTAGCCGCGCTGCTGCCGCTGTTTGACGCGCACGCCAAGAATGGTCGAGTGCGGTTCGAGTATTTGACGCACGTTTATTGCGGGCAATTGGGTTAAATGAAGATCGTCTACAACTGGCTGAAGGAATTCGTGGACGTGACGGCGCCGGCAGCGGAGTTGCGTTCGCGGCTGTCGCTGGCGGGCATCGCGGTGGATTCGGTCGAGGAATCGGTCGCTGGCCCGGTGCTCGACGCGGAAATCACCACGAACCGTCCCGATTGTCTGGGCCACTACGGCATGGCGCGCGAGGTGGCCGCGATTTACAGGCTGCCGGTGAAGAGGCTCGCACCGCAGCTGAAGGAAGCGGCGATCAAAGCGTCGGAGGCGACGAAAGTCGAAATCGAAACGCCCCAGCTTTGCGGGCGGTTTACGGCGCGAATCATGCGCGGCGTGAAAATTCAGCCCTCGCCCGACTGGCTGCGCCAGCGCCTCGAGGCCATCGGCCAGAACTCGATCAACAACGTGGTGGACGTGACCAACTACGTGATGTTCGAGCTGGGCCAGCCGATGCACGCCTACGATCTCGACAAGTTGAGCGAGCGCCGCATCGTGGTGCGCCGCGGGCGCGCCGGCGAAAAGCTGCGCACGCTTGACGGCGCGGAACGCGCGCTCACCACGGACATGTGCGTGATCGCGGACGCCTCGCGCGCGCTGGGAATCGCCGGGGTGATGGGCGGCGCGGAAAGCGAGATCGGATTTGCCAGCCGCAACATTCTGCTTGAATCCGCGTGGTTCGATCCCGTCACCGTGCGGCGCACGTCGAAAGCGCTGGGGCTGCGCACCGAAGCGTCGTATCGCTTCGAGCGCGGCGCCGATCCGGAAATGGCGGAACTCGCATCGCGCCGCGCCGCCGAATTGATTCAACAGCTGGGCGGAGGGGAAGTCCTCGCCGGAGTCGTGGATGTCTACCCGGGCCGCACGCCTGCGCCTTCGATCGAGCTTTCGCGCAGGGAATTGCTGCGCGTGATGGGCGCGGACGTGCCCGACCGCGACATCGAGGAAATTCTGAGCGCGCTCGGTTTTAAACCCGCTCGCGGCGATGCGAACATCATGATCAGAGGATCGCGCGACGCCGTTTGGCAATGCGAACAGCCCTCCTGGAGGCGCGACGCCTCGCGCGGCATTGATTTGATCGAGGAAGTCGCGCGGCATTATGGATACGACAAATTCCCGCCGCGGATGCCTCCGGCGAAACAGCCCGCGCATCGCCTGCCGCATGCCGAAGCGCAGGATCGGCTGCGCGAACGCCTGGTCGCGCTGGGCTACCAGGAAATCGTGGCCATTCCGCTGGTAGATGCGCGCCGCGACGAGATTTTCCGCGGCCCGGCCGTGGTCCCCGCGATCATCGGCAACCCTCTCGCGGAGGATGCTTCGGTGATGCGCTCGACGGGGATCGTCAGCATGCTCGGCGCGATCGAATGGAATTTAAATCACGGCCAGCGCAATCTGCGCCTGTTTGAAATCGGCAAGACGTACGCAATGCGCGACGGCGAGCCCGTGGAGACGCCCGTGCTCACGCTCGGCGCGACAGGACTGGCGCGCGAGAAAACGATTCACGAGGCGGCGCGCGAATTCGGCTTCGAAGATTTAAAAGGCGACCTCGACAGCATCGGCGAGCTGGCTGCGCGGATTCAGCTGGCAGTCACGGAGCAGGGGACTGGTTGAACGCGGCGCACGCGGCGTTGCTCAAGCTCGCGGGCTTCACGCTCTTCAATACCGAGGGCCAGCCAGAGCAGCATTTTACGGAAGCCATGACGAAGCTCGGGCGCTGGCTCGATCGGGCAGTCGCCGGACAGCTCGCGCGGCAAAGTCGCCGACCAATTGAAGTTGCGGCAGGAAATTTTCGTCGCGGAACTGCTCCTCGAGCCGCTGCTCGCTGGCATCGAGCTCGGAACCCGGGCAGCGGAAATTTGCGCCGATTCCGCGATTTCAGGCGGTCGAGCGCGATTTCTCGCTGGTGCTCGCCGACGGCGTGAAGTTCGCGCAGGTTGCGGACACGATTCGCGCGCTCGAGATTCCGGAGCTGCGCAGCATCGAAGCCGCCGACCTGTTCCGCGGCGGGAAAATGCCGGCTGGAAAATTCTCACTCATGATCCGGGTCACGTTTCAGAGCGGTGAGACCACGTTCACCGACGCGCAGATCAACGATTTCTCCTCGCGCATCGTCTCCGCGCTCGAAACTAAGCTGGGCGCCGCGCTCCGGACAATCTAAACGATCCGTTGCGCCGCCGCCCGCAATACCCGACAATGGCGGCAGCCCGGCTATCCACCAAACGGGGGGCGCACGTGAAAATCGAAATTTACGATCAGTCGTACAGCGTTAACGCGGATCAGAACGAAGAGTACCTGCGGGAACTGGCGGCATACGTGGACGGCAAGATGCGCGAGGTGGCCACCGCCACGCGCATGGTGGATTCTCTGAAGGTGGCCGTGCTCGCGTCGCTGAATATCGCCGACGAGCTGTTTACCTTGCGCGGGCGCCAGCAGGAAATTGACGGCCCGCTGCGCAAGCGCGTCGAAAAGTGCGTGGCGCTGGTGGAAAAGGCCCTCGAACAATCGAATTAGAGACCTCAGGGGTTCAAAAACCCTTCGTTTCGTCCGGGGATGCGGCACGGTTGAAGCCGCGCCCTGACGTATCGATTTAAGGCATTCCCGCGGGCGCAACCCATTGGTCCCCAAGTGAATCTGCTATATGATCGAAATTGGAGTTTTCGTACGCCTCTGTGGGCATGAATAGACGGTATCCAAATCGGTATCTGGTGGTCCCGGTAGCGCTGCTCGCGCTGCTCCTGGTGGGCATGGCGCTCGGCAGCGTAGTGCTGCATCATCACGATGGCTCAGCTGAATCCACCTGCCCAATCTGCCACCTGAGCCACCAGCCGGCCGACCGGCCGCTGGCAACGGATCACGCTCCGACCTTTGCAATTGTCGCGCCTACGCCGCAGCTCCTCGATGAAGGGCTGGCAACGAGTCCTTTCGTGCGGCGAGTTCCCGCACGAGCTCCTCCCACCGCGTAAAACCACGCTTTTCCGGTGCCGCTCAAGGCACTCCGATCCACGTCCGATCCGTTAATCAGAGGTTGAAACGCCTATGCGTATGCGAAATATTTCTTTTCTGGCTTTTGTGCTGATGGTGTCGCTTGCCGGCTGGACGGCCCGTGCGAGCGCGCAGGCGTCCGCCGCGCCGCAGGGGCCGGTGAGGATCTCGCTCGATGAAGCGATCCAGATGGCGCTGGCCCACAACCACACCCTGCAGGCCGCGCGCAGCACGATCG
Source organism: uncultured Acidobacteriota bacterium (assembly GCA_963814605.1). Lineage (GTDB taxonomy): Bacteria > Acidobacteriota > Terriglobia > Acidiferrales > UBA7541 > Palsa-295. The sequence goes on along the minus strand of CAWFDD010000003.1, from coordinate 144,520 downwards.
ATCAGAGCGAGGCGCTGGAGATAACCGCGAACCTGCGTCCTAACCCGGTGCTGCTGGGCGACGCGCAGTTTCTGCCGTTCTTCAACTGGAACCAGTTCAACTCGAACTATATAGACAACGACGCGCAGTTCGATGTGGGCATCAGTTACCTGTTCGAGCGCGGCAAGAAGCGTCAGCACCGCCTGGCCGCGGCGAAGGACGCGACCGCGGTGACGCGTTCGACGGTTGCCGACAACGAGCGCACCCTGACGTTTCAGGTCGCCACGCTGTTCACCAACGCACAGCTCGCCGAATCCACGCTCGATCTGGCGAAGCAGGACCTGAAAAGCTTTCAGAGCACGGTGGACATCAGCAAGGAGCGCTACCGCGCCGGAGACATCAGCGACGACGACTACCTGAAAATCAAGCTGCAGCTGCTGCAATTCCAGAGCGACGCTTCGCAGGCGCAGTTGGCGCGCGTGCAGGCGCTTTCGGACCTGCGGCAGCTGCTCGGTCGCGAATCCGTGCCGCTCGATTACGACGTTTCGGGCGCATTCGATTACCAGCCGCTCAACGCCAAGATGGAAGATCTGGAAGTGAAGGCGCTGGCGACGCGTCCCGACCTGCGCGCCGCGCAACAGGGCGTGACCGCCGCGAACGGCCAGTACGAGCTGGCGAAAGCGAACGGCAAGCGCGACGTCACCGCCCAGGCCAATTACACGCACATCGGCGACGTCAACACGGTTTCCCTTTTCGGCCAGATACAGATTCCGATATTCGACCGCAACCAGGGCGAAATCGCGCGCACCAAATTTGCCATCAACCAGGCCCAGGAAACTGAAAAAGCCGCGAGCGATCAGGTGCTGACCGACGTGGCGGACGCCTACGACGGCCTGCAGACGAATAACGAGATTGTCCAACTTTACCGCTCCGGCTATCTCGACGACGCGCAACAGGATCGCGACATCAGCGAATACGCCTACAGGCGCGGCGCGGCAAGCCTGCTGGACTTTCTCGACGCCGAGCGCAGCTATCGCGCGATCCAACTCGCCTACCGCCAGTCGCTCGCGGCTTATCTGCTGGCGCTCGAACAGCTTCGCGAAGCCGTGGGAACCAGGAGTCTGCCATGATCACTCGACAATTGAGACGCTCCGGCCGTTCGCTCGAAATCTTCGCTGCAGTTGGGTTCGCGGCGGCGGTCGCGTGCGCGCTTGCGGGATGCAGTTCGGAGCGCAGCGCCAGCGAAATGACCTCGTACTCCTCGCGCACTTCGAAGTCGGCCACGCCGCAGCTTTTCACCATTCCGCAGGACCAGATGTCGCACGTGCAGGTGGTCACCATTCAGACGGCGAAGATCACGCGCACGCTGCGTTTGACCGGAGCAGTAGCCTACAACGCGTTCAAGACTACTCCGGTGATCACGCAGGTCGGCGGGCCGGTCAGCCGCATTCTGGTGGTGCCGGGGCAGCACGTGCACGAAGGCCAGCCCATGCTCGAAGTCTCGAGCCCCGATTATTCGCAGTTGCTCGACACCTACTTGAAGGCGCGCGACACGTTCCGGGTGACCGACAAGAACTACGACCGCGCCAAGGATCTCTACGAGCACAACGCCATCGCCGAACGCGACCTGCTGCAGGCTGAATCGGATCGCATTCAGGCGCAGGCCGACCTCAACGCCTCCGAACAGGCCATGAAGATCCTGGGCATCAAGAATCCCGAGGATCTGGTGAAGGCGCCGTCCTCGGCTCAGATTCCCCTGATCGCGCCGATCGGCGGAGAGGTGGTCGAGCGGCTGGTTTCGCCCGGCCAGGTGATGCAAGCGGGTCAGACACAGGCGTTCACCATCACCGACATGAGCACGGTCTGGGTGCTGGCCAACGTTTATCAGGCCGATCTGGCCTACGTAAAGATTGGCGACGACGTGGTGGTGCAGACCGACTCGTACCCGGACAGTTTCCACGGAAAAATTTCGTACGTCTCAGCGGCGCTCGATCCCAACACGCGCACGCTGCAGGCGCGCATCGTGGTGGATAACCCGGGCGAAAAATTGAAGCGCGACATGTATTGCACCGTCACGGTGACGGCCGGCGTGGTCCAGAACGCCATCAGCGTGCCCGACGCCTCCGTCCTGCGCGACGACGAAAACCAGCCGTTCGTTTACGTGGCCGCCGGCTCGAACCAGTTCGGAAGGCGGGACGTGGTGATCGGCGATAGCCTGAACGGCCAGACGCAAATTCTGAAGGGGCTTTCCGTGGGAGACAAAGTCGTCGGCGACGGCAGCCTGTTTCTCCAATTCGCGAATTCGTTCCAGCAGTGAAGGCAACGCCTGACAGCCAATGATCCATCGCGTCGTCCAATTCGCGCTGCGGCAGCGGTTCCTGATCCTGATGCTCACGGCATTCGTGGCCGTCGGCGGCGCAGTCTCGTTCCAGCATATGCCGGTGGACGCTTACCCCGATCTTTCCCCGCCGATGGTGGAAATCATCACGCAATGGCCGGGCCACGCGGCGGAGGAAATCGAGCGCCTCGTCTCCCTGCCGACGGAAATCGAAATGAACGGCGTTCCGAAACTGGACGTGCAGCGCTCGATTTCTCTTTACGGACTTTCGGACATAATCCTCACCTTCAACGAAGACACCGACAACTATTTCGCGCGGCAGTTGGTCTTCCAGCGCTTGAGCGAGGTCAACTATCCCAGCGGGGTGACGCCGACCCTGGCGCCGCTTTCCAGCCCGTCGAATCTTGTCTATCGCTACGTGCTGCAAAGCCCGGACCGCACGCCGCAGGAACTCAAGACCTTTGAAGACTGGGTGATCGAGCGCGAATACAAGCAGGTGCCCGGCGTCGCGGATGATTCCGGATTCGGCGGCACGGTGATGCAGTATCAGGTGCTGCTCGATCCCGCGCGCCTCTATGGCTATCACATTCCGCTCCCGCAGGTGATCCAGCAGCTTTCCGTGAACAACGCGAATACCGGCGGCGGATTTTATTCGCAGGGCGGCCAGTTCTACTACGTGCGCGGGCTGGGACTGCTGCGCGACACCAAGGACATCGGCAACGTGATCGTCGGCTCGCAGAATGGCGTGCCCGTGCGCGTCCGCGATATTGGCGAAGTGGTGATCGGCAACGCCCCGCGCCTCGGCGAATTCGGCTTCAACAAGACCGACGATGCCGTCGAAGGCGTCATCCTGATGCTCACCGGCGAACAGACGCAGAATGTTTTGAAGGGCGTCGAGGCAAAAACGAAGGAGTTGAACGAGAGCATCCTGCCGCCGGACGTGAAAGTCGTCCCCTACTACGACCGCAGCGACCTGGTCCGCGTCACCACCGACACCGTTGAAAATAACCTGCTGCGCGGCATGATTCTCGTCCTGATCGTGCTGATCTGTTTCCTGGTCAGCTTCCGCGCGGCGGTGATCGTCGCGCTGACCATTCCCATCGCGCTGCTTTTCGCCTTCATTTTCATGCACGCGCGCGGCGTGGCCGCCAACCTGCTCTCCATCGGCGCCATTGATTTCGGAATCATCATCGACGGCACGCTGGTCATGGTCGAAAACATCTTCCGCGAGCTGGGCCTGCGCGAAGGCACGCAATACGACCTGCACGAGGTGATTCTCGCGGCGGCCAAGGACGTGGACCGCCCCATCTTTTATTCCGTTGCCGTGATCATCGCCGGTTACATCCCCATCTACGCGCTGACCGGGCCTTCCGGAAAGCTCTTTCATCCCATGGCGGACACCATGGCCATCGCGCTGGTCGGCGCGCTGCTGCTGACTCTCACGCTGGTGCCCGTGCTCTGCTCCTACTGGTTCCGCAAGGGCGTGCACGAGCGGGTGAACCGGCCGTTCGAATGGATTCGCCGGAAAGTATGCGGGGCAGCTGGTCTGGTGCCTCGACCGCCCCTGGTTGACGATCTTCGTCGCCACGCTGATTTTCGGCGCCACGCTGCTGCTGGTGCCATTCATCGGCGGCGAGTTCATGCCGCACCTCGATGAAGGCGCGATTTGGGTCCGCGCCACCATGCCCTATACGATTTCCTACGAAGAAGCCGCCAAGTTCAGCCCCAAGGTTCGCAACATTCTGATGCAGTATCCCATGGTCACCGACATCGGCTCCGAGCTGGGCCGCCCCGATGACGGCACCGATTCCACCGGCTTTTTCAACGACGAGTTTTATGTCGGCCTGAAACCCTACGGCGATGCGGCCTGGAAGAAAGGTCCGATCCACAACAAGGCCGAATTGACGGAGGATCTCCAGAAGAAGCTCAGCGCCTTCCCCGGCGTGATCTTCAATTACACGCAGCCCGCCGAGGACGCCGTGGACGAAGCGCTCACGGGATTGAAAAGCTCGCTGGCGGTAAAAGTGTACGGCCCTGATTTGAACGTCCTGCAGGACAAGGCTCTTGAAATCAAGCGGCGTCTTTCTCAGGTCCGCGGATTCAGCGAACTCACCGTGGTGCGCGAGCTCGGCCAGCCGAGCCTGCTGATTGACGCCGACCGCGACAAGATTGCGCGCTACGGCATCAACGTCGCCGACGTCGAAGCGGTGGTGCAGGCGGCCGTGGGCGGCCAGGCGGCCACGCAGGTGATTCAAGGCGAGAAATTATTCGATTTGGTGGTGCGCATGAAGCCGGAATTCCGCGAAAACGCGCAGCAGATCGGCAACCTGCTGGTCGGTACGCCGGCGGGCCAGCAGATACCCTTGCGCGAGCTTGCGGACATTCGCGAAGCGAGCGGAGCGTCGTTCATTTATCGCGAGAACAACTCGCGCTACATCGGCGTGCAGTACAGCGTCGAGGGGCGCGATCTGCAGGGCGCGGTCAACGACGGACAGCGCGCCATCGCCGACATCCAGAAATCGCTTCCGCAACGGCTACCGGCTCACCTGGGGCGGCGAATATAGCGAATTACTGGAAGCCAAGCATCAGATGGAAATCATCGGCCCCCTGGCCTTGCTGCTGATTTTTATGATTCTCTTCGCGCTCTACGGCAACTTCAAGTTTCCGGTCACCATCGCCATCGGCGTGGTGTTGACCGAGCCCGTCGGCGCCTTGATCGCCCTGAAACTGACCGGCACGCCGTTCAGCGTATCCTCGCTCCTGGGCTTGCTCGCACTGATGGGCGTTTCGGTTGAGACCGCGGTCATCCTGGTCTCCTACATCAATAAACTGCGGCGCGAAAATAGGGACATTCGCACGGCGACGCTTGAGGCTTCGCTCCTGCGGCTGCGGCCCATCATGATGACCGCGCTGGTCGCCTGCCTGGGCCTGCTGCCGGCCGCGCTCTCCACCGGCATCGGTTCGGACACGCAGAAGCCTTTCGCCATCGTCATCGTCGCCGGCTTGATCTCGCGGCTGCTACTCGGCTTCTTCGTCAATCCGGTGCTCTACGAATTGGTCGCGCGCGATGGGGATGTGCTGCAAGTTTGATTCTGGCGTTGGCGTGTTACCTGGTCGGTACATGACCGAATACGACGCTTCCCAGTCCGGCGGCATCAGAGTTAGAATCTTTACGGGGATCTAGTGGACTTGGGAATGGCAAAGCGTTCCACCAATCGTCTGCTGGCGGTCGTGGTTGTCCTCGCGCTCGCTCTTCTGGCGACCCACGCGGTCAGCCACTGGCACACCCACGCGTACGACGAAGATCATTGCCAGGTCTGCCACGTCGGCCACGCCGCGATTCCGCAAGCACCGGCGCAAGTAGCCGTTCAGCTGGCTACCGCCACCGCGAGGATCGCTCTCGCGGAACAACTGGCGCCGCGTCTCGATTTCGTCGGGACCCCTAGCATTCCCCGAGCTCCTCCGGCCTAAACGCGTTTTCTCCTCTCATATTTCAATGCCTCCCAGCACGCGGCGCCCGTCGCGCGGCGCGTGCGGAATTCCACATTCATTCTTAGCCACCGCGCAGGGATGCGCGGCGGCCGCATTCATACAGGGAGAAGATCATGAGATTTGTAAGCGCTTTGCTCGGAGCGATGCTTTTCGCTTTGTGCGTACTTTCAACCATGCCCGTTGTGCAGGCCCAGAGCGGCAATTCCACCAACGTCACCGGAACCGTGACCGATCCCTCCGGCGCCGTGATTCCCGGAGCGACTGTAACCATTCACAATCCGGTCAGCGGGTTCGCGCGCACCACCACCACGGATGCTTCCGGCAATTTCGCCATCGCTAACGTCCCGTTCAATCCTTATCACATGACGGTCTCGGCCACGGGCTTTGCGGCGCACGCTCAGGACATCGACGTCCGGTCGGCGGTGCCACTCGACGTGAAGATCAGTCTGCAACTCGCCGGATCGTCCAGCACGGTGACCGTCGAAGCCTCGGGCGATCTGCTTGAGACCGATTCGACCTTCCACACCGACGTGGACCGCGCGCTGTTCGATAGACTTCCGCTCGAAAGCGCGTCGTCGTCCGTCAGCTCGCTCGTGACGCTTTCGACGCCCGGCGTTGCCGCGGACTCAAATGGACTCTTCCACGGGCTCGGCGACCACGCGGAAAATTCGTTCTCGGTCGACGGCCAGCCGATCACCGACCAGCAGAGCAAGGTTTTCTCGAACCAGATCCCCATCGACGCCATTCAATCCATGGAGGTGATCTCCGGGGCCCCTCCGGCCGAATACGGCGACAAGACCAGCCTGATCATTGACGTCACCACGCGCTCGGGCCAGGGCATGACCACGCCCCACGGCAGCGTGACGGCTGACTACGGTTCATTTGGCTCCGCCAATGGCGGCTTCAACCTCGGCTACGGAGGCCAGAATTGGGGCAATTTTATTTCCGTGAGCGGATTGAACAGCGGCCGCTTCCTCGATCCCCCCGAGTTCACCGTCTTCCACGACAAGGGCAACGAGGAGAACGTCTTCGATCGCTTCGATTTTCAACTCTCCAAGGCGGACTCGATTCACCTCAACGCGCAGTACACGCGCTCCTGGTTCCAGACGCCCAATTCGTTCGACTCGGAATTCGCGACTCCCTGGTCCGGCGTGGTCGTTGACAATGGAGGCCTCGATCCCGATGGTAACGTGGTTGGCCCAACTGACCAGCGCTCGCAGATTCAGACCTTTAACATCGCGCCCAGCTGGACGCGGCTGATCAATTCGTCCACGGTCCTGACTGTCGGCGGTTTCATCCGCCACGACCAGTACAACTACTACCCGAGCGACAATCCTTTTGCGGATCTCGGTCCTCCGAATCTTCAGTCGGAGACCCTGGCTCAAAATCGAACGCTGACCAACGCGGGCGCGCGCGCAAGCGTTTCCTGGGTCAAGGGCATCCACAACGTGAAGGCCGGCGTGGTTTACGAGCAGACGTTTCTCCGGGAGTATGACAACTTCGGAATCGTTAATCCCACCCTCAACGCGGTCTGTCTGAACACCGACGGGAGCCCGGACACAAACCCAGCGCTAACCGATCCCTTGGAATGCGGAGGAGGCCAGAATCTGGGCGGCTCCGCGAATCCAAACTTCATACCTCTATTGGGATGTTACGACCTGACCCGAACGGCGGCGCTGCCCGCCTCGGATGGATGCCCCGCCGGGATAGCGACGAGCACTCTCTTCCAATTTTTCGGTCACACAGATGTTAAGCAGCTCGCCCTCTACGTCCAGGACACGATCAGCCTCGGAAACTGGAGCTTCAACCTCGGCATCCGCGGCGATCTCTACAACGGCCTGGCCACAGCTCGGCAAGCGGAGCCGCGAATCGGCATTGCCTACAATATCAAGCCGACCAGCACCGTCCTCCGCGTCTCCTATGCGCGAACGCTGGAGACTCCGTTCAACGAAAACCTGGTGCTATCCAGCCAGGGATGCGCGACGCCGGCCGTCGGCCTGCTTTTCTTCGCCGCGGGCGAAGGCTGTGGGTCCGCCTCGGTACCGGCCGTCTTCAATCCGAGTCCCACTCCTCTCGCTCCCGGCTTCCGCAATGAATTCCACGCCGGGCTGCAGCAGGCCTTCGGGAAGTACCTGGTCGTAGACGGCGAATACATCTGGAAGTACACGCACAGCGGCTATGATTTCAGCGTGCTGGGCGCGACGCCTGTCACCTTCCCGATCGAATGGCACAATTCAAAGATTCCCGGCTTTGCGATCCGGGCGAGCGTGCCAAACGTGCATGGATTCACGGCTCAGGTCGTCATGTCCAGCGTCGCGGCGGTTTTCTATACGCCTCAAATCGGCGGAGTGGGCGCCGTTCCCGTTGTCACCGTACCCGGGGAATTCACACCATTCCGCATTGACCACGACGAACACTTTAACCAGACCACCCACTTTCAGTACCAGCCGTGGAAGCGCGGGCCGTGGTTCGGCTTTAACTGGCGCTACGACAGCGGTCTGGTGGCCGGAGCCGTTCCTTTTGCGACCGGCGGCAACGGCGGGAATGACATCGTGAACGTTTCCTCACTCAGCCCAGACCAGCAGTTCCAGGCTGGCCTGTTTTGCGGCGCCGTTCACGCTACACCGTTCACACCCATCAGTCCGACGGACACTTGCCTCGCATCGCAATACGGCTCCACTCTCCTGAAGATTCCGGCTCCGGACACGGAAAACGACAACACCAACCCGCAGCGCGTCGCGCCGCGCAACCTGTTTGACATGGCCCTGGGCGACGACAATCTCTTCCATGGCGACCGCTACAAATGGAGTGCCAGGATCACGGCGATCAATGTGACGAACAAATACGCGCTCTACAACTTCCTATCAACGTTCAGCGGCACACACTACGTCACGCCGCGAGCGATTACCGGGGAGGTCGGCTTCCACTTCTAGTGGGTTGCGATGGAGCGGAAAGGCATCCTGAGAAACGCTTTTCCGCTCCCGCCCACTGCCGGGGGACGCCGAAATAGTTCCGTGAACACAATGACCCCTACGCGAATTCGAAAGATTCGAAAGGCGCTCGATTTGTCCCTTGAGGATTTTGCCCACATCTTGTGGGTTACCTGGACCACCGTAGGTCGGTGGGAAACCGGGGCAGCCAAGCCACACGGACTACATCTCCGCGTATTGCAATTGCTGCAAAGCCAGCTCGCGACCCGCCGGTTTCGCGCGAGTCTACAGGACCCTCGATCGGGCGATCCGATGTTTCTGCTGTACCGGCTACTGCAACCTTTGTACGGAGAAGAAGATGCGTCCACAATGTTGCGGCGCTAGCCACTCACGGAGGCGCAATATTCGAGGACCGATGAACAGGGACGCTTCGTCCTTGAAGACCTTTCTTTCGGAAGTTAGACACTGTCGTTTGAGGGCATGGGCAAGTTCAGGATCGAAGTTGTGCCGCCGCGGATCTCGCAGCAGTTCTTCTACATACTCCGTAACGATCACGGCTGCTTGGATTACGGGATGGATGCAAATTAGCGAGAGGTGGTCGTGAAAGCGGCAGGCTTCATTGTGATATCGGCGTTCTTTCTCTGCTCGGGAAGCGCTCTCGCTCAGTCGGCGGACAAAGATTCCGATAAAGAGGCCGCAGTGCTCGAACTTGGAGGCGCGGCCAGCTGGAATGTTCGTGGCGGCTTGTCGAGCTTTGGTCCAAGCGTCGCCGTTGAATTCACGCCGATCGAAAACTGGCTTGAAATCGAAGCCGGCGTCACGCCTCTTTTTCGCCGCCACTCAACGGAATGGGATACCGACGTGCTTTTCAAGAAACCTTGGACTTTCTCGCGAAAAGTGGAGTTCATGTTTGGGGTTGGTCCAGAGTGGGTTCACACGAACGAGTACGGCGTGAAAACGAACTCGGTTGCGGGGGAAGCCGCGCTGGATTTCATGTTTTGGCCCTCTGCGAAACACAGATTCGGTTGGTATCTCGAGCCGGGCTACGACTACAGCTTTGGGCGCGGGCACGAGCAGTCCGCGGGCATAACGGGCGGGCTGCTTATCGCGATCCCGTGATGCGCGCCAGGGCCGTCTCCCTTTTCGTGGCATACTATTCCGCTCATGAGCGACCGTTTCCACTTCTACCTCCGCGTCCGCTACGGTGAGTGCGACGCGCAGAAGGTGGTGTTCAATTCGCGCTATAGCGACTACGCCGATGTCTCCTGCATGGAATTCCTGCGCGCCGTCGGCCTCGGCGAGGTCGTCACCACCGGCGGACTTGATTTTCAGGTGGTGAAGCAGACGCTCGAGTGGAAATCGTCGGCGCGCTTCGATCAGGTGCTCGATATTTCCGTTCGCTCGAACCATCTCGGAAATACCTCCTTCTCGCTGCTCGCCGAAATGCGCGTCGCGGGCGACGAAGCGGTGATTGCCTCTGTCGAAACGGTCTATGTGTTGGTCACCGCCGATTCGCTCGTGAAGACTCCCATACCCGATTATTTCCGCGCCGCGCTCGAAAAGGGCGCGCCCGGAAAGAAAATTGATCACGCCGGCTATCTCTCCTCGCCGAACTTGTAGCTGATTCTCCTACGCGGCAGAGTCGGCGGCCTCGCCGCCGCTTGTCGCTTTGCCAAAGATCGCGGATGCAAACGAAACCTAGTTGATAGACGTTTGCAAAACTCTTCTTGACAGCCGTTTTCAACTGAAGTAGCCTCTCTTCCTAGTTGATAATGGTTTTCAACTAAATCGCGGGGCACAATCTATCGGCGATTCACCTTCGTCCGACGAGCTTTCCAAGAGGCCGCTTCGATGCGAAAAATCACGTCATGAAATTCCGCGGCCTGCATTCGTTTCTGAGGACTCACGCGCTGTGGTTGATCCTGTCTCTGGCGCTGATTCCTTTCCTGACCATGGGCGCATGGGCCGGCACCGGCGGAAGCATTTCGGGCACAGTCAAGGACTCAAGCGGCGCCGTGGTTCCCAAGGCGACCGTCACGGCCACGGACACCAACACCGGCATCCGGCAAACTACGACGACGGACAGCAAGGGCTTCTACTCGTTCCCCAGCCTTCCCGTCGGGCTTTACGATCTCGAGTTCAATGGCGGAGGATTCCGGCCGCACCGCCGCACCGGAATCGTGATTGACACCAACAGCGATCTGATTGTGGATGCTGCTCTCGAGATTGGCGGCAGAACCGACGTGGTGACGGTGACGGACACCCAGGTCCACGTGGAAACGGCCAGCAGTCAGATGGGCGAGGTGATTACCGCAGCACAGATGACGGCTGTGCCGCTGAACGGCCGGAGCTACACCGACCTGCTCGCCTTGCAGCCCGGAGTTGCACCGGTCACCTCCATTACCCCGGAAACGGTGCAGGATGTGGGCGCGAGCGCCTTGTCTCCCTCGGGCAATTTGAACCCCGGGACGATTTCCATCAACGGGCAGCGCGAATTCGCCAACGCCTTCATCGTGAACGGAAGCGACGTGGAAGAAGACGTCAACATGGGCGCGGCGATCATTCCGAACCTGGATTCGATCGATGAGTTTCGGATACTTACCAGCAATTTCGACGCCGAGTACGGCGAATTCAGCGGCGGCCAGATCAACGTGGTGACGAAGTCCGGCTCCAACCAATTTCACGGCGATGCTTTCGAATTCCTGCGCAACACCGATCTGGACGCGCGCAACTTTTTCTCTCCCACGCGCGGCAAATTCGACCAGAACCAGTTTGGCGGAACGGTTGGCGGACCGATTCGCAAGAACAAGATCTTTTTCTTTGCCGACTATCAAGGCACGCGATTGACGCAGGGAGTGGACACGGGCCAGATTCCGGTTCCATCGGCTCAGGATTTAACCGGCAATCTTTCCGATCTCGCGAGTTCGTTCACTACCACCGTAACCTTTAACGGGCAGCCAGTCGTAGTGCCCACGACGGTGAGCGGAGGGTACTTCGCCACGAACGTACTTTCTCCCGCTCTGGGCTACCCGGTCACCGCCGGCGAGCCGTACTACTTCACGGCGGGAGAGCGCCAGGCCGGCGATCCTTCTATGACCTATCCATCCACTTGCACGTCCACAGCGCAGTGCGTTCTGCCTACGCTGACGATTCCCAAGACCGCGTGGTCCGCTCCGGCCTTGAACCTCATCAAATACATTCCTGCTCCCAACAACGCGAACGGCACTTTTTCGACTTCAGCCTCCAATCAGATTTTGCAGGACGACAAGGGCGCCTACCGGCTGGATGCAGACACGCACTGGGGGCTGCTGACGGCTTACTATTTTCTGGACAATTGGTCGCTGAACAATCCCTACCCGGTCGCCCAGGGCGGCGCGAACGTCCCGGGCTTCAACGCGCTCTATTCGGGCCGCGCGCAGTTGATTGACCTGGGCGATACCAAAACGCTGGGCTCAACCGCCGTCAACGAACTCCACTTCAGCTACCTGCGCGATTCCAACGACTTGGGCAAACCCATCGGCGGAGTCGGCGTAAGTCTGGTATCCCAGGGCTTCACGACCACGCCGACCTCGTCCACGCCGAGCATCGTGGCGCTGTCTCCGAAAACCGAAGGCGTGGAAAGCGTCGGCTTCAACAGTTTCACCATCGGATCGAATACCAACGAGCTGCAGCAGGCCGCGAACACATTTCAAGTGCTCGACAACTTCTCCAAGGTAATCGGAACGCACACCATCAAGTTCGGCGGCGAATACCACTACGATCAGATCAACGTCAACGCCATCGCCCAATTCAACGGCAGCTTTCTGTTCTTCGGCACCGAAACCGGCTCCGATTTCGCCGATTTCCTGCTGGGAATTCCGAGCCAGTACAACCAGAGCCAGCTGCGTCCCTTCTACGGGCGCAATAACTATGTGGGCCTGTTCGCGCAGGATAGCTGGCGCGCCACGCACAGCCTGACGCTGAATTACGGCTTGCGCTGGGACCGCATCGAGCCCTGGTACGAAAAGTACAACCAGATCGCGACGTTTATACCCAACAGGCAGTCAATCGTGTTCCCCAACGCTCCCCCCGGAATCCTCTATCCCGGCGATCCGGGCGTGCCGCGGACACTGGCGCCCCCGGGCAATCGCGATTTTGCGCCGCGCATCGGACTCGCCTATTCACCCAACGCGTCCGGCGACGGCGCGCTCGCCAAAATTTTAGGAGGGCCGGGCAAGACCAGCGTGCGGGCCAGCTTCGGAATGTTCTACACGGCGATTGAAGCGCTGACCATCGGCGTGATGTCCGCGAACGCTCCCTACGGAACAACCTTTACCAGTCCGGCTCCGCCGCTTTTTTACAATCCGTTTATCACCGCATCGAATGGCGACAATCCCGGCCAGCCGTTCCCGCTCACGCTGGCGCCCTTGGGCGCGTCCGCGCGGCATCCTTCCGACATCGATTTCACACAGTTTGAGCCTATCAGCGGACTTCCCAACTATCTCACCACGAATCGCATTCCCTACACCGAGGACTACATTCTGTCGCTGGAGCGCGGAGTGGGAGCGCACACCGTGGTCAGCCTGAGTTATATCGGCACGCAGGCGCATCGTCTTCTGGTGCTGGTCGAGGCGAATCCGGGCGATCCGGCGCTCTGCCTGCAGCTCAGTAATCCGGCGAATCTGGCGCCTAATCAGACTCCCTGCGGCCCATTCGGTGAAGACACCACCTACATCACCTCGACCAATCAGGTAATCAACGGCACGCGGGGACCGCTAGGCTCCAATTTTGGCAGCAACGCCAACCAGGCCACCATCGGCAATTCCAATTACAACGCGTTTCAGGCCACCGTCCGGCATACCAGTGGGCGGCTGCAGCTGCTGGCCGGGTACACCTACAGCAAATCGCAGGACCAGTCCTCCAATCTGGGTGAGGAGGTCAATCCGATCGATCCCGCGCTGAGCAAGGCGCTTTCCTCCTTCGACGTGAAACACAATTTCGTGGTGAGCTACAACTATCAGCTGCCTGTGGAGCGCCTCTTCCGCGCCTCCAACCGCTGGACGCTGGGGTGGGAACTTTCCGGAATCACGCATTTCAGCAGTGGCTTTCCGGTGACCCTGGTCAACTTCGGCGACAATTCGCTTCTTGGATCCGAGCCGAACGGCGTGAACAACTTTGGCGTGGACGAGCCGGACTACAGCGGCGGGCCGCTGGAGCTGAATCCCAATCCCCGCAACGGGCAGCCCTATTTCAATACCGCGGCGTTCAGCGAGAACGCGCTGGGCACGCCGGGAAACGCCAAGCGGCGCTTCTTCTATGGACCGGGACTGGACAATTTCGATATGGCGCTGCTCAAGAATGTGAAGCTGACGGAATCAAAATCGCTGCAGTTCCGCTTCGAGGCGTTCAACATTTTCAATCACGCCCAGTTTTTCGGACCTCAGGCGGTGGACGGCAATATTGACAGCTCCACCTTCGGCGACATCATCAACGCCGCGCCGCCGCGCCTCCTGCAGATCGGCGCGAAATTCAGGTTCTAGCCTGCCGCGGTAGCGGTTTGAAGATGGCTGCATCATTCGCCGGATATCGGAACTTCGCGGAGGGAGGATCGAAACGATGATGAAGGAAACTGCCATGATTCTCGCCGAAGAGGAAGGAGTGGGCTGCGTTACGAAGTGTGAATGCGGGGCCATCCATGTTCAGATCGGATCCGTGAACGTAACCTTCACTCCACACGCCTTCGTGCAGTTTGTGGGCCTGGTCAACGCCAGCCTTCCCAAATTTGAGGGCAGCGCGCCGGCCGGTCCGCAGCGTTTTCCGTCCCATTAACCACGCACCGGCGAGTCGTTTCCTTCGCCCGGCCGGCCGCCCCACACATACCGCCCAGAGCCATTTTGTGCTAGGGTAACGGCTCCGATCAGGGGGAATGCCATGAAATTTACCTGGTTTAACTTGATGCCGTGGCCCTATCTGCCGGACGATTTCCGGCAGAAATACCGCTCGGTGTGGGTGGATATCGACTCCAAGCTGTTCAACCCCGAGAAGAGCCACGAGCTCTACAACATGTACATTGATCTGCTGGAGCACGCCGGAACGCTGGGTTTCGACGGGATCGGCGTGAACGAGCACCATCAGAATGCCTACGGCCTGATGCCGTCGCCCAATATCATCGCCGCCGGCCTGGCCCGGCGCACCCGCGACGTCGGCCTGGTGGTGCTGGGCGCGTCCATCGCGCTCTACAATCCGCCGCTGCGCGTGGCCGAGGAGTTCGCCATGCTGGACTGCATCTCCGGCGGGCGGCTGGTCGCTGGATTTCCGGTGGGCACCTCGATGGACACCAATTTCTGTTACGGGCAGATCCCCGCGCTAACTCGCGAGAAATACCGCGAGGCCAACGAGCTGATCATGCGCGCCTGGCACGAGCGCGAGCCCTTCGCCTTCAATGGTCGCTACACCAAGCTGCGCTACGTCAATATATGGCCCCGGCCGATCCAGCAGCCGCACCCCCCGATCCATATCCCGGGCGGCGGCTCGATCGAGACCTTCGATTTCTGCCTCGACAACACCTACTCCTACTCTTACCTCAGTTTCAGCGGATACGTCCGCGGCAAGGCGCTGATGCAGAGCTATTGGGACCGCGTCGCCGAGCGCAACACGCCCGATACGTCACCGTATCGTGCGGGCTTCGCCCAGACGGTCTGCGTCGCTGACACGGACGAGGAGGCGGAGCGCCTCTACTCCAAGCACGTTAGCTATTTCTACAATCGCTGCCTGCACGTGTTTCCGGGGTTCGCCGACGCACCCGGCTACCGCACCATCAAAACGATACAGAAGGGCGTGCTCTCGCAATACGCCCCTCCCGCTTCCGGCGGCCTGTTTCCCCAACTCAGCTGGAAGGAGATGGTCGAGGGCGGCTACATCATCGCGGGAAGCCCGGAGACCGTACGCCAGCGTATGGAGGAGATGATCAAAGGCCTGCGCGTCGGAAACGTTTTCTGCCTGATGCACATCGGCGACATGCCCAAAGAGAAGTCCATGTATTCCACGCAACTGTTCGCCGAAAAGGTGATGCCCAAGCTTCGCAACATCTTTCCCGAGTACGCCAGCGACAATCGGTTCTGGTGCAAGCCAATGGCAAACCGCGTCTCGCCGGGCGCGCTGCCTGCGGAAGTGGATCTGCGCACCATGGCGAACGCGGACGACTAAGGGGCCTTCCCAATGGAACTCAAGACCGTCAAAACCGAGCACGTACCCGTCCGCTACTATGAAGGCGGGAAAGGCCCGCCTCTGGTGTTCCTACATGGAGCCGGGGGACTCGACCTCGATCAGGGTTTTCTGGCCGCGCTGGCGGAGAAATTCCACGTCTACGCGCCGCTGGTGCCCGGATATGGCGACAGCGAAGAGTGTCCCGAGCTTCGCGACATGCTCGATTTTACGCTGCACACCTGGGACGTGGTCGGCGCGCTGGGCTTGAAGGACCCGATCCTCGTCGGCTTCTCCATGGGCGGAATGATCGCGAGCGAGATGGCCGCCGTGGTTCCGAATGAAGTGTCGCGGCTGGCACTGATCGCGCCCGCGGGATTGTGGCTCGACGAGCACCCGCTGCCGGATATTTTTTCCATGCTGCCGTTCGAACTTCCGCCCTATCTCTTTCATGATCCGGCCGCCGGCGCAAAGATCATGTCCGCGGGTATGGACATGAGCGACCCGAAATTCCTGCAGGGTTTTCTGGTGCAGACCGCGCGCCAGCTTGGCGCCGCAGGCAAAATCATGTTCCCCATTCCCGATCGCGGGCTCTCCTCGCGGCTCTATCGCATCAAGGCGAAGACCATTCTGATCTGGGGTTCAAGCGACAAGCTGATCCCGCCGATTTACGCGCAGGCTTTCCGGCGGGGAATCGCAGGTTCCGAACTGGTCCTGATCCCTGACGCCGGGCACGTCGCGCCATTCGAAAAACCCCAGGACGTGATTCGCGCAATCTCTCGCCTGGCGTGACGCGCTTCTCGCTCGTCGCATCGCTCTCCGCGTTCCTCGCGTCCCTGACCGAGGATTATCACTAGGTCCCCGCGCGTCCACCCCTTACGGCCTCCCGGTACACTCCCGAGGGCCCGTTCCTTTTTCGTTCGTCAGATCGTGGAGAGTGCCTGCAGCAGTTTGGCGCGGGCTGGTTCCACACTTGCGCGCGCTTCGTTGATCTTCACAAACGAGGGGACGGACGTTTGAAAGAACGGATGCAATCCTTGCACGCGGGCCTGCAGCTGTGCCAAGCGTTCCCGAACGCGAGCCGACGGCAAGCGCAGAGCGGCTTCCGCTGCGGCGAAAAGCGAGTGGCAGGCCGCGAGATCGTCTGGACCGGGAGCAGCGAAACCCGCCGACGCCGGAGCACCCATGATCTCCCGATAATAAGCCGCAGGATCGGGAGCCTTCTGCATTTTCCGAGCGGTGTCGTCCAAGACCGCTTCCTCGAGATCCAGCGCCCGGCCCCAATCGAAGCCGTCGGGGGGCAATGCTTTGATTGCTTGGGCGACTTCGCGAGCCTGCGCTTTGTCGAGCCGCCCGGCTGCCGCCGCTTCCGTGAGAGCCTGGAGATTCGATATCAGCGACATCTGGGCCACCAGCGTGAATATCAGCGTGCCTCCCCGCGCCAGGTGCTGCGAGAAGCTGATGCCGTCGAGCCATGCGTCGATGGCTCCCTGTGCGTCGCCTTTGGCCATCCGCCGCATTCCGTACAGCGTGTTCAGGCGGGCCAGAACGCGCGCGCGTGGCATATAAGCAATCGAGGTGCGGGACCCCCGGCTGTATTCCAGGCCCCAGTCGCACTCCGGCAATTTCGTGGCGCGCTGCATTTCCAGGATCGCCGTTTCGTTTCGATCGAGGATGCCGCCCAGTTTTGCTTCGTCCCAGGGAATTTCGCCGGACGCGGTCTTTTCGAGAGCGTCCTGCGTGGCTTGATCCGCAGGCGGGTCCTGCAGATCGGCGAAGGCGATCCAGTAACGGAGGGCGGCGTTGCGCGTCTCGGGGGGAAGTTTAGCCTGGGCGCGAGCGGTCGAGGCCGCCGGGAATAATCCAACGACTGCAACGGCAACGACAAGGCTTCGGCGCATGTGGCAATCTCCTCTCATTCGCGTGACAGCGCACGCAGGCTGCTGTCCTCCCGGTCGAAACGCGGCAGGGTCCGCGGCGCGGCGGCGTTCATCTGCGCGTTGAATTCGTCCGGATGTTCGAGCGCCGCGCGAGTGAGCTTTGCCGACAAATTCAAGGGCAGTGGAGGCGGTTGCACGCGGGACTCCGCGGACGCGGGCCGCAGGTGCGTTGGTCGACTGCTGCGTAGTCCGCGAAATGCGATGCAGAATGAGCCACCGACCGCGGCGAGGACCAACGCCGCCGCCGCCCACCTTCTCCATTCGGCACGGGGAGCTTGGATGGCCGGGAGCGCCCCGGGCCGCTGCGGCTCGAAGCCGCGCAGAAATTCCTCGAATTCCCGATCGTCCGTGTTCATTGATCCTCCGACCTGGCCCGTTTTTCGTAAGGCTTCAGCCGCTCGCGAAGTTTTTCGAGCGCGTACCGGTATCGAGACGCGATCGTGTTCAGAGGCACTCCCGTAGCGGCCGCGATTTCTTCGAGCGTCATGCCGCTCCAGATGCGCATGATGACGGCTTCCCGCTGCTCTTCCGCCAGATCTTGCAAGCCCTGCTGCAACGCGAGAACCGCTTCCGGTTCTGAATTGCGGCGGCTGAGCCATGCCACTTCCTCCAGCAGTGGAACCTCCCGCGAGCGGTCGCGCTTCGCGTTCAGCGCCGCATTCTTAACAGCGCGATAGAGGTAGGCCAGCGGCGACTGCAACGCTGTCGGCCAGCCGCCGAGGAGCTTCAGAAAGACGCCGTGCACCACGTCTTCGGCGGCTGCGCTATCCGCCACGAACGTGCGCGCGTAGAGCATCAGCGCCGGACCGTGGCGGTCGTAGAGCTGCCGGACTTCGTCTTCACTCACCCGGTTCTCTGGCAACGTCCCGTCTCGTCGAGCCGCGGTGCCGTCGCGATAGAGACACTGGAGCGGCTTGGATTTGTCTATTGCCGTCGCCGAATTCCGAAGCTTCGCCGGCGAGACGAACGTACCTCGCGTGGAGATTTTGCGCCAGCGCAGGCATCAGAGGAGCGGGGCTTCGGCTGCGGCTGAAACTTGGCGCGGAAGATTCCTGCTACAATATTACGCGGAGTTGGCCTGCGAAGCAGGTGACGTTGCGAAAGCCTTTTGAACCAATGCTGGATCCCAGGGAGTCTGCGTCGTCCTGCCCTTGTGCGTCCCGGTTTTGCGACCGGGAAGCCTTAAAGCAGGCGCCGGGCACCCACCTATTCAAGGGGTTCAGGGCCTAGCAGCGCACGGCCGAGTGGACCGCTCCTCCCCATCCGACCAGGATGGGGAGCCTGAGCGAATCCGCTGTGGCGGATGAGCGAAGGGCTCGAGGGAATGCAAGCCGGATGGTTTAAGGCGTCCGGTTCTTCGCGGAAAGGTTCTCACCTGAAAATCCTGTTCATCGGCGACATCGTGGGCTCGCCCGGCCGCAAGATTGTGCACGAGCGGCTGGCGGACATCCTCGCGCAGCGCGCCATCGATCTCTGCATCATCAATTGCGAGAACTCCGCATCCGGATTCGGCGTGACGCCGCGGATCGCCGAGGAATTTTTCGCCGCCGGTGCCGACGTGCTGACCAGCGGGAACCACATCTGGAAACGCAAGGAAATCATCGAATATTTTCCGCAGCAACCGCGGCTGCTGCGCCCCGCGAATTTTCCGAGCAGCTCGCCCGGCCAGGGACTCTACGTCGGCAGCGCCAAGAACGGCGTAGGCTACGCCGTGCTGGATCTGCAGGGCCGCACGTTCATGACGCCGATTGACGATCCCTTCCGCACGGCCATCAGCGAGCTCGCGCGCATTCCGGCGAATGTAAAAGTGATCGTGGTGGACATCCATGCCGAAGCCACCTCGGAGAAAGTCGCCATGGGCTGGTATCTCGACGGCAAAGTCTCCGCCGTGCTGGGCACGCACACCCACGTGGCCACCGCCGATTTTCGCGTGCTTCCCGGCGGCACGGCCTACATCACCGACGTGGGTATGACCGGCCCGCACGATTCGGTGATCGGCATGGACAAGAACGGCATCCTCGAACATTTTCTCGACAACACCATGCCCTCGCGCTTCGTGGTCGCCGAGAACGACATTCAGATGAATTCCGTCCTCATTGATGTGGACGAGTCCACCGGTCGCGCACGTTCGATCGAGCGCCTGAATTTCCGAATCGACTAAGCTGCCTGATCGCGGCGGCCTGAGCTTCCGGCCAGGTTCGGCGCAAGCAACACTCCCACGCGCGAGCGCATCTCTTGGCGCAGCTAGCGGATAAAATCGCCCAGTCTAATGTCTCGCCGCCTACAAATCGGAGTGGTTCTCGCGTTGCCGATTGCGATCGCCGCGGGCTGGAATTTTTCGCGCGCGGCGGCTCCCGGGCCCAATCAAGATCAGGAATATTCCCGTGCGCTGGTGGCGCGCGCCCGCGTGTTCCCGGAAATCAGCGCGGGCATCGCGGCGATCAAAAGCGATGGCGCCGGCCGCTACTACGTGCTCGCCGCGCCCGCGAGCGCGATCGCCATCTATCAGGCCGACGGCAAGCGCCTCGGCGAGATTCCCAACGCTAATTCGCGCGGCGCCAAAATTGTTTATGCGCAGGATATTGATGTGGATTCCAAGGGACGAATTCTTGTCGCCGACCGCGGCGCAAACGCGGTGAAAATTTTCGAGCCCGACGGATCGCTCGACGCCACCATTCCCGTCGCGGCTCCCATTTCGCTGGTCGCGCTTTCCGGAGGCGAATTCGCGGTGTCGCAACTGCGTTCCAGACAACTGTTCAGCATTTTCGACGCGCAGGGAAAGCTGGCGCGAAGTTTTGGTGAAGTTCCCGGCGAGGCCGCTGGCGCTGCGCGAGCGGAATCCATAATTCCAGGGCGGATTTACGGCGATGCCAAAGACCACATCTACTTTGTATTCAGCGGCTTGCCGAATCTCACCCTGCGGCGCTACGACCGCTTCGGATTCGCCTCCTATGAGGCGGTGCTGCCTCCTTCCGATTTCACTCCCCGGGCCGAAGCGCGACGCCCGGCGACCTTCACCATCGAGCAGGGCGACACCACCGCCTCAACCAAGCCGGAGATCCGCGCTCTCGGCGCCGATCCGGTGACGCAGGAAGTATGGATCGCCATCGGCGACCAGCTTGTGCATTTCGACGAGGCCGGCAATCGCCTCGCCACGTATCGAATTTCGACTCCGGACGGCGTGCGCCTCGAACCGTCCGCAATTTTAGTTGAGCGCGATCGCCTCCTGATCGCCGTAGACACGCTCGGAATTTTCGACTTCGCCCTTCCCGAAAGGCAATCGCCGGCGCCCTCGCCGCAGTGATCTCGCTAGCGCTTGTTGAAATGACGCCTGTGGAAAATCTTGGGGGTTTTCTTTTCGTGCCTTCCGTTTCCAGGCCCTTTGGATGCGATGTAAACCGTGTTTTCTGAAAATTTTTCGCGCCCGCCGGTACTGTGGAAAAACTGTGCATAGTATGTGGAGCGTGTGACTCCGCTTCGTGAAATTTTCTCTTGCTCATCGCGTTTCGTTTAGGCAGAATCCCCGCTCGCCTATCTGACACAATTCGCAAAAGGACAAGAGCACGAAAGCTTTGGCGCAGAATCCGGGCGCGGTTCTGCTGCATTGAGCCTGACAGGATGGACCATCAAGTACCTCTCCCGCGGGGCGGGGGGGTTTCCACAGTATTTCCACATCGGTGGAAATTGCGCGGGGGCAGATTTTCTAGATGAATCTTTGGGACAAGATACTTCAGCATGCGGAGCGTCGCGTAAATCCCCATAGTTACGCCACCTGGTTTCGTCCCACGCGGCAGGAGCGCGTGGACGATCAGCGGCTGGTCGTAAGAGTTCCCACCCGGCTTTTCTGCAAGCGGCTTTCGGAGACCTACGGTGAGCTGTTGCAGGCGGTGCTGGTGGAGATCGGCCGGCCGGGACTGGCGCTTGAATTCGTTTGTGTGGAAGCGGAACCCGCAACCTCCGCCACGGCGTCATCTACCCAGGCCAAACTCGATTTCGATTCCTCGAATAACCAGCTCAACCCCCGCTACACGTTCGACAAATTCATCGTAGGCTCGTCGAACCAGTTCGCGCACGCCGCCGCGGTGGCCGTGGCCGAACAGCCCTCGAAATCCTACAACCCGCTGTTCCTTTACGGCGGTGTGGGGCTGGGCAAGACGCACTTGATGCAGGCCATCGGCCACACCCTGAAGCGCCGCAATCCCGCGCTCCGCCTCACCTACATCAGCGCGGAGAAATTCACCAACGAAGTGATCGCTTCGATCCGCTTCGAGCGCATGCCCGCGTTTCGCGACCGCTTCCGCAACATGGACGTGCTCATGGTGGACGATATTCAGTTCATCGCGCGTGCCGAGCGCACCCAGGAAGAGTTCTTTCACACCTTCAACGCGCTCTACGACCAGCAGAAACAGATCGTGATATCGTCCGACTGCCCGCCCAAGGAAATCTCCGCCATCGAGGAACGCTTGCGCTCGCGATTTGAATGGGGATTGATCGCCGATATCCAGATGCCTGATCTGGAAACGAAGATCGCCATTCTCCAGAAGCAAGCCGACAACGAGCGCGTGCATATTCCGGACGACGTCGCCGAATTCATTGCCCGCGCCATCAAATCCAATATTCGCGAGCTCGAGGGGGCGTTGATCCGCCTGATGGCGTACGCCTCCCTCACCGGCGCGGAGATCAATCTGCCGACCGCGCAGCAGGTGCTGAAAAACATCATCGAGACGCAGGAAAAGAAGGTCACCATCGAGCAGATCCAGAAGGCCGTCGGCGAAGTCTTCGGCTTGCGCGCGCAGGATTTGAAAATCCGCAGCAACTCCAAGGTGATCGCCTACCCGCGCCAGGTGGCCATGTTCCTTGTCAAGCAGCTCACCTCCGCATCGCTTCCGGAGATCGGCAAGCAGTTCGGCGGCAAGCACCACACCACCGTCCTGCACTCGATCAACAAGATCGAGACGCTGCGCCAGGTGGATAAAGATTTGAACAAGACAATCAACAGGCTACTGGATTCATTCGGCTAGAGTTGGGCGTGTGCAGCGGACGGGGCGTGTGATTAAGCTGTGCATGGATTGTGCAAGACGCGTCGCGCCCCGATCTGGACCTGCTTCGCAGGATTTTTTGCACCGTGGCGTGCGGCTTTCCACAGTGCACGCAGTACGGTAAGCGCATCGCAAATTAAGACTTACTGAACTTATCCGGATATTCACAGATGCGGCGGTGACGGCGGTTTCTTACCTTTATAGAACTTGGAAAAAGCAGTACAGTAGCCGTAGAGCGACGATGACCCCAGAAACCAGCGCAAGGACTGCACACGAGATGGAATTCAGCGTAAAGAAGTTCGATTTGCTCGATGAACTTTCGTTGACCCAGGGCGTGGTCGAACGCAAAACCACCATTCCAATTTTGTCGAATCTCCTGTGCGAGGCAAAAGGCAATCGCCTGACGATCACCGCGACCGACCTGGAGCTGAGCATTCGTACGTCGTGCGAGGCCAAGGTCAAAAAAGAGGGCGCGGGCACCATTCCCGCGAAGAAACTCCTCGAACTGGTGCGCCTGCTTCCGGACGAGGAAATTCGGTTCAAGCTTCTCGAAAATCACTGGGTCCAGATTACCTGCGATCGCAAAAGCTACAAAATGGTGGGCATGTCGAAGGATAATTTCCCGGCGCTCCCCGAGTTTCCGCACGCGCTGGTAAAGATTCCGGCGAAGCTGCTGGCTGCAGTGATCGCCAAGACTACATTTGCCATCTCGCTTGAAGAATCACGCTACACCTTGAACGGCGCGTTGCTCGTGGTCAAGCCGGCTTCGCTCACCATGGTCGCCACCGACGGCCACCGCCTGGCGATGGTTGAGACCGATCACAAATTCGATGGGCTCTCCACCGAGACGCGCGTGCTGGTCCCCAAGAAAGCCATGAACGAAGTCCAGCGCCTGGCCGCGGAGTCCGGCGACGATGCCGTGGTGGAATTCGCGCAGGACGAAAGCCATCTCTTCTTCCAGTTTGGTGGTCGCCTGCTCACCTGCCGCAAACTCACCGGCCAATTTCCGAATTACGAAGCTGTCCTGCCGCGCGACGTGAATAAAACCGTCACCATCGAACGCGGCGAGCTTCAGGACGCCCTCCGCCGCGTTTCGCAACTCGCTGACCAGCGCTCGCACGCCGTGAAGTTCATGCTCGCCAAGGAAGGTTTGGAGATTTCCGCCTCCAGTCCCGAGTACGGCGAGGCCAAAGAAGCCATCGAGAAAGAATACAAAGGCGAGCCCATCGCCATCGGCTTCAACGCGCAGTACCTGCTCGATTTTCTCGCCGCCGCGGCGGATGGCCCCATCAGCTTCGAGCTGAAGGACGAACAATCCGCCGGCCAGCTCCGTCCCCTCGGCGACGAGTCCAGCCGCTACCGTTACGTCGTCATGCCCATGCGCATATGAGGCTTCGATTGGGAATGCTGTCCGCGGTGCTGCTGCTCTCCGCGGCCGCATTTTACGCGCCGCTTCGCGCACAACTGCCGCAGAACACCCAAATCGTTCGCCTCGATCCCGGCCTCGATGCCATCGTCACCACTTCCGCCAAAGTGGAAAAAATCGCGGGCGACCTCAACTTCTCCGAAGGCCCCGTCTGGCAGAAGCGCGGCGGCTTCCTGCTGTTCAGCGATATTCCCCTCAACGTGGTGGACAAGCTCGACAGCCACGGCAAGATTTCCGTGTTCCTCACCAATAGCGGATACGACGGCACGGTCCCGCCGCCTCCCAAGCCGCTGCCGTACGAACGCGGCGCCTATCTGCAATATCTCTTCGGCTCGAATGGGCTGGCGATTGACATGGAAGGCCGCTTGGTTCTTTGCGAGCACGGCAATCGCCGCGTCACACGACTCGAGAAAGACGGCACGCGCACGGTGATCGCCGATCGCTACGATGGCAAGCGCTTCAGCAGCCCCGATGACGTGGTCGTCAAATCCGACGACGCCATCTATTTCACCGATCCGCCCTATGGCCTTCCCGCAACGAAAGGCACGCGCGAAATTCCTTTCACCGGCGTGTATCGCGTGAAGGATGGAAAAGTGGATCTACTGATCAAGGATCTTCGCGGCGCGAACGGCCTCGCGTTTACTCCCGATGAAAAATTTCTGATCGTAAACGATTCCGCCGGCCGCACCTACACGCGCTATCCCGTGAATGCCGATGGCCTGCTCGGCGACCCGCAACTCTTTTACGATTTCAGCAAAGGCGGCGGCCCCGTCGTTCCCGACGGCATGAAAATCGACAGCCGCGGCGACGTCTTCGCCACCGGCACGAACGGCCTGTGGATTCTTTCGCCCGAAGGCAAAGCGCTCGGCCGCATCGAATTCCCCGAAGTTCCCGTGAACATGGCCTTCGGCGAGAAGGACGGCAAAACTCTCTTCATCACCGCCCGCACCAGCCTCTACCGCGTCCGCCTCAAAGTCTCCGGCCCCAAGCCCCATTAAACGCAACGAAATCGCTCGTCTTCGCGCGCCGCCGTGACCCTCCGCGCGCCGATCGGAATCCCGTCTCGCCCACCACGTATAACTGATTGAAAATGGAACAGATACACACGTACAACCATCCGACAATCGCCTTGTGAATCACCCTCATTTCCGGTAAAATTTAGGTGTTCGAGATTCCTCCCGAACGGCACTTTGTTCGCAGCAAACTTGCTTCTCGCCAGGGTCGCTGGCGCCAGAACTGGCGGCCGAAAACGGCGGGAAACAAGTGATCGGCTCCCTTTCCGCGGGGAGAAAAAAGCTTCGCCGCGTCCGCCCGAAAATCTCGGAAGCGCACGGGATGGAGCTTAGAAAAACCCTTCGAGTCCCAGCTCGAGCGCCCAGCGCTCCTGCAAAGTGGGGCCAATGGGCAAGGCAATGTCGGGCACTTTCCGCGCGACCGCCTTCCCTGGTACGAACCGAGTATTACAGCATCGCCCAGCATCGCTCGCCTTCTGAGGGGAGACGCACGATTCATGGCTGACAAGGATTCTTCGCCCGCCAAGTCCGCGGCAGGCGGCCACAAGTACGACGCTACCTCGATCAAAGTTCTTGGCGGCATCGAAGCCGTCCGCAAACGTCCCGCCATGTACATCGGCTCGACCGGTGAAATGGGTTTGCACCATCTCGTCTGGGAAGTGGCCGACAACTCCGTGGACGAGGCCATGGCAGGCTTCTGCGACGAGATCAACGTCGTCGTCCACGACGACAACAGCGTCACCGTGACGGACAACGGCCGCGGCATCCCCGTGGACATGCACGCCACGGAAAAAAAGCCCGCCGCCGAAGTGGTCATGACCGTGCTCCACGCCGGCGGAAAATTCGACAGCGACACCTACAAAGTTTCCGGCGGCCTGCACGGCGTCGGCGTATCGGTGGTCAACGCGCTCTCCGACTGGCTCGATCTCGAAATCTGGCGCGAAGGCGAAGTCTGGGAGCAGTCCTACGAAAAGGGCGTGCCCACGTCGAAACTCAAGTCCTCCGGCAAAACGAAAAAGACCGGCACCAAAATCACTTTCCACGCCGACCCTTCGATCTTCAACACCGCCACCTACAGCTACGACACGCTTTCGCAGCGCCTGCGCGAGCTGGCCTTCCTGAACAAGGGCCTGAAAATCACGCTGGAAGACGAGCGTTCCAATAAGAAAACCGAATTTCGCTTCACCGGCGGCATCGCCGAGTTCGTCAAATTCCTGAACCGGGGCAAGGGCGTGCTGCACGATTCCCCGATCTACATGGAAGGCAAGCGCGAGCAGGTGGATATGGAAATCGCGCTGCAATACAACGACAGCTACGCAGAAAATATTTTCGCCTTCGCCAACACCATCAACACGGTTGACGGCGGCACGCACCTTTCCGGCTTCCGCTCCGCGCTCACCCGCACCATCAATTACTACGCGAACTCCTTCGGCATGCTCAAGGAGCAGAAGGACGAAGTCTCGATCAATGGCGACGATGTGCGCGAAGGCCTGGTCGCCGTGGTCTCCGTAAAACTCCCGCAGCCGCAGTTCGAGGGACAGACCAAGGGCAAGCTCAACAGCGACATCAAAGGCCTGGTCGAATCGCTCGTGAACGAACGCCTCGGCGAATATTTCGACAAGCATTCCTCCATCGCGCGGAAAATCATCGGCAAGTGCATTGACGCCGCCCGCGCGCGCGAAGCCGCCCGCAAGGCTCGCGAGCTGACCCGCCGCAAATCCGCGCTCGATTCCAGCGGCCTGCCCGGAAAACTCGCCGACTGCCAGGAACGCGATCCGGCCCGCTGC
Organism: uncultured Acidobacteriota bacterium; assembly: GCA_963814605.1. Classification (GTDB taxonomy): domain Bacteria; phylum Acidobacteriota; class Terriglobia; order Acidiferrales; family UBA7541; genus Palsa-295. The sequence goes on along the minus strand of CAWFDD010000003.1, from coordinate 117,394 downwards.
GAGCTATTCATCGTCGAGGGTGAATCCGCAGGCGGCTCGGCCAAAGGCGGCCGCGACCGGCGCTACCAGGCCATCCTTCCCCTCAAGGGTAAGATCCTCAACGTCGAAAAGGCCCGCTACGACAAAATGCTGGGCCACGAGGAAATTCGCTGCATCATCACCGCGCTCGGCACCGGCATCGGCAAGGACGATTTCGACGCCTCCAAGCTCCGATACCACAAAGTGATTCTGATGACCGATGCGGACGTGGACGGCAGCCACATCCGCACCCTGCTGCTCACCTTCTTCTTCCGGCACATGCGCGAGCTGATCGAAAAAGAGCACATCTACATCGCCCAGCCGCCGCTCTATCGCGTCAAGCGCGGCAAGATGGACCGCTACATCCGCGACGAGCGCGAATTTTCGCGCGAGCTGATGAAGCGCGCGACCGAAGAGCATGTCGTCAAGGGGAAGACCGGCAAGGCGCTCGAGGGCGCCGACCTCACCCAGTTCCTGCTGAACATTCAGGAACTCGAGCAGATTTCCGTGAAGCTCGGGCGCCGCTTGCGCGATGCCAAGCTGGTCGAGCTGCTGGCCGAAAGCGATCTCGAAAAGAAAGCCGACTTCGCCGACAAGAAAAAGCTGCAGGAACTGGTGAAGGCCATCGAGAAGGCCAAGCTGAATCTCGACGCCAAGCTGGCCTACGACGAGGAGCACAGCCTGCACGAGCTGGTGCTGACCAACGGCGGGGAACGGCGTGTCAATTGGGCGCTGGCCGCCACGCCCGATTACAAGCGCATGCGCACCCTGCATCAGGCCATCGGCGATAGCGACAAGCCGCCCTTCACCATCACTCACAACGGCGACAAAGTGGTGAAAGAAGATTCGCTCGGCGTGCTGAATTACGTCCTGGAAGACGCCAAGAAAGACTTCACCATCACGCGTTTCAAGGGCCTCGGCGAAATGAATCCCGAGCAGCTCTGGGCCACCACCATGAACGCCGAGACGCGCACGCTCCTGAAAGTGCGCCTCGAGGACGCCGTCGCCGCCGAAACAATTTTCTCGACGCTGATGGGCGAAAACGTCGAAGAGCGCCGCAAATTCATCGAGGAGAACGCCCTCGAAGTGGTGAATCTGGATATTTGATCGGGAGATTTGGAGTCGGTGGGACCCCCTTCGTCAGGGCACGGCTTTAGCCGTGCCAGAAGGTCAGCAAAGGAGAGCCCATTCGGGGTTTCGAATTCTTTGCGATAAGGCCCGAGCAGCTGCCTTATGAGAGCTTTGTAGATCGCCCGTTGACGGGCACGGTTTCATTCTTCGTCAGGGCACGGCTTTAGCCGTGCCGAAAAAGTGCGCAAAGGAGAGCGGCTTTAGCCGCTGAGGGATCATGGCTATACCAAAGCGCCATGCAAGCTCCCCCGGAACGTATTTCGTGACCTCTCGCACATGGCAAAGCCGCGCGATCTTCAACGTCGCGCCGCCCTGCGAAATCTTCATCGAGTCGCTTTTTCACTATCGCGACAAAGGAAATTATTTGCTGCATGAATTCGTAGTGATGCCGGATCACTTTCACGCGCTGCTCACGCCGGGCGAAAGCACGTCAGTCGAACGTGCCGTCCAGTTCATCAAGGGCGGCTCGGCGAAGGTCATTCGCGAGAAACTGTCGTTTCGATTTCCGGTATGGCAGCGCGGCTTCAGCGACCACCGGATTCGTGACGCTCAGGACTACCGATTGCATGCGCGCTACGTGGCGCGCAATCCGGTGAAGAAACACCTCGCTGCATCGCAAGCCGAGTATCCCTGGTCGTCGGCCTCGGCGCATTTTTGCTGTGATGAAATCCCTCAGGGGTTAAAACCCCCGAGCGCTGTTGCGCCGGCTGGCACGGCTGAAGCCGTGCCCTGACGAGGAACATGCCCATGACCAATCAACTCGCGCACTTCGCCATTCACACCGACGACCTCGACCGCGCCCGTAAATTCTACGCCGGCGTTTTCGGCTGGACGTTTCAGGGCTTCGGCGGCGGCCCAATCACCGATTTCTGCCAGATCAAGGACGCCTCCGGCAAATTGCTCGCGCCCCTGGGCGTCTTGCAGTCGCGCAAATTCAATCCCGCGCCGCAGCCGGTCCTCGGCTTTGAATGCTCGATCACCGTGGACGATGTGGACGCCGCCGCGCGCGCCATCGAAGCAAACGGCGGCAAGATCGTGATGCCCAAAGCGGCCATTCCCGGCGTCGGCTGGATCGTCAAGTTTCTCGATACCGAAGGCAATCTGGCCTGCGCCGTGAAGTACGATCCGGCGGCAAAGTAGCGCGATTTACCAGTCCTAATCTTACTGAGGGGATTTCATGGCGGACGATCCAAATCAGCACCAGATTCTGACTCCGGTAGATATCGAATCGGAGATGAAAAAATCCTACCTCGATTACGCCATGAGCGTAATCCTGGCGCGCGCGATTCCCGACGTCCGCGACGGGCTGAAGCCCGTGCAGCGCCGCATCCTGATCGCCATGAACGATCTTGGCCTCGCTTCCAATCGGGGCTTTCGCAAGTGCGCCAAGATCTGCGGCGATACCTCCGGCAATTACCATCCCCACGGCGAAGCCATCATCTATCCCGCGCTGGTGCGGCTCGCGCAGGATTTCAGCATGCGCTACCCGCTGGTGGACGGGCAGGGCAACTACGGCTCGGTGGATGGCGATCCTCCAGCGGCGATGCGTTACACCGAAGCGCGCCTTTCCCGCATCGCCGAGGAAATGCTCCAGGACCTCGAAAAGGAAACCGTCGATTTCATCGAAAATTTCGACCAGACCCGCATGGAGCCGGCCGTCCTCCCCGCCCGAGTCCCGAATCTTCTAGTCAACGGCGCAGACGGCATCGCCGTCGGCATGGCCACCAAAATTCCGCCGCACAACCTGCGCGAAACCATCGAAGCCGCCATCCTGTTGATCGAGAATCCCGAAACCACTCTCAAACAAATCATGAAGATCATCCCCGGCCCGGATTTTCCGACCGGCGGATACATCTATGGCCGTGATGGAATCCAGCAGGCGTATGAAAAAGGCCGCGGATCGTTCCAGGTTCGCGCGAAAGCGGCCATCGAGCAGCGCGGCAAAGACCGCCAGGACATCGTGGTCACCGAGTTGCCCTATCAGGTGAACAAAGCGCGGCTGATCGAGCACATCGCCGAGTTGATCCAGAACAAAAAGATTGAAGGCATCGCCGACATTCGCGACGAAAGCGACCGCGACGGCATGCGCATCGTCATCGAAGTGAAGCGCGACGAGGAGCCCGAAATCATTCTCGCGCACCTCTTCAAGCAGACCCAGATGCAGGAATCGTTCGGCATGATCCTGCTTTCCATCGTCGCCGGGCAGCCGCGCGAGCTTGGGCTGATCGCCTTGCTGCGCCTGTTCATCGAGCACCGCGTCGACGTGGTCCGCCGGCGCACGCAGTTCGATCTGCGCAAGGCCCAGGAGCGCGAGCACATCCTGCTCGGCTACCACATCGCCCTCGACAACATCGACGAAGTCATCAAAATCATTCGCGGATCGTCCAGCCGCGCCAACGCCCGCGAAAATTTGCACGAATTTTTCGAGAACAAATCCGTGCGCGTGCTGGTCGGCAACCGCGAAACCACCATCAAGGGCGTCAAGCTCGACGCCAAGAAATACGGAATTACCGTTGCCGCTTCCGGCGAAGGCCTGGGCCTCAGCTACATCCAGATTGACGCCATCCTCGAACTGCAATTGCATCGCCTGACGCAGCTCTCCGTGGATGAAATCCTCAAGGAGCTGGCCCAAATCCGCGAGCGCATCGCCGAGCTGCAATCCATCCTGGCGAGCGAAAAGAAACTGAAGGGCGTGATCGTCACCGAGCTGCGCGAAGTGCTCAAGGACCACGGCGACGACCGCCGCACGCAGATCGTGGACCGCGTCGAGGAAATCAAGCTCGAGGACCTGATCAAGGACGAGGAGATGGCCATCACCGTCAGCCACGCGGGCTACGTGAAGCGCACCTCGGTGGAGACCTACCGCCATCAATCGCGCGGCGGCAAGGGCCGCATCGGCGCGAAAACGCGCGACGACGATTTCGTCGAGCATTTCTTCGTCGCCTCCGCGCACAGCTACATTCTGCTGTTCACTTCAAAAGGCCGCGTCTACTGGCTGAAGGTTTACGAAATCCCCGAAGCCGCCGCGGCCACGCGCGGAAAAGCGCTCAGCAATCTGGTCCGCTTCCAGGAAGGCGAAACACTCAAAGCCATCGTCCCCACGCGCAATCTGGAGGAAGCCGGCCGCTACGTCCTTCTCGCCACCAAGGACGGCACGGTGAAAAAGACGGAGCTCGCCGAATTCTCCAATCCGCGGCCTTCCGGAATCATTGCCATCAATCTCGACGCGAATAACGAGCTGATCGGCGCGAAACTTACCGACGGCAAGCAGATGGTCTTTCTCGCCAGCCACGACGGCCAGGCCATCCTGTTCCGCGAGACCGAAGTCCGCGCCATGGGCCGCGCCGCGGGCGGCGTCAATGGAATGGATCTCGCCAAGGGTGATTTCGTGGTCTCCATGGACGCCGTTCAGGTGGACTTTGGCATCATCCAGAAGGAATACAAAAAGTCCACGCAGGACCTCGACGAGCTCGAAAGCGACGAGATCCGCGAATCGCTCACCTCGCTGATGCTCACCGTGGCTGAAAAGGGCTACGGCAAGCGCACGCCGCTCGCCGAATACCGCGTCACCTCGCGCGGCGGCAAGGGCGTCATCAATCTGAAATCAACCGACCGCAATGGCCCGGTCGTCGCCGCGCTCCAGGTCCGCGAGGATTCCGACACCATGATCATCACCGGCCACGGCAAAGTGATTCGCGTGCACTCGGGCGAAATCCGCGAGGCCGGCCGCTCCACCCAGGGCGTCCGCCTGCTGCGCCTCGATGAAGGCGACCGCATCGCCGCAGCCGCCGCCATCCTCGAGGAAGAACCCGCCGCCGAGCCGGAGAAGAAGTAGTGAGCCATCGGGAACAGCTCGCGAATCTGCTGCGTGCGAAATCGATCAAGCGCGGCGACTTCACGCTTGGCCTCCGGCAAGAAGAGCAACTACTACCTCGACTGCCGGCTGACCACGCTCGATGCCGAAGGCGCGCGGCTCACCGGCTACTGCGTTCTCGAGCTGCTCGACGAAATGGGCGTGAAGCCGGACGCCATCGGCGGGCTGAGTATGGGCGCCGATCCGGTGGTGTCCGCGGCGATCGTGGTGAGCGCCATCGAAAAGCGGCCCGTGCAAGGATTTTTGGTCCGCAAGGAAGCGAAGGGCCACGGCCGCAAGAAGCAAATCGAAGGAATGGAAGAAACGCAAGGAAAGCGCGTCGCGATCGTGGACGACGTTTGCACCACCGGCGGCTCCACGCAGGAAGCCATCGAAGCCGCCGAGCGCGAAGGCTGCGAAGTGGTCGCCGTGATCAGCCTGGTCGATCGCGAAGAGGGCGGCTCCGAAATGCTGCGCGCGAAATACAACTATCGCTCGATTTTCACCGCGCGCGAATTGCTCGCCGACGATTCGAAAGCCACCGGAACTGCCCGCAGCGCTCCGTAAAATTGTTCCGTAACCCGGCCCGGCAACTCGGCCGCGCACTGTACTCAGGTCCAGTCCTATACCTCGTCTCCCGCCGCACTTTCGTCTGTACCCGGCATGTCCTTGGAATGTTCCGCGTGCGCGGACCGTTACACGATCGGACGCCTGCCTGTGATCTGGGCGCCCGGGCGAAACAAGCCGGGCTAGAATGCTTCCTGCACAACCTGCGAGGGGGAATCATGAAGCGATTTGGGCATTTGCCGATGTCGAAAGTGGCCTACGAGGATCCGGTTTTCATGGAGAGCCTGCCGGCCCGGCCTCTGCGGATTCTGGCCGAGTATATTGATCCCATCAACCGGCTGCGGAAGGCCAACGTGGCGGACACCATCGTGATGTTCGGTTCGGCGCGGATTCAGCCGCGCGACCGCGCCCTTGCGTCGCTGAAACAATTGCGTCGAGCCGCGCGCGGGCGCCGCACCGGCCACTGGCGAACCAAGCTCATCGCCGCAAAATCCATCGTGGGAATGTCGCGCTACTACGAAGAGGCGCGCGAGCTATCGCGCCGCATCACCTCGTGGTCCATGACGCTGGGATCGCAGCCAAAGCGCTTTGTCATCTGCTCCGGCGGGGGGCCGGGAATCATGGAGGCGGCAAACCGCGGCGCGGCCGAAGCGGGAGGCTCTTCCGTGGGCTTGAGCATTCAACTGCCGCACGAGCAGCGCCCGAACCCTTACATCAGCCCCGATCTGAATTTCTGCTTCCACTATTTCTTCATGCGCAAGCTGTGGTTCGCGCAGATGGCCAAGGCGCTGATCGTGTTTCCGGGCGGCTTCGGAACGATGGACGAGCTTTGGGAAATACTCACGCTGCTGCAGACCAAGAAAATATCGTCGCATCATCTGGTTTTGATCTACGGGCGCAAATACTGGCACAAGGTAATTGACTGGCGACACATGGTTCACTCAGGGACGGTCAGCGAGCGCGAATACAAAATGCTGCAGTTCGCCGACACCGTGGATGAAGCCTTCGACCACGTCCGCAGGGAAATGGAAAAACGCCACCTGGTGCCCGACGTCGTCTAGGCTCGCGCGTCGTTTTCTGAACCAGCGACACCGCCCGCGCGCAGACGCACCGCCAGCGGAGAAACTTCCAAGCCGGAAATTCTGGCCGGGCAGGCTTAGTTCTTGGAGATTTCCGCGTCTAGCAGGAAAACGGCGTTGAAGCGCCGCTGTTCGTCCCGGTCGTGCAGCAGGACCACGGGAGAAACCCGCAGCGAACGCTTGCAACCCGCGCACCGGCTCATCTCACCCTGCAGATCCTGAACGAACCCGTCGGTGAAGTGATACTCGGACCGCGGCCGGCGAGCGGCCTTGGTTCCTCGCGTGCCGCAGTGCGGACACGTATATTCAACCGTGTCCTCGAGAGGATCGCGGTTCAGCGCAGCCCAACCCGTAAAGCGAACACCTACCGTTTCAGCAGAAGTGCGATTCATGATGACCACCTCTATCTCTATGACCCCAATCGGGGTTCCCACAACACCTTAGACGCACGGATTGCCAGTTCTGATGCATCGTTTCGATACATCAAATAACTCAATTATTAACAATATCTTACGCGGCTTCTGCGCTGCCGTTTGGCGCGTTGGGGAACCCGTTCGCAGCGCCGGTGTCTATTTCCCCGTAGAGGCCGCGCGAACTCCGCTGTCGGGCCAAGTGCGGTGCGAGCTTCACCCTGAAAAGGTCGAAGCCGCCGCGAACGAATTTTCCAGTTCTTTCAGACCGATAGGGGAGGTGTGTCCATGAGCGATTTGGGAAGCCTTTCGCATTGCATGGTGGATGGGGACGCCGTTGCCAACGGCCGCGCGCGGCTGCTTCGCAGCAAGGCGCTGGCAGCTTCGCTCGTCTTCGAGGGAATGGCAATCACTGTCGTGCTGTTATGGCCGCTGGTCACGCTGGGCGTGCTGCCGCCGCAGCTCGTCGTCACTCCTGTACCGCCGTTTCACGGCGACCGGAATTCGCGGCCGGCGCCCCATCGCGAAGAGCAGCGGCCCGCGGCGACCCGGCGAAGTGTGCCCGATCATCGCGTTTTTCAGCCGCCGCGCGTTCCGCCTCGAATTGCCCGCGGCGCGGACCCCGAAGCGCCGAGCATTGACGTGAACGGAGATCCGCTCGCGCAGTCGGGTTCATCCCCGTGGATTCCCGGCGGAAACGAAAACGGCCAGGCGATCGAAATCGCGCCGCCCAGAGCAGAAAGCAATCCGCGCAAAATCAGCATTGGAGTGATGGACGGGTCGTTGATACATCGAGTGGAACCCGGTTATCCGCGGATCGCCATCATCACGCGGCTTTCCGGAACGGTGGTGTTGCGCGCCACCATCGGAACCGCTGGCGAAGTGCACGGCATCGAGGTGCTCAGCGGGAATCCGATTCTCGCGGAGGCCGCGCGCGCAGCCGTGCGCCAGTGGCGTTACCGGCCGACGCTATTGGATGGACAGCCGGTGGAAGTTGAGACGCAGATCACCGTGAATTTTGTTTTGCAATGAATGCCAAATTCAGTAGCGGCTCGCTCGCCGTCCCTCACCGCGCAAGCCGCTCCTGAATAGCAGTAGCGAGCCGCTAGAAACGAAAGACGATTCCAGTCGAAATTCGCGCGTTGTCTTCGCGGGAGCCGCCAAAGAACGTGGGAAGATAATCGGCCTGAAAAATCCGCCAGTAGATCTGGTGCACCACCCTGGCATCAATCCCGCCGCCGACGGCCATCGCGAAGGCCGTATCGGAAAATCCTCCCGAGCTGACGTGCGCGCCGCCGAACAGCACGTGCGCGAACGGCGAAACCCGCGCCGGCCAGGAAACCTGCGGTCCGAACAAGAACGTATGCAGGCCGGTGCTAAATCCGCCGGGCGAACCGTAGTGCCCGTCAAAATCCGCAACCCCTCCGAGCCAATCGGTCATCTTGTACTGTCCGGCGAGCTCCCATCCATTCAGATTGGTGGACGGTGAGTCGGTTCGCATGTAGGAGTAGCCGCCGAAGAGCTCGACCTTGTCGCTCGGACTCTGCGCGTGCGCCGAAACTGACATCAGAAGAGCTAATCCAAGCAAGTATGACAATCTACGAGCCATAACAATCGCCTCCTTGAGAGAAATTGGGTTTTGGGAACCACCCGGGCGCCGGACCTTGTCCTCGACCCGGCCGGGATGCAGGACGAGCTTCCGGGTTTGCTTCAGGCGCTGCTTTTGGCTGGAGATGGATTTGATGCCGCATCCTTCAATGCGGTTACCCCGTCACCAACGGCTCGAGCGCCGCCACATCGGGGCAACGAGTCTTGCGGGAGCAAACCCGGCGGAGTCCCCGATTCGGGTCATTTAACGATTATCGGTATCGGTTCCAATTTATGGATATGCCAAACGGGATTAACATACGTATGCGGTTTTGCATAAATTCACATCTACATGATTCCAAACCATTTATTTGCTGGTACCAATGGGTATTAACTTGCCCTAGGGAATCAATCTTCACGATATTTTGCTAACGGGGTGTGCAGTCGCAGCTTTCCACGCAGCGTAGGGCGCGTGCTGATTCCTAAGGAGGCGGATGATGAATCGCAGATTATTGGTGGTGCTGATGCTGGTAGCGGTGGCGGCCATGGTTGGCCAGCCAGCATGGTCGCAGGCAACGATCTCGACGGGGAGCATTCAGGGAACAGTGACTGACCCCCAGGGTGCGGCCGTCGTTAATGCTGAGGTGACCATTTCCTCGCAGAACGGTGGCAAGAGCATCGAGGTCGTCACCAACGGGTCGGGCTTGTATAACTCGGGCGCACTGACCCCGGGTATCTACGCGGTGCGCGTATCGGCGCAAGGGTTCCAGACCATCGCGCTGTCCATCACCGTGCAGGTTGGCTCCATTTCCGCAGGAAACATCGCTCTGACTCTCGGCTCACAGGCCACGGTTGTTGAGGTGACCTCGGGAGCGGTGCTCGTCAATACCGAGCAGGCTCAGATTCAAGGCGTCGTAACGGCCGATCAGATCGACAACCTGCCCATCAACGGGCGGAACTTCCTGGACCTCGCCCAACTCGAGCCCGGCGTGCAGATTCAGGACGGCGGAGACTTCGACCCCACCAAGACGGGGTTTTCCTCGATCTCGTTCGGCGGCCGATTTGGCCGCACGGCGCGCATCGAAGTTGACGGCGTGGACGTGAGCGACGAAAACGTCGGCACGACCACGGAAAGCATTCCGGCCAGCGCCATTTCCGAATTCCAGCTGGCGCAATCCAGCCTCGATCTTTCGAACGAACTCACTTCGTCCGGTGCGGTCAACGTGGTCACCAAGTCCGGAACCAACGGCTTCCACGGTGAGGGGTACGGCCTGTTCCGTACCAACACACAGGGCGCCGAACTTCCCGGAGATGGAACGTACCAGAGAGGCCAGGAGGGCGGTGACGTCGGCGGTCCGATCATCAAGGACAAGCTGTTCTTTTTCGCTGATGGCGAGAGAACGCTGCAACACGCAGGAGCCGGTGTAGCACCAGCGCCACCCTTCGATTCGTTCGCAGGCACTTTCCCGTCTCCGTTCAAAGAGGGTGACCTGCTGGGAAGAGTGGACTATCAGGCCACCAAGAGCCTGCATATCTTTTATCGCTTCGACTACTTTTCAAACTATCTGGTTCCCCCATTCGGGCCGCCGAGTTTTTCGTTCTTCGCCAACAAGGACATCACTCGTAGCGATGTGTTGGGAGGCGACTGGACAACTGGTCCGTGGACCCACAGCGTACGGTTCGAATACCTGAGGTTCCAGAACCAAATCACCGATGCGACGAGAGGCAGCGGCGAGCCGTTTTCGGATTTCCCAATCGCGACGGACTTCCTGGTCTCCAATCTGGCGACTGGCCCAAGCGACGATGCCCCGCAGGCCACGCCGCAGAGCGACCATCAGCTGAAGTACGACGGCAGCAGGATCCTGGGTTCGCACATCTTCCGCTACGGTGTGGCGTTCAATCATCTCCAGGGCGGTGGTTTTGCGAGCTTCTTCGCGTTTGCCCCGCTGGCGTTGAGCTTCCAAATTCCGGGATTCTCGTACGATCCCACCGCGCTGCTGACTTGCCCCGGCGGACAGACAGAAATGAGTTGCCCGCTGAACTATCAGGCTGACGAGTTGCTGATTGGAAATGGCCAGGGCTCTGCATCTGAAAAGCCGGCGTTTGGACTGCCCTTTGGCGGTATCGGACCGGACAACCGCTTCGCGTTCTACGTGGGCGATTCATGGAAGATTAAGTCGAACTTCACTATGACCTACGGCGTGCGCTACGTGCGCGACACCGGCCGCACGGATAGCGACCTTCCGGCGATTCCGGCGCTTAATGCGTTGCTGCCGGGTCTTGGAAATCCCGTCCACCAGCCCGATGCGAACTTCGGACCTCAAATCGGGCTTGCCTGGGATCCATTCAAGACCGGCAAGACCGTGATCCGGGCTGGAGCCGGAATTTATTACGAGAACTCCATTTGGAACAATGTGTTGTTCGACCGGCCGCCACGATTGCAGACCGGGACGTTCTTCTTCTCCGACGCTGCGCCGTGCTTCTTCGGCTCGGCCGAGCCGGTGCAATTTGGAGATGGATCGGTTCAGACGATTCCGGGCGGATCCAATATTTGCACCACGGCTATTGGATCGCCGATACCTAATTCGGCAGTGGGGGCGATTTGCCCTGCGGGCATCATAGTTGCCCAGTGCATGGACAACTTCCAAGCGGCCTACGCGGCTTCCTATGCTGCCCATCCTCTAAACCCGAACCCGAACTATATCGGAACGGAAATCGCAAATGGCCTGCCGATTTCGGGAGTCTTCGCTCCTGATTACGTCTCTCCGCGGTCGGTGCAAATGAATGTCGGCTTCCAACGCGAATTGAGCAAGGGCACGGTATTGAGCGTCGATTACATCCGGAACATCGGCACTCACTTCCTGTTGGGGATCGACGAAAATCACACGGGTGATGCCGCCTTCTTTGACCCGGCCGCGGGAGCGGCGGCGATTGCCACCACTCTGGCGAACTGCGGAGTGGCGACGATCAACCAGTCAATTGTCAATTGCCCGACCGACCCACTCGGTCCGCTGGACGCGGCCGAGAACGGTTATACGCCGCGACCGGCGACGATCGCCGATTACGGATTCAATGGATTGGATTCACCGAAGGACGTGGGTGTCGGCGTCTGCAATGGCCCCAATGGAATCGTCTCGGGGAACAAGTGCGCCTTCGCTGGCATTAACCCGAATATCGGGCCAACGGACTTCCTGCAGCCGGTGGGTCGGTCGCTCTATAATGCGATGGACGTAAAACTCACCCAGAACGTCCGCAATCCAGCGCCTTTTATTAAGTACTTGAATTTGCAGGTGTCCTACGCCTTGTCGCGCTTCAAGTATTGCGGTTCGTCGAACGGGTTGCAGGCTCCGGGCACGCCGGGGAATCAAGACCAGGACTTTATTGACAGTTCTCTGGATAACGACAGTCCCTGCCGCTACTACGGGTCCACGCTGCTGGATCGTACCCATCAGCTGAACTTCGGAGGGTGGGCCGACCTCCCGGCCGGCTTCCGTCTCGGGATCGTGGGTCATATCTGGTCGCCGCTGGCTATCACCCCGACTCTTGACGTGCCTGCCGGCGACGGCTCGATTTTCCAGACCGATTTCACTGGTGACGGCACCGTTAACGATCCTCTTCCCCTCGCTCAGACGTCTGCTTCCTGCGGCACAGCTGGCGGGTTCTGCAACTACACGATGGTCCGGAGCGGAGCTTTCGGCCGCGGCTTGTCCCCGGCAGGTTTGACGAACGCCGTCAACAACTACAACGCCAACATTGCCAACACTCAGGTCACGCCGGCTGGGCAGGACGTTATCAACGCGGGTTTGATGACGCTCACACAACTGCAAGAGCTCGGCGGTGTGGCTCAGACGATCACCTACAACAACCCCGCATTCAACCCGAATTTGCCGCCGGGTCCCGGTAACCCGGCTACGCTGCCCGGCGTGATACCAAACCAAGTGGGGTCGAGCTGGTTGAAGACCGTTGACATGCAAGTTAGCTGGGTCAAGAAGATCGGCGAGCAGTTCTCGATCACACCTAGCGTCGGCTTCTTCAACGTTTTCAACTTCCGCAACTGGGACGCTGCCGGCAACACGCTGAGCGGTGCTCTTAACGGAGGAGGAGGCTCGATCAACGGTACCTTCGGGAACGGCATCAACGGCAACGGGAACCGAACCAACGCGATCGGCACGGGCACTGGCGTCTTCTCGCTGGGCGCCGGACGAGCGATCGAGTGGGGCTTGAAGTTCCAGTTCTAACCCGCGCGGCTTAGCGTGCGGCTGTAATTCAAGGGCGTCCGCCACACGGCGGGCGCCCTTTTTTTTGCCCATCACCGCCATCAACCTTAGCCCGGGTGCCAGGCGCTACCATTCCGCCCGACGCTCCGTCTCAACCCAGGAAGTACCTGTGAGTTGCGCGCTTCGCCGGCGCGCAACTTCGGGCGCTCCCAGCGCGTATAATAGAGTCAGCCCGCAGGCACCACTATGGCCGCAAAAACCTCGATCACCGCCAGGACCTCCATGTCCATGGGCGAGGCAATACGCATCGCCACGGCGAACCTCTGGATGCACAAGATGCGCAGCGTGCTCACGTTGCTGGGCGTCGTCATTGGGGTAACGTCCGTGATCGCCGTGGTCAGCCTGGTGAGCGGCCTCAACCAGTACGTGGCCACAAAGGTCGTCGGCCTGGGCGCGGACGTCTTCATGATCAATCGCTCGCCCTCGATCATCACCAGCATTGATCAGTGGGAAGCCGCCCAGAAGCGCCGCAAATTTCACCTTGACGACTACGAGGCCGTCCGCGACGCCTGCCGCAGCTGCAGTGCCGTCGCCGCCAACGTTAGCAAGGTCGGCCAGATCAAATACGGCAACAACGACCTCCAGGACACCAACATCCTGGGATTCACGCATGAGATGCCGGAGGTCCTGAACCGCGAACTCGCGGAGGGGCGCTACTTTACGCGCCTCGACGTGGAGCGCGCGGCGCCCGTCTGTATCGTGGGTTACGACATTGTGGATAAGCTTTTGCCCGGATCGAACCCCGTGGGCAAGCAGATCCGCGTGGACACCGGCACTTGCGAGATCATCGGCGTGGCCACGAAGCGCGGCTCGGTGCTGGGGCAGTCGCAGGACAACTGGGTGATTATGCCGCTGACCACCTACCAGGCCATGTACGCGCGCGATGATTCAGTGCGCATCTGGGTGAAGGCGGACGGCACGCCGGCGCTGGATCGCACCATGGACGAAGTGCGCATGATTCTGCGCGGGCGCCGCCATTTGAAATATGCCGACGCCGACGATTTCGCCATGGAGACCAACCAGTCGTTCCTTTCTCTCTGGGGCAGCATCAGCGGCACATTTTTCGGCGTGACCATCGGCATCGCTTCGATTTCGCTGATCGTGGGCGGAATCGTGATCATGAATATCATGCTCGTCTCGGTGACGGAGCGAACCCGCGAAATCGGCCTGCGAAAATCTCTGGGCGCGCGGCAGAGCGATATTCGCATGCAGTTTCTGATCGAATCCTCCACCATCGCGTTGGTCGGAGGAGTCTGCGGAGTGGTTCTGGGCATTTTGCTCGCGAAGCTTGTCAGTTTGACGACAGCGCTGCCCAGCTCCGTGCAAATCTGGTCCGTGCTCATGGGATTGATCGTGGCCACCAGCGTGGGTCTGTTTTTCGGCGTGTATCCGGCAACCAAGGCGGCGCGTCTGGATCCGGTGGTTGCGTTGCGGGCTGATTAAGAGTTGCAGGCGGAGGCCATGCGCAAGACAGGAAAACTCGGCGAATTCAAGGAAGCCATCGCCCTGGCGCTGGATGTGTTGCTCCGCAATCCGCTGCGCTCATTTCTCACCGTTCTGGGCATCGTCATCGGCGTATCCACCATCATCGTGATCGGCGCGGTCATCAACGGCCTGAATTCCAACGTCCTCGGCAATATCCAATCGCTTGGCTCGAGCACCATCATCGTTTCCCGGATCTCCTGGGCCACCTTCGGGCGCCAGCCAATGGCAGTCCTCCAGCGCAAGGACCTCAAACCGGAATGGGTTGACGGCATCGCCCGATTGCCGCACGTGCTGACCGCCACTCCGGTGGCGCAGATCGCCAACTACCAGATCGGTGCCGGATCAAGTGACGTGCGCCGCGGCAATCTGCGGGCGTCGAACGTCATCCTCGAAGGCGATGGGCCGTCGGTAATGGAGATCAGCGATTTCAATCTAACCGCTGGCCGCTTCCTCAACGAAACTGACAACACCTATCGCTCTTCCGTGACGGTCCTGGGCTATACCACTGCCAAGACGCTCTTTCCCAACGGCGAGGACCCGGTGGGTCAGGAGGTGCTTCTGGAGGGGCATGTATTCACGGTTATCGGCGTTTTGGCGGAGCAGAAACAGGCGCTGGGAACCGGCGACAACCCCCAGGACAATATCGCCTGCGTTCCCTATTCGGTGATACAGAAGTTGCACCCGGAATTCAGGGACCTGGTGATCCTGGCCAAGGCCGATAGCACCGAAGACCTGCCCTTGGCGGTTGACGAGGTGCGCGGGTATATGCGCCGGGTGCGAAAGCTGCCGTCCGATAAGAAAGATGATTTTGAAGTCATGACCACGGACACCTTCCTCGAACTCTGGAATCAGATTTCGAGCGGAATTTTTATCGTCATGCTGGCGGTAGGTTCGGTGGCGCTGCTGGTCGGCGGCATCGGCGTGATGAACATCATGCTCGTCAGCGTGACGGAACGGACGCGCGAGATCGGCGTGCGCAAGGCCATCGGCGCGCGCCAGTCCAATATCCTCACGCAGTTTTTGCTCGAGGCTGTGACCCTCGCGGCACTCGGCGGCGCTGTCGGCGTGCTGCTGGGCTCCATCATCGTTCTGGCCATCCGCCTCGCGTTCTCCTCGTTTCCCGCCTCGGTTTCGTTCACTCTGGTCGCGATCGGAGTCACGGTCGCCAGCATGATCGGCGTTTTCTTCGGCGTGTATCCCGCGTGGAAAGCCGCGCGGCTGAATCCCGTGGAAGCCCTTCGTTACGAATAGCGCGAGGGGATAGGGTGAGGGGTGAGGGAAACTCGGCCTTGCGCTACCTGCGCCTATCTCGAAGTTTCCCGATTAACCCGGAGAGCATCCGTCCCTCCTCGTCTGTCATCTTTACAACGGCCTCAATGTCTTCCGACTTGAGATATGAAAGGCGTACTGCGATCAATAGGTGAGTTTCGAGTTCGAGAAGGGATCCTCGAGCCATAGAGAGATGATGGATGTAGTCTCCGGTATGCCTGCGTCCATGGCCTTCGGCGATATTCGCGGGTATCGAGACAGCCGCCCGCCGAATCTGCGCGATCAATCCGAAAATTTCGCTGTGAGGCAGTCGTTTCGCAAGTTCGTAGCTGGCGAAGACGAGATCCATCGCCTTTTGCCAGACGAGCAAATCGCGATAATTCCTGATCTCGCCGGGCATCCCTCACCCCACGCCCTCACCCCTCGTCCCCGCGAGCGACGCTAGCGACGCTTCAAACGGTGCGCGAGCCACGCCCCGCTCGGTGATAATCGCGGCAATAAACCGCGCGGGCGTGACATCGAATGCAGGATGCGCGGCGCGCACGTCCGGCGAAATGCGCACGCCGGCAAGATGCGTCACTTCCTCCTGCGACCGTTCCTCAATCGGAATTTGCTCTCCGGAAGCAAGCGAAAGATCGAGCGTCGAAATCGGCGCCGCCACGTAGAACGGCACCCTATTCTCCTTCGCCAGCACCGCCATTCCATACGTGCCAATTTTGTTGGCGGTGTCGCCGTTAGCGGCGATCCGGTCGGCGCCCACCACGACTGCGCCCACCCCTCCGGTCTTCAGAAAATGCCCGACCATGTTGTCGGTGATCAGCGTCAGCGGAATGTGGTCCTGGTGAAGTTCCCAGGCGGTCAGCCGCGCCCCCTGCAGATACGGTCGCGTCTCGGGCACCAGCACTTCGATCCGGTAACCGCCCTCGACCGCCATGCGAATCACGCCCAGCGCCGTGCCGATCCCGGCGGTCGCCAGCGCGCCGGCATTGCATTGCGTCATCACCCGGCCGCTCTTCGGCAGCAATTCCGCTCCGAATCGCCCGATACATTCGTCGGCTTGGCGGCGCTCCTGGTGAACCTGCTGCGCTTCTTCAACCAGCGAGGCGCGGATTCCAGCGAGGCCAGTCGCGCCGCGATTTGCCGCTGCCAGAGCGAGTTCGTCGAAGCGGCGTTTGAAACGATCGATGGCCCAGAAAAGATCGACGGCCGTGGGGCGGGTGCGCGCAAACGTGTCGCAAATGATCGCGAATTCTGAGCGCAGATCCTCAAGCGTCGTCGCTTTCGAGCGCTCCACGCCCAGCGCCACTCCCATCGCCGCGGCCACCCCAATGGCCGGCGCGCCGCGGATGACCATGTCCGTAACGGCCTGCGCCAGCTCGCGGTAATTCGTATAGGTATGGTGGACGATCTCGCCGGGCAGCCGGCGCTGGTCCAGCAGCACTACGCCTTCGCTCGTCCATCGAATTGGTTCGACGCTTCGCAATTATTTTCTCAGCCCCGCGGCACGGCGAAAATCTGCCAATCGTTTCGCGCGCGCAACGATTCATTCTAGCCGATTCCCCGACCCGCCAAACCCTAATGAGCAGGCGGGAGACGTCTCAACCAGTGAGATCCCAGCAGGAACGCGAACGAAGTGCAGAAATTGTAGCTCACGTGCAGCAAATAACTCGCCCACACCGTCCGCGTCACCGCGCGCGCATAAGTGAAGATAATTCCGACGATCACCAGCGAGCCAATTTGCACCCAGCCGCCCCACAACTGCGGCGCATGGAGAAGTCCGAAAAGAATTCCCGTCGCCAGCACGCCCCCCGCCACGCCAAAACTTCGCGCCGTAACCGGAAAAATGTAGCCGCGAAAAATAGTCTCCTCGACTACCGGCGCCACGAACACCGCCATGAGCAGCAGCAACAGTGCCGTGCGCCGGTCTTGAAACAGCGCCTGCATCGGCACCTTCGCCTTGTTGCCGAAAGTGATGGATGTAATCGACACCAGCACTGCGATTAGAAAACCTGCGGCGACGAAGCCGAAGTAACGCAGAATGCGTGGGAACTTGCCAACCTCAAACGGACGCCAGCCAATCGTGCGCCAGAAGGGTCCGCCAAAGCTCACGCGCATTTGCACGGCCAGGTAGCCGAGCAAAACAACAAACAGCAGCGCCTGATGCACAATGGTGAAGAGACCCATCTCGCTGGGCGAAGCTCGAAGCTGCGTGCGGGTTACCCCGGCGGCTCTGTAAATCATAGAAAGAAAGATGTTTAGCAGCACACTCCCGGCTAGCGCGAGGATCGCAAGCAGCAGCAGATCCAGCCAGTCCCACGGCGCGCGGAGATCTTCGCGAAACCCGGAATAGGGTGCGCCGGCGACTTGCTGGGCCACCGGCGCGGGTCCGCCAGGCTCGAGCGGCGCAGCAGGAAGCGAGTTGTTGTCGTCGAGGCTCATCGTTGTGGGTAGATGGGAGGCGTCTCAGTTTTGGAGCGCGCGCGCAAGAATCTGGCCGGTGTAGGATTTTTTGTTGCGTGCTACCTGCTCGGGCGTGCCCTGCGCGACCACGCGGCCGCCGGCCTCGCCGCCTTCCGGGCCTAGGTCAATGATCCAGTCCGCCTGCTTGATCACGTCGAGATTGTGTTCGATGATCAGCACCGTGTTGCCGAGCGTGACCAGGCGATTCAGCACGTCGAGCAGTTTTTTCACGTCGTCAAAATGCAGGCCGGTCGTCGGCTCATCCAGAATGTAAAGCGTGCGCCCGGTCTGCCGCCGCGAAAGCTCGCGCGCCAGTTTGGTGCGCTGCGCTTCGCCGCCCGATAGCGTGGTCGCCGATTGCCCCAGCTGAACGTAACCCAGCCCCACGTCCACCAGCGTCTGCAGTTTCTGCTGTATCGCCGGAATATTTTCGAGCACCTTGAGCGCTTCTTCGATCGGCAGATCGAGCAGATCGGAAATCGAGCATCCCTTGTATCGCACCGCCAGGGTCTCCGCATTGTAACGCTTGCCGCGGCATACCTCGCAGGTGACGTACACATCCGGAAGAAAATTCATTTCGATGCGACGCTGGCCGTCGCCC
This sequence comes from uncultured Acidobacteriota bacterium, assembly GCA_963814605.1. Classification (GTDB taxonomy): domain Bacteria; phylum Acidobacteriota; class Terriglobia; order Acidiferrales; family UBA7541; genus Palsa-295. Next base: position 98,657 of record CAWFDD010000003.1, on the reverse strand, counting down.
TGGCACGCCTCGCAGCGCCCGCCCTTCACGTTGAAGCTGAATCGCCCCGGTTTGTATCCGCGCTCGCGCGATTCCGGCAGCATCGCGTAGAGCTCGCGAATCGGCGCGAACACTCCCGTATAGGTGGCGGGGTTCGAGCGCGGCGTGCGCCCGATCGGCGCCTGGTCGATCTGCACCACCTTGTCAATATATTCGGCGCCGGAAAGCGAGCGATGCGCCGCGGGTTTCTCCATCGAACGGTACAGTTTTGCGGCCAGCGCGCGATACAAAATGTCGTTCACCAGCGTGGATTTCCCCGATCCGGAAACACCGGTAACCACGGACAAAAGCCCCAGCGGAATGGTCACGTCAATATTTTTCAGGTTGTTGCCGTGCGCGCCCAGAATCGCCAGCGATTTGCCGTTCGCGCTGCGACGCTCGGTCGGCACGGAAATTTTCATCTGGCCGGAAAGATATTGTCCCGTCAGCGACGCCGGATTCGCGGCAATTTCCTCGGGCGCGCCCGACGCCACCAGATACCCGCCGGTTTTTCCCGCTCCCGGGCCCAGGTCCACCACGTAGTTGGCGCGGCGAATGGTTTCCTCGTCGTGCTCGACCACCAGCACCGTGTTGCCCAGATCGCGCAAAGTTTCCAGCGTCGAAAGCAACCGCCCGTTGTCCCGCGCGTGCAGCCCGATCGACGGTTCGTCGAGCACATACAGCACGCCGCGCAACCGCGAGCCGATCTGCGTGGCCAGGCGAATTCGCTGCGCTTCTCCGCCCGAAAGCGTGGCTGCCGAACGCGCCAATGTCAGGTAGCCCAGCCCCACGTTCAGCAGAAAATCAATTCGCTCGGCAATCTCAGTCAGCGGGCGTCCCGCGATTTTTCTCTGCCGCAGAGTCAGCTTGCTGCGAATCTTGTCCACCGCCGGACGAGCCTCGCTCAGCGCCAGCCCCGTAAAGTCCGTAATCGATAGCCCGGCGATTTTCACCGCCAGACTTTCCGGGCGCAGGCGCTTCTCGCCGCACGCCGCGCACGGCGCTGGCGACATGTATTGCGTCAGCCATTCCCGGTAGGTATCGGAATTCGAATCTCCCAGGCTGCTTTCCAGGTGCGCCAGGACGCCCTGAAAATTCAGTCCCTTGTTCGACGCGCCGTTCGCGGGATTTCCCTGCAGGATCAGGTTCTGCGCCTTGCGCGGCAGCTTTTCAAACGGCGCGTCCAGATCGAACCCGTGCGCCGCCGCGGCGATTCGCAGCGTGCGCTGCAAATACGCCGAACCCGACCCCGGGCCCAGCCCGCCCTCGAACAGCGGCTTGGTCCAGTCCACGATCACCTTGGCGGGATCGAAATCGTATTTCGAGCCGAGGCCGTGGCATTCCGTGCATGCCCCGTACGGCGAATTGAAGCTGAAGGAACGCGGCTCCAGCTGCGGCACGGAAATTCCGCAGTCCGGGCACGCCAGCTTTTCCGAATACACATGCTCCTCGCCGCCGACCACCGCGATCGTCACCAGACCGCCCGTCAGCTTCAGCGCGGTTTCGATGGACTGTTCCAGGCGCTGCGCGATGCCGTTTTTCAGCAGCAGCCGGTCCACCACGATCTCGATGGTGTGATTTTTCCGGCGATCCAGCGCCACCGGCTCGTCAATATTCACCAGGTCGCCGTCCACCCGCGCCCGGACGTAGCCCTCCTTCGCGTATTTCTCCAGTTCCTTTCGGTATTCGCCTTTGCGCCCGCGCACCACCGGTGCCAGCACCATGATGCGATCGTCCGGCTTGAGCGCCGTCACCGCCTGCACGATCTGCTCGGTGGACTGCCGCGCGATGGTCTTTCCGCATTTCGGGCAGTGCGGCATGCCGATGGCGCTGTAAACCACGCGCAGGTAGTCGTAGATTTCCGTGATCGTCCCCACCGTCGAGCGTGGCGAGCGCGTGGTGGTCTTCTGCTCGATGGCAATCGACGGCGAAAGCCCCTCCACCGAATCCACGTCCGGCCGCTCCATCTGATCGAGGAACTGCCGCGCGTACGCCGAGAGCGATTCCACATAGCGCCGCTGCCCCTCGGCATACAGCGTGTCGAACGCCAGCGAGGATTTGCCCGACCCGGACAGCCCGGTGATCACCGTCAGCGTGTTGCGCGGGATTTCCAGGCTGATGTTCTTCAGGTTGTGCTGCCGGGCGCCGCGAATGACGATTTTCTTCAGACCCATGTATCACTGCCTCGTACTGGGAGGCCCGCTATACACTGGGCAGAATGGCCCCAGCGTAACTCATCAACATAGCAAGCGCAGAGGGACGCGGTCAAGGCGAGCAGGCCGCGCGTTCGCCTTTCATTTGCGGGAAAATCGCCGGATGGCTCGGCAGCAGTACCAACAGAATCCGGGCCTCGGCTCGCGGCGGCCGGAATTTTTACTAGTCCTAAGGACTTTTTACCCGGGGACTCCGCGCACAGCGTGTTTGCTTTCAGCAGCTTAGCTTTGGTTTCGAGCGTGCATTATCCATCCGCGTCAGGGGGAGGAAAGCCGAGGATCCCTATAGGGGATTGAGGGCTGGGCCGGCTTCCTTCCCCCGGCCTCTTCCGCCGTCCGTTACTTCCGCCTACCCCTTCCAATTGACGGCGGGGTGCGCCGATCGCATCTCCCATCAATTCGCGCGGCGCGCCCGTTCACTTCCTGTTCGCCTCGCCGCTCGCCAGGAAAAAATCCGCCAGAATTTTCCCCCTGCGCATTCACGCCGGCGCGCGATTCATGTAAATTCAGATAGAATCATTCGCCACAGAGTTGGGGCGTGGTCCAATTGGTAGGACACCTCACTGTTAAGCCTGGTTTTGCAAGCCCACACACGTATTTTCAGCGACTTACTTGAGGTCCGGTGCAGTAATTTGAGTCCCGATTAGGACTCGTCAGTGAGAGTTCAGTGAGAATTAGAGCGACCCTCCCCACCATCCTCACTTGTGGTATCCTCCGGGGCCAAGTTCATCTGAGGTAACAATCAATGCCGCTCCCTCCGCCTCCGCTTCAGATCAACCCCGCCAAACCAGAAGAGGACGGCGATCTGTACCTGGCCGTGCTTCCACTCGTCCACTACAGCAGATTCTTCGCTGGCGCAAAGTTCGAAGAAGTTATGACGCTCGTGCCGGATCGCAACTTCGCGACCGAATTCAGGTCGGACGAAGCTGCGCTCTATATCCGAACGTTTCGCGAAGCGGCAGAAGAGAAATACGGTGGGCCGGTCCGCAAGTTCAATTACACGGCATACGATGCCGGCGAAGGAAGATGCTACATCGTGGTGACTCCGTATGCCACCTAGAACCGGCTACGTTCCCACGGAGCGACCTGGCCCGACACGCCTAACGATTGATGAGTTCCTACAGTTCAAGAAACTGTTTGAGGACAGCCCTCTGGCAAAGTGGATTTTGATAGCTGGACTCGGTGGTGCAGTGGAAATACTCCGTGCGCTTTGGCTGGCTGCGCGGTACATCTGGAAATTCTAGCGAGGGCCGATGGCTTTCACATACAAATTCCTGGGGCTGAGCAAAGAGGACGGCCCGACCCCGTATTACTACGGCACCCTGCCAGCGAAGCCAGAACCCGGCCATATCCTTGTTATGGACGAGACCGGCAATCGCTATACCGTAGTTCGAATTGACGGCGAAGGCTTGCCGGGAAAGGGTTCTGACGCACAAAAAGAACTGGCATGGGCTGACATAAACCGCGGCGCAAAAGTCCCAACGCTCGTTCTCAAGAAGGTCCGTAGGGCTACAACAACCCGACAGTTTCGTGACGAGGCAATCGGAGAGTCTCATAAGTATGCAACCCAATATCATCGTGACGATGTAATCCGAGAGCATCGCAAGGCTACGAACCAAGAGCCTCGCAAGGAAGAGATGCCGGTTCGCGGCCGGTCCTTCGATGCCGCGGAAGTGAAGGATTGGAGCCGGACGAACAGGAAGATTCGTCTATCTGGCAAGAAGCCGCGTCGGCGCGGCCCCTAAAATGTGAAAGGCCGAACCTTGGAGGGTACATGAACGCCAATGAAGCAAGAGAAAAACTGGAAATGGCGCGGAAGGCATTTGCTGAAACGTGGAAGCAGGTTCGGCCTTTGGAGGAAGACCTGACGGCCTATCGAGCGGTCTTTATTGCGCTCGGAATGTTTTCACCACAGGTGTACGGTCCAGGTGGCTCTATGGATTTGAAGGTTGTGCTTGAGATGGCCCGCGAGTCTTCTGCTGTTCAAACGGTGATGAAAAATCGCGATGATGAAGTTTCAAAGGTGATAGCCGCTGCGACGACTTCCATGGAACTTCAAATTAGCGAGCTAAAACAGCCCATCGGTTTCAATATTCCCAAGTAGCCGAAATTGTCTTGAAAATTGTCTTGTGGCAACTGCCTGGAGCATCCAATCAGTCCAGCAGCGCAAAGTCATCGCCTGGATAATCGTACTCGTCGTACACGGTTTCGTATTGGTTGACTTCCTTCAATTCGTAGACAGCCACCTGTTTGCCCGAGCAATTTGGTATAGACGACATCTCTAGCCGGGCTGGCGAACGCTCTACGTTCAGAATCTCTCGCCTCACCTCGTCGGTTGCCGGATCCATCTCGTGCGCCAGCAAACAGAACAACAAATTCGGATATTCCAACGCTGGTACTTTGGCCGGTTTTGCGGCGGGCTTCCGTCCACCCGTCGTCTTCAAACTTTCCCAAGCCGCGATGAGCTTACGTTGAGCTTGTACGTTTCCACAATTTGCAAGTTTGATCAGCGCACCAATTTCAGCCGCGGCCTCCGCAACCTTCATTTCGAATGCTTCAGCCGGCTGTGGTTGTTCTGGTGTCATCGATCTCTCCGGACCATCAGGATCGCAGGAGTTCGACGATCAGCCAAGAGTGGGCATCCAGCCGGTGTCAAAGTGATTACTTGTGGTGATAGACTCTCAGCGTGACTTGCGGATTGTTGCCATACGTAAACACCATCATTCAGTTCCTTCTGCTCGTTGGTTTGGTTTTGTATGCATACGAGACATGGAAAATCAGGAAGATTTCCCAAGAGCAAGTCGAGACCTTGCAAAAGCCGTGCCTGACGCTATCCGCCACGACACGGCCATTCGAAGACGCGGTGTTGGAAATGCATGGCAGCAACAGCGCCCAGGTCCTTCACTGTCCCGAGGGGGTGTTGCATTTGATCAACGTCGGGCTGGGCCCTGCGTTTAATGTTAACTACACGCTGACGCCTAAAAACCCCAAGAGCTCTATTGCGCGCCCGACAGGATATTTGATTCACATTCTCCTGCGTGAATCGGCCATCGTGCCGGTCCCGCGTGGACTCATTCAGGGTGCCGAATGGATGTTCGTAGTTAGATACGATAGCTTAACCGGACGGAGGTATGAAACGGCAATCACGATTGATGATCTCATCTTGACCAAAGTGACGCATCAAGTGTGGTAGACGTGCAAGACATATTATGACGATGACCTTACTTGTCAGTTTTCTGACCGCAGTCGGCACGCATCGTCTGGTCCAATATACTCCCGTGGCAGTAACCGATCACCGCTTCCATGAACAGAACTGGCCAGGCTTTGCGCGAGTTACAGCAATTCCAGTTGCTCTTCGGAGTCCACTGCTTTTTGTGCCGCTTTCAGTACTTCAAGACTCATGGGGATTTCCAGGCGCTTGCCACCTTCGACGATCTCTTTCGCCGTAACGATGCTGATTCGGTCATACTTGCGTCCCATCTCCTCGAATTTGTACTGACCGACTCCTTTCGCTTCGCTGACCATCGGCCGCGTGGGCTCCTCCAAGGTTATGAGAACCGCCAGCGCCGCTGCCTCCCTTTCCATATCGCCTCGAAGCGTAGCTATGTCGCCGCGTTTCACCCCGCCCGATTTGACTTGAAGAATAATCTTTGCATTGTCTACCTTGCCGGTTTTGAAAAAAGCCCGTGCGTCGATTCCAGCGTCTGCTCCCTTCTTCTCATTAATGATGGCGCGGTTGTTCGTATATGTGAGCACTGCCCACTTTTCAAATTCCTTGCGTAGACGGTCATCTTCCTTATGCGCCAGTGCCGCGGCCGATGCCATGTCACGCGGGATTCCATCGATGCTGATTGTATCGAGGACGCCTTTGCCAAAGGTCTGTTCTAGGCGTCGAAGGATGAGAGAGATCGATTGATACGTAATGTCCATCCCAATCCATTTGCGTTTGAGACGCTGGGCAACCGCAACCGTAGTTCCGCAGCCGCAGTACGCATCAAGTACGACATCACCTTCATTGCTCGACGCCTTGATAATTCGTTCTAGTAAGGCTTCCGGCTTTTGTGTCGGGTATCCAAGCCGTTCTTTCGCCGAGGGTGCAACAAAAGGGATTTGCCACACGTCATTCTCTCGCACGCCCTTTTCATCGATTGTGCCATCGCTGACAAGATGGGGTTCTTCCCCCGCCTTGAAACGATGAAGCACGCCTTGTTCCTTCCTAGCTTTTGAACCCGCAGTGTAGGGCGTGTAGAGAACATTAAACGTGTATTCGTTGCTCTTTACATAAAAAAATACCAGGTCATGAAGCTCTTGAAATTTCTTCGCGAGTCCAGTCCAGCGACGGTAGTGCCACACGATTTCATTCTTGATGTCGCCGCCAGTTGGCACAAATATGGCATCGGTCAGAACCTTGAGGTAGTGGCTAGCCGTTGGGTCGCAGTGCAGATAGAAACTGCCGGTGCGCTTCAAGACCCGATGAATTTCTGTTATCCGCATTGACATGCCGACGAGATAGGCCAAGAGGCTGCCTTCTTGAAGCACAGCGTGCAGCCCCTTGATTAGCTCGACTAGTTGAGCTTGAAACCGACCGTCAGCGTTCGCCAAAATTTCACTGTAACCAGAATTTGCCCGATCATCCCATACCCAAGTATCTATGAACGCTTGCGCCTGAGCTCGGTCTTCACCGCCAATATTGTTGTAGATTTGATTGTAGTTTCGCTTTGAATTGAACGGAGGGTCAATGTAGCAGAGGTCAACGGTTTCGTCCTTGACCTTCTTCCTCAGGATGTCGAGATTGTCCCCGTAAAAAAGTTTGTTCATCAAGAATTGATCCGTGGTGAAGCGGGGCCAATGGTGCCAACAGCCGCAGCGATTTCGAGTGGCATTCTATCAGAAAAACAATCGAAAGCGACTTGCAAGGCCGCGTCTCAGCGACCTGCCGTGTAGGGCCATAGTCCCGCCAGGTGACTATCAATGATTAGCGGTGACCAGCGTTACTGCGGCCAGTGATCCTTATTCTGCTGCCACCAATTCTTCCATTTCCCTAGTTGGAGAGGTTCAATCGTCTGGCCCGTCAGCCCTTGAAGCCCGAAGTAAGCGTCTCGCCGAACGAAGAGGGCTGGGTCGTGCTCCGCCATATCCAACAGCTTGGGAACAATGGTCTTCTGGCGTTGGTTAACAAGACCCTCGATGGCAGCTTGCCGGGTTAGCGGGTTGGGATCATTCAACAGAGCGATCATTTGGTCGTTTGTTTGGAGCGTTGTGAAACTCCGGCTGGTCCGCAGCGTTTGGGTCATTTGCAGATAGACTTCGTTTTGAGTCGAAATACTGATCGACCGTATGTCTGGATCGGTGGAAGTTCCAAGGGCAACCAACTTGTCGTACGCATCGCCATCCTCGTGGCTAGCCAGAATCGCCAATGTGCTCACGTTCATGAGACTCTGCAATCGTTGAAACCGTGCGTCAATATCAGCAGTCGATGACTTTACTGCGCCCTGGACTTCACCTTCGATTGTCGGCGTCAGGCGTTCGACGGCCAGTTTGGTCTGATCGATGACGGTGTTCCTAATTTCCGGCTCCTCGGCCTTGAGCTTTTCCGCGACCTGGCTCGCGGCAGCGTTATTAATAGCAGTCGCTAGACCCGTTGCCGTCTGCTCGCGGGCAACCGTGCGGATCATGGCTTCCATCTTGTCCGTCTGAAACTCGGCATCGATTCGCGCCTCGATCTTTGCTCGAAGGTCCTTGTCCAGTTGGCTAAACTCTGCATCGGCCTTTGTTGATAGGTTCTGGGCGATGTCTTTCTGTTGATTGCCTACAAGAAAGTAGAAAACGCCAACGGCCACGGTCGCCATTGCGAGGATCGCTCCCATCGTAAGCTTGTAATATCTCTCAAAGGTCTCCCGGCTCTCCGAAATCTGCCTGGCAGCGAGGTCATAAATCTCTTTATAGGCGTCAGCAACCGGATTGTTTGCTGGCGCAGTAGGTGCGAGTGGCAGCGCTCCAGTGGGTGGTCCGGATATTGGTGTGCCTGCTGACATGTGCTGTTCCTCCCAGTTTGAATTCGTGCAAGCGGCAATCAGGTACTGGTATAGCACAGGCTGCGTTAGCTAAGCGCCTCATTGGTGCGTTGCCCACAAAAGTTGGTCGCGCCAGCCTTCCTAGCCCTTTTGCGCCATTGCCAATAGTTCGCGATCTTGGGGACGCTGCCCGGATAACGCAACCAGCCAGGGAGCGTTAACAGGAGACTGACCATGAGCCAAACAAAGCATGTGCGATTCGGAAAGGCCGAACAAAAGCGATTGGATGACGTCGTCCGCAAATTAGCGGCAGAGCAAAACGCTGCCGTTGAAGCGGCGTTAGAACGGCGACTGAGTTACCGCGACGAAGGCAAGGTTCAGTGGCTCGCGTATGCCAGATTCTTGCTTTCAAGTGGGCACACAATTTATATAAATCTTCGCACCATGACAGGATCGGTTAGCAAGAAGCCCGACCGATTCGCACAAGCTAAGGTCGCAAAACGGGAAAAGCGTGTGGCCAGGAATGCGGCTGCCGTGCGGTAGTACTTTCGTACTGTTTTTATAAAAGCGTGGAGGCGGTGACGGTGGGGCGTGGAGGTGCGGCATATGAGTGCGCCCGCAAAATTGACACAAGCCGATCAGCCGCGAATCACGCAGACGCAGTTGCTTGCCCTACAGCAGGTCCTCGCAATTGAAACGGCCCTGAAACTTTCGCAGTGGCACACAATTGTATGCTGCTCGCTAAAACTGGCCACGGTCGCTCTGAGAGGCATTTCTGCAAACAGGCGGGCGCACCGTGACTGAGCCGCGTCGGTAAGTAAACATGATAGGAAGCGTGGCCCTAACTCGAGCAGAAATCAGTCGTCGCTACAACAAACGAAAGCAAGCGAAGCACAAGTGTCCGCGCCATCCTAGGCGCAATGCTGTGCCTGGACAGACTGAGTGTCAGGAGTGCCGTGATTACAGGAAGCAGCAGAGCAAGCGACTCCGCGCAAGACTGAAGAAGGCAGGCAAGTGCATCGTCCATTCCGATCAGGTCGTCGCGCCCGGTGAACGCTGTCCGAAGTGCAAAGCCTACGACGATCAACACGACAAAGAATTGTTGGCGGCCGGCAAGTGTGTGAATCATTCTGATCGTGATGTCGTGCCCGGAAAGACCATGTGCCAGGAATGCCTCGACTATCATAAGGACTTCAGGAAGCCGTACAGCGACAAGCTCAAGGCTGCTGGCAAGTGCATCAATCATCCAGACCATGATGTCGTGCCTGGATTAGCGATATGTCAGGAATGTCGTGATCAAAACAGACAGCGCACCGAAGAATGCAAGGCTGCTGGCAAGTGTCCGGGGCATCCAGATCGCGACGTCGCGCCTGGCTGCCAGTATTGCCAGGAATGCCTCGACAATGGTGCCGTGCACGCCGGTGTTCGTCGCGCAAGGAAGAACAGCGTGCCGAGCGAGCAAGTTGATCGCTTAGTGGTATTTGAGCGGGATAACTGGAAGTGTCAGCGTTGTGACAAAACGGTAGACAGCGGCAACGGTGAAGCCGATCACATCGTGCCGCTATCGTTGGGCGGACCTCATACCTACTGGAATCATCAGACACTCTGCGAACGCTGCAACGGTTTGAAGCAAAACCACATTCGCAAGGAACCGCGGCTAGCGCATCTGCTTCACCTGCCAATCAAGAAGCTGATCGAGGCCTTCGCAAAAGAACAGGGCGCTACGCTGCCGCGCGTCTGGTGGGCACAACGTCAGAGGGCACTGCGGAAGGCTGCATAAGAGTTCCGCGGCAGCAACTAGCCGTGGCCAAGAAGCCATTCAAATGTTCTGACAACAACGGTATCCTGAAGTTTGGCAACATCTCAATCAACACGCGAGGAGAGTGACGATGACACTACTCGACAGGCTGGAAAAGAAGTGCGCCGCCTATCTCGCGAAAAAGAAGGCGAAAGAATGCGATACAGCCGACAAAAATTGAGGTACTCCCGCGGAAGTGGCAGAAGTGGGTTCGCCATAATTATCGCCAGGTTGGCGAAGGCGAAAACGCTCTCTTCTATGAGAGGAGCAAAGAGGAAAGGTACGGACCGCTCAATCAGAAGGATATCTGGGAGAATTGGAAATTTTGGGCGATTGTGATAGCGATAGCATTTCTGATCTGGAAGGTCTGGTAACATGAACCGCAGACACCCGCTTGAGATGAGTAAACTCTTAGAGACCCTGCCGCCCATACCTGCGGGCTTTCTCAGCATTGTAGACTCGGCGGGCGCGATTCATTATGTTCCCGCCGCTTCCCTAAAGTTTCTTCAAGGCAAGGATAAGGGTTTGCAAGTTCTGGGTCCCCATTGAGATAGACAAGACTTTTGACCTGCCAAACGTTTGGCAAACAACCAAACAGAGGAGAAGGCCGATGAAAGCAGAAACGACGCTCGGCCCGAACAGTTTCACAGTGTGGCTCGAAACCGATCAGCAGAAAGTCAAGTTAGCAACTGCGCTCTTGAAGAGCGTCGGCTGCAAAGGGACTTCGCTGCAGGGCTCACGTAGCGGCAACGTGTGGGTCGCTAGCGAGCACTGAGCCGCGTGAAGCGCTAGTCGGTCTCTGCGCTACCCAACCATGGGTCGAGCGCGCCGGCCGGTGCGCTGCCCAAAACAACGACTTCCCCGAGCACAGGCCCGCTCTGTCCCGCTGGCGGATTCGCGACGACTACGATGTGCCCAAGGTAAGGGTTGCCAGCCTGGCCGACTGCTTGACCGCCAGGTGCCTGAGTCACAACCTTGAACGTCCCTAAGAATGGATTCGTCTTTCCGCTTGGCACAGAGCCAACCTCAACAACGCTGCCAAGAAAAACGCCGCTTCCGCCACTCGAGGCGGCTGCGCTCCCAACCGTGTAGTTTGAAATTTGAAGGTCGGTCAGATTGTCCGGTTCCATGCCTAAGAAGGTTGAGCCGGAGGCGAAGCTCGAGTCCGTTACCTGGCCGATGATCGTGCCGTTATACAAAACACTGATCTGCGACCCTACGCAGGCGAGAGTTAGTGTGTCGCCAGCGCTTACCGTCGTCGAAGGGAGAGTGATCAGGGTTGCGCCAGTCTGCGAGTTAAAGAGGTAGAAGTAGTCCGGCCCAATATAAACTAGCTTATACCCGAAAATATTGTCGCCGCTGATGTTTGCTCGAGCGAACAACTCGAGCCCTGGTCCATTCGCGAGGTCTATGCTTTTGACAACAGCGCTAACGTACTGATTAGCTGGAAGGCTCACGCCCGTGTATTCTTGAAAGCAAATACTGAACGTACCTTCACAGTAGCCGTCGAGAGCCTGTAAGGGCGAGCTGCCAGGAACCGTTGCCCACGCCGGACCTGGGAGTGGATCAGCGACGTAGTTGAAGCTGTCTGAAGCGAGCGGCGTTAATGTCAATGACATGAGAGTGCTCCTAGCGAACAGAGATCATTGCTACCGTAAGGTATTACGACTTTTGGCGGCGACTGTGATGCGGCGCAAACGTCTCGAAACCTAGCCGACGAGCTGCATTGCATAGCCGGTAGCGAACGATCCGGACGTGCCACGGCGTCATGTACAACTGCTCGCCAACGTCGCAGGACGTCAATCCCCGATTCCAGCTCAGGTAAGCGACCGCGGCCAGGATTTGCAGCGTGCCGCCAGACCAGCTCGTTGTGAAGACGTGTCGCTCAATAATTTTGCGTTGATGCTCGCTCAAGCTTTTGTGGTGCCACTTGCGCCGCTTCTGGTCCTTGGCGAGCATGCGATTCCAGCGTCCGATGCTGGTCTTTGCTAGTTGCTCCAGCCTCGGCAGATCATTCTCCAAACCTTCAGGGAACGGCAGGCGGCCGTGAGCGTGCTGCCACACCAAGACGGCTATGACCTTCCTGAGCTGCGCTGTATTGTTTGCAAATTCCGGCTTCCAGCGCTGCGCCCGAAACGTGCCACGTCGGACCGTACTCACGTTGTCTTGAAACGTGATACGAGTCTCGGCTGAAACACGGATCGCGCGATGATCAAACTGCCATCTATCGAAGCAAATTCCCGGACGCGGCGGCTGTGTCGGCAATATCTGTACGCCAGGCATAGGAGTCTCCGCCAATGCCAGGCGGTGTTACCTGCTCTGAATCATCGCTCGCATTGTCGCGAAGCTGTTCCTCGTCATGTCGCCTGCCTGCATCGCAACCAGGTCGTCATGGATGACCTTGCCGAACGCTTCTTGCAGCGGCTCGTTCAGCACGCGCTCACGCAATTCCTGGCGTTCCTGCTCCGCCATCTTGTTCCAGATAGCGAGCACGCACGCGTCGTCGCTGATATCGAAATTGTCAGGAAAGTTGAGATGAGCTTCATCCTCTCGCATCGGGGTTCTCTTGTATCTGCAGAAGATATTCCGATCGCTGGGCCGCCCGACCGTTTGTCGAGCGCCTCGCTGCTGCGCTCGAGCATGATCGGGTCCCGCGCGACGCGATGGGCGTTCTTTTCTGTCACCTGAGCGCCTGTGAAGCCAAGAATTCGCAAAATGACTTTGCCTGAAGGACTCCCCGACATTACGCCTTTCATTGTTCCTCCTCTTCCTCTTTCGGTGGCGGCATGGGAATAATCCGCGATTGCGACTTCTCTTCGATGCTGCGCAGATACCGCTCTTCGAGTGCTCAGCTCCGCCTCTGTTGGAGCGTCTAGCTGTGTCGGACGTACCTTGTCCCTGTCGCCAGGCGTAAGACCAAGGCTCTTCGACAACGCGAGCAGTTTTGTTTCGGCGACCTCCACGACCTTGACCAGAGGATTAGGCTTGATCGTTGTGAACGTATTGCCCTTCTTGTCTGTGATCGTGACTGTGGTCGTGTACGCGGTGCCCAGTTCCGCCTTCGCAGTGCACCAGCGGCTGTAGACTTCGGCCAGGACTGCGATGGTGAGGCGATCACCAGATGTGAGCGTCCGGCGCTTTTCCAGTTCACCGCAGACGCGCTTAAATTCGGCGCGGGCGAGTTTGTCGAGATGCTGAGGAATCTTGGGCCGGCCGCCAGCGTAGACACTTGCTGTCTGAACAGGCTTCGGTCTCCCGACCTGGCTGACTGTCGAATGAAGCCGGTGCTCCGCGTCTGTCTTTGCGAGTCTAGGCATGACTGTGCTCCTTAAAATAGGCAGGCCCCGGCGACTGCTCCTGTGGCTAAGAAGCGGATCGCCGAGACCCAGGTCTCTGGTTGCGGGTGCAACGAGAGAAGATCGAATTGTTTGGTACGAGACCTGTGCCTGCCAAACGTCTGGCATGACTTCGCGAAATTGTTACAGGTGCCCGGAAGGTGCTAGCAATGATGGCTCAAGCCCGGCCGAAGCCGCGGACGCAAGCTCGGAATGACGAATCCAAAGGCTGGAAGTGGCAGGCAATGCGGCCCGAATGCTCCGCTTCCTGACTGATTTGCGGAAGTCGCCGCAGTTTCAAAGACAATTGCGTGTGTAAAGGTACGCGGACGGTCTTTTGCAGCGATCGAAAACAAAACGAATAGGGGCATAGCCTTCCTGTTTTGTGGCAGGCAGTAACGCGCTGAGTCAGGTGGAGATAGCGTCTGCTTTCCGTTTTGCTGATTCGTGCGCTCGCAGCAGCTAGCACTGCGACGACCAGCGGATCCCACGGCCTTTCGTAGCCCGACACATATCGGGCCTTTCCAGCGAGTGATCGGGGCAAAATTCGCGTTTTTCGGCCACCGTTTTGGGCTCCCACGCCCTACCCACATGGTTTGGAATTGAGGCGCTGTACGGCTGTATGCCAGGCCTGGTAGCAGGCCTTTACCGCGGACAAACGGCGTGCCTTGGGACTGTAGGGTTGCTGGCTGCCCGGCTTAGCCTCGGCCGGCTGCGATCGAGTCGGTGAATGTCTTAACGTACCCGAGGATGAATGCAGCTAGGTCGGCGTCCGCCTTTTCGGCGTTGCCCGATTGAATGTCGGCTCGCACTTGGTTCAGTGTTCCGATCGTTTGCAGATGCTGTCGGCGCGAAGCAGCAACGTCAGCCGCTGGCACAGGGATTCGCATAACGGTGCCCGGTTTCAGAGCTCGCAGGAAGGACGCCGCGTCGCAGTCAGCAGCAGGCTTGATAATCTCAGCAAACGTCTCAGCAACAATTGCCTCGGACCCTGAATTCGAAATGACGGTCAAAAGTTTGACTCGCATGATGGACACTCCTCTGCTGCCCCTCACGGAGTTACGGCATTTTGAATCAGGCTCAGCTCTGCGCAATTGTGATCTTGGCGGCAGCTCGCGCAGCAGTCCTTGAGCATCAAGCTTTCATACTTGGCATCCCTGGCTTCTCTGGTCGCAAACATCAGGATCGTGCTAGGAAAGCGGCATGCGAGGATCAGGAGGAACTGACCGTCGCCCAAAATGCGACGCCTCGCCGCGGACTTGGGCCATCGGCGATTAGCTGCTAGCTGGTATAGAGAGCTCATGCTGGTTTCCTACCCTGTGCCGGGCCGTCTGGCACCTCTGGTCAATCGTCAAAACTGGAAATCGGCCATTTTTTACATCATTTCCAGTTTTGATTCCCCAGGGCCTGTAGGCGTGAAAAATGGAAATTCCCTATATAGGGATTTCCATTTTTCATCGCCGGAAGGCAGGCCTCAACCCAGTTCTTCGTCCTGTTCGGAAACTGACCGCCGCTGCCATCCGAACTCGTCGCTATGCTGCCACCCTGCTTCATACGCAAGGCTGTTTTTCTTACCGCAGAGGTGATGCTTTGTCGTATCTAGCTCCCTTGCGACGGCGGCAATCGACATTTTCGGGTCAGCGCTGAGAAGCTGGTCCAACTTCTTGATTTTGTCGGCTCGCATCTGTAGCTCTCTGAAAGCCTCTTCACGCGAATCAGCACCCTGCCGTTTGACTACGTCCCTGGTCTCCTCATCACGCAACAGTTCTAGCTGATAGAATTCGCGATCCCCATGCGTGTCACCTGTCCGCCAGTGCGCTTGGAAGTCAATTTCCCACCCGCCGCACATCCTGAATCGTGATTCCCGGAGTTCGATGACGTTTGGATCGGACTCAGACTTCGAGGCCGCGATAGCCATGTCGGTCGAGGAGTCGATCGCCGTGCCACCGCGGCCTTCCTTGTCGCGATCCCTTTTCGACTGTTTGCTTTGGTGGTGCAGGATCAGCACACCGGCTCCGGCGCGCGCTAGTCTTCTGAACTGCCCCATCAACTTGACCATCGCTGTGTTGTCAATCTCCGAGGCATCGCCGTACCAGTCCTGCAACGAATCAAAGATGATGAGGCCTTTCCGACGGTGAGCGAATTCAAGCAGCCGCGGATCATCCACCTCCGGCGTGAAGCCCGCAGGATTGAAGTCGCCCCAATACTGGAAATCTCTCATGCCCATAATTCCCATCAATCGAGCACGTTTGCTCACCTCGCCTTCTGGATTTTCACGGTCGAGATACATGACAGGCAGTGATCGCGGAATCTTCCTGCCAAGGAAAGTGTTTGAGGCACCTGCGATTGCTTTAGCGAGGTACATGCCAGTCAGCGACTTCAACGAGCCCTTTGATCCGATGATCGTCGTCAGTCCGCCGTAGGGGTGGGTCCTGTCCACAACCCAACCAACATCCCTGTTTGAAAGCTGATCGATCCGCGGTACGTTTCCATCTCTTCGAGGTCCACGGTGCCAGAGCTTCTTCGCTGAGATCGGCTATCTTTGAGATAAAGCCGTCGCCCGTTTTCCGAGCGAGAGCAGATACATCCTTTGCTTCGGTGAACCTGACACGGTACGTCTTTTCTGGCGGCAACAGCCTCTGCAAGCCGTCCATGCATCGCTGGCCCGGCCCATCATCCTGCTCCTGATCCCCGGTGAGAAAGATTCGCGGTGCCAGTTTGAGTGTTTCGATGGCGTGCCGGTCAAACTTTGTTTGTGATCCGCTGATGACGCTGACGGCACGGAAGCCAGCTTCCTCCATGACCGCCACATCCATCTCCCCTTCGACAACGTAGACATCCTCAAGAACATTCACAGTGTCGAGGTTGAAAAGGCCGTGCTGCGACACGGAATGCTCGATATAGAAATCCTTTTCGTCCATGTGCCGCTTGCGGACAAGATCGAACTTAACCTCTTCAACGAGATAGGTTTCCGGATCGCGGATAGTGTGGGTGCAAGGAAACAGGATGAAGTCACCGTCAACGCGGCAACCTAGATTATTGAAAGCTTCGAAGCTGGCTGTTTTGTCCTTTCGGCTCCTGGCAAGCCGCGCAACATCATCGGGCGTAAGCTCGCGACCGACCTGCGACCACATTTCCAGCGTCATCACTTTTGGCTTGGGCTTTTCTGCATGTGCGGTTGGTTCCGCGGCCGGTGCGCTAGTTTCTTTGCCGCCGAGCTTTGCCACAGCGTCAAGGAAGGGAATCTTGTCAACCGCCATCACGAAGCCAATAGCATCCCAGGTTTTGGAGCATCCACTGAAACAAGTTGCGATCCACTGGCCGTCGCGCTGGAGAAGATGGAGAGGTTCGCCTTCGCCGTTATGCACAGGGCATCGGGCGTAGCCACGACTGTTGAAAGTGGCGCGGGCTTCGAATGGTCCGCGGCCTACTGTCTTGCAAAGTTTCTTAGTATCGATCTTGTTTGGCATGGTTTCTATCCTTGCCTCCATTGAACTGGTCGAGCTTCGTGGTCACTTCCTTGCGCAAGATCACAGGCACGCCGCCGCTGAATGAGACGCCGATCGTTCCCCACAGTTGCTTCTGGATCGCTTCGTCAACTGCTGCCTCAAATATTTGCATCAGCTCGGGCTTTGTCATTTGCCCTTCCTTCCGTAGACAGACTTTGAATCGCGTTCTGGTGTTGACGCCCAAGGCATCCGGACGCCAACCCATCCACACTTCAGAGTCCAGCCGACAGTTGAAAACAGTCCGTCTTTGTCATCCACTTCGGTTGCCCAATGACGTTTCCCGCACTTCGAGCAAAGGAAATCAAACTCTACTTCCACAATTCCGTCGCTGTTCGGCGATTGGCGGATCACAACATTTTCGGCCAGTACACCAGTTCGCAGGTCGTCTTTACGGTCGTACATGACACTCGTGATGCCGTGCTTTTTCAACAACGCTGCAGTTGCGGCATTCACCTTGATTCCTCCTCAAAGACTAATCCACCAGCGTCCTACGGATCCCTTGTGATTGACCACAGGGTTCCTATCTGAAACGGCTTACGCGGCTTCTTTGACCAGACCGTCAACAAACTTATCCAGTTCTTTGACGTCGAACAGAAGCCGTTGACCGAGACGGATGCCGGCCAGCTTCTTGTCCCAGGTGAGAGAACGGATTTGCCACACAGTTGTCCCAAGGTAGGAAGCCGCTTGTTTGACGTTGAGGAGACGAGCCTCAACAACGACGGACGAAGTAGCTTTCATTTTGGGAAGCTCCGTTTTAGGAGCCACTGACCGTGTGGGACACGGTAGGAGGGACTTTAGCCGCCAGGCCGGCCGTGAAACTTACCTGGAGGACGCCCGTTACCGTCCTCTACTAGACTCAGTATACCGCACGACAGCTTACCAATTCAACATCCATCTACATCAATCAGTACTTTAGTACTGCTGTCGGACTCTCACTAAGAAGAGAGGATTCCTAACAGGAGCGTCCCTATGCCACGACGTGAACGCGGTGAAGGTGGGCTGTTCAAGATGAAGGGCAGCCGCTTTTGGTACGCACAGTTTTACGATAGCAACGGCCGGCCGCGGCGTGCCTCGACCAAAACTGACATGAAGCAGGAAGCACTCGGCGTGCTGCGGAAGATGATGGAGACTCTGACCGTGGACTGCCGTTCGCCGGTGATGTTCGCAAAGTGCGGTATGCGAACATCCGTGCTGCCCTGATCCAGAACTACGTCGAGCGTGGCAACAAGAGCCTGGAAACCTACGCGGACGGCGAGCACACGATCTGGGGCCTCAAGGACGTGGACACGTTCTTTGGCTTCACGAAGGAAAACCCCGGTCCACCTGTTAGCAGCATCACGACAGACACGTCGCGGCAGATCGCGGCCAAGCTTCTTGAGGAAGGGAAGTCGAACGGCACAGTGAATCGTTCCCTGGCTCTGCTCCGACGAATGCTCAACATCGCGAAGGAAGACGGCAAGATTCCAAACGTGCCGAAAATCCGTATGCTCAAGCCAGGACCAGCTCGGAAGGGCTTCATCGAACAGGAACAGTTCAACACTTTGCTCGGACACATCCCGGCGAAGCTGAAGCCGATAATCACGTTCCTGTACTACTGCGGTGTCCGTGTCGGTGAGGCGTCGCAGATCGGATGGGACCAAGTCGATTTGAAATCCGCGGTAATTCGGCTGCAACCCGAACAGACGAAGAACGCTTCGCCTCGGACCGTGCCACTGCCGGATACTTTGGTGACCATGCTGGAATCGCAACCGCATGAAGGCCTCGTCTTCGACACAACGAATCTCCGCAAAGACTGGCAGCGTGCATGTGCCGCCGCTGGTTTGGGAACACTGACGGACGTTGAAGACAGCTACGAGAAACGCTATGATGGCTTGCTCCTGCACGATCTGCGACGATCCGCTGTGCGAAATCTTGTCCGTGCAGGAGTTCCCGAGCGAGTAGCGATGAGCATTTCGGGCCACAAAACACGCGCTGTTTTCGACAGGTACAACATTACGTCCGAGCAGGATGTCGTTGAGGCAATGCGGCGAGTGGAAGCCCTAAAAAGTGGGGTTTCCAACAGTGCGAGTTCAGTGAGAATCCGTCAGTTACCGCAGCGAGTGAAACGGTAACTCCTGTTTAGCCACAGAGTTGGGGCGTGGTCCAATTGGTAGGACACCTCACTGTTAATGAGGACGGTGTTGGTTCGAGTCCAACCGCCCCAGCCAACTCTCCAGCCTTTACTCTGCGTTCTCTGCGCCTCTGCGGTGAGTCTTGGCTTTTCGGGCGCACTCAATCCTTAATAATCGGGAATCCAGCTTCGGTCCAGCCTCGCCATCCTCCATCCATCGAAATCACGTTGCGGTAGCCCATCTTCTGCAGATTTTCGGCAGCCAGCGCCGACCGGAAACCGCCGCCGCAATACAGGACGACCACCGCTTCCTTGTCGGGAATCGTTTTTTCGATGTCGCGCTCGATCACCCCTTTGCCGAGGTGAATCGCGCCGGGAATATGGCCGCGCGCCCATTCGGAATCCTCACGCGTGTCCACCATGATGATTTTCTCGCCGGCGTCGAGCCGTTTTTTCGTCTCCAGAAAATTTTCTTCCTTGATGTGCGCCTTCGCCGCGCGCACCAGCTTCACAAATCCTTCGCCATGATCCATCGTTGCCCTCGCAATCTTTGTGAAAAAACTCTAACACAGAGTCCACAGAGCGGGCACAGAGATCACCGAAAAGCCCAAAGCTCAAGCGCCCTGCAGGTCTAAACGTAGCGCCGCGGCCTTCAGCGCGGCAGCATTGGCCTTGGTGTCCTCCGCGCCTTCCGCGCCGTAGGCGCAACAGAAGCTAGCCCAACCCGTAAGGGCTGGGAACCAGAAACGCGCCATTCAATCGAAAATTTTGCTACAGTCGGGAGCATTCGCCGCGCGATCCGCAAAAAACACCAGGAGGATTGACATGCCCAAACCGCCGCTGATTTTCACCTATTACATTGCCGCCCCGATTGAAAAAGTCTGGGACGGATTCGTCTCCAAGGACGCCAACCGGACAATCTTCATGGGCGCGGACTTTGAACTGGACCTCCAGCCCGGCGGCGCGATGAGCTGGTCGGGCCCGGGCAAGGACGGCAAACCGATGCGCTACGTCACCGGCAAGGTGCTGCGCGTGGACGCGCCCAGGCTCTGGGAGTACAAATTCGGCATGGGCGACGGCGCGGTGATGTCCCGAGTGAAGATCGAGCTGACCCCGGAGTCGGAAGCGGTGAAGGTTGTGGTCACCAACGACGAATGGGCCGACGACGATCCCGCCTACGCCCAGAACGCGGACGGCTGGCCGCGCATCCTCTCGCGCCTGAAAACCCTGCTCGAGACAGGCAAGACCTTCCGCCCGCATTAGTCCAGTTTCACACTGCGCGTGACACTCAGGGCTCCCAGTGTCGACGGCAAGTCGAGCCTGGGAAATAAATCAGGGCTCCCAGTGTCGACGGCAAGTCGAGCAAATATTTCAGTCTCCCTCGACGGTTAGTCGCGAGATAAGCCAGCCCAGCCCGGCAGGGCTGGACACGCAGGAAGAAACACGCGAGCGCCGTAGGTGCGACAGTCAGGGCTCCCAGCGTCGACGGTTAGTCGAGCCTGGGAATAACGAGTCGAGCCTGGGAGATAAATCAGGGCTCCCAGTGTCGACGGTTAGTCGAGCCTGGGAAACAAATCAGGGCTCCCAGTGTCGACGGTTAGTCGAGCCTGGGAGATCAGTTAGCCCAGCCCGGAAGGGCTGGGAAACAGAAACGCGCGCAGCCCCTACCTCATGCCGGATGTTTTTCTGTCGGCGCAATCAGCGCCGCCCGGCAGCCGCCCCCTGTTGCGCCTTTTCGGATGTTTCCGTGTCGGCCGTCTGCGCTCATGTCTTCGTACCTTGCTGCCGGCAGGCTGTCGCGAAGCCGAAGGGCCGGAGCGACCCGAGCGCCGATAGGCGCGGCAGAATTTAGCCCAGCCCGGAAGGGCTGGGATACTCGAGCCTGGGAGATAAGCCAGCCCAGCCCGGTAGGGCTGGGAAACAGAAACGCGCACAGCCCCTACCTCATGCCGGATCTTTTCTGTCGGCGCAATCAGCGCCGCCCGGCAAGCCACCCGCTGTTGCGCCTTTCCGGAAGTTTCCGTGTCGGCCGCCTGTCCTCATGTCTTCGTACCTTGCTGCCGGCAGGCTGTCGCGAATGCCGAAGCGCCGGAGCGACCCGAGCGCCGCTAGGCGCGACAATCAGGGCTCCCAGTGTCGACGGTTAGTCGAGCCTGGGAGATAAGCCAGCCCAACCCGTGCGGGCTGGGAAACAGGAAACAAAAACGCGCGCAGCCCCTACCTCATGCCGGATGTTTTTCTGTCGGCGCAATCAGCGCCGCCCGGCAAGCCGCCCGCCGTCGCGCCTTTCCGGAGGTTTCCGTGTCGGCCGCCTGCGCTCATGTCTTCATGCCTTGCTGCCGGCAGGCTGTCGCGAAGGGCCCGGTGCGAAGTGGTAGCGCTGAGGGTGCTGAAACGTTCGTTCCAACAAGTACTGCTATTGCCACGTTGCTTTTTCAGTGGGGCTTCATAGTGTCCGGACTCACGCCAGTGGATTCGGGACGGGCCTGTCGAGCCAGAGACTAGATCGAGCATCGTCCCGGTTGGGGAACGCCGGCCAGCTAGAGAAAAAATGCCAACTCTGCTACCCTGCGCCAGAAACCATGTATCTCCTTGTCTGGAATAAGTGCTCGGGCAATGTATGGTGCCCGTTCCTAACCGTTGACCTGAGTAACGCGCACTTTCTGAATCGAGAGGGCGTCTACATCATTTGGCACGGGGGGCAAACGCCCTGGACGGTGTATGTTGGCCAGGGCAACATCGCTCAACGTCTCGACGAACACAGACGAGACCCGCGCATACTCCAATACAGTCGCTCGGGATTGTTTGTAACTTGGGCCGATGTGCCGCCTCCCCTTCGCGACGGCGTTGAACGCTATCTCGCAGACCAGCTCCAGCCGAGAGAGGGGCTTGAACATCCGCAAGCCGTGGCCATTCCGGTCAAATACCCGATGGTAGCTTCCGGCTTCGGGCGACTAATCTGGCTCCTCGCCCTCGGGAGACGGTATGACAAAAGTCCTTGGGTCTATTGGCGTGTTACACGCCGGGCAGGGGACGGGTTGTACATAGAGAACGAGGCCGGAGAAAAATAGTCCAAGATGTGCGTGGAGAGCGGCGATTGCATCGGCCGTCAGACTGCAGATTCTCCGACGATCCTCAGTAGCCTCAAGAAAGTAAGGCGCGTTTATCGGTGTAATTTTCCGCAAGTCAACGTAGTGTTCGACACCGCCCAAGAACTCCTCGGCAGGTAGGTAGAACTTGTTCGGCTGCTGCGATTTCCTCGTTCGTTCTTGCATCTTTTCGACGCACTCAGCAAGTGGCTGAACAGGCGCGGCCAACCAGTACCGTTTTTCCCATTTGGTCTTTTCTGCGAGTACGTCTCTCTTGACTGCATCGAGCTCGCACCCATGACTCAAGAGCATCACGACGCGCTCCTGGAAAGGCCCCCTTGCCGTGTCACCACTCTTCGGCGGAGCAACGCCTTTTTCGAAGATATCGGCAGTACCTTGCCTCTTGGCGCTAGGTCGGAAGTACTCCAACGGGTACTTAAGAGCGGGGAATGGCACGTCGAGAAACACGTCGCCCGGCTCCAACCGAGGGCCGGGCGGCAAATAAAATCCTTCCATGTGTCGGCAGACCTAGTCGACGTCGTGATCGTCGACCGGCCATTCTACAGGGGTCGCGACGCGCAAAAAGTGAGCCGCAGTATGCTGAAAGTTTCTCGGTTGCAGTTCCACGACGACTCCACGATTAGGGCGTGGGGGAACCGACTCCATTGCGCGCGCGATTTGCAAAGCTACGAAACGCTCGAAACTCGCTGCGTCCGGCAACACCACGACGAATGAAGCGCTGTCAGCGCTATCGCGGACAAACCTCATACTACCCAGTACTGCTGTTGCGACGCTCATTCTCATTCTCCGGAACTCTCGGAAGGATCGCCTCCAGTGCCTCAAAGACCTTTGCGAATTGCTCCTTCAGTTGCATGAAGGAAGCCGCAGGCATCACTAAGCTTCGCGACCGTTTTTCCTTGAACAACAGGTGCCTCGCTTGGCGCTGCCTTCACGTCAACCAACATCTTCGCAATCTGGTTCAGATCCAAAAAAATGAACTCGAACTGAACCTCCGTTCCAACCCGCGCTACAGCCAAGAAATTGCTGTAGAGGGCAGGCGCCGAATCGAGCGGCGGTTGACCCTGGACTTGGAACGTCTGTAGCTTCAGCTCTTGAGACACCAATCCCTCAGGTTACTACACCTATTATGATGCAATCCTCGCGCCGAACGGTAGGTCTCGGAATCCACGTATATTGAGCAGCTTCCCGAGGGTGTCGTCAGACGCACTGCAAAACAGATGCCATCGGGGGCAATTCGTTCCATGTTGGGCCGGTCGCCGGATAGGGTAGGGGATCTCGCTCCCGCAATCATGCCAGTAGCCCTCCGTCCAGGGCAAGGAAGAACAATGGCCGAAGACCACCAACTCCCATCACGTGGAGGCAATTTAATAGTACAGAAGCCTGCTGGGGCGCAAGTGAATTGTTTTATGGGACTTGCGATTACGGAACTCCCACCCGTTCCTCCTTCAAATCCAGCGCGGAGACCAGTAGCACAAATATCGCCAACATTAACAGGTAGTCCCCAATGTACCCGTAATACGCGACCCGATAAGAACCTCCAAACAGTAGTGGAATATCTTCGGGACCGGAGCATCCGACCAGCTGTTCAGTCGAGTCCGCGGCGCACTCTTTTTTGTCGGCAATCCCTTTCGGCGTTAGTGTAGAGCCAACAAGGAAGTTATGAGCCGATCCGCCAATCTCCACGCTTACGACCCTCGCCGCTCGTAACCAGATTAGGGTCACCAAGGTCAGAAACAGGACCGCGGCTAAGATGCGTTGGAGACGAGGCGCCTCAAGCGACTCACGGGCTACGAAGCCGATCGGAATCATAACCGCAGCGACGACGGTTCCGGCGGCTCCCAGCCAAGCCAACTGCGCGGGCAACAGTGCGGATTTCAGAAGTGTTGCTGACAGCGCCGCCGCAACGCTCGATATACTGAGCGCGGCAAGCCCGTTCACATACTTGCCAAACTCCATTAGTGCATCTTGTCTGGCTTGGTTGTCGTCGACTTCGCTGGACAGGTAAATGACACAACCGTGTCGGTCGTACAATCAACACGCTGTATCAGAGCGGGAGTCTGACAGTCGCACGAGAAGTAGTACCATCGCGCGTCCATAGTCTTAATGGCCTTCGTCGCGCCCGCGTCCAACTCCTGGCCTCCGACCACCGGCTTGTACTTGACGCCGCAGCCGCCAGGGGCGGCGACGATTGTCACAGTGACCCGGTTCCCTAGCTCTGCCATCTTGTACTCGGACCATCGTATCGCTTGGCGGTAGGTAATATCCTTTGGAGGAAGCCGAATGGCTCCTGTGTCGGTCGCCGCCAACGGAAGATGCGTAATCTTTAGCTGGGTGTCGATCGGCAATATGGAATCTAGCGACTTTCCGCTGATGACACCCTCCACCGAAGAACTGTGGAGGTCCAAGGCTTCAGCACGCAACTTCGATACGTTGTCGTTCGGCGCTGGAGTTGATTGAGCTTCATCGGCGATGGTCAGAGGCACCAGCGACAACAGAAGCGCGAACGATAGGGTGCGAACCATTTTTTACGTTACTCCTTCCGCGACGAATCGAGCTACTGGCCACCTCACCCCAGTCCAGATGCAAAGCGAGCACAGCCGATTCTATATTCAGGAGATCATTACCAAGAAATTCAATACGACGCAATAATAAAACGCGATTCGAGCCTCGTGCTGCGCGATTTCACATCGCGCGAGCGGAATCTTCCCGCAAGACATCCACAGGCTACGCTCGGGAGAAGTTCCGGGGTGCGCTGCGAAGGCAACGGCGTGCGGGATGACCCACCTTCGCCCCTGATCTCCCAGGCTCGCCTTACCTCGCCTGCGGCCCTTCCCGTTTCCGATTCAGAAGCTACGGCGAGGCGGGCTTCATATCGCGCCAGTTGGGGCCGGACTTGGTGTCCACGACGAGCGGGACGCGCAGCTTGTGCACGCCCTCCATCACTTCCTTCACCAGTTTGGTCAGGCGCGGCAATTCCTTTTCCGGCGCTTCGAACAGCAATTCGTCGTGGACCTGCAAGATCATGCGCGACTTGAATTCGCCGGCGAGCCGCCGGTCGAGTTCGATCATGGCGAGCTTGATCAGGTCGGCCGCGGCGCCCTGCATCGGCGTGTTCATCGCCGTGCGCTCGGCAAAACTGCGCAGATTGGGCTGCGGCGAATTGATTTCCGGAATCTGCCGGGTGCGGCCGAAAAGCGTCCGCGTGAATCCGGCCTTGCGGGTTTCCGCGATCTGCGCGTCGAGATATTTTTTCACGCCGCTGTAGCGTTCAAAATACGCGTTGATGAATTTCGACGCTTCCTTGGTGTCAATCCCCAGTTGCTGGGCCAGGCCGAACGCGGATAGCCCGTAGATCACGCCGAAATTGATCACCTTGGCGACGCGCCGGTGCTCGGGCGTCTGCGCGATGGGCCCCACGCCGAAAACTTCCTGCGCCGTGCGCGAGTGGATGTCCTCGCCGTGGCGGAAGGCCTCCACCAGCACGGGGTCCTCGCTCAAATGCGCCAGGATGCGCAGCTCGATCTGCGAATAGTCCGCGGAGAGCAGCACGTGCCCTTTCGGCGCCACGAATGCCGCGCGGATTTCGCGGCCCAGCGCCGTGCGCACGGGAATATTTTGCAGATTGGGATTCGACGAACTCAGCCGGCCGGTCGCCGTGCCCGTCTGGCTGAGCCGCGTGTGCAGCCTCCCGGTCGCCGCATGAATTAATTTGGGCAGCGCGTCGGCGTAGGTGGATTTCAATTTCGCCAGCTCGCGATGCTCCAGGATTTTTTTCGGCAGCTCGTGAACCAGCGCCAGTTCTTCCAGCACTTCCGCGGCGGTCGAGCGCACTTTCGTGCGGCTGCGCCGCGGCGGCTGCAGATTCAGCCGGTCGAAGAGCACCTCGGCAAGCTGCTGCGTCGATTTGATGTTGAACTCGTAGCCCGCCAGCTCGTGGATGCTTTTTTCGAGCGCGGCGATTTCTTTCTGCGCCTGCGCCGAAATTTTCTCCAGCTCCTTCGCGTCCACGCCGATGCCCGCGGCCTCCATGCGCGCCAGCACCGGCGCGAGCGGCAGATCGATTTTTTCGTAAAGCTCCGCCAGCCCCTGTTTTTCAACTTCCGCGCGCAGAATCGGCGCGAGGCGCAGCAGAAAATCCGCGTGCTCCCCCGGCGCGCCGGAAAGCGTGCGATTCATGTGGCGCAGAATTACTTCAGCGAACGCGTGATTCGCGCTCGTGGGCCGCAGCAAATAGGAATAGAGAATCGTGGCGTGGCGAATTCCGTTTACGGCGTTCGCGCCGTCTTTGGGCTTCGAAGCGGAATCCGCTAAGAGTTCGAAAAGCTTCGGATCATGTACTACTTTTGGCCGTTTGGGGTCGGCGAGCCAGTCTTTTATCGCCGCGAGCGCGCTGTCCTTCTCGTCGTTCGCGGCGCTGCGGCCCGAGTCCGGCTTGGCGGAGACTCCCACGCCGGTCACGCGGGTGCCGAAGCCTTCCTCATCCGGATCCTGCGCGTCGAGCGCGAGCCACACGGCGGTTTCGGCGCCGCGCGGAACGGCGTCGAGAAATTTGCGAAGCTCGGCGGGCGAATCGAGCGCCGCGTAGTCAGTCGTGCGGCCGTCTTCCTCGGGCGCGGGCGGCGCCGATGCGTTCAGTTCCTTGAGCAGCGAGGTGAAATTCAGCTCGGCGTAGAGCGCGCGAAGCGCAGGGGCGTCCGCATCCTGAATGCGCAGCGCGTCGAGAGAGAGCGGCACGGGCGCGTCGGTGGGAATGGTCGCGAGCTGCTTGCTGAGGCGCACGAATTCGGCGTTTTTCTCGAGCGCCTCGCGATAGCTCGCGCGCTTCACTTCGGCGGCGCGCTTCAGCGTCGCTTCGGCGCTGCCGAACTGCTGAATCAGCTGGCGCGCGCCCACTTCACCGATGCCCGGCTTGCGGCGCTCGCCGGGGGCGGGTTTCTCATTCGGATCGCGCGCGCCGGGAATATTGTCAATGGAGTCGCCCATCAGCGCCATCACGTCGGCGACTTTGGATGGCGGCACGCCCATTATTTCCTCCACTTTTTTCTCGTCTATGATCAAGTCGGCTTTCGCGGGATTGAGGACGCGCACGCGCTTGCCGACCAGTTGCATCAGGTCCTTGTCGCTGGTGACGATGAAAACGTCGAGATCTTTTTTCTCGGTGGCCTGGCGCGCGAGCGAGCCGATCACGTCGTCGGCTTCGTAGCCGGGATATTCCAGGATGGAAAGGCGCATGGCCTCGCAATATTTGCGGACGAAGGGGATCTGCACGGCGAGGTCGTCGGGCATGGGCGGGCGCTGGGCTTTGTATTGGGCGAACAGCTTGTCGCGGAAGGTGGGCGCGGCGACGTCGAATACCACGGCCAGGTAATCGGGGCGCAAGTCCTTGCTCTGCATCAGGCGGCGCATCATCGTGGCGAATAGATAGGGCACCTTGGTCGGAATGCCGGTCGAGGTTTGCAGGCGGTCCATGGGCGCGAAGAAGGCGCGGAAGATGTAGCCCATGGCGTCAACCAGGAACAGGCGCTTGGTGGGTTTGGGGGCCATGCGAATCGGGCTCTCGATGTCCATCGCCGCGCGTCGAATTCACAGTGCGGGATCGCGGCAGGCACGCGAGTATAGCAGACCGGGGCGGCAGTGCTGGCCAGGCAGAGGGCCGCAGCGGAGGCGGGGTGGTGGACTGCGGCGAGTTTGTTTCACAGACAAGTGCGTTGATTTGTGATAGTTGTGAAATATTCGCGGGCGCGCCTGCGTATTAATCCATGGACAGACAGAAGACGACCGGGAAGATGAGCAACGCGGATTTGGCCGAGGTGCTGTCCCAGGTCCGGGCGGGTGATAACGACGCCTGGGGAGAGCTCTATCGCCAATACGCGCCGGCAATTTTCAGGTTTTGCCGGAGGCTGCTCCCGGCGCGTGAGGATGCGGAAGACGCGACAACGGAAATCTTCATGAAGGTGCGCCAAAAGCTCGGGACCTACGATTCGTCGCGACCGTTCACCGCGTGGCTGTACAAAGTTGCCAGCAATCACTGCTGGGACACGCTGCGGAGGCGGCGGATCCGCCAGGATCTGGAGACCGGCGACCTAGATACGCTGCCGCTGGAGCATCCCGATCCCAGCCAGCTGGAGCGCCTGCAAACGGAACACACCAGCAAAGAGGTGCGCGGGGGCCTGGCGCAGCTTCCGGATCGTGCGCGAATGGCGCTGGTGCTGCGGTATTTCGCGGAGATGAGTTACGACGAGATTGCCGACACGCTGGGAGTGCGGCGCGCGTTCGTGGGAGTGCTGCTGCTGCGCGCGCGGCATCAGCTGCGGGATGCGCTGAGCGGAAGCGGCGACGTAAGCACGCAGAGAGCCTCTGCAGGAGGTGGGCGATGAACCAATCCGATGGTCATTTCGATGAGATGACCGCGCTGCTGTATCTGGAGGAGCAGCTGGACGCCGGGCGGGCGAGCGAAGTGAGGGCGCACATGGGCACGTGCGCGGCCTGCCGCGAGCTGCTGCATGCGCTGGAAACGGAAGGCGTGTGGCTGCGAGAGGCTCTGACCGCGGAAGATGAGTCGATTCCGGCTCGCATGATCGCCGCGCCGGAGCGCGGCGCGGCGCACTGGGGCTGGATCGCGGCGTTCGGGCTGGGCGCCGGCGGGGCCTACACGCTGTGGAGCGGATTCGTCGAGCCTTGGCTCACGCAGGCATCGCAGGCTGGATTCACGCAGGGAAATCTACTGACCATGCTCTTCTTCACCGGCGCTTTCTGGAAAGGATGGGACTCGATGCGAAGCTTAATGGAATTTCTGGCGGTGGCCACGCTTGGGACGGTGGCCATGTGGCTGCTGCGAAGGCACTGGCAGCGGTTCACGGCGATTGCGTTCGTGGCCGGCGGCCTGGCGTGCGCGCTGGCGCTGCCTCAGCCTGTGGCGGCTGCGGACGTGGAGCGCGGCAACCCCAGCTACACGCTGCCCGCGGGGCAGGAAGTGAAGACCGATCTGATCGTGACGGCCGAACGGGCGCGAATTGACGGCGACGTGGATGGCGATTTGATCGTGTTCTGCAATACGGTTTCGGTGAGCGGCCATATCAAGGGCGACATCATCGCTTTTTCGCAGGAGCTGCGGGTGACCGGGCCGGTGGACGGAAACGTAAGGTCCTTCTCCCAGGCGTTCACGCTGAACAGCACCGTGGGCAAGAACCTGATGTCCTGGGCGCAGGCAGCGGAACTGGACGAGAAAGCGCGCGTGGGCGGCACGGTGACCATGGGCGTGACGAATCTGGTTTTGAATGGCAGTGTTGGCGGCGACCTGCTGGCGCTGGCACATTCGGCCGAGATCAACGGCTCGCTGGGCCACGACGTGACCATTCGCGGGGACCAGCTGACCATCGGATCAACGGCTGTAATTGCCGGGCAAACGAAATTCACCGGAACGCACCAACCGGATGTTTCGTCTTCCGCGAAGCTGGGAAGCCCGGTTCAAGTCACCATACCCAAGCGCGGCCCCAACTACAGCGGCATCCGTTATTACTGGCATCAAGTGATGTTCTGGGGAGCAAGCTTTCTGCTGGGCCTGGTGATATTGCTTCTGGCGCCCGGATTTTTCTTCGACACGGTACAGGCCAGCAAAAGAATCGGAGCTGCCGTGGGTTTTGGGGCGCTGTTCCTGTTCGCGACTCCGATTGCCGCGATTATCGTGTGCATCACCATCGTGGGATTGAGCGTGGGCATCCCGGCGATACTTTTCTACGGTGTGGCGCTCTACTCCGCGAAGATTTTCGTGGGCGCGTGGCTGGGAGAGAAACTGCTGGGCGCGGGAGTGGGAATCGGCGCGGCCATTGGAAGGCTGGCGTTGGGGTTGGCGATTCTTCGCGCCCTTGGCATGGTGCCCTACGCAGGATTCTGGGTCAGTCTGCTGGTTGTAATGTGGGGACTCGGCGCGGTGGTGCTGTCGCTGCACCGGAGAATGGGCGCGCCGGCGGCGGTGGCCGCCTGAGCGCGGCTCAATTGACCATGCTGCGGAGGTTATCCACGGCCTGGCGGGCCAGCGCGTAGCGGGGTTCGATGCGCAGCGCCTCCTGAAAGCACTGGCGGGCGCGGTTGAACATGCCCTTGGCGAAATAGACGCGACCGAGGTTGAAGTGCGGGAAGTGCCGCGGGTCGTAACGCGGCGCTTTGATGGCGCGTTCGAGCCAGGAGATTGCTTCGTCGTATTTCCCGAGCGAGATCAGATACGCGCCGATGTCGTTGTAGGGATTTCCGAAATCGGGGTCCACTTCGATGGCGCGTTTGCACTCCGCAATGGCGTCTTCCACTTTTCCCTGAAAGTGATAGGTCCAGCCCAGGAACGTGTGCGCCTCCGCAGTGGGAAAAATTTCGATGGAGGCGCGGTAGAGCTCGGCGGCGCGGTCGAGCCGGCCATCCATCTGCGCCTGATAGGCCTGTTGGAAAATCTCCCAGGCCATCTCATGGTTGCCAGTTGCCATTTCCCGGTTATGGCCTCGAATGAGCGGCCGACGCGCGAGCACCCAACGCGGCGACCGCTTCGTTGGTTGAAATCAGGCGCGCGCCGAGGGATTGCAATTCTTCCAGCGCGAGTCGGCCCGCTTCCGCGTCGAGCGTCTCGATGGCGTCCTTCACAATGGCGACTTTGCGATGGCGCTCGAGCAGGCCCTTGGCCGCGAATTTCACGCAGTACTCGGTGACCACGCCAAAAACCACATACTCGGCATCGGCGGGCAGGCGATCCACCAGCGCGCCGGCGTGGGGATTCTCGAACACATCCAGAGTCTGCTTTTCAAAAATCACCTGCGGGAAACTGAGAACGTGATTCGGCATGGCGCGCGATGGGTCATTCGGAATGGTGCAGAAATTCGCGGCGAGTCCTTCGGGCACGATGCGCGCGCCCGGAGTTCCGCGGAGGCAGTGCGGCGGGAAGCGTTCAAACTCGGGATCGCCTTCGGGGTGGGAATCGCCGCTGGAAATCAGGAGCGCGCCCGCCTCCATCGCTGCGGCGACCAGACGCTCGATATTGGGAATGATTTTTTCGGCTCCGGGAACGTAGAGCTTGCCGCCCGGCTGCATGAAATCGGCCTGGGCGTCCACTGCCCAGAAGACTGTTGTCGGCGATGGCATTTGTTTAAGAGGGTCCCTCAATCGTCCCTCCGGGACTGGGGACCTGTTTACCGGTTTTTCCGGCACTTCGCTGCGCTGCGTGCCGGGCTAATTACAATCGCCGCTCCGCGGCTGAACGACGGGGTCGAGCGGCTTCGTCGTCCATCGAGAGGTCGTCGCGGAAACTGCAGGGCTATTTTACCGCAAAGCGGCGGATGCGCTGGCGGACCTTTTCAAGCGAGGCGTGCAGCGCCTTCGTGTAGCGGACAGGATAGGCGACGGCGCGGTTGATCTGGCGATAGCGTTGCGGGAGGCGAGCCAAGCCCTGGAGGCATCGCTCGCGCAGGATGCTGACCGGTTCGGCGGGTGCGGTGCGGCGGCCCTCGCGCATTACTTCGATCAGAAGCGGCTCGCCGCCCTTTTCGACGGGCTCGCTTTCGAGAGCGATGCGATCGTTTTTGAATTCGCCGCCGGCGGTCGCGTAGCGATAGACCTGCTTGCGGCCAGGATAGGTGGCTTTGGCGCGAGTCAATTTCGCGGCTTCGCGTGTCTTGCCGCCGCGCTCCACTTCGACGAGCTTATAGATCAGATTCAGATGCGGGGCATCGCCGGGCGTGGCGAGCGCGGTGCCCACCCCGAAGGCGTCTATGGCCGCGCCCTTGGCGAGCAGCGCCGCGATTTTCAATTCATCCAGGTCACCAGAGGCGAACACCTTGACGTCGTTCCAGCCGGCGCGGTCGAGTTCGCGCCGCACCCAGCGGCTGTCCCTGGCCAGATCTCCGCTATCGAGCCGGACGCCGGCGGGCTTGCGGCCGATGGAGATAATCTCGGCGAGCGCCTTATGCACGTCGTAGGTGTCCAGGAGCAGCACGGCGTCGTCGGGGAAGGCATCGAGGAAATTGCGGAATGCTTCGGCTTCGCCTTCATGCGCCATGACCCAGGAATGCGCCTGAGTGCCGTAGGTGTTCATTCCAAACTGCTGTCCGGCGAGAACGTTGGAGGTGCCCTCGCAGCCGCCGATGGCCGCGGCGCGTGCCGCCAGCAGGCTGGCCTCGCTGCCGTGGGCGCGGCGCGCGCCGAAGTCCACAATCTGGCGGCCCCTGGCAGCGGTCACCACGCGGGCGGCTTTGCTGGCGACCATGGTCTGGTAACTCATGGTGGCGAGAAGGTAGGTCTCCAGAATCTGGCCTTCAATAATCGGCGCGGTCACGCGCAGCATGGGCTCGCCCGCAAATAACAGGGTGCCTTCGGGCATGGCCCAGACGTCACCGGTGAAGCGAAACTTTGCGAGATAGGTGAAGAATTCGTCGCGGACGTGGCGGAAGACGCGATGCCCGCGCAGGTAATCAATCTCCGCGGGAGTGAAATGAACGTTTTCGAGGAACTCGAGCGCCTGCTGCAAGCCGGCGGCGACCAGATAATTCCGCCGCTGCGGGAGATGGCGGACGAAAAGTTCAAACGTGGCGCGGCCGTCGAAGCCGGTCTGCATATAGCCGGCGGCCATGGTGAGTTCGTAGAGATCGGTGAGAAGTCCGGAGTGTTCAGTCATGCGATTGGATCTGGCAATGGCGAGCGGCGGTGAGAGCAAAAGACAAAACCCCCAAGCGCCCCTGCCGCCTGAACGGGCGGGAGAGACGTGGGGGTTTCGCCGCGAAAGCTGGGGCCCAAATGGCGCCGAGCCGAACTACTTCAACACGGCGTCTTTGAACGCCTTCGCCGCGCGCAGGCGGACGACCGTCTTGGCCTTGATCTTGATTGCTTCGCCCGTGGCGGGGTTGCGGCCCATGCGCGCCTTGCGATGCGCCTTCACCGCTCGCCCGATGCCGGGGATGACAAATTTTCCTGAGCCCTTGGCTTCCTTGACCGCGAGCTTGAAGAGCTCGTCGAAAAAGGACGCTGCCTGTTTCTTCGAGATCGGCTTCTCGGGTGTGCTGACCTTGTCAGCAATGTGGGCGATAATCTTGGACTTGCTCAACGGGGTGGCCATCGAATTCTCATTCCTCCTCAGATGTAAGTGCTAGTCGGCCCCCGCTTCCGGGATGCCGCCGCGAACTATAGCCGTCCTGACAGGCGAACGCAAGTACAAACGTTTAAAAAAGGCCGCAAAATCGGCATTTTTGGAGCGCAGGCTAGAGCGTGGCGAGAGATTCGTAAAAGAGAGCGATGGCCTTGATGCCGCCGAAATAATTTTCGAGCGCGATGTGCTCGTCCGGTGCGTGGGCATTTTCGTCCGGCAGTCCGAATCCGAGGAGCACGCAGGGAACCTTGAATGCGTCGTGCATCTGGGTGACGAAGGGAATGGAACCGCCTTCGCGGATGAAGACCGCGGGGCGTCCGAAACCGGTTTCGAGCGACTGAATGGCCTTCTGGAAAATCGGATGCGAGTACGGCGCCACCCAGGGTTTGCTCATGCTCAGAACTTCGAATTCGCAATGAACCGATTTCGGCAGCAGCTTGCGGATGTGACGCTCGACGAGCTTGGCGATCTTGGCCGGCTCCTGATTCGGCACCAGGCGCGTGGAGATTTTGGCGTGCGCCTTGGAAGGGATGACCGTCTTGGCGCCCTCCCCCAGATATCCGCCCCAGATTCCGTTTAGTTCGAGCGTCGGGCGCACCCACAATTGCTCGACGATGGTAAAACCCTTCTCGCCCGCCAGCCCCGGCGCGCCCACCGTCTTGCGAAAATCCTTTTCCCTCCAGGGCAGGGAATTCAGGGCCTTACGCTCCTGGCGCGTCAGGGCGGCGACATCGTCGTAGAAATCGGGAATGGCGATGCGGAAATTTCTGTCGTGCAGCTTGGCGATCATTTCCGCCAGAATTGTAATGGGATTGGGAACGGCGCCGCCGAAGACTCCGGAGTGCAGGTCCTGCACCGGGCCGATTACCTCGATCTGATAATAGTTCAAGCCGCGCAGTCCATAGGTGATCGAAGGCACGCCCTTGGCGAGCATGGCGGTGTCGGAGACGATCAGCGCATCGGCCTTCAGCTGCTCGCGGTGAGATTTCACGAAATCCCACAAGTTCAAACTGCCGACTTCTTCTTCGCCCTCGATCATCACCTTCACGTTGATGGGCAGCTTGCCGGCGGTGTGGCGCAACGCTTCGAGTGCTTTGATATGGATGTGCACCTGGCCCTTGTCGTCGGCTGTGCCGCGGCCGTAGAGATTGCCGTCACGCACGGTGGGGTCGAATGCAGGATTGGTCCAGAGTTCGAGGGGTTCAGCGGGCTGCACGTCGTAGTGGCCGTAAAACAGGACGGTAGGCTTGCCGGGAGCGCGCAGCGACTCGCCGTAAACCAGGGGGTGCAACCGGGTGGGAACGATCTCCACGTTTTCGAGGCCGGCGGCGCGGAGTTTTTCCGCTATCCAGCGCGCGGCCCGCTCAATATCGGCTTTGTGCTCGCTCTTGGTGCTGACGCTAGGTATCCGCAACAACTCCTTCAATTCGTTGAGATGCTCCTCGCGCCGCGACTCGACGTAGCCGATCAGATCCATGCACCTCTCCTGGTCCCGGGGGATGGAATTTCCGGCGCCGCCCGGCCGGCCGTGCCAGAGAGAGCGAGCTCCCGCCCCCCCGAGCAATCGTGCCATAGTACCCAAGCGCGAGGATTTTCAACACACTTTTGCGACTGCTTCTTTGGGCACGTTCCACAGCCGCACGATTGACTCACCCCCGGCCGCATTGCACGATGTATAGGACGATGACCGAAACGCAAACCAGCAGCGAGCGGCGCAGTTCCCGGGTCTTCACGCGCATCCCCGTGCAGGCGAAGGGCAAGAACATACTGGGCCACAAATTCCGGGCGAAGAGCCAGACCATCGTGATCAATGCGCACGGCGGGCTGCTCTATCTGAACGAGGAACTCGAGCTGGGAGCGGATATCGTGCTCATCAATCCCGCGACCGAGGAAGAGCAGGAGTGCCGCATCGTCTATCTCGGGGACACGTCCGAGAAAGGCACGCGCGTGGGTGTGGAGTTCCTGTCACCAAGCCCGCATTTTTGGGGCGTGGAATTCGCGCAACGGGATTGGCATCTGCACGCTCCGTCCGATCCCGCGAATTAGCGCCTTCCATTCCGCTGCGGCCTCCGCGTTTTCTGTTTTGCACGCCACTGCAATTGGCCACTGTTGCCGATTCGCCCGCCCCATGCCACTCGTGAAACTGTCTTGAGGAAACGCTCCCGAAATCGAAATGGGGTCTGAAACGGCCGCCGACGGGAGTTCCCTTTACCCGAAAAAAAGTCCACAGGCGCGAACGCCACCGAAGCAATTTCTGTGCTTTAGCATTTGGGGCATGGACGCACCGTCCACAGCTGGCGCGCGACCGGGGGTCTTGACCGGTTCGCCCGGGCCCCGCAAACGGACCCCCACGCGCGCCGCTACTCCCCTCCGGCGCCGACGGGCCGAGGCATCCCAATTGCCCGTTAGGGCCATCTCTAGTAGTCTCTACGATTGCGCTTAGTCGCTGGCTCCAGCCTGCGGACTCAGGAGTGGGAAATTTGCGGGGCATAGCTCGTCTCAAATTCGGTTTGCTGGTTTGCACGCTGGCGGTGCTGGTCGCCGGCTGCCAGCAGCAGATCAAGTCTCCAACGCCGAGCCTCCGCTCTCTCGCGCCTCCAGAGATGTCGGCGGGCCAGCCGGCTTTTACGCTCGAGGTGGATGGCGATAACTTCACGCCTGCCTCGGTTGTGCTTTGGAACGGGTCGGCCCGCAACACGCTTTTTGTCACCACGAAGAAGTTGACCGCGGAAATCTTCGCCACCGATATTCAGAACGCCGGGACGGCGCAGGTTGAAGTTGAGACGCAACCGCCCGGCGGAGGAACCACCCAACCGCTGATATTTACGATCGAAGCGGTGGCGAGCGGGGTGCCGAGTATCAGCGGGATTTCGCCGACGATGGTCACCGCGGGCAGCGTCTCGTTCATCCTGGAGGTGAACGGGAGCAACTTCGTGGCGCAGTCCACGGTTACGGTGAACGGCAACATCCGGCAAACGGCATTCTTCAATTCGACGTTCCTGGAAGCCACCCTTCTGAACAGCGATGTCTTGAACGCGGGGACGGTCGAAATCGCGGTGGTGAATCCGTCGCCTGGGGGCGGCACGTCTGTGGCAGTTGCTTTGCCGGTGCAGAATCCCTTGCCGGCGATTTCGGCGTTGACCCCCACGGCCATTCTGGCGGGAAGCCCGTCAACGACGCTGACGGTGAACGGGACTGATCTGGTGCCGGATTCCGTGGTGCTGCTCAATGGTTCGCCGCGGACGACGACGTTTTCAAGCACGACCCAACTCCTGGTCGCGCTCAATCCCGGCGACCTGACGAATGCGGGAGTAATTCAGATACAAGTCAACAATCCGGCAGTCGGAGGTTCCGGCGGCGGCACGTCCAACTCGCTGACATTTTCGGTGAACGGGACGGAGTTGTCGGGGCTGCCGGTGATCGTGGACCTTGCTGCGGATGGCACACAGGCGAACAGCGGCATCTGCGGTGCGACGTGCGCGGGCGGGACTCCGACGCTTACCACCGCAGGACCGTCCAGCAGCCAGACTGGCCAGTTTGTGGCTTTCGCGAGCACTTCCACCAATCTGGTGACCAGCCCGGTGAACAACTCCAGCGTCATATTTCTCCGCGACACCTGCTTCAGCAGCGACGTGAAGATGGGCGGCTCGAGTTCCTGCGTGCCCAAGACCACTTTGGTGAGCGTGGCGCCCAACGGATCGGTGGCCAATGGTCCGAGTTCCGAGCCTTCCATTGATACCGCAGGCACCCACCTGGCCTTCACTTCGACGGCCAGCAATCTGGTCAATTATGCGGTGGTGCCCGGGGGAACCCGCCAGGTCTACTGGCAGCTGCCCTGCACAACCATCGGAGGGTGCAACTCCGGAACCGATCTCACCGCGCTTGTGTCCATTGCGCCCGATGGAGTGACGCCTGGCAACGGGGAAAGCTACAATCCGGCGATCAGTCCGGATGGGATTTATGTCGCGTTTGTGTCGCTGGCCACCAACCTGGTGACAACTCCGCCCGCCGGAGGGTTTGACGGGGTTACGCCTCAAGTCTTTGTCCGGAATACTTGCGGCAGCGTCCCGCCCGTGCCATTGGGAGGATGCACACCGACAACATACCTCGTTTCGGTTTCGCCCGATGGCACAGCCGCAGGAAACGGCGCGAGTTCGCGTCCGGCAGTCGCGAACGAAGGTCTTTTTGTCGCGTTCGTGTCCAACGCTACGAATCTAGTGACGGGGTCGAATCCGAACGCCATCAACCAAGTGTTCGAGAGCTCCACCTGCGTCACTACGATCGGCGTAGTGGGCAATACCTGCGCCCCGGTGGTGAGCCTGGTCTCGACGCCGGACGGCGTGACCCCGTCGAACGCCCCGAGCATGGAACCATCCATTTCGGAGGATGGCCGCTTTGTCGCTTTCGCTTCCACGGGCATAAACCTGATCCCGGGGGTTGGTCCGACCCAACAAGTGTACGTACGCGACACCTGCACCGGGGTTGTGGTCGTCGCACCGGCAACCTGCGTGGCAACGACTCTGCTGGCCTCGACCCCGGACGGCTCGACGCCAGCGAACGGTCTGAGCGAGAATCCCAGCATCAGCCAGTGCGGAAGCGTTCTTACCACCGCCGGGTGCGCGAACGGCCAGCCGATTGCATTTTCCTCGCTGGCGACGAATTTGGCTGGAATTACTACAAACGGCGTCGAAAATATTTTCGTTCGGAATGCCTGCCTGAATCCGATAGACATTACCGGGACGACCACGCCGGCATGCGTGACCTATACGCTGCTGGCAAGCAAGCCCGCGGGCGGGACGCCGCCCCCGGCCGACGGCCAAAGCGTAGCGCCGTCCATCAGCGGCGATGGCAATACGGTAAGCTTCATTTCCTTCGCGAACAACCTGGTGTCCAACGATTCGAACGGGCTGGAAGACGTCTTTCTGGCGAGCTCGGCACTAACCTTCGGCCTTACAGTCACTGTGCAGGGAACGGGCAGCACAGGGTCCGGAACCGTAACGGACACCACGGGGCAGATCGATTGCGTGGAAACGGCAGGAATGAACGGGCAGCCCGGCGTGCAATCGGGAACGTGCACGGCGCGCTATCTTAGCGGGACTGCCGTCACACTCACGGCCACGCCCTTGACTTCGTCCAAACCCCCATCCACGTTCGTGTCCTGGGCGGGAAGCGTGCTGGGCACGAACTGCGTAGCGACTCCCACGGTGGGCGAAACCGACGGGACCTGCGAGTTCAACGCGCTTCAAACCAACACGGTTACTGCCACCTTCAAGTAGATTTCGAGCCGCGGGCGTTTCCAGTGATGAACCGCGCCGGAAGCGGTTCGTTTCAGCACTGCGCTGCGTCTGGCCGCGGGGACGAAAGTGGATGTCTTCAGACAGGCCCATCCTGCGGACGGGGGTCAGGAGGTTTACGTCGGCAGGAGGGCTTCGACGGGTTGGTCAGCGTGCTACGGCTCCATTTGGAACCGTCGTCCCCGCAACGCAGCTCCCAACCCGCATGCACATTCTCCGGGATTGCACTGGCGCGAGGCGATGGCTCGAAGGGTACGTTTTTTCGGTACGGGGGTATTAGTACCCCCCAGAACGGCGGGGATTATCTCGTCACGATGACGGACACGTCCGCCGGGGGAGGCATGTGAATAGTGATCTCGGTCGTTTTCCTGGAGCGGATGGAGACACGCTTGGTCCAGTCCGAGAACATGCCCTTGGAATAGGCGCGCAGATCGTATTGCCCCGTCTCGTAGCGCAAGAACTCGAAATGCCCGCTGGCGTCGGTATGGGTAGCGAAGGGACGCTTGCCATCGGAGGATTGCATGGTGACGGTGGCATCCGCCACGGGTTGTCCCTTTGAATCCAGGACCGTGCCCTTGATTTCTCCGATTGGACCTGCGGCGTTCGCCATCCCGGCAATTCCCAGAGCCGCAATCAGCAGCAGAAAGAATATGGATCGCTGCATACGCTTCATGCGTGACACCTCGCAATTCCATTCTAGCCCCGCCACTAGAGACATCGCCGGATTTGAGCCGATGATTTTCAGGATCGGTCACCTGTCCCTTCGTTCAGTTGGCCGGCATGCGTGACGCGAGGCTCCTGGACAAGCACCCGTTGGATTTGCTTTTTCGCGGCGGGACATGTATTCCCTTTTGTGGCCATTGCCAGCGAACATTTCCCCGAGACTGGAGAAGAAATGCCTCGTTACATTTCGCAGCACACGTTGGCTTGCTTGACGCGCCAGGGCGCCGAGGAAATTTCCCGGCGTCTGCTCGGCGGAAAACCGCTGACCGCGCGCCGCGTGGTCTTCAATATGCAGGAAGGGAAGATGCTCGCGGAATTCGATGCCCCGGCACGCGAGGAGCTGGAGAAATGGTTCGCCGCGGGGAAAATTCACTTCGACTGGCTGCTGCGCATTGAACTGGAGTCTGCCGCCGATGGTTCTCTGGAACGAATACCCTAGTTGCCCGGATGCGATTGCGGTTCCGCGTGGCCCGGTGTACCCTAAGTTCGCATGATCTGCTACCAGAGGCCGGCGCAAGGTTGTTGTAGCCTGTGTTGCGAAGGCGTGCGCTCTGGCAGGGGCAAGCAAGCCATCTAGGAAGCTGTTTCGAGCCCAAGATTCCTGGAACCCACCGCCAGAAATGACCTGGCAGGTGGGTTTTTTTGTTGCGGGCTGCCAGAGTGAATTTGCAAAACCGAGCGAAATTCTTGAAGGAGGAAGCGACATGGCCGAGTATGCGCATCCGGAAGTGCTGGTTTCAACGCAGTGGGTGGCGGACCACCTGAGCGATCCGAAGATCCGGCTGGTGGAAGTGGACGTGGACACCACAGCCTACGATCAAGGCCACGTGGCCGGAGCGGTGGGATGGAACTGGCAGACGCAGCTGCAAGACAACATTCGCCGCGACCTGATCAGCAAACAGGCGCTCGAGCAATTGCTGGGACAATCGGGAATCTCGAACGATACGACCGTGGTCGTTTACGGCGACAACAACAACTGGTTCGCATCCTACGCGCTGTGGCAGCTCAAATACTACGGGCACAAGGATGTGCGCCTGATGAACGGCGGACGCAAGAAATGGCTCGAAGAGAAGCGTCCGCTGACGACGGAGGCGGCGAAAGTGACGCCGGCAACCTACCACGCCTCCGGTCCGGACGAATCCCTGCGCGCCAGAAAAGAGAATGTTTTCGCGGTGATCGAGAAAACCAGCGGAGGCCAACTGGTGGACGTGCGATCGGTGGACGAATTCACGGGCAAGATCATCGCTCCGCCGGGAATGAACGAAACCGCGCAGCGCGCCGGACACATTCCGACGGCCGCGAATATTCCCTGGGCGCAAGCCGCCAATGAAGACGGCACCTTCAAGACCGCCGACCAGTTAAAAGCGCTCTACGAAGGCAAGGGCGTGAAGGGCTCGGGCGAAGTGATCGCCTATTGCCGAATCGGCGAGCGCAGCTCGCACACCTGGTTCGTGCTGAAATACTTACTGGGCTACAACAACGTGAAGAACTACGACGGCTCGTGGACCGAATGGGGCAACCTGGTCGGTGCGCCGATCGAAAAAGAGGCAGCCGCGGCGGCCAAGTAGCAGGACCGGTTTGTCCGGTGACGCTGGGCGGCCTTAGGGGTTGAGTTTCTTGATTTGTTCTTCCACCGTATCGATTTGCTTCAGAACGCCGTCACGGTTCTTCTGAAGTTGATCGATTTGTGAGCTCCAGTCGCCTTGCCTTCCGCCCCAGGGATCGTACGTCCGCGAGGAGTCGACCGACTTTCCAGCGAGGGCGTCGCGCAGGTTTGCGATCTGCTTGTCGATGGAATCGACCTGGGCCTGGAGCTGATCAATCTGCTGACGGTACATCTTCACGATGGATTCGGACTGCGTAGCGTTCGGATAATAGTTTCGCTGCTGGGTCTTCCTGCCCTGGGCCTGGGGCCCCACCACGGAGACAGTGGAATTCGCGTGCAGCGCCGCCATGTCGTCGTTCGTCCATACTTTCCTGGGTTTCGGCGCTGTTTTCGTGTCGGAAGAATCTTTCTTGTCGGATGAAGCAGCCGCCTTGGCGGGAGTTGGAGCGATTGGGGCGGTGTCCTGCGCAAAGGACGGCGCGAGAGCCGCGCACAGAAAGATTCCCGCGGCGATGAACACCAGAGCGCGGCGACGCATCGGAACTCCTTCAACGCATGGGCAGTCTTCCCCCATTAGACACGTGCGCGCACGAAATATCACCACCGAGTGTGGAAGGTTTTCCGGATAGCCAACTTATTTCGGGGCCGCGGACGCATGGGCCTTGGAGCATCCCAGGGACTGTCGGCCAATACCGCCCGGCTAAGGGAGCGTGTTCGGCGGAACGCCCTGGTGGCGCGCCTGGTCCTTCAGCGTGCTGATCTGGTCCAGAATTCCGTCCCGTTTTTTCTGCAGTTGCTGCATTTCGACGGACCAGTCGTCGGCTTTCACGCCGCGCGGACGCTGCGATGACTTCATGTCGCCCGTCGGCTTGCCGTCTATGGCCGCCTGTAGCTCGGCGATCTGCGCGTCGAGCGGAGGAATCTGCGCTTCGAGCCGCTCGATCTGGGCCTGGTAGGGCCTGGTGCTCTTGTTTTTCGCGGCCGGCGCGGGCTTGTTCCCGGGCTTCGTATCGGAAGTGCCGACCGTCGAGATCACGGAATCGCCGCGCAGAGTGGAGACATCATCGTTGGTCCATACTTTTTTCCCGGCCGCCGGCGCAGGCGCGGCTGCCGAGCCATTCGGTGACGCATTCTGACCCGGTGCTGGAGCGGTCTCTCCCGGTGAGCTGCTTTGCGCGCGCGCTGGGGTTGCCACGGTGGCGACGAATAACGCTACCGCTGAATAAAGAAGGGACCGGTGGCGCATAGAGCCTCCTTGAATTGGGGCGGTTGGGCTACTTCTATTGAACACCCGGAAGGGAGGGACGTTACGGATCTTCGCTGAAGGTTTTCCCACTCGACAACTCCGCCTGGACGATCTGCAGGGCTTGCTTGGGAGAGCCGATGCGGCGGTAGCGCGAGACCTCAATAACCTGGTGCTGGTCGAACGAAAACAGGAATTTCCGGCCGGCATAATCATACTGGTAGCGAGCCGGAAGCCAGACGCCCGGCGCGACCTCCACTTGATCGAGCGAGACCACGCTGCCGCGGTAGAGTTTTCCCAGAATGCCGCCGCCGAAGGAGACGTCGCTGGTCACGTGGGCTTCGGCGTGAACGAGCTGGACGCTCTGGTGATCCACCCAGAGTTTTGCCGAAGTGTGCGCGAAGGCGTCCTGAAACATCGAGTGCGACTGGAATTTCGGGTCGGGAGTGAGCTCGACCACATCGCAGTCGTGGCCGTTGCGGTTCTCTCTCGCCACCGACTTCATGATATATGCCTGGCTCGCGGCGTCCACGAACTGTGCGCGT
Source organism: uncultured Acidobacteriota bacterium (assembly GCA_963814605.1). Classification (GTDB taxonomy): domain Bacteria; phylum Acidobacteriota; class Terriglobia; order Acidiferrales; family UBA7541; genus Palsa-295. The sequence continues at coordinate 56,020 of CAWFDD010000003.1, read as the reverse complement.
TCGCGCATACGCTTCTCGAATTTCGCGTAGGCCGACTTTGCCTTGGGGTCGCTCGGATTCGCCATGGTCTGGAGCAGGTCTTCGAGCATCTGCATCTGGCGGGCGTACCCGGCCGAATCGGTCGGTTTGCCCTCTTCGTGAACCAGAATTTTCTGGTTTCCGACGCCCGTGGGCACGACCCGATAGGTCTTATCGTCCAGGGTGCGCGGATTCGTGCCGCCGGTTCTGTCAATATAGCGCTCCACGCGTTCGTAGAGCTCGATCGCCGCATCGTCGGCATGCTGATTGGCCAGCAGGACTTTCGTGCGGGCGCGGAGTTCGTCGTCGGAGAGCGGTTGCGCCGGTGTGTTCGTCTGCGGACTGCGCGGCGAGCGGGCGTCGGAGCGCGCGACCGGCTGGGGCCCGGCCGCCAGCGCCAGAATCGAGAACACGGTCAAAATTGGATAGCGCTTGAACATCTTCATGGCATCCCGTGATGGGATTCCTGCTGCCGAGAACCGGTTGTAACGCCTTATTGTAATCGTTCGATTCGTTATTTCGATTCGCTCTGTGGAACCGCCGAGCCCGGTGAAATCTTCAGCGGGCTGCCGGGATCAAGGCTCGACTTTCCATCCGGGCCGAAGATGTAGGGATATCCCGCGGGATCCACGGGAATACCCCGCAGGAGCCCGGCATCGTGCATTTCGGCGGTGCTGGCGGGAAAGTGACCGAAGCGTTTGCTGTACTCCTGCGCCAGCCGATCGAGTTCCGCTTGGTCCTCCAATACCCTAAGCTGGCGCAAGGTCTCCATCGCTTTCCGGCGCACGGTCTTGTCCTGCGTGGATTCGTAGATTTCCGACCACATCACGCGCGACGTCTCAAGCGACCCGCCCTTCTCTTCGATGCGCGCGGCCATCATTTTCAGCCATGAGGGTGCGTTCGGAATTTTGCTTCCCGCCAGATAGGCGGCCGACGCGGCCGGGTAATCCTTCAACCGCCAGTAATAGAGAAAACCCAGATCGCCGCTCAGATACCAGTTATCGGGATTCTCGGCGATTCCGCGCTTCACAAGTTCGACGGCGAGGTCGGCGCGTCCCGCGCCTGCTGGAGGAGGCTCGGAAAGAAAAATCGCGCCGAAGCGATAGGCGACGATCAATCTTGGATCAAGCGAGGTAGCGATATCAAGCAGGGGCCACAACAGCTCGAACCTGGCGCCTTCGATACCTGCGCGCGCGCCATAATACTGCACGGCGCGGGTCCAGTAAATATCGGCCAGCAGGGAGTCGTAGCCGAGGCTCAGGTTTTTCACCGCGGAAGGCGAGCGCAGCAGCAGCTCTTCGTTTTCCGGCGCCAGCGCGCGAGCGCCTGCGTCAATCCTGGTTTGCAGGGCCGCCAGGGCGATGAAAAGCAAAGGCACGGCCGCAAGAGCGGTCCAGCGGGCGCGGGTTTGACTGGAGCCGCTCATTTCAGGTTGCGGCCGGAAAATACCGCGGAGGCCGCGAGCAACAGCAGCGTGACGTAGAGCACGGCGTAGAGCGTATTCTGCCAGACCAGCGAAAAAGCGATCGAGCCGCCGTGCGCCACCGCGGCAATGGCGTTGAAATTGTGGAAATTCGGCACGAGATAATAAAGCGTGCGGGTGATCGCCAGAATCGCCGAATTCTGCGTGAAATCACCGACGCTGCGAATATCGTCCGCGAACACGCCGGTAATATAAATTCCGAGGGTAAACAGGGTCGAAAGCAGCGGACTTGAGAAGCAGGAAAAAAACAGCGCCAGCGCCGTGACCAGCGCGAACTGAAGCAGGATGAAATAAATGGCCACCAGAATGGACGCGTCAGACCGCTCGAAGTGTTTGCTGACGTATAGGAGCGCCGCCGCCAGGCCCAGGGTCATGAACGTAGTGTTGACCGCGAGCGTCAGCAGCAGTCCTGCGTATTTTCCCACCAGAAACTGCCAGCGGCGGATGGGTTTCGCGAGCAGACTGTACAGCGTACGCTTTTCGATCTCTTTGTAGACCAGCCCCACGCCGATGAAAATCGCCATCACCAGTCCGAAGATCGAGATCGCCGAGAGGCCGAGATTGATAATCACCAGCCGCTCGATGCCGATGGAAATCTGGCCGACCAGAATTGCCGCGCCGATCATCATCAGCGCAAACAGCACCAAATTGTAGAGCACGCGGTCGCGCACTGCTTCGCGGAAGGTGTTGATGGCCACCGGTCCCACCGTCGCGCTCATCGGGAGATTTCCTCGAGGCCCCGGGTGACCCCGGTGCCGCCGACCAGACGGAAGAAATAGTCTTCGAGCGTCGGACGAACGGAAGATACCGAGAGAATCCGCGCCTCGCAGCCATGCAATTGTTCGAGCGCGCCATAGAGGCCGTCTTCGGGCACTTCCACGCGGTAACGCCCACCGATTCGTGCGGCGTCTTTCGCCAGTCCCGCCGGCAAAGGACGGCCGTCGCGCGGCTCGAAAAGGATTTCCATGGCGTGGGCTTTCATTGAAACGATTTCACCGGGCGCGCCGACTCCCTGCAGTTTGCCGCCGGCCAGCACGGCGACGCGGTCGCAGAGCATCTCCGCGTCGGAGAGAATGTGCGTCGAGAAAAACACGGTGCGCCCCTGCTTCTTCAGTTCCAAAATGATGTCGCGCACCTCGCGCCTTCCAACCGGGTCCAGCCCGGACATCGGCTCGTCCAGTATCACCACCGCCGGGTCGTGCAGAATCGCCTGCGCGATTCCGGCGCGCTGCAGCATGCCCTTCGAGAATTTTCGGAGCTGTACGTCGCCCGCGGCCGTCAATCCGACGCGTTCGAGAAATTTCGTCACGCGCTCCCGCCGCTCCGCCGCGCTGTAGTTCGAAAAGCGCGCGTAGTAATCAAGCAACTCGCGCGCCGTCAGGTAGTCGTAGAAATAGGGCTGCTCGGGCAGGTAGCCGATCTGGCGATGCATCTGCACGTCGTCAATCGAGCGCCCGCGGACGCGCGCGGTTCCGCTGGTCGGAAAGATCAGCCCCATCAAAAGCTTCATGGTCGTCGTTTTTCCGGCGCCATTGGGTCCCAGGAATCCGAATACTTCGCCCTCCTCCACCTGGAACGTAAGGTTGTCGAGCGACCGGCGCATGCGCTGGCGCCAGAAGCCGACGGGGAAGTCTTTGGTGAGCCCAAGTATTTCGATGGCCGGGGTGCTCATCGCATTCATTATGGATTTTTTTTAAGGTGCGGGGCTGGTTTCAATTCCGCGCTGTTGTTGTGAACGGCACATGCGGGGCGTTCGCGGTGTAGTGGAAGTCCGGCGGTCACACCACTACCTGTAGACGACTTCGACACTCGCAACCAAAGATTTTGTGGTCGCGAGCCGTTTTCCTCTTGACAAGTTTTCCACAACCCACGATACTTCGCACCCAGACTCGGCAATAAAAGCGTGACCTGGTCGTCTGGTGCAGCGCCGGCGACCTCCTCGCGATAGGCCAGACCGGGTTCAACCGAATAGCCTGAGATGCGCATTAATCGTGACCGCGCCTTGGGATTTAGCGCGGCTTAGCTGCGCTTTTCTCGTTTTTCGGTTTGGAGCGGCTTTTTTCGGGGGGTCGAAGCGGGCCGCATCACTGGCTAAGTTCCCTTCACTATCGTGTATCTCGGATACACGCAAAAAAACCTCGGGTCCCCGGTTGGGAGTACAATGGGTTGAGCGTCCCCTCCCGCTGGTGCCCGGGCTAACTTTTTCGCGGCCTGCCTTCGGCAGGTACGCACAACTGCCGGCGCGGAGGCAGACCATGGCTGAGACACGTATGGCTTTCAATTCAAATCTTCAGGCGGAAAAGACTGCTCGTCGCACGACCGGATTGGAATTCACTCGCCGGTACACGGACGGCAAGCTGAATCCCTTTGACGCAGTCGAGTGGGAGCGCCGCACGGCATTGATCGGCAATGATAAAGGTCAGGTGATCTTCCGCCAGGAAGACGTGGAGGTTCCCAAGTCCTGGTCGCAGACGGCCACGAACATCGTCACCTCGAAATATTTTCACGGCAAGCCGAACACTCCCGAGCGCGAGACCTCGGTGCGGCATCTGATCAGCCGCGTGGCGGACACCATTGTCCGCTGGGGCACGGAGGGCGGCTATTTCGCCAGCGCCGAATCAAAACACGCATTCCACGATGAGCTGACCCACCTGCTGGTCGAGCAGAAAATGGCATTCAATTCGCCGGTATGGTTCAACGTCGGCGTGCAGGCCAAGCCGCAGTGCTCCGCCTGCTTCATCAACTCCGTCCAGGACAACATGGACTCGATCATGAACCTGGCCAAGACGGAGGGGATGCTCTTCAAGTGGGGTTCGGGCACGGGAACGAACTTCTCTTCGCTCCGCGGCAGCCACGAATCGCTTTCCGGCGGCGGGATCGCCTCCGGGCCGGTCAGCTTCATGAAGGGGTTCGACGCCTTCGCCGGCGTGATCAAGAGCGGCGGCAAGACCCGCCGGGCCGCCAAGATGGTGATCCTCAACGTGGATCACCCGGACATCATGGAATTCATCGAGAGCAAGACGAAGGAAGAACGCAAGGCGCACGTCCTGATCGAGCAGGGCTATAACCCATCGATTGATGGCGAGGCCTATTCCTCCGTTTTCTTCCAGAACGCCAATCACTCCGTCCGCGTCACCGACGAATTCATGCGCGCGGCGGAAGAAGATCGCGATTGGTGGACGCGCAACGTCAACGACGGCGAGCCCGCCGATCAGTATCGCGCGAAGGACCTGCTGAGGAAGATGGCCGAATCCGCCTGGCAGTGCGGCGATCCGGGCATGCAATACGACACCACAGTCAACCGCTGGCACACCTGCAAGGCCACCGACCGCATCAACGCTTCGAATCCGTGCTCGGAATACATGTTCCTGGACGACACGGCTTGCAACCTGGCCTCGCTGAATCTCTTGAAGTTCCTCGGGCCCAATGGCCAGTTCGATAGCGATGGATTCCGCCACGCGGTGGACATCACCATCACCGCGCAGGAGATTCTGGTGGACAACGCCAGCTATCCGACGGAAAAGATCGGGCGCAATTCGCACGACTACCGTCCGCTGGGCATCGGCTACGCCAATCTCGGCGCCCTGCTGATGTCTCTCGCGCACCCTTACGACTCCGACGCCGGCCGCGACTTCTGCGGCGCCATCACCGCCCTGATGACCGGCGAATCCTACGCGCAGTCAGCACGAATCGCCGAGCGCCTGGGGCCGTTTGGCGGCTACCCGCGCAACCGCGAATCCATGCTCGGTGTGATCCGCATGCACCGCGATTCGCTGCGGCCGATCAAGGAAGAAAACGTGCAGCCGTCGCTGCTCCACGCCGCGCAGGATTCCTGGGATAAGGCCCTCGAGCTGGGCGAAAAGTATGGCTACAGGAATTCGCAGGTTTCCGTGCTCGCGCCCACCGGCACCATCGGCTTCATGATGGATTGCGACACCACCGGCATCGAGCCCGATCTCGCGCTGGTCAAGCAGAAGCGGCTGGTCGGCGGCGGAGTCATCAAGATTGTCAACAACACCGTGCCGCAGTCGCTGATGAGGCTCGGCTACGCGCCGGAGGACGTCGCCAAGATCGTGGATTACATTGACGCCCAGGCCAAAATCGAAGGCGCGCCCGGTCTGAAGCCCGAGCACCTCCCGGTTTTCGATTGCTCGCTCTCGCCCGCGGGCGGAGGCCGCTCCATCGCCTGGCGCGGACATCTGCGCATGATGGCCGCGGCGCAGCCGTTCCTTTCCGGCGCCATCAGCAAGACCATCAACATGCCCGAGGAATCGACGGTCGAGGACATCATGGAGGCTTATATTGAGTCCTGGAAGTTCGGGCTCAAGGCCGTGGCCATCTACCGCGACAATTCAAAAGGCTCGCAGCCTCTCTCCGCCGCCAAGAAGGATGAAGAGAAAACGGCCGCGGCTCCCGCGGTGGCGCAGGCGCCCGCTCCGGCCGAAGCTCCCGCACCGCGACAGCAGGATCTGTTCCCGGGCACCAAGCGCCGCAAGCTTCCGTCTGAACGCAATTCGATCACGCACAAGTTCTCCGTGGGCGGCCATGAGGGCTACATCACCGTGGGCATGTACGCGGATGGTCACCCCGGCGAAATCTTCATCAAGATGGCCAAGGAAGGCTCCACGCTTTCCGGCATCATGGACGCCTTCGCGCTGTCCGTCTCGATTTCGCTGCAGTACGGCGTCCCCTTGCGCGCCTTGGTGGACAAATTCGTCAACTCGCGCTTCGAGCCTTCGGGCTATACCGGCAATCCCAAGATCCGTTACGCGAAGTCGGTCGTGGATTACATCGGGCGCTGGCTCGGCGCAAAGTTCATCTCGCCGGATTACCTCGATAACGACGCCGCGCTGGGAGAAGGGGAAAGCGCCGCCCTATCCGTGGTCGCCTCGACCCCGCAAGCGTCGGCGGCTCCCGCGGCGGGTCCAGAGACCGTCGCAGAAACGGAAACCGTCACCCGCCCGCGCGCCGCTGCCGAAGACGCGCCCTACTGTTCCGAGTGCGGCATGCTCATGACTCCAAACGGTAGCTGCTATAAGTGCGCAAACTGCGGCTCAACCTCCGGCTGCAGCTGACCCCAGCTCGTTTTAGGCATGTAAGGGGCGCCTGCGCGAGCGGGCGCCCTTTTTGCGTTAAGGGGCCAAACGGCGGTAGCTTCCGAGGAATATTCCAACAACCAGAGCCGACGCCAAGAGGCCCGCAGCACGCCGGAAAATAAAAAAGGGGGCCCACCCGGGCCCCCGTTTGCTCGAACCCCAAGTTCCGATTTCGGCGCGGCGAAACCGGCCCACCCCGGGATAAGAGACAGCCAGATTCCCAATGTGCACGCGCGATGCCACGCTGGCCCAAATTTCCCTAATGGAACATCTCTTTATTCTAGAGCAAGTTAGCTACGTGGGACGCGGACTCAATTTCTGTTAGTGGCACACGTATCCAGATTATGAAAAGTGCGCGCTCGCGAATCTACAGTCTTTGGAATTATTGAATCCAATTATCAGCATGATAACTAGATGCTATCGGCCCGCACAAACTCCATTCGGATGGGTGTAAACGCCACTCAAGCGCCGATGGCTGCGCGGAGGGCAGAAGCAATCGCCTCGGTCCAGCGTGCTACATCTTCTTCCCGCTCCGCTTCGATCATCACGCGGGCGAGCGGCTCGGTACCCGAATAGCGCAGGACCACGCGGCCCGTCTTTCCCAGCGCGGTTTCGGCCTCCTCGCAGCGTCCGAGCGACCTCGGGCAGGGAAGCCAGCGGCGGCTTTTCGCGGACCTTCACGTTGACGATCTTCTGCGGGAAGATTCTCAAGTCCGCCACCAGCTTGTCGAGCGGGCCGCAGATCGAGACCAGCGACGCCATTTTCACCGCCGTCAACATGCCATCGCCGGTGGTGGCGTCGTCGAGAAACAGGATATGCCCGGACTGCTCGCCGCCCAGGTTCGCCCCGCTGCGCTGCATTTCCTCCAGGACGTAGCGGTCGCCCACATCCGTGCGCGTCAATTTCAATCCGGATTTTTCGAGCGCGCGCTCCAGGCCCAGATTCGCCATGGTGGTGCCGACAATCGCGCCACCCTTGAGCTTGCCGGTGGATTGCAGATAGCGTCCCGCGGCCAGCAGCACGCCGTCTCCGTCCACGCGCTTTCCCGTGGCGGTTGCGAAAATCGCGCGGTCCGCGTCGCCGTCAAACGCCACGCCCAGCGCCGCCCCTGTTTCCACCACGCGTTTCTGCATCTCCTGCGGGTGAAGCGACCCGCAGTCCTTGTTGATGTTCCGGCCGTCTGGCTCATGATGAATGGCGATCACGTTTGCGCCCAGCGACCGAAAAAGCTCCGGCCCAAGCTTGCTGGCCGCGCCGTTGGCGCAGTCGAGAACGATCTTCATGCCCTGAAGCTTCGCTCCGGGGAGCACGGCGCCGCGCAATCCGGCGATGTAGTCCTGGTGCAGCTTTTCGTCTCCGCTGTGATCGATCTTGTGTTGCTTGGCCGGACCGCGCGCGGCGGTCGGCGAAAGGATGCCCTCTTCAATCGTGGCCTCGACGGCGTCGGGGAATTTCATGCCCGAGGCGGAAATCAGTTTCACGCCATTGTCGTGATAGGGATTGTGTGAAGCGGAGATCACCACACCGGCCGAAAATCCCTCGTGGCTGACCAGCCATGCCACTCCCGGCGTGGTCAGCACCCCTGCAGCGATCGCTTCGGCTCCCGCTGCGTCCAGCCCGCGCGCGATTTGCTCGCTGATGTGCGGTCCGGATTCGCGCGTATCTCTGCCAAGGAGCACTCTCGGACGCGCGCCCTTGCTGGGCTGCCGCGCGAACACGTATTCGCCGAGCGCGAAGCCGATGCGTTCGAGCGTGGCGTCATCCAGCGGGTACTCGCCCGGAATCCCGCGGATGCCGTCCGTCCCGAAAAGTTTTTTGGCCATGTATACGGAGTCCAGCGCCCCCTCGAGCGGGGGGATCATCGATCTTAGCACCGGGAGAGTTCAACGCGCGGCGGCGGCCGGCGAGCCCTTCGCCGAAAGCGTTACCATCGCGACCACTGACGGGAGCGCGCCTGCGTGGCGCGGCACTAGCTGTGATATCGTACGCGCATGCCTGTTGAGGAAGCGAAGGTCACCTCCAAGAGTTCGGTCAGCTCGAGGATCATCGCCGCGGGAATCGTGATCGCGTTTTGCTACTGGGCGTCGACGGTCCTGGTCACCCTGCTGGTGGCTGTGCTGATGGCTTACTTCCTGGACCCGGTCGTCACCTGGATGGAGAGAGCGCGCATCCCCCGCGCCCTGGGCGCGCTGATCGTCGTTCTGGTTACCGCCGGAATGTTGTCCGTAGTGGCGTATTCGCTGATTGACCGCGCCGATCAATTTGGCCGTGACTGGCCGAAGTATCGCGAGCCGCTGCGCGCCGCCAGCCAAGCCGTGGAAAGCAGAATGGACGCGCTCGAAAAACACGTCTCGGAAATCGAGCCCGCGCCGCACCCCGGCGAACACGTGGTGACCGTCGGAGAGACCCATACCGTGCGCGACGCGCTGGTCGGCCGCCTCGATTCGCTCTACGCGTTTGTGCTGGCCGCGACCTTCGTGCCTTTTCTGCTGTTTTTCATGCTGGCCGCGAAGCGCCAGGTCTGGCATGCGACCATGCAATTGTTCGCGCCGGGCGAACGCACCGCGGTTCGCGACGCCCTAGCCGACGTCACCCAGGTGCTCCGCAGCTATCTGCTCGGGACGTCGCTGGTCGGCCTGATTCTGGTTCTGGCCAGCTGGCTTTTGTTCTGGCTCTTCGGACTCGATTTCCCGTTCCTCACCGGCCTGGTGTCGGGGATTTGCAATCTGGTGCCCTATCTCGGCGTCATCATGTCGTGGATTCCGCCGTTGTTGGTTGGGCTGAAGAACTACCACACCATCGGGCCGTTCGCGACGATCTTCGCGGTGCTGACCGTCTTCCATATTGTCACCGCGAACCTGCTGGTTCCCGCGCTGGTGGGCTGGCGCGTGAGGTTAAACGCGCTCGCGCTCACGGTTTCACTCCTCTTCTGGGGCTGGATGTGGGGGGCGATGGGGCTGATTCTGGCGATTCCCATCACCGCCGTACTCAAAGTGGTCTGCGACCATGTGGAAAGTTTGCAGCCTGTGGGCCGCTGGCTGAGCGCCTAACCCGCGCCGCTATCCGGCGCTGTGCAGCCGCGCGACTGCCGTCCTGAACGCTTCCGGTTCGCGCGATTCCTGGAACATTCGAATCGCCGCGATTCCCGCTGCTCCCGCGCGGAGGCACGCCGCCGCGTTTTCTTCGTTCACGCCGCCGATGGCGATCGCCGGAATACGCACGCTGCGGCAAACTTCGGCAAGCTTGGGGATTCCCTGCGGCGCTCCGAACGATTTCTTCGAGGGAGTCTCAAAGACCGGCCCGAAAAACAGGTAGCTTGCTCCGGCACTCTCCGCCTCGCGCGCTTCGGCGACGCTGTGGCAGGAGACGCCGATCAAAAATCCAGCCGGGGCATTTCCCGCGCGGCACCAGCGAACGACTTCGCGCGCCGGGACCGATGTGCCCCGCAGATGCACGCCCGCCGCGCCCGCCGCCAGCGCCACATCGAGCCGGTCGTTGATGATGACGCGCGCTTTGCCGTCGCACGCATCTGTCGCCGCTTTTGCGAGCGCCAGCAATTCCCGCGCCGGCGCATGGCGCTCGCGAATTTGCACCCAGTCCACGCCCGCAGCCGCGGCCGCGCGAATTTGTGCCAGTAAATTTGCGGTGGGGTCTGGGGCGCCGGGCGCTTTCCCGTCGGTCACGTAGCAGAGGATCGGTTTCACGGGCGGCTACTTACAGGCGGCTCGCGGTTGCGGCGCTTCGGTGGCGAAAGCCTTCGAGCGACAGCAGGACGTTCATGAATCCCAGCCCCGAAATCGCCCCGCGCAGAAACGGATTCTTCAGGAAAAATCCCAGCGCCGGATATTGGTACAGAAAATAGTTGGTTTCCCAGATGTCCGACCAGGGCACGAGGATCAGCGCCAGCCCGAGCACCAGCCACAGCAACAGGACAAAAATTCGCGCGATCCGGCTCATCGTCGAGTTAGGATTATGGGAGATTATCGCCGCAGCCGCAACGGCAGTCCTGCTTGTTGCGAGCGATCGCTGCGCGACGAGTCTCTGCGGAACAAGAGGAAGGAATTACTGCTTCTGCAGCGTGGCGATGCGGTCGGCAACGTCGCGGTAATCAATATTCATCGCGTAGACCTGGCGGAAGCTATCGAGCGCTGCATTGGCTTCGCCGGCCATGTCCAGCGCCATGCCCATGTCGTAGCGCAGCGCCAGTACCGCTTCCTGATCGAGCCCCGGCACTTCGAGCGCCCGCTGATACCACAGTGAGGCGATTTTCGGCTCGCCCTTGTCCATGAACGAAAGCGCCAGCAGCGTCGCGCAGTTCATCGAATAGCGGAACGGCTTGCCCTTCTGCACGGCCTTGGCCACCTTCTGGAATTCCCCGATGGCTTCGTCGAGCAGACCCATTTCGCGGTAGGCGATGCCGAGATTGTAGTGCGTCTCGAGATCTTCATCTTCGTCGCTCAGTTCGCCGAGTTCGCTGCGAAACTCCTGGAACACCTCGGCGAGTTCGTTCAGGCTTTCCGCCGTGGTCTCCGGAATCGGCTCGGATTTTGCGGGCGGCTCGGACGCGGACGCCGCTGCAACCGGCGCCGGTGACGGCGCAGGCGCGGGTGGAGGCGTGGCCGCTGCTTTCGGCGCAGCCAGGGGCGTTTCCATGTCTTCGATTTCCGAAGCCAGCTCGCTGAGAAAATCTTCAGTGGTCGCCGCGCCGTTCTTGCCGTGGGCTGCAGTCGGTTCCGGCGTCAATTCGAGTTCGAATTCCAGGTTCGCCGCACCGGACTTTTCCTCGGCGGGCGCCTCCTCCGCGTGCTCTTCGATGATTTCAATCGAAGGTTCGGCCGCGGCTTCTTCGACTACCTCGAGCGGTTCAATCGGCTGGGGCTCGATGGTTGCCTCTGGAACGACGGTTGCTTCCGGCACGATCGTCGCTTCCGGAATGACGCTTGCTTCCGGAATCTCCATCGCAGCTTCGATGGGCGCGGCGTCTTCCGACGGAATCTCGATTTCGATGCGCTCGTCTTCCGGCGCTGCTTCCGCGTGCACAGGTTCCGGGGCGGGCGCGGATGCTTGCGGCGCCGTAGCGGGCTCGGCCACTTCCTGCACCATGGCTTCCCATTCGTCGGAGAGATCCACTTCCTCGCTGGCCGCTGCTGCGGCCACGGGCTGCGGTTCGGACGGAACGGCCGCCGCTGGCGCGACGACTGCCGGGGGAATCTCGGAAGCGCCAGGCTCTGGCTCGACCGTCGCCAGCGGGATTTCGAATTCCACAGGGGCCGGAGCCGCGGGTGCGACCTCGATGGTCGCCGGCTCGACGGAGGCGGCTTCCACGGCCGCTGGCGGCTGCGCTGCTGTCGGCGCGGCCACCGGAGGCGCGACCGGCAAATCTTCCGCCGCGATTCCCGCAAGTTTCTGGAAGCGTTGACGCAGCTCGGCGAAGCGCTCGGTATTGACCGTGTCCTGCCGCTCGCGGTGGATCTGTTCGAGCTGCGCGGCGAGTTCCGCCGTGCGCCGCTCGTTGCTTGCGCCAAGGTACAGGTCGAGCAGGCGTTCGAGCGTCGGCGTATGCCGCGGCGCCCGCTGCAAAACGCTTTCGAGCAGGTGCGTGGCCTTCTGCGTCAGCCCGTAGCTCGAGAAAAGGTCCACATCGGTGAGAGCCTGCGCGATATAGCGCTGCGTCTCTTCATCCAGCGCTTCCTCGGCGGCTGGCGCGGGCGCGGACGTTTCGGCTTCGACCAGCACGGCTTCCGCGGAGCTCTCTTCCGCCGGCGCCTCGTCCCGGTGGGTCACTTCCGCCATGGTCTCGGGCGTAATCTCCGCCGCCGGAGCAGACGCGGGCATTTTGTCGCCCTTGCGAAGCTGTTCGTACCGCGCCACGAGCCGCTCGTCGCCCTTGTTGCGGTCAATCAGCTCCTTCATCAGGTGTTCGGCGCGAGCCTGGTCGCCCGTAGCGGCGTAGGCGTCCACCAGCTTGCTCAGCGCGGCGTTCAGGTGGAAGGGATCGCTGGTGAGCCGGCTGAAATCCGCGAGCATTTCCAGCGCCTCGGTGTTGTCCGGGAGCTTTTCAGTGGCGTTGGTCAGCAACTTGACGAATTTGTCCTGCTCGCTTGCTTCGATCATCGGGTCGCGAAGCTCACGGAGCAGCGGCAGGGATTTTTCGGCGTGTCCGCCTTCGATGAGCGACTCGGCCACGATCTGCAGCGGCCGGGAATGAGCGCTTCCGCGGGCCAGTTGCGTGCGGGCGCGGATCGCGGCCTTGTCCAGCAGCGCGGACTTGATCTCGAGGTCCAGCAGCAGGTCCGTCACCTCGCCGCCGGCGTCTGCCTCAGGATGGCCCTCCAGAATCGCGATGGCTTGATCGTCCTTCTGGCCCATGGCCAGAATCTTTGCCTTCAGCAGCAGCGCCGCCGCGCTGGCAGGCTCCACTCCCAACGCCCGCTCGATCAGCTTCTGCGCTTCCTCGGCTTCGCCGCGGTCGTATAGCCGCTGCGCGTAATTCAGATACGTCTGGGCCGCCTCTTTCTTCTGGCCCATCACGTTGTAGAGTTCCGCCAGCCGCAGTTGCACGCGCGGGTTGTCCGGCTCGACTTCCAGCAGCCGGTTCAGCACCTCCACGGCTTTTGGCGCGCGGTTCGCTTTCAGGTGCACTTCGGCGATCTGCAGGAACAGCGGCCGCGCCTCACTGAGCACGCCCTGCTGCACGTAGAGGTCGGCGAGGCGCTCGAGCGGAGCAAGCTCCGCGGGCGCCAGCTTGGCGATCTTCTTGTAAATCGCGATGGCTTTGCTGTTAAAGCCGTCGTTGAGGTAAACCTCCGCGAGCCTCTCGAAATATTCGATGGCCTGCGGCATGTCGCTCTGCCGGGCGAAAAGATCGCCCACGGTCATTAATGTTGCTTGGTCTTTGGGATCCTGCCGGAGGATTTGCTGGTATTCGCCGATGGCCTGGGCGACTTTGCCCTGGTTGAGATACTTCAGCGCGCTCTCCAGCGCCTTATTTTTGTTGAAGGCCATGAATGCGTCCGCGTTCCCGGGCCGCGCCTATCCCTGCCCATACCTCTGGCGAGAAGGCTTGGCCAACGTGAAAGGTTAGCACGCGCGGAAAAGCAGGGTCTATGAAGCGCCATGGGGATAGTGCCGAAGGGGATAACAGGGCGAACGGTCGCAGCAGTACCCTGGTACTACTCGCCGGGCCGAGGAGGAAAATCCTTTCTCCGGCCGTCAGTTTAAGGACTCTGCCGCCGCGCAGCGCACTCTAAATCTTCACTTCGCTGACCTGCACCACGGGCTGGATGTCCGTGTAGTTCACGATGTCGCCCATGATTTGTGGCGCATGGGCTGCGAACGCCCCCTGAAACGCGTCCAGGGAATCAAATGACAGATGGCACATGACCGTGTAGGTGATCGGTGAGCCTGGCATGCCTCCGCTCACTCCCTGTTCCACCGCTACGTTTTTCAGCGCCGGACCCATCTTTTGCCGGACCATGGGAATGTGTTTCTCCATGTAATATTTCATGTCGAATTTGTTGCCCGCGTTGTTTGGATAAAGCACCGCAACCTTGATCATGGTCGTTTCCTCTCTTTTGAATCTGTCAGCCGCTCAGTTACCCATGGCGTTTGCGGGCGCCTCCAGCGGGAGCGGCGCCTGCTCCGCGCCGGTGGCCCAGCAGCGCGCCTCGCGCACAGGAGCGTATGAAAACCGGTGCAGCGGCGTCGGACCGTGCTGACGCAACGCCTCCAGATGATCCGGCGTGCCGTAACCCTTGTTCTGCGCCAGCCCGTATTGCGGAAATACCTGATCGAACTCTTCCATCCGCCGGTCGCGGTCCACTTTCGCCAGGATGGAAGCCGCGGCGATCGAAATGGACCGCGCGTCGCCGTGAATCAGCGCCTTCTGTTCGATGGGCAAATCGAGTTCGATGGCGTCGAGCAGAAGATAATCCGGCAGGGGACGAAGCTGCGAGATGGCCGCGACCATTGCCTGGCGGCTGGCTTGATAAATGTTCCACGCGTCAATGCGGCTGGCGTCGATTTCCGCCACCGCCCACGCCAGGGCGTGCTCGCGAATGCGTTCGGCGAGTTCCGCGCGCCGGTCCGGCGCCAATTTCTTCGAGTCGTCCAGGCCGACGATCCGCCGCCTCGGATTCAGCACCACCGCGCCCGCTACCACCGGCCCGAAAAGCGATCCCCGCCCCGCTTCGTCGAGTCCAGCGATGCGCATCCAGCCGCGCTGCCGCGCGTCGCGCTCATACCGTGCCGAGCAGAGCCGTGCCATCGGTCGGGGATTTTAGCACACGGCTCGCGCCGCGGAGTTTGCATTCCGGTGGCAAAAGAAAAAAGCCCGCACCAGCGAAGCCGATGCGGGCCAAATCCGCAAACAAAAACTTGTTATTCCGCCGGAGTGCTTGCGAGCGGCGCCGCGTACGTCTCGGCGCGCTTGATGCGCGCGGCCTTGCCTTTGCGCTGCCGCAGGTAATTCAGCTTCGCGCGGCGGACGCGGCCCTGCCGCACCACCTCAATCGAGCCGATCATCGGCGAATGTACCGGAAAAATCCGCTCCACGCCCACTCCGAAGCTCACCCGCCGCACCGTGAAGCTCTCACCCGACAGCTCGCCGCGGCGGCTCATCACCACGCCCTCAAACGGCTGGATGCGTTCCTTGTCGCCCTCGCCTTCCTTCAGGCGCACGTTCACGCGAATGGTGTCGCCCGGGCGGAAATGGGGATGGTCCTTGCGAATTTGGGACTGCTGCACCTTGGCGATGATCGGCTTCATGTTATTTATTCCCGGCAGACCCGCTCAGGTGGGGCCAGCACACAACGCACAACCACAAATTATATCGAAATCGCAGGCGTATGCCTACCCGAAAGTGCTTACATGACCTCGAGCTGCACTTCGACTGGTTCCATGCATCCCGCAGACGAACTTCCCGGCTCGAGATGAATTGGGCGCAGAAACGGACGAAATCCGGGCGATTTGATCAACAGCCGGTAGTCGCCCTCGGGACGCTCCGAGAAAGTGAATCGTCCGTCTCTGCCGCTCGCGGTTTGTTCCAATACCTTGCCTTCCTCGTTGCTTGGCATCAGCAGAACTCTTGCGTTGGCTATATCTGCGCCCATGGAGTCAGTGATCTCGCCGCAGACTTTCGCCAGCGTCAGAACCCCGGATGTTTCGTGTTGACCGTAGGTCAGCCCGCAGCTCGACCAGCCGATATCCAGATCGAGCGCGTCCCTTTTAGCGGATTCACTGATTTCGATTGCGATCCTGCCTTCTATTTGTTCGCTGGACCAACCGCGAAGTCCGGAACGATTCAGCCGAAGAAAGTAGAGTCCCGGCGACACATGCTCGGCAAAGTTGAACCGGCCCCTGCTATCGGAGGTCGTCTCGGCGATCACCCGCGACGAGATGCCTTCGAGCAGCGAAAGCGAAAGTGGCACTTGTTGTTCACTGGGATAGAAATCGGGGCCACGCATCGTTCCACTCACGGACCGCACCGTTATCGGTTCCGAGGAAGGCCAGCTCATGGATACAGTCACGTCTCGCGGGCCGCCAGGCGATACTTTCACGACTGCGGCATCTGCAAGTGCGTCATCTTTGTCGGTCGTGATTATGAATGAACCAGGACTGTGATTTGAGAAACGCACATAGCCGTCCGAATCGGTAACGGCAAAGTTATTCCGCGGACGCTGGGGTGTCGACGTCGAATCTACTCCCACGACCAACCGCAAGCCCTTCACCGGACGGCCTCGATCGGTCACCCGGACGCGGAAATTCGGACCGACTTCAACCGTTCTATAGACCACGGAGCACGCGTGAGCCATGCAAGGAGCGAGGAATGACAGGAGAATCGCCCAGATACCGACGCAAAGGATCCTGTTTCTAATGAGCATAGAAACCTACCGAGACCGCTCTGCCCCCATCTTAGGTCTCGAGAACCGTTAAATCTAGTGACGTACGATGTCAATTACCCAACGCCGCCGGACGTTTCACGCTTAATCGTCTGAATCCGCTCCGGCGAGCAAATCGGGGCGATTTCGACGCGTTTTCTCCAGCGCCTTCTCGCGGCGCCAGAGACGAATGTCCTCGTGGTTGCCGCTCATAAGCACTTCCGGCACATCCCATCCGCGAAAAGATTGCGGCCGCGTATAGTGCGGATAATCCAGGATTCCGCGACCGGCAAGATGTGAAGGGTTCCGTAGGGACGCCGCTTGCTGCGCCTCCTCTGATGCCGCGACCGGCTCGCTGAACGATTCATTCACGGTCGAATCCTCGTTGCCCAGCGCGCCGGGGATCAGCCGGGTGACCGCCTCCACGATCATCGCCGCCGGCAATTCACCTCCGGAGAGCACGAAATCGCCGATGGAGATTTCATCCGTGGCCAGATGCTCGGCCACGCGCTCGTCCACTCCCTCATAGCGCCCGCAAATCAGCACGATTCGTTCGAGCTTGGCCAGCCGCCGTGCCGTTTCCTGCCGGAATGCTTTTCCCGACGCAGACAGCAGCACAATCGCCGTGCCCGCAGGCGCCGTGTCATTTCCGCCCTGGTTGCCACTGAACACCAGCCGCTCGACGGCGTCAAACAGCGGCTCCGGTTTCATCACCATTCCCTCGCCGCCGCCGAAGGGACGGTCGTCCACGGTGCGATGGCGGTCGTGCGCGAAATCGCGCAGGTCGTGGATGCACGCCTCCACCAGCCGCGCCTCGCGCGCCCTGCGCACGATCCCGTAGTCGAGCGGCCCACCGAAGAATTCCGGGAAAATCGTGATGATGTCAAAGCGCATTGGTTCGCTCGACTCGTTTAAACCGCGGAATCCATCTCGGAACGTCCTGCAGGTATTGCTCGTAAGCCGCGCCCATTTTCCTCCTGAGTGTCGGCTCCTCTTGCGCCAAAATAAAAACGTGAAATCCGATCGCGACAATCGCAGCGTATTCCAGCAGCCGCGTGGACCAGAAGAGAATGCTCTCTCCGATCAGCACCAGCAGCACGCTGATATACATCGGATTCCTCGAGAAACGGTAAAGCCCCCGCACTACCAGCACTTTCGGCATGTCGATCGGCGCCGGTGTGCCCTGCCCGAAAAACGCGAAATCGAGCGCGCACCAAAGATAGCCGGACGCGCCAACCGCCATCGCGACGATCCCGGCGACCGCAGTTCCCATGCCGGCCAGCGGCTGGTGGCGAATATCCGGGTACACGTAAAACAGCGGCAGCCACACCGTCACCGTTCCCGGTATCAGGACGGTGAAGATCGCAAGCTTCGTCAGCAGCCAGATCGTCGCCGGACGATCCCGATTGGTGTTTGTCATGCCGGCACCATCGCAACGATTGCGTGGAAGCCAGTTTACGCCAGTGTGGCGCGGTTAGGAATTGAGGTTCAGATCGCGGAGTCCTTCGGGGAGCAGCACGTCAATCGTACGCGCGGCGATATCCACGCGCACGCAAATGTCCTGCGCCAGCGGAATCAGCAACTCGCCGCGCGGCGAATCCACCACCAGAATAGGCGTCCCGGCAAAGCCTTCGCCGGGGATTTGCACGTCGCGCACGCGGCCGATCAGCGAACCCGGCTCGCCGCCAGCCGGGCCACGCGTCTCGCGCACCTCGCAGCCGGCGAGGTCCGTGATGTAGTAAGTCCCATCGGGCAGCGGCATGCGTTCGGCGAGCGGAATGCGCACTTCCAGCCCGACAAGTCTCTCGGCATCGGAAATCGAATCGGCGCCTTCGAAGAGAAAGATCGCCTGGCCGCCTCGGCTGTGGCTGATCCAGCAGGAGCGAATGGCCACCCGGCGCGCGACACCTCCGTGGCCAGCGGTGCGCACGCCATGCAATTCCGCGAATTTCAGTTGTTTGAGGTGTTCGGGAAAGTCGGTGAGGATTTCGCAAGCCACTTCGCCGCGACGCCCGTGGGGGCGCAGGATGCGCGCCACGGTTACGCCCGCGGGCTGGGATGATTGCTGCGTGTCCACTTATTCCAATATTTCAAGCGTGAACCGCTTCTTCAATTTCATCCCGGCGGCGCCCAAAAGCGTGCGGATGGATTTCGCGGTGCGTCCCTGCCGCCCGATGACCTTACCCAAATCCTCGGGATGGACGCGCAGCTCCAGAACCGTCACCTGCTCGCCGTCCACTGCATTTACCTTGACCTCATCCGGATGATCTACGAGAGCTTTCGCGATGGATTCCACTAGATCCCTCATTGCGTTTCCTCCACAGCTTGCCGTGCTCAGCGGAGAAACTCGCTCGAGCGTGAACAAGAGTCATGAACGTGGCATCTGTGAAGTAGGACGCTTTAGGCAGGCTTAGGGTTGCTGCGGATCAAGCTGCGAACCGTATCGCTGGGCTGCGCTCCCTTGCCCAGCCAGTACTGCACCCGGTCGTGAACGAAGGTGACGCTAGCGGGCTTTTTCAGCGGGTCGTAGGTGCCCACAATCTCCACGAAACGGCCGTTGCGCGGCCGCGTCTTTTCCGTCACCACCACGCGGTAGAACGGACGCTTCTTCTTGCCGATTCGGGCAAGGCGTATCGTTAACACAAGCAATTCCTCCTCATTCGAATCCCACCAGTATAGCGGACCGCGTCCTATTCACCAATTGCTATCTCGTCCGGCTGCCGGCTCGTTTCGCAGCCTGCCAATATGGCGCGCAGTCGGATCGGCCGGTGCGCACGGTGCGCGTTCTCCCCGTTTGCAATTAACGCTATCATTTGAGCGAGAGGCGGAACATGCCTGATCTTTCGATTCGCCCCGCGGTTCGCAGCGATTTGCCTCGCGTGACGGAGATCTACAACTATTACGTCATCAACACGCCGGTTACATTCGACATGGAGCCTTATACCGTCGAACGGCGCGCCGCCTGGTTCGATCAGTTCGCGCCCACGGGCCGTTATCGCCTGGTGGTGGCGGAAGAAAACGGAAAGGTGCTCGGTTACGTCGGGACGATGCGCTTTCGTCCCAAGGCTGCGTATGAAACCACCGTGGAAACGACGATCTATTGCGCGCAGGAGGCCATCGGCAAACGCATCGGCTCGCTGCTGTACGGCGCGCTTTTCGACGCCATCAGGAATGAAGATGTTCATCGCATTGTCGCCGGTTACACGCTGCCGAATGACGCGAGCGCCGCGCTGCACGCGCGCTGCGGATTCAAGCCTGTCGGAATTTACACGGAAGTGGGCCGGAAATTCGGCCGCTACTGGGACGTGCAGTGGACCGAGCGACCGCTGAAGCTCACCTGATCGCCGGACCTTGTAAGCTCCATCACGATCGGGATTCTTGTTTATTCTGTCTTTGCGATTGGGATCTCGCGCAACGCATGCAGAGTCGGCAACATCTCCTTCGATGTTGCGTTGAGCCCCATGTGCTCGTTCACGGACCACAGTAGGTACTCTATGATTTGTTCGTCGCTTTTCGCATGTGTGAGGAGTTCGAAGACCGGGAATACGTAACGGTCGTATTCGTCCTGTGCGTTTGGCTCGCCCTTTACACCAATTGGATCCCACACGGTGAGTAACACGCGTCGAATCTCACCACGAATGCGACGTGATTCATATTTTTCAATCATTTGAAACCTGAACCTATTTGAGGCCAGCCAGTTTGCCGAGGCCGCGCATTTTCATTTTCGCCATGCTGCCGTACTGCTTCATCATGCGGCGCATGTCGGAATATTGCTTGAGCACCTGGTTGACTTCCTGAACGGTGGTGCCGCTGCCGCGGGCGATGCGCTTGCGGCGCTTGCCGTCAATGATGTTGTCGTTGGCGCGCTCCGCGGCGGTCATGGAGTTGATGATCGCTTCGGTGGATTTCAGCTGCTTCTCGTCCAGCTGGGCGTCCTTGGGAATTTTGGCGAACGGCCCGATTTTCGGCAGCATGCCCATGAGCTGCTCCATCGAGCCCATCTTGCGGATCTGCTGCAGCTGATCGCGAAAATCGGCGAGCGTGAACTCGTTCTCGCGCAGCTTGCGTTCCATCTCGCGCGCCTGTTTTTCGTCAATATTTTTCTGCGCTTTTTCGATCAGCCCGAGGACGTCGCCCATCCCCAGGATCCGTCCCACGATGCGGTCGGGAACGAACGGCTCGAGCGCATCATATTTTTCACCCACGCCCACGAATTTCACCGGCGCGCCGGTCACTTTGCGAATCGAAAGCGCCGCGCCGCCGCGCGCGTCGCCGTCCATTTTCGTGAGGATCACGCCGGTGACGCCCAGGCGCTTGTGAAATTCGCCGGCCGAGCGCACCGCGTCCTGCCCGATCATGGCGTCGGCCACGAACAGAATTTCTGCGGGATTCAGCTCGCGCTTGAGCGTGGAAAGCTCGTTCATCAATTCGTCGTCAATGTGCAGCCGGCCCGCGGTGTCCACCAGAATTACGTCGCACGCGGAAAGCTTTGCCTCGCGCAGCGCGCCGCGGACGATTTCGAGCGGCTTGTCGGTGCCGCTGCCGGGCCAAAGCGGCGTGCCCGTCGCTTTTGCCACTTGTGCCAATTGTTCGCGGGCCGCGGGACGGTAGACGTCGGTTGAAACGACGATGGGCCGGTGCCCGTGCTCGCCGAGCCATTTGCCGAGCTTGCCCGTGGACGTGGTTTTGCCGGAACCTTGCAGGCCGCAGATCATCCACACTGCCGGAGGCCGCGAGCCGAATTGCGGCTTGGCTTCCTTGCCGAGCAGCTCGGCCAACTCGTCGCGCACGATCTTGACGACTTGCTGGTCAGGAGAGAGTTGCAGCAGCACGTCCGAGCCGAGCGCCTTCTCGCGGACGTGGGCGATAAAATCGTCGGCGACGCCCAGGTTGACGTCGCCTTCGAGCAGCGCCTCGCGGATTTCGGCGAGCCCCGCGTCAAGATGCTCCGCGCTGAGCTTTCCCTGTCCGCGCAGGTTCTTGAAGGCGCGCTGCAGTTTTTCGGTTAGGGTTTCAAACATTCCGTAGGTCCGTAACTATTGATTGGTGACTCGTGATTCGTGGCGCGCGGCTGGTGCGCCCGATCTATCTTAGACACGGCCTCGCTACGGGTCAAACGGGACGTGCTGGCGGGCTTGAAAAAGAGTTGAGGGTCATTCCAATCCGTGCTTGCGGTCCTGTGGTACGATGCCGCGCGGCTGGAAAAATCCACGGAATTGGAGGATCACGGCGCGCGCGATCTCTTTTGCTTTTGTTCTTGTCGCTTTGGGGGCGGCCGTTGCGGCCGCGCAGCAGCCCGCTACCCCCGTCACGACTCCCGTTACGGCGATGAAGACGTTCTGCTCATCGGCAGACTTGCAGGCGCTTATCGCCAAGGCCAAGAGCGAGCGGAAGGAGGGCCAGCCCATTGTCGTCGAGCGCGTGGTCCAGTTGGCGCCTTACATGGCGAACCTCGAATATCGCGCTTCGGTTGGACCTGCCGCCGTGCATGAGAAAGAGGCGGAACTGATGTACGTCGTGGATGGCTCCGGCACGATCACCACGGGCGGAACGCTGGTGAATCAGATGCGTGCAAACCCAGCGAATCTCACGGGCACTGCGATCGACGGAGGCACGCAGCAAAAGATTGCCAAAGGCGATTTCATCTTCATTCCGGAAAACACAGCGCACTGGATCAGCGCCATCGACGGAACGATCGTCCTGGTGACGGTGCACGTCCCTCGGCCCGTTCCCGGATCCTGATTGGAGCTGGCGGCTTTGCACCTGCCCGCCTCGAAAGCGAAGGCTTCCGGGCTGAAGACCGCGGCGCACTTTAAGTCTGATTCATGAGGGCGTGGAATCGCGGATGCTTGCGGATGGGGTCGAGGTCGGAGTCCTTCGCTGCCCATTCGCGATACCAGTGTCCCTTCGAAGGCGCCATCGCCCTTTCCAGGCAGTCGAGGGCTTCGTCGCTGTTCCCCAGCTTGGCGAATACGCAGGCAGCGTTGTAGAGAACGGAAGGCTCTTCCTGATCGATCGCCAGAGCGCGGCGCACCCACTCGAGGGCACGATCGAATTGGCCTGTGTCGGCGAGGTTGCCGGCACCGAGATAGAGCGCGCGAGCGTCATCCGGGTGGAGTTCCAGGTGCTTTTCCGCCATCTGGAACGAGCGACGCGAAGCCGCATCTGAATCGGCCTGGCGTCCCAATCCGTGGTACGCCATGGCGAGCAGTGTAGGAGCTTGATAGTCCTGCGGTTTGGCGATACAAGCCTGCTCGAAAAGCTGGGCAGCCTTTTCGATCTTCCCCTGCTGAAAACAGGCACGTGCGTAGAAGTAGTGGGCTTCGAACAATTTCGGGTCCAGCCGAATGGCAGCGTCAAATTCTTTCTCGGCTTCCTCGAAGTTTTTGTTCAACGATACGGCCAGGCCGCGCGAGGCGCGAGCTTCCCCCGACTCCGGATCGAGTTCGACAGCCTTCCGGCTGGCGCGGTCGGCCTCGCGAAGGTTGTCGTCCGTAGTGTCCCAGTACATGTAGAGGAACGAAGAACAATCCGCGACGCCGGCGTAAGCCCGCGCGTAGCCGGGATCGATCACGATGGCACGGGCGAACATCTGCCGGGCATATTCAAATCCCTTGCGGCGCAACTGGTGAAAGAATTGGCGTCCGCGCAGATAGTAATCGTAAGCTTGCACGTCCGCCGTCTGCGCTTTCTTGATTTCCTGTTTTTCCTTTTCCGTCAGGACGACCTTGAGAGCGCGGGCGATGGCCTGCGCGATCTCGTCTTGAATCGCGAAGACGTCTTCCAGTTGCCGATCGTAGCGTTCGGCCCATACCGAGTGGCCGGTGCGCGTCTCGATCAATTGGCCGGTGATTCGCAAACGGTTCCCGGAGCGGCGCAGACTGCCTGTGAGCACATAAAGGGCGTTCAGTTCCCGGCCGACTTCAGGTCCGGTGACTGCCTTGTCGCGAAACGCCAGAACGGCTGCGCGAGGAAACGCGCGCAGTTCGCGGATCTTCGAAAGCTCAGTGATGATGTCCTCGGTCATCCCATCGCGGAAGTATTCGTCTTCCTTGTCGCTACTGAGGTTCTCGAAATACATTACGGCGACGGATTTCTCCACCACCTCGGGAACGACGGGAGCCGCGGAGGCACGGCCCGAATCCAGCTCGCGCTTTAGCCGCTGCAGGTCGTCCAGGAGTGTCGCGGCAGTCTGGTAACGAGCGCGCAGGTCCTTCTCGAGCGTCTTTTCGACGATTTCGACAAGCCCTGGCGGGAGTTTCGAATTCACGCGCAAGAGTGGAGTCGGCGCACGATTCAGGATCGCCTCGAAGATTACGGCCGACGTGTTTCCGGTGAACGCCGAGCGTCCTGCCGCCATTTCGTACATCACCACGCCCAGGGAGAAGATGTCGGTTCGGGCGTCTGTCTGCTCGCCGCGCGCCTGCTCCGGGGACATGTAGGCCACCGTTCCCATGGTCGTTCCGGGGCTAGTCAGATGCTCGTCGAGCGTAACGGTCGCGCCCGCCGTTGCGCCCACGGCTTCCCCAACCCGCAAGCGCTGGGGCGACAGCTTGGCCAGGCCGAAATCGAGAAGTTTCGCCTTGCCGCGCCGGGTGACAAAGATGTTTGCAGGTTTGATGTCCCGGTGAGTTATGTGCTTTGCATGCGCCGCATCGAGAGCGTCCGCAAGCTGGATACTCCAGTCGAGGATATCCTGAGCCTCGAGTGCCTGGCCACTCATGTGGTGCTTGAGCGTGTCGCCTTCGAGCAATTCCATGACGATGAACGGTTGGCCCTCGTGCTCGTCGATATCGTAAACCGTGCAAATGTTCGGATGGTTCAGCGCGGAGGCGGCGCGGGCTTCACGGCGGAAGCGCTCCAGCGCTTGTAGATCCTTGTTGAGCCCTTCGGGTAGGAACTTCAGGGCCACGCTGCGGCCCAGCCGCGAATCTTCGGCGCGGTAAACGACGCCCATGCCGCCGCCGCCGAGTTTCTCCACGATCCGATAGTGCGATATGGTCTTGCCAACCATAACTGAGGGACCACGCATGTTAGGTCACGCCCCAATCCAAGTCAACGTCGGCTGCGAGATCGACTGGAGGTAACGCAGGATAGACGGATGAATGGGCAGCATGTCGCCAAGCTACTGCGCCGGGCGCAGCGGTGCTACGCCCCTACAAAAACGCTTGCTGTGCGGCCGCGCCGCGCCGTTCCTTCGTCAGGACATGCCGGCGCGGTCTTTTTTCGGGGACATGAACGCGCTCACCTCTGAGCCGGGAGCGGCCGTCTCGACGAAGGTGAACGTCCCCTTTTCCTTCATTTCGCGCGCCGCGCCGAGCAAAGCGCCCAGCGCTACGCGTGACAGCGCCCCACCCAGGCTGATGCGGCGGGCGCCGGCTGCTTCCAGTTCGGCGAGAGAGAAATTCAGGCCTTTGATGCCGGCTAGGACATTGACCGGGCGCGGGGCGAGGGCGGAGCAGACCTGCCGGATTGCCTCGAGGTTTGGCAGGCCAGGGGCGAAAAGCACGTCCGCGCCGGCCCCCGCGAAGGCTTCGAGGCGCTTGATGGTGTCGTCGAGGTCCTGGCCGCCATGAAGGAAGTTTTCGGTGCGCGCCGTCAGCGTGAAAGGAAATGGCAACGCCCGCGCAGCCTCCACGGCCGCTGCGACGCGCTCGACCGCCAGCGAGAATTCATAAATGGGGCGGCGCTCGTCGCCGGTTGAATCTTCGACCGACCCTCCGACGATTCCCGTGGCGGCCGCCAGGCGAATCGTTTCGGCGACAGTTTTCGGATCGTCGCCAAAACAGTTTTCGAGGTCCGCGGCCACGGGCAGATCGGTGACTGCGACAATCGCCCGGCAATGTGCGAGCACTTCATCGCGTGTGGCGGCGCCGTCGCGGCGCCCGAGCGTAAACGCGAAGCCGGAACTGGTTGTCGCCAGCGCCTCAAAACCCAGCCCGGCAAGAATGCGCGCGCTGCCTCCATCCCACGGATTTGGAATAATGAATGCACCCGGTTCCGCTGCTTCGATGCGCGCTCCCGCCGTCGCGGGCAACTTGTGCAGCGCCCGGAATTTTTTGGCTTTGTCCGCCTGGGTGATGCTCATGTTATTTTTCCTCGTCGTCGCGCGGTTTTTATTCTAGGTGACGGCGCAGAGCCGGTCAAACTCCGCCACTCTCGCATTCGAGCGCGATGCCTTCGGCGAAGTCGCCTGGTCGTTTTTCCGAACTAAATCTGTAACTTGGCGTGCTGGTCGGGCATCAGATGAATTGGGACAGGGGTTACTTGACTGCGCTGGTACGCGGGGCCAAGATGGGTTTGCCTCGCCTTCAGCCTATCCGCGACGAGACATTAGGTATGACACGGAACCAGCAATATCCGGCCCAACGCGAAACGAACGAACGCTGTGGCGAGAGGGGGGAAAGTTATGTACGCCGTTACTGGAGCAACCGGAAATAGCGGGCACATTGTTGCCGAAAGACTTCTGAAAGAGGGAAAGAAAGTCCGGGCGATCGGCAGAAGCGCGGAACGTCTGCAAAACCTGACGGCCCTGGGCGCCGAGCCGTGCATCTGCACGCTCGAGGACCGTGCGGCGCTGGCCAAGGCGTTCGCCGGCGCGGAGGGCGTGTACGCGATGGTTCCTCCGGATATGGCCGCCGAAGATTATCGCCGGCATCAGGACCACATTACGGACGCGCTGGCCGCGGCGCTGGCGGCAGCGAAGGTGAAGCACGTAGTGAGCCTCAGCAGCTTCGGAGCGGACAAGGCGGAGGGGACCGGACCCGTGGTTGGCCTGCATCTGTTCGAGGAAAAACTGAATGCGATTCCCGGGCTGAACTCGCTGCACCTGCGGGCCGGCTACTTCATGGAGAACACGCTGGCGCAAATCGGGATCATCAAAGAGCTCGGCGTGGCCGCAGGTCCGTTGCGCGGGGAGCTGGAACTTCCGATGATCGCGACCAAGGACATCGGCGCCGCCGCCGCGGAACGACTGCTGCGCCTGGATTTTTCCGGATCGCGGACTCAGGAACTTCTGGGGCAGCGCAACATTAGCATGGCCGAAGCCGCCGGAGTGATCGGCCGGGCCATCGGCAGGCCTCATCTGGGATACTCGCGACTGCCGAACGATCAGGTGCGAGCGGCGTTCCTGCAGATGGGCATGTCGCCGAGCTTGACGGACTTGATGCTGGAGATGTGCGACGCGCTGAACACCGGGCACATGGCGGCGCTTGAAAAGCGGACCGCGGAAAACAGCACGCCGACCTGGTATGAAACCTTCGTGAAATCGGAAATCGTGCCGCGGTTCATGGGCAAGCCGGTGGCAGCGTAACTCCGCGCGCGGGGCCGGCGCCAATAAACATCACCGCGCCGGAGCGGGCTTGCGGGCGGCAACGACCAGAGCGGCCATGGGGATTTCAAAACGGCCGTCGCGAGCGTACGCGGCGGCGCTTA
The DNA here is from genome assembly GCA_963814605.1 of uncultured Acidobacteriota bacterium. GTDB lineage: Bacteria > Acidobacteriota > Terriglobia > Acidiferrales > UBA7541 > Palsa-295. The sequence continues at coordinate 29,110 of CAWFDD010000003.1, read as the reverse complement.
TTTCCATTGCCGCGCGGACTCTCTCGCGGGCCGCGGGCGGTTGGGCGCGCAGAAGTGCTCCGATGCGAGCCGTGCCTGCGGAGAAGGCCTCGAAAACGTCCGCCGCGGACGCCAGCTTCCAGACCATCGGAATCTGCGCGATCGTCACATTCCGAAATCCACAGCTTTCCAGAGTGCGCACACATTCTTCGCGGTCGCTGAAACGAAAAAACGACGGGCCAGCCGGAAGCCGGATGCCCGGGTCGCCGTAATCCTCCACGGCACGGAGAGCTACGCCAAATCCGAGCGCCTCGTCCGCTTTTGCCCACGCCGTGAACGCGAACATCCCGCCCGGTCGCAGAACGCGATAGGCCTCGCGCACGGCGACGTCGGGCTGCGGGAGGTGCAAGATGCCGAAGCTCATCACCGCCCGGTCGAACGTGGCATCGCCGAAACTCAGCGCCTCGGCGTTGGCGACGCGGAATTCGACGCCCGGATGAAGTTTCCGCGCGATCTCCACCATTGCTTCGGAGAAATCGATGCCGACGGGGGACCATCCGCGGCGCTGTGCTTCCGCGGCCACGTATCCCGGGCCGGTGGCGATATCAAGCAGGCTCGTTCCGCCTGCGGCTGCGACGGAATCAAGGAGCGGGCCAATCGTTTGCGCCGTCAAGCCGCCGAGGTAGCGGTGATAACCGTCCGTCGCCTGCTGCCAGGCGTCGTGCTCGAATTCGTGGAAGGCTTTCGCGTCGATGTCGGGAGGCGGCAAGGTTGACCTTCAATCCAGAAAAATGGGGAGGCAGAGCGGAGGCTCGACGTGGAAATCGAGGCGCGCGATTTCCGCGAGCGCGCGCTCGAGCACCGCGCTGTCGCAGGCTTCGAGCGTCATCACGAACGGCAGCGCGGAATGCGGGAAGCCGGGCTTTTGCAGCAGCGCGTCGAGGCTGATTTCGTACTTCGAGAGAACCGCGGCGATCGAGGCGACGATGCCGGGCCGGTCGCGCACCACGAAGCGAAGGTAGTGCGGCACGGTGAAATCGCCGTTCACCGAGTCGGGAACTTCCGCCGCGCCCGGCAGAGCTTCGGCCGGCGCACCGGAACTGCGCAGGATGGCGTAGAGATCGGAAATCACGGCGACAGCCGTGGGATCGCCGCCCGCTCCGTATCCGGAAAAAATCATTTTGCCGCCGAATTCGCCCGTGGCCGTGACGATATTCTGGCTGCCCTGCGCGTGAGCCATCAGCGAGGCGGAGGGAATCAGCGCCGGCTGCACGGCGGCGGCGAGACGCACGCCCTTCTTCGTTTCCTTCAGCGCGACGGAAATCTGGCGAATGGTGCAGTCCAGTCCGGCGGCGTACATGAAGTCCACCGCCGCGACCGAGCTGATCGAGCGGCAGGGAATCTGTTCGCTGCGCACGCGCAGGCGCAAACCGGCCTGCGTCAGGATCAGGAGTTTCGCGCGCGCGTCCATGCCATCCACATCGGCGCCGGGATTGGCCTCCGCGTAGCCGAGCGACTGCGCTTCCTTGAGCGCGGCGTCGAAGCTGGTGCCGTCCTTTTCCATTTTGGTGAGGATGAAATTGCAGGTGCCGTTGAGAATTCCGGCGATTTTGTAAAGCCGGTCGCCGGCCAGCCCTTCCTGAATGCCGATGATCGCGGGAATGCCGCCCGCCACGGAGGCGCCGAATTCGAGGCGTTTGCCCATTTTGCGCGCGAGGTCCAGCAGTTCCGGGCCATGCTCGGAAATCAGCAGTTTATTGGCGGTGACCACGGACTTGCCCGCGCGCAACGCTTTGCGGACCCATTCGCCGGCGGGCTCGAGCCCTCCGATCAGCTCGACAACGACGTCGGCGTTCGACGAGAGGATGTCGTCAATATTCTCCGTCCAGCGGATGTGCGCGGGGAGCGCGCCGGCCTTTTTCTTCTTGATGCCGCGATTGAAGATATGCGTGAGGAGCAGCGGACCGCCGGAATCGTGCGACAAAATTTTCGCGACAGAACGCCCCACGGTGCCAAAGCCGATGAGCGCGACGCGCAGCTTGCGGTCCGCGCCCGCGGATTTTTTCAGGGCGCGAGGCCGGGCGGACCGTCGGCTTGACGGGCGGGACGACGAACGCGATGCGGTGCGGGATTTTCCCAACGAAGTTTTCTCCGTAAACACATCGTACCAAACGCCTGAGGGAGCGCGCAGGGGAAAGGGTGACTAGTGTTGCGTTTTTGCCTTGTAGGCGCCCGACTCGATGTAGGGTTTGAGGCGCTCGAAGAGAAAATGATGCCAGACCGCGTCCACGGTTTTGTCCTCGCCGTCGGTGATCTGGCCGGAAACATTGCAGGTGAGGCGCAGCTTCGTGCCCGCGGGATCGGGAAGAAAATCGTACGTGGTGACCATGATCACCGCCTGGCCGGAAAAGCCAAGCGGGCCGGTGAAGCGAATTCTTTTTCCGCGATCGGCGTAAATCACAGTGGCGTGGAGCGCGCCATTGCCGGCATCGTCGAAAATTTCATAGAAGCCGCCGCCGGGCTTCGCTTCGATGTAGAGTTTTTTCGGATGCGCTGAGAAGGAGTGATCCCACCAGGCGCTGATGTCTCCGGTGACGGCGTCGTAGACGGCCTCGGGGTTGGCGGGCAGAACCAGCTCCTGCTGCACCTGGAAGGCGCCATTGATCAGATCCTTCGTTTCACCTTGCAGCGGCAATGAAACGGAAATCGAGAGGACCGCGAGGCAGAGCGACAGGAATGCAACTTTGATTTTGAACGGGTTTTTCACGGGACTTCCTCCGTGCCGGATTACGAGTCTAAATGCAAACGTCAGGATCGGGAGTGCGGCGGCTACTCCGAGTCGAAGCCAACGTGGCGAATGGCGGTCAGGGCCCCGGTCGAATCGGAGGCCTGGAAATCCAGGCGATAGGATCCGGGCGGGAGCTGCCCAACCGGGACTTTGAGTACCAGCGGCACAACCGTATTTCCCTTTTGGACGAACGCCGAGGTATCCACGTTGTGAGAACCGCCGATGATTTCGCCGGTCTTGGCGTTGACAATGTTCAAAGCGACCAGCACCAACGGCGGATTGGGACCGGCGAGACGGGGATCGTAGACCTGCGTGTACAAAACCACGTTATCGGTTTTCTTGAAATGGTTGCTGGCCGACGGCGTGACCTCCGTGTTGTTGGCGATGAGGGGAGCGTAATCGGAGAGCAAGTCCGCCTCCAGGGCGCCACCCAGGCCCTGCACCTGCCCGTACTGATTGCTGAGAGCGAGGCTGCTTATGCTGAAGCTCTTTCCGTCGTAGGGATCGATGACCAGCGGCGTCTCGTACTTTCCAAAACTCTGTCCACCGGCAGAAAGAACCACGGTGAAGCGATAGGTGCCCGGGGCGATCGAAAACTGATTGGAGTAGCGCGTGGGCCTCTGCATGAAACCCTTCCATTCGTCCTTTTGCAGATCGAGAGTGACTTCATCGCTGAACCGCGCAGCCACTGTGCCGTCGGGACGGTAGGCGATGCCGAGAACATTCATGTCCGCGTGGTACTTGCCCTTGTCCTTGGAAAAGTCCACGGACGAAGCGGGGAACTCCATGGCCACGTTGACGCGCGCCTCGTTGGGCGAGGTGTAAAAGAACGGCGCCTGGAGAGTGCCGCCGATGGTGCCTTTGTCCGCGGCGGCCGCGCGGGACTCGAGATCCTTACCAGCGGCCTTGCCGGCGAGCATGTCCTTCGATTTGGCGGTGCAATACCCGCTGCGCGAACGAACCTGAAGACCGGAGCGCTCCATCTTCACTCGCAGGGCATGGCAGGAGCCCTCGGGCGAATCGGTGGGCGTATAGCCGAGGAAATAGTATTCATCCTGCTCGTGCGCGATTTTGGTGAGACCGCCGAGAAGGTCGTTGCTGTTCACCATCGGGAAGCCGCCGGTGCCCTCGGCGAGGGCGTAGAGGACGGACTGACTTGCGGACCCGGTGTCCGGAACGGTGGGTATGATCGCCTGGGCAGGTATTCCGCCGGGTTGGGTGTAGGGAGTCGAGCCGGGCATGCCCGTGCCTCCGACACCGGGAGCGCTACCGCCGCCTCCCGACGAACCACCGCCACCTTTGCCGCCACCTCCACCGGTGCCGCCTCCACCTCCACCACCTCCGTGGCCGCCTCCACCACCCCCTCCTCCGCCTCCCTTTTGCGGCGGATCAGCGGGCTCGGCGGCAACAGGCAACGCGTAGGAGGCCAGCACAAGTCGCGGATGTGCGCTTGCGGAATTCCCAGCCGGGTTTCCGGACGCGAAGCGCGATCGCGCGGCGGATCCGCCGTCACGGCGGAGCTGGGCCCCGGGACCCGGGGTTGTCGCGATCAGTCCGCGGACATCCAGAGGATAAATGGCGACGTTGGCCTGATTGCATGCGGAGATGGTTGCGGTCAGTTCGGCCTCGGCTTCCGGCGAGAGCGGGAAGCCGCCGGTGAAAAGAACGACGATTTTTCGGCCCGGCACATTGGTTAGGTTCTTGGCCAGGCTGCGAATTCCGAGCAGGAGAGTGTAGACCCCGAAATCGGACTCGGAATTGGCGAGAGCGGGTCCGCCACCGAAATTTCCGGATCCGGAGGTGTTCGCAAATGTGGAGTTCTCGGCGTTTGCCGAGACCGCGGACGGCTTCATCGAGGCAGCGGCCTGTTTGAGGCGAGTCGCGTCCGCCGTGAAATTCTGGATCACGCGAAGGGCGCCGGTGAAATCCACGACAGCCATCACGCGATCGGGTCCGGCATTGGCGTCGATGAATTTCTGAGCGGCATCGCGGGCGCGGGTCTGATCGCCGAGGTCCATGGTGGAATCGTCAAAAAACAGGACCAGGTAGCGGCGTTCCAGAGCGCCGGACGTTCCCGCGGCGGAACCGTAGGAGAAATTGACGATGGCCTGCTCCTGATTGTTATCGAAGACGTGAAAATCCTTGGCGGTCAGGTCGTGGATGTAGTTGCCCTTCTTGTCGGTGACGATGGCGTCCACGCGAACCACGCGCGATTCTTCGCGGATCACGGGCGCGGCGGGCGCCTGCGCGGCAGGCGGCGCGGGGGGCGGCGAAGGAGCCTGCTGCGCATGGACAATGGACGGCGCGGTGATGGCGCGATGCGCGGACCACCCCGCGGCGAAAATGAAAAGCGCGGCGGCCAGAATTGGCTTTGTCTGCCGGAGCCTCATGATTCACCTTCCTTCTTGCGATCTTAGTACGGAATTTCTACGACGCCATTTTCGGCCGAAAGCACCGCGGCATTCGAGTCCCTGACCACCAGGCGCACGACGTAATCTCCGGGTTTCAGATCAAAACTCGTTTTCACCGTGACTCCGGAGCGGCTGAGCCTTTGATACGTCTCGTCGCGCAGCTTCATGGAAACGACCTCTTCCTTGCCGGTGACAAAATTGCCGTCGCGGTCGAAGACGGCGGCAACCACGGTGAGAGCGTCCTGATTGCGGCCATCGGTCTTGGTGAAGCGCACGTGCATCAGGTCCACGTGGGCGAGCACGGCGAGCTTCGCGTCCATCGCGCCGGTTTTGTAATACTGCGTCTGCAGCCCGACGGCCAGGCCGTGTCGCACCTCCTGCGAAAAAATGGCATCGTCAATATCGCGCTTGGCGACCTCCTCAGGAGTTTCGCCGTGCAGGGGAGCGAAATAACCGCGCCGCGCCTGGATGGCGAATTTGTCTTTGGTGGCCAGAGTCACCTTGAGCGAATGGAAATGTCCGTCGAATTTAAGATTCGAGGGAACGAACGCGAGAAAGTAGTACGCGTCCGGGGCCGAAGCGACTTCCTGCAAACCGCGCCCGAGGTCATTGTTCCCATGGAACGCCCAACCGCCGGTGTCCGTCGCGAAAGCAGACAGCGTTTCGGTTTGACGGGTTTGACCTTGCAGGCGATAGCTCGAGCGGATCCCGCCAAACGCAGGGTTGGGGTCGTTCGCGGATTGGCTGATGTCGCCGTTGAGATCGGGGGTGTACAAGCCGCGCGCGTCGAGAGTGTTGATGAAAACGCTCTGGCGGATGGCGCGGTCAATGATGTCCGAATACTCGGTTTCGAGGTTCGGGAAGATGAACCCGGGAGAGATGAGCACGATGTTTCGCTGCCCCGGTAGAGCCGCCATGCGCCCGAGGATTTCTCGGAGGCGGCGAAACACGGCTTCTGTTTCTTGGTGGCCCGCTTCCGATTTGCGCAGGGCCGCGGCCATCACTAGAGCCTGAGCCGCGACCAGCTGGGTGGATTGGGCCGTCCCCGTCGGCGCGCTGCCCGTATGGATCATGCAGACCAGGGCATCCTGAACGGCGACGCTGATGGCCTGCGCGTCGTTCTGGTTTTCGATCGCATCCGCTTCGTAGTATTCCATCGGGGGACAATCGGCCGAGGTGGGTTCGCCCGCTGCAGTGATCGCGCGAGGCTGAATGCCTTTTAGCGCCGCCTGTAGCTTGGCGCGATCGTCTGTGAAATCCACCTGGAACTGGCCCGAAACCGTAAACACGGCAGCGCGATCGGTGGGAGCAAGCGAAGAGTCAACGTAACGCGAGGCGGCAATGCGGGCCTGCATCGCGTCTTGCATATTGATGTAGGCATCGTCGAAAAGCAGCGCGACGAAACGCGACGGAGGCAGAAACGCTGGAAGCGCAGGCGCGCCGGGTTGGGGCGCGACGGCCGGCGCGGCGCTGGTGGCGACGACCGGATTCGCAATGGAAGCGGGCGTCACCACCGAAAAATTTGAAATGATCTGGGGTTTGCCGTCTTGAAACAGCTGAAAATCTTCCTTGCGCAGCGTGGAAACAGCGCGTCCTTTGGCGTCGCGCACGATCACGCGGACGGGCACCAGATTCACGAGTACCCGCAGGGGGACGGACGACTCCTCGGTGGTCAGTTCGGCATCGGTGCTGGAGGAAGCAGCAGCGGTGGCGGGCGCGTCAGGAGCTGGCGACGCCGTTACGGAGCTCTGCTGCGGCGCGCTGTCTTGCGGGGGAGGCGTTTGTGAAGATTGGACGCTGACGCGAGAGAATCGCGCGGCAGCCGCCGAGGCGAGCAGCACCCCGAACGCAATAACGGCAGGAATTCGCAGATACCTCGCCGCCGGCGCACTCATTTGGAACTCCCCAAGGGCAGCCCGGCGCCCACCGCACCGGGTCGAACCTTTGCATTTGCTGATGGAGTTTACATCGAACTTATATGGCGAGTTGAGATTTCTTTCTTCTTGACCTCGCCGGGAGCTTAACGTACCGTCGCGCGAAATCCGGCCGCGGCGAGGAAAAAGCGGATCGGATAGCGCTCAATTGAAATGGTTTATAGTTCGCTGGAGGTCGCATGGAACGTCCCACGGGAGTGACAATTCTGGCGCTGCTTGGCTTCCTTAGCGCGGCGCTGCTTGCCGGGACGGCTCTGGTAATGTTCGTGAGCGCGACCTTCCTGGCGAATTTGGCGGCGCGCCCGGGGTTCGACATGCTGGCTGGAAGTGGCGGAACGGTATTTGGGGTGGCAATTCTGGTTTTCGCCGCGTTCTACCTGGTGGGCGCCATCGGACTTTGGAGATTGCAAAACTGGGCGCGGATTCTGGTGATCGTACTCTGTGGTCTAGGGGCGCTCCTGAACGCGCTGGGATTGCTGACCGCGCTGCTTCATTTCCAAGTGCTGAGTATCCTCGTGGGGGCCATCGTGGTGGCATTACTCGTCTGGATCCTGCTCTATCTTTTGAAGCCGCGCGTGAAGCAGGCGTTCGGCGCGACGGGGTCCTGACTCCCGGGGAATTAGCGAGGCCGAAATGAAATTCGCGAAAATTGTTTTTTGGGGCGCAGGAATATGGGGTGTGCTGTCGCTGACGCCGCTCTATTTCATTTTCGATGCGATCGGACGCCGGGATCCCCCGGCGATCACGCACCCCGGTTTTTATTATGGGTTCGCCGGCGTGGCGCTGGCGTGGCAGTTCGCGTTCTTCGTGATCGCTAAGGACCCGGTGCGTTTCCGGCTGATGATGATTCCCGCAGTCCTCGAAAAGCTGAGCTTTGGAATTCCCTCGGTCGTACTCTACCTGCAGCAGCGCATGCACGTGAGTGATCTGGCGCTCGGATGCATTGATCTGCTTCTGGGCGCATTGTTTTTGGTGGCGTTCCGCGCGACCAAGCCATAGTCGTCGCGATTTGGCGACCTGATTAACCGAGGACTAAGCGGGAGAGCTGGCGCGCTAATTCAAGGCGTCGCGGGAATGAAAGGTGCGGTAGAACTGACCAGCAAGCGCGGAATACCCCAGTGGCTGGGCGACACCGGGGTCCGTTTCGAGAATGCTAGCTGACGCTATGCAGGCCCTTGCGCCGCTGGTACGCGGCGAAGAGGCCGACAAACATCAATCCAGCACCGAGCAGGGCGATCGAAGTCGGTTCCGGAGCACTCACCGGGTCCACTATGACGTCCGCAAAGTCGGCCTGCTGATTGGTGTTGTTGTTGCTGAGGACGACGATGAGGTCCCCGACTGGATCCGATCCCGTGGTGAAGCTGCAACTCTCCGCGGCAAACGTTCCAGGGGTGATCTCCGAACTCGATCCCGAGTTACTGCACTCCACAGTACCGCCGTCGTCGAGCGCGATCGTAAAGTTGCCGCTCTGCCCGTCAAGCCGGTCGCCCACTTCCACTGTCAGGGTGTAAGTCATGTCGGGGAGCAGCGCTCCGAGGTCCTGAGATAGGCTTCCGTCACTGACAAATGCGAGAGTGTTGCCGTCCGGCAAGGGTGCACTGAAATAGGCAGAACTGGAGCCGGGCTGAAACGAGCCTGCCGTGCTCACATTCGTCCAATCCGGAACACCACTGAAGTTATAGGCGCAGCCCGTACCGCACCCTGTATCAGTTAGCGCGTAGAAGGTTCCGAACGATGGATTCAGAACGGTGACGCTGTCCGCCCAGGCCGAGCCGCCAACCAGGGCGAAACAAACTAGAACCGCGCAGATTCCCAAGAGCCTCAATCGCATAAAACCTCCACCGGGCGTCCATCCACACTCACCGGCCTTCGACCTTAACGGTCATCTTAGTGCACGCGCCGAACCAAACCCCAGGAATTGAACTTACAGATTCCCAACGACTTACAACTAGGCTGTTTGCCAGGGGCTACGATTGACCGTAGTCCTGCTTCCGAATATGAGAAAACTCTTAGACTTCGTCCCGTGTACTAGTAGCCTAAGTACTCGTAGGTACACGGTCGGCGATCAATGGAATGCGGCGTCCAGAATCGACCTCAAGAAGCCTTGGACCAGTTCCGAATGCGTGGGCCGCTCCGCGGTGATCGAGCGCCACGGAGTTCGCCCGGGTTCGCCGACGACATCCGATGCGTCAACGCCAAATATTGCAGACCGCGTCGGCTGGATGTTATGGTTTCAGCTTGATCGCGCGACTGTTCTCCAACCCTCTTAAGACCAACCATCGCCCCTCGAAATGGATTGGCTGGATCTGGGGAGTCACCGGATCGAGAGGCCGGACTGATTTTCGTGGCTCCAATGAATTTTCGAATTGAAACCGATGAACGAAAACGTTGCCGCTAATTCGACGGTTCCGGCGAGGCGCACGCGGCTCCAGTCGGTGATGTACGTTCTGCGGTTGATCGGGATCAATTTTCTGGTCTTCGCCGTTCTGGCTGAACTCGTCTCTCTCGTTTTGGTTCATCTGCCCAACTGGCGGTCGAGCAGGCCGAATTATCACCTCAACTACAACTTGTTCTTTGCGGACATCAACCCAGTTTTCGGAGTGTGGCACCGTCCCAACGGGCACTATTTCCACAAGGGCGGCTGTTACGACGTCGAGTACTTCACCAACAGCTATGGCGCGCGCGACGTCGAGCGCAGCCTTCATTCCTCGCGGCATCGCACGATCATGCTCGGAGACTCTATGATCGAAGGGCAAGGGCTTTCGGCGGAATACCGGTTGAGCAACGTCCTCGAGAAAGACACGGGCCGCGAGCACCTGAACTTCGGAACCAGCGGTGATTTCGGGCCGCTGCAATATGCGCTGTTGTACAAGAGCATGGCGGCGGCGTTCGATCACGATCTGGTGGTGGTAGGCGTACCGCCGGATAACGACTTCCGCGACATGTCGCCGGAGTGGGGAAAAATTCATCATGCCGGCCGTTATCGGCCCTACTACGCCGACGATTTTTCCATCTACTATACCGGGCACGTGAATCCGAACGCGGGAGAAGGGGTATGGGATCACATCGAGGCATTTTTGCGCGCCTACCTGGCTTCCTACCACGTAGGTCAATTTCTGTACGCGCAGCTCTACTGGCGCGAGCACGGCGTCTATTCGGGATATAACGACTACACCGACGTGGATCTGGCCCGGCTGAAAAGAGCGCTTGAGGACATCAAGACAACCGCCGACGCACACGGCGCCAGGGCGGCCGTGTTTCTGCTCCCCGAGGGCAACGACTTTGCGCGTTTGCATCAGGCCGGCACAAACCGCCTGGGCCCGGTGATGGAACAGTGGGGACGCGAAAACGGGATTGCCATCAAGGACCTGCTGCCGGAGATGGATGCGCGAGCCAACGGCAACTACCGCTCCTATTTTCTGCCTTGCGATGGACACTGGACGGCTCACGGCAACCGAGTGGCCGCGGATATTCTGGAGCCGTGGCTCGACGAGACGAAAACCACGGGAAAATGAGGGCGTCTTTCCGCGAGATAGAACGTGAGCGGACGGAAATTAGCCTGATTCCCATCGTCGCGTCGCCCCCAATACTGCCTGACGCACCCCAACGAAGGATCGCCCACAGTCGGCAGATCGTGTGGCATTTCTCGGAACTTTTGATTCCATCTCCAACATCGACGATCGCTGAGCCGCCAATGGATGTGAAAAGGTGCCAGAAAATTTCTGATAATGATGTTATTCTTTACGAGCGAGTTTTTTGGGCGTTCTCTGGTCGCAAGACTGTATTTTTAAGAGCAGGGGTTGTGCGTTCTTGCGGTTCGCCTTGGCAATTCAATTCGCAGGGGTCTTACCATCAACCCGCCCCTCTTCGCACCGAGGCAGTGCGACCTTCGCGGTACTCGACCAATTGGCCTCTGCGTTTTCAACGAGCGGGGCATTTTAGGATTGTATGATCAAGGAGCCACACTAGAACGATGGTCCGCGCGGCGCTTCACGAAGACTTGCAAAGGAAGCAGGAAGGCCATGGATCTTCCGACCGGGCCTTTGGGCTCGTTTTTTGCGCTTTTTTCGCCCTCGTAGGTCTGTTGCCGCTCCGAGCGCACCATGCGGTTCGACTGTGGGCGCTTGCTTTAAGCGCGGTATTTTTAATCATCGGACTGGTTCGCCCAGTCTGGTTAGCCCCGCTCAATCGGATCTGGACGAAGTTCGGGATCCTTCTAGGGCGGATTTTCAGTCCGGTAATCACGGCCGTGCTTTTTTACCTCGTGGTTACACCGACAGCCATTTTGTTTCGGCTACTCGGTAAGGACCCTCTTCGCCTCCACGCGGACCCCGCAGCAGACAGTTATTGGATTGAGCGGAACCCGCCGGGTCCGCCGCTGAATACGATGTCCAACCAGTATTAGAGGGAGACTCTGATGATGGCGTTTCTACGAGAATTCTGGGGGTTCCTTCGCAGCCGCAAGAAATATTGGCTGCTTCCGATTCTCGTGATGATGCTGGTGATGGGTGTCTTGCTGGTGCTGGCGCAGAGTAGCGCCATCGCGCCTTTCATCTACACCCTGTTTTAACAGTCGCACGGATGCGCATCCTCGGCATTTCCGCGTTCTATCACGACAGTGCGGCGGCTCTTCTTTGCGATGGAGAGATCGTCGCCGCGGCGCAAGAAGAGCGCTTCACCCGCAAGAAACACGACTCGCGCTTTCCCTCCCATGCCGTGGAGTTCTGTCTCTCTCGCGCCGGCGTGGATCTCTCCGCCGTCGACTACATCGTCTTTTACGACAAGCCTTTTCTGAAGTTCGAGCGACTTCTGGAAACCTACGTAGCCTTCGCGCCACGGGGCCTGCGTTCCTTCCAGATGGCGATTCCGCTCTGGGTGCGCGAGAAACTGTTCCAGCGCAGCCTCCTCCAGGATGAGCTGGAGCGCTACGGCGAAAAATTCGATTGGATTCACCGGCTGCTCTTTGCCGAGCACCACCAGAGCCACGCAGCCAGCGCGTTTTACCCCTCGCCGTTCGAAGATGCGCTCATTCTCACGATGGACGGCGTCGGCGAGTGGGCCACCACGTCGGTAGCGCGCGGCAGCGGGAACCACCTCGAAATCCTCAAGGAGATCCATTTCCCCCACTCACTCGGCCTGCTCTATTCGGCTTTCACTTATTACACCGGCTTCAAGGTGAATTCGGGCGAGTACAAGGTCATGGGTCTGGCTCCGTATGGCTCACCGCGCTACGCCAAGACAATTCTCGACCATATAATCGATCTAAAACCCGACGGCTCGTTTCACCTCAACCTGGACTACTTCAATTACTGCACTGGCCTCACCATGACCAACGGTGCATTCGATCAATTGTTCGAGGGTCCGCCCCGCGGGCCGGATGAACCGCTTACCCAGCGCCATATGGACCTTGCCGCGTCGGTGCAGGAGGTGCTCGAGGAAGCAGTGCTGCGGATGACGCGTTCGCTCGCGGCCGAATCGGGCGCGAAGAATCTATGCCTCGCCGGTGGGGTGGCTCTCAATTGCGTCGCCAACGGACGATTGCTGCGCGACGGCTGCTTTGAACGGATCTGGGTGCAGCCCGCTGCGGGCGATGCGGGCGGAGCGCTGGGCGCCGCGCTCGCCGCTTACTACTCATTTGCAGGACAGCCCCGGAAACTCAATGGCCGCAGCGATGCCATGAAGGGCTCTTATCTCGGCCCTGAATTCACGCAAGCCGATATCGAGCGCCGCTTGACGGCCGTAGGCGCGAAATACACCGTGCTCACGGATTGTGAAATGTTGGACGCCTGCGCGCGGGCTCTCGCGGAAGAGAAGGCGGTCGGCTGGTTTCAGGGGCGCATGGAATTCGGGCCTCGCGCCCTGGGTGCCCGCTCGATCCTCGGCGACGCCCGGTCACCAAAAATGCAATCGCAGCTCAATCTCAAGGTGAAATTCCGCGAATCGTTTCGCCCCTTCGCCCCTTCGGTCCTTCGGGAACACGTCGCCGAATGGTTCGAACTGGATGAGGATAGCCCGTACATGCTGATGGTTGCGGATGTGGTCGAGGAGCGCCGCAAACCCATGACATCCGAGCAGCAGAAGCTTTTCGGCATCGAGAAGCTCAACGTTCCGCGCAGCGACATTCCGGCCGTCACACACGTGGACTACTCCGCCCGTATCCAGACCGTGCATCGGGAGACCAACCCGCGCTATTACGCTCTCCTCCAACGGTTCAACGAACTCACCGGATGTCCTGTGGTCGTCAACACCAGCTTCAACGTCCGTGGCGAGCCTATCGTCTGCACTCCCGAAGATGCTTTCCGCTGCTTCATGGGGACGGATATCGAAGTGCTCGCCGTCGGCAATTGCGTCCTGAGCAAGGAGGATCAGGATCCCGAGCTCCGCAAGGACTACAAATCAGCCTTCGAGCTCGATTGATCCTTGGTCGGCCCGGAAACACCCGCACGCCGATCTACGGCCAGCATTTCGGAAGGGGAACAAGCGAAGTTAAGAGGACTTCGAGGAACCAAAAGGGAAAGCCTGCATGAACAGCACCATTCGTGATACCTCAGCGTCAGCTGAGGATCGGACACCGACGGCACAGCGCTTCGCAGGGCGCCAAGCCATCCTGCTGAATGTTGTGGTGCTCCTCGTCTCGATTTTGTTCAGCTGTTTGGCGATGGAGGTGGCGCTTCGAGTGATTTTCGCTCACAGCTTGGACTTCTCGATGGAGATGTGGAAGTATGCCGTGCAACTGAAGCGTCCGATGGCAAATCCTCAGTTGAGTTTTGCTCACGTGCCAAACCGCTCGGCGTTTCTTATGGGTGTTCCGGTTTCCATCAATTCCGACGGTCTGCGGGACCGCGAGTTTACGCGCGAAAAGCCGCCGGGCGTCTATCGCATCATGATGCTCGGCGATTCCACCACTCTTGGCTGGGGGGTTCGCGAGCAAGACACCGCGGCGAAATTTCTCGAACGAAAACTGAATGTGGACCCCCCTCCCGGCTACAACAAATTTGAGGTGATGAATACCGGCGTGGGGAATTACGATACCGTCCAGGAAGTAACCTATTACGAGACGACCGGCCGGACCTACCATCCGGATTTGGTCGTGTTGGTATATTTTATCAACGATCCGGAGCCGGTACCGGTGGAGCATAAGGGGTTTCTGATCGATCGCTCTTACCTGATTGCCTTTGCCACCAACCGTTTTGATGGGCTCTTGCGGCACGCCGGAGTGCGGCCCGATTGGAAGAAATACTACGCATCGCTCTACGACGAAGATCAAACCTGGATTCCAAGCCTGCAAGAAGGCTCTCGTAACCCTGGCGGATTCGACTCGAAGCGATGGAGCAAAGCTTTTGGTTGCGATTCTGCCGGAACTGCACCAGATCAACGGTGACACGTATCCTTTTAAGGCTGAACACCGGAAGATTGAAGATGTGATGGCCGCGGAACAAGTTCCGGTGGTTGAGCTGATTGATGGGCTCAAGGACCATGGCCCGGAAAAATCACTGTGGGTCACTCCACTCGATGACCATCCGGATTCCAAGGCCAACGACTTGATTTCTGATCAATTAGCGCAGTGGGTCTCGCAAAACGTGACCAAGCCCGTTAGTAATTAGACGGCGAGCCGGCCAGCGAATATCACCACGCCAGCCGCATTGCTCCGGCTTTCGTGGAACAAATGTTCTAGCGGAATTCTCGTCGGAGGACTTCGACGATTCTTTCGGCTGCGTGGCCGTCCCAAAGCTCGGGAATCTCGGTCTGCCTGCGTTCACCGGCCAGGATATTCATGGCGCTTCCGACGATGCGGTCCGGATCATTCCCAATAATCGTGTTCGTGCCGAGAGTCACTGTGACCGGCCGTTCCGTGTTCTCGCGCAACGTGAGGCACGGGATGCGAAGATAGGTCGTCTCCTCCTGCAGTCCTCCGGAATCCGTCATCACAAAAGCGGCATTCATCAGAAGGCTGAGAAAATCCACTCTGCCGAGCGGCGGAGTAAGGATAATGCCGTCTAGTTCACCCGCAGAATTCGCGCCTACCAGCGAACGAATTCTCTCCGCGGTCCTCGGATGAACTGGAAACGCGATTTTCAAGTGGCGGCTGACTTCTCGTATCGCCTCCAAAATTTTTCGCAGCCTGACTGGGTCGTCAACGTTGGACGGCCGGTGCATGGTTACCAGCGCGAACGGCTGCCCATTCAAGCCCATGCGCTCCCGTACGTCCGATTTCAGCGCTTTTTCGCGGGATCGGCACAGACTGTCAATCATCACGTTGCCAACAAAGTGAATTTTCGGTCGGGCGATCCCTTCCTTGAGCAGGTTGTCGATAGCGTCCGCGGAAGTCACAAACAACAGGTCCGAAACCTGGTCCGTCAACAGACGGTTCACTTCCTCGGGCATGGTTCTGTCGAAGCTGCGTAAACCCGCCTCCACGTGCGCCACAGGAATACATCGCTTGGCGGCCACCAGCGCGCAGGCCAGCGTGGAGTTCACGTCGCCCACGACTACAACGAGATCAGGTTTCTCCTGTTCGAGCACCTTGTCGAACGCCGTCATGACGTTGGCAGTCTGTACGGCGTGGCTAGCGGAGCCGACCGCGAGGTAAATATCCGGTTTGGGAATGTCCAAATCCTGGAAGAACACCTGGGACATCTCAAAATCGTAGTGCTGGCCGGTGTGCACAAGGGACGCGTGAATGTCAGGAAACTTCTGCATCTCCGCGACGAGCGGCGCAATCTTCATGAAATTGGGCCGTGCGCCGACGACGTTGACGACTTTCATTCCTTGTACGTCTCCCGCATCCACTCGACTGTCCGCCGCAAACCTTCTTCCAGCGGCACCTTCAACTGAAGGCCCAGATCGCGTTTGGCTTTGGCGTTGTCTACTTTCTTGTGATGGGTGGTCATGCCTTCCTGGTCTTTGACCGTGACCAGTTTGTCGTCGCCCTTGCATAGCCGCACGATTGTGTCGGACAGATGCTTCATGCCGACGTCTTCCGCCGAAGCGATATTGTAGACTTCGCCGGGCTTGAAATTCGTGGCGATGTTGGCGAGCGCGTTGATGGCGTCGTCCACGTAGAGCCAGCTACGCGTGTGATTGGCGTACACCGTGTACGGCAGGCCAAAAAGCGCTGAATAGATAAATCGAATCAGAGCGCTTCGATACGTGCTGTAGGGTTCGCCCGGACCGTACAGGTTGAATAGCCGGACTCGAACCGTTTCCGTGTGAAAGGCCTCCGCGGAATTCAGAATCTGCATTTCGGCGACCCACTTCGTCATGGCATAGTCGTTGAGCTGTTTGATCTCGTGCTTGTCCATCACGTCTTCGCTCATCACACCGGCCCAGTCGCCGTACACCTCCGAGCTGCTAAAAAAGACCATGTGGAAGCGGTATCGTTCCTGCAACCGGATCATATGTTTTGTGCCGATCACGTTGGTTTTCCACAAGGTTTCGTAGAAGTCCTCGCCGTTCCAGCGGCCGAATTCAGCGGCCAGGTGATAGACGCAATCGAATTTGTGGTTCTCGAAGATGCGAGCGGTTTGCCGGTATTCCCCGACGTCGCAGCGCAAATACTTCGGGTCTGCATGCTGATGCACGCCCGTAAACCACACATCGTTCTGACGCTTCCGCAGTTCCTCCACGAGATGCTTCCCGACAAAACCCAGACCGCCGGTCACCAGGATTTTCACTCTTCGCTCCTATTCGTTAGATAACCGCTAGCCGCTCCGCGCTGGACTCGGTGGCTGACGATCAGATGATGCGAACCATATGGAAGTAGCGGGCTGCAACCACGATTCTCCACATTACATTTTTTCCGCTTTTAGTGCGATTCCGTTCGCGCTAAATCTCTCCATTGGAGCTGTTCCTCGTCCAATTAATTCCGAGTACAACTCGAGGTAACGCGCAGCCTGAGTTTCAGGGCAGTAATCGGTCTCGGCTACGCGACGACAGGAATCCCTCAAATTGATTCCGCGACTCAAGTCGCGAACGGCTTCTTCGAGGGCCCGAGCTAAAGACTCCGAGGAGATTGTCGCCGCCAGCCATCCGGTTTGGCCGGGACGCACGACTTCGGGAAGTCCGCAAGCGTTGAAGGCGACCACGGGCGTGCCACAGGCGATGGACTCCAGGCAAACGAGAGGTTGATTGCCCACCGGCGCCGATGAAACAAAAATATCAGCGGCATTGAAGGCGTGTACCTTCGTTTGTTCCTCACTCACGTAGCCGAGATGGCGATGTTTCACTCCTTCGATTTCGATCCGTATCGAGCCGCCCCCCATGGTGATCAGAGTGACAGGACCCAGGGAGGATTCTTTGAGGGCGCCGAGCAACAAATCGGTTCCGGCCCTGCGGTCATCCAGTCCATGCGCGGCCGCGAGCAGGACCGTTCCCTGGTCGTTGACGCCAAGGAGTCGACGGGCTGTTCCTCGATCCATGGGATGATACGTTTCCAGGGGAACTCCATACGGGATAACCTCGATCCTATGACCCTTCCAAATTCCTGCTGCTGCGTTCCCTGCAAGCCATTCTGACGGGCTCACCGCAACCAAATCGGGCAGCGCGGCGAGAAGCCGTCGCTTGCTGTCCCAAGCGGCCGCGATTCGGTCCGGGGCCAGCGCCGGATACTCGTTCGGTGTGGGACAGGTCGCGTCGCACCCGGTGAGAAACTTGCGGCAGCCGTAAAAATAAACGCAGCGCCCAGTGAAACTCCAGGTGTCGTGGAGTGTCCAAACGCTCGGTGCGTTCCTGCGGCAAACGCGAAGAAGATCTTCGGACCAACCCGCCCAAGTGGCGGAATGAAGATTGCTCACGTGGATCACGTCGGGGCGCAGTTCTCGCAGAAACCCGTCGAGGCGTTTCTGGACCGCCGTAGCATCCCATTTTTCGCGAGAAGGGATGGAGAGCAACCGCCGCGCGACGCGACGGGGAAGGTGGCGTGCCGGCCGGAGCAGGCGCATTTCCCAGGTGCGAGTCTCAGTGTCTTCGACTGGCCCAATCCAGGTGACGCGTTCACCGAGTCGATTCAGAGTTTCGGCCAATCGAACGGAAGCAGACGAGGCGCCTCCGAGCGTGGCCGCATCCGAGATGATCGCGATGTGCACTACAGACTCCTCTTGACGCGCGAGCAGATTGCGATAAAGTTCCACGTTTCGAGCGCACCCGGATCCTCATCGAGCACCTCCCACTCGCGGGGAGGGAGCGCCGCGTCGAGATTTGCCGGAATGTTCGGCCGCCGCAGAATTCGCTGGATCAACCTGCCGAGTCGCATGGCCGGGTTTGTCCAGGTCAGGTTCAAGAACGGATACAACGCCAGAGTCACACGCGTTGCGAGCACAGGCCGCTGATACGCGAGCTGCACCTGGCTGAAGAATTTCTGCAAGAGGTCCATCAGCTCCGTGGACGTGTATTCCCGGCAGTGATATCTGTTCCTGCTCGGGGCGTCCGGGTCCTCGCCGCGCAGCTTGTTCATCAAAAGACGATTCGGAGTGCTGGTGATGAAAACCCCGTCGGGCTTCAATAGTTCCGTCAGGCGGCGAAGAAACTTTTCCGGTTCGCGCAGATGTTCGATGTTTTCCAAATTGCATACGGCGTCAAACGGCGCGAACTCAGCGGCTTTCTGGAGCGTGTGACAGTCGTCCTGAATCCAGGTGACGGACTTGCGAGCAAAATGCCTCCGCGCTATCTCCAGAGCCTCGTTCGAGATGTCTATAGCCGCTACCGGCCCGGCACCGTGATCGGCGATGTACGCCGCGCCAAATCCCGCGCCACATCCTGCGTCCAGGACCCTCGAGCCCGGCGGAATGAAACGCATGGCGAACTCATATCGTTGAATGTGATCCGGATACGCGGTGTCCCAATCCGGACTTCCGGGCACGATTCGCTCCGGATCGCCGGAGAATGTTCTGTGGACGTGTGCATCCAAGTGTTTCGCAGCCATGCTTACGAACCTGTCGGATTTCCAGGCGCCGGACCGGTTTCAGAGTCGGCTCACGATTTTGCCTTCTGCGCCGAAATGCTGGAATCGTCAGCAGCACTCTCATCATACGGACTTCCCCGGAGCGCCGAAACCGAGCTCTCGAAACGGCAGAGATAGGGGCCGGGAAACACCAAGGAGTGCACCTGGGTCGCCGCATCCGGAGCGACTTCAAGGGTGGACGCCAGCTCGATATGATCGATTTCCTCGATGCCCTCTCGCCCCAGCCACAGCCCAATAAGATAAGTGCCCGGTTTCAGGAGCAGCTCATGCAGTACAAACTTCACGCGAGCTCCTTCGCCCGCCCGCAGGCCAAGGAATTTGCCTTTCTGGTTCAAGTTCACATCCACGAGACGATATCCGCCTCCGTCGTAGATCGTCACGGCAACGTTCGAGGGGGGAAGATTCGTATGGGCTTGAATCGTAGTTTCAATCTGGAGATCACAGCCAGTCTGAGCAACTGGCATGAGCTCTCCATCCGCTCCGATCGGGGTAAGAATCACCGATGTAAATACGGCCTTCCCGGTTCCTGTGCGTTTGCTTCCAGCCAGGTCGGCGCCCGCATCTTCGAGAGCTGAAGCGCGGACGTGGTAAGCGGTGGTGATTTCAGGCGTGGGCCCGTCCAAGGCAACGGAACCTTTTTCGAGCAGCACGGACCTCGGGCACAATGCATTCACCGCCGCCAGGTTGTGGCTGACAAACAGAATTGTTCGCCCGGCGTGTGCAACTTCGTTCATTTTTCCGAGACACCTTCTTTGAAACTCGAGATCGCCGACGGCGAGCACCTCGTCAACGAACAGAATTTCAGGCTCAAGATGCGCCGCGACGGCAAACGCCAGCCGCATCTGCATGCCGGTGCTGAAATGTTTCAGCGGCGTATCAATATATCTGCCGACCTCCGCAAAAGAGACAATCTCGTCGAACTTCCGTACGATTTCGCCTTTCTTCATGCCCAGGATCGCGCCGCTCAAATAAACGTTTTCGCGCCCGGTAAGCTCGGGATGAAAACCGGTGCCGACCTCGAGCAGGCTGCCGACCCGGCCATGGACTTCGGCGAAACCGGTTGTCGGCCGCGTGATGCGTGAAAGAACCTTCAGCAGCGTGGTCTTGCCGGCTCCGTTCCGCCCGATCAGTCCAATTACCTCGCCCTGTCGCACGTCAAACGACACATCGCGCAGCGCCCACAATTCATCGCGCTTGCGGCCGCCTTGGCCGCGCCGGAATGGTGCAGTGAACGCGCGCGTCAGCACGTCGCGCAACGCAACGTAACGCTCGCGCTCGCCCACGCGATAGCGCTTGCCAAGCCCTTCCACGTGAATCACGATTTCGCTCATAATCTAAAGCGCGTCGGCCTCAGACAACATCCGCGACGGTGGTTTCCATTTTCTGAAAATATCCAATACCGCTCAGCAGCACCGCAACCACCACCAGCGCGGAGACTACGAACATCCTTCCCGGTGGATCGCCGCGCCCCGTGAGCGACCACCGAAATCCTTCGATCACACCGGCCATGGGATTCAGGCCGTAGAGCCAGCGCCATCTGGCCGGCACCAGCGAACTCGCATACGCGACCGGCGAAGCGAACATCCAGAACTGCACGAGAAAAGGAAGCACGTAGCGCACGTCGCGGTAGATCGCATTCAACGCCGAAAGCCACAGGCCCACTCCAAGCGCAGTCAGCACCGCCAGCAGCAGGAACACCGGCAGCCAGAGCATCGCCGCGCCGGGCCTGATTCGGTAGTACGCCATGATCACCAGGAACATCAGAAACGAAACCCCGAAGTCCACCAGGCCGGAAACGACCGCGGAAAGCGGCAGAGCCAGGCGCGGAAAATAGACTTTCGTGATCAACCGTTGATTTTCGACGATTGTGTTTGTGGCGTTCTGCAAAGCCGCGGCGAAATACATCCAGGGAAGCAGCGCGCTGTAATAAAAGACCGGGTAGGGCAGGCCGCCGGAGGGAATATGCGCCAGCCTGCCGAAAAAAAGACTGAAGACCAGCATGGTCAGCAGCGGCTGCAGCACGGCCCACGCCGCGCCGATCGCCGTTTGTTTGTAGCGGATCTTGATGTCGCGCCACACGAAGAAGTAGAGCAGCTCGCGGCTCGACCAAAGCTCGCCAAAGGGAATCGCCCACCAGCGGTTCGGCGGCGCGATGAGAAGCACGGGAGCCTTCGCAGGGGCGGCTGATTTGGCGACGGCATTTGCGCTGCTCACTGGGTACCCTGTTCTCGTTGGGTCTTGAGCTGGTCCACGTCTTCCTGTTCGATCTGGTCCATCAATCCCTTGCGGTGCGTCAGGTAATTCTTCACCGTCTGAGATGCCTCCGTGGGAACCAGCGCGAACTGGTTGTACGCGGCATCCCGCCAGGAAATCGGACCGCGCACCGGAATCATATGAGTCCCCCACTGGAAGATGAGACCCAGATTCCACAAAATCAGCACCGTCGTCGCCGCCGCAGACGCGATCAGTGCGCCGCGCTCGTTCCAGGCGCGCTCGAGCCCGTCAAAAAACGCCGCCAAGCCCAGCACAAAGATCGGCGTCAGAGAGACGAAGAACCGATTGCCAAAAGCGGAGAGCCCGTCCCAATTTTGATAACACCCAAGCGTATAAAAATATGCTGCGAACATGGCAATTAAGTACGCGGCCAGGGCGCCGTCGCGGCGTCGCAGATAAACGAGTCCAATGACCGCCGGAATCACTATCGGTGTCCAGCTGAAAAGGCCGTGGTCCGCGGAAAAACCAACTTTGAAGAAAGCGGGCGATCTCCAGAACCAGTGTTCCGTATATCCAAAGTGCGTGTAGCTCCCGTAGATGATCTTCTTTGTGATCAGCGTTGGAAGGAAGGCTGCAAAAACCATCGCGGCGAAAATGGCGTTTTCGAAAAGGAGGCGCCCGGTCGTTGCCATCGTGGCATCCTTGCGCATGTTCCAATAACGCGCAAGCGATTCCAACACCGGCAGCAGCAGCAGGAGGACGCTCAGGTAATAAACATCCATCATCAGCCCGCCGACAGCTCCGAGGATCAACCACTGCAGCGAGGTCCGCGCGCCGCGGGTGCGAGCCCAAAACCAGATGAACAGAGCCACCGTGAATGCCGATTGCGCGTGCGACCACGACGGATTGAAATACATATACACGGGCAGCGAGCTTGCGAACCAGATCCCCAAAGTGGCCAGAAACGCCCAGCGTTCTTCAACGTACTTTCGCGCCAAGGCGAATGAAATCGCCAGCGCGAGAAACCCGTACACCGCCGTCCCAAGAGCCATCGCCACTCGGTACGGCCGGGAGAAACCGTCTGCAGGAATCTGTCCGCCGAACCGGTCGTACACGATGACGCCCGCATGTGTCACCAACAGAAACGGGAACCACAGAATCGCCGGCCCGACGGAATAGTGGTTGTCCAGATGTCCCGTCAACGTGTATTGGTTCGGCAGGATGTTTCCCAGCGCGTCGGTGCGGCCCATTCGATAACTCGCGTTGGCAGCCAGCCAGTCCTTCGTGAAATCCAGGCGATGATCGATCAGCATGGAGCGCGCGAAAGCGTAATAACCCACGCCGTCGCCCCGCACCCAGGGGTTGCTGAGCGGCAGGGTGAGAAGAAACAGGAGCCCCAGAAGCGCTTCGTATCTGGTAAGTCTACGCAAGCGGTTTCCGCTTCCTCATCCGGCAGGCAGTCCTGCAATCGGCGCGAGGCCGCGTCCGCCTCGCTGCATCGGTCACTGCGCCGCCGCCGGATTCTCTGATCCTTCCTGGTTTTCCTTTCTCAATATCGCGATGATGGAAAGCGGCGGAAGCGGCAGCCACGAGTCCAGCAGGCGGAATACCGGCGTCAGGAGATTCAACATGCGTATCTGCCAGAGCCCGAATGTTCGTCGATGCAGGATGCGCCCGTTGAGCCACCAGGCCACCACGCCCGGCCGGTTAAATTTCAACACTTGCTCGACTCGAAAGCCGGCCTGTCCGGCCACGCCGGCCAACTGCTCGCTCGTGTAGCGCCGGAAATGCCCGAGCGCTTCGTCCAAGGTGCCGTAAAGCCCCGGCCCGCAAGGCACCAGAATGACGGCCCGGCCGCCGTCGCTTAACGCGTTCCACACATTTCGCAGCACGCCAAGATCGTCCTGGACGTGCTCGACCACGTTCAGGCAGACCACCGTGTCAAATGACTGCCCGGCGGGAAAGGTGGCCGCGTCCGCCGCGTCCGTATACGCCACGCGCATGTAAGGCCTCGTCGAGCGCAAGGTGACCAGATAATCCAGGTAGTGCGGGTTCACATCCGTTGCCCAATAAATCGACCGCGGCATCAAGTGCACGGACATATTGCCGGTGCCCGCACCCACCTCGAGCACGCGATCTCCGATATAGGGCCGCAGCACGTCCGCCATCCACCGCGTGAACCGTGGCGCCCGGTTCAACCTTTCCAGAATTTCGCCGCCGCTCTCATCTTCGGTGTAAATGTGATCGGAGGCCGCATAGTGCAGGATCGCCCACAGGGCGCGCACGCCGTCCTTCCAGGTGATCTTTTTGCCCTCGCCGTAGGTGCGCCCCGAATAGTTGATCGGGACCTCGAAGATCCTGCTGCCGCGCTTGGCCAGCTTGATAGCCAGCTCCGGCTCCACGTCAAACGTGGAACTCTCCAGCGGAATGCTCTTGAGCAGCTTCGTCCGCACCATCTTGTAGCAGGTCTCCATATCGGTGAGATTGAGATCGCATACCAGATCGCACAGGAACGTCAGGAGTTTGTTTCCCAGGGCGTGCCGGAAGAATAGCGCGCGCTTGTAACCACCGGACATGAACCGCGAGCCGAAAACCGCGTCGGCGTCCTCGAACAAAAATACCTCGACCATTTTCAGCAGATCGCCCGGGTGATACTCCAGGTCGGCATCATGAATCACGACCAGCTCGGTATCCACTTGCTGGAGCCCGGTGCGAATCGCCGCTCCCTTGCCGCTGTTCTTCTCGTGGCGCATCCAAATCCAGGAGAATTTCGAGTCTCCCCGTGCTTCGCGCGATTCTCGAAAACGTGCAATGGCATCGGCTGTGCCGTCCGACGAGCCGTCGTCCACCACGATGATCCGGACCCGTTCCAGCAGCGGAGATTCACCGAGCACATCGAGTCGCGCCAGGCTAGCCTCGATCAAGAACCGCTCGTTGTACACGGGAACGATTACCGAGAGCGTAGTGCTTCTTCGATTCTTTTCCAGGTCCCGGCCCCCGGCAGGGGAAGCTCCGATCGCAAGCGTGGCCGAGTCACCGTGTGCCAGTCGATTTGTGGCTGAGGTGCTGCTCATAGTCGCATCAAAGATATCAGAAAGAAGTGGTCTGTACGGAATTGACAATTTTTAGCGGGACGCAGCGCGCGCCGCGGTTCTCCGCTTTTGCCCCTGGGTGGGAAACGGAAGTCTAGCTAGGCTGCGCGGGCCGGGCGTCAGCGGAGCGCGGTGGCTGAGGTAGCTTGGCCGGCCGCCTGCGCCATCTCTCCGTCCGCTTTTACGTGGAAATGCGCCACCACGCGATCAACGATTTCCGAAAGCGGAGTCGCCGGCCGGAACCCTGTCAGCCGCTGAAGCTTTTCGAGCGCGGGCACGCGGCGTTGCATGTCTTCAAAGCCGGGCTCGTAGGCTTGATCGTAGGGGATGTAGGTGATGGGCGAGGCGCTCCCGGTGCGCTGCTTCACGATGTGCGCCAGTCGCTCGATCGAGACCTCCTCGTCGCTGCCGATGTTGACGACCTCGCCGATTGCGTTTTGCTTCGCGATCAGCCGCAGCACCGCCTCGATCGTGTCGCGGACATCACAGAAACACCGCGATTGCCGGCCTGTGCCGAAAATCGTGATGGGCGCTCCCTCCAGCGCCTGCCGCACGAAGTTCGGGAGCACCATCCCGTACCGGCCGATCTGCCTCGGTCCCACGGTGTTGAACAGCCGAACCACGATCACGGGTTGCTTCTTTTCCTTCCAATACGAAAGCGCCAGAAACTCGTCGAGCGCTTTCGATGCGGCGTAACTCCAGCGGCTCATGGTCGTGGCGCCCAGCACCAGATCGGCATCTTCGTGGAACGGCACCTTGTCGCTCTTGCCGTATACCTCGGACGTGGAGGCGGTGACCACCAGCTTCTTCTTTTTCGACGCCGCGTCGAGCACCAGTTGCGTGCCGTAAACGTTTGTTTCCAGCGTGCGCACCGGGCTTTCGACGATCAAGCGCACGCCCACGGCAGCCGCCAAGTGGAAAATCACATCCGATTCATCCACCAACTCGGCCAGCAGCTGTTTGTTGGTGATGGAATCGAAAAAGTAGTGGAAGCGCTCCTGGGCCTTCAGATGCCGTATATTTTCGACGCTGCCCGTGGACAGGTCGTCGAGAATGAACACTTCATCTCCGCGTTTCAGCAACGCCTCCGCCAGGTGCGACCCGATGAAACCCGCTCCGCCCGTGATCAAGTGTCGCAAGATTGCCTCCTAGCTCGAAGATCTCTCCGACTCGTCCGGCCCGGCTGGAAATTGCGGCGATTTGGCGACATCTTCCCCGTATCCGTAACCATAGGCATAGGGGTAGTAGCGATACGAGTAGTAATAATCCGGGGCGCTTGAATCCACGGCGTTCAGCACCACGCCGAGCAGGCGGCTCTTCACCGCCGCAAGCAGGTCGCGGCTGCGGGTGAAAGCCTCTTTCGGCGTTTCGCCGCTCCGTACGACCAGCAGCACTCCGTCGGTCAGCGCGGAAATAATCACAGCGTCCGTGGCCGCCATGATTGGCGGCGAATCGATGACCACGAATTTAAACCGGCGCCGCGCCTCGGCAATCGCTTCCTGCATCCGGTGGGACGACAGCAAGTCGGCCGGGCTTGGCGGCACCGGACCGGTCGTCAGCGCCGAAAGGTTGCTGATCGTGGGATGGGGCAGGATTGCCTCGTCGAGCGTGCACACGCCAGCGAGAAACGAGCTCAAACCCAGCTCTTTGCCGATCGTAAGATTCATGGCGCGACGAATTCCCGGCTTGCGCAAGTCGGAATCCATCAACAGGGTCCGGTCGCCGAGTTGCGCGAGCGTCACGGCCAGATTGACCGCCGCCGTCGTTTTCCCTTCGCGCGGCAGCGCGCTGGTCACCAGGATTACTTGGGGCGGGTGCTCGGCTTGCGACAGCAGCAGCGACGTCCGCAAAGCCCGGAACGCCTCGGAAATCTGTGATTTCGGCTGAAGATAGGAGAGCAACTCCACGCGCGGGCCCGTGCCAGCCTGGGGAATTGGATCGCGAGACGGCCAGGCCAGCCGGCGGCTGTGATGGCCGTTCATGCCCGGCAATGCCGGAACCACGGCCAGCGAAGGGAGCCCGGTCAACGTCTCGATGTCATCCGGCGACTTCACCGTGTTGTCGAGATACTCGCGGAAAATCGCCAGGCCGATTCCTCCCACCAGACCGACCAGAAACGCCAGCAGGATGTTCCGCGCTTTCTGCGGGCGTGATGGGCTGGTGGGCGCAAGCGCGGGGTCAACCACGCGGATGTTGCTCGATCGCAGCCCCACGGAAATCGTTGCTTCTTTCAGCTTCTGCAGCAAGCCGTCGTAGAGCTGTTTGTTGGCTTCGGCATCGTGCTGCAGGATGTGATATTGAACCAGTTTTTCCGCCAGATCGTTTGCGTCCGCCTTCTGCTTGTCGAGCGACGCTTGCAGAATATCGACGTGGCTGCGCGCGGTGTTGTATTCCACCTGGATGCTGTCAACCATCGTTTTCTGCGCGCTGGCCAGATCGTCGGCCACTTGCTGCTGTTGCGCTGCCAGGCGCTGCACTTTCGGATAGTTCGGGCCGTACTGGTTCAGCGCATCCGCGTAAGCGGAGTTGGTCTCGGCTTTTCGCTTGAGCAAATCCTGAATCACCGGATTTTCGCGGGCCGCGGGGAGGGCATCCACATTTCCCGACAGGGCCATGCGGTACAGGGCTTCCTTTTCCGCCAGTCCGGTTTGAGCGTCCGTCACGGCTTTGCTGAGGTCCGCCAGTTTCTGCGTGGTGATGTCCTGTTTTTCGTCGATTTGCCAGATCTGGTTTTGCCGCTCGTAAGCCAGGCGTGCGTCTTCGGATTTCTCAACCTTGATTCGCAGCTCCTCGAGTTCCGAGGACAGCCAGTTGGATGCCTGAGTCGTGGCGTCGTACTTGCTGCGGAAATTCTGCTCGATGTAGTTCTGCAGATGCGCGTTTACGATCTGCGCTGCGAGCTGCGGATCCTCGGCCTCAAACCCCACCTGGATTAGGCGGCTATTGGGCACGCGCTTGACGCTGAGGCCTCCCAGAAAAGCACCCAGAATCGCCGGGCGCCGCGTCCCGGCGCCTCCCTGCCCGAAAGCCAATGTGCCCGGACCGCCGCCGAACTCGGGATACCTGGCAAGATCCATGGATTTAATGGTCTGGAAAGCAAGCGTCTCGCTTTCCAGAATCTTTGTTTGCGTCTCGAGATAACTGTCCATGTCCACGAACTCGTCGTAGCTGTTCTCCTCCTGGAAGGGCAGGGGGCTCTGGGATTCCTTGTCCACCTCCACTCTGGCCGCCGCTTCGTAGACCGGCTTCATCTTGAAGGACGCAATGGTAACGACGGTGACGACGGTGAGAAGAAACGTCAGGATCAGCCACTGGTGCTTTCTGAGGATGACCAGGTAGTCGAGCAGGTGCGGCTCTCTGGGCATCTGGTCCCAGGGAAGAACGGAGGGCGGCGGAATTACGGTGAGCGACTCTGCCGCCTTGCGTTCGCGAATCGCGAACCGGGATGCGTCTTCCATCGGACCCACTTTGTTCACCCCACAATCGGACTAGCCGAAACAAGCGCGCGCCCGGAGCTACCGGTAAACCGCGAGCCCTGCTCCAATACCCACAGCCGCCTCCGCGCCTTTGGCAAGCACCTTCAATCCCTTGCTGTCGGGTACATACAGAATATCGTTCGAGTTCATCAGCACATCGTCCGCCTTGTGTTTCTCGATGGCGCTGATGTGTACCGGAATCTGGTCCCTGTTTCCGGTGGCGGGGTTCATGCGCAAGATCACCGCGGAATCGCCTTTGGCGAAGCCGGTCGTGCCGTGTGCCAGGGCAATCGCTTTCAGCACGCTGACCTGTTCCCCGTGGCTTTGCAGAACATATCCCCCCGGCTGCACCACGCCGAGGCCCAGTACGTAGACAATGCCGGCTCTGGGGACGCTGACTACGTCGCCGCCGTACACCTGGACGTTGTAGGCGGCGTTTCCGGATTCCAGCAAATCCTGCAACCGGATCGTAATGATCTGTTGATCCTTGTCAGAATCATTCGAGACGCTGATTCCTTCGGATTTCGGCGGCGCCATATGAGCGGTGCGCGTGATCACAACTACGCTTCCCGCATCATCGGAGATGCCACCTGCCGCGGAGAGCACTTCGAGCAAGGTCGTGGGGCGGATCACCTGATAAACCATGGTGCGTTGAACGGCGCCTACGATCGAAACCGGCTGGCTATTCTGCTCTTTCACGAATACGGAAACCTGCGGATGCGACACCAATCCGTTCTCGATGAGCAGCTGTTCGATCTTCTCTTCCAGCTCGAACGGAGTGAGCCCGGAGGCCTGAATTTTGCCCGGGATCAGGGGATAGCTGATGTCGCCGGCATCGCCCACGCGTACTTCGCGAGAGAGCTCGGGAACGTCGAAGACGTCAATGTGCAGAAGGTCGCCCGTTCCGATGGGCGTATCCACCGGGTGGGTGCGCGCAGCG
Organism: uncultured Acidobacteriota bacterium; assembly: GCA_963814605.1. Lineage (GTDB taxonomy): Bacteria > Acidobacteriota > Terriglobia > Acidiferrales > UBA7541 > Palsa-295. Next base: position 317 of record CAWFDD010000003.1, on the reverse strand, counting down.
ATGGCTAGCTGCTGAATCTTTTCGTTCGTCTGTTGCGGGGTTTCGTCCTTCGCCTGACCGTGAGCCGCCCGCCAGCTTCCAAGTAGCAGCACGGCCAAAAGGCATGCAGACTTCACCCACAGACAGTCCGAGACCCCGCGGACTGTAATAAACATCGCCAGAAATGACCCCGCGAGAACTATGGCTTAGCGGAAGCATCGCTGTCAACCGGGAGATTCCACTACTGCAAAGCGACCTTTTTCGCGTTTTCGCCTCATATTTCCGACCGATTTTGCGCCGCCGCTGCGCTGCCGGGATTCTCGGTCCTGCGCCGCGCG